>CAWBXQ010000003.1:0-1044701 GCA_963792755.1 uncultured Ignavibacteria bacterium
TAAATCCTAACCCAACGAGTATTTCCTTTGTATCTTCAGGTATGCTGCTCTTTAAGAAATTATCTTTCATTTACCTAAAATAAGTAAAGAATTACACTTTTAGCAGCTTTGCATTTATTGCAACTATAATAGTACTTAAAGACATTAATACTGCTCCAACTGCGGGACTTAAAATAATTCCTGCTGAATATAAAACTCCCGCAGCAAGTGGAATGGCAAATGCATTATAACCCGTTGCCCAAACTAAATTCTGAATCATTTTTTTGTAAGTTGCTTTTGAAAATTTAATTAATGCAACCACATCTTTTGGATTACTTTTAACAAGAATTATATCGGCAGTTTCAACAGCTACGTCTGTTCCTGTACCTATCGCTATTCCAATATCAGCTTGTGCTAAAGCAGGAGCGTCATTAACTCCATCGCCTGTCATTGCAACTACTAATCCGCGCGATTGTATTTCCTTTATTTTATCAGCTTTGTTCTTGGAAGAACTTCGGCAAAATATTCATCGAGTCCTGAGTTCATCTGCGACCCATTTTGCAACCTGCTTGTTATCGCCGGTAAGCATCATTGTTTTTATCCCTAACTCTTTAAGCTGTTTTATTGCATCTTTTGATTCATCCCGGATAACATCACCTAATGCTATTGCTCCGGTTAGTTTATTATCAATAAGAACAAATACAACTGTTTTACCCTGTGCGGATAATTTATCAATCTTATCTTTCTCTTTGATTTCAATTTTATTTTCTTCAAGATAACCCGGGCTAACAACTTTAACATCTTTACCCTCAACTTTCCCTTCGGCACCTTTCCCCGGAATAGAATTAAAATCTTTTAATGCGTATTTAACCTTCGAGGTTTGCTCATCGTTTTGTGAACCATTAACCTCGAAAGGTTCTCACGATCCCCTGCGCAATCGGATGTTCTGATTCAGATTCAACCGCCGCTGCATATTTTAATATTTCTTTTTCATCATAAGTTATCATCAAAAGAAATTGTTTCCGTTACACCGAATTCGCCTTTGGTTAATGTTCCTGTCTTATCAAAAATTATTGCCTGGATATTTCTTGCCTGTTCAAATGCGTTTCTGTTTCTTATTAATAAACCATGCTTTGCGGATAGTGCAGTTGAAACAGCAACAACTAATGGAATTGCCAGACCAAGAGCATGCGGACATGTAATTATCATTACTGTAACTGCTCTTGATAAAGCATAATTAAAGCTCGATCCTTCAACTAACAGCCAGACAAACATTGTAATTGTACCCGATGCGATTGCGATTATTGTAAGCCAGAATGCTGCTTTGTTTGCAAGATTTTGAGTTCGCGATTTACTCTTTTGTGCCTCTTGAACCATTTTAACAACCTGTGAAAGGAAAGTCTCGTCGCCGGTTTTCTCAACTTCAATTTTTATTGAGCCTTCGCCGTTTATCGATCCGCCGATTACTTCATCGTCTTTAGTTTTGTTAACAGGTTTGGATTCTCCCGAAATCATTGATTCATTTATAGAGGTTTTCCCTTCATAGATTTTTCCATCGGCAGGTATTTTTTCCCGGTTTTATTAATAATTTATCATTGTGCTTTAATTCAGAAACAGGAACGTCAGCGACATCACCGTTATCATTTATTTTATGAGCTTCATCCGGCATAAGCTTGGCAAGCTCTTCAAGAGCCTTTGAAGCGCCTATTACAGATTTCATTTCAATCCAGTGACCGAGAAGCATAATGTCAATCAGTGTTGCAAGCTCCCAGAAAAACACTTCGCCTTTTACTCCAAACACAACTGCACTGCTGTAGAAATATGCAACCGATATTGCGAGTAGCAATTAATGTCATCATTCCGGGCTGCTTGTTTTTCAACTTCATCAAATAGCCCTTTTAAGAAGGGCAAGCCGCCGTAGAAAAAAGTGAATGTTGAAAGCCCAAACAAAACATAGATATCGCCACTGAAACGCAAAGTTTCTTTAAGTCCAAGAAATTGCTGGACCAGGGGAGAGAGAAGAGGATTGGAATTGTGATCACGAGTGAAATCCAAAATCTCTTCTTAAAATCTTTAATCATATGACCGTGATGTTCCGAATGGTTATGTCCGCCGTGCTCATCCTTTTTATGATTCATCTTTTCATGAGAACTTTGATCATTATGTTTTGAATGATCTTGTTTGAATGTTTATTTTGATCCATATTGTGTGAACTATGATTATGATCTTGATGTTCGTTTTGCATTTTAACCTTCCTCATTAATCTCTCCCGTCCCTTTGAGAAACGAGGAAATGAATAATCTTCTCTTATTTTTTACCGAAGGTGAAATCCATAATTCCCGCGAATTATTTAGTCGAATCGTTCATCATATTCATATTATGATTCATCATTCCTTCACCATGCATCATTTCCATCATCATAGAATGCATTTCAGGATTTATGCATCATTGTTTTGCCCATTTCTTCCATTGCTTCCTTATTGCCCTGGCAATTTTCAATCATCATATTCAGCATTTGTGTTCTTAGCTTACCGTCGGAAGTTCAATTTTTATGCATGGATTTATACATTGTTGAATCTGACATCATCATTTGTGAATGATTCATTTTGCTGACAGGTTTTTCCTGTGCATTGATAACTAACCCTGGATGAGATAAGAAGACCGGCGAGAATAACTGCGAACAATCTTTTGGTTAACATTTTTTCAACTCCTTTCGAGTCATTTAATTTTTTTGTTACAGTCAAAAATAAATTGTTTAAAAGTGGTATACGTTACATTCTTTTAACAAAGTTTAACATGATTTTATTTTTTTACGAACGTTTTGTAATACTTTAAGATAAATCTTTTTTCTTCTCTTCGAATTCATTTTTATTTATTTCCCCCTGTGCATATCTTTTCTTTAGAATATCCAGTGCAGATTCCTGTTGCGGCGATTGGGTATCACGTTTGTTTTTGTTCATTTCAGTAACGATCACCCAAATGATTACTGCTATAATAACCAGCCAGAATATCCAGCCATACCACATTCCTCCCATGAAACCGTCATGAAACATAATTTTTCTTTACTCTTTTTTTGTTAAGATATAAATAAGAAGGGGAATAAAGTAATTCAATAGTGCAATGGGATGAAAAAAGGATTACGCCTTTCGGTTAAATAAACCTCCCAATTTAGAAATTAAAGCAATCCGTTGTTAAGCAGGAATAAACGATTAGAAAAACCTTTTCTTAAACTAAATAATATTTTCTAGCTTTCGAGCCAAAATAATTTTTCCGAACTCTTTTTTAAGTATTAATTTCATTTTCCGATTGAATGTTTTTTCAGTAATCTTTCTGTTTAATGTTTCTTGCCAAAGGGACTATCTTGTTTAGAAAAAATAGTTTTTGTTTATCATACGAATATCAGAACAAACCATCTATTTGCAGCAATCTTTTTTACTTGCATTCTTAAATTTCCTAACACCAAAGAAAGCAACCAAGCCAATAAAGAGTATGCCAACTATTATTTCCATAATTCTTATTATCCCTTAACTTTAAAATTATTATCGATAAGATTCTTTTCCGCTATCTTAAGTGTTACTTCCTTTAACTTCATACCGCAAATAGGGCATTTACCCGGGTTGTCCGAAATAACATTGAAGTCCATTACATCCTGGTATACTTTACCATCTTTATTTTTATCAATAGCTTCTAAATCGATCACGCCACTACGCACAATTGAATATTTTTCATCAGACATTTCTTCATTATTCATCATCTGGTGAGTTGAATCTTTCATCATTTCCATTTTGTGAATTTTCATATCCATAGTTTTGCTCTTTGTCGCGGAATCCTGTTTATCCTGTGCTAACACTAACATAGTAAACATAAAAGTAAATACAAAAATTAAATTAATAGATTTGATAATGTTAGTTAACATTTTGTTTCCCTTTTGTTTTAGTTTATGTCTTTGTCAAATTCCTTTTGAACTCACCCTAAATCCCTCTCTTAAAAAGAGAGGGACTTTTTGTTTGTGTCACCCCTTCTCTTAAAAGAGAAGGGGACCGGGGATGAGTTCACTTTATTATTTTCTTTACTTCTCTTCTTTTCCATATATAAAAGATCGCCGGGAAGATCGTCAGTTCCATAATTAAGCTGGTAAAAATTCCTCCCGCCATTGGTGCTGCAATTCTTTTCATTACATCGCCACCGGAACCATGTCCAATTAATATTGGCAGAAGACCGAAGAAGAGTACCATAACTGTCATCATCTTAGGACGGATTCTTTTTACAGCTCCCTCAAAAATGGATTCCCTTAAATCAGCAAATGATTTTAATAGACCTTTCTCTTTCCATTTTTCGTAAGCGATATCGAGGTAAAGCAACATTACAACCCCGGTCTCTGCGCTAACACCTAGCAAAGCAATTATACCTACCCATACCGCCACACTTAAATGGAAATTTGCAAGGAAGAGATACCAGACAGCTCCAACCATCGAGAATGGAAGTGCTAGAAGTATTATTCCGGTTTTTATAAATGATCTTGTATTAAAGTAAAGCAGAAGTATTACAATCAGTAAAGTAAGCGGTATTACCAGCGCTAATTTTTTAGCTGCTCTTTCCATGTACTCATATTGCCCGCTCCATATTAATGAATATCCTTGGGGAAGTTTTATTTTTTGTGCAATTATTTTTTGTGCATTCTCTACATAAGTTCCTACATCTATATTTTCTATATCAATATAGACCCAGGAATTCGGTCGTGCATTTTCTGATTTTATCATTGGTGGACCTTTCCGGATAACAACATCACCTAATTCATCGAGAGGAATATTTCCGCCGCCCGGAAGTGGAACAAGAACTCTTTTTAGTGATTCTAAATTGTCTCGGTAATCTCTCTGGTAGCGGAGATTTACCGGGTAACGTTCCAGCCCTTCAACAGTTTGTGTAATATTCATTCCTCCGACCGCCGACATAAAAACATCCTGTACATCACCAACCGTAAGTCCATATCTGGCGATTGCGTTTCTATCGATATTAAAGTCTACATAATTTCCACCGACAGATCTTTCTGCATAAACAGAGCGGGTGCCTGGGATTGTTCTTGTAACTTCTTCGATTTTTTTACCTATATCCTGAAGTACATTTAAATCCGGTCCGGCAATTTTAATTCCCACCGGAGTTTTAATACCGGTTGAAAGCATGTCTATTCTTGTTTTTATCGGCATAGTCCATGCATTTGTAAGTCCGGGAATTTTCACAGCCTGGTCAAGATCTTCAACGAGTTTTTCACGTGTCATGCCTTCCGGCCATTCATTTTCAGGTTTTAGTTGAATTGTAGTTTCAATCATTGAGAGTGGAGCCGGATCAGTAGCAGTTTCAGCGCGTCCAATTTTTCCGAATACTGATTTAACTTCCGGAAATGATTTTATGATTTTATCAGTTTGCTGCAATAATTCCTTTGCTTTAGTTATTGAGATTCCCGGTAATGTTGTCGGCATATAAAGCAAATCGCCTTCATACAAAGGCGGCATAAATTCCGAGCCGAGCTTTGCAAAAGGGATGTAAGAGCCGATAACAATTAATAAAGAAAGTACAATTACCCACCATCTTTTCTTCATTACAAAATCTACGATAGGATGATAGATATTCATCAAAAATCTTGTGATTGGATTAGCATCTTCTTTTTTCATCTTGCCGCGGATGAAGTAGCCCATTAAAACCGGAACGATAGTAATTGCCAATATTGCACCGGCTGCCATTGAATATGTTTTTGTAAATGCCAGGGGTTTGAATAATCTTCCTTCCTGTGCTTCGAGTGTAAACACTGGAATAAATGAAACTGTGATTACCAACAACGAATAGAAAATCGATGGTCCGACTTCTTTTGATGATTCTAGAATTACAGCCCAGTGAGGTTTCCGTTTTTCTTCCGGTAAAAGCTGGTTGTGCAAGATATGTGAATGAGAATTTTCTACCATTATTATTGCCGCATCAACCATAGCGCCGATTGCAATTGCGATTCCGCCAAGTGACATTATGTTTGCATTTAACCCCTGTAATTTCATAACAAGCAGAGCTGCCAGCACGGCTGTAGGCAATGTAAATATTGCAACGAGCGAACTTCTGAAGTGAAGAAGGAAAAGAATAATTACTAATGCAACAATCAAACCTTCTTCTAAAAGTTTATCACCTAAATTATCAACTGCTTTATGAATAAGTTCACTTCTGTCATATACCGGAACGATCTGAACGTCCGGCGGCAGGGAAGATTTTAATTCCTGCAATCTTTTTTTGACTTTGTTAATTACTTCTAATCCATTTTCACCGAAACGTTGGATTACAATCCCCCCGACTACTTCTCCTTCACCGTTCAGGTCGGCAAGTCCTCTTCTTAATTCGGGTCCGATATCTATGTTGGCTACGTCTTTTAAATAAATGGGTGTGCCGGTACTTTTGTCTTTTCCGATGGCAATATTTTTAAGATCATCAACACTCTTTATATATCCCAGGCCTCTTACCATAAACTCCGTTTCGCCCATTTCCATCAGCCTTCCGCCAACGTCATTATTGCTCTTCTTAATTGCCATTGTAACCATGCTGAGCGGAATATTGTAGGATGCTAATTTTGTTGGATCAACATTTACCTGGTATTGTTTTACAAATCCTCCGATGCTCGCGACTTCGGAGACACCGGGTATTGCAGATAATTCATATTTTAAAAACCAATCCTGAATTGAACGCAATTCCTGCAAGCTTCGTGTTTGAGATTTAAGTGCATACTGGTAAACCCATCCTAAACCTGTAGCATCCGGACCCAGTTCAGGTGATATTCCTTCAGGCAAGGAACTTTTCATTGAACTTAAATATTCAAGTACCCTGCTTCTTGCCCAGTAAAGATCAGTTCCATCTTCAAAAATTATATAGACCATTGAAAAGCCGAAAAACGAATATCCCCTTACATCTTTTGCATAAGGAACAGAAAGCATTTTTGATGTTAGCGGATATGTTACCTGGTCTTCAACTATCTGGGGACCCTGACCGGGATATTTTGTAAATATTATTACTTGCACATCGCTCAGATCGGGTATTGCATCAACTGGCGTATTTTGAATTGCCCAGATGCCGCCGAATATGAGTGCAGCAGTTAATATTATTACCAGTATTTTATTATTAATTGACCATTCAATTATCTTGGCAATTATTCCATCTTTGTTTGAACTATCTGTAACCATTTAATTAAAACTCCTGTTTATTTTCCAGTTCGTTAAGCAGAGTTTTTTTAACCAGCATAGGCACATTAGAACACATAGACTATGTGCCTATGTTTCTATGTGGTTTAAATTTTCCTCTTCAATTGCTCACTTTAAATCCATGTTCAGCTAAATTCTTTTTCACTTCTTTAATTGTGAATTCTCTCAATGTCATTCCACATAAAGGACAAACTCCCGGTTCATCCGAAATAACATTCCAATCCATTATATCTTCGTAAAGCTTTCCATCTTTGTTTTTATCTATTGCTGAAAGGTCTATCATCCCTTTTCTTATCCGGGGATCTTTAACTTCAGAGTTATCTTCTTTATCCATATCTTTCATCGAATCCATTTTGCTATCCGATTTCATATTCGTGATAGTATCTTTTTTATCTGTCACTGTGGAAGATGAACCACTGAATTGTGAAAGAGCAGCTCTTAGGTTACTTTCAGAATCAATGAGGAACTGTGCCGACGTTACAATTGTGTCGCCTGTAGCTATTCCATTAAGGACCTGGTAATATCCTTCAGAATAATTACCAAGTGTTACTTCAACAGGTTTGAATTTCCCGTTACCCAGGGCAAGGATTACGATATTTTTCTGCCCGGTTCTAAGTACTGCCTGTTCTGGAATAACCGGATGTTCGCCAAGATTTTTCCCATTAATAATAATATTTGCAAACATAGAAGGCTTTAGCTGATCATTATAATTTGGAACATCGAACCTTACTTTTATAGTTCTTGTTTTATCATCTAGAGTTGGATAGATAAATGAAATTTTACTCTTGAAAACTTTTCCGGGTAAGAAATTAAAAGTAATATCAGCAGGCGAGCCCAATTTTATTTTTGGCAATTCATATTCATAAATATCTGCAAGAAGCCAGAGGTTATCCAGGTTCGCTATCTTTAACAAAGGTGTCCCCGCCCCGATTTTCTCTCCTTCAATTGCATCCTTTTGGATTACAGTTCCGTTAAAGGGTGCGTAAAGAGTAATATACTTTTTAACTTCTTTAGTACTTTCGATTCTTTTTATTTCAGAATCAGAGACATCAAGCAGCTCAAGTTTTCTTACACTGTTGTTGATAAACTCCTGGCCACTTCCGGCAATATCTTTATCGGTGCTATTCATAACAGATGAGCCATAAGACAAAGCGGTAATCAATTCCTGTTGAGTTGCAACGAGTTCGGGAGAATAAATGCCAATCAGCTTTTGGCCTTTTTCAACTTTTTGTCCTGTATAGTTAACATATAACTTTTCTATCCAGCCACTGACTTTTGTTGTGACTACGTATTCTTTTTCTTCATCTGTTTGAAGTATTCCGTTAGTAATAACCTGTGAGCTAAGATTCTTTTCTTCAACAACTGCGGTTTTAACATTCATATTCTGCTGGACAGCACCGCTGATTGTTACAACTCCACCGCCGGAAGCTTCATCTTCATAAACCGGAACGAGATCCATTCCCATCTTTGATTTTCCGGGATGATCATAAACTTCATTCGGGTTCATAGGTGCACGCCAGAATAAAACTTTTCTTTCCTTTTCTGCTGTTTGTCCTGAGTTGTTATCCATATTAGCAGCACTGCTGCTTCCGGAGTTACTGAGCCAGAGATAGAGTAACACTCCAATTATTATTACAAGTATTCCGATGATTATATTTTGCGTTTTCACTTTATTATTCTCCGTTATTATTTTTTAGACTTGTCCCGGTTAGAAATTCCAGCTCAGATATTTTTTTTAGATAATCTGTTTTTAATTTGTAGAGATTCGTTTCAATCATATAAAGCTGGTTCTGTGCATCAATAACATTTATAAAATCAACTTGGTTAACCTGGTAGCTGGAAAGTGCCGAACTCAGGTTTTGTTGTGCCTGCGGCAGCAACGCTGTTTCAAATAAATTTATCCTATTCTTTAATGAATTAAGATCTGTTACATCGGTACCAAAAACTCCATCCAGGTATTGAAATGCCTGGTAATATTGCTGTGAGTATAGATCCTGCATCGAAACTGCCTCGTCAACTTCGGATGATATTTTCCCCCCATAATTAACCGGTAATGAAATTCCTACAGAAAAGGAGAGAAAATCAGCCTGGGTCATACCTGTTTTTTGCAGCATATCTCTTTGACCGTATTGAACTCCGAGTGTGAAATTCGGCAGGTAATTTTTCTCAGCAACACTTTGTTTCAATTTCCCTTTTTCCTGTGAAAGCTGTATTCCCTGCAGGAAAGGTCTGTAGGCTTTTGCAAGAGAATCAAGCTGCTTTACTGTAATGTCTATTGTTTTAATTGAATCAAAAATTTCAGTAGCAATCGGTGTGTCTGCATCCTGTAACAAAAGTGCATTTAATGATGAAAGTGTTGAACCTTCTTTACTTTTTAAATCTTCTATTTTGTCGGAGATGTTTGTTATCTCTAATTGTACTTTTATCAGATTTTGCTGGCTTGCAGTTGAAACAGAATATTTTGTACCCACCACTTCTGAAATTTTTCCGAGCAATTTTTTATTTTCTTTGGCATACATAAGACTCTTGCGAAAGAAACTGAGCGAGTAATATTTCTCACTAACATCTTTCCTGATCTCATTTGTTGCATCCTCGATCTCTTTATCAATTATAAGAATATCGATAGCTGAAGCATCTTCCATCGCGGATAATTTCCCTGGAAAAGGAATTGTTTGCTGCAGTCCGATTACTTTTTGTGTCATCGGTTCCTGGTTAAAGGAAAACGAATTTGTAGGAAGATTCATCAGCCCGAGCGTTAGCATCGGGTTCGGTAAATTGGAATTCTGTGGAATTTTATTTCCTGCAACATTCCTTTTTGCACGCAGCATTGAAAGCTTTGGACTAACTTTGATTGCTTTATTAATAAGAGAGTCTAAATCGGCAGTTTGTGCATAGGCTATGTCTATACAAAGCAGTGCAAAAATTGTTAAACATATAAGAAATATTTTTTTCATCTGAAATCCTCGATAAATTTATACAGTCATTTTTCAAATTGAACAAAATCAAAATGAACAAGAAGTTACAGGATACCGGGAAAGGATATAATTTTCCCGTACCCGGATAAAATTATTCGAGGGGTTAAATCAGAAGGATAGAATTAGTGATATGTAATTCGGGATTAATCAGAAACGGGGGAGAAGAATCACAGTAAAAAAGTTCATCAAAAGAAAAATCAGTTGATAATGTAGTTAAAGTAACAGGTTGAAATAAATTTTCTGAAGATGAGAAGATATTTACATTTGGTTTATTGGAAACAAAATCATCTTTAACTTTATTATATACAAGTTCAGTCTGGCAGCAGCTATTGTCCGAAGTAATATTAACAGGGTAAACTGGCTGTTCGTCTTCACAGCAGGAACGCTTAACTACTTTTGCTTTGTGTATTTCGCAAAATTCGGAAGACGTTGTGCCCATTATTTTACAAATATGAAGAGTGATGGGTACTCCAGTGGTCGCTGCAAAAAAGAGGAAAGCTAAAGTTAATATTGAAATTTTTCTTTTCATCTGTTAAAGATAAACATATACATATATTTGCTTGTTAGCAACGATAATGCCATTACATTATGTATATAATTACAACTTTTTTTAATGTTTAATTAAGATAGCTTTATTATAGTAGAAACTGTTAAAACAGTTAAACAAGATGACTTTTACACATTAACCCACGGCTTAAGCCGTGGGTTAACCTAAAGAATAAGATTGGTTAACCGTTTCAACGGTTTATAAAATTTAGGGGATTTAGATTTTGTATTATTCTCACAACTGAAAGAAATGATTCTCAGATTAAAGATGATGATTATCATAAGTAACAAAAAAAGCCCGGACAAGCCGGGCTTTGTAAAACAAACAAAAAAAGGTTCTTATTTAAGCAGCATCATCTTCTTAACTTGTGAAAAAGTACCGGCGTCTATTTTATAGAAATAGAGTCCGCTTGTAAGATTCTTTGCATCGAAATTAATTTTATAAGAACCTGCTTCCTTAAACCCGTTAACTAAAGTTTTTACTTCCTGTCCGAGAGTATTGAAAATCTTTAGCGAAACATTTGATGCTTCAGGAATGCTGAAGCTGATTGTTGTGCTCGGGTTGAAAGGATTAGGATAGTTCTGAGCCAGCTCAAATTTTATAGCACCAGCGAAACTGACTTCAGCAACGTTGGAATATTTGTAGGAGCCGTCAAAATCAATTTGTTTTAGTCTGTAGGAATAACTTCCTGATTTTGCAGAGTTATCAGCATAGGAATAAATATGAGGATTTGTTGTTGTTCCGTTACCGTCAACAAAAGTAATTCTGCTCCAATCTTCTGTAGAAGATTTTCTTTCTACCTGGAATCCTTTGTTGTTAATTTCAGTAGCAGTTGACCAGCGTAATAAAACTGCACCAGACTGTACCGAAGCTGTGAAAGAAACTAATTCAACAGGGACTACTGCAGTTGGAGTAAAGTCGGTAATATATCTTGGGAAAATTTGATATCCCGAACTATAAGGAACACTACTGTCAAACTGAGATACGATTCCAACAACATCTTCTGGCCAGGTTGGTTCGGGTTGTCCATCAATATCTGTGTCAGAGTCAATTCTAAAGACAACTGTGTCAACTCCATCACTCAAAGATAAATTAGTACTAGCTCCGGCTCCCGGCCAGCTACCACCAACTAAAGACAGACCTTTAACTTTTATTACTGAACCTTCGTACATTTCAGAATTTGCTATATATTCAGCAAGAGTTATTTCTGTAGGATCTGGTACTGTACCTGTTCCAACTGAATCCCAGCTAGCTGAATCAAGTGCTTGTATTTCCGTCATTCCATTATATTGATTCACAAAACCTGTAACGACAATTGAATCACCTAAAGCCCAATTGAATTTAGGTGGTCCGGGCATAAAAATATCTGTTCCTGCTGTGCCATCCCACAGGTAAAAAGAATTATTTGTAGTCTGATAATTTGGTGAGGTGATAACGCCTCTTACCCTAACAGTATCATTTAAATGATCGGGGACATAATCCATATTCAGGTCTTCAATAGCATGTGCTATTGTCCAGCTTGAAGTAAAGTCAGTCATATATCTTGGCAAAATTTCATATCCAGCATCATAAGGAGCACTGGCATCATATTGACTTCCAATACCGATAACATCTACTGGGTAGAGAGGTTCGGTTGTTCCATCAATATCTGTATCTACGTCAATAAAAAAAGCAACAGTATCTGTTCCATCTGATAGCATAATTGTTCCGTTACCTGAAGCTGGCCATGTTCCACTGACTTTAGACAGTTTGCCCAACCATACTAAAGATCCTTCATACATTTCCGGGTTAGCTTTATAATCTGCAAGTGTTAACGCCATTGGATCAGGTACGTGTGCCTACGCCAACAGAATCCCAGCTGGCAGAGTCAAAGGAACTATTTCAGTTACTCCATTAAATTGATTGACTTTACCGGTTATAACAAGCGAATCTCCCAGAGCCCAATTAAGTTTGTCGTGTTACGCTAGACCAATTAAAAATATCGATTCCTGCAGTTCCATCCCATAAATAAAATGAACTGTTTGCATTGTTTGAAAGTTTGGTGAAATAATAACTCCTGATACCATAACTGTATCACCCAGAACCTTTGGTCGGGAACAAAATCCATATCCAGATCTTCAATAGCCTGCGCAATTGTAAGAGAATCTACTGTACTGTATGCAGGTTTACTAATAAACAACACTGAAAGAAGCAAAAAGGGAAGTAATAGTTTCTTCATAGCACCCTCTCCTTAATATTGAAGTTAATGTTTGTTGTGAATTTGGCTTATAATGTAAAATGAAAAATCTTTTATTGCAAATGTTAAAGCTCTAATTAATAGAAAATTAATATTGAGGCATGACATTGCCTAATATAATAAAGTGTGTTAGGCTAAGTAGGTGAGCAATTATGAGTTTGGAAAATATAATGGCTTCTTTGATTTTGGTTTGATGCGAGTGAAAAGTCTAAATGCAAAAAAGGATATAGTTATAGAATAAGATTTGAATAGAAATAGTATTATGTTATAACGGGAGAATCTAGTTTAAGGACTATTCGAAGAAGAAGAGATTGATGAGTTACAATAATTTATTGAATTCATCTACGGTAAGATTAGCTTGGCGAATGATTGCTCTTAATGTTCCCCTGATCAATTTCTTTATGATTCGGAACAACTACCTGAGCAAACGGTTCATTACGTCTGAGAATCATATGGCTTCCATGTTGACGTCTTAAAATAAAACCAACTTTAGAAAGAGCTTTTATACAATCCCGTCCTGAAATTCTGGGAAGGGAACTCATACTGCAACTATTAAAGCTTCGAAATGTTCGGGCGGAACAGGAAGATGATCTTCTTCAAGAACTACAATATATCCTTGAATTGCTTCACGAATATTTTCTACCGCTTCTTCTTTTGTTTTGCCCTGACTTATACAGCCGGGAAGACTTGGGCATTCTGCTACCCAATAGTTGTCTTCACCTGGGTATATAATTACTTGTCTCATATCTATCCTTTTTTGTTCTTACATAATTTAATGTTTCTGTAGCATTAAGCCAATAACAGAAACAATACATTACCAATTTACTCTATAAATTCTTTCTCATACTTTTATTACACTTATAAATTTGGAAAATATAATGGCTTCTTTGGCTTGAGATTGTTATTTGTAAAATATTATTTTTTAGGATTGAGAAGGCTTCTGGAAATTTTGATATTCTTTTTGAGGCTCTATTTATTTCATTTGAAAACTCATCCCCAAGTCCTGCCAATTTTACTAATATCTATTTGCCAGCAAGCAGGCTTATTTCTTCTAAAGGAATTCCTTTTAATTTACCCTGACGAAATAATTTTAATCTCTTCTCTGATTCTTCCAGCCAGATTTTTTCTATTTTTTTATCAGGTTCGTCAAGACTTTTTAATATGCTGTCTACAACCAATAATTTCTCCTGTGGAGAAAGTTTCAAAGCATTTTTGATTATTTCTTTGCTGCTCATATATTCTCCTTCGTTTTAATTAAATACAATATAATTTATAGAGGATTCTTCCGCAAAATAAAAAAACAAACTATAGACTTTACCCAGCTAAAGTAGGTTAGAGATGTGAGTATAGGAGTATCCTGAAATGAGTTCAGGATGACGCTGGTCTTTGGAATTCTTTAGCACCCTCTTTATATTTGAAAACTTAATTTTTGAAACTATTTCTACTTTTTGATGCAGAATATTACTATTAGCGACCTGGGTAAGTATGTTGGACAGGAGATTTCATTACAAGGCTGGCTTTATAATAAGAGATCGGGCGGTAAGATAAAGTTTTTGGTTTTGAGAGATGGAACAGGTTATCTGCAATGTGTTTATTTCAAAGGAAATGTAACTGAAGATGTTTTTGAAACTGCCGACAGGATCGGGCAGGAGACTTCAATAGAAGTAACGGGAAAAGTAAAAGAAGAACCGAGAGCGCCGGGCGGTTACGAACTCGATGCAACAGGTCTTAAAGTTATCGGCGAAGCTCACGATTATCCTATCACCCCAAAAGAACATGGGATTGAATTTTTAATGGATCACAGGCACTTGTGGTTGCGTTCCAGCAGGCAGGTTGCAATCTTAAAAATAAGACACAGAATTGTAAAAGCTATAAGAGATTTTTTTGACGGCAGGGGATTTACATTAATGGATCCGCCGATCTTAACTCCAAATGCTGTTGAAGGAACATCTACACTTTTTGAAACTCCATATTTTGATCTTGGAAAAGCTTACTTAACTCAGTCGGGACAGCTTTATGCGGAAGCCGGTGCAATGGCTCTTGGTAAAGTTTATACTTTTGGTCCGACTTTCAGAGCAGAGAAATCCAAAACAAGAAGACATCTTACAGAATTCTGGATGATCGAACCCGAAGTTGCTTTCAATGATTTAAATGATAATATGGATCTTGCAGAAGATTTTCTCGAGCACGTTGTTCAGACAGTTTTAAAAGATATGGAAGAAGAATTAAAAGTTCTTGAAAGAGATACAACAAAACTTCAGAATGTTAAAAAGCCTTTGCCGAGAATTACTTATGATGAAGCTGTCGAAATATTAAAGAAGAACGGAAGCGAGTTTGAATATGGAAATGATTTAGGCGGAACCGATGAAACAATAATTTCAGAACAGTTTGACAGACCTGTTATGGTTCATCGTTATCCTGCAGCAGTAAAAGCTTTTTATATGAAGCGCGATCCTGAAAATGAAAATCTTGCTTTAGCTGTTGATGTTCTGGCTCCTGAAGGTTACGGCGAAATTATCGGCGGAAGTCAGCGAGAAGATGATCTTGATAAACTTCTTGAAAGAATTAAAGAACACGATCTTCCTCAGGAAGCTTTTGAATGGTATCTTGATTTAAGAAGATATGGTTCAGTTCCGCATTCTGGTTTTGGATTAGGATTAGAAAGAACCGTCGGCTGGATTTGCGGACTTGAACATGTTAGGGAAACTATTCCTTTCCCGAGAATGATTTATCGTAATACCCCGTAGAGGATGGAAGATGTTTGATGGAAAATGGAAGATGGAAAGGCAAAACAAAATTTGAAATTGAATTTCTATAAAAAATGGAGGGTTAAAATGAATAGTAAAACTGAAGAGTTACTTAATAGAACTTTTGATTTTGGAGTTGACTGTTTACTTTTTCTTGAAACTTTACCTAAAAGTAAAATGTTTGCAGTCATTACTTTTCAATTAGCTAAAGCATCTACATCTGTTGGAGCTAATTACGAAGAAGCACAAAGTGCAGAATCAGGTAAGGATTTTATTCATAAGATTGGAGTTGTTTTGAAAGAAGCTCGTGAAAGCAATTATTGGTTAAGAGTTTTAAATTCTATTCTTCCGGATTCAAAAAAGATTGAAAAGTTTAAGAATATGTTAAATGAAAGTTTCGAACTTAAAAAGATATTTACATCGATAAAATTAACATCTCAACAAAATTTGAATAAAAGAAAAATATAAAATGGAAATTTCAAAAAACATCTTCCATCAAACATCAACCATCTTCCATTAAGAGAGAGATGACGTTAGAGACTATACTTTTTATACTTTTTGCAGGCGTTGCAGCAGTATCATCTGTGCTGATGATTACAAGAGCTAATATTGTAATTGCAGCGCTGTTTTTAATTTTGAATCTCGGTGCGATTGCAGGTTTGTATCTTTTACTCAATGCACAATTTCTTGCGGTAATTCAGGTTATAGTTTATGCCGGTGCAATTATGGTTCTTTTCCTTTTTGTGATTATGCTTCTTAAACCTGAGCATGAAAAAAGTGTTACTAAAGTTAAAGGAATAAAAGTTTTTGCTTTTGCAATTGCACTTTTAGTTTTTATGCAGCTTGCATATTTGATTTTCTCTTCGTCTGCTTCACAAAATGTTTCTCCAAATATACAGGCGAGCATAAACGCCGGAACAATAGAAACGATCGGAAGAGAATTATTTACAAATTATGTTTTGCCTTTTGAAGCCGCAGGATTTTTGCTTCTTGCAGCAACAATTGGGGCACTTATTTTAGCAAAAAAGAAAATAGAATAAATAAATGTCACACTGAGCGAAGTCGAAGTGTGACAGTCAGTCTTCGACTACGCTCAGACTGACGAAGGGATTATAAAACAATAATTAAATAATTATTGAGAATAAAATGTCTGTTCCAATAGATTATTACTTAATACTCAGCGCTTTTATGTTTATTGTTGGCGTTGCAGGAGTTCTTACAAGAAGAAATGCAATTGTTGTTTTTATGTCTGTTGAACTGATGCTGAACTCAGCAAATCTTACTTTAATAACTTTCTCATCTTTTATGGGAAATCCAGTTGGACAGCTTTTTGTTTTTTTTGTAATGACTGTTGCTGCTGCAGAAGCTGCAGTTGGACTTGCAATAATAATTGCTCTGTTCAGAAATAAACAGACAGTGAATATTGACGAGATTAATATTTTGAAGTGGTAGAGAATTGTCACACTGAGCTTGTCGAAGTGTGACAAATTGAAAAAATAAAGTCATCCTTCGACAGGCTCAGGATGACACATCAAATAAAGTTTTATGATCAATCTAATGTACTTAACAGTTTTGCTTCCTCTTTTAGGCTTCATTATTAATGGAGCTTTTGGGAGCAAAATTTCTGCCATAGGCGGATCAGCCTCTGGCCAAAAAAATGAAAAAGTAATAGGAATAATCGGAAGCGGAGTAATCGGACTTTCATTTCTTATTACTGTTTTTGCTTTCTTTCAGACTCTTGCACTTCCGGTTGAACAAAGAAAAACAATTATAAATCTTTTTACCTGGCTAAAAGTTTCTTCTCTCGATATCAGTTTTGCTTACCAGATTGATCAACTTTCACTTATAATGGCTTTAATCGTAACTGGAGTTGGTTTCATAATTCATGTTTACTCAATCGGTTATATGCATGGAGATAAAAGCTTTTGGAGATTTTTTGCATATATGAATCTCTTCATCTTCGCAATGATGAACCTTATACTTGCAGATAATTTTGTTCTTTTGTTTTTAGGATGGGAAGGCGTTGGTCTTTGTTCTTATCTTTTAATCGGTTTCTGGTATGACAGGAAATTTGAAAAAGGTACAACAGGCGATGCAGCTAAAAAAGCTTTTATCGTAAACAGGATTGGAGACTTTGGTTTTCTCCTTGGAATGTTTTTAATCTATTTAACTTTTAATAGTTTAAATTTTAGTGACGTATTTACAAAAGCTTCATCATTCGGATGTTTCTGAAACTACATTTACATTTATCGCATTATTTCTTTTTATAGGTGCGACAGGAAAATCTGCACAGATACCTTTGTTTGTCTGGCTTCCCGATGCAATGGCTGGTCCGACTCCGGTTTCTGCATTGATACATGCAGCTACAATGGTTACAGCAGGAGTTTACATGGTTGCAAGATGCTCAATCATTTTTGCATCTGCGCCGGCTATTCTTATGGTTATTGCTGTTATCGGAACTTTAACTGCGTTGTTTGCTGCAACAATTGGTGTTGTGCAAAATGATATTAAAAAAGTTCTTGCTTACTCTACTATAAGTCAGCTTGGTTATATGTTTCTTGCAATGGGAGTCGGTGCTTTCTCAGCAGGAATTTTTCATGTAATGACTCATGCTTTCTTCAAAGCTTTACTTTTTCTTGGTGCCGGTTCAGTAATTCATTCAATGCATGATGAACAGAATATTCAGCATTACGGTGGATTGAGAAAACACATGCCGAAAACTGCCGCAACATTTTTAATTGCAGCACTGGCAATTTCGGGTATTCCGCCTTTATCCGGTTTCTTTAGTAAAGATGAAATACTCTGGGACTCTTTTGCAAACGGAGGATTTCTTTTCTGGCTTATCGGTGCTTTGACAGCTTTCATAACAGCATTTTATATGTTCAGACTTTACTTCTTAACTTTTGAAGGTAAAGAAAGATTCGGACACGAATAAACATCCTCACGAATCGCCAAAAGTTATGGTAATTCCTTTAATTATTCTTGCAATACTTTCTGCAATTGGCGGATTTATCGGAATTCCTGAACTATTTTCAGGAGAACACGGAAACATTTTTCAAGGCTGGTTAGAACCTGTCTTTGCAAGTGCCCAAAACAAACTTATGTTTTATGGGACACACACACATTTTGAAGAAATACTTTTGATGACAATTTCAGTTGTTGGTGTTGTTGCTTCAATTTACTTTGTAAGATATATTTATCTTAAGAAGCCCTCTATTGCAGACAACACTGCAAAGAAATTCAAATCGATATATAATCTTTTATGGAATAAATATTTTGTTGATGAAATTTACGATGCAACAGTCGTTAACCCGATTGTTAAAACTTCCGATTCATTTTTATGGAAAATTGCAGACAATAAAATTATAGATGGACTTGTAAACGGAATTGCATCAATTATTGGATCGACTTCCGGTATAATCAGAAAAATACAAACAGGTGTTGCACAATTTTATGCAGTTATTATGATGGTTGGAATTGCGGCAGCTTTATTCTGGATAATTTTAAGTTTATAAAATGGAAAACAGCAGCTTAATATCTCTTTTACTTTTGATTCCTTTTGCGGGAAGTTTTCTTCTTTTGTTTATTAATAAAGAAAAAACAAATCTGATAAAGTATTGTGGACTTGCAATATCACTTCTTGCATTTATTATTTCATTAGTTATCTTTTTTAATTTTGATACGAGCAAATCGGGTTTCCAGTTAACTCATAAATTTGAATGGATTGAAAACCTGCATATCTTTTACTTTGTTGGTCTCGATGGACTTTCACTTCTTCTTGTTATGCTTACAACTTTTCTAACTCCGCTTACTTTACTTTCAAGCTGGTCGGGTATTAAAAGCAGAGTAAAAGAGTTTACATTTTTTATGCTGATGCTCGAAGTTGGAATGCTTGGAGTTTTTGTTTCTCTCGATCTTTTTCTCTTTTACATTTTCTGGGAAGCAATGCTTATCCCGATGTATTTTATTATCGGCATCTGGGGAGGCAAAGAAAGAATTTATGCTTCGATAAAGTTTTTCCTTTATACAATGTTCGGCAGTCTTTTGATGCTTGTTGCAATAATCTGGCTTGCAGTTTATGCTTCAACTCCGCTCGGACATTTTACCACAAATCTTGTTGAACTTTATTCAGTCGGACCGGGAGTTGAAAAGACAATTCAGAACTGGATGTTCCTTGCTTTTGCATTCAGCTTTGCAATTAAAGTTCCGTTGTTTCCATTACACACATGGTTACCCGATGCTCACGTTCAGGCGCCGACTGCTGGAAGTGTTATTCTTGCAGGAGTTTTACTTAAGATGGGAACTTATGGTTTGTTAAGATTTTGTCTTCCACTATTTCCGCAAGCTGCAGTTACTTTTGCTCCTTACATTTCTGTTCTTGCAGTAATAGGAATTATTTATGGTGCACTTGTGGCAATGGTTCAGAAAGATATGAAGAAGCTTGTTGCTTATTCTTCCGTTGCACATTTAGGTTTTGTTGTTCTTGGAATTTTTGCAATGACACAGGAAGCTGTGCAGGGTGCAATCATACAAATGGTAAATCATGGACTTTCAACAGGAGCTTTATTCCTTTTAGTTGGAGTTATTTATGAAAGAACTCACACACGTGAAATAAGTGAGTATGGCGGAATCGCTAAGATAGTTCCGATCTTTTCTTTTATGCTTTTGTTTGCTTCATTGTCATCTGTTGGACTTCCGGGATTAAATGGTTTTGTCGGAGAGTTTTTAATTCTTCTTGGAGCTTTTAAATCTCCGGTTTTAGATAGCTGGTGGTATACAGTTTTTGCAGCTTCAGGAGTAATCTTTGCAGCAGTCTATTTGTTATGGATGTATCAAAGAGTTGTTTTCGGTGAAGTGACAAATCCAAAGCTAAATTCTTTAAAAGATATGAATTTCCGTGAGATTTTAGTTATGGTTCCGATATTCATTTTTATTATCTGGATTGGAATTTATCCAAGCACTTTTCTCAAAGTCTCTGAAAAAACATCAGCAAAAATTATTGAGCAGGTTCTTCCTTCAAACCATGTAACGATTAAGTAAGTGTGATGAAAAGATTCTCTCCTGCATTAATTATTTTATTTGCATTAGTATCCGATTTTTTAATTGCTTCTGATTCAGGAGTTATTACTTCTGAAACTACTCATCAATTGCCCGATACGTTAATGGTTATTCCATTTGTTCTTTTACTTTTGATGATAGCAACTGGTCCGTTGTTTTATAAGCATTTCTGGGAACATCATTATCCGAAAGTTGCAATTAGTCTTGGTGCAATTACAGTTATTTATTATTTAGGCTTTTTAAATGATTCTCATTCGATTCTTCATACACTTGCAGAATATCTTTCATTTATTGCTTTGTTAAGTTCTCTCTTTGTCGCTTCGGGAGGCATTCTTATTAAAGTTGATAAGAAATCTACTCCATTATTAAATGTTTTATTTCTTGCTTTCGGTGCAATCATATCAAATATAATCGGAACAACCGGCGCATCTATGCTTTTGATAAGACCATTTATAAAGATCAATCAGAACAGAATAAAACCGTATCACATTATATTTTTTATTTTTATTGTAAGCAATATTGGCGGAGCTTTAACTCCAATCGGTGATCCGCCATTGTTTCTCGGTTTTCTGAGAGGTGTTCCATTCTTCTGGGTTATTCAGAATGTCTGGTACATCTGGATTCCTGCTATGATTTTGATTCTCGGTCTATTTTATATTGTTGATTCATTCAACAAAGGAAATGAAGAGAACGAAAGCAGTAAATCTTATTCAGGTAAGATTGAATTTAAAGGATTGAAGAATCTTATTTACTTGGGGATAATAATCGTTTCTGTTTTTATCGATCCGGGTGTGCTTTCGTTTGTTCCAAGTCTCGCACCTCTTCCATTCGGTATAAGAGAAATAATTATGTTTTCAGTAGTTTATCTTTCATTTAAAACTGCCGACCAGGAAGTTCTAAAAGCGAATGAATTTGATTTCGAACCGATAAAAGAAGTCGCTTATTTGTTTATCGGGATCTTCGCAACAATGATTCCGGCTTTGCAATTAATTGCTCACGAAGCAAGCATTCTCAGAGATCAATTAAATGCTGGAGTTTTTTATTGGGCAACAGGAATACTTTCAGGTTTCTTAGATAATGCACCGACATATCTCAACTTTTTAAGTGCCGCAATGGGCAAATATGCTCTCGATGTAAATGTAAAAACTCAGGTTCAGGAATTTGTTGTTCACGATGAAATTTATTTGCAGGCAATTTCGGTTGCTGCGGTTTTCTTCGGCGCTTTGACTTATATAGGAAACGGACCGAATTTCATGGTTAAATCTATTTGCGAAAGAGCCGGCATAATTATGCCGAGCTTCTTTACTTATTTGATAAAATATTCGCTTATTATTTTAATTCCTATATTTGCTATTGTCTGGTATATTTTCTTTTTGGGTAAAGGTTGATTATGAAAACAGTAGCTTCAACTTTAAAAGATAAAGCGACTGCATTGTATTATGGAAACAGGCTCATTGTTCCTTTCCATGCACATTTTCTTAAAGTAGTTATAGAAAAAGAAATAATTACAGATTTCTCATCTCATTCCAAAGGAATAATAGTAAAAGAAGAAGAAGATTTTACTGATCTTTATTTTCTCGATTACAAAGATTTGAAAAGCTCTTTAACACAATACGAATCAATTAAATTTGTTGTTGTTGAAAAAGGCGAAGATATCTTTGATATTAAAAACCATAAGAAAATTGCTGTTTATCTTGAAGAAAAGCATAAAGCAAGAATCGAAGAAACCGACGCAGACATTTTATTTGTTGAATAACTGAAAAATTAATGGAAACATTTTATAACATATTACCTTTAGAAATAATCGGTGCAGGAATCATTATTTCGCTTGTCATTGAAATGTACTCGAAGAAAAGTGAAATTATTCTTCCCTGGTTTTCAATTGTTGTTTTTCTCTTCTCAGGATTTTATTCTTTAACAACAGTTAATTCTATTACAGCTACTTTCGGTGGAATGTTTACAACCGGCGGAAATGCAAACATCTTCTTTTTCATTTTTACTTTCGGCGCTGCACTCGTTTCTCTTCTTTCAGTTGATTACCTGCGCAAATATGATTCTTACTTTGGTGAATTTTATATTCTTCTGCAATCTTCAGTTCTTGGTATGATGTTAATGGCAGGAGCGAAAGACCTTTTCGTGATTTTCCTTGGACTGGAATTGATGTCCATTTGCTTTTATGTTCTTGCCGGAATAAACAGAAAAAGAATTGCAGCAAATGAAGCTGCTCTTAAATATTTTTTGTTAGGAGCTTTTGCAACAGGCTTTACAGTTTACGGAATTGCTCTTATTTATGGTTCTGCGCAAACGACATCAATAGATTTTATAACAAAGCATTTTACTGAATTAACTAAGAATGTTCTTTTTGTCAGTGGAATGCTTTTATTCCTGATCGGATTTTCATTTAAGATTGCAGCATTCCCATTTCATATGTGGGTTCCCGATGTTTACCAGGGTTCCGGAACAACTGTCGCGGGATTATTTTCAACCGGAGGAAAAGCCGCTGCCTTCAGTGCAATACTTGTAACTTTTTTTGCAGTCTTTAGCAGTTCAGTTGCCAACACTTTTGAACCTTACCTCGCAGTCATTGCTGTATTATCAATGTTGTTTGGCAGTATAGTAGCAATTGCACAAGATAATATTAAAAGAATGCTTGCTTATTCTTCAATTGCTCATGCAGGATATATGACAATCGGTCTTGCTTCAGGAAATTACGAAGGTGTAGCGGGAATAATCTTCTATCTTTTAGCTTATACTTTTATGAACCTCGGTGCCTTCGGTATAGTTTCTATAATTGAAGGAAAAGATGAAACAAATCTTAGCATTAAATCTTATGCAGGACTTGCATCTAAACATCCGGCTCTTGCAGCGATGCTTTCGATATTTATGTTTTCTCTTGCAGGAATTCCTCCATTCGCCGGTTTCTTCGGCAAGTATTATGTTTTCATTGCTGCAATCAAAGCTCATCTTACCTGGCTTGCAATTGTTGGTGTTATATCAAGCGTTATCAGTGTTTATTTTTATTTAAGGATTGTAGTTTTAATGTACTTCAAAGATCCTGAAACTGAGTTGTCAATTCAAAGACAGAATACCGGCTTGCTCGCTGTTGTTATTTCTGTGTTACTTGTCATCGTTTTGGGATTATCACCGGGAACTATAATCAACCTTATAACTTCATTCTTATAGAGTTTCTCTGCAAATCTTTTAAGTTATTTCCCTTTATTATTAATAGCATCGGAACTATTTTAATATTTTAATTTTGATGAATTAATGATTCCACTCTACTCAACAGACCAAATAAGACAGATAGATGATTATGCAATCAGGCAGATGGGGATTCCTGGTCCTGTGCTTATGGAAAATGCATCTTTGGAAATTTACCGCTGGCTTGAAGAAAACTTTTAAATGGCGATAAAGAAAAGAAGATCGGTTTTATTTGCGGCAAAGGGAATAATGGTGGAGATGGATTTGCAGCTGCAAGACATTGTGCCAACAATGGTTATAATGTTAAAATATTATTTCTCGGTGATGAAGATGAATTATCTGAAGATTGTAAAATTAATTTTAAGATCATTTCCGATTATGAAAAAAGATTTAAAAACGTTTCTCTTAAAAAATATTCATCAGTTAAAGATATAAACTGGTTAAAAGATTGTCCAGTAATTGCCGATGCAATGCTTGGAAGCGGTGCTAAAGGAGAATTACGAGAACCATATAAAAGTATTGTTGAAAAGTTAAATGATTTAAAAGCTTTTCGTGTTGCAATAGATATTCCAACAGGACTCGATGCTGATACTGGTTCAGGTTCAACAGTTTTTAAAGCGGATTTAACTATAACTCTTGGAGAATTTAAAAAAGGATTATTCATTTCTGATGGTGCATGTTATTCTGGTGAGGTTGTAAAAGGAGGAATCGGAATAAGTGATAAATTTTATGATGAACTGAATTGTGAAGAATATATAATTGAACCGGAAGATATTTACAAAAATCTTCCACACAAAAAAAAGAATATTCATAAATATTCTGCAGGAAAAGTTTTTACAATTGCCGGTTCAGGTAAATTGCCAGGTGCGGCGGTTCTTGCTTCAAAGTCGGTTCTAAAAGCAGGAGCCGGGGCGTCTATTCTTGCATTCCCAAAATCTGTAAGAAAATTAGTTCATAAAAATCTTACAGAAGTTATAGTCGAAACTTATGATGATAACGGAAGTGAACATTTCTCTCCCAATATAATTTCTTCACTTAAAAAAAGAATAGAATGGACTGACGTTTTAACAATTGGTCCAGGATTAGGAAGGGACGAAGAAACATCAGAAAGTATTTTCAAACTTATTAAATCTGCGAAGTCTAAATTCTTAGTAATTGATGCTGATGCGATTTTCGCTATTGATAGAAGATATAAAGAATTAAATCTTACTAAAGCTGTTCTTACTCCTCATTTGGGAGAGTTCTCAAATCTTATTGGAATAAATCAGGAAGAAATTAAAAAAGATGTTTTAAAATATGGTAAGAAATTTGTTAATGAAACGGACTCTTATCTTGTCTTAAAAGGTGCGCCGACGATCATTTTTCTTCCTTCAGGAGAAGCTTTGGTTAATTCAGCAGGAAATCCCGGAATGGCTAAGTTTGGCACCGGCGATGTTTTAACAGGAATTATTTCAGGCTTCCTTGCACAGTTAAAAGATGTAGAAACTGCGGTAATTAGCGGAGTTTATTTACACAGCTTGTCTGCCGATTTATTGATTAAAAAATTCACTGAATATAGCTACACTGCAACGGATATTATGGAAAATTTGCCAAATGCTATAAAATTTTTGAGAAAAAGCTTTGCTTAAATTATTAGAAGAGAAAAACAGAAAATTCATTTTTAATTTTCTCAAAGTATACTGGGTTATACTTTTTATAGCAACATCTTACCCAAGTAGTAATATTCCTACGTTTGGAGTAGGTGACAAGGTTGAGCATATGTCTGCTTTTTTTATCCTGGGAGTCTTACTTAATCTTACTTTAATATTTCAAAATAAGTATCCCAAACTGAAAGTGAAGAACTCTCTTTATACTATCCTTATAGGAAGTGGTTATGGAATATTTGATGAACTTCATCAGCTTTTTATCCCGGGAAGATCGTGCGATATCCTGGACTTTTCTGCCGACTTCAGCGGCTTGGTTTTGGCAGTCGTTTTTATAATATTACTACTGAAAGTCAATAAATTTATTCTCAAGTGATTTTTTTTAGTTTTTGGAACTATTTTTATATTTATAAGTAAAAGTGATAGATGTTAAAGATTAGATTGACAAAAGAAAATTCATTGGTTAACTTATTAAGTAATAAGCCTAAAGGGAGACTTTAATGGCACTTAAAAAGGATGAAAAAGCTGATTTAAGAAGCAAGTATCAAAAAGTTATCGAGATTTGTTTAGTAGGCTCGCTTCTTTTATTAATTGTGGCTTTCAAGTACTTTCCTGATGTTGGCAAATCACAAGCTATTTTGGAAGGACCACAGGAACTTTTCAAAGTTGAAGATGTTCAGAACACAAAACAGGAGAACAGACCGCCTCCACCTCCGAAGCCTCCGATTCCAATAGAAGCACCTTCTGAAGATGTTCTTAATGATATAGATATTGCTTCTACTGAAATTGATCTTAATGCACAAATGTCTGCACCTCCTCCACCAAAAGAAGAAAAGAAGGTAGATGAAGAACCGACATATTTTGTGGCTGTTGAGGAGATGCCTGAGCCAATTGGTGGAATACAGGCTATTCAAAGTAAAATTGTTTATCCTGAAATAGCTAAGAGAGCCGGAGTTGAAGGTAAAGTTTATGTTCTTGCTTTCGTTGATGAAACAGGAACTGTGACAAGTGCTAAAATTATTAAAGGGTTAGGTGCCGGACTTGATGAAGCCGCTTTGAATGCTGTTAAAGAAACTAAGTTTAAACCCGGTAAACAAAGAGGCAAAGCTGTTAAAGTTCAGGTTTCTATACCTATTGTATTTAAGCTTCAATAAAATTAAGAGGCGTCTTCGGACGCCTTTCTTATTTTTAAATAGAATTGATTCAACCATCCATTACCTACCAGGTGCAAAATAAAACTTATTAATATTATTCATAACTTGATGTTCGTTTTTTGAATATATAGGTTTATTAAGTTTTTATAATAATGTTGAAAAAAGATAAATGGAGACCTGAGTGAAGCATATTTTAATTCTTGTTTTAATTTTATCAGGAGCAATCCTTGCGCAGGATACATTAAACTTAGATCTTAATAAAAGCGTCAATTTAGCTTTAAAATTTAATCACGATTTGAAAATTGCGAGGCTCGATAAACAAAAAGCTGATGAACAGGTTACGGAAGCCTGGGGCTCTTCGGTCTATCCTAAATTATCTGGTTTTGTAAATTACAACAGGGCAATTAAAAGAGGGGAAATATCTATTGAGACTCCTTTCTTTAGTGGATCATTTCCGCAGGGGACTGAAAATACTATGACAATAGGTGCAAGTCTTGAGCAGCCACTTTTTACTGGCGCAATATTTCTTGCTGTAAAAATAGCAGAAACTTATGCGGAGATTCAGGATAAAATGGTCGATGCAACAACATCTGAAGTTATCGTAAATGTTAAAAAGGCTTATTACTCCGTGCTGCTTGCAGACGAAGTTCTGAATCTATCTAAATTAAATTTACAGCTTGCCGAAGATAACCTGAAAAATACCGAGTCTCTGTATAATGCAGGAATTGCTCCAGAGTATGATTATGTACGCGCAAAAGTTCAGGTAAAAAATTTAATCCCGGATTTACAACAATCTGAAAACTCAGTTGTGCTCGCAAAAAATTTACTAAAGCTTGTAACAGGTGTTGATCTTACAAGTGAAATTGTAATTAAAGATTCGCTTTCTCTTAAAGAAGTTCCTCTTTCAGGAGAAGAAGAACTTGACCAGACGCTGCTTGAAAAAAATAATACTCTTCTTCAACTCAAACTTCAAATGCAGTTGCAGGATGACGACGTTTCTTACCAGTTTACAAAACATTTCCCCGAACTTTATTTTAATGGAAGCTGGCAGACAGAGTCTCAAGAAGATGACCCAAGACCATTTAGTGATTGGCGTTACGTAAATTCTGTTTATGTTGGTTTAAATCTTAAAATTCCTATATTCGACGGATTCCAGACAACATCTAAAGTTGAGCAAGCGAGAATTGATCTTTACAAAGCCAAAGAAGAATATGATAAAAATGTAAAAGTATTGAAGAATAATTTAAAAGATATCCTTCTTTCAATTGACGAAACAAAAAAGAAATTGGAATCATATAAAGCAACTATAGATGAAGCAGAATTGGCGTATAATATTGCCAAGAAAAGATATTCGAGTGGAGTAGGCACTCAATTAGAAACAATAGATGCTATGGTTTCATTAACAAGAGCTCAAGTCAATTATTATAATTCGGTTTATGATTATTATATCCTTCATGCTCAATTAGACCAGATTCTTGCAAAGGAATAGAAACTATATAACCTCTTTTTTTTGAGATGAAGTTCTTTTTTATTTAATTTAGTTTTAAAAGATAAAGCTGTTTGTTTTTTGATATTTGATTCTTGAGTTCTTACTTATGATTTCTTTGAAATACAAATTTTGATGTTTTATGTCTGCCAGGACTAAAAGAGTTGTTGCTTCTTCAGTAATATTTGTTTTAATAGTCCACTTGGTGCTTCTATACTTCACCAAATATAACAATCAAAACCTTCCTTTTTCTGATTTCAGAATTCTAAATATTGGCAATATTTTTAATCTTATATTCACTTCAATTCTTATTATAGGTATTCTAATTTATTTTTTTAAAGATGAAAGTTCACTCAAACCGGGAACACTTGTGCTTTACAGCGTAGTTTTATCAGTGCTTCTTATTCTTTGTATACTATCATCTTTTATTAAACTTCCGCCAAACAACATTTATATTTTCGAACAAACCTTAAATAAGGTTATTGTGGGAGTTATTTTTATTTCTTACCAGTTTGTAATGTTTATGTTTATATCCGTTGTCTGGTTAAGACTACTTACTGCAAAAGATTTGATATTTATAAGGGTAATTGTTAATTCATTAATAATGGTTATTGTATTACTTTTGTTTGCATATTTTTTTATGGATATAAAGATGAAAAATTATCACGAAGATTTAGAAAAAAATAAAGGAGAAAATATAGGAGTTGTACTTGGTGCTGCAGTATGGTCAGGAAATAAACCAAGCCCTACGCTTGCTTCACGAATCGACAAAGCTGCTAAACTTTATAAGAAAGGAATTATCAACAAAGTACAGCTAACAGGAAGCAATGCACCCGGAGAATTAGCCGAAGCAGAAGTTGCAAAGGATTATATTTTGAAAAAAGGCGTCGATTCTTCAGACATTATGATTGAAACAAAAACTACTTCGACGAATGAGCAAATTAAGTTTATTAAAAAGGATCTTGTTACGGAAGAAAATTTTGATAACATTTATATTATATCTGATGAATATCATCTTGTGAGAGTTCGTGAGATTAGCAGGTTTTTCAATCTTAAAGTTAAGGTTGTTGCGTCGGAGTTAAAACTTAGTTTTGATAAAATGCTTTACTATAGGATAAGAGAAAGTATAGCCCTTGTAATTTTTTGGTGTTTTGCTGTTTGAATTATATTTTAAAATGTTATGTCTGTTTTTAAAAGAAGAATAATAAGAGAAAAAGCCCTTCAGATTCTTTATGCTTATGAAATGAATTATGAAGGACATAAGGCAACGATGCTTTCTTTGCTTGATGATGTTGATGATAAATCTGATAAAGAGTTCGCTAATGAACTAATCACAAGAGTTATAAAGCACAGCAGCGAACTTGATTCAAAAATCCAGGAGCGCGTTGCTAATTGGGAAATGAACCGGATTGCTTTAATAGATAAAGTTCTTTTAAGAATCGGAATTTGTGAGCTTCTTTATTTCCCAGATATCCCGCCTAAAGTTTCTATAAATGAATCTATAGAGATAGCCAAAGAGTACAGCACCGAACGAAGTGGAAAATTTATAAATGGAATACTCGATGCTATTCTTACTGAACTTAAAGAAAGCGGTAAGCTGAACAAATCCGGCAGGGGATTAGTTGAAGAAACAATTTCCAAAACTGATTCAAAAAAATAATTGATGAAAGATAGAGGAAAAATCTTTGTCTGGACACTCTTTGACTTTGCAAATACTTCATTCTCTGTCATCATTGTTACGGTTGTATTTTCCAAATATTTTTCCAATCATGTAGCGGGCGGTCAAAACTGGATTTGGGGACTTGCTGTTAGCACTTCAATGGTGATTGCTGCATTTTTAAGTCCGCCTCTTGGCGCAATTGCAGATGCCTCAAGAAACCGGAAAAGATTTCTATTAATGTTCACACTCCTTTCTGTTATTTGTACTTTGCTGATGTTTTATGTAGAAAAGGGAGATATCCTTTTAGGATTCGTCCTTTTCATTCTTGCTAATATTGGGTTTGAGGCAGGACTTGTTTTTTACGATGCTTTTTTGCCAAACCTAACTGAAAAGAAAAACTTTGGAAGAGTATCCGGCTACGGTTTTGCAATGGGTTACGTTGGAGCTCTTGCTGTTTTGCTGATCGTAATGTTTATGCTTCCGGAAAGTTCATCTCCTGAATATTATTATTATATAAGATTAACTTTTGTCGTTGCAGCTATTTTCTTTTTTGTTTTTTCTATCCCGCTTTTTCTTTTTATAAGAGAACCTCAAACATCAGAAGTTATTAAAACAGATGTAATAAAAAACGGGATACACAAAAGTTTTGAAACCTTTAAAAATATATTCTTCAGAAAAAAATATCCTTCCATATCAAGATTCCTTTTTGCTTTTTTTCTTTATAATGATGCAATAATTACAATCATAGCTTTCGCTTCTATTTTTGCTTCAAATATTTTGAAAATGACCGACGAACAAGTAATTATATTTTTCGTCATTGTTCAAAGTACTGCTATTGCCGGCTCTTTTATTTTTGGAATAATCTCTGATCATATCGGTCCTAAAAAAACTATCACAATAACTTTGGTTGTTTGGATTGTAGTTGTTATTGGAGCTTTCTTTGTTCAAACAGTTTCTGAGTTTTACATTGTCGGTTTGCTTGCGGGATTAGCGATCGGATCATCGCAATCATGCAGCCGCAGTTTAATGGCAATGCTTACGCCAAAAGAAAGAGAAGCAGAATTCTTTGGTTTTTATGATGGATTATTTGGCAAGTCTTCTGCTGTTGTTGGTCCATTAGTGTATGGAATTGTTTCAGATATTTCTAATGAAAGATTTGCTGCTCTTGCTATAGGTGTTTTTTTTGTCGTAGGACTTTTTGTATTGCAGAAGGTAATTGTCCCGCCATTAAAAAGTTCTTCTTAGTTTGAAAAACTATTTAGCTTTTAATATTACAAGAGTAAAGTCGTCGTGGGAGGGAGCGTTCTCTTTAAAAATAGAAATGTTTTGAACTACATAGTTCTTAATAATTTCCGGAGAAGAGTCTTTGTATTTACTTATAACTTTTTTTAGTCTTTCTTCTCCAAATTCCTGTTTGAACCTGTTTCTTGTTTCTATAACACCATCAGTATAAAAAACAAGGATATCATCTTTAGCAGGCTTAACACAAATCTCTTCCAAAGTTGTATCGAATAATCCGTTTTCTGCAATGCCGATACCTATGCCTTTTGGTACAAGATTTTTAAAAGTATCTTCATCTTTTTTATAATAAAGAACAGGAAGATGTCCGGCACGTGACAATAAAAGAGTTCCATCAGCATTTATAGAAGCAACACAAACTGTAAAGAAAGAACCGCGCGGCAATATTCTCTTTATATTTTTATTGATTGATGAAAGAATTTCTTTAGGTGTTTGGCAATCATAAACTGTTTGATGAAGAATTGATTGAACCTGAACCATGTGCAAAGCTGCAGCCATACCTTTGCCTGAAATATCTCCGACCACTACAAACAATTTCCCTAAGGATTTCTCACACTCAATAAAATCATAGTAGTCTCCGCCAACTTCTCTTGCATTTTCCATGAAGCAGCTTATTTCATAATGATCATTTTGCGGTGGAACTTTAGGCATCAATGATTTTTGAATTTCCTGTGCGACGGCAAGTTCGTTCTTCGCAGTTAATTTATCAGCAAGCTCAAATGCTATCAGAAGGCAAACAAGAATAAAAGCAATTGTAGCCCATTGCCAGTCGCCGTTGAGATAGGAGAAAAAGTAAATTACTAAAGCAACTGAAAAAATTATTCTCCGGATGGGAGTTAGCTGTTCGAGGAATTCAATAAAAAGATTTTTTATAGAATGAATTAATCTTTTAAGTTTATTTTGATTACCCTCCGGCTTTTCCATTCTACCTACATAAAAATCATATAGCTCAGGTACATCTCTTACAATAAGCTTTTCAAGATCTTTAATAGTTAAATCGCCTTTGTAGAAATCGTAAATCTTTTTTGCCCTGGTAGATATTCTTCTTTTCATCCTGTCGTTGATTTATTTCAGCATAAAAAAATTAATTAATTCTGAATAACTTATCATCAGGTCGTATTTCATCGTACATTCTTTTTAGTTCCCTGTAACCAAACCTGCTGCCTCTTTGCGCAGCGAACCTGTAATATTTTACTGCCTGTGCTTTATCCTTTTCTAATCCTACACCATTTTCATAAGCATAGCCCAATGCAACCTGTGCAAGCACTGAACCTTTTTCAGAAGACTCAGTCAGGTATTTAATATTTTCTGCAATGATCATCTTCTTCTAATTCTCGCCAAAAATAATTCCTGCCGCAATCTGAACTTTTGCCTCGGGATTATTTAGGTTTTCAGCAGAACGCCATAATTTCAAAGCTTTCTTTTTATCTTTTGCAATATGACTTCCTGTATAATAGTTTAGTGCGAGTTCATTAATTGCCGGCAAATAACCTGTTGCCGCAGATTTATTTAAAAGATTAACAGCATCACTTTCTGCAATCCTGTTATCGAATCCAAGAATTGTTAAGTAATACCAGACAAAACATGCTTCTGGATTATTTTTTTCGGAAAGCGTCTGAACTTTTTTCTGGAACTGGTTGTCCTTGGAGAGATCATAAAGCAATCTGCTGGCGGTAGGAGAATCAAATCTTATCGCTCTTACATAGTAAGTGGCTGCTGTTATATCATTTTTAGGAAAGTGAATTCCTTTCTGATATAATCTTCCAAGTAAAGTTAAAGCTTCAGGACTACCGTAATCTGCAAGCTTCAACAACTCAGCAATTTTATTTTGGTTTACTTCTTCCAGAGATTTTTCTTTTTCCTTTGTTGTATCGGTGATATCTTTGTTGCCGGGGTTTGAAAGATCTTCAACAAGCATTTTGTCTGTAACTTCCTGCCCAGAATCCGACATAGCATCGAAATCAATAAATACAAGTCCCGCAGTTGATGAAAGGGGATTCTCATTACTCGTCGAATCTTTTAAAATTGGATCTTGCTTTACAGATGAAGTATCCAGAGTTCCGGCGGGTATCTTACTAATTAATTCTTCTAGCGATTTTTCGGCAGGTTCATATTTTTGATCGGCAGCTTTTTTAACCCATCTGTAAGCCTGGAGATAATCTTTTTTAACAATTAAATTATCTGTATACAATAAACCGACAACTTGCTCAGCCTGAGCCATTCCATCGTTTGCTGCTTTATAAAAATTTTCGAAAGCATTGAATGGGTTCCATTTTACTCCCCAGCCATTGAGTAGAAGAATACCATAATTAAAAATCGCGGATGTTAAATTTTGATCAGCAGCTTTCTTAATCCATTCTGCTCCAAGAGTTGTATCGGCAGGAACTCCATCACCTAATAAATATCTTAGCCCAAGTTCATGCTGTGCAAAAGCATTACCGGAATTTGCTTCTCTTATCAAGTTAAATTGCTGCCACAGTCTGTATGCTAAATCAGGCTGATAAAATGGAGTCGGTCTTCTGTCGGGTCTATTTCTTTTGTAAGCTAAGCTTGAAGTAGTATCATCTTGCGCAAAGGAAATATTTGAGAAGATAATTCCCATCAGAAGCACTATTAATATTTTTATTCCTGAAGTTTTCATTTCAATTATTAAAGATAAAAAAAATTGAACTTACAACTTTGCATAAAAAATTCGTTAATCAAAAAGGTTCAACAAAAGGTTTAGAATAGCCGATTTGTCTTATCCCGATTGCAAAGTTTGTTGATAGCAGAACCGAAAAAGCTGCTCCTTTATTTTGAGGATTATATGGATTAAAAACAAAAACAAGTTCGAATGCGGCATTAATAATCGATTCATTTTTAATTCTGAAACCTGCTCCGTAACTCTGGTAGAACCTGCTGCTTAGAAAACCTTTGTTTGATTCAGCTATGAGTCCGAAATCTGAAAAGGCAACTCCGCCGATTACGAAGCCAAGTAATTCATAAGGACTAAATATTCTTGCTTCTAAATTCAACACCATTCTTTTAGTTCCAGCCACATAAGTTTTATTGAACCCGCGCAAACCGGTACCGGAGTATAAGTATGTTTGTTCACCGGATATTCTATTGTAACCAAGAAGCAAATCATAATTCATAAATAACCTGTACGTCCAGATGTTCCACTTGTAGAGATAAGTATTATATAGCAAACTTAGCCTGTAAGTATTTTGTTCCCATTGATTATTGCCTCTGAAAGTTCCGATACCGATTCTTCCGGAAAAATAACCATAGTCATCATACCAATTTGAGTAAGCGGTTTCTAAGCCTATATACCATCTGTCGCTCAATTCTCTTTTTTCGGGACCGGTTGAAAGACTAATTGATTCTCCAACAGGAATATCTTCTACAGTACCAAACTGCTGAACAAATTTGTCTTTATAAAAACTTCTGCTTACCAATCCAATTCCAAAAAGCAACATAGTGCTGTTTTCAAAAATACGATACTGCATAGGGTTGTACGGTCTCTCCGAATGATTAAGACTCAATATTCTAAGCGAAGTAATCAAGTTGGAATTACTCTTCTTAAATTCATTTGTAAAGCTTACAGGAAAGGCTCTTCCTGCCCACAAATCCTGGCTGGTTTGCTTCAAAGGAAGAGAAACCAAATTATTATTTTGGTCAAAAATATCGTAAGTATTTCTTTCCCACTTTAATTGGAATCCTGCAATCCAATCTGTTCCATAGGTTACAAACGGTTTGGAAAGACTTAAACTTTTTATGTCATATTTTTTGTTAGCCTCTAAGTTCACATTAAAATCTGTGTATGTCCCTTTTATATTAGACACTGTGTAACCAATTTTTCCACCTAACCCGATAGAAGGATCATTATCATATGTAATCTCAGCTTGCGCGGTATGACCAAGCCCGATAAAATTATTATCCTTCAAGCCAAGATATCCTGATTTATCTCCCGGTTTATATGAGGCAAGATAAGTTAACGTCCATCTGTCTTTTGTTATTACTACAACTTCCACTTCATCTTTAGAAACTGCAGATGGAAATACATTTATTTTGACGTCCAGGAAAAGATTAGTACTTCTTAATAATCTTTCAGTTTCATAGAGAGTTTGATAGTTTAATTTTTCTCCCTTCTTAAACAATAATCTTTCCCTGATAACCCAGCTTCTGGTTTTATAATGAAATGAATTTGCAAGATTGTTAAACCATGTACTATCTCCCGAGTTGGTTCCATCAACCGACTCACCGGCTACATTTAAAGTCCGCAAGAAAATCTTACTGATAGTTTTCCCTTCAAGATTTTTGTCCCAGTTATTTTCGTATTCTAAATCCTGTGCAAGGATGATATGAAAACAGTTCATCAGCAGGACGAGAATTATTATTTGGAGTTTAGACAATTTTTATAATAACAGAGTTTTAGAATCTTTATTGAATTTAGTAAACAATTAAGAAGGGTGATAATAAGTTTCAGAAAAACTCAAGCTCAATTTCTTTCAAGAAATCAATCCAAAATAAGGTGTTTCCGAACTTCGTCAACAAAATCTTGAGCATTAATTATTTTTTCCTTAAGAATGACATAGAAAAAATCATTAAATAAAACATAAATGGCAATGCCATTTAACACTTTAGCATATTGAAATACTAACAAAAAAGGGGTAACTTAATAAACAAATTTACTTTTATTAAAACTTATCTTTTACAGTTAAATTATATGTCAAATATATTCGAAAAACTCTCCGAAAAAATTGCTTTCTGGCGTAAAGAAACACACGAATTACTAATTAAAGCAGGTGAAAAAATAGTATCTGAAGTTACGATAAGCCAGGTTTATGGCGGAATGCGTGATATCAGGGCACTGATCTGTGATACATCAAGAGTTCCTAAGGAAGAAGGATTGATAATCAGGGGAAGATATCTTAAAGACCTTGTTGATAAATCTCCTGAGGAAATTTATTATTTGCTGTTGACCGGCGATTTGCCTGATAAAAAGGAACTTGAAGATTTTAGTGCAGAGATAAAGAAAAGAAAAAATGTCCCCGCTTATGTTTGGGATGTTTTAAAAGCAATGCCCGGGGATTCTCATCCAATGACAATGCTTGATACAGCATTACTTAGTATGCAGCGTGAATCAGTCTTTGCAAAACAATACCACGAATTGAAGAAAGAAGACTACTGGAAACCGACTCTTGAAGATGCGTTAAACATTGTTGCAAGAATTCCCGCGATTGCTGCTGCGGTTTATAGATATCATTTTAACAAAGGCGATATGATTGAGCCAGATAAAGAGATGGATATTGCCGGTGATTATGTTCATATGCTTGGGATAAGTGCTAAGAAAGAAGAGTTTTATAACCTGATGAAACTTTATCTTGTTCTTCATTGTGATCACGAAGGAGGAAACGTAAGCGCACTTACTACACAAACAATTAACTCCGCTTTATCCGACCTTTATTATTCTTTATCGGGAGGATTTAATGGTTTGGCGGGACCTTTACATGGTCTAGCGAACCAGGAAACTTTAAAATGGATACTCGATCTGATGAATAAGTTCAACGGAACTCCATCGACGGAACAGATAAGAGCTTTTGTTAAGGAAACAATTGATTCAGGTAAAGTAATTTCAGGATATGGACATGCAGTTTTAAGAGTAACCGATCCGAGATTTACTGCATTTATGCAATTTGGTAAAAAACATCTGCCGGATGATCCTGTATTCTTAACGGTAGCAAGATTATTCGAAATTGTCCCTGAAGAATTAAAAAAGATTGAAAAGATTAAAAATCCCTGGCCAAATGTTGATGCAGTTTCAGGTTCACTGCTTTATCATTATGGAATGAAAGAGTTCTCCTATTATACGGTTTTATTTGCTGTATCCAGAAGTCTTGGTTTAACAGCACAGGCAGTTGTTAACAGGGGAATGATGTTCCCGCTTATCAGACCTAAATCGGTTACAAGTGAGTTTATGAAAAGAGTGGCAGAAGAGGGCTCAAACTGATTCGGGGATTCCGGATTAAGTAGTTAGTAACCGGTATATGGGTAATTAAACAGCCTGACACGAAAATCGTCAATTCTACACTAACATTTCTTGCTAAAATCAATGGGTTTTTATACGTTTGCTTAATTTCCTTGGGCGTTTATTTGACTACCATGCTTTTTTCATCATAAAATTAAATCTCCTTTAATGGCTAAAAAAACTAATAACCAAACCGAAGAACCTCTCGAAAAAAAACTATGGAAAGCTGCCGATAAACTCCGTAAGAATATGGATGCCGCGGAATATAAGCACATTGTATTGGGACTGATATTTCTGAAATATATTTCCGATGCTTTTGAAGAACAAAAAGAAAAGATAGTTGCGCAAAAAAGCGAAGGTGCCGACCCTGAAGATAAAAATGAATACACAGCAGAGAATGTTTTTTATGTCCCCCCTTCTTCACGATGGAAATGGCTGCAAGGACGGGCAAAACTTCCAACAATCGGTAAAGATATTGATGATGCAATGGAAGGGATTGAAAAAGATAATCCTAAATCTCTTAGAGGTGTTTTACCAAAAGTATATGCCCAGGAAAAACTTGACAAGCAAGCTTTAGGAGGTTTGGTTGATTTATTTAGTACTGCTACACTCGGAACAAAAGAAGCACAAAGCAAAGATTTATTAGGCAGAGTATTTGAATATTTCTTAGGTGAGTTTGCTTTAGCAGAAGGTAAGAAGGGCGGACAGTTTTATACTCCATCAAGTGTTGTTAGGTTGTTGGTAGAAATGCTTGAACCTTATGAAGGAAGAGTGTTTGATCCCTGCTGCGGAAGCGGTGGAATGTTTGTCCAAAGTGAAAAGTTTATTAAATCCCATCCGATCATTACAAAACTAAAAATGGCAAGGGATTAAACCTTAATCCATTAGATCGCATTTCTATATATGGACAGGAAAGCAACCAGACAACCTGGCGTTTGTGCAAAATGAATCTTGCTATACGTGGGATTGACAGCAGCAATGTAAAATGGAATAACGAAGGCAGTTTTTTAAACAACGCACACAAAGACCTTAAAGCAGATTACGTTTTAGCAAATCCTCCATTTAACGATAGCGACTGGAGTGGTGCGCTATTACAAAATGATGCACGCTGGAGTATATTGGGTGAAAAGTTGATTCCACCTGCAGGGAATGCGAACTATGCATGGATAATGCATTTCATTTATCATTTGGCCCCAACAGGTCAAGCCGGCTTTGTACTTTCAAAAGGTTCTCTTACTTCACAGACAAATAATGAAGGTGAAATCAGAAAAGCTCTTATTGAAAAAGGTTTGGTTGACTGTATTGTAAACCTTCCAACGAAATTATTTCTTAATACTCAAATTCCCGCTTGTCTCTGGTTTCTTTCACGTAATAAAGAAAATGGAAAATTCAGAAACAGGGTAAATGAAATTCTTTTTATTGATGCTCGTAATCTCGGCTTTTTAGTTAACCGTAGGAACAGAGATTTAAGTGAAGAAGACATACATAAAATTTCATCTACTTATCACACCTGGCGTTCTAAAAGTCCCCTCCCCGGAGGGGATTAAGGGGTGGGTTATGAAGATATACCTGGTTTTTGCAAGAGTGAAAAAATAGAACGAGTAAAAGAACTGAACTATGTATTAACTCCGGGAAGATATGTAGGCTTGCCTGATGATGAAGATGATTTTAATTTTGTTGAACGATTCACTTCACTCAAATCAGAGCTGGAAAAGCAAATGGCGGAGGAGCAGCAGTTAAATCAAGCTATTATTAATAATCTGAAAAAGATAAAAGTATGAGCAGTCTTCCCAATAATTATCAGGAAATTTTAAAGCAGCTTAAGGAAAAAATTCGTTTAGCTCGAACGAAAGTTGTCTATTCGGCAAATACTCAGCTATTAGAGATTTATTGGGAAGTTGGAAGGACAATTCTACATCAGCAATCCAAAGAAGGTTGGGGTACAAAGGTTATTGACAGACTTTCTAATGATTTGAGGGCTGAATTTTCTGATATGAAAGGATTATCTGTCAGGAATCTAAAATATATGCGTGCATTTGCTGAAGCTTACCCGAATTTTAACTATTCAGTGGAAAAACGGCTTAACCAGATTAAATTCAAAAGTTCTGAAATTGTGCAGGTACCGCCTGCACAATTAACAAAATCTCAAAAGAATCAATTTGTGCAGGCTATGCTTGCACAATTAAGCTGGTATCATCACACAACACTTCTAGATAAAATAAAAGACCCTGAAGTTCGTCTCTTTTACATCCAAAAGACTATAGAAAATGGGTGGAGCAGAGATGTCATGGTTCACCAGATTGAATCTGAATTATACAAAAGACAGGGAAAAATGCCAAGTAATTTTGAACAAACTATAGCTCCACCCGGCTCGGAATTAGTTCGGCAGGTTTTTAAAGATCCGTACAAGTTCGAATTTATTTATCTTGGCGAAGAAGCTACAGAACGAGATCTTGAAGATGCGTTAACTAAACAAGTAACTAAATTTTTGTTGGAGTTAGGACAGTGGTTTTCATTTATGGGCAGACAATACAAAATAAATCTGGGTGATAAAGAATATTTTTTTGACCTTCTCTTTTACCATACACGCCTGAAACGTTATATAATTATAGATTTAAAGATTGACGAGTTCAAACCTGAATATAAAGGAAAGATGGAATTTTATCTTAATCTTGCTGATGAGCAACTGAAGAATGAAGACGACAAACCGAGCATTGGATTAATCCTTTGTAAAACCAAAGATGGTCTTGTTGTTGAGTACGCTCTTCGTGACAGTGCTAAACCGATAGGCGTAGCTACTTACCGCATAAGTAATAAACTTACTAAAGAAATGAAAAAAGAATTACCTTCGGTTGAAGAACTGGAATCGGAATTAAATCGTGAAGTTGAGATTTTGCAAAAACCAATCGATAAAAAAAAGAATAGGCTCAAAGAACTATTAGGCGATCTGAAAACTGAGGAAGTGAAAGAAAAGCGTACTCCACAAGCCACTGCTCGAATATTCAAAGAATTTGTGTTGCCGTTAAAACAAAAAATTATTCGATCACTTAAAGCGGAAGTCATTCCTTTATTTGAAAGTTATGAATGTATGGTTTGGACTGATTCGCAGGGTCACCATTCAAACAAAGATGCTGGTGAATATCTAAAGAATAACCTTAAAAACTTCTGCTACACTTTTAAGATTGAAATTCAATTAAAAGGACTAAAAAAAGCGGGTAAAAATGCATTTGATGTTTATAAGGATATCAGAATTCAGCTTGGTAATTATAATTATTTCTGTGAATTGGGTGGGCTGGCAGGAATCTTATTGGATAAACTCTATCACCAAATCCCCGGTAAAGATGAGATGAAAGTTCTTGTTGAAAGATTTACTGAATGGGTCCTTGATGAAATAAATCAAAGGCTTGAACAAATAAACAAAAGGACATAATTATTCTTTATATGAAAAAATTTTCCTTTCCACCAATTGTAGATAGATACTGTAAAGTAATTATACTTGGTTCTATGCCAGGGAAGTGTCATTACAAACAAATCAGTATTACAATAATCCTAAGAATCAATTCTGGAAAATTATTGCTTATGTAATAGATGAAAATTTTAACCTAAGCTATGAAGAAAAGAAAGAACTTCTTTTGAAACATCATTTGGCAATTTGGGATGTGCTAATGCATTGTGAACGTGAAGGAAGTCTTGATACAAATATATCTGATGAAGTGCCTAATGATTTCAACTCTTTCTTCTCAAAATATGCAAACATTAAGGAAATCTTTTTCAATGGAAGCAAAGCTGACAAATGTTTAATGAATACAATTGGTATATGATAATAGTAAAGTTTATGCAACTTTACCAAGCACAAGTCAGCAAATACTTCAACGACACTGAATGAGAAAAGCCAGCAATATGGAAAGATAAAATGGGGAAGTATTTATGAATAACAAGAAACTCTATAACACTCTCGAAATCCCCGGCTCTTTCTTAGTGCCCGGTTTTTCCATTTATGTTCTTGAGATTAGAAAAGAAAAAGAGAAATGGTTTTACATTGGTATGACAGGTGATCCTTACTACCCTTCTGCAAGAGCAGCTTTTCACCGAATATCAGGGCATTTAGAACTTAGCTCACGCTCCACACAAAACCAGTTGCAGATTGCTTTAAGGAAAATAGGATAATCAAAGATGATAAAGATTTTAAAATGATAACCATTAAAATGTATCACTTCCCTATTGAAGGATTTAAGAAAATAACTGAATGAGATTTTTAATAATGAAACTGTTAAGAAATTAAAAACTACTCAAGAATACAAGAATTATAAAGCAATCACAACAAAAAGTTCTTGCTTTAGAGAATGCTTTAATATTGAATTAAAAGACAAGCTGCTGAATAAAACAGATGGCGTAAAAATTAAACAAGAAGATATTCCTTATCCTGAAATTTATAAAAGCATAATTGAGTTGGTGAATAATGGGTGAGTGGAAAGAATACTGAAATCGGTCACATACCCAGTTGAATGGGAATTAATGGATTTGATTCAAATCATGTGAATTGCTCACAGATGGAGTCGAATTATTCTCCCAAGTATTAAAATCATAAAATATGTAGTTAAAGATATGTGAACATTAAATGATTCTCTGATTTAATACAATATCGATGAATACTTAGAAATTATTGGTTAATAATAAGAATGATATTTGGATTGCATATAACTGGCATTCCCTGAAGTATGGTGCGAATTGTCTGGATGTAATTTCTCTTTATAAACAATCGATCGATAGTGCACTTTTAAATCGAACGAATTGCTAAGATTGAGCAAAAACGAATATAGATAATGATTTTACTCTATTATCTTTCTCAAAAACGATTCAACACATGACTTACTTAGCAAACCAATCTGCAGGTAGTGCCAATCAAGCAATATCCAAGAGCTAATATTGAAGACTTAAGAAAATTAAACTCCCGTTATTTATACTGAACAACGCGCCATTGCTTCAATCCTAAGCAGTTTAGATGACAAAATAGATTTACTCCACCGCCAAAACAAAACACTTGAAGCACTTGCAGAAACACTTTTCAGACAGTGGTTTGTGAGGAAGCGGAAGAGAGTTGGAAAGATGGGACATTAGAAGATGAATTTGAATTTTACTATGGGTCAGTCACCACCAGGCGATTCATATAATGAAAACGGTATTGGAACTATATTCTTTCAAGGCAGGACAGATTTTGATTTCAGGTTTCCATAAATAAGAACATATATACTCAACCTACAAGATTTGCAAAGCAATTCGATACATTGATAAGTGTAGGAGCACCCGTTGGAGAATATGAATATGGCTTATGAAGATTGCTTGCATAGGTAGAACTATCAGCATTCCGTTATAAGCATAGTGACAAATACTATTCTTATACTTACTATAAGTTATGTTCATTCATAAAGAGATAAAACAGTTTGAAGATAATGGAACTGTTTTTGGTTCTATAACTAAGGAGGAGCTTCTAAGAAATTTGAAGATATAATTCCGCCTAAAGGATTGAAAGAGGTATTTCAGTTGCGGTTAATCCAATTGATAAAAAATATTTATAAACTCTAATCAAATCCGCACACTCACGCAAGTTCGGAATACGCTACTCCCAAAGTTGATGAGTGGAGAGGTGAGAGTGAGTGTCTGAACTGTGATTCTTGTGATTAAATGATTAACTATGAATTCAATAAAAATATTAAATAAGAATGTTCTGTTATAAGAAAAATATTTCGGTGGATGAAATTTCAAATCAAAAAATCATATAAATCATACAAATCAAAGTTCAGACAATGATTGATGAAAAGTATAAATATTCCGAACTGACATCCAGGGTAATTGGTTGTGCTATGAAAGTTCATTCAGCGTTAGGTAACGGTTTCCAGGAAGTTATTTATCAAAGAGCTTTGGAAATAGAATTCATGGATTCCAAAATTTTGTTTTCAAGAGAATACGAAATGCCTGTGTATTACAAGGATCAGCAAATCGGAACGAGAAGAGTTGATTTTTTAGTCGAAGAAAAAATCTCAGTAGAATTAAAAGCTCTGGTAAAATTAGAAAACGTGCATTTAGCACAGGCGATTAATTATCTTGAAGCATACGATTTAGAGGTTGGACTTTTAATAAACTTTGGAGCAAAAAGTCTGGAATTCAAACGACTTAAAAACAAAAAATTCAAACAGAAAAATCAGGGAAATCCTAAAATCAAATGAATCATAGTTCAGACAAATGAAGCCCATTACCGAAGACAAGATAGAGCAACTTACAATTGAGCAGCTAAACTCACTCGGCTGGGAATATATTCACGGCTCGGTAATATCTCCGGAAGGAGAAAAACCGGAAAGAGAAAGTTATGAGCAAATAATTTTAACAGACCGTTTACGCAAAGCAGTATCAACATTAATCCCCACATTCCAAAAGAAGCACAGGAACAGGCAATACAAAAAATACTCCGCATCTATTCACCGGATCTTCTCCACAACAACGAAACATTTCACAAAGAATTAGTTGAGAAAGTAAAAATCCCTTATCAGCAAGATGGCTATGAGAGAAGCTATGAAGTTGCGTTAATTGATTTTGAGAATATAGAGAACAATCAGTTTCTTGTTGTCAACCAATACACAATAGTTGAGAACAATCAGAACAAACGCCCGGATATATTACTTTTTATAAATGGAATTCCTTTAGTTGTTATAGAATTAAAAAATGCAGCAGATGAAAATGCAACGATTGAATCGCATATGAACAAATACAAACATACAAAGCAACTATTCCCGGGTTTATTTACTTACAATGCTGTTTGCGTAATATCAGATGGATTAGAATGTAAAGCCGGAAGCGTATCTGCGGGTATCCAGCGCTTTACAGCATGGAAGAGTGCCGAAGGAGAAAAAGAAGCATCACGTTTCAAACCCCAGTTGGAAACTCTTATTAAAGGGAATGTTAAATCCAAAAACACTTCTTGATATAATCCAGGAACTTTATTGTCTTTCAGAAAACTAAAAAAGAAGATACTAAAACAGGCATTACTCAAATCAGAACAGAAAAGATTTTAGCAGCATATCATCAGTACTATGCCGTAAACAAAGCTGTACAGTCAAGTATAAAAGCATCCGGCGTAAATGGTGACAAAAGAGGTGGAGTTGTATGGCATACGCAGGGTTCTGGTAAAAGTTTGAGTATGGTTTTCTATGCGGGCAAACTAATAACCTCACCTGAAATGGAAAACCCGACAATTGTTGTAATAACAGACCGTAATGATCTCGATGATCAGTTGTTCGATACATTTGCAGCATCAAAACAATTATTAAGACAGGAACCTGTTCAGGCAGAAAGCAGAGAAGATTTAAAGAATTATTAAAAGTTGCAAGCGGCGGAATTGTATTTACAACTATTCAAAAGTTTCTGCCCGAAGCAGGTAAGGAATGCATTTTACGAACAACTTTCAGACAGAAGAAATATAATTGTAATTGCAGATGAAGCACACCGAACGCAATATGGATTTGAAGCTTCGTTAAAAGATGTAATTGATAAAGAAACAAAAGAAGTAATCGGTCAGCGGATTGCTTATGGATTTGCCAAGTATATGCGCGATGCATTGCCAAATGCAACTTACATTGGTTTTACAGGAACTCCCATTGAAGGAACAGATATAAATACTCCCCAGGTATTTGGAAACTATATTGATATTTATGATATAGCCAAGTCTGTAGCAGATGGCTCAACAGTTAAGATTTATTATGAAAGCCGTTTGGCAAAAGTGAACCTGGATGAAGAAGGAAAAAGATTAATTGAAGAATTCGATAAAGAGCTTGAAGAAGATGAAGAGGTAACTGCAAAACAAAAAGCAAAAGCAAAATGGACAAAGCTGGAAGCAATTGTTGGCAACAAACACAGGATAAAAAATCTTAGCAAAAGATATTGTTAACTCATTTTGAAAAAAGACAAAAAGTATTTGAAGGCAAAGCAATGATTGTAGCAATGAGCCGGAGAATTGCCGTTGATCTTTTCAATGAAATTATTGCATTAAGACCTGAATGGCATAATGAAGATCTACAAAAGGAACAATAAAAGTTGTAATGACAGCTTCAAGTGCTGATGGTCCTGAAATGGCAAAGCATCATACAACCAAACAGCAGCGAAGAGATTTAGCCGACAGGATGAAAGACCCTTCTGATCCAGTTAAAATTAGTAATAGTTATTGATATGTGGCTAACAGGATTTGATGTCCCTTGCCTGCACACGATGTACATTGATAAACCAATGCGTGGTCACAACCTGATGCAGGCAATTGCAAGAGTAAATCGTGTATTCAAAGATAAACCGGGCGGATTAGTTGTTGATTATCTGGGCATAGCAACAGATTTGAAAAAAGCTTTATCATTTTATTCAGACTCAGGTGGCAAAGGCGATCCGACTGAAGACATTGAACAAGCTGTAGAAATGATGCATTGAAAAGCTTGAGATAGTTCAGCAGATGTTTAATGAAGAAAGTAAAACACAAAAAGATATTTTAGTCGAAGAACCCGAAGCTTATTATAAAGGGCAATATAAGTTTAATTACAACCGTTTCTTTACCGGAGCACCACAGGAAAAACTTTCAATCATTTTGCAGGCTGAAGAACATATTTTAGGATTACAGGATGGGAAAGAAAGGTTTATACGTGAAGTCACTTTATTAAGCCAGTCATTTGCATTATCAATGCCTCACGAAAAAGCAATGGAGATAAAAGAAGAAGTTGCTTTCTTCCAGGCAGTAAAAGCAAGGTTGGTAAAATTTGAAGGAGAAGGGCAAGGGAAATCTGCTGCAGAAATTGGATACAGCAATTAAAATGATAGTTGACCAGGCAATATCTTCAGATAAAGTGATTGATATTTTTGAAGCAGCAGGAATAGAAAAACCGGATCTTTCAATTCTGTCCGATGAATTCCTTTTAGAAGTGCAGGGAATGACTCATAAGAATCTTGCTATCGAATTATTAAAGAAAATATTGAATGATGAAATAAAAAGCAGGTTAAGAACAAATCTCGTAAAGAGTAAAAAGTTTTTAGAGATGTTGGAAACCGCTATTAAGAAATATCAAAACAATTTATTAACAACTGCTCAAATAATTGAAGAACTTATTAAGATTGCAAAAGAAGTAAAAGAATCAGATAAAGAAGGCGAAAGGCTTGGATTATCTCAATCATGAATTAGCTTTTTATGATGCACTTGAAACAAACGATAGTGCTGTGAAAGTTTTAGGTGACGAAACACTAAAGACTATTGCCCGAGAGATTGCAGACAAAGTAAAAAAGAATGCAACAATAGATTGGACAATCCGTGAAAGTGCCAGAGCAAAACTGATGGTTCTTGTTAAACGGACACTTACTAAATATGGCTATCCACCAGATAAACAACAAAAAGCAATAGACACAGTATTAAAGCAAGCTGAATTATTGGCTGATGAAATAGTTGGATAGCGGGAAAATATACCAGCCTAATTTCTATTACTGCAAGCAAGGTGAAGGTGAGGAGATTTTCGCTACACACATCCTTCGACAGGCTCAGGATGACAGGGGAAATTGGAATTAAGATTTAAGATTTAAGAATTTAGATTTGAGTTATTCAACATTCTACATTATGAATTCTACACCCTACATTTGCGGGTCAAGCCCGGAATGACAAAAGGGGAAGAGAGATTCTTCGCCGAGGTTCCGAAGGAATCCCTTCGGGAGAGTCCTTCGGACGCTGCGCACATCCTTCGACAAGCTCAGGATGACAGGACGATGTTGAGTTACAGTCTTCGACTCCGCTCAGACTGACAGGTAAGTTCGGGGTGACAGTCTTCGGCTTCGCTCAGACCGACGATGGGTGTTGCCTGTGAATTGAATTTTATTTTTAATCTTATGAAATATTTTTTGTTTTTCGTCTCTGCTTATTCTATATTTCCATGCAAAAACAAATAGAATGGTGTATCGGAAAAAAGTAAAATTCATATTCGTAACAGGCGGAGTAGTCTCTTCACTCGGAAAAGGAATTACAGCTTCCTCTCTCGGTCTCCTCTTAAAACAACGCGGCTTCAAAGTAACAATTCAGAAATTCGATCCTTACATAAATGTTGATCCCGGAACAATGAATCCTTTTCAGCACGGCGAAGTTTATGTAACGGATGATGGTGCAGAAACTGATCTGGATCTTGGTCATTATGAGCGTTTCCTTGATGTTAATATGACGCGTAATAATAATACAACAACTGGCCAGGTTTATAATGAAGTAATTACAAAAGAAAGAAGAGGAGATTATCTTGGTGCAACAGTTCAGGTTATTCCTCATATAACTGATGAAATAAAATCCAGGATGACCGCACTTGCAGAACTTGGCGAGTATGATATTATTATAACAGAGATTGGCGGAACAGTCGGCGATATTGAATCACTTCCTTTCATTGAGGCGATGCGTCAGCTTATGCTCGAGTTTGGAAGAAAGAATGCAATAAGCATTCATGTTACTCTGGTTCCATATATACCTGCGGCAGGAGAAGTAAAAACAAAACCAACACAGCATAGTGTAAAAAATCTTCTTGCTCTTGGTATTCAACCTGATTTACTTATTTGCCGTTCTGAAAAAAAGCTTACAAAAGAATTAAGAGATAAAATTGCGCTTTTCTGTAATGTCGAATCCAAATCAGTTATATCGGCTTATGATTGTTCTTCAATTTATGAAGTGCCATTAGTTTTATACAAAGAAAAATTTGACCAGATAGTTATTGATAAATTAAATCTTTCAGATAGAAAAATTAAGCTTGAAGAATGGGAAAAACTTGTGGACAATATTAGAAATCCTTCAAGCACTGTTGAGATAGCTTTATGTGGAAAATATACAGATCATCTCGATGCGTATAAAAGCATAATGGAATCTTTTGTTCATGCGGGTGCGGAAAATAATGCTAAAGTTATTGTAAGACAGGTTAGAGCAGAAGAGTTAGATGATGTTGCTCCTGATAAACTTCTTAAAGATGTTCATGGTATTTTAATACCCGGCGGTTTTGGTGAAAGAGGAATAGAAGGAAAAATAAAAGCAATACGATATGCGAGAGAGAATAAAATTCCTTTTTTCGGAATATGCCTTGGTTTGCAGTGTGCCGTAATTGAATTTGCACAGGAATGTTTGCGGAATTTCAAAGGCGAACAGTTCCGAATTCAAAGAAAATCATTTCAGTGTTATCGATCTTATGCCTGAACAGAAAAACATTAAGAATATGGGTGCAACCATGAGATTAGGCGCCTATCCCTGCAATCTTCAAGAAGATACACTTGCATTTCAAGCATACAAAAGTAATTTTATTTCGGAAAGACACAGGCACCGTTTTGAAGTGAATAATAAATTCAGAAAAACTTTATCTGAACATGGAATGATCTTCAGCGGGCTTTCACCGGACAGGCAGCTTGTGGAGATGATTGAAATTCCCGACCATCCATGGTTTCTCGGATGCCAGTTTCATCCTGAATTAAAATCCAGAGCAACTAAAGCTCACCCATTATTCAGAGAATTTGTAAAAGCCTCTCTTATCCATTCTAAAGAAAAAGTAATGGAACTCGTTGAAAAGTAAACCAATGGTTTGCTAACCGAAAATTAATGCATAATAGTATGATAACCAGGATTGCTAAAAATGTTTGTTTGATATTTTCTTCACTGATTCTTTCTTCTAATATTTTTGCCCAGACAAAAGCAATTTCTGAAAAAAACATTATGCAGGGATTGGAGCAGAGTTATCATTTCAAATGGGATAAAGCAGAAGAAACTTTCAGAGAAATCATAAAAAAATATCCCAACAGACCGGAAGGTTATCATTATCTTTCCGGAATTTATGTCTGGTACTACTTAAGCAGCAAAGATAAAAATGAGTTAAACATTTTTACGGCTTATTCAGATACTTCTATTGAAAAGGGAAAAGAGTTGCTTGATCAGAATCCTAATAGCGATACTTTGCTTTATTTGCTTGGTTCGGATTATTCATATAGGGCAATCGCTTTTGCAGCAGCAGAAAATTATCTCGATGCGGTCTGGGCAGGTAAAAAATCAAATTCATATCTGGAAGAAGCTATCGAAATCAACCCGGAAAGATACGATGCTTATCTTGGTTTAGGACTCTATAATTTTGCTGCCGGACAAACTCCCGGTGCGTTCAGGTGGGTATTAAAACTTGCGGGCATGGGTGGTGATAAAGAACTCGGTATTAAATATCTCAAGTTAGCCGCCGATGATGGCACATACAGTAAAACTGAAGCACAATATTATTATTCGCAGGTTACGCAGGATTCACTTGAGGGGATGAATTATATCACAAATCTTGTAAATAAATATCCCGAGAATATTTTATTTAAATACTCACTGGCTTCTTTAAATATAAAAGAAAGAAAACTCAACCCTGCAGAAAAAATTCTTAGAAAAATTGTAAACTGGGATAATGAAAAGTTTCTCCAGGTAACTGCTTTTTCCAATTTTTTAATGGGAGATGTTTTCTACAAAAAAAATCAATTTGATTCTGCAATTGTTCATTATAAAAAATTTCTTGAAACAACTCCCGATAATGATTATACCGGGATTGCTTCATTCCGTTTAGGAGTGAGCTATGAAATTACAGGACTAAGAGACAGCGCAGTCGTTTATTTTGGTTCCTGCGAAAATGGAAACATGGATCTCGATGATGATAATTATGCCAAGCGTAAAGGAAGTATTTATCTAAAAAGAACTTTATCGGATAATGAAATTGCAGTTATTAAAGCTGATAATATGATTGAAGCGGGAAATTATGAGGAGGCTTACGATTCATTAGGCTCTCTTCTTAAAAGAATTACAGGCAGCAAACTGAAAGCGGAAGCTTATCTTTATTTAAACGAAGCTGCATTTAACCTTGGTAAATATGATGAATCACTTAGTCTTGCTTCTGCTGCGATTAAGACAGATGTTATGGATGAAAAATGGATTCTGGCTTTTGGCTGTTACTATGCTGCGAGGGCTAATTATTATTTGGGAGATAAAGTCGCTGCAAATTATTTTATAGAACAGGCAGAAGATTACAACGACTATGATTATCAGAATAAGTTGAAGACTTTGATTGGTTCATTAAAGGAGAAGGAACAGTTATAAATTAATTACCTGAACGTTTTATCATTTAATTGACAATATTTCACTATTTAACTAATTTTTCAACGGCTTTAGTATAAAAAATTGAACATAGTTGTTTTTGTTTCCGGGCGTGGCTCTAACCTTGAGGCAATTTTAAATTCGGAATTACTTAAAGGTAAAATAAACGTTAAAGCTGTTGTCAGCGATAAGTTATTGTGTGCAGCTTTTGAGATTGCAAAAAGAAATTCGATATCAACCTATACAGTAGGAGATAAAGAAGGCTGTATTGGTTACTCAAGTCTTGGTGATATACTTGTTTCGCAAAATACAGATCTTATAGTTCTGGCTGGATTTTTAAAATTAATTCCGGGTTCCATTATTTCAGGATACAAAAACAAAATTATCAATATTCATCCTGCTCTTTTACCTTCGTTCGGAGGAAAAGGTTTGTACGGAATGAATGTTCATAAAGCTGTTTTTGAATCATCGGCTAAAGTATCCGGAGCAACAGTTCACTTTGTTGATGATACATATGATACAGGAAGAATAATTGCTCAAAAGTGTGTCGATATTTCCGATGTGATTTCACCGGAAGATATAGCCGGAAGAGTTCTTGAGGCTGAACATAAATTACTTCCATTTGTTATAAGTAAATTTGCAGAGGACAAAATTAAAATTGTTAACAACAGAGTTATTGTAAATTAAAATATTGTGAAAAATAATTAGTGGAAAAATCAGCCTTAATAAGTGTCTCGGATAAGACAAATGTTGTTGAGTTAGCAAAGTCTTTAACCGAATTGAAATATAAAATAATTGCTACAGGAAACACGGCAAAACTTTTAAAATATTCCGGAATTGAAGTAACGGAAATTAGTAACGTAACCGGTTTTCCGGAAATTTTCAGCGGGAGAGTAAAGACACTTCATCCTAAAATATTCGGCGGCATATTGATGCGAAGAGAAAATGAAAACGATCAGAAAGAAGCTGAAGAAAATAAAATCTTTCCCATTGATGTTGTATGTGTTAATCTTTATCCTTTCGTAAAGACTGCAGAAGATCCTAAATCAACTTTAGATGAAATAGTTGAACAAATTGATATTGGCGGACCAAGTCTTATCAGAGCTTCTGCAAAAAATTACAAATACGTTTCTGTTCTTACTGATCCTTTGCAGTATGATACTTTTATTTCAGAACTAAAGGATGGGAAAGTTTCAGAAGATACACGAAAGAAACTTGCGGTCGAAGCTTTTTCTCATACAGCAAATTACGATACTTATATCAGCAATTATCTTGAAGATAAATTTTCACTTCCTTCTTCCTTCATAAGAGTAAATTATAAGTTAGAAAAGATTTTAAGATATGGAGAAAATCCACATCAGAAAGCTGAAATCTATGGGAACTTCGATGAATATTTCGAGACCTTTCATGGGAAGGAATTATCATACAATAATATTCTTGATCTCATAGCTGCAATTGAATTATCTGAAGATATTGGAGAAACTTCCTGTACTATAATTAAACATCAAAATCCGGCTGGTGCAGCAAAGGGCTCAACGCCTTTAGAAGCTTACGAGAAAGCATTGAAGTGTGATCCTGTCTCATCCTTCGGAGGCATCGTGGTTTTAACCACTGTTGTTGATGAACAACTGGCTCAGAAGTTGAACGAAATATTCTTAGAAATCGTATGTGCAAAGGAGTTCACGGAAGAAGCTGTTAAAATCCTTAAAAAGAAAAAGGATAGAAGACTTTTGAGACAGCTTAAGTCGGTAAGATCTACAAGAAAAAATTTCAAAAATATCCCTGGCGGCGTAATAGCCCAGGACCCCGACCTCATTTCTTTAGCTGAGAATTCCTTAAAATTCGTTACAAATAAAAGACCTTCTGAACAGGAGCTTAAAGATTTAATGTTTGCCTGGGTTATATCAAAACATACCAAATCCAACGCAATAATTTTTGCTAAAGATGGTGCATCTCTCGGAGTAGGCGCAGGTCAGATGTCAAGAGTCGATTCAGCAAAAATCGCACACATGAAAGCTCAACAATTTGGAATTGAACTTAAAAATTCGGTTGCCGCTTCCGACGCTTTTTTCCCTTTTGCAGACGGGCTTCTTGAAATTATAAAATGTGGAGCTACAGCTGTTATTCAGCCTGGTGGTTCTGTAAGAGATCAGGAAGTTATTGATGCCGCTAATCAAAATAATATTTCGATGGTCTTTACCGGCATAAGACATTTTAAACACTAAGAGGATTTATGGGATTATTCGATTTCATCTCAGCCGATATTGCAATTGACCTCGGAACGGCTAACACTCTAATCTGGGTTAAAGGAAAGGGGATTGTCCTTAACGAACCTTCGATAGTTGCCTTCGATAAAAACACAAAAAAAATTATTGCACTCGGTAACAAAGCTAAAGAAATGCAAGGGAAGAGAGCATAAAGAAATAAGAGTTACCCGACCAATGAGAGATGGGGTTATTGCTGATTTTGAAATTGCAGAAGGAATGATAAGAGCTTTTATTAAAAAAGTTCGTGGCGGAATAATTTCAAGTCGCCGTGTAGTTGTTGCAGTGCCAAGCGGTGTTACGGAAGTTGAAAAGAGAGCAGTAAGAGATAGCGCCGAACATGCCGGTGCAAAAGAAGTTCACTCTGATAGCTGAACCAATGGCAGCTGCAATTGGAATCGGGATTGATGTTGAAGCTCCAGTTGGAAGCATGATAATAGATATTGGTGGCGGAACAACTGAAATTGCTGTTATCGCTTTGTCGGGAATTGTTAATGAAGAGTCAATTCGGATTGCCGGTGATGAAATGAATTATGCGATAATGCAGTTCTTCAAAAAAAATCATAATATTCTGATTGGCGAAAGAACAAGTGAAGCAATTAAATGTGAAGTCGGTTCCGCTGTTCCTTTAAAAGAAGAAATAACTATCCAGGTTAAAGGAAGAGATCTTGTTGGAGGAGTTCCTAAAACTACAGAAGTAAGTTCTGTGGAAATTAGAGAGGCTTTAAATGAATCAATCGTTCAGATAGTGGATGCTGTAAGACAATCGCTTGAAAGAACTCCACCGGAATTATCTGCTGATATTCTTGACCGCGGTGTAATGTTAACCGGCGGCGGAGCGCTGTTAAAAGGATTAGATGAAAGAATAAGGATGGAAACAAATCTTCCTGTTCATGTTGCCGAAGATCCTTTAACTGCAGTTGTTCGTGGAACAGGAAAAGTAATTGAAAATCTTAATCACTTCAGTAAAGTGCTGATACGTAACAGAAGATATTAATGTTTAGATTCTTTTCTAAAATCTGGAACGATTATAAAGAATACATTATTTTAGTTCTTCTCTTAATACTCAGCCTAGTAACTCTCTCCTTAAATGAAAAACCGGGAATAAAAAAAGTTCACTCGTTAGCTTTTGGGGCTTTTGCAACCACTACATCAGTTATTTCAAATGTTATAAATACTGCTAAAGTGGAAGGTGAAAATGAAAGATTAAGAAGAGTTAATGCCGAATTAATGCTTCAGGTTAACAAGCTAAGAGAATTTGCTGTTGTAAATGAACAGTTGAAAAGGCTTCTCGTGATGAAAGATTCTCTGGACTATCCTCTTATATCAGCAACAGTTGTATCTAAATCATTAACAAAATCTCAAAGTACAATCACAATAAACATCGGTTCGCAAGATGGGGTAAAACCGGGAATGCCTGTAATTAATGATATGGGATTAGTCGGAATTGTTAATTCCACTTCGGAAGATTACTCTATTGCAAGGACATTAAAAAATATTGATCTGAAGATTACCGTAAAGGACGAAAGAAGCAGAGTCGATGGTGTAATGAAATGGAATGGCGAAGATCTCGTAATTATTAATGTCCCTAAGACATATGATATTGAACCGGGAGATAGAATAATTTCATCTGAGTTAAGCTCTATTGTGCCTGTGCCAATCCAGGTTGGAGTTGTGCTTGGCTTAACTAAAGTTGAAGAAGGAATTTTTAACGAAGTAAAAATAAAACCTTATGTAGATTTTGTTTCTGTAGAAAATATTTTCGTTATTGGAATCGTGGAAAGCAAAGAAAAAAATAATCTGGAATTAAATTTTTACAAACGGGAAGAAAAATGAAAACAAGATATATTTTCCCGTTACTTCTTTTTATCCCTTTGCTGATATTACAGACTACAGTAATTCCTCTTTTTGCTTTTTACAATGCAACGCCAGATTTAATTTTAATTTTGCTTGTTTATTATTCCATCCTTTATGGTCAGGTGTACGGAACTGTTTTGGGATTCGTTTTTGGTTTTCTTTTTGACCTGATTACCGGTAGTTTACTAGGTAGTGCAATGCTTTCGAAAACCTTAGCTGGGTTTATAGCCGGATATTTTTCGAATGAAAATAAAAGAGAAATTTATGCCGGGACTTATGTATTCTCTTTTATTGTATTGCTGTGTTCCATTGTTGAATCAATCGTATATTCATTTTTTTCAACGGCAGAATTACAAAGAAATTTCTTACTTCTTTTCTTTGAACAGGGATTTTTGCCAGGATTATATACTGCTGTTGTTAGTATAATGATTATCGTATTTATACCGGGAAGGAGATTTTCTTGATCAGTGGTAAGTTTGCTTCTTCAAGAAGAAGAGCAATAATATATTTTGTTTTGACAGCTACTTTTGCTCTTCTTGTTTTTCGTCTTTTCCAGATGCAGATTATCCAGCAAAAAACATACGATGAAAAATCTGCTGACAACAGTATTAAAGCTATCGAGCAAATTCCATTGAGAGGAGCCTTTCTTGCCAGGAACAGGGAGGTTATTGTAAGCAATATACCAGCTTATACTTTAAGAATAACTCCGGCTAATTACGACAGATCATTAAACAAAATATTGCAAACAGTTCTTGATGTAGATTCAGGCTACATTAATAAAATACTTTATAACAATAGAATTTATTCAAAGTATATCCCGATCCGTATCAAAAGAGGAATAGATTTTAAAGTCGTTTCCTGGTTAGAAGAAAATTCGCAGCATCTGCCTGGTGTTGATTATATTGTTGAAATGCAAAGAGGATATCCTGCGGGAATAATGATGTCTCATACTTTTGGATATGATAAAGAGATTTCTCCCGATCAGCTGGAGAAAGATGATTACTATAAACCCGGTGATTATGTAGGCAATAACGGTCTTGAGAAAACATATGAAAAATTTTTAAGGGGCACAAAAGGCTATGATTATGTGCTTGTTAATTCAAGAAGAAGAGAAATAGGAAAGTTTAAAGATGGGACCGAAGATTTACCATCAAAAAAAGGACATGATTTACTACTTACCATTGATGCCGATGTACAAAGAATTGCTGAGGAAGAGCTTCGAGGCTTGAAAGGTGCGGCTGTTGCAATAGAACCAAGCACGGGGGAAATACTTGCAATGGTAAGCGCGCCCGAATATGATCTGAATAAATTTTCGTATGTAACGTCGAGAGATTTTTTGAATAAGCTTTATCAGGATCCTGAAAAACCATTATTTAACAGGGCAACAATGTCGGTAAAGCCTCCCGGTTCAACTTTTAAATTGCTTTCTGCGTTAGCTGCACTCGACATGGGTATCATAACTACTGAAACAACAATTTATTGTAACGGAGGATTTACATACGGAAGATATTTCAAATGTCATGGTGGTCCTCACGGTTCTTTAAATGTTGTTCATGCCATAGAAAAATCCTGTAATACTTTCTTCTATAATTTGATTTATAGGATAGGGCTCGATAACTGGGCTGCGTATGCAAGAAGATTCGGGTTTAGTAAAAAGACCGGGATTGATATAGGAGAAGAAACTGCAGGATTGATACCAGACTCCAAATATTATGAAAAAATATATGGACCAAATTGGCCAAGAAGCATTATGGCGAGTTTAGGTATCGGTCAGGGTGAAGTAAGTGTAACGCCGCTGCAGTTAGCTCAGTATGTTTCGCTCATTGCTAATGACGGAAAATCTTATGTGCCGCATTTAGTAAAAGGATATATTGATGATAAGACCAAACAGCTTGTTCCTTTTAAGTTTAAAGAAATTACTACCGGTGTAAAAAAGGAAGCTTTCGATATTGTTAAGCAAGGTATGTTCCTTGTTGTTAATGGAGCAGGAACTGCAACTGGTATCAGAATGAATGATTTAATGATTGCCGGTAAAACCGGTACTGCACAAAACCCACATGGTAAAGATCACGCTTTGTTCATTTGTTTTGCCCCATTTGATAATCCCAAAATTGCAATAGCCGTTGTTATTGAGAATGTAGGTTTCGGGGCTACTTATGCTGCTCCAATAGCAAAAAAAATGATCGAAGCATATCTGCAAAAAGATAAGCTGAAAAAAGAATTAAAAACAGTTCCAGAAATCAGCAATCAATTAATTGGCGCTCTGAATGAGAATTGATTATAAACTAAATGACAAATTTGATTTCGGGTTGTTTGTTCCATGTTTTCTTTTGATTGCCATTGGTCTTCTGGCAATATACAGTTCAACTTTAAATAATCCTTCCGCAGGCAACAATTTTGAAAAACAACTAATCTGGGCTATCGGTGGGATTGTTATATTCTTTATAACATATTCTTTACCTACCAATACATTTCGATATGCAGCAATACCTATGTATCTTTTTTCATTGCTGTTGTTAGTTGCTGTTATTGTTTTAGGAAGACAAGTATCGGGGGCTAAAAGCTGGTTTGATGTTGGTCCGTTTGGTTTTCAACCCTCGGAAGTTGCAAAGATTGGAACTATACTTGGGCTTTCTGCTTTTCTAAGCAGAAGAAACGCAAACATAGATTCTTTCCTCGATATATTTCTCGCAATTTCTATCGGGTTCATTCCTATTGCACTTATTTTACTTGAGCCTGACTTGGGAACTGCAATTGTTTTTGGCGGAATGATATTAGCATTAATATTCTGGAAAGGAATAAGTCTCTTTAGCTTATTTGTTGTCTTATCTCCCGGATTTGTTGCTGTGTCTGCTTTATTCGGAGTTTATTATTTTATCGCTGCTTTAGTTTTAATTGCTATAACACTTTTTATATTCAAGAAAAATGTTTTTTTCAGTGGATCAATTTTCGCTTTAAATCTTGGTGCCGGCTTTTTGGTAGATTATGCTTACTCAATTCTTAGTCCTCATCAGCAAAGAAGAATACAATCCTTTCTTGATCCCATGGCAGATCCTCTTGGAGCGGGATATAATGCTATCCAGGCAAAAGTTGCAATTGGTTCCGGGGGACTTTTTGGTAAAGGATTTCTTGCAGGTAATCAAACACAATTGCAATATATTCCTGAACAGTGGACAGATTTTATTTATTGTGTTGTCGGGGAAGAATTTGGTTTTATTGGAAGTGTTATAGTAATAGCATTATTCCTATTCCTTTTTTTAAGATTATTGAAAATCGCTTCTGCAGCTAAAGATGAATTTTTAAGTTTAGTCTTAATCGGGATTCTTTCAGTTTATTTTATTCACTTTGTTGTAAATATTGGAATGACGATTGGGATTTTACCTGTTATAGGAATTCCTCTTCCATTTGTTAGTTATGGAGGTAGCTCCCTTCTCGTAAATGTTTTTATGTTGGGAATTGCAGCAAACATTTACCGGACAAGAAAAAGTTACACTTAAAACAGTTTAATAAAGTTTTATTATATTTCTTATACAGATGATGAATGCTTTCCTCAAACTTAAAAACAAAAATAAAGAAGATAAATTTATTTGTGTAGGATTAGATACCGATCCGCAAAAGTTTCCGCAGCATTTCCAAAAAGATAAAAACTCAATACTCAATTTTAACAAAAGTATAATTGATGCAACATCCGAGTTTGCAGCAGCATATAAAATCAACTTTGCTTTTTATGAAAAATTCGGTTCTGAAGGTATGGATATTCTAAAAAAAACTGTAGAACTTATTCCTGATGATATTTTAAAAATAGGAGATGCAAAGAGAGGGGATATAGGAAATACTTCTAAATATTACGCTGAATCTCTTTTTGATTATTTTGAATTTGATGCTATTACCATTAATGCTTATATGGGAGAAGATTCTGTTAAACCTTTTCTTGAATATTCCGATAAGCTGATTTTTATTCTTGCTTTAACTTCTAATCCCGGTGCAAACGATTTTGAAAAACTTCAGTTAAAAGATGGAAAATATATTTTCCAGAAAGTGATTGAGAAAGTAAAACAGTGGAATGAAAAAAATAATTGTGGAATTGTGTTCGGCGCAACTAACTTAAAAGAACTTCAGGAAAACATAATAGAATTTAATAGCTTGCCTGTTTTACTTCCCGGTGTCGGTGCACAAGGAGGTAATTTTGAAGAAGTTATGAATCTTTTTATTAAGCAGAAAAAATTGAATTTGCTTAGTTAATATAAGCCGTGGAATAATCTATAAAGATAATACAGCCCGTTTTGCAGAAGCAGCCGCTGAGGAAATCATCCAATTAAATCATACCGTAAAAAAACTTCTTTCAAAATAATTTCACTTCTTTTTGATTTATTCCTTATTTTAATAACTATAAGTTTTAATTGCTTGAATTGAGAGGAAGTTCTGCAATGGGCAAAAGAAGCAATCACCTTTCAATCGTCTACTCAAGGGTGAGATCAAATCTTCGGTTTTTCTAAGCGAGGTTTATATGGAAAAGAATATTAAAGTCTATGAAAAGTTCCTTTATGAAATCTGGAAAGACCAGCGCTTTGAAAATGAGCTTGTAACCAAAGATGGAGACAGGATAAATGTTTTGGATACAGGTCAGCAAAATACAGAGCTTGGTGGTCCTGATTTTAGAAATGTAAGAATTAAAATTGGAAATATAACTTACAATGGTGATGTTGAGATTGACACCAGCTATTCGGACTGGAAAAACCATGGGCACAATCTAAATAAAAGATACAACAGTGTTATTCTTCATGCTGCTCTCAATAATGATTCAGGACATTCATTTGTATATACGCAGGAAGGAAGAAAAGTTCTTTCGTTGCCGCTCGGTGATTTTTTGGAGAAAGATATTAGGACAAAAGTTCAGGATGCTATTCAATCTGAAAGGAAAGACAGAATTAATAAAATGCCTTGCGTTGAAATAAATGATGAAATGGATAAAAAGAAAAAACTTGATTTTATATTTGAACTTGGGATATTAAGATTTAAGAGGAAGCGAGAAAGAATTATTGAACGATTAAAAGAGCTGAAATATCTTAGAGAATTAAATCTAAAAGAGCCAGTAATTAAATATGAGCTTAATGAAGATTTTTACAAAAGAACATTTACTTTCGATGATTTTAAGGAAGCGGATTTGTGGAAACAGCTTTTTTACGAACAGGTTTTTGAAGCACTCGGATATTCAAATAATAAAAAGGAATTCTTAAAACTCGCAACTTACGCAGAATTATCTTTTATAAAGAAATTCTCTGAGAACGAAAATTTCCCATTGTTTATTGAATCTATTCTTTTTCATATTGCAGGTATAATTCCGGATTCCGATTCATTCGAAGATCAGAAGGATCACTGGAGTATGTAAAGAATCTAAAAGAATGCTGGAATGTTATTAAAACTCAGTACGATGGAGAAATACTTAATACAGAAGATTGGCATTTTTATAAACACAGACCTTCTAATTTTCCGACACTAAGAATTGCCGGTGGTGCGGAACTGATTTATAGAATGATAAAGGATGATCTTGTAGCAAAAATAATTAATGAGTTTAATAAACCAGATAGTAAAATAATCAAGAGATTTAAGAACAAATATCATTGTAAAAAGCAAAGGGTATTGGAAAAGCTATTATAATTTTGGACAGCAAATCAGAACGGAGACTAAATATTTTATTGGGTTATCCAGAGCAGATGAAATTATTGTAAATGTTATTCTTCCTTTTGCATCGGTTTATTTCGAAATGTTTGACAAAAAAGAATTATCTAAGAAAGTATTGAATCTATATATAAATTATTACCAGAATTGTGACAATAACCTCGTTCAGGAAGTATCTTCTACTTTGATGTTAAACAATGCTCACAAGCGAAGTATTTTATACCAGGGGATGATTGAACTTTTCAGAACTTACTGTTCCAAGACAAAATGCTTGGAATGTGAAATAGGTAAAAGTGTTTTTAATTGATCCTAATTGTTGCTTGTCAATCTTTGTATATCGTCTCTTATTTTTGCAGCCCTTTCATACTCTTCCGCATCTATAGCTTCTCTTAATTTATTTTGAAGAACAGCAAGCTTAGCTTCTTTAGTGTGGGGAACTTTTTCGTCTTTTTCTTCCTTTTCATCTTCTTCTTCAGTTTCCCCTTCTTCTGAAGGAACAAAAGCGGCAACTTCCATAACAGATTCCGCAACATAAATAGGCGCCTGTGCTCTTACTGCAAGAGCTATTGCATCACTTGGACGCGCGTCAATCTCATTAGTAAGAGCGGAAACTTCAAATATAATTTTAGCATAAAAAGTATTTTCCCGGAGATCATCAATAACTACTTCGATTATAGTTGCTCCCAGATTGTCGGTAATCTGCTTTAGTAAATCATGAGTCAGATGGTCTAGGCGGTTTAATTCCTTCAATCTCCAATGCGATAGCCTGAGCTTCAAAGGCACCAATAATAATCGGAAGTCTCCTGTTTCCATTAACTTCTTTAAGCAAAATTGCATAAGCTCCTCCGGTTGATGGGCTTGATGATAGACCTAAAATTTCACATTGAATTTTTTGCAAAGAAAATCTCCTAACTCATTATGATTTAATCTTTTTTATTTCCTCAGTTAAAACCGGAACTACTTCAAAAACATCCCCTGCGATTCCATAATCTGCAATATTAAAAATAGGTGCATCTTTATCTTTATTAATAGCTACAATATACTTTGCAGATGACATTCCTGCAAGATGCTGAATTGCACCCGAAATTCCGCAGGCAATATACAAGACTTGGCGATACTGTTTTGCCCGTTTGTCCAACTTGCTCCCGGTGAGGGCGCCAACCTGCATCAACTACTGCTCTGGATGCTCCCACAGCACCACCTAAAGCCTCTGCTAATTCCTCTACTAGTTTGAAATTTTCAGGCGCTTTTAAACCTCTTCCTCCGGAAACAATTATGTCCGCTTCAGCAACATCAAGTTTACTTTCCGACTTTTTAAAATCAATAACTTTGGATTTTAAATCAGTAGGTTCGACTTTTTTAACAATTATTTCAGGTTCAGCTTTATCTTTAGCTACAGCTTTGAAAACATTTGGACGAATTGTCAATACTTTTTTCTCACTTTTAAACTTCACATCAATTAATGCTTTACCTGCATAAACAGGACGTGTTGCAATTATTTCTCCTGATGAAGTATCAATATTTACAGCATCGACAATTAAACCTGCATTTAGTTTAGCAGCAATATAGGGCGCAAGATCTTTACCCAAAGCAGTGTTTGCCAATGAGCAAATATTCAGCATCAATTTCTTTAGCAAAGTTTGTTATAACTTCAGAGTAACCTGAAGATGAATAATTCTGAAGCTTATCACTTTTTAAGTGAGTGACATTCTTTATTCCATAATCTCCGGTCTCATTAAGATTTGTTATTTCATTTCCGATTGCAACAGCTTCAATTTCAAGATTTAATTCTGAAGCTATTTTAACAGCAGTAGAAACAACTTCAAAAGAAGGTTTTTTTAATTTACCTTCTCTTTGTTCGAGAATTGCTAATATTTTTTTTGCCATATCTATATAACCTTTGCTTCTTCTCTTAATAACCTGACAAGTTCAGGCACGGCTGAAGCATCTGTCCCTAAAATTCTACCCGGTTGTTTTGCAGGTGGAGTCTGCATCTTAATTATTTCAGTAAGATTATCTGTCTGAGCAGCAGGTTTTTCTTCAATAGTTTTTTTCTTTGCAGACATAATTCCTTTTAATGAAGCATAACGCGGTTCATTCAAACCTTTTTGAGCACCGATAACTGTAGGAAGTTCAAGTTCAACAACTTCTCTTCCACCTTCGACTTCTCTTTCTGCAATCACTTTGTTTCCATCTAATTTCAAATCAACAACTACAGTTGCACATGAATAACTGAGATATTCTGCCAGTATTTGCGGAACAGCTCCTGCGTCATAGTCAACTGATTGTTTTCCACAAAAAACTATATCAAACTTATGAGATTTTATTTCTTCTGAAAGTGCTTTTGCAATGCCCATTGAATCTCTTGAATTATCATCTTTTAAAAGAATTCCTTCATCGGCACCCATAGCAAAAGCTTTTCTTATAGTTTCTTTATTGCTATCTCCACCAACACTTAAGATTGTAACTTTACTATCACCGCCTGCTTTTTCCTTCCACTTTAAAGCTTCTTCAACGGCAAATTCATCATAGGGATTAATAATATATGTTACTCCTGCCTGGTTGATAGTTTTGTTATCATCACCAATTTTTACTTTTGTAGCAGTGTCCGGTACGTGACAGACACAAACTGCTATATTCATCGGACCTCCAATTAAATCTTCATTTATTTTCGAAAAATATATGAATAACTGTAGTAAAATCAAACCGGCTTAAAGTAACCTGTTTTCATCACCAACTTGTTTTTATTTAAGATTTTATTTTTTAATTTAATCATTATGGAAGAATTAACTGAACAAAATCCTAATATAGAAATAATAGAAGAGGAAGAAGTAACTATCGGAACAGAAAACCGTGTAGTTCTTTACAATGATACTTGGCATACTTTCGAAGAAGTTATTGATCAGTTAATTAAAGCAACTAAATGTAATTTTGGTCAGGCGCGTTCTTTTGCCTTTGAAGTTCATGTAAAAGGAAAAGCAATAGTATTTAACGGTTCAATTAAAGATTGTCTTAAAGTATCTTCAGTTCTTGAAGAAATCGCACTTAATACTCAGATCATTTCTTAAATAGTCCATCCGAATTACTTTGTAAGAATAGCCTTATTGTTGGTATATTAGTAACTAATTTTTTTATTAAGAAAGCACAAGTGAAATTTATTTTAGACCATATCAGGAACATTGCAATAATTGCGCACGTTGACCACGGCAAAACTACTCTTGTTGATCATTTATTAAAACAAACAGGGGCTTTTCGATTGAATCAGCAGGTTGAAAAAAGAGTAATGGATTCGAATGCTCTTGAAAAAGAAAGAGGAATTACAATACTCGCAAAAAATCTGAGTATTACTTATAAAGGAATAAAAATTAATATAATTGATACTCCTGGTCATGCCGATTTTGGTGGCGAAGTTGAAAGAACCTTAAAGATGGTGAACGGAGTTCTTTTATTAGTTGATGCTGCAGAAGGACCACTTCCTCAAACAAAATTTGTATTAAAGAAATCTCTCGACTTAGGATTAAAACCAATCGTTGTTATTAATAAAATAGATAGAAAAGATGCACGCCCGAATGAAGTCTTAAATGAAGTCTTTGATCTTTTCATTTCTCTTGGCGCTTCGGAAGAACAGCTTGATTTTCCCTTTGTTTATGCTATTGCAAAACAGGGAATTGCTAAATCAGATCTTAAAGATGAAAGCACTTCTTTGATTCCGCTTCTCGATAATATAATTAAACATGTTCCTGTACCGACAGCCGATATAAACTCTCCGTTTCAAATGCTTATCTCTGCAATTGATTATAATGACTATCTCGGAAGAATTGGTATAGGAAGAATTCACAGTGGAGTGATAAAAACCGGAGAGAACATAGTTCTTATTACGCGCGAAGGAAAGAAGATTAATTCTAAAGTTTCAAAAATGTACTCCTTCGAAAATATTAAAAGAGTTGAAGTTGATGAGCTAAGTGCTGGTGATATTGGCTCAATTGCAGGTTTTGAGGATGTCGATATTGGAGATACATTCGCTAGTCCTGAAAAACCGGAGGCTCTTCCTTTTGCTGCAATCGATGAGCCGACAATTACAATGAATTTTATGGTCAACAATTCTCCTTTTGCAGGACTGGAAGGAAAATATGTTACAACAAGAAACATTAGTGAAAGACTTTCAAAAGAATTGAAATCAAATGTTAGTCTCCGAGTTGAAATGACTGACTCACCTGACATTTTCAGGGTAAGTGGAAGGGGAGAATTGCATCTTGCAATATTAATTGAAAATATGAGAAGAGAAGGTTATGAAATGCAGGTTAGTAGACCTGAAGTAATTTTCAAAAAGATAATTGATGTTCTTTCAGAGCCGATTGAACATGTTATTATTGATGTGCCTGAAGAATTTGTGGGTACTGTGATCGAGAAGCTTGGTAAGAGAAAAGGGGAGATGAAGAATATGCTTACCTATAAAGATAATACAAGACTCGAATTTCTTGTTCCAGCCAGAGGATTAATCGGATATAGATCTGAGTTTATGACTGATACAAAAGGCAATGGGATTTTGCATCACAACTTTAACGGTTATGAACCTTACAAAGGGGAAATTACTCACAGGCAAAGAGGTGCTCTTGTCGCAATGGAAGCGGGTACTGCCTCAGCCTATGCTATGTATAAGCTTCAGGAAAGATCGGTGTTTTTTATCGAACCCGGGACAAAAGTTTATGAAGGAATGGTTATAGGGGAAAACTCACGTAATAACGATATGCATGTTAATGTTACAAAGACCAAACAGTTATCAAATATGCGTTCTTCCGGAGCAGATGAAGCAATCAGGCTTGAGCCGCCAATTATCCACACTCTTGAACAGGCTATCGAATGGATAACAGATGACGAATATGTTGAAATAACTCCAGGGAATATCAGGGTCAGGAAAAGATATTTAACAGATATGCAAAGAAAGAATGCAAGGATTGCTGCAAAACAAAGTGAAGCCGTATCTGATAATTAAAACAATAAATTACTGATTAATGTTCCCCCATTTTTTGGTTCAATCCAACTTCTAATTTTTTTATATTTGTAGACTAAATTTTAGAGTATTAATGGAGTATTTATGTCATCAGAAGTAATTAAAGGATTAGAGCCTTCTATTCTCTGGCAAAGATTTTATGAGATTACACAAGTTCCGAGACCAAGTAAAAAAGAGGGAAAGATACTGGCTCATATACGAAATTTATTCAAAGGATTAAACATATCATTTAAAAGAAGATGAAGTTGGAAATATTGTTGCATCAATTCCGGCAACAAAAGGCTATGAAAACTCAGCCACTGTTATTCTACAGGGACACGTTGATATGGTTTGTGAAAAAAATAAAGAAACCAAACATGATTTTGATAATGACCCAATAACTATTGTAAGAGATGATGGATGGATAAAAGCAAAAGGAACTACTCTTGGAAGTGACAACGGAATTGGTGTTGCTGCCGCACTCTCGGTTATTACCGATAAAGAAGTGGTTCATGGACCGGTTGAAATATTATTAACTATTGATGAAGAGACAGGATTAACTGGTGCAACAAAAGTGGAAAAGGGATTTATTTCCGGAGAGATTCTTCTCAACTTAGATTCAGAAGAAGATGGAACTTTTTACGTGGGATGTGCAGGTGGAGTAGATACTCTCGGAACTTTTAATATCGAATTTGAAAATGCACCATCAGGTTTTACAGCTTATGAATTAATGGCTACAGGTTTGAAAGGCGGACACTCCGGTCTCGATATTAATCGCGGAAGAGCAAACGGAATTAAAATCCTTACAAGAGCTTTGGCACATATTGGTAAATTCGATTACAGGATAGGCAAAGTTGAAGGCGGTAGTTTAAGAAATGCAATTCCAAGAGAAGCTGAGGCAATTATATTTCTTAAAGATTCTGATATAAAGGATATTGAAAAAGTTATAAAAGATGTTGAAAAAACTCTGGTAAATGAATACAAACATTCCGATAGTGGAGTAAAAATAAATTTGATGAAAGCGGATCAAAGCTCCTCAAAAGTTTTTACAAGGAAATTTTCTGATAAAATACTTAATATTTTATTTGCATTACCTCACGGTATTATTATGATCAGCCAGGATATTTCTGATCTCGTTGAAACATCTACTAACCTGGCAAGTATTAAGACCGAAGGCGATAAAGTAATAATAGGGACGAGCCAGCGAAGTTCTATCGAAAGTGCAAAAAAATATATTGCTCAAAGTGTACATTCAATCTTTTCCCTTGCAGGAGCTGAAATTGAAAAGACTGATGGTTATCCCGGCTGGAGTCCGAATATGGATTCTAAGATTTTAAAAATATCTAGGAATGTTTTTGAAGATCTATTTAAAAAAGAACCTGAGATTAAAGCCATTCACGCAGGACTTGAATGTGGAATACTCGAAGGGAAAAATCCCGGTCTTGATATGATTTCATTCGGACCTACAATTATGGGTGCACATTCACCGGATGAAAGAGTAAATATTGAAACCGTTGGGAAATTTTATTCTTTACTTAAAGGAATATTAAAAGAACTTGCTCAGCAAAACTAAATTGATTTTTTCAGGTTGCATTAGCAAGGCATAAATATTATTTTTGAAATCATTTTTTCAGGGCCCATAGCTCAGTTGGTTAGAGCAGCTGACTCATAATCAGCGGGTCGGTGGTTCAAGTCCATCTGGGCCCACAATTTTAACAAGATAGTCTAAAAGACTTTTTCATCAAGATTATTTAACAGCGCACTCGCAATTCCATTTGTCCATCCGAAGCCGTCCTGCAATGGGTATTCACCACCGCCGGCGTGTAAGGAAATATCATCAACATTATACTTTTCAAACATTTTTCCTGTTCGATCAAATACTTTTTCATTTAAAGCCAGCCATCTTTTTTTAATTTTGTCTGGCAAGTTCATTAAATCCATAATTCCGTAGACCTTTAATTGCAATCCATTGAAGTGGAGCCCAGCCATTCGGTGCATCCCACTGTTGACCGGTAAAGTTTAATGTTGTTAAAACTCCTCCGTCTCTGAGGAAATCCATTTCAATTTTTTCTCTTACATATTCTGCCATTTCCTTTTCTGCAATATTAAAATAAAGTGGATAGCAAGCAGCAAGAGAATAAACACTTGTTCTTTTTTGATCTTTCCAGTTGTAATCAAAATAAAATTTTTCTTTTTCATCCCAGAAGATTTTATTAATCAATTCTTTCCTTGTTTTTGCTAATTCAGAAAACTTCTGTGATTTGTTTTTGTCTCGCTTCAAATCGTTTAGTCTTGAAATCAAACTTTCTTCAAAATATATAAGACTATTAAGATCAACCGGAAGAATATCCGAAGCCACACAGGTTGTAAGATTATTCCCATCTTTAAACCACCTGCTTGAAAAATCCCAGCCGGATTCACAGGCAGCTCTAATATTTTTGTGCAGATTTATTTTATCTTCATCTGATAAATTTTTTACTGTTTGAATGTCTTCAAAATATGATTCTTCCCTTGGTAATCCTTCCGGATCAAAATACCTGTTTAATTTATTTCCATCGTTGGGCTTAACAATATGATTACTTGAAATGTTCTTATCATCATCACCGCACCAGAATTGATATTCTTTTTCAAGCTGAGGTAAATATTTTATCCCCCAGTTGTAATCATTCTTAAATCTGCAGACTAAGATCTATCATCGCTGCAAAAAAAGGTGGTTGTGATCTTGATAAATAATAAACTCTGTTGCCGTTCGGAATAAAACCTATTTCATCAATTAAATAAGAAAAGTTATCAATCATATTTTCAACAGTTTCTATTTCGCCATCAGGCAAGAAGACCGTGCATAGTGAAATAGCTGTCCCAATAATAAATCTCTCTGAATCTTCCGCCGGGAATTATATACGGTTTTGGAATCGGAATCAAAGTACTATTTTTATTTACATCTGAAAGGGCATCTCTTTTGAGAATATCCCACAAAATTTTTATATGCTCTTTCATACTTCTTTTTTCGGGGAGATTGATTTTTTCTTCAAGCTCTGATGGAATATTGAAATGAGATAGTACAAAAATTTTTAAGTTAAAATTTTGTTTAGCCTTTTCATTATTGTAAAGCTCGCTTATTAATTCGGGATCATTTTTAGGAATTGAATCGACAAAAGTTTTTGAGTCTTTGAATATCCCGGAAGATTGTACTGCAGTATAAAGTTCGCCGGATAATTGTATAAAATCTTTCTTATGCAAAATCATTTTAAAATTCCTCGAACCTGAATTTCTTCCTGATATTACTGTAGAAAAAGAGTACGGTAAACAAAATTCCCATTGGAATAAGAGAAAAATAAAAAGCTGTCTGTCCGCTAAAGTGACCGAAGATATATCCCGTTATTAAAGAACCTGTTGTTCCACCGAGAGCGGAGAAGATAACTATTAGTCCGCTCATTGCACTTTGCCTGTGTTTGGGAAGAATACTAAGAATAGAAGAATTTAATGCTGGATAAACCGGACCAAGAAAAAGTCCGATCATCGGGAGTAAAAATCCTGCTAAAGGAACATCTGTCCAGCTATTTATTGAACCAACTTCAATGCCTCTTGTAATTGGAAGAACCAATACGACAAGTAGCATTGCACAAATTATAGCAGTAGTAAGGACTTTCATCCAGGAAAACTTTTTGATAAAGTAGCCGCTTGCAATTCTGCCGAATGCAATTGCGCCGGCAAAAATACTGACTATCTGAACACTGATTGCATTAGGGAGCTGAAGGATACTCTTGTTAAATGTCGGCAGCCAGGTTTGAATACTTTGTTCGATAAGTACGTAAAGGAATGCGCTGAAGATAAAAACAAGCACAAGAGGAAAACGGATTAATGCAAGCATTTCTACAAATTCATGAACAATTGAGAATTTCTTTTCTTTACTTTGAACTTCACTTTCATCTAATTTAACAGTAAGCAAATTGAAAAATGCAATAAGGCAAAGAACTGCGAGCACCCAGTATGTATTTAACCAGCCTTCAGAACCGGGGTTGCCATCTCCAATAAAGAATCCAAAAATCCAATAGCCGGAAAGAACTCCTACCTGGAAAATTCCTTCAAGCACACTCATAACACTTGCATGCTCATCTGCGTTTTCGGTAATCAATCCTACTGTTGAATATGCAGAGACTTTAATTAACCCAAAGCTAAAACCTGTTGCAGCAAAAAGTATTTTAGTCATTAAGAAGCCGTCGAAGAATCTCATACCCAGCGAAGCTGCAGTTACAACAAGCAATGCAGTTAACATTGATTTTTTATAACCATACTTTGGAATGTAGGAAGCCAGCAGGAAAGAAAATATTGCGATGGACAAGTCTTTAAAAGCTTCGAGAACACTCGCGCCACTTTCACTAACATTATAATGAATTATCACCTGTAATATTACTATGCCCACACTGTTGAGCATCAATCCTATTACAAAATAATTTATATAGAGTGACAACTTTACTTTAAAGTTCTGCATTGTACCTCGGAAGGTTAAATTTTATATGTAAGTAATTTTTAAGATATTAAATTTTTTACAGTAATGAAACAAAAAGATGTATAAACTTATCTAATAGCAAAATAATATGAGCATGTGATCTATAAACTTGAGTATTAAATGTTATATACTTAAATTGATTTTGTGTTGGACAGTTTCAGTAAATATAAAAATCCGATTAAATCCTTATCAGAACCCAAAGTACAAGTGAATTGTACATACTATTCACATCATAAAAATCGTCGAAGTCAAAATTTTAGGATAACAATATTAGTCTGAACATGTTGTAAGTTCTAAAACATAGCTATGGATAAAATCCGGATATCTTCTCAATACTTCCGGCTTATCAAATAATATATATTGGAGGTAATATGTATAACAAATTCACTGTTCTGTTATTGCGAACTTTCATGTTTGTAATAACAATTATTCTACTTTGTGATACTGCATTTGCCCAGGGGTCAATGAAGGGAAAAGTGACAGATTCCCAGGGCGAAGCCGTAATTGGCGCTAATGTGTTCATAAAAGGCACTAACATTGGTGCGGCTACTGACGTTAGTGGTAATTACTCTATCACAAAAATACCTGCCGGCAGTTACACTCTTATTGTAAGTGCGGTAGGTTATAAAACACAAAACTTCGGTATTGCTATAGCGAGCGGATCAGAGCTTGAGCAAAACGCTACTTTAGAGGGAGATGTTTTGCAAATGCAGAACGTGGTGATTACCGGTACAGCCGGTGGAGCGGGAATAAAGAAGAAAGATGCAAGTTTTGCAATTACTACTATTTCTCCTCGTGCTATGGAACAACTATCACCCCCAAGTACTGCTGCGGCTTTAGATTTAGTTCCAGGTGTTTGGTCTGAAAGTTCAGGTGGAGTAGCAGGTGCAAACATTTTCGTAAGAGGTTTACCTTCTTCGGGAGATGCGCCTTTTGTAACTATGTCGATAAACGGTGCTCCTATTTACGGAACTGAAACACTCTCATTCTTTGAGCAAAGCAGTATATTCCGTATTGATGAAACTGTTGCATCAACTGAAGCTCTGAGAGGCGGACCAAGCTCAGTATTTTCTAATGGAGAATCAGGTTTAACCACAAACTTTAACCTGAAACAGGGAACAGAGCAAACAGAAGGAAGAGTTAAGTACACTACTTCCGATTACAGCGTACAAAGATTTGATGCTGTCGTAAGTGGTCCTATTGCAGATAAGCTTTATTATATGGCTGGTGGTTATTTCAGAACTTCACCTGGAATAAGAAACACTCAATTTAATTCTGAAAGAGGTGCACAGTTTACACTGCAGCTTACAAAAGTTTTTGATAAGGGCGTTGTAAATGGATTCGCAAGACTAACAAATGACCATGGTCAATGGATACTGCCTATGGCTTTAAGTACTGGTAACAATGAAGGTACATTTGCACAGCTTGGAAATGCTACTCGTTTCAGATCTTTAAGAATAAATGCAGCAGGAGATAGCTCCGAGTTTGATTTCTCAAACGGACGTGGATGGAAAGGAATTGTAACCGGTTTGAACTTTAATTATGATCTCGGTTCAGACTGGACTGCACGCGATAATGTTTCATACACAAATGGAGATGCTAATACTCTGGGATTCGTACCGGATGGTGGTCCTATGACTGCAGCAAGCTTAATGTCATCTCTTGGAGTTTCTGCATTGCATACTAATGATGGTAAAACCATAACATCAGGTTATGTACAGAAGTATGGATATTGGGTTGTTGAAAAACAGCTTGAGTCCCTTACAAATGATATAAGCTTAACAAAAACTGTTGAAAAACATAAAATCACCCTTGGTTCATACCAGGCGTTCTGGAGTTCAATAGATTTCTGGACTCTTGGAAATGATGTGACGGTTCAGAATGTTGAAAATGGCGGTATAATTAAAGAAGCTGCCCCGGGTGGTCCCGGTTTCAATATTAATGAATCGGGAGATGCAAGAATGGCTGCAGTTTATGCCGGCGATTCCTGGCAATTAACAGATAAATTAAGATTGGACCTTGGTGCCCGTTATGATTTCTTCCATCTTAATTTTACATTTGATCAAAATATAGATGGTAATACAGACCTGGTCGCCGGTCTGAAAGGATATGATTGGGCGGCAACAGGTGCTCTCAATTATGAAATAAATGATATAGTCGGTGTTTTCGGACGCGCTTCCAAGGGTTCATTATTTCCTAATTTCGATGACGTAAGAAGTAATGTTTATAACCTGAAAAGCGGAACGATTAGCAAAGACGGTGGAAATATTGTAGGCGTTAATGGTACAGTAGATCCTAATTTATTCAACCAGTTTGAAGCGGGAGTTAAAGTAGACCATGGAATCTATAGTTTGTTTATTACCGGTTTCTTAAATATGGTTGAACAGTTTGATGGAGACGTATTATCAGCCAGAGCTTCTGCTCTTTTGAAAACAAGAACATTTGGAGTTGAAGTTGACGGAGGATTAAATGTACATAATTTCAGACTTAATCTTGTTGGAACTTTCCAGAGTGGAAAAATAACGGAAGCTGCACTGGCTCCTCAAACAGTTGGAAACAAAATCTGGCGTCAGCCCGATTTCCAATTCCGTGCAGCACCAAGCTATGACTTCCCGATAACTCATAGTGTTTCTGCTTCCATATATGGCGCATTCAGATATATCGGAAAACGCTGGGACAGTAGGGACAATAATTTCCAGTTAGATTCATTCACCAAACTTGATCTTGGTGTTTCTGTTGCTACAACAAGCGGTATAACATTTAATGTTAGCGGTGATAACTTAGGTGACTCACACGGCTTAACCGAAGGTGATCCCCGTGATCCTTCAGCGGCAAATGGTCGCCCTATCTTAGGTCGTTCCGTACGCTTCTCAGTCGCTGTTGATTTCTAATTTCTTCATAAAGAACCCTGCACGAAAGTGTGGGGTTCTTTTTATCTTCTTACCTTTAGGAGTTTTAGCCCAATTATCTCAATAGTTTTATAAAAAAAATATTTATTGATCCTCTATGAGGATCTGTATACCTATATTTTATTTTACAAAAATTTTAACACTAATTACAGAATTCTGTTACAAACGAAAGGTTTTGTTTTGTAAATTATTTACTCTTAAGTTAAATGATGGCTATGGGTACTTTACTAGAAAATAAAAAACTGTTTTAGTCATAATGCTAAAAACTAGTGTTAAAAATTTAATAAATATTAGTTCAGGTATTGTATTTATAGTAAGTGCCTCCGCTTTTATTGGGTGGTTTACCGGAACAGATTTCCTGAAGGGAATAAGCAGCGAATTTGTTCCTATGGCTCCAAACACAGCTCTGCTTTTTATCATTCTAAGCATCTCGATTTTATTCTTATCTGGAAAATTGTCTTTCAAAAATGTTATTGCAAGAACCGGTACTTCTATTGTAATTATATTATCCATTATTTATTTGCTTGAGTTTTCCGGTTTAATTAGCTCAAATATTGACTTTTTATTCTTCGAATTTAAAGAAGGAAAAATTGCAGGGATTCCGATTGGGGAAATGTCTTTTTACACTGCCGTAGCTTTTTTACTTTCCGCAATAGCCACTTTTTTTCCAACTATAAGATCCAGGCATCAACTTTTTGAACATGTAAGTATGGCTTCTGCTATAGTTGTTGTCTCGCTGGGACTATTTTTCTTATTGGGATACCTGCTGGGAAAATCAATTATATATGTTGGAAGTTACATTCCAATGGCAATTAATACTGCGGCGTCTTTTCTTTTTTTTGGAGGCAGTATTCTTTTGTTAACGTTGTCAGATGAAACAACTATACTAAAAAGTTTAAAAGAATTAAATGAAGCTGTACCGCTATATAAAAAAATATGGGGAGGGTTCGGTTTAGCATTCGCTGCAATAATTGTAATAAGTATAGTATCGTTTAACAGCAGTATTAGGTTTATTAATACGACAGAAAAAATAGAAGAAAAACATAAAACTTTAAGTGAATTTGAAATCAGCGTTTCCCACATTAAAGATATTATCCTCGGGATCAGGGGCTTTTTAATAACCGGTAACGATATATTCATTGAGAGACGGTTACATTCAATTGATAGTGTTCAGTCAAAACTAAATAATCTCCGGTTGCTGCTTAAGAGCAATAAGTTTGTAAGAAATTATGTCGATACGCTTCAAATGTATTTAGAAGAAAGATTAAAGCTTGATAAACAACTAATTGCACTACAAAAAGAAGGGGAAAGCCAAAACAGGCAGGAAATTATTGCAATAGGAAATGGGGAAAGGATAATGGATAATATAAAAAGCGTTATCAATAAAGTAGAAAGTTATGAGCAAGCTGAACTTGAAAAATTGTATCTGGTAAAAGGAATCGAATTTTGAGTACACAATCATCACTTTTTCAAGCCTCATACTGATAGTTCTTATTATTTTCTCTTTTATGTATTTCATAATAAGGAAAGAACTTTTTGTCCGCCAGGTAGCTGAAGAAGAGACAGAGATGCTAAATGTAAAACTCAAAGCTGTGAATAAAGAACTCGAAGCATTCAGTTATACAGTTTCTCATGATCTGAGAGCACCTCTAAGACATATTAACGGTTTCCTCGATATACTTCAACAAAATATTACTGAAAACCTTGATGAAAAAAATCTCAGGTATTTTAATCTTATTAAAGATTCTTCTAGAGAAATGGGGAATTTAATTGAAGACCTCCTCTCTTTCTCAAGGACAGCAAAATCAGGAGTACAGCAAATCCAAAATAAATCTTAATAATATGATTCAGGAGATTGTGCGGGAAATAAAACAAGACGCTGAAAAAAATGTCGAGTGGAAAACAGAAGAATTACCTGAAGTAACCGGAGATTATCCTTTAATCAGGGTAGTGCTCGTAAATTTAATTTCAAATGCCGTCAAATTTACATCCAAGAAAAACAAACCGGAAATTACAATAGGTTCGTTAAAACAGAGCAATAAAATTATGATTTTTGTTAAAGATAATGGTGTGGGATTTGATATGAAATATTATGATAAATTGTTCGGAGTTTTTCAGCGTTTGCATGCATTAAGAGATTTTCCCGGAACCGGAATTGGTCTGGCTACTGTTAAAAAAATAATAGAAAAGCACGGAGGCGATGTTTGGGCTAACAGTAAGGAAGGAGAGGAAACGACGTTCTTTTTTTCGTTACCATTACAATGAACTATATCTATTAATTATTATGTGTGCAAAAGATGAAAGATTCTAAAAAAATTTTACTTGCTGAAGATAACCCTAAAGATACGGAACTTATGCTTCTGGCTCTTGAAGGGTATAACCTCGACATAGAGCACGTTAATGACGGAGCTGAGGCATTAGATTACTTATATCGTGGCGGCAAATTCAGTAATAGGGAACCGGGAAATCCTGTTGTAATATTTCTCGATCTTAAAATGCCTAAACTTGACGGGATGCAGGTTGTAAAACAAATAAAAACTGATGAAAACCTGAAAGGTATTCCAATTGTAATGCTCACTTCATCACGAGAAGAAAAAGATCTTGTTGAAAGTTATAGACTTGGTGTTAACGCTTATGTAGTTAAACCGGTGAGCTTCGAAAAATTTGTCGACACTATTAAACAAATTGGAATATTCTGGACCTTAATTAATGAACCTCCGCTTTAACCGGGATATTTAATTTTTCTCACAAAAATGGGTCGGAATGAGTAAGCTATTAAAAATACTTCATGTAGAAGATAATCCTCTTGATGCAGAGCTAATACAAAATCATATCAATGGTGATCTCATTGATTATGAAATTAAGTGGGTTTCTAATAAAAACGATTTTTTACATGAATTTGAAAAAGAGAATTATGACATTTTGCTATGTGATTTTAATTTACCTTCATTTAAGGATGGGTTTGAAATTATAAACTTAGTTCGAAATAAATCTCACGAGATCCCAATCATATTCGTTACCGGAACCATTGGGGAAGAGCTTGCAGTAGCACTGCTTAAAAAAGGAGCAACTGATTATATCCTGAAAGATAAATTAGTAAAACTCGTTCCGGCTATAGAGCGTGCAATTAATGAACGTAATGAACGGTTAGAAAAGAAAGTGATTCAGAACGCGCTGGAAGAAAGTGAGGACCGTTTTAGGAATTTATTTATGAACTCTCCTGTAGGTATATATAGAAGCACACCGGACGGGGAAGTTATTGTAGCAAATCCTGCACTAATAAAGATTCTTGGTTTTTCTTCTCTTGAAGAATTAAGGAAAAGAGATTTAAAAACAGAAGGTTTTATTAATCAGGATGAAAGAGATAAGTTTAAGGAAATAATGGATCGTGATGGGGAAGTTATTGGTTTTGAAACAACTTGGATAAATAAGGAAGGAAAACCGATTTATATTCTTGAAAACTCTACAGCCATAAAAGAGGACAATGCTGAAGTTCTATATTATGAAGGAACCATTGAAGATATAACTGAAAGAAAATTAGCGCAACAGGAATTAATAGAAGCAAAGAAACGTGCTGAAGAATCCGATAAGCTTAAAACTGAATTCCTTGCACAAATGTCGCACGAAGTGAGGACGCCCTTAAATACTTTAACTAATCTTTCAAAATTAATTGATGAAGAAATGAAAGATGGTTTTAACGATGAAATGAGATCAATATTGAACAGCACGGAAGAAGCAGGAAATAGGCTGATTCGTACAATGGAACTTATACTTAATATGGCAACGGTCAGCACAGGAACATTTTCAATTTCCAAAAGAGATGTTAACCTTAAAAATATTGTTGAGAATATTGTAGGAAGACAGGAAAAAGGAATAGAGAATAAGCAACTAAAAGTTAATATCCGTTATGATCTTAAAAAAGAAAAAGTAAATACCGACGAGTACCTGATGGATCAGATTATCAGTAACCTAGTTGACAACTCTATAAAATATACGGATAAAGGCGAAATTGATATTCATATTTATAATGATGAAAATAAAAAATTGTATATAGAAATTATTGATACTGGAAACGGCATAGCTGAGGAATATATCCCCAATTTATTTAAACCTTTTACACAGGAATCTTCAGGATATTCAAGAAAATATGAAGGTAACGGATTGGGGTTAGCATTAACTAAAAAGTATATCGAACTACTTAATGGGGAAATTTTTGTAAGAAGTAAAAAAGGAGAAGGTTCGGCTTTTACTGTTATGCTGAATCTTTAATTACTATATCTTTGAGGGGAATATTAACAATTACTTTTGTACCGGGTTCGCAATTTTCTATTTTAAAATTTCCTCCTAAGATAATAGCTCTTTCTCTCATTCCTAAAACACCAAAACTTTTTGAGCCTTTTGAAGGCTCTCGTTTAATACCTATTCCGTTATCCTGAATTTCCATTCTAAAATTATTTCCATCTTTTTCAATTAGGACATTTACTTTAGTTGCTTTGGAATGTCGCCCGACGTTAGTTAATGCTTCCTGTAGAATCCGGTAAACCGCTATAGAAATATCTTTATTTAATTCTGCCTCTCCCCAGAGGTTATTAAGATTAATTTCTATGCCGCTTGATTTAATAAGCTCACCTATATGCCATTCAATCGCTGGTATTAATCCAAGATTATCAAGTACCTCTGATCTTAGCTCCGTGATAATCTTTTTTATTCTTTTAATACTACCGTCAATAACCTGTTTCATTGAATCTATTTCATCCTGAAGCTCTTTTCGATTTGGTATTGTTTCATTAGAAGATATTGATTTGCCCAGCATTGTAAGGTTCATTTTTAAAGAAGTAAGAACCTGTCCAAGTTCGTCATGAATTTCCCTGGCTATTGCTGTTCTTTCCTGCTCTCTTATATTTTGAAGATAACCGGCAAGTGCTCTTAACTGCTCACGAGATGATTGTAGCTCCTCAACTGCTAAGCGGGTTTCCGTAACATCCTGGTTGAAGCCGGTAATTTTTATAGGAGATCCTTCTTCATTTCTTTCTATCAAAAGTTCGGAGCGTATATGTCTTATTGAACCATCCTTCCAGACAACCCTGAAATTAAATTTTCGGGATTCTAAACCTATCAATACATCGGCAGTCATTCTTTTTGCATATTCTTTATCATCAGTGTGTACCGCCTTTATCATGTTTTCAAATGATGGACTGATTTCTTTCGGCTCATATCCAAAGATTCTATAAGTTTCGTCTGACCAGTAAGTAATACCGTTCACTAAATCTGATTCCCAGCTTCCAATATGCGCTAAACTTTCTGTTTCATTTAAAAAAGATTCATTCTTAATAATTTTTTCAATAAATTTTTCCCGTTCCGTTGCTAACCGGAATTTTTCCATCGCACTTTTTATTGCAGTTGGCAAGCGTTGCAGCCTGTCTTTTAAAACGTAGTCAACAGCTCCACCCTTCATCACATCAACTGCAAATTCTTCAGACATAGCAGCAGTAACAAGAATTACCGGAATTTTTAATCCTTCATCTTTTATAATCTTGAGTGCATCAATAGAATTTAAGGATGGAAGATTATGGTCAGATAAAATTATATCGGGTGAAAATTCTCTAAGTGCATTTATAAAATCTTCCTTATTATCAACAACAAGTGCGTCAAACTGGATTTTTCCTTTTGTTAGTTCATGCCTAACCAGCTCAGCATCTAGGGATACATCTTCAAGATGTAAAATTTTTAAGGGTTTGTTCATACCATTATCACTTAATTGCAACGTTAAGGAGCAGCCAATATAATCCTAGATCCGTAACAGTTTTTTGAAAATTGCTAAAATCTATCGGCTTTACTATATAACTATTAGCTCCCAATTCATAACAGGTATGTATATCCGGGTCTTCTCTTGATGAAGTAAGTATAACAACAGGTATCTTTTTCGTAATCTCATTTTCTTTTATTTTTTTTAATACTTCAATTCCACTAATCTTTGGCATTTTCAAATCAAGTAAAATCACCTTTGGTTTATTATTGATATCCCTGTTTTCATATTGCCCTGTACAAAAAATAAAATCAAGTGCCTCTGCGCCATCTTTTAAGTGAATCATATTATTTGTGAGCTTGTGCTTCTTAAGGGAATGAATAGCAAGCTCAGCATCATTCATATTATCTTCTACAAGTAGAATTTCTATTTCTTCGTTTTCCATATATTTTTTATCCTTTTATTTATTCAGATAGTTAATTTACAATTTGACTTGGTAAACTAAAATAAAATGTTGCCCCTTCATTTACTTTCCCATCTGCCCATACTTTCCCATCATGTTTTTTTATAATTAAGCTTACAATTGCAAGCCCTACTCCGATTCCTTCAAATTCATTTTCGGAATGCAGCCGTTGAAAGACACCGAATAACTTATCAGCATATTTCATATCGAATCCTGCACCATTATCTTTTACGGAATATATAACCTCTTCATCTTCGATTTTAGATCTCACTTCAATAACAGGATTTTCAACTTTTGAAGAATATTTTATTGCGTTTGAGAGTAAATTTGTTACCACACGTGTTAATAAAGAATAATCTGCTATTACAGATTGCAGGTTATTGATTCTAACTTCAGCTTTATGACTTACAGTATTGTTTATTTCCTGAAGAGCGGAATTTACCAACTGAGTCATATCCACATTTGATTTTCTTAATACTTGTCTTCCCAACTTTGATAAAGCAAGCAGATCTTCTATTAGTAATCCCATAGTCTTTGCGCCATCCTGGATTATACTAAGCAAACGGTTTCCTTCTTTATCCATAATTTTATTGTAATCCTGTTCCAGCATTTTAGCGTAGCCACTTATAGCTCTGAGTGGCGCTCGTAAATCATGAGAAACTGAATACGTAAATGATTCAAGTTCTTTGGTTCTTTCAATCACACGTTTGTCTAATGAACGATTCAATGTTTGGAGAGTAGCATAGGTATTATTTAGTAAATGGGCACTATGCCAACACGCTAAAATGGAGAGAATTAATATAAATGCAACCAATATTGTTATTCCTATGTCATAACCGACAAAATTATTTTCTACTATAGCAATTACTATTCCGCCCATTAGTATGGTAGAACCGATGACAGGTATTAATAAGCGGCGTGTCATTACTACACCGGGATAATTACTTTTTAATATTTCAATTATTTCCTGGGGAGGTTTAGCAGCTATAATTCCAATTGAAAATATTGAAAATGCAATAGAAGTATGAATTGCCATGCTTGAGAATGCAAAAATATCATACAACTGATCGTAATTATATAAATATCCAACTATATCAAAAAGAGAAAGCACGAGTATAAAAGATGCTGAAATCAGAAATGGAGAGTTTTTCCTGAAGAAGATAAATAGAAAGGACAAACCTGTTAATATAAAACAAAATGCTGTAGCAGGAGACATTCTCCCTGGTGGAGCCAAGTCTAATTTTATTATATCGTCTTTGACTATTAACTCATCAATACCAACATTCATTTTAAAAATATACTCAGACAAGGAAATGGCGCTAATCAAAAAAATAAGGACTCCCACAGTTGTGGTTAAAGAAATGTATTTTTTTTCGTAGTTTTTATTGTAAGATGCAATTCCTACTCCGGCGAGAGAAAAACATAATGCCGTGTTAAACTTCATTGTCGCTAAACCTGGGAAAATACTTTTAAGAAAGGATACTTCAACTACCCACCCCACAATTACAACTACCCCTATAGCTATTAATACATGGCCTAGTGTTTTGACCATAAAAAGATAGGCTGATTTTTTAGTTAAAAAATATTTAAAGAGTATTCTACCTAAACCTTTTAAATGGGGAGAGACCCCCCATTCAGCTAATAACATACATATAAAAATTTTTAATTACAACAAATTTTATATTTTGCAAATTGAGAATTAAAAATGCAGTTCAAAAAATATTTTGTACGATATTAATGCTATTAAGAAATGAAAACTATAAATTACATAGGCTAAAAAATGAAATAATGCTATTAAACTGTGAGAATAAGTTGAAAATTTCATACCTTCTATTCACTTCTAACAATCCGGGAACTAAAAAATGATTGAAAAAACATTGTTTGGAAAACTTCCTGACGGTAAAGAGATTTTTCTCTTTTCACTTAAGAATGAAGCTGGAACTGAGATCCAGATTATAAATTATGGAGCAATTGTAAAAAATTTATTTGTTAAAAATAAGAAAGGGAAATTTGAAGATGTAGTTTTAGGATATGATTCTTTGAACGGTTATGTAAATGATAACTCATTCTTCGGAGCTATTGTCGGAAGATATGGAAATCGAATTGGGAACGGCAAATTTAGTCTTGATGGAAAAGAATACAACCTTGTAATTAATAATGGGAAAAATCATTTGCACGGAGGTAAAAACGGATTTTTTAAAGTCGTTTGGCATGCAGAGCCTTTTGTAAATGAACCGGGAGCCTCTCTTAAACTTACTTATATCAGTAAAGATGGGGAAGAAGGATACCCGGGAACTGTTTCTATTACTGTTATTTATACTCTTACTGAAGAAAATGATCTTGTTATAAATTATGAAGGAAAAACAGACAAACCGACAATTCTAAATCCCACACATCATTCTTATTTTAATCTCACAGGAGATTTCTCCAAAACAATATTAGATCATGAGTTACGAATAAATGCTGATAAATTTACACTTGTCGATAAGGAATGTATTCCAACAGGCGAAATAGTTGAAGTTAAAAATACCCCGATGGATTTTACTTTTCCACATACAATTGGTTTAAATATTAATAAGAATTTTGAACCATTGAAAGATGCAAGCGGATATGATTGTAACTTTGTGTTGAATAATTATGACTTCGACTGTTAAAAAGGTAGCTTCAGTTTATGATTCTCTATCAGGGAGATTTTTAGAAGTCTTTACAGACCAACCAGGGTTGCAGTTTTACTCCGGTAATTTTCTTGAAGGAGTTAAAGGGAAAAATGGAATAACATATAAAAGCAGAACGGGACTTTGCCTGGAAGCACAGCATTTTCCGGATTCACCTAACAGACCGGAGTTCCCTTCGACCGTATTGAGACCCGGAGAGATTTATAAACAAACGACTATTTATAAATTTTCTATTAAGTAAAAAGAATTATATATTTTGCACTCAGATTTATAAGTCAAATCCGAATTGGAGTAAAAATGAACTACAAACATATCTTAACATTTCTTTTGTTCTTCCTTATTGTAACTGACTGCAACGCAAAAAGTAACAAAGAAAGCTCAGTTGTTAAAGAAAAATATGGGCAGGTAGATGGAAAAGAAATTGACATCTACACTTTGACTAACGAAAAAGGAGCCCAGGCAAAAGTAATTAATTATGGAGCCAGGTTAGTTTCTTTAACTATGCCTGATAGACAGGGTAATTTTGCTGATATTGTAACGGGATACGATTCTTTTAAAGGGTTACGTTAATGATAACTCCTATTTTGGTGCTATTGTAGGAAGGTATGGCAATCGTATTGGCAAAGGAAAATTTACTCTTGATGGAAAGCAATATCAATTAACTCTAAATGATGGAGTTAACCATCTTCATGGCGGAAAAACCGGTTTCTTCAAAGCAGTGTGGACCGCGAAAGAAATTAAAAGTAAGTTGGGACCTGCAGTAAAGCTTTCATTTGTTAGTCCTGATGGTGACGAAGGATATCCAGGAACAGTTAAAGTTTCAGTTACATATACTCTAACAAATAACAATGAACTAAGGATAGATTATGAAGGTACAACCGATAAACCGACTATTCTAAATCCGACACATCATTCATATTTTAATTTATCAGGAGATTTTAATAAAGCTGTTTATGATGAGAAATTATTTATTGATGCCGATTCATTCACCCCTGTAGACAATACTTTAATTCCGACAGGTGAGATTAGTCCTGTAAAAGATACACCAATGGATTTTCGCAAACCTACAGCAATTGGATCGCGTATAAATGATGATTACCAGCAATTAAAATATGGAAGAGGGTACGATCACAACTGGGTTTTAAATAATTATAAGCCAGGCGTAGTAAGAAAGGTTGCAAGCGTCTATGATTCAACAAGCGGAAGATTTATGGAAGTTCTTACAGATCAACCCGGTTTGCAATTTTATTCGGGAAATTTTCTGAATGGAATGGTTAAGGGGAAGGGAGGGGCTGTATATATACATAGGGGTGCACTTTGTTTAGAAGCACAACATTATCCGGATTCTCCAAATAAACCTAATTTCCCTTCGGTTACTTTAAGGCCGGGAAAGGTTTATAAGCAAACAACTATTTATAAGTTTTCTGTTAAATAGACATAACAATATTTAATAATATTTATAGCTGAGGGTAGATAATGAGCACTTTAACTCCGATTGACTGGGTAATAATAGCTGGGTACTTTGGTATAATCCTCGGATTAGCCTGGTGGGTTATTAAAAAACGTGAAGACACTTCGACAGATTACTTTCTTGCTGGCAGACATCTGGGTTGGTTCATAGTCGGTGCATCTATATTTGCATCCAATATTGGTTCTGAACATCTTGTTGGATTAGCCGGTTCGGGTGCAACTGACGGCGTAGCCCTGGCACATTACGAACTTCACGCCTGGTGTTTGCTTGTACTTGGCTGGGTGATGGTTCCCTTTTATATGCGTTCAAAAGTTTTTACAATGCCTGAATTTCTGGAGAGACGATTTTCTCCCGGTAACCGTACCTTGCTCTCTTTGATATCATTAGTAGCCTATGTCCTAACAAAAATAGCCGTAGGAATTTTTGCAGGCGGAATTGTATTCAGTGTTTTACTACCCGATATGTCATTCATGGGTCTTGATAGTTTTTGGGTTGGTTCTATACTGGTAATTGTTCTAACAGGTTTATATACGATACTTGGTGGTATGCGCGCAGTAGCCTACACAGAAGCTTTACAAACTATAATTCTTATTGTCGGTTCTATTTTAGTAACTTATTTTGGTTTGCAGGCTTTAGGTGGTTGGGGTGTGTTGCGTGATACTGTTGGTTCTGAGATGCTAAACCTTTGGAAACCTCTTGTACCCGCAGGAGTTGAAAGTAGCTGGGCGCCTGTAAAAGAAGCCGGAAAAATGGCGTGGTATTTTAATTCAAATTACCCTTGGATAGGAATGTTGTTCTGCGCTCCTATTATTGGTTTGTGGTATTGGACAACTGACCAGTATATCGTTCAGCGTGCTTTAAGCGCTAAGGATGAGACCGAGGCAAGACGTGGTTCGATTGCTGCAGGATTCTTAAAGTTGCTTCCAGTTTTCATTTTTATCATACCTGGTCTTATTTGTTTTGCAATTGCTAAAAATGGAGTTGTCCCTCAAATACAACACGAACTTTTCGGAAGTAATGGTGAGTTAATAAGAGATAATGCCCAAAAGGCGTTTCCGCTTTTGGTTGCTTATGTTTTACCAGTAGGTGTAAGAGGAATTGTTGTTGCCGGTCTCCTGGCCGCTCTGATGAGTTCTCTTGCAGGAGTATTTAACGCTTCCTCAACTTTATTTACTATGGATTTCTATTCAAGAATTCGTCCTCAGGCATCACAACATCGCCTTGTTTGGATGGGAAGAGTTGCAACCACTGTTATGGTACTTATTGGTTTGTTGTGGATACCTGTTATCCAGGGAGGTAAAGGTCTTTATGATTATTTGCAAGGCGTGCAATCTTATCTTGCTCCTCCAATCTTTGTTGTATTTTTCCTGGGTGTATTTTGGAAAAGATTAAATGCAAAAGGTTGTATGTCTGCTTTAGTCGTCGGATTTATTTTGGGTTTATTCAGGCTTGCTGTCGATACTCCTGTTAAAATGTCAACAGGATTTTCTTATACGCAGGGATCATTTTTATGGATTGTTAATAACATCTTCTTCCAATATTACAGTTTGTTGATTTTTGTAGTGTGTATAATTGTTATGGTTGGAGTTAGTTACTTAACAGAAGAGCCTGTTTATGAAAAGCTTGAAGGTTTAACTTTTGCAACTACTACCGCTGCTCATAAAGATGAATCACGCAAGAGTTGGGATGCGAGAGATGTAATTGCATCAGTAATACTGTGTCTTATAATATTAGGAATTTATATTTATTTCTCTGGTTGAAAAATTTATTATTAAAAGTCATCAATGAAAATATGTTGATAATAGATGAGCAAATACGCTGTTGGTCTTGACTATGGAACTAATTCATGCCGTTCTCTAATAGTTGATATTGAGAACGGCAATGAACTTTCTACACATGTTTTTAATTATCCTTCAGGCGATAACGGAGTAATTGTTGATCAACACAATCCGAATTTAGCACGCCAGAATCCTGCCGATTATATTCTTGGAATAGAAATAACAATTAAAGAAGCGATACAGAAAGCAAAAGCTGCAGATAAAAATTTCTCGCCAGATAAAATAATTGGGATCGGAGTAGATACGACAGGAAGCAGTCCAATGCCTGTTGATAAAGAAGGAACTCCACTTTGTTTCCATGAAAAATTTAAAGATAATCTTTCCGCAATGGTTTGGTTGTGGAAAGATCATACGAGTCATGGGGAAGCCAAACAAATAACTGAGTTAGCTGCTAAAGAACATCCTGAATATTTAGCAAAGATCGGGGGAGTTTATTCGTCCGAATGGTTCTGGAGTAAAATACTTCATTGCAGTAAAGAGAATAAAGAAGTTTTTAATTCTGCATATAGTTTTGTAGAAATATGTGATTGGATTCCTGCAATATTAGTTGGAGATACAAAGCCAGACAATCTTAAAAGAAGCATTTGTGCTGCGGGACATAAAGCAATGTACAATAACCAATGGGGAGGTTTACCTGATTCAGAATTTCTTGAATAAACTTTCTCCCGGTTTGGGAGAATTAAGAAAAAGAATTACAAACAAAGCTTATTCTGCTGAAGAAAGAGTTGGATATCTTTCTAAGGAGTGGGCTGATAAGTTAGGACTCACTACAAATGTTTCAGTTGCGGTTGGAGCTTTTGATGCACACATGGGAGCGGTTGGTGCAGGAATAAAAACCGGAACTCTTGTTAAAGATTTTGGGAACAAGTACATGTGATATAATGATTTCTCCAAATGATAAAAGTCTAGCAGACATTCCGGGAGTTTGCGGAATAGTTAATGAATCAGTTATGAAAGGATATTTTGGAATTGAAGCAGGACAATCTGCGGTTGGCGATATTTTTTTATGGTTTATTAATAATCTTGTTTCTGAAAAATATGGAAAAACTCAGGACGAAAAATTTTCAAACCTGGAAAAAGCAGCTTCCGGATTAAAGCCAGGAGAAACAGGTTTGATGTCACTCGATTGGAACAATGGCAACCGCACAATTTTAGTTGATGTTCGCTTAACAGGGCTTCTTCTTGGACAAACTCTTCACACGCAGCCGCATGAAATTTATCGAAGTTTAATTGAGGCGACAGCATTTGGCGCACTTGCTATTATAGATAGAATTGAAGAAAATGGTGTGGAAATTAATGAAGTTATAAATTGCGGTGGTCTTGCAATTAAAAGTCCTTTGATAATGCAGCTTTATGCTGATGTTACCGGGCGACCGATGAAAATTTCCAAGAGTGAACAAACACCTGCATTAGGTGCTGCAATGTTCGGTGCTGTATCTGCCGGTAAAGAAGCAGGTGGATTTGAGAATGTTCTGCAGGCTCAGAAAGTTATGACAGGCACCAGTAAAACTTATGAACCAAACGAACAAAATCATTTGGTATACAAGAAGTTGTACAAGATTTACAAACAATTGCATGATGGTTTTGGAACAAAGGATTGGAATGGAAATATGTATAATGTTATGAAAGAATTACTAGATATTCGCGATCAGGTTCGTAAAGAGAAATAGTAGAATTTTCCTATTGTCATTCCGAACTTGTTTCGGAATCCTTTTTATTAATATATGAGAAGCTGAAACAAGTTCAGCTCGACATAACTTAGAATAAATTATGCTTGAAGATTTAAAACAAAAAGTTCTCAAAGCCAACCAGGATTTAGTAAAATATAATTTAGTTACATTAACCTGGGGTAACGTTAGCGGAATAGATCGGAAAAAAAATCTTATTGTAATTAAACCTAGCGGTGTTGACTACGATAAACTAAAAATTAAGGATATGGTCGTTCTCGATCTGAATGGAAAAATAGTCGAAGGAAAATTAAGACCGTCTTCCGATACTCCAACTCACATCGAACTTTACAAGAACTTTAGAACCATTGGAGGAATTACTCATAGCCATAGCACTTATGCTACAATATTTGCACAAGCTTGTAAAGAAATTCCTTGCTACGGTACAACGCATGCAGATCATTTTTACGGAACAATTCCTGTGACTCGTTTCTTAACAAAGAAGGAAGTTGAAGAAGCTTATGAACTGAACACGGGAAAAATAATTGTCGAGCGATTTAAAAATTTCGATCCGGTTGCAACACCCGGAGTTCTTCTCGCAGGTCACGCTCCGTTTACGTGGGGAAGTTCTCCTGCTGAATCTGTAAAAAATAATCTTATACTCGAACGTGTTGCAGAAATGGCTTCTGTTTCTTTGCAGCTTAATCCTAAATTAAAAGTTTTACCAAAACATATTATTAACAAGCATTATATGCGTAAGCATGGTCCAAATGCATATTATGGACAAACTAAACCTGGTAAGAAAAAATGATTGACTTAAAGAAATATGAGGTATGGTTCATTACCGGAAGCCAGCATCTTTATGGTGAAAAAACCTTAAAGCAAGTTGAGAAAAATTCCAGAGAGATTGTAAAAGGTTTATCCGGCTCAGATAAAATTCCGGTTAAAATTATTTTTAAATCTCTTGTAACAACTCCGGATTCAATTTATAATGTTTGTCTTGAAGCGAATAATTCTCCAAAGTGTATTGGTTTAATTTTGTGGATGCACACTTTTTCTCCTGCAAAAATGTGGATATCAGGATTAAAAGTTTTAACAAAACCTTTTGTACATCTTCATACACAATTTAATCGCGATATTCCGTGGGACAGTATCGATATGGATTTTATGAATCTTAATCAATCTGCACATGGTGATAGAGAATTTGGATTTATTTGTTCACGAATGAACAAACCGCGTAAAGTAATAGTTGGACACTGGCAGGATAAAAAAGTTCATGAAAAATTAGCAATTTGGTCAAGAGCTGCTTGTGCAAAATTCGATTTACAGGGAGCTAAGTTTGCACGCTTCGGTGATAATATGAGAGAAGTTGCAGTTACTGAGGGTGATAAAGTTGAAGCACAAATGAAATTTGGTTATTCCGTGAATGGATATGGACTTGGCGATCTTGTAAAATATGTTAATGCTTCAACTAATTCCCAGGTAAATAAACTTCTTGATGAATATGAAAATAAATATTCTCTGGTTCCTTCTTTAAAAGAAAAATGGAGAGAAACGTCAGTCATTAATTGAAACTGCAAAAATTGAAATTGGATTAAGAAGTTTCTTAAAAGAGGGTAACTTTAAAGGATTTACTGATACATTTGAAAATCTTCACGGACTTGTACAATTGCCGGGACTTCCGGTACAAAGATTAATGACAGACGGTTATGGCTTTGGTGCCGAAGGTGATTGGAAAACTTCTGCACTTGTTCGTGCTATGAAAGTGATGGCTTCAGGATTAAAAGGCGGTACTTCTTTTATGGAAGATTATACTTGTCACTTTGATCCTAAACAAAATAAAGTTCTCGGTGCGCATATGCTGGAGATTTGCGAGTCAATTGCTGAAGGAAAACCAAAACTTGAAATTCATCCATTATCTATCGGCGGTAAAGCTGATCCGCCTCGTTTAGTTTTTAACACTCCTAAGGGACCAGCTATAAATGCAACATTGATAGATATGGGAAACAGATTTCGGATGATAGTTAATGAAGTAACTGCTGTCCCTCCAGATAAACCTCTTCCTAAATTACCTGTTGCAAGAGTATTGTGGGTTCCCAAACCGAATTTAGAAATTGCTGCTCACGCGTGGATTCTTGCCGGCGGTGCCCATCATACAGGTTTTAGCCAGGCTTTAACTTCTGAATATCTCGAAGACTTTGCTGAAATGTGCGGAATAGAATTTCTGTTAATTGATGACTCGACGAAAATCTCAGAATTCAAAAAAGAATTGAAATGGAATGAAGTATATTATACCTGATTAATTTTTTAGTTCTTTTTGTAAGTTTGCACAATTTAAGCACATCACTAATTTTACAAATTAATACAAATCTAATTTTGTGAAAAGTATTTCAATCGATAATAATATAAAAGCATTAGTCTTCGATTGCGATGGAACTCTCGTTGATTCTATGCCGCTTCATATGAAAGCGTGGGAAGAAGCGTTCAGGTTCTTCAATGAAAAATTTGATTGTGATTATCTCTTTTCTCTGAAAGGAATGAAAGAGTTGGAGATAATTGAATCTTACAATAAAAAATTTAATACAAATCTTGATCCCGAAAATACTGTTAATAAAAAACACGATTTTTATTTTAAGAACATTAATTCAATAAAACCGATAGAACCAATTACAAAAATCGCAAAAGAGTATTTTGGAAAACTACCTCTTGCTGTTGTTTCAGGAAGTGTCAGAGATATTGTTCATAAAGAATTAGAAATTGTTGGGATATTTAATTTGTTCAAAACAATATTAACAGCAAACGATCCGTTTAAACCAAAACCTGCACCGGATATTTTTCTAGCTGCCTCTAAAAGTCTAAATGTATCACCGGAATTTTGTTTGGTTTTTGAAGATGGGGACCCGGGATTGGAAGCAGCAACAAAAGCAGGAATGCAGACTGTTGACGTGAGAGAAAGTCTTTTGTCATTCCCGTGAAAACGGGAATCCAAATAATAGAAGATTCCCACTTTCGTGAGAATGACATCTTAATTTGTCAGTCTGAGCCTGTCGAAGATTGATTTGTTATACTTCGACAAGCTCAGTTTGACAGATAAAAGGAAGTAATAATGAAGAAAGTTAATCTTACAGGAATAAAAAAGTTTGAACTTGTTGATGCCCCAAAGCCTCAAATAATCAACGATGAAGATGTGCTTCTTAAAATTGATACTGTAGGAGTTTGTGGCTCGGATATTCATTATTACAAAGAAGGAAAAATTGGCGACCAGGTAATTGATTTTCCTTTTACTATTGGACACGAATGTTCTGCAATTGTCGAGGAAGTTGGCAAAAAAGTTTCGAGTGTAAAACCCGGTGGTCTTGTTGCAGTTGAGCCTGCACTTTCATGTCATAAATGTCAGCAATGTTTATCAGGCAGGGAACATACTTGTACAAATCAAAAGTTTCTAGGTTGTCCCGGACAAATAGATGGCTGTCTTGCAGAATATATTATTATGCCCGAAAGAAATTGTTATCCTGTTCCGCAAAATGTAAACGGCGAAATGGCAGCAATGGTTGAGCCTTTAACTATCGGGTATTATGCCTCACAGTTTATAAAGAATATTGAAGAAATAAATCCAATTGCTATTTTAGGTGTAGGTCCAATCGGACTTGGAGTTATGTTATCATTACAGGCACATGATTTCCAAAATATTTTTGTAACTGATAAATTAGATTATAGATTGAGTATAACAAAAAAGGCAGGAGCAGTTTGGTCCGGAAATCCTGATCAAGAAGATATTGTTTCCGAATTAAGAAAAATAAATCTGGATGGATTTGATGTCGTGTTTGAATGCTGCGGCAAACAGGAAGCCCTTGATAATGCTGTTGATATTTTAAGACCAGGCGGAACACTTTTAATAGTTGGAATTCCGGAAGAAGACAGAATATCTTTTAACATCAGTAAAATAAGACGCAAAGAAATTACAATACAAAATGTACGGAGACAGAATAAATCAACTGATTCCGTAATTGATTTAATCGCATCGGGAAAACTTTCTCCTGAGTTTATGATTACACATAGATTCAATTATGACAAAACAAGTGAAGCTTTTGACATTGTTTCAAATTATCAGGATAATGTAATTAAAGCATTAATTAAATTTTAAATGCTTTGAAAATTTAATGGAAAAATCCGAAAGACTACTCTCGCTCGATGTATTCAGGGGAATTACAATTGCAGGAATGATACTGGTTAATAATCCTGGTACGTGGGATGCAATTTATCCTCCTTTAGAACATTCAAAATGGAATGGATGCACACCTACTGATATAATATTTCCATTCTTTCTTTTTATAGTCGGTGTTGCAATTCCTTTTGCTTTAGACAAAAGAATAGAAAAAGGTGAGGACAATAAAAAAATTATCTTACAAATTACAAGAAGGAGTATTATTCTTTTCTTACTCGGAATATTCATTCATTCATTTCCATTCGGCTTATTTGGAAGTGAGTTTAATCTTGACACAGTAAGAATTCCTGGAGTCTTACAAAGGATTGGAGTCGTCTATTTCATTACAAGCATATTATATCTCAAAACAAAAAATTATAAAATATTAATTTATACAGGGGCTGAAGTACTTATTCTTTACTGGATGATAATGGCTCTGGTTCCTGTTCCGGGAGTTGGATATGCCAACCTCGAACCAACAACCAGTCTTACGGCCTGGCTTGACAGGACATTACTTGGTGAACATTTATGGCAGCAAAGTAAACTTTGGGATCCGGAAGGGATACTTAGCACTGTTCCATCAATCGCAACGACAATAATTGGAATACTAACGGGGGTTTGGTTAAAATCGAATAAAGATAAAATAACAAAAACAGTTTGGCTGTTTGTAGCCGGTTGTTTTTGTATGGCTGCCGGTTATGTGTGGAATGGATGGTTCCCGATAAATAAGAATTTATGGACGAGTTCTTATGTTCTTTACACAGGTGGATTAGCACTTCTTTTCCTCGGCATTTGTTATTGGTTCATCGATGTAAGGAATTCCAGATGGTGGATAAAACCTTTTCAGGTATATGGATTAAATGCAATCACTGCTTATTTTCTTTTCAGAGTTAGGTTCTGTCATTCTGTATCTTATCAAAATCCCAACAGGAGAGGGAAATGTACCACTGAATTCGTTTCTCTTTAATAATTTGTTTTTGAAATTTTTTGCACCGATAAATGCCTCACTTTTATGGGCGATTGTCTATGTCATTTTATGGCTGGGGATAATGTGGATATTATATACTAAAAAAATATTTATAAAAGTTTAGATTTTTTTTAATTGGATGCTTGACATTTAAAAAATAAAAATATAAATTGAATTAGTTGGTTTAAACAACAAACTATTTAACTAGTTTTTAATTATATGAAAACAGAAAATGTGATCAGTGGAAATGCAAAAGTTGTCCGGAATATTAATAGATCCATGATTCTGAATATTGTTAGAAATAAACAGCCAATCTCAAGAACAAAAATTGCAGGACTAACACACCTTAACAAAAGCACCGTATCAAGTATAGTTACTGACTTAATAAATGAAGAACTTGTATACGAACAGAAAGTTTCTGATCCAAATATAGGACGAAATCCTGTAAACCTTTCATTGAAATTAGGGAGATATCTTGTAGGGGCAATTTCTATTGACGCTGCTTTAACAAGGTTTGCCATCACCGATATAGATGGAAGTGTATTAGGTGCTTCGTTTATCGATTCCAAGCCTGGAACACCGGAAGAATTCCTGGATAGGTGTCAGCGAGAATTGAATTCACTATGCAGGCAACTCAAAGTAAAAAAGCTGGAAGGGCTCGGTATAAGTGTAGCCGGTATTGTAGATTCAAAAAATATGATAGTTAATTTTGCTCCAAATCTAGGCTGGGAAGATTATAACATAGGTAATACCATTAAAGAGCTTTGGCCAGATGTTAGGATCTTAACAGTAGGTAATGATGCGAAATGTTCTGCCCTTGCAGAGCTATGGTTTGGCGGGCATAAAGTTAATTTATCGAACTTTGTTTTTCTCCAAGTTGGTCCAGGAATAGGTTCGGGAATTGTTGTTGAAAATAAAATTCTTGATGGGGAGTTTCATGCTTCGGGGGAAGTAGGCCATATGGTGTTGTACGAAGGGGGAGAAGAATGTACATGCGGCAGCCGTGGATGCTGGGAGAAGTATGCATCCGACCGCGCAACTATCAGCAGGTACATTAAACAAAAAAATGGTTCTGCAAAGATTGTTAACCTTACCATAGATGATATAATTAAAGCAGCATATAATAATGACGAAGCAGCCCGTAATGTTTTAACTGAAACCGGGTACTATTTGGGTTTAGGTATTTCGAATATAATAAAGATTATAGATCCGCATGTAATTATTGTTGGTGGAAGAATTGTTCAGGCTTGGGACGTTATTTATCCTCAAATAGTTCAGGAAGTTAAGCAGAGAACCTTTTACGGGAAAAAGAAAATTATATCAATATTACCCACTTCTTTGTCTGTTCGACCCCGTCTGCTGGGTGCTGCTACTCTGGCTATAAAAGTAATATTTGATGATTATAAAATCACTATTTAATTAACTAATGATAAAAATAAGGAATAATAAAGTCCTTTGATTTAATTTGTTGGTTCAACAAACTATTTATGAATTTTTTTATACTATAACTTATTAATGGAAAAACAAAAAATAACAATCGGCGTTGATATAGGTGGGACTAATACAGTCTTCGGGTTTATCAATAAACAAGGTAAATGTGTTTTTAGCAGTTCATTGACAACAAATTCTAACGAAGGAGCAGAGAAATTTATTTCAAGACTTACTAAAGAAATAAAATCTGCTTATAAAGATTATTCATCCGAATACATTCTATCTGGAATTGGGATTGCCGCTCCAATGGCTAATCATTTCAATGGAACTATCGAAGCACCATCAAATATCAACTGGGGTAAAGTAAACTTTGTAGAGATGATGAAAAAAAACTTTCACATCCCAATTGCAATCACGAATGATGCAAATGCGGCAGCACTTGGTGAATATGAATTCGGTTTGGGGAAAGGGTTAAAAAATTTTATTGTGATAACATTGGGAACCGGGTTAGGCAGCGGATTTTTCATCAATGGTAAACTCTTATATAGTGAAGGAGGTTTAGCCGGAGAATTTGGTCACACAATTGTTAAACCTGATGGTCGCCAATGTAACTGCGGCAGGGTTGGATGTCTTGAAACCTATGCATCGGCAAACGGAATACGAAGAACCGTTTTTGAACTGATGGCAAAGTATAATGATGAGAGTAAATTACGCGAAGTTCCTTTCTCTGAAATCACAGGTCAATTAATAAATAAGCTCGCCGTTAAAGGTGACCCGATTGCATTAAAAGCCTTCCAATATACAGGGGAAATACTTGGTAATGCTCTTGCTAATCTTGCAATAAGTTTTGTGCCTGAAGCGATTATACTTTTTGGCGGATTCGCAGATGCAGGCGAATTACTTCTTGAACCTACCCGCAAGCATTTTGAAAAAAACTTATTGAAGAGTTATAAAGGTAAAATAAAAATTCTGAGATCATCGGTTGCAAACGGTATGTCCGCTGTACTTGGTGCTAGTAGTTTAATTTCAAAAGAAATTAGTTACTTAAGGAATTAATTAAGGAGAATAAAATGAACAGATTGATTTTTAAAACGGGGTTACTAATTCTGGTAATTTTATTCATGTGTAATATTTCTATATCCGCAAATTCAGATATCGAGGGATATATAAAAGATGCTCAGGTAAATACATCGCTGCCAGGAGCAAATGTAATTCTATTGGGAACAAGTTTGGGATCTGCAACGGATGTTGATGGAAAATATGTTATCAGAAATGTTCCACCCGGGTCATATACTATCAAAGCTTCTTACATAGGTTATGAATCTTTTCAGGTTGAAATCCAGGTTAAAGGCACTGAAAAATTAGAGCAAAATTTTAGTCTCCAGCCGGTTAGCATTGAAGGCCAAACAGTTGTAGTTACCGGTCAGGCAACAGGTCAGCTTGAAGCTATCAATAAACAACTTTCATCTCAACAAATTATAAATGCAGTATCGTCGGCAAGAATTCAGGAGTTGCCTGATGCAAATGCCGCAGAGTCTGTAGGAAGGCTTCCCGGTATATCTATTCTAAGAAGTGGTGGTGAAGGAAATTCTGTTGTAATCAGAGGTCTTGCACCAAAGTATAACCAGATTTTGATTGATGGAGTACAAATGTCTTCATCAGACCCGTTTAATCGAAGTACTGATTTAAGTATGATTTCATCAAATATGCTTCAAGGTATAGAGGTTTCCAAAACGGTTACAGCCGACATGGACGCTAATGTTATAGGGGGGGTAGTTAATTTTGAATTGCGTGAAGCCCGGGTGGAAAAACCAGGTGTGCCACAATTTAGTATCCTTTTACAGGGTGGATATAATAATTTATCGGATGCCTACAATAAGTATAATAATTATAAAGTGGTTGGAAGTGTAGAGGACAGATTTTTTGATGATAAGTTTGGAGTCTTTGCACAATTGGATTTTGAAAGACGGAACCTGGCATCAAATGAATTAGGTGCAAGTTACGATCATCAGGGAAGCAGCACAACTCAATATTTAACCTCAACTTTAAATCTCAATGATATTCCAAGGGACAGGCGAAGAATAAACGCGACCATCGTGATGGATTATAAATTGCCTGATGGCAAAATTAATCTGATGAATTTTTTCAGTTCCGGCAATACTGAGATACAAAACCGGGGAGAATCTTTTGATATTCTAAATAATATTAATAATTATACTCTGGCTTATTCCAAAAGCACACTGAGCGTCATAACAAATGCTCTCAATCTAAAATACACGCTGCCGATTTTTGATGCGAATATAAAACTCTCACATACGTATTCCGAGAATAAGAGTCCGGATGATTGGACTATAGGTTTTCAACAAGCCTCTGCTGGTCTAATCCGCTTTTAAATGAAGCAAATTTAAATCCAAAACTTATTCCCATCACGGCAAGAATTGATACTAATTCTACATACCTAAGCAGTCTTATAACAAATAATAGTTTTTCAAATGAACGTGCTCTTACAGGATCAATAGACCTAGAAAAAGGTTTGAATATTTCTGATTTAATTTCTGCTAAGATAAAGTTTGGAGGGATGTATCGATATAAAAAACGCTTATATGACTATGATCAAACAAGTGGACAAGGATTAGGTCTTACAAGTGCAAGGTTTGTTGATAGCCTGATTGCTTCACACTTTCCATCTACAAGAAGATACAGCAATACAACGAGCATACCAATTGCTCCGTTCTTAGATCCTAATTTTAGTTACGGTAAATTTCTTGCCGGTGATTATAAAATGGTATTACCGCTTAGTTACAGTATGCTTTCTGAGTTGGCAAATTATATAAAGTCTCAAACAGATTTTATTGCTGCCAATCCAGGAGCCAGCATTGCTTATTTTCGTGATGCTTTCAATTCTGCTACAAACGATTATTCTGGTAATGAAGATCAGAGTGCTTTTTATGCAATGGCGACATTCAACATTGGTTCTCAAATCACATTTATTCCAGGCGTAAGGTATCAAAATCTTAAAACTACATATATAGCTTCGCGTGGTTTGCAAAATACAGCCTCCGCTACAGGTGGACCATATTTACATTATGATACTACAGTCACAGTTAATCACGATTACTTGCTGCCAGATATTTCACTTAGGTATAGTCCGTTAAGTTGGTTCGATATACGTTTATCATATACAAACACAATTTCCTATCCGGATTATAATGCAATTATTCCCAAAATAGATGTTTCAACTACCAGTACAATTAGCTGGAATAATTATGACTTGAAACCATCAAGATCTACAAATTATGATATTTATCTGTCATTCTATGATAATACAATAGGACTATTTACAGTTGGCGGTTTTCTCAAGCAAATCGATAATCTGATTTATCCCTGGACGTTTTATGTTAGCGGGGCTAATGCTTTAAAGTATTATCCACCAAGTTTGGCAGCTTCAACACCGACGGGTACATATGGTGTTAGTACATTTGTTAATGATCCATTCAGAGTGGAAGATTGGGGAATTGAACTTGATTGGCAAACACATTTTTGGTATTTGCCCGGAGTTTTATCCGGATTGGTCTTAAATGTTAATTACACACATGTATCTTCAAATGCTGAATATCCTTACACAGATGCGAGAAAAGTGGGACGCTCTATTCAATACGTAGATACATCGTTTACCGATCGCCTCCTTTATCAACCCGATAATATTGTTAATCTATCGCTTGGTTATGATTTTGAAGGTTTCTCTATAAGAGTTTCAATGCTATACCAGGCTGATATTTTTACAGGGCCTAATTATTGGCCGCAGTTAAGAAGCAGTACCTCTTCATACACACGATGGGACCTTGCAGTTAAACAAGATTTACCTTGGTATGATTTACAAGCCTTCGGGAATCTCAACAATATAAATAGTGCAAATGATATTAGTGTTATTAAGGGAGGTGGCGTACCTCAATCTCAGCAGGACTACGGTATGACCGGTGTGCTCGGTTTAAGGTGGAAATTATAATGGATATAGAACAACTAATTAACAAAGTGTCATCGTCAATCTTTAATAAACAAAAGGAGGTGAATAAGTGATGCTTAAATATAATTACCGAGGGAGAGAGGGACCTTTTGTAAAGGTCGCGAAAAGTAAGGTGGAATTATTAAATAACTTAGAAAGGAGAATTAAATGAAAAGGATGTATACAGCAGTGTTATTAATGACTTTTTTAGCATTAAATCTCGCTGCCGAATCAATTATTTGCAGCAGGAGGTACACTTGTTGTTTATGCAAACGGTCCTACGCTGGATGTTGTGATTGGAAGTGACACAACATCGAACGGTGAACAGGCGCATGACGTTTATCAGCTTGTTTCGTTGGATACAACTTACATTTTTGATGGAACTGTTACTGCAAAATCCAGTGTTTCAATTGTAGGTATACTTGGTTCCGATGGCAGACCTCCATGTATTCAGCCTGATGTTCTGGGGGATGGTTCGGTTCCGGGCATTTTATTTACGTTTACCGGAGATGGGAATCAATTCATGCTTAAAGACCTCTATCTCTTAGGTGTTGCAATTAATAATACAGTTAATTATGGCGCAGGTCAGGCGGTTCAGATATCATCTGATAACATTAGATTTATTGCAGATAATGTTGTTTTTGAAAATTGGTCTCAGTTTGCAATTGGTTATAGCGGAAGCTGGGATAAGTTTTACATTACCAACAGTAAGTTTAGAAACATGACGACTCAACCAAGTCAGTGGTATGTTGGTGAGCTACTTCGTAATGAAAATTACATTGGTGCATTTCCTACAGATTCTATTGTGATCAAAGATAACACAATGCTTTGTGTAAGCGGTTATGCGACTGCAGCTACGGGAGGCATTGTAAATTATTATGAGTTTTCGCACAATGATGTGGTATACACTTTTAAAAATCCTTTCTTCCTCGATAGAATGGTAAATGCGAAGTTCAATGATAATCTATTTTATAATGCCTATGCCGGAGGTGAAAACAAAACTGAATTTGCCGGGTGGGATTCTTTTACGCCAAATACTGGGCCGTCAATTATAACCATGGGACCACTCGATTCTACGACAGCCTCAATCCTTCTTGGTCATGCATCTACAGGTGCCGGTGACCCTGCAGCAGAGCTACTGAGAAATGTGGAAGTTAAGAATAACGTTTATTATTGGTCCAATGCATTAACTTCTTTTTACACAGCATGGAATGATACAGCTACTGTTGATACGATTTATACGGCTGAATGGATGAATCCTTCTACAGTTAGTATGTTTGCAGATAACTCTCAATGGCCTGGTTTTGTTGAATCAGGTAATTTGAGTGTTGATCCTGGTTTCGGTTCTTCAGTCAATGCAGTATTGGATCCTGGAACGGGAGATAATGTTGGTTTGTTAAATTGGTTTACAGTTGTAAGAAATGGTACAGGTACTACTGAACTTTACGGCTACAATCTAACTAATGTAGATTTTAGTTCGGGTAACTGGGTTCCTGATTGGCCGCTTCCTGAAGCTGCAGATATGCAGTATAGCAATACATCACTTAAAACAGGTGCAACCGATGGTGGATACATTGGTGATCCAAATTGGTTTACTGGTGCGGTAGACGTAAAGGAAATTCCGGGAGTTACGCCTAATAAATTTGCTCTTTATGAAGCTTATCCGAATCCGTTTAATCCTTCCACAACAATAAGGTTCAGTATTCCGGAAAGTGGAAATGTAACATTAAAAGTTTACAACATTACCGGACAGGAAGTAATGACCGTTCTTAATAATGAGTTTAAGGCAAATGGCAGTTATGATGTTAAAGTCGATATGAGCAAACTTTCAAGTGGTGTTTATTTCTATACATTAAGAGAGAATGCGAATTTCATGACGAAGAAAATGATTCTCTTGAAATAATTCTCAAAGATAGGCCTCCTCCTTGGCTTGTTAACCGGGCTATCTCAAGACTGGGGTAGCCCATTTAATTAAGATTTGAGGATTCTTTGAATTTCATTATAAACAGATTCAGAACCATGAAAATTTTCTTCAATTTTATTTCACATAAAAATTTTCTTCTAATTTTAGTTGCACTTTTTATTTCCTGCAATTTTCTAAATGCGCAAAATACAGTTGTTGCATATTATCCTGATTGGATACATTTCACTCTTCCTCCACAGGATATCGAATTTGAAAATCTTACTTGTGTTGTTCATGCATTTGCATGGCCGCAAAGTAACGGTAACATTAATTATTATTCCGGCATGTTCAATTACAACTTAGCCAGTAAAACACATAATGCCGGCAAAAAAGTTCTTCTTGCTTTTGGTGGTTGGGGACAGAGCGATGGATTTGCTCCAATGGCTGCAGATTCTTTAGCAAGAAATAATTTTATAAATAATGTCGTGCAATTAATTTCAGACAAAAATTATGATGGAATTGATATAGACTGGGAATTTCCGGCAAGCATTACTGAAGGGAAAAACCTTACAAAACTTGTGAAAGAATTACGTGAAAGATTTAACCAGGAAAATCCGGAATGGCTTATTACTATGGCTGTAAGTGTCGGTTCTTATAATGGGCAATATATTGAGTTTAGCAAATTGATTGACTATGTAGATTGGTTTTCAATGATGGGATATGATTTACATGGAAGTTGGACCGTTCATTCTGGTCATAACGCTCCAATCTATCAGCCATCCAATTGCAGCGATGGTGCAGACGATCTTGGTCTTATATTTTTGAAAGTTGAACGACAGGTACCGGGTAATAAAATACTTCTTGGAGTTCCATTTTATGGGAAAGAATTTGACGCAACGGGATTGTATCAGCCAATTAGTGGAAGTGTTACTGATCTTAATTACAGTGATGTTGCTCCAAGAATATCGAATAGTAACTGGGAATATAACTGGGATGACTTTTCAAAGGTGCCGTATCTCTTAAATACAGACCATACAAAATTTGTTACTTATGATGATACTATGTCAATAAGAATAAAATGTGATTATGCAAAAGAAAATCAGCTTGCTGGCATAATGATCTGGTCGCTGGGGCAAGATCTTGTTTCAAATAGACAGCCGCTTCTTGAAACTATCGGTAAGAATATAGGATTAGTAACTTCAGTTGAAACTAATTTTAATGAACAAGTCAATGGTTTCCGTTTGTTTGATAACTATCCTAATCCTTTTAATCCAACAACAAAAATTATTTTTATAGTACCGGAAACTTCGTTTGTAACTGTCAGAGTTTTTGATACTCTTGGAAGAGAAGTTTCTACATTAGTTGATGGAATAAAAGCACCCGGAAGATATGAAGTAAATTTTGATGGGACCGGTCTTGCAAGTGGAGTTTATACATATATGTTAACTTTGGGAAATTACTCACAAATAAAAAAAATGATTTTACTTAAGTGAGGCTGGGCTATTTTTGCTATGATATATTTCTATTCTTTTTTCTGAAAGATCTGCTATGAAAACATTCATTATACTTGCATTTGCGACTTTTATTTTCACAGTAAATTGTTCTCCCCAGGGAAAAAATATGCAGATCAATTTAATGCCAATTCCATATCAATATGAATTAACCGGTGGAAAATTCAGAATCGATAAATCCTTTACTGTTTCGGTTGATGGAAAAGAAGGAGAACGCATTTTTAATGCTGCAAAACGAATGCTGTATAGATTGCAGGAGAGAACCGGTTTATTTCTGACTAATCCTTTTGTAATTACAACTGATGAATCTTCTTTAATGAAGATAGAAACCAAACGAATAGGAAAAGTAAAACTGGGCGAAGATGAATCTTATAAACTTGAAGTAACGAAAGATGGAATTCTTTTATCGGCAGAAACAGATATTGGAGCGATAAGAGGAATTGAAACAGTTCTACAGCTTCTTGATGCAGATAGTTCCGGGTATTTTATTCCGACTATTAATGTAAATGATAAACCGCGTTTTCAATGGCGTGGATTAATGATTGATGCTGCGAGACACTTTATGCCAGTTGAAGTTATAAAAAGAAATCTCGACGGAATGGCTGCAGTAAAATTGAATGTGTTTCATTGGCATCTCAGCGACGACCAGGGATTTAGAGTCGAATGCAAAACATTTCCAAAATTAACTGAGTTGGGATCTGATGGTAATTACTATACTCAGCAACAAATAAAAGAAGTAATTAAATATGCTGATGAGCGCGGTATAAGAGTAATACCTGAATTTGATTTGCCCGGGCATGCAACAAGCTGGCTTACTGCTTATCCCCAATATGCAAGTGTGCCAGGTTCATATTCAATTGAAAGAAACTGGGGAATATTTGATCCTACTTTTGATCCTACGAAAGAAAAGACATACAATTTTTTCGATAAATTTTTTAAAGAGATGTCTTCACTTTTTACTGATGAATATATACATATCGGCGGTGATGAAAATAGCGGCAAGCAGTGGGACGATAGTTCTGAAATTCAAAAGTTCATGAAAGCAAACAATATCCCTGATAATCATACGTTACAAAGTTATTTCAATTCACATTTACTTAAAATTTTAGCAAAGTATGGAAAAAAGATGATCGGATGGGATGAGATATTTCATCCTGATCTTCCTAAAAGTATAGTTATTCAATCCTGGCGAGGCAAAGAATCTCTGGAAGAAGCGGCAAAACAAGGTTATCGAAGTATACTATCACAAGGTTATTATATTGATTTAAACCAGTCTACGGTTTTTCACTATTTGAATGATCCGCTTCCAGAAGATAGCCCGCTTACAGATGAACAAAAAAAATTAGTGCTTGGTGGTGAAGCTACGATGTGGTCCGAGTATGTCTCACCGGAAAATATCGATTCAAGAATTTGGCCACGTATGGCTGCAATAGCTGAAAGATTTTGGTCTCCTGGTTCAGTTAAAGATACTATTGATATGTATAGAAGATTAGATGTGATAAGCTTCAGACTTGAAGAGTTTGGTTTAATGCATATTAAAAATTATAAAATGATGCTGAGACGGTTATGCAATAATCGGATATAACAGCACTTAAAAATTTTGTTGATGTTATTGAACCTGTTAAACAATACGAGCGTTATCAATTGATGAAGCAAACGCAACAATCTCCCTTGACACGTGTGGTTGATGCATCGAGACCAGATGCTAAAGTTGCAAGGGAGTTCAGATATTTTGTGGATCAGTTTTTATCTGATGATAAGACAAATCTTGATACAATTAAATCTCTTTTAACTCTCTGGAAAAATAATCATAAAGAATTGCTTAAGACTATTGCAATCTCTCCTATTCTAAAGGAAATACAAAGTGCTTCAGAAGATTTATCAAATATTGCGGATGCGGGACTCGTAGCGATTGAGTATATCGTTAGTAATCAGAAACAAAATGAAGCTTGGTTGAATTCAAAAATAGAACTGCTTAAAAAAGCGAAAGTGCCGCGAGGTCAAACAGAAATCAGGATTGTTAGTTCAATTGAAAAATTAATTAATAAGGCTGCAAAATAATTCTAACAAATAAGGGAAAAAAATAAGTGAGAGTTATTTTATTAATCATATTATTATTTTTGCCGGTTTTACTTCCTGCACAGAAAAAAGAAATAGTAGCTTATTATACTGGATCCAACCCTACTTATTTGAAAGTATTAGAAAAAAATGGTTCAGCAGATAAAATAACAATAATGGATTATGCATTTGCGATACCGTTACCTGATTCATCCGGAAATATTATTCCCAAATTTCCGAATGAGTACTCTACTTACCAGGAAATTTATTCAAAAGAAATGAGCATTGATGGAACAGCGGACAGTTCGAATCAACCATTGCGGGGACAATTTAATCAATTACGAAAATTAAAAGCAAGACATCCTAATTTAAAATTATGTTATCGATAGGAGGTTGGGGAGGTTCAACTTATTTTTCCGACTGGCACTTACATCTGAATCGAGGAAAAATTTATTAGATGCATGCATTGATATATTTATTAAAGGAAATTTGCCAATAGAAAACAATGCCGGCGGTAAAGGTTCCGCAAAAGGAATTTTTAATGGTTTCGATATCGATTGGGAATTCCCGATAAGTGGCGGACCTGAATGGAACACATTATAATCCTAACGACAGAGAAAATATGACCGCACTTTTTGCGTTGTTTAGAAAGAAGTTAAATGTGATAAATCCAAATTTACTTTTAACTTCGGCGGTTTCTGCAAGAAGATGGGAATTCTGGAAATATAATTTTAACAAGGATCAACAATACCTCGACTGGTTTAATGTAATGACTTATGATAATCATGGTATTTGGGATTCACTAACCGGACATCATACCAATATTTTAAGTTCACCAAAAGATCCCGATTGGAGAAAAGAGTCCATGGATCATACTGTAAAATATTTATTGGATTCTTGTGGGGTAAGCAGCGATAAAATTATTCCTGGTGCCGCATTTTATGGAAAGAGATGGGAAAACGTGGAGCCCAATAATTTTGGGCTTTATCAGCCTGGTAATGCAGAAAATGTAAAACATCATATAAGATTCAAAAATTATAATGATTATTCTGATATAATTAAAGAAGGCTATCAAATTTACTGGGACGATCATGCAATGGCTCCATGGTTATACAATCCGGAGAAAAATTTTTTTGGACTTATGATGATATTCGTTCAATTGCATTAAAGGCAAGATATGTTGATGCATATAATTTAAGAGGATTAATGTTTTGGTCAATAAATGGTGATGATACATTGGGCACTTTAGTAAATACAATTTAAAAAAAGACATGACGGATGTTGTTGACTTTATTGCAAACTCAAATAACATTTTACCATCTGTAAAAATAGTTGAACCGCTCGGCAAGAATAATATTGCAAAAGGTTCTAACGTTATTTTAAAAACAATTGTTAAAGATAAAGACGGAAAGGTAGTGAAAGTAGAATTTTTTATAGATGATAATTCTATCGGGTATAATACTTTTTCACCTTTCGATTGGGTTTGGTTTAATACTGCTGTTGGAAGACATAGAATTAAAGCCGTTGCTATTGATAACAATGGAGGGAAAACTGTTTCTGAACCGATTGATATAAACGTAATTACAAACAATTAAAAGAAATTAAAAATGCACCATATTCAAATTTTAGACATAGTAATTATAGCAATCTATTTTCTAATAGTTTTCTCAATAGCTGCATATTATATGCGCCGTGCCGGGAAAGATACAGGTGAGTTTTTCCTGTCGGGAAGAAACTTACCGTGGTACATAGCTGGAACGGCGATGGTTGCAACTACTTTTGCGGCAGATACTCCTCTTGCTGTTACTGAGCTTGTTGCAAAAAACGGTATTGCGGGAAACTGGCTTTGGTGGAATATGGCAATCGGTGCAACATTAACCGTTTTCTTTTTTGCAAAGCTTTGGCGCCGTGCTGAGATAATGACAGATGTTGAATTTGTAGAATTGCGTTATTCGGGTAAAGCCGCAGCTGTGCTTAGAGGTTTCAGAGCTTTATACCTTGGTCTGTTGATGAATGCAATTGTTATGGGCTGGGTTAATAAAGCTATGCAAATAATTTTTCATGTTACATTCCCGGAAATAAATTCATTTTTATTAGTTGTAATTGCGGCATTTGTAATTGCAATTTATTCATCTGCATCTGGTTTACTCGGAACAGCGAGAACAGATAGTTTTCAATTTGTTTTTGCAATGAGTGGTTGTATAATTCTTGCGATAATAGTTCTAAACCTTCCCGAAGTAGGAGGCATTGTTTCACTAAAGAAAAAATTATCACCAGAGGTCACAAATTTTTTACCTAAGATTGGTGAGATTTCCGCGAGCGGTGTAACCGCGGGGGTACTTGCAATACCGATTGGTGCCTTTCTCGCATATGTTTTGTTGCAGTGGTGGTCAAGCTGGTATCCTGGTGCGGATCCGGGAGGTGGCGGTTACATTGCGCAAAGGATGATGTCTGCAAAAGATGAAAAACATAGTTTGTTTGCAACTCTCTGGTTCACAATTGCAAATTATACTATTCGTCCCTGGCCATGGATTTTAGTTGCTCTTGCTGCTTTAGTTTTGCTTCCGAGAGCACAAAATCCTGAACAAATTCAAAAAGAAAATCCCATTTTATATGAGAAAGTAGTTAATGCATATAACAACCAGGAATTGCTTAAATCGGATGACCAGATTTATAAATCTGCAGAGTTCCAAAATCTATATGAAAAATATGAAAACACCGTTAATCCAGGAGTAATGTATCCAAAGTTAATGATCAAATATTTACCTGCAGGTTTTCTCGGGTTATTGATAGCTGTTTTTCTTGCAGCGTATATGTCGACTATCGCTTCTCAACTTAATTGGGGAACTTCATATATAATAAATGATTTTTACAGGAGATTTATTAAAACAAATGCCGATGAAAAACATTATGTACTTATATCAAGGATTGGTGTTATTGTGATGACGCTTTTTTCTTTATTGGTTACGAAATATTTCTTAACAACTGTCTCAGGTGCGTGGATATTTATTTTAAATGCAAGTGCAGGTTTAGGTGCGGTATTAATTTTAAGATGGTATTGGTGGAGAATAAATGCGTGGTCGGAAATTTCTGCAATGATAGCGCCGTTAATTATTTATCCTGTGGCAGTTTATGGATTTGGGATGGAGTCTCCTATGACTCTCTATCCTATTGTATTTGGAACAACTATAGTTTGGATCATTGTAACTTTTCTTACAAAACCGGTTGAAGAAAAAACATTGGTAAAATTTTATGAACGAACTTACCCCGGCGGTGCTGGGTGGAAGCATATTCAGAAACTTGTTCCGGGTAAAAACTCAAAAATAGGTTTTTGGAAATTAATTGTTAACTGGGTTATGGGGGTGGTCTTAATATATGCTTTCCTATTTGGGATTGGTAAAATAATATTTGCCGATTATTTATTGGGCGGAATATTAACGGTCGTAGGATTAATAGCAGCTGCAATAATATATGTAAACATTAGTAAATCGGAAAAGGAAAATATAGTTACATAAATGCTCTCACAAGTTGAACAATATTATTTGGAAAAATCAGGAAGGGAACTTTGTTATAAGCCTACCGAAAAAATTCCAATTATACAGGTAGATAATTTTCCTGAACTCGGAAAGCTTACTGCTTTAAGATTTGTTGAATGGGTTCAGCAAAACCCTGATGGAGTTATATCTTTACCAACCGGTAAAACTCCTGAGCATTTTATTAAGTGGGTTTCCAATATCATTAAGAACTGGGAATCAGATTCCATTCAAAATGAGTTAAAGAAAGTAGGCATCAATAATAAAAAAAGACCTTCACTCGATAAATTAAGATTTATTCAGATTGATGAATTTTACCCTATCGATTCTTTCCAGCACAACAGCTTCTATTATTACATCCAGAAATATTATTTCGATAATCTGGAACTTGATAGAGAACTTGCCCTGTTTATGAATATTAATGAAATAGGTACTGCTGAAAATTTGCCGCTCGATCAGATTTTCCCTGACAAAATAGTGGATCTTTCATTACGAACGAAGTATGCAAGCACAAGGCAAGAAAAACTTCAGAAACAGACAATTGAAATGTCGATGAGTTTTGCACAAACTATGAAAAAAAGATAAGGGAACTGGGTGGGATAGGATTTTTTCTTGGAGGAATTGGACCGGATGGACATATTGGTTTTAATGTTATGGGAAGCGATCATTATTCAACAACAAGATTAATACAAACTAATTATGAGACTCAGGCCGCAGCTGCAACTGATCTTGGAGGGATCGAAATTGCCAGGAACAGGCTTGTACTAACAATAGGACTTGGAACTATTACTTACAACAAAGATGCAACTACAATTATCATTGCCGCAGGTGAAGCAAAAGCAAATATTGTAAGAGATTCAATTGAAAATTTACAAACTAATCATTACCCGGCAACTGTACTTCAAATGTTAAGGAATGCCCGGTTCTATTTAACTAATGGAGCAGCATTAAGATTACTTGAAAGAAGATTCAGGGATGTTGAAAATGAAGAAAACATATCACAAAGATCTATTGAACGCGCAGTTATTAATTTATGTGTTGCCAAAAACAAATCTCTTCTTGAAATGACTGAAGAAGATTATAACACTGATAGGTTCGGAAAATTAATTCTGAGCAAAACAAAGAAATCTGCATGTGAAACAGGAAAAACTATTTATGATGAAATAGTTAATAGATTTGAATACGGAATGAAGAATTTCGATAATGAAGTGATTCTTCATACCGGTCCTCATCATGATGATATAATGCTTGGTTATCTGCCTTTGATAAATCATCTTGTTCGCAATCCTAACAACAAACATTTTTTTGCCACTCTAACAAGCGGTTTTACTGCTGTAACTAATTCTTATATGATGGAACAATTGAGTGAGCTTAAAAGTCATTTGGATAATGATGATTTCAAAACAAAATTTTCTGAAGGATATTTTGTCCCATCTTTTATGGAAGGCAAAAACAAAGATGTTAATTTATATCTTGATGGTGTAGCCGGACATCATAAAACGGTAAAGCAAGAAGCAATTTGCAGAAGATTGGTTAGAAGTATAATAGAGATTTATAATTACGACAATCTTAAAGATATCGGTAACAGAGTTGATGATCTTATTAATTATTTCTCAACACAATATCCCGGTAAGAAGGATATTCCCCAAGTTCAAAAACTGAAAGGAATGCTTCGTGAGTTTGAGGAAGAAATAGTTTGGGGACATTTTGGATTTAATTGCTCAAGTGTACCTCATTTACGTTTAGGTTTTTATCAGGGAGAAATCTTTACGGAAAATCCTAAAATCGACAGAGATGTTTTGCCTGTTTTGGAATTATTAAAAAAAGTAAATCCAACAATCATTACTGTTGCTCTTGATCCTGAAGGAAGCGGACCAGATACACATTATAAAGTTCTTCAAGCAACAAGTGAAGCTTTAAGGCTTTATGAAAAAGAAACCGGTAATTCTAATATTAAAGTTTGGGGATACAGGAATGTTTGGTACAGGTTTCATCCTGCGGAGGCCAATATTTATGTCCCGGTTAGCCTGAATTCTTTTGCAATACTTGAAGATACATTTATTAAGAGTTATGGTTCGCAAAAGTCGGCAAGCTTTCCAAGTTATGAATATGATGGTCCTTTTAGCGGGCTTGCACAAAAAATTCAGGTCGAACAATATCAGACAATAAGAACGTGTCTTGGAAAAGATTATTTTCTTTCTCACGATATACCAAGAGTAAGAGCAGCTCATGGAATGGTTTATTTAAAAGAACTTAATTTACAGGAATTTTATAAACAATCGATGGAGTTGAAAAAACTAACTGAGAATATATAATTGAATAGGATATTATTTTTATTTCACCATTAAAAATGGGCTGCTTAATTAATTTTAAAGCTTTTCTTTTTATTTTTGTCACGCTAACTAATTTTAATAATTTAAGGATTGATAATGAAATACAGAAAACTAGGACGAACAGGCTGGGAAGTTTCTGAAATAAGTTTCGGTGCGTGGGCAATCGGCGGAACATGGGGAGAAGTAAAGGATGATGAATCTCTTGAAGCCTTAAATAAAGCTTTGGATATGGGCGTTAATTTTTTTGATACCGCAGATGTTTACGGCGATGGACGGAGCGAACAGCTTCTTGCAAAATTAAAAAAAGAACGAAGTGAAAAATTTCATATTGCTACTAAAGCAGGAAGAAGATTAGCTCCACACGCTGCTGAAGGTTATAACAAAAAAAATCTCACATCTTTTGTTGAAAGAAGTTTAAAGAATCTTAACGCTGAAACAATAGATTTAATTCAACTTCATTGCCCACCGACCGAAGTTTATTATATGCCGGAAGTTTTTGGAATACTCGATGATCTTGTTAAGGATGGCAAGCTGCAATACTATGGAGTAAGTGTAGAAAAAGTTGAAGAGGCAATTAAAGCGATTGAATTCCCAAATGTACAGACAGTGCAAATAATTTTTAATATGTTCCGCCACCGTCCTGCTGATCTTTTCTTTGAACAGGCAAAAAAGAAACAAGTTGGAATTTTAGCAAGAGTTCCATTATCATCAGGAATGCTGACAGGAAAGTTTACTAAGGATTCTAAATTCGAAAATGACGACCACCGTAAGTTTAACCGCAACGGTGAAGACTTTGATAAAGGAGAAACCTTTTCAGGTGTTGATTATGATCTAAGCCTTAAAGCAGTTGAAGAGTTGAAAGCTGTTTGTCCAAAAGGAATGAGCATGACGCAATTTGCACTTAAATGGATTTTAATGTTTGATGCGGTAACGTGTGCAATTCCCGGTGCAAAGAAAGAAAGTCAGGTTGAAGAAAATATCAGTTCAGTTGATTTACCATCTTTGTCCGATGAAACAATGAAAGTAGTAAATGCTATTTATGAAAAGTATATTAAGGGAAGTGTGCATAATTACTGGTAAGAAAAATTCAAGACATTAAAGTTGTCACATTTCGATAGGCTCAATGTGACAACTATCTAAATATCATTCCCTTTATCTTAAAAATCCTCAAAAAAATCTTTATATATTTGTAGAAAATATAAGACTAATTTTGCAATAAACATTTGTTATTGATATGGAAAGCATTGACCTTACACAAAGGTATCAGAATTTAATTAATTACCTCACAGATTATATCTACACGGTAAAGATAGAAGACGGCGAAGTTGTAGAAACTCTGCACGGACCCGGCTGCGTTGCAGTAACGGGATATACTTCTGGCGATTATAAAAAAGATCCGGAACTTTGGTACAGGATGGTTCACGATAAAGACCGTGAAAAAGTTTTAGAGCAGGCAAAGTTGGCTCTTTTAGGAGAACAGGTTAAGCCAATCGAACATAGAATAATTCATCGGGATGGAACTATAAGATGGGTAAAAAATCAGATTGTAGTTACAAAAGATCATAACGAGCAGCCTGTGGCTTATGACGGTTTGATAAATGATATAACAGATTTAAAGAGAGCTGAATTTTCAACGTCTATAAAAAACCGCCAGCTGAAGCAAGCTGATAAGATGGCTTCACTTGGAATTCTTGTCTCCGGTATTGCACATGAAATTAATAATCCAAATAATTTTATTCTTCTTAATACTCATTTGTTTTCTAAAATCTGGAAAGATATAACACCAATCCTTGATGACTATTACAAACAAAATGGTGATTTTGTAATTGCCGGCATGCTTTACAGTAAAGCGAAAGAAAAAATTGATCAATCTCTTGAAGGAATAATGATAGGTTCCGAAAGAATAAAAACTATTACAAAAAGTCTCACTGAATATGCGAGAGCAGATAGCGGAAATCTTAATGAAGAGGTTGATATAAATAGTGTAGTGGAAATGGCAATTCTTATCACGAGTAATCTTATAAAAAAATCAACCGATAATTTCAGTGTCAAGTATTGTAAAGAACTTCCTTTAATAAAAGGTAACACTCAACAACTTGAACAGGTGGTTATAAATTTAATTACCAATGCCTGTCAGTCATTAAAGGATAATAATTCTGCAATAAAGGTTTTTACATATTATAATGATAAAAGGAAAAAAGTAAGAATTAGAGTTGAAGACGAGGGAATTGGAATAAGCGGTAAAGATCTTAAATATATTATGGACCCATTCTTCACCACTAAAAGAGATATGGGAGGAACGGGTTTGGGCTTATCGGTTTCTTACAATATAGTTAAAAGTCACGGTGGTAAATTGTTATTGAAAAGCGAACCAGGGGAAGGAACAATGGCAAGAGTTTCATTTCCTGCAAAAGAAAATGAAAATAAAGAGAATATAAAATGAACCCAAGGATAATTCCAGAAAAGCCTGTTCTGCTGGTTGATGATGAAGAACATTTTTTGCTTAGTGCCGAACTTACTTTATCATCAAACGGGATAAAGAATGTTGAAACTTGCAAAGACAGCACAAAGGTTATGGATCTCTTGGATAAGAATGATTATTCATTGATAGTGCTTGATATTAATATGCCGCATCTTTCCGGTCTTGATCTTCTTCCGGCAATAGTAAGTAAGCATCCTGAGATTCCGGCAATTGTGATAACTGCAGTAAATGATGTTGAGAGCGCAGTCTTTTGTATGAAGGAAGGCGCTTTCGATTATGTTGTGAAACCTGTTGATGATACCCGTCTTGTTACTTCGATAAAAAGAGTTCTTGAGCTTACTGAAATGAGAAGTGAAAATGAAATGCTCAAGCAGTCCCTTCTCAGAAAGAATATTGAGAACCCTGAAATATTTAAAGATATAATAACTCACTCTCCAAATATAGAATCGATTTTCAGGTACATCGAAGCAATAGCTAAAACTACTCTTCCTGTTTTAATTAATGGTGAGACTGGAACAGGGAAAGAACTTTTTGCAAATGCAATTCATAAAGCAAGCGGGAGAAGCGGCGAACTCGTTACAGTTAATGTTGCCGGTGTAGATGATAATCTTTTTGCAGATACTTTGTTCGGACATAAAAAAGGGGCTTTCACAGGAGCGGAAACTGATAGGAAAGGTTTAATTGAAAAAGCTGAAGGCGGAACGTTATTTCTTGATGAGATTGGTGACTTAAGTATTGAATCACAGGTAAAGCTCCTCCGTCTTTTACAGGATGGAAGTTATTATCCACTTGGTTCAGACCTGGCAAAATTGTCTAATGCAAGAGTGATCGTCGCAACTAACCGTAACATAAAATCTATGCAGGCAAATAATTCTTTCAGACAGGATTTATATTATAGATTGAAATCACACCAGATTATAATTCCACCACTGAGAGAAAGGAAGATTGACATTCCGTATTTGATCGATCACTTTATATCCAAATCTGTAACCCAGCTTGGTAAGAAAAGACCAACTGTGCCTAAAGAATTATATACTTTGTTGAGTAATTATCCTTTTCCGGGAAATATTCGAGAACTGGAAGGAATGATTTTCGATGCAGTAAGTTTTCACAAATTCGGTATCTTATCTCTTGAATTAATCCGGCAAAAAATTTCTGATTATACAAATGACAGAAAAAATAATTTAAATGTTAGTACTGATGATAATGAAAAATCTATAAGCATCCCGGAAAGATTTCCTACTTTAAAAGAAACAGAAGATTCACTTATTGAAGAAGCTCTAAGAAGAGCAGAAGGAAATCAAACTATTGCTGCAGAGCTTCTTGGAATTTCAAGAAGGGCGTTGAACAACCGTTTGAGAAGAGCAGGCGACGATAAAGATTAAACAAGACTATGTAATAAAAATTCTATAACTATTACATTAGAATCTTGATAAATGGGTGCCACAATTTTGCAACAGCCACAATAATACCGCCTTTTAATAATCCTTTGTAGGATAATGAGTTAGAGAGTAAACCCTAATATTATACGTTCTTTTGTGGCAATATACCAAAATAATTTAGGAAATAGTGTCTTAGTCCTAAGTTATTTAGTTATATAAGTTTGCCAGTAATTTACTTTATAGAGCCGGTCTGGCACAAATTCGGTTTATAAAAAAGCAGAAAAAAATTACAAAAAGGAGTAGATATGAAAAACGTACATAAATTTTTGATTTTGCTTACCGCAGTGATAATTTTTTCAGTAAGCAGTCATGCACAAGGGAATGATTATACTCCCAAAGAAACTGTTCTAAAGAAAGCTTTTGAAATCTGTCCTGAATCTTTAAACAGTGATATACCCGGGATAGTAGAAGCAGGTATATACAATGTAATCCTGCTTAAAAAATATTATCCATCAGCTGACTATACAAACATTGCTGATAAGCTGAATAAAATTGCTGAAAAGAATATGGATCCTTCAATAAGATTTAAAGCACATCTGGCGAGCATTTATTTGAGCTTCAATGAAATAATTAATGTTCAGCCCAAGTTTATCTTTGATCACGAATACATTTACAAGCAAATAGCCGAGCAGCTTGAAAATAACTTAGTGGTTAAAAATTAAACATTATTATAAGAGCCTCCTTGTAAAAAGCGGGTTGATCTGTTAAGAATCGGATTGTACTGATAAGAAAAAACGATAAACAGGTTGTTAGGTCTTCCCGCTTTTTTTGTAATCTACTTAATAAATAGAACTTTTCCCTTGACTATTAAACCGATTTAGTGGAAAAGTGTTTATTATTCTCACTAATCATAAAAAAAATGAAATTTTATACATTTATTGTTGATTTTACTCATTTCTTATAATATTTTAAGCTTTAAGAAAAAAATTAAACCGGTTCAAAAACTGACTGTTCTTCAAAAGAGAGCGGGTATTTTTTATGAAAAAAATAACTATTGATGATGTTGCTAAAGAAGCGGGGGTTTCAAAAGGTACAGTTTCAGCAGTAATTAATGCAAAGAATTCTGTTAGACCCGGGACGAGAGATCATATCTTAAAGATAATGAAAGAATTAAATTTCCGTCCTAGGGGGGTAGCCAGAAATCTAAAAAGTACTCAACAGGATAAAAGTATAGGTGTAATTATTAAGGATTTGAATTATCCTTTTTATACTTCAATTACATCGGGAGTTAAAGAATATGCCGAAACGAAAGGTTATTCTGTTGTTGTGTCTAGTTCAGAAAATGATCTCGAATGTGAAAAAAAGTTTTCACATTTTTTTTCGAGCAAAGATATTAAAGGAGTTATAATTGCTCCTATAGTTGAAGGCTCTTCTGAAATTGAACATCTCTTTAAACTCAGAATGATAAATTATCCTTTTGTTTTGTTGGAAGATGTGAAAGGGATACAGGCAAATGTTGTTGCCATTGATAATTTGAAAGCGATAAAAAGAGCTGTTAAATATTTAATTGATAACGGACATACCAAAATTGTACACTTTGCAGGACCTCCAAATTCTTCACACACTCAGGAAAGAATCGAAGGATTCCGTCATGCTTTTAGTGAGCGTACACTTGTATTTAGAAAAGATATGATTGTATCAGTTGGATCAGAATATGAAGAAAGTTATAAAAATACCGCTCACTATTTTAAAAATAAGAATAAAGAAGATTATCCTACAGCAATAGTTTGCTTTAATGATGGGCAAGCACTCGCGGTTATGACCGTTCTTAAGGAATTAAATATTAAAGTTCCGGACGATATATCAATTGTGGGTAACGACGATATTTATTATGCAAGGATTTATCCTGTACCCCTAACAACAATAAGAGCACCAAAACTGGAGATAGGAAGGAAGGCAGCAGAAATATTAATCAAGAATATTGAATCGCCGGAATTACTGCCCGTTGAAAAAGTTGTTTTGGATACAAAGCTTGTTATTAGAGAATCAACAAAAGTTCTGGCTCCCGTTACGATCTCATAAATATTTAGTTTACTGTAAAAGGTTCTCCTTTGACAGAAATTTGTTTTGTTATAAATCCTGTCGTTGGTGCCGAAGTTGAGGGCTGTATCCCACCGACAGAAATTTCAAACTCACCGGGCTCTACAACATAATCAACATCATCATTACGTTTTACTTTTATAACAGATAATTGCTTTGGCAGTAATTCAAATTTCACTGTTTGTTTTTCGCCGGGCTCTAAATGAATTCGTTTAAATCCTTCTAAAGAATGAATCGAAACTAGTTCCGAGCTTTTAATATCCTTGACATAAAGTTGAACAACTTCATCACCAGCTAACTTTCCAATATTCTGAACTTCAGCAGAAACAGTAATACTATCTCCGGTATTTATTTTATCCGAAACCATTAAATTATCATATTGAAATTTTGTATAGCTTAAACCATAACCAAATGGAAATAATGGTTCGCCTTCAAAATATCTGTAGGTTCTTCCTTTCATATTATAATCTTGAAAGGGAGGTAACTGATCAACAGATTTATAAAATGTTACAGGTAATCTTCCTGCAGGATTATAATCGCCGAAAAGAACATTAGCTAAAGCAGTTCCGCCTTCTTCACCCGGATACCAGAGTTGTACAATCGCCGGAATGTTTTCATTTTCCCAGTTAACAGCTAAAGCACTTCCGCTGGTGAGAACAAGAACAACTGGTTTGCCGGTTGAATAAAGAGCCTTTAAAAGTTTCTCCTGCACTTTTGGCAAATTAATATTTGTTCTATCGCCACCTTTAAATCCCTCATATTCAACTTTCATTTCTTCACCTTCAAGTTGCGAAGTGATGCCCCCGATAAAAATTATAATATCTGAATTTTTAGCAAGCTCCACTGCATTCTTGAAATTATCAACATCTGTTACTTCCCATTGAACAGATAAAAGAGGACGAATTGTTTTATCACTATTGGAGCGAAGATATTCTATTCTGATGTTGTATGATTTACCTTCTTCCAAATGAACGTTGTTACTTTTAGTTGTGACTTCTTTGTGTTCTACCCAATCTTCATCAATAATTTTATTATCAATATAAAGACGATAGCCACCATCACCTTCAACAGTAAAATTGAAATTTCCAGTAGCTGGTGCTACTAGAAAACCACTCCAGCGTATCGAATACTCCTTCTCAATCCAAAGATTTGGAATACGGGTTCCATAGATCCAGTTCGCGTTATCTATCGGGTCTATCCGTGTATAGAATGGTTCTCCTTTCAATTCTTTGTTCCTAAAATATTCTGTTTTCAAACCTGATCGCCAACCGGCTTCCAAATTTCCGGCTTCAGCGCTGAGTATCTCAGAAGATAAGTTATGAATAACCGTTCCTTCTTCAACTAAGTTACATCCTATTTCATAATTCACTTCCGTCTTATTACCGACTTTATTTTTTATACCTTCAAACGGAGTTACATATTTTGATGGTGTTCCGTTATAATTTCCCAAAAGCATTTGATATGAATCGGCAGTTGGCCCTATAACGGCAATCTTCTTAACATTTTTACTTAGAGGGAGTATATTGTTATCATTTTTAAGAAGTACAATTGATTCTTCTGCGGTGCGAAGAGATAATTCACGATGCTCTTTCGAATCAATTTCTTCTACAGGTATTTTAGAATATTTAACCATTGCTGGAGGATCAAACATTCCGAGTTTAAATCTTGCAGTAAAAAGTCTTTTTACTGAAACATCGATCTCTTCTTCTGAAAGTAATCCTTTTTTAACAGCATCTATCAAAGCTGATTTATAAACAGTTCCGCAATTGAGATCAGTTCCTGCTCTTACTGAAAGTGTTACGGCTTCAGGCGCTGTTTCAACAATTTTGTGATTATTAAAAATATCTGAAATTGCCCCGCAGTCGGAAACTATGTATCCTTTAAATCCCCATTTGTTTCTTAAAATATCATGAAGTAAAAGATTAGAACCGCAGCAGGCATCTCCTAAGTAACGGTTATATGCACACATTACCGAATAAGCTCCGCCTTCTTTAATACACGCTTCAAAAGCAGGCAAATAAGTATCGTAAAGATCATGCAAGTTTGCCATTGCATCGAAGGTGTGTCTCTCAGGCTCAGGACCGCTATGCACAGCGTAATGTTTAGGCGTTGCAATCACTTTGAAATATTCAGGGTCATTTCCTTGCAAACCTTTTACAAAGGCTACTCCCATTCTTGAAGTTAAATAAGGATCTTCTCCATAAGTCTCCTGACCGCGTCCCCATCTTGGATCACGGAAAATATTAATGTTCGGGCTCCAGAAAGTAAGTCCTTTATACCTGCTGAAATCGTTATTGCGAACAAATTCATTATTCTTTGCTCTTGCTTCTGTTGATATAACATCAGCAATTTGCAGCATTAATTTTGTATTCCATGTTGCAGCCAATCCAATTGCTTGTGGAAAAACTGTGGCGACACCGGCACGCGCAACTCCGTGTAATGCTTCATTCCACCAGTTGTATTCAGGAACCTGTAACCTTGGAATATCTTCAGCTACATCAATCATTTGTGAGACTTTTTCTTGTAAAGTCATTCGGGAGACTAAATCGTTAACACGTTTTTCAATCGGAAGATTAGTGTTTAAATAATCCGGTTGCTTTGATTCCTGCCCAAAGAAAAAGGCACTATAAAATAAAAGGCATGAAAAAAATAATCGCATTTCGCCTCCACAGCTTAAAAATGTTGACTGCAAAAATCTAAAATAGAAGTTTAAATACTAAAATTAAAACCTCCATAAAAAATTTTAGAATAAAAAATATTAACTTTGAGACCAAGATTTAAAACTAAACTACAATTTGGGAGATATGATGAAACAGAAATTACTTTTAGGTTATGATATCGGGAGCTCATCTATAAAAGCATCTTTAATAAATGCAGATACCGGAGAATTAATTTCTTCAGCAAGTTCGCCTGAACAGGAAATGAAAATTAATTCTCCACACCCTGATTGGGCAGAACAGCATCCGGATACCTGGTGGCAGCATGTTGTATTATCAACAAAGAAAATGCTTTCCAAAAAATCTTCTGGAGATTATGAAATATTGGGAATAGGAATTTCCTACCAGATGCATGGTTTGGTTTTAGTCGATAAAAATCATGAAGTTCTTCGTCCTTCTATTATATGGTGTGACAGCAGAGCAGTCAAAATAGGAGATAAAGCTTTTGCAGACTTGGGTTCAGATTACTGTTTGACTAACTGCTTAAACTCTCCAGGAAATTTTACTGCATCCAAACTTAAATGGGTAAAAGACAATGAACCGGATATATATTCAAAAATATTTAAGATAATGCTGCCCGGTGATTTTATTGCTATGAAACTTACAGGAGAAATCCATACAACTATTTCAGGATTGAGTGAAGGAATCTTCTGGGATTTTACTAAAAAAAATATTTCTGATAAACTAATCGATTATTATGGATTAGATAAAAAATTATTAGCAGATACTGTCCCAACTTTTGGAATACAGGGAAAGTTAGAATCTCAAGCAGCAAAAGAGTTAGGATTGAAAGAAGATATTCCAATTTCATATCGCGCGGGAGATCAGCCTAACAATGCTTTATCTCTTAATGTTCTAAATCCGGGTGAAATTGCTTCAACGGCAGGAACTTCCGGTGTTATTTATGGAATCACAGATAAAAATGTTTTTGATAAGTTCAGTCGTGTAAACACTTTTGCTCATGTAAATTATTCAAATGAGAAGATTAATAATGGTGTACTTCTTTGTATAAACGGAACAGGCATACAGTATAGTTGGATTAAACAAAATATTTTGGGAGATGCTTTTACTTATGAACAGCTTAATGAATTTGCTTCAGATGTTGAAATAGGTTCTGAAGGACTGTTGTGTCATCCTTTTGGCAATGGTGCAGAGAGAGTTTTGAGAAATAAAAATGTCAATGGTCATTTTTCAGGAATTAATTTTAATATTCATGACAAAAGACATTTGGTACGATCTGCTCAGGAAGGAATTGTTTTTTCTTTCAGATATGGACTTGATGTTATGAAAGAGATTGGTCTTGAGTTCAAAATAATTAAAGCAGGTTACTCGAATTTGTTCCAGAGTAAAGTTTTTCGCGAAGCTTTTGTTAACACATGTAACGTCAATCTTGAGATTTACAATACTGACGGTTCGCAAGGTGCTGCGAGAGGCGCTGGAATTGGAGCCGGATATTTTACTTCGAATGAGGCTGCATTTAAAGGATTAAAAATTATTGAAAAACTAAATCCTGATAGTGAATTGGTAAAGAGGTATAATTCTGTTTATAATTTTTGGAAGGGCAACTTAGAGCATATTTTGAAAAATTAATCCTGAAGATAATCGCATCTTGAAAAAACTTTTGAAAAAATTATGTTTTTGTTAATTTTATAAAGATTTCTCCTCCAATTCTTTCATAAATTAATTGCTGAACAATAAAATTATTTATTGACATTTAGGATAAATATTATAATATTAAAACGGTTCAATAAATTTTTGAACTGATAAAAAATCCGAGAAAAAATATTATGATTTTTAGGTTTCTATTAGTGTGTCTCATAATCTCTTCTCAACATCAAACCTACTAAAGCAAAAATAAAAATGAATAAAACAAATCAATATTTCCCAGAAGTTCAAAAACAAATTAAATATGAAGGCAAAGACTCAAAAAATCCTTTAGCATTTAAATATTATAACAAAAATCAAAAAATTGGCAAGAAAACGATGGGAGAACATCTCAGGTTTTCAGTTGCTTACTGGCATTCATTTATGGGCAATGGCAGAGATATGTTTGGGGACCCAAGCTTTGTAAGAGAATGGCATAAAGCTTCGGATCCGATAGCTCGTGCAAAAGATACTATGGATGCTGCGTTTGAATTTTTTCAAAAACTTGGTATTGATTATTACTGTTTCCATGATAGAGATATTGCTCCTGAAGGAGGAACACTTTCACAGAGTTGTAAAAATCTCGAGACAATGGTTAACTATGCAAAGGGTCTTCAGAAAGAAACAAGTGTTAAGCTTCTTTGGGGAACGGCTAATTTATTTGGCAATCCAATTTACTCACAAGGTGCAGGTACGAGTCCAAATGCACACGTAATGGCTAACGCTGCAGTTCAAATTAAAAATGCAATTGATGCAACAAAAGAATTGGGCGGCGAAAATTATGTGTTTTGGGGCGGGCGCGAAGGTTATGAAACTCTTTTAAATACTGATTTAAAAAGAGAACAGGAACAAATGGCGCGGTTCTTTCAAATGGCTGTTGACTATAAAAAGAAAATTGGTTTTAAAGGACAATTCTTAATTGAACCAAAACCGGCAGAGCCATCAAAACATCAATATGATTTTGATGCAGCAACAGCATTATACTTTTTAAAAGAGCATGGTTTGTATGATGACTTCAAACTAAACTTAGAAGCGAATCATGCAACTCTTGCTGGTCATACTTTTGAGCATGAATTAGCCGTTGCTTCAGCTGCAGGAAAACTTGGCAGCGTTGATGCAAACAGAGGAGATTTAATGTTGGGCTGGGATACTGATCAATTTCCTACAGACCTTTACAGCGCAACAATGGCAATGATGATAATATTGAATCAGAATGGTTTAGGTAAAGGCGGTCTTAATTTCGATGCAAAAGTAAGACGAAGTTCAACTGATCCTACCGATCTTTTCTATGCTCATATAGGAGGAATGGATACATTTGCCAGAGGACTTTTAATTGCACAAAAAATTATTGATGATAAAGCATTAAGCAGCTTCATAAAAGAAAGATATAGCAGTTACGATTCCGGTATAGGTGCCAAGATAATGAGTGGCAAGGCAAGTCTTGAAGAAGTTGAAGCTTGGGCATTAAAACAAGGCAAACCTGTTGTTGAAAGCGGTAGGCAGGAAATGCTGGAGAACATTATTAATTCATACATTAATTAGTAATTTATGAATAGAACCTAATGGCCGAAAAATATACAGACGATGAAACTTTAAGTCAGGAAAAGGTCATAGATTATAAAAACCCGAAACTCTCTATAGATAAAAGAGTTTCTGATTTATTAAATCGAATGACAATTGAAGAAAAAGTTGCTCAACTAATGGGGCTTTGGAATGATGGGATTGAAGATTTCAGTGAAGAAGTTTTGAATGACCCGTCAAAAATGAAAGAAATATTTGGCAATGGGTGCAATTCAATTCATCCTTCTGCACTTGGAATAAAAGAAACTGTTGAACTAAGAAATAGAATTCAAAAATATCTTACTGAAGAAACACGATTGGGGGTACCAACTTTATTTGTAGACGAAGGTCAGCATGGGTTAATGCGTCCCAATTCTACAGTTTTTCCCCAGGCGATAGGTTTAGCTTGTTCCTGGGATCCAATTCTCTTTGAAAAAATATATAATGTTGTTGCTTATGAAATGCGTTCAAGAGGAACTCATCATGCTTTATCTCCCGTTATTGATGTTTGCCGTGATCCAAGATGGGGAAGGGTTGAAGAAACATATGGTGAGGATCCTTATTTGAATGGTGTACTGGGATGTGCAGCAGTAAAAGGTTTGCAGGGAACTGATAATGGAACCGTTACAGGTAATCATGTTGCTGCTACTTTAAAACATCTTTTGGGACATGGTCAACCTGAAGGAGGACAAAATCAGGGTCCCGCAAATTATTCATTACGTGTTTTACGTGATTATCATTTGGCTCCTTTTAAAATGTGCATTGATAAAGTAAAGCCTGTTGCTGTAATGCCTTCCTATAATGAAATTGATGGAGTCCCTTCCCACGCAAATAAATGGTTAATAAAGGATGTTTTAAGAAAAGAATTAGGCTTTGAGGGCATGGTAGTCGCTGATTATTTTGCTATTGACCAGATGCAGCTTAAGGAATCTGTTGCAGAGGACGAAAAAGATGCTGCTACGATTGCCTTTAATGCAGGTGTTCAATTCGAATTTCCTAAAGCTAAGTATTACAAACTTCTGGTTGAACTTTTAGAAGAAGGAAAAGTTAAATTAGAGGATATCGATAAAGCCGTTTCCCAAACTTTAAAACTAAAATTCGAGCTTGGTTTATTTGAAAATCCATATATAGATGTAAATGATGCTATTAAAGTAAGCAAAAATTCTAAACACAAAGAATTAGCATTGCAAGCTGCAAGGGAATCTATCGTGGTACTTAAAAATGATTTACTTCCAAATGGCAATACTCTTCTTCCTCTCTCAATAAATAAATATAAAAAAATTGCTGTAGTAGGTCCGTGCGCTAAAGATTTATACTTCGGAGGATATTCCGGTGAACCTTATGAGAAGGTAAGTTTGTTAGATGGCATTAAGAAAAAAGTTGATAATAATACAGAGGTTTTGTTTGCCCAGGGCTGTAAATTAACTACAAATACAACAACCAGTTATTTCAACTGGAAAAGAAATGAGATTGAATTTGCTTCAAGAGAAAAAAATCTTGAACTAATTAAAGAAGCAGTTGAAATTGCCAAAAATGCCGATGTTGTTATTCTTGCTTTGGGAGAAAACGAACATCTTTGCCGTGAAGCCTGGGCAAAAGAGCATATTGGGGATAATATGACTCTGGATTTATTTGGTGAGCAGAATGAACTCGCAGAATCAATTATAGCGTTAGGTAAACCTGTAGTAGTATACTTAATGAATGGACGTCCCCTTTCAATTAATAATCTGGTTGAAAAAGTTCCGGCGATAATAGAAGGATGGTATATGGGGCAGGAGACAGGAACAGCAGCGGCAGATGTTATTTTTGGTGATGTCAATCCATCCGGTAAATTGACTATTACTTTTCCTAAATCAGCTGGTCAGTTACCTATGTATTACAATCACAAGAAAAGCGCTCGATTCGTTGATTATATTTCTCAAGATATAAAACCTTTATTTCATTTTGGTTTTGGTTTAAGCTATACTAATTTTAAGATTGAGAATGTAAGACTTGAAAAAAACAGTATAGATTTGGGCGAATCTACAAAAGTGTTTGTTGATGTTAAAAATACAGGAGCTTGTGAAGGTTCAGAAGTAGTTCAAATGTATGTACGTGATCTTGTTAGTTCTGTAACGAGACCTGTAAAAGAATTAAAAGGATTTAAGAAAGTTAAGTTAAATCCGGGTGAAACTAAGACAATTGACTTATCAATCTTGCCTGAACATTTAGCTTTTACAAATATAGATATGAATTACGTTGTTGAACCGGGAGAATTTGAAGTAATGATTGGTAATTCTTCACACGACGCTGACTTACGGAAAATAATCTTAACAGTCAAAAAATAAACCACCTATAAACCCTACACACTATGGCAGAACAACACTTTCAACAAAAACTTTCGTTTTTTGAAAAAGCCGGCTACAGTGCCGGTGATGCCGCTGCGAATTTTGTTTTTATGACAATGATCCTCTTCCAAACCAACTTCTACACAGATGTTTTTGGAATCACTGCAGGTGCCGCAGCAACCATTCTTATGGTTGCAAGATTGTGGGACGCATTTGCAGATCCAATTATAGGTTTGATGTCTGATCGTACAAATACCCGTTGGGGAAAATTCCGCCCATGGGTTTTATTTACAGCCCTTCCCTGGTGTATCGTCATGGTTTTGGCATACACCACTCCCAAGGGATGGAACATGAGTTCATTGATTGTTTATGCTGCAATTACCAATATTTTATTAATGACAATATACTCGGCAAATAACATGCCCTACTCTGCTCTGGGCGGTGTTATGACCGGTGATGTAAACGAGCGTACAAAACTTAATTCTTACCGGTTCGTAGCTGTGAATGCAGCCCAATTTATAGTTGGCGGGTTTACTTTGCCTCTGGTCGCAAAGTTCGCCGTAGGTCACGATATTCAGTACGGCTGGCAAATGACAATGACTATCTGGGCTGTTATTTGTTTGGTTTTATTCATAATTACATTTGCAACTACCAAAGAACGCATCAAACCTTTAGTACAAAAGAAAAAATCTTCTCCCAAACAGGATTTTATAGACTTACTCAAGAATAATCCGTGGAAAGTAATGTTTTTCATGACGCTGGTGCATTTTGCCATTCTCTCTTTCAGAGGGGGTGCACTTTACAATTACTATCATCATTATGCTGATAAGGCAGCGTTATATGATTGGCTGGCATCGTTGGGACTTACTACCCCGGCTGGTGTTCATTCAAGTGGCATTTTGGAAACACTTGGATATATCGTTCACGGCGATAGATCAAATCTGATGAATTCTAATGTAGCTGATGTTGCAAACAGTATAATTAACATGCTTGGTACCGGCATAACTATAATTGTCATACTCCTTTCTCCTCCTCTTTCAAAAAGATTCGGGAAGAAAGCAGTTGCAGTAACTGGATTCTCGCTTGCTAGTATCTTTACTATGGCTTTTTACTTATTAAGTCCTACTAATGTTGCCGGGATGATAATTCTTACTATTATTATTGCTATTTCTTATGCGCCAACAATTCCATTGATATGGGCTATTTATGCAGATGTTGCTGATTATTCTGAATGGAAAACAGGACGCCGTTTTACAGGTATTGTGTTCGCTACTATTGGATTTGCATTAAAAGGAGGTTTAGCTTTGGGTTCGTCTTCATTTCTCTGGATAATGGCAGGTTTTTACAATTATGATACTAAGTTTCCTGATTTGCCTGAAGCAATAGAAGGTTTTCGTTTTTCCAGCGGTATAATTGTAGGTATCCTGTTCGCAACCTGTGCAGTATTATTAATCATTTACCAGATCAATAAAAAGATGACAATAGAAATGGCAGATGAACTTGCTGAAAGACGTAGAAAACTTGGAGTGGAAACAGCCTGATTTTAAAGAGTAAATAAAAAAAATACATGTACAAGAAGTTTATAATAATTGTTTCGGTATTTATATTATACGCTGCCAGCCCGATTTTAATTGCACAGGGAAATAAACTAGTCCTAAAAAATGTTTATAAAGATTATTTTTTAATTGGTGCAACTCTTAACCAATCTCAATTCACCGGCAAAAATACAAGCAGCGATGTTATTGTTAAAGAACAATTCAATTCAATTACCCCGGAAAATATTTTAAAGTGGATGTACATACATCCTGAAATAGATAAATATAACTTTGAACCTACCGACAACTTTGTAGAGTTTGGTGAAAAAGGCCTGTTCGTGGAAGAACCAGTTATCCTTTATTATTTGATCGCAATGGAAACCTGAAACCAGCTTATGATGCAGTTATCAAGTTAAGCGAATAAAAAGTTACTGTTGTAGAGATAGAAAATTAAAAATGGAAATCCTTACATCCTGTTAGTTTTTTAAACAGAGAGGATAAATTTTAAGTCTATGAAATACAGCTTGTCCGTTCTTCATGGACAGGCTCTTTTTTTATTTGAAAGCTGAGAGGCTTGTTAAATGTTTTTTTCATACTTTCTATTTTTTATTCTAAAATGAAAAACGTTACAAGAAAATCTTCTTATGTAATATTAATTTCTTTATTAATTATATTTTCTCCTATCTGTTTAACTGCTCAAACGAATTCTTCATCGATTAAAAACATTCCTCATTTAGTAAAACAAGATTCGACAACACAGCTTATCGTAGATGGAAAGCCTTTCTTAATTTTAGGAGGTGAATTAGGTAATTCATCTTTTACTAGTCTGGAATATATGAAACCTGTCTGGCCAAAATTAAAAACGATGAATTTGAATACGGTATTAGCACCCGTTTATTGGGAACTTATCGAGCCCGAAGAAGGCAAATTCGATTTTACATTATATGATCAATTAATAAACGCAGCACGAAAGAATAATCTGAAGCTGGTTCTTTTGTGGTTTGGTTCATGGAAAAACAGTATGTCCAGCCACGCACCATCCTGGGTTAAAAAAAATCAAAAGAGATTTCCAAGGGTAAAAGACGACAAAGGCAAAAGCCAGGAAATACTTACACCTTTCAGTGAAGAGAATCTTAAAGCAGATCTAACTGCTTACCGTGAATTAATGAAACATATAAAGGATTTTGATAAAAAGGATCATACTATAATAATGATTCAGACAGAAAATGAGATTGGAATGCTACCAAATGCCAGAGATTATTGTTCGCTTGCAAACAAAAAGTTTAATGAAAATGTACCGGAAGAGTTCATAAATTATTTAATAAAAAATAAAGAAAACCTGGTACCTGAATTCAAAGTGGTATGGGGAAAAAATGGATTTAAAGAGTCTGGAGGTTGGGAAGAAGTTTTTGGTAAGGGTCCTCAAACAGATGAAATTTTCATGGCGTGGTATTATTCAAAATTTACAAATGCTATAGTAGAAGCAGGGAAGGAAGTTTATTCTCTTCCAATGTATGTAAATGCTGCTTTAAACCGTCCGGGAAAATTACCAGGTGAGGGTTATCCAAGTGGCGGTCCGCTTCCACATATTATGGACGTATGGAAAGCAGGAGGACCAGCAATTGATTTCTTAGCACCTGATATTTATTTTCCAAACATTGAACATTGGTGTGATTTATACACCCGGCAAAACAATCCACTGTTTATACCGGAGACAACTAGTGGTCCCTCGGCTGCTGCCAGAGCACTTTTCGTTCTGGGACACTACGAAGCAATAGGCTTCTCTCCTTTCTCGATTGAATCTACTAATAATCCTGAAGATGAAGCTTTAGGTAAGGTTTACAATTTAGTTAATCAATTAACACCATTAATTGCATTAAACCAGGGAAAAAATAAAATAGATGGAGTTTTACTCGATAAAGAAAATCAGGAAAGCACAATTAATTTTGGTGATTATGAGTTTACTATAAAACACAGCTATACACTGGGATACGAAGCTAATTCTAAAAATGATGTATGGGAAACCGCCGGTGCATTAATAATTCAAACAGGTGAAAACGAATTTTATCTTGCAGGTTCCGGTGTTGTTATTACTTTCAAGAATTTGGAAAACCCTGATCTTACTGTTGGAATTTTAAAAGACGAAGAAGGAAAATTCATCAACAATGCTTGGAAAGTAATCAGACATTTAAATGGCGATCAAATACATCAAGGAAGGCATATTAGAATTTTAGAATCTGACGGATACGAAATTCAGAGATTTGAATTATATAATTATGAGTAATATCATTATAGAATTTTTACACCAGTTTTAATTATTGTTTTTCTGCTAATTCATTTTTCGGTTCAGGAAGAGAATAATTTATAATAAATAGTTTAAGGCGTAGCCTTATATAAAAGAATATAATTTCAAAATACTATGGAATAATAAATGAAAAAGTTTTTCTTACTACTGCTGCTAATTGTTGTCTCACAATTAACAATAAAATCACAAACAACTCAAAATAAAATAACGATTGATGCTTCTGAACAAGAATATAAAATCAATAAAAATATTTATGGTCAGTTTTCAGAGCATCTTGGTCATCTCATTTACGGAGGAATTTGGGTAGGACCAAATTCTTCTATTCCCAATATAAATGGCATTAGAAAAGATGTTGTTGATGCACTCAAAGAAATTAAAGTTCCGGTTTTAAGATGGCCGGGTGGCTGCTTTGCCGATGAATATCACTGGATGGATGGAATAGGCGATCCGAAAGATAGACCCCAAATGATTAACACTAATTGGGGTGGAGTTACTGAAGATAATAGTTTTGGAACGCACGAGTTTCTTGAGCTTTGCAATTTAATAGGATGTGATCCGTATATAACAGGAAATCTTGGCAGCGGTACAGTAAAAGAATTATCACAATGGGTTGAATATGTTAATTCGGATAACGTTAGTCCAATGACAGACTTGCGTAAGAAAAACGGGCGGGAAAAATCGTGGGGAGTAAAGTATTGGGCAATCGGAAATGAAAATTGGGGATGCGGAGGCAATATGCCGCCGGATTTTTATGCCGACCAGGTAAGAAGATATGGAACCTATATGCATAACTACGGTGAGAATAGATTATTTAAAATTGCCTGCGGTCCAAGTGGAGATGATTATAACTGGACTGATGTTTTAATGAAAGAAGATGCACCTTATTTCGACGGATTAGCTCTTCATTATTATTCTTTTGCAAATCAGAAAACCGCAACAGATTTTGATGAAAACGGATGGTTCGATATAATGAAGAAAACTCTGCATATGAATGAACTTGTTGAAAAGCATTCTAAAGTAATGGATAAATATGATCCTTTTAAGAGAATTGCTCTTGTAGTTGATGAATGGGGAACCTGGTACCAGGTAGAACCGGGTACAAATCCTGGATTTTTGTATCAGCAAAATACTATGCGTGATGCAATTGCTGCAGCATGTAATCTTAATATCTTTAATAATCATTGTGACCGTGTACAAATGGCGAACATTGCACAGGTTGTAAATGTATTGCAGGCAATGATTCTTACCAAAGATGACAAGATGATTCTTACTCCAACATACTGGGTTTTTGATTTATTTAAAGTACACCAGGAAGCAGTGATGATTCCTGTAAAAGTATCTTCAGACAATTATGTTTTCAAAGATGATGAGCTTCCTGCAGTAAATTGCTCAGCTTCAGTCGACAGTACAGGTAAGATGCACGTTACCCTTTGTAATATCGATCCGGACAAACAACAAGATGTTGAATTAAGTATAGAAAGTTTTAGAACAGATAATATAACAGGCAAAATGCTTACAGCAGAAAAAATGAATGCGCACAACACGTTCGATAATCCGGATGTAGTTAAACCTGCTGACTTTTCTGATTATAAGTTAAGCGGGAATAATTTAAAAGTTAATATGCCTCCGATGTCCGTTGTTGCTCTTGAATTAGATGGCAAAGTTAATTTGAAACGTAAGGAAATCAATTTAAAAAATCCGACACAAGGTGTGGATTATAATTATTATGAATATAACGGTAGCAGTCTTCCAAACTTTGCTGATATGAATCCTTTGTCTTCCGGTACAGTAAATAGTTTTGTTATTCCTTCTATGGTAAGTGAAGTGAACTTTGCACTAACGTACACTGGATATATCAAAATACCTGAAGACGGTTTATATACTTTTTACACAACATCTGATGATGGATCTGCAGTTTTAATTGACAATAAATTGGTTGTTAATAATGATGGGCAGCATGCAATGGTTGAGAGATCAGGAACTGCTATGTTGAATAGTGGCTATCACAAAATTGAGCTGCTGTTTTTCCAGGCTGGCGGCGGAATGGGATTAGATGTAAGCATTAAAGGTCAACATATGGAAAAACAAATTATTCCCGAGGACATTTTATACAGAGAAAATTAGAGAGATTGCTTAAAAAATTCATAGAAATGAGTAACAAGTTAGCTTTTGCAGTTTTGATATTCTTCGCAACAATTCTGAATGCTCAGAATTTTGGTGATTATGCTTTAACACCTCCAATGGGATGGAACAGCTGGGATTGTTACGGACCTACTGTTACTGAACAAGAAGTAAAAGCTAATGCTGATTACATGGCTGAATATCTTAAAAAATACGGGTGGGAATATATTGTTGTTGATATTCGATGGTATGTTGAAAACCCTCACACTCATGGTTACAATGAAAAAGATCCTATAATTAATATTGATGATTATGGAAGACTTATGCCTGCGGTTAACCGGTTTCCATCTTCTGCAGATGGTAAAGGATTTAAACCTTTAGCCGATTACATTCATAGTAAAGGACTTAAGTTCGGCATTCATATTATGCGGGGCATTCCAAAGCTTGCTGTTGAAAAAAAATACCCCAGTTTTAGGAAGTAATGCCACAGCCAACGAAATCTACAATACCAAAGAACTGTGTACCTGGCTTCACGATATGTATTCTATAGATGCAAATAAACCTGGTGCTCAGGAATATTATAATTCTCTCTTTAAACTATATGCATCCGTGGGGTGTAGATTTTATTAAGATTGATGACTTATCCCGTCCTTATCATAAAGATGAAATTGAATTGATCAGAAAAGCTATTGATGGTTGCGGACGACAAATTGTTTTAAGTACATCACCAGGAGAAACTCCGATAGAATTTGCAGATCATATCAGCAGTCATGCAAATATGTGGCGAATAATAGATGATTTTTGGGATAACTGGTCACAATTAAGTGCGCACTTTTCACTTTTTGAGAAATGGATTTCCTATATGAGTTCGGGACATTGGCCCGATGGAGATATGCTTCCTTTAGGAAAATTAAGCATTAGAGCTGAACGCGGCGATCCGCATATGAGTCTGTTTACTAAAGATGAACAATATACTTTGATGTCACTTTTTATGATTTGTCGTTCGCCTCTTATGTTTGGTGGAAACTTACCAGACAATGATGAGTTTACTCTAAATTTAATTACAAATGAAGAAGCAATAGATGTTTTGAATAAAAGTAAAAACAACAAGTTGCTTTTTGATGATGGAGAAAAAATTGCATGGGTTGCAGATGATGAAAATTCCGATGATAAATATGTTGCTCTCTTTTATGCTTCAGATCAAAAACTGATTAAGGAAAGTTTAGCTTTATGGAATAGTGAACTTATTACTTATAAATCATGGTGAACAAAGTACAAATGTTAAAGTAAATATTGCAGGGACTAAAAAATTATACCTGGTTGTTACTAATGGTGGTGATGATAATAATTGGGATCATGCAGATTGGATTGAACCAAAATTGATTGGTAAAAAAGGATCACTAAATCTTACTGATATAAAATGGTTAAATGCATCTGCAGGCTGGGGAACTGTTTCTGTAAATAAAAGTATTGGTGGAAATAAACTAATTGTAGATAATAAAGAATATGCTGACGGAATTGGCACACATGCTAATTCGATTATTGAGTATGATATTCCTGAAGGATATGATACTTTTACAGCATTGGCAGGATTAGATAAAGAATGTGTCAGCCACACAGAAGGTGCTACCGTTAAATTTCATGTATTTACTCAATACCCGACCGGAGCTCCACCAAAGGATTCGATTAAGATATCATTAAAATTTGAGCAATTAGGTTTTAAAGGTAAATGCACAGTTCGCAGACTTGTGGGCAAAAAAGAATATAGGAGAATTCACGTGATGAAATATCATTATATGTAAGAAAACATGGGGCAAAATTATTAAGGATTAGTGAAATCAAATAAAGGAATATTAGACAGATGAAAAAATTATTTTTTGCTTTGTTAGCTCTGATTTCGCTGAGTTGTTCTCAACAGAACTCAAAATATTCAGACTATCCGATTTCTGCAGTTGGTATCAGAAATGTTATTCTTGATGATAACTTCTGGTTGCCGAAAATAAAAACCGTTCAGGATGTTACTATTCGATATGCATTTAACAAATGTCAAAAAGAAGGTCGAATGCAAAATTTCCTTGTAGCTGGCGGAGAAAAAAAGGGAACTTTCGAAGGTAAAATGCCATTCGATGATACTGATCTTTATAAGATTATTGAAGGCGCTTCATATTCATTAATAAGCAACCCCAATCCTCAATTAGATGCTTACCTTGATTCAATAATTGCAATTATTAAAATCGGGCAGGAACCCGATGGTTATCTTACAACATGGTTTACGATAAACAGGGAAAAACCTCCTGGCATGGTGGGTTAAACCTTCAAAGACAAGATGGGAAATGAAGTAAGTAGCCATGAGCTATACAATAGTGGTCATTTATTTGAGGCTGCTGCTGCACACTATTGGGCAACCGGCAAAAGAAACTTTCTGGATATAGCAATTAAGAATGCCGATTTGTTAGTGAACAATTTTGGTCCTGATAAATTAACCAAACCCCCGGGACATCAGATTGTTGAGACAGGCTTAATTAAACTTTATCATATTACTCATAACACTAACTATCTGAAGCTCGCAAAGTTTTTTCTTGATATACGAGGGCGATTCAACTACTCACAAATTATATGGAGAATATAGTCAGGATTCTATTCCTGTTATAAAACAAACAGAAGCAGTTGGTCATGCAGTGAGAGCTTTATATATGTATGCGGGAATGACAGATATTGCAGCTATTTATAAAGATAAAGATTATTTAAATGCAGTAAATAAAATCTGGGAAAATGTTGTTAATAAAAAAATGTATATCACAGGAGGTCTGGGATCTAAGAATGAGGATGAAGCCTTTGGTGATAATTATGAACTGCCCAATCTTACGGCTTATAATGAAACTTGTGCTGCAATTGCCAGTGTATTTTGGAATCACCGCTTGTTTCTTTTAACAGGTAATTCAAAATATTTTGATATAATCGAACGAACAATGTATAACGGATTAATATCGGGTATTTCATTAGATGGTAAAAATTTCTTCTATCCAAATCCTACGGAATCTGATGGTAAGTACGAGTTTAATATGGGCGCCTGTACCAGGCAGCCATGGTTCGATTGCTCATGTTGTCCTACAAATTTAATTCGTTTTATTCCTTCAATTCCCGGTTTAATATATGCAACTAATAAAGACAGCCTATATGTAAATCTTTTTATATCTAACAATGCACAGGTGTCTATTAACGGAGAAAAAATTGGGATAACCCAGCAAACAAATTACCCATGGAACGGAGATATAAATATTTCTGTTAATCCTGAAAAAGAAAAGACATTTACTTTAAAAGTTCGTGTCCCGGGTTGGACTCAAAACAAACCGGTTCCTGAGAACTTGTATTCATATTTGGATGATACTGGAAGTAAAATCATTTTGAAAGTTAATGGAAAAGAAGTGAAAATAAATATGAATAAAGGATATGCTGAAATCTCAAGGGAATGGTCTAAAGGGGATAAGGTGGAACTCGTTCTGCCGATGATGATACATAAAGTAATTGCAAATCAAAAAGTCAAGGCTGACAATAATAAAGTTGCATTTGAATATGGTCCGATAGTTTATTGTGCAGAAGAAATTGACAACAAACAGATATCAGAAATATCTGTACCTAAAAATTTAAATGTCAATGTCCAGGGCGAAACAATTCTATCAAATAATGTAGTTGCAATAAAAGGAAAAGTTAATAATAAAGGATTTACGTTAGTTCCATATTATATATGGTCTAATAGGGGAGTGGGAAAAATGAAAGTTTGGTTTCCCCGAAAAATAGACATTTAAATATTTGCAAAATATAAATAAATAAACGGCGGCGGTAATATAATTTTTTGATAAGAAAAAGTAACTTGAATTTGTGTGATTAGAGTGATTATTTATAAGAGAGGTATGAGATATGAAAAGAATTGTATTGCTTTTAGAACCTTCACGTGCGTTTGGAAGACAGTTGATTATGGGCTTTGCTCATTACTCAAAACTTCACGGACCATGGTTGTTTTATAAAGAACCTATAGGTTTAAAATCGTGTATCCCTTCGTTAACTAGTTGGAAACCGGATGGAATTATTATGCGCGATTCTATAATAACAAAAGAGTTATTGAAATTGAAAATTCCAACAATACTTGCTGTACACGATTCCAAATATCCCCAAAATTTGCCGGTCATAAAAACTGATTCTTACTCAATTGCAAAAATGGCAAGCCAGCATTTTATTGAAAAAGGATTAAAGAATTTTGCCTTTTGCGGTTTCGATAATTATGATTGGTCCAAAGAACGAAGAATACATTTTAGTCGTTTTAATAATGAAGCCGGATTTAAAACACACATTTATATCCCTCCCAAAAGAATTAAAAAAAATGGTTGTGAAAATGAGCTACATTATGTAACAGACTGGGTTAATAGGTTGCCAAAACCAGTAGGAATTTTTGCGTGTAACGATGACCGGGGGCAGTATATTCTTGAAGTATGTAAACTGCTCAATTTAAAAGTGCCCGAAGAAGTTGCTGTAATGGGTGTCGATAATGATTCTTTGGTTTGCAATATAAGTGATCCTCCACTAACAAGCATTGCGTTAAATGTTGAATCAGCGGGTTATGAGGCTGCTAAGTTAATAGATAATATGATTGATAAAAAAAAGGTTTACTTCAAGCAAATAATGATCACTCCAAGTTATGTAGTCCAAAGACAATCATCAGACATTCTTGCTATTGATGATTTCTTAGTTGCAAAGGCAATAAGTTTTATCAAGAATAATGCAAAGAATAAAGTTCTAGTTAAAGATGTAGCAAAAGCTATAAATATAAATAGACGTTCGCTTGAAAGGAGATTTAAAAAAACCATCCACAGATCTATAGCCAAAGAAATTAAATACACACGTATTGAACTTATTTCAAAATTACTCATTGAAAGTGATTTCACAATTTCTCAAATAACTTCTTTTTTTAACTTTACTGATGTTGAACATATTTCAAGATACTTTAAGAAAGAAAAAGGAATTGGATTACGTGAGTTCCGTAAATTTCATAAACCACGATATTTCGTGTGACGCTATCTGGTTAGTCAATGATTTAAATTGGCTATTATTTTGCAAGTTTTCTTTTTATGTTTATTCAAAAATTTTTGGTGCAGGGTTATGATTTATTAATTCTTAGGAGAAATAAATGAAATTTTTGATACCTCTTTTACTTCCCTTAATGTTAATTTATAATATTTACGGACAGTCAGTTTCTTCTAATACTTATATGAATCCTGTAATTCCAGGAGACCATCCCGATTGTACAATATCAAAAGTTGGTAATGACTTTTATACAACCGGTTCTTCGTTTAATGTAACACCGGTTATTTATCATTCGACTGATCTTGTACACTGGGAAGCCATAGCTCAACCGGTTAGTTCTTGGTCAGAGTATGGCGATTCGCCAGGCGGAGGTTGCTGGGGAGGTCAGATTGTTTATCATAATGGTGAATATTGGGATTTCTTTAAGAATGGTTATTCGATGTGTTTTGTAAAAGCTCCCAAACCCGAAGGTCCCTGGAGCACACCAGTGCGTATGAACAATCCTTCAAGTCTTCCGTATAGCTTAGGTTATGACAATTCGATATTTATTGATGATAATAATAAATGGTATCTGGTCGTGAAAAATGGTCAACCTAATAATGGTATCGTGGAGTTGGGAAATGATGGGCAGCCAACGGGTGTTGTTTACGATCTCAACTGGTTAAATCCCTCTCCGTCGCTACCATACAGTTGGGCTGAGGGACCTGTTATGTGGAAACATGATGGACATTATTATTATTGTTTTGCAAGAGATTTAAGCGGAGGACAGTATGTAATGTGGAGTGATTCGCTTACTGCTGATTCATCATATTGGACAACTCCCGTGATTTTTTTCAACACAAGTGATCCACAAATTAGCGGTTCTCTTTTTGCGACCCCTAATCATGCATCAGCAGTTGTAACACTAGATGACAGCACCTACTGGGTCATGCATCCGCTTTATGCAAAGGGAGAATGGATAGGACAAGGAAGGCAGGGATTATTAAATCAGGTTCATTATAATGCATCTGATAAACCAGTTGCTGATTATCCAATTAACACTTCATTTATTGCACCGAAATTGCCCAGCAGTGGTATTCCCTGGATGGTTCCGCATACTGATTTTTTTAATTCAGATACATTAAACCCTGAATGGTCTTTTCTGGGTTATACAGCCGCCGACAAGTGGTCGCTTACCGATAGCCCCGGCTGGTTAAATTTATCTCCAAAAAATGCCTCAAAAGCAAATACTTTAATAAAAAACGATGGGGAACATAATTATTCTTTAATCACAAAACTCATATTTTATCCCTCATCAACTTCAGATGAAGCAGGGTTGTGGATTATGCGCGGTGATGAAACTATGAATATTAAACTTGTAAGTTCATTATCGGGTAGTGGTGACAACATAATAAGATTCAGTTTTGGAAGCAATAAATATGAGGTTGAAAACAGTGCAGGCGATACGCTATGGCTTAAGATGGTCCGGGTCAATCATATTATAAGCGGATATTTTGGCAGTAATGGAAATGACTGGACGCAGGTAGGGCAGGCATTTGATATATCACAGATCGATTCTTATTCCGATTATTCAACATTTACGGGAACCAGGCAGGGATTATATGTGAAGGGTATGCAAAACTGCTGGTTTGATCTATATATATACCGTGATGCTTATACCTCTATATTAGCTGAATGTCCCGCAAATCAGTTGGGAACAAAAAGAACGGTACTAACAGGAAACACCACAGTTCTTGATAACATCTATAATAACAATTGGGCAATGTACGCAGGGGTTGAATTCGGAAATAATGATTATCATAAAAGTGCAGATTCGATTAAAGTGATGGCTTCAAGTGCTACGGATGGCGGTACTGTTGAAGTATATATAGATTCAATTGATGCAAGTACAAAGATTGCAGAGTGCAATATATCCGGTACCGGATCTTGGACAACATTCAAAACATTCTCAGCAAAATTATTATCTTCTGTAAAAGGTAATCATGATGTCTATTTGTTATTTACGGGATCAGGATCGAATAAATTATTTATGCTGCAATCATTTTATTTTACCGGAACTTCAACAATTACTGGTGTTGAAAGTTTACAGGGAAACAGTAATCCTAAAAGATTTGATCTGGAACAAAATTATCCTAATCCGTTTAATCCTTCTACTAGTATTGGTTTTAATTTACCTATTTCTAGTAAAGTAAAGGTGACTGTTTATGATCAATTGGGACAGCGGGTTGTTACATTAGCCGACGGAGAATTCTCTGCCGGTATTCATCATTTGAATTTTAATGCAGGTTATCTAGCAAGCGGAATTTATTATTACAGAATTAAAGCCGGTTCATACAGCCAAACAAAAAAGATGATACTCATGAAATGATATAAGTAATTACATAATTTTAAATGATTAAGGAGGAACAAAATGTGTAATAAAAATTTTACTTTATTTTTTATTTTAATGTTGGTTGCAAGTACAATTGCAATTGCTCAAGTCGATCCCAGGGATACATATCTTACTCATTCCTGGAAATTTGAAGATGGCACTGCCAATGATTACATTGGTCATGCGAATGGTACATTAATAGGTGGTGCTACTATTGAAGGTGGAGTCCTTGTTACTTTTGCCCAAGGACAATATATGGAATTACCCTCTGATTCTATCGCTTTAAATACCTACTCGGAGATTACTCTCGAAGCATGGTATACACCGACTAAAGATGCTAATCCCAATTTTACCGTGCTGGCTTATTTTGGTGATACTCAGAATTCTTTCGGAGTGAATTACTATTTAATGACAGCAGCCAGATTGGATAGTGTGAGCCGTACTACGATCTCATGTAATAATACTTCAACTCCCTGGTCGGCTGAAACCGGAGTGAACGGTCCCGAATATGATGACGGAAAACTGCATCATATGGTAAGTGCGCTTACGAGCGATTCAATCAAATTATACATTGATGGTACTTTGACGGGAGCCGCAAAACTGGATACAAACAACAATATCAGTAGTATCAGCACAGCTTTTGCATATCTTGCCAAGAGCGGATATGCCGGAGATGCACAATGGATCGGCAAGATTCATGAATTTAATATTTACAATAAGGCACTCGATTCATCAGAAGTTCGGTTCCTTTACAATAAAGCTGATATTGATGCCGGAGAAAAACCTGTAGCTGTTGAAGCAGAATCCGGAACACTTGGTAGTAATTTTGATGTAAAGCAGGAAAGTAATGTTACATATGTCACCGCCGTAAATAATAATGCTGCCTTTGTTCCGGGAGATACAAGCCGTGTTGCAACTTACCAGGTAACTTTTCAGGATTCGGGATATTATAATTTATTTGTCCGGTTACGCGTAGGTGCCGGCGGATTTAATGATGATAGTTATTTCTATGCCAGAGGATTCGGTGAAAAGAACGATACTGCAGCGGCAGATTGGGTTTTTAATAATGGGCTTGCCTCGGCAGGATTTTCCGATTCTACCGATGTTGTAGATGGTCTGGGAACACTCGGTACGGGAGTTTGGAAATGGGTCAATGCGACTAAAAATACATATTCAGGGGCTATTGGGGACACTTTTTATGTAAGTCCTGACAGTCTTACAAAAACATTTCAAATAGGTACCCGCGAAGATGGATTGGATATTGATAAATTTGCATTCGGGAAAACAAATTTATTTTATACTGTTAATGATCTTGATAAGGGACTACCCGGCAGCTTTACGATAGCTACAGAAACAATCGATTCATCTTTAGTTTGGAAGGGTCCTGCATTAGCAACCGGTTCGCCTAAATTTTTAGGTAGTGCCGGTGATTCGCCTGATAATCATTTTATCGATTATTGGACACAGCTCACTCCAGAAAATGCAGGTAAATGGGGTTCTGTAGGAACTTCAACCGATACAACTCAATGGAATTGGAGCGGTTTAGATAACGATTATAATTATGCAAAAAACAATGGTTTAATTTTCAAAGATCATAATCTGATTTGGGGAAATCAGCAGCCTTCATGGATTTCTGGTCTCGACTCTGCGCAGCAGATTAGTTACATTGAAACCTGGATCAGGATGGTAGGAGAAAGATACCCGGATATAGATATGATTGATGTTGTAAATGAACCTCTCACCGGGCATAATCCACCGGATGGAATAAATGGACACGCAAATTATAAAAATGCTCTCGGCGGTAATGGTACTACAGGTTGGGACTGGTTAATAAAAGCTTTCGAATTGGCAAGGCAATACATACCCAATGCTAAATTATTGATTAATGATTATGGAATTATTAATAATAATTCAGCTACAACTTCTTACATTCAAATTATTAATCTATTAAAAGACAGAGGATTAATAGATGGTATTGGTTGTCAGGCGCATGGTTTAGAAAGTACAAGCGCAGCAACAATTCAATCAAATCTGGATAGACTGGCAGCAACAGGATTACCAATATATATATCTGAGTTTGATCTTAATATTCAAGATGATAATCAACAAAAGACAAAGTATCAGGAATTATTTCCCGTTATGTGGCAGCATCCTGATGTAAAAGGAGTCACACTTTGGGGATATATTCAGGGTCATACATGGATAACTTATTCTTACCTGGTTAATACTGATGGTACGGCAAGACCCGCACTTTGGTGGTTAGCACAATATATTAAAGATAATCCGGTAGGTGTAAATGAAACTGCATCCGGTACTCCAACAGAGTATAAATTAGAGCAGAATTTCCCTAACCCGTTTAATCCTACTACTAATATCAGATATAGTCTTATTAAAGCTTCAAAAGTGACATTAAAAATATATGATATTCTGGGCAGAGAGGTAAAAACGTTGGTTAATACTGAACAAGCGGCCGGTCAGTATACAATTACATTTGATGCACAGAATCTTTCAAGCGGAGTTTATTTCTACCAGATTAATGCTGGAAGCTTTACTTCAACAAAAAAACTTGTTCTAATTAAATAAAATTATCTAACTAAAACTAAATGTATATAATTATAGGAGGTTTTATGAAAAAGTATTTATCAGCATTTAAATACTTTACAATTGCCATCGTATTTATGATTGCGGGCACTCTTAAGGCACAGAGTGTTTTATCATGGGATTTTGAGAGCAATAGCATTGGAGATTCTTTAGCTCACATAGGCTGGAATCCTTCTGATATTCAATCTGTAGTTGCAGATGATCCGGTTGCAAGTGGAAACAAGGTACTGAAAAATGTAGTCCACAATTATGGTGCAGCACCGGTTCTTATGTTTGTCCTGCCGGCTGGAAAAACTCTGGCTGATTATGATTCTCTCACTTTTAAAGGCTACTTTCAAAAGGGAGATGTTGCTTATAAACTATCGTGGCCGAAGCTTTATCAAACAAAACCATCCGGCTCATTTGAGGCTTCTGGTACAGATACCCTTGGTTCTTATAATCGTGCACAAGGGGCTTCTGCTGACTGGGAAAATATAAATCTTGATATAAGTAATACCTCAAGCTTTTCCGATACTATCTATATTGCATTTGGAATAAACTGTGCCGGTACATCTGGTTCTGATACTACTACCTGGTATGCAGATGATGTACAACTTATAGCTAAAACTCAGATGCCGAGCCCTATTTTATCATGGGACTTTGAAAGTAGTAACATCGGAGATTCTTTAGCTCACATTGGCTGGAATCCGTCAGACATTCAATCAGTTGTTGCTGATGATCCGTTACAAGTGGAAACAATGTCCTGAAAAATATAGTTCACAATTACAATGCAGCACCGGTTCTTATGTTTGTCTTACCAGCCGGAAAAACTCTGGCTGATTATGATTCTCTCACTTTTAAGGGGTACTTTCAAAAGGGAGATGTGGCTTATAAAGTAATCGTGGCCGAAGCTTATCAAACAAAACCAACAGGTCATTTGAGCCTGGGTACAGATACCCTTGGTTTCTATAATCGTGCACAAGGAGCTTCTACTAGACTGGGAAAATATAAGTCTTGACATAAGTAATACCTCAAGCTTTTCCGATACTATATATATTGCATTTGGAATAAGCTGTGCTGGTACATCTGGCTCTGATACTACCACCTGGTATGCTGATGATATAAATCTTGTAGCTAAACAAAATAACCCTCCGCCATCAGATACAGGAAATGTAGTAACAAATGGAGGATTCGAAGATTCCAATACAGGAGTTGTAGACACTACAGATGTAAAAGGTTGGCTTATTCTAGTTGCTTCAGGAGTAACTCCGCCACCCGTATTTGAAATTGTAAGTGATACAGTTGAGGAAGGGAATCGTGCCCTCAAAGTCACGGTCCACGGTTTAGGTACCAACCAATGGGATATTCAAACTGTGGCAGACAGTATTCACATTACACCTCAGGTTACATATGATTACTCAATATGGGCTAAAGCGGATCAAGCGGGCGCACAGGTTAATTTTACAGTTGGTGGTTATACAACGGGAGAATATGGGGCAATACGCCCGGCGAATCTAACTACATCATGGAAAAAATATACAATGTCTTTTAAAGTAACTACCACCGATACTGTCATTCGTGGACCAATTCACTTTAACTATGCTGGAAATACTGATAATGCGATTTACATAGATAATTTACGAATAGCTAAACATATAGAAGTAGTCGATTCATCTTTAGTTTGGAAGGGTCCTGCATTAGCAACCGGTTCGCCTAAATTTTTAGGTAGTGCCGGTGATTCGCCTGATAATCATTTTATCGATTATTGGACACAGCTCACTCCAGAAAATGCAGGTAAATGGGGTTCTGTAGGAACTTCAACCGATACAACTCAATGGAATTGGAGCGGTTTAGATAACGATTATAATTATGCAAAAAACAATGGTTTAATTTTCAAAGATCATAATCTGATTTGGGGAAATCAGCAGCCTTCATGGATTTCTGGTCTCGACTCTGCGCAGCAGATTAGTTACATTGAAACCTGGATCAGGATGGTAGGAGAAAGATACCCGGATATAGATATGATTGATGTTGTAAATGAACCTCTCACCGGGCATAATCCACCGGATGGAATAAATGGACACGCAAATTATAAAAATGCTCTCGGCGGTAATGGTACTACAGGTTGGGACTGGTTAATAAAAGCTTTCGAATTGGCAAGGCAATACATACCCAATGCTAAATTATTGATTAATGATTATGGAATTATTAATAATAATTCAGCTACAACTTCTTACATTCAAATTATTAATCTATTAAAAGACAGAGGATTAATAGATGGTATTGGTTGTCAGGCGCATGGTTTAGAAAGTACAAGCGCAGCAACAATTCAATCAAATCTGGATAGACTAGCAGCAACAGGATTACCAATATATATATCTGAGTTTGATCTTAATATTCAGAATGATAACCAACAAAAGACAAAGTATCAGGAATTATTTCCCGTTATGTGGCAGCATCCTGATGTAAAAGGAGTTACCCTTTGGGGATATATTCAGGGTCATACATGGATAACTTATTCTTACCTGGTTAATACTAATGGTACGGCAAGACCCGCACTTTGGTGGTTAGCACAATATATTAAAGATAATCCGGTAGGTGTAAAAGAAACTGCATCCGGTACTCCAACAGAGTATAAATTAGAGCAGAATTTCCCTAACCCGTTTAATCCTACTACTAATATCAGATATAGTATTATTAAAGCTTCAAAAGTGACATTAAAAATATATGATATTCTGGGCAGAGAGGTAAAAACGTTGGTTAATACTGAACAAGCGCCCGGTCAGTATACAGTTATGTTTGATGCTCAGAATCTTTCAAGCGGAGTTTATTTCTATCAGCTTAATGCTGGAAGTTTCACTGCGACAAAGAAACTTATGCTGCTTAAATAGTCCGGCGTAAAATTCTTAAATAATTCTTAACTTTATGGCTGAAGTTGTTTATAATTTCAGCCATAAAGGTTATATAAATGAAAATTGTATATTTCACTTTCCTGTTTACTGTTTTTACAATTTGTCAAATCTTTTCACAGACAAAAGTAAATTCAATATCCAATTCACTTACTCCACAAGATACACTAACTTCTGAACAGGATCATTTAAGAATATTGAAACTGCTTGGAATTGACTCGCTACGACCTGGTCCGTCTGGTAATCCGAAGGATCCAAATGCTGCAAACGCAGATGAATCGATAGCCAATCCCTATCCTAATCTTCCTGATCCTTTGAAATTAAATAATGGTAAGAAAGTATCAACTCCTGAAATGTGGTGGAAGCAGCGCCGCCCTGAAATTAAAGAATTTTTTGACAGAGAAATTTACGGAAGGATGCCTGTAAATGTTCCAAAGGTTAAATGGGAAGTCGTGAGCGTAACAAAAGATACGGTTAAAAATATTCCTGTAATTACAAAAAAACTTTTAGGTCATGTTAATAATATATCTTATCCTTTGATATCGGTTAATATAGATTTAACATTAATAACGCCTGCAAATGCAAAAGGTCCTGTTCCGGTAATGATGGAATTCGGTTTTAATTTTCCCGCAAACTTTAATATGAACGACCGGATGAAAAAATATATTGATTCAATGTCTACCTGGCGGCCGATGGTTTTGTCAAAGGGTTGGGGTTACGCGATTTTGGTTCCCACAAGTTTTCAAGCGGACAACGGAAAAGGATTGACGGATGGAATTATCGGTTTGGTTAATAAAGGACAACCGCGAAATTAGATGACTGGGGAACATTACGTGCGTGGGCGTGGGGTGCCAGCAGAGCTTTGGATTATTTGGAAACTGATAAATCTGTTGACGGAAGTAAAGTTGTAATAGAAGGGCTATCGCGATATGGAAAAGCAGCCTTGGTAACAATGGCTTATGATCAAAGATTTGCAATTGGATTTATAGGATCATCAGGAGAGGGAGGTGCCAGTTTACTTCGTCGTAATTTTGGAGAAATGATCGAGAATGTTGCTTCAACATCCGAATATCATTGGATGGCTGGTAACTTTCTGAAATATGCAGGTCCGCTTAATGCAAAAGATTTACCAGTAGATTCACATGAACTTATTGCAATGTGTGCACCGCGTCCTGTTTTTATAAGCTGCGGTTCTCCACTGGTTGAAGGCAACTGGCTTGACGATAAAGGACAATTTATGGCGGCAGTTGCTGCGGGACCGGTTTATAAACTTCTGGGTAAGAAAGATTTAGGAACAAATGTAATGCCTCCAATGGGAACCGCTCTTATCGATGGTGATATTGCATTCAGGCAACACTTTGGTGGACATACTACACTTGATAATTGGCCTACATTCATAAAGTTTGCTGAAAAATATTTTAATGAAAAATAATTTAATGGAGTAATTATTATTGTGTTACCAAAATTAAGTAAACGGATTTTTCTTTTCTTTTTTTTTATTTCTATTAGTAGCTTCTGCCAGGTAAAACTTCCTAAACTTATAAGTGATGGAATGGTTTTACAACGGGATGCAAATGTGAAGATTTGGGGATGGGCTTCTGACGGTGAAAAAATAACAATTCATTTTACTGATTCGACATATCATACAACTGCAAATCAAAATGGTGAATGGGAAGTTATGCTTTCGAAATCTGAAAGCTGGCGGACCGTATGTTATGAAAATTGATGCGAGTAATTCTATAACAATTAATGATATTCTTGTTGGTGATGTATGGGTATGTTCAGGGCAGTCAAATATGGGCGTGACATTGGGAGCGGTGAGAGATATTTATAAAGACGAAATTGATCATTTGGATAATCCGTTTATAAGACAATTTTTTACTTTTCCCGGAACCAATTTTAAAGAACGTGAAAAAGATTTTAGATTCGGCAGGTGGGAGCATGTCGATTCTGAAAATGTACGGACCATAACAGCGGTCGGTTATTTTTTTGCAAAGTATTTGTATGAAAAATATAAGGTGCCGATAGGATTGATTAACTCGAACATGGGCGGGTCTTCGGCGGAAGCATGGATAAGCGAAGAATCTATAAAATCATTCCCGATATACTATGAGGAACTACTGAGATTTAAAGACCCGGGATATATGGAAAAAATTAATAAACAGGATAATGAAAGAGTTTCAAACTGGAATAACCTGATACGACAGAATGATGAGGGACTTAAAGATTTGCAGCAAACCTGGTTCGATCCGAAACTTAATACTTTGGATTGGGATACAACATATGTTCCGGGTTATTGGACGGACTCAAAACTCGGTTCTATGAATGGAGTGGTATGGTTCAGGAAAGAAATAAACATTCCTCCCGATATGGTTGGAAAACCTGCCGTAGTAAAATTGGGTAGAATTTTTGATTGTGATACGGTTTTTATAAACGGAAAGTTTGTCGGAACTTCCGGTTCTCAATACGCTCCAAGAGTATATAAAATTCCCGAAGGTTTATTAAAAGAAGGTTCAAACATAATTGTAGTTCGTGACATTAGCTATATACGTCATGGCGGATTTGTACCGGGAAAAGAATATGACATTTCTACTGGAGACAAAAAAATAAGTCTCGAAGGCGAATGGAGATACAAAATAGGAACAGTTGCTCGAACCTTTGGAAGATCGTTTGTTCACTGGGAAAATTCCTACGGGATTGTTTAACGCAGGGATTGCACCGATACTTAATTATATAATTAAAGGTGTTGTTTGGTACCAGGGTGAATCAAACACAAGCAGAGCTTTTGAACATTATGATCTTTTTAAATTGCTCATTAAAGATTGGAGAAAAAACTGGCACCAGGGAAATTTTCCTTTCTTGTACGTTCAGCTTCCAAACTTTGTAGAAGTAAATGTTGAAGATACAAAATACGATTGGGCGTATTTCCGTCGAAAGTCAACTGAAAGCTTTAGCAATACCAAATACCGGGATGGCGGTTACAATTGATGTGGGAGAATATAATGATATTCATCCGAAACATAAAAAGCCTGTCGGTTATCGTCTGGCTCTTGCAGCTGAGAAAGTTGCGTATGGTGAAAAAAATATTGTGTATTCCGGACCAATTTATAAATCAATGAAAATTGAAGACAGCAAAATTGTCTTATCTTTTACTAATACCGGGAGTGGTTTGGTTGCCAAAGGCGGGGGAAAATTAAAGTGTTTTGAAATATGCGGAATAGATGATGAGTTTTATCCTGCAGAAGCTAAAATAGAAAATAATACTATCGTAGTTTGGTCGGATAAAGTAACTAAACCTGTTGCGGTAAGATATGCATGGTCAAATAATCCCGAAGGTGTAAACTTTTATAATAAAGAAGGATTGCCTGCATCTCCATTTAGAACAAGCGATCTTTACTGAGAGAAAAAATCAAAATTTAGTTTTATTCTTATGTGAGGAAAAATGAAAAGAATTACTGTTGCTGCAATATTGATATTATTATTTATATCATCAACAAATATTGTCGCTCAAAAATTTTGTAGTGATAACGGCGATGGAACTTTTACTAACCCTGTAATTGCATCCGATTTTCCCGATCCTGATGTGATTCGTGTTGATGATACCTACTACATGGTTAATACAACAATGTTCATCTTTCCAGGAGTTACAATTCTTAAATCAAAAGACTTAGTAAACTGGGAGTATTGCAGTAATGCTGTTCAGCGATTTGATTTTAGTCCCTGTTATGATCTTGACGGATGCAATAGGTATGGACATGGACAATGGGCAACAAGCTTGAAGTATCACGATGGTAAATTTTATTTGTTATTTATTACACTTAATGAAGGCGGATTTCTTTGTTCGGCAACAAAACCTGAAGGTCCCTGGGAATGTAAGAAAATTACCTAAGGGATTTTATGATCCGGGTTTGTTCTTTGATGACGATGGAAGAATTTATGTGGCACATGGATATAGTGAAATTCACATGACCGAATTGGATAAAAATTTTGCACCAATAACCGGTGATTCACTAATTATTAAAGGAGATATCCGTAGAGGTCTAGAAGGTACACATGTTTACAAGATTAACGGCTATTATTATTTGTATTGTACATACGGTGGTTTGGATGGAATACAAGCGGCTTTTCGTTCTAAAAATATTTACGGTCCTTACGAAGAGAAAGTTGTAATGAGTGAAAAGACTCATGGTTCAAATTTCGGGATACATCAGGGAGCTCTTATTCAAACACAAACGGGGGAATGGTGGACTATGCTTTTTGTTGACAACGGTCCATTCGGACGTTTTCCATCTTTGCAGCCTGTTACATGGGAAGATGGCTGGCCAATGGTTGGGGTAGAAGGGCATGCTGTTGTAACATATAAAAAACCGAACGTTGGTAAAACTTATCCTATTAAAGTATTACCTACTTCGGATGAGTTTGGCTACTGAAACATTAGGGATGCAGTGGGGATGGAATCATAATCCTGATCCAGCAAAATGGTCTTTAACTGAAAATCCCGGATACTTAAGACTTAAGACAGTAAATGTGGTTGATAGTTTGCCAAACGCACGAAACACACTTACACAAAGGATGTTCGAATATTATTCAGATTCGTTAGCATCCATTGCAACTACAAAAATGGATATTGGAAATATGAAAGAAGGGGATATCGCGGGATTGGCAGTGTTTCAAGATCCTTATGCTTATATAGGAATAAAAAAAGAGAATGGACAGAATTATATAATAATGGTGAATAATGGTGAGACAATTGATTCTTCAGTTAGTAAAAGGATCGACGATTTATTTACGTGCAAGTGCAATTTACGGTTCCGGAGCTGCTCACTATTTTGATGGATCAGGCAGCGCCCGGTACAGGTACAGCTTCATTCTCATATAGTTTAGATAATAAATCATTTGTAAAGATAGGAGACGAACTCAAAATGATGCTTCAGTCTTAAGATATTTACCGGGAATAAATTTTGTCTTTTTAATTTTGCAACAAAAGAAATTGGTGGATATGTCGACTTCGATTGGTTTAGGACTAATCCGGGTTTGAAAAACTAATATAGTTACTTATATTTATTAATATTTTTTTTCGTTAGCGAAGATCATGAAAAATATTTTGCTCATTATATTCTCTTTAGTGTTTGAAATAACTATACAAGCACAAAGCAATACATTGCTGGAACTCTGGTATAATCAACCCGCTAAAAAGTGGGTTGAGGCACTGCCGATTGGTAATGGCCGCTTAGGGGCGATGGTTTTCGGGGACCCTTCAAGAGAAGAAATTCAGCTAAATGAAAATACTGTTTGGGGAGGGCAACCTAATAGGAATGATAATCCTGACGCAAAAGAAGCTTTGCCCGAAGTAAGGAAATTAATTTTTGATGGCAAGTATAATGAAGCACAGGATTTGGTGAACCAGAAATTTATCAGCAGAATTTCCCAGGGTATGCCTTATCAGACTGTAGGAAATCTTGATCTTTCATTTTCAGGGCATGAAAATTTTACAAATTATTATAGAGAATTGAATATTGAAACTGCCGTAACTTCAACTCGGTATGATGTTGATGGGGTAACATATAAGAGTGAAGCATTTGCTTCACATCCAGATCAGGTAATAATTTATCGAATCACAGCAAGCGAACCTGGTAAAATTAATTTCATTGCTTCAATGAATCGTGCAGCGGTTGTAAATATTTCAACTGAAGGTAACGATAAGTTAATTATGTCCGGAATAACCGGTGACTGTGATTCAGTAAAGGGTGCAGTTAAATTCCAAGCACAGGTTAAGATAGAAATCGAAGGAGGTTCAGTATCGGCAACCGATAGTAGTTTAATTGTAAACAATGCAAATGTTGCAACTCTCTACATTTCAATTGCATCGAGTTTTAATAATTATAATGACATCAGTGCTAATGCTGGAGAAAGAGCAAATTCATATCTCCAAAATGCTTTACAAAAAAATTATGAACAAGTTTTAAAAGATCATATTGCTGACTATCAGAAATATTTTAACAGAGTCAACATTGATTTGGGAGTGACTGATTCTGTAAAAAATCCTACGGACGTTCGTATTGATCAATTTGCAAGAGGTAACGACCCTCAGCTCGTAGCATTATATTTTCAATTTGGTCGTTACTTGCTCATTTCTTCTTCACGACCCGGCGGACAGCCTGCAAATCTTCAGGGAATTTGGAACAACCAACTTTATCCGCCATGGGATAGCAAATACACAGTGAACATAAATACCGAAATGAACTATTGGCTATCCGAGCCTACCAATCTTAGTGAGATGAATGAACCCTTGATTCAAATGGTTCGAGATCTTTCAGTGACAGGAAGACAAACAGCTAAAGATATGTATGGTGCAAATGGATGGGTTCTGCATCATAACACAGATATTTGGCGAATTAATGGACCTGTGGATGGATCATTCTGGGGAATGTGGCCAATGGGAGGTGCGTGGCTTTGTCAACATTTGTTTGAAAAGTATGAATATAATGGAGATAAAGAATATCTAAAATCTGTTTATCCGGTATTGAAAGGAGCTGTAGAATTTTATCTTAGTTTCTTAGTTGAAGAACCTACGCATAAATGGCTGGTAGTTTGTCCTTCAGTCTCTCCGGAAAATGCGCCGTCTGTGCATCCGCAATCTTCAATTTCTGAAGGGACAACAATGGATAATCAGTTGTTGTTCGATCTGTTTACCAAAACAATAGAGGCAGAAAAAATTCTAAAGACTGATAAGGATTTTATTCCTAAAATAGAATATGCGCTTAAAAGATTACCTCCTATGCAGATCGGTCAATATGGTCAACTGCAGGAATGGATAAAAGATTGGGATAATCCTGAAGATCACCACAGACATGTTTCACATCTGTACGGTGTTTTTCCTTCCAACCAAATTTCATCTTTTCATTCGCCAAAACTTTTTGATGCAGCGCGTACTTCACTTATTTATCGTGGAGATCCTTCAACCGGCTGGTCGATGAATTGGAAAATTAATTTATGGGCTCGTTTTCTTGATGGTAACCATGCTTATAAGTTAATTACTGACCAGTTAAATTTAGTAGATAAAGGAGGTTTTGAAAAGGGCGGAACATATCCTAATATGTTCGATGCTCATCCGCCATTTCAAATTGACGGTAATTTTGGTTTTACTTCCGGAGTTACAGAGATGCTTTTACAAAGTGATGACGGAGCAATTTTTGTACTTCCGGCATTGCCTGATGTTTGGAAAAACGGAGAAATAGAAGGGCTTCGGGCACGTGGAGGATTTGAAATAGAAGATATAGAATGGAAAAATGGTGAAATCTCAAAGTTAGTTATTAAATCGAATCTTGGCGGCAACTGCCGGATTCGTTCTTATACAAAATTAAGAGCTGATGCCCCAGCATCGATTAAACTTGCTAAAGGGAAAAATGAAAATCCTTTTTACCAAATTCCTAAAATAAAACAGCCTTTAATTTCGGATAAAGCAAAGCTTAAAAAAGTCGATCTAAAAAATACTTATATATATGATATTGAGACCAAACCCGGAGAAGAATATATTTTTCTACGGGAGTAAGTTTGAAAAATTATAAATGCTTATTTTACTATAAAGAATTTGTTTAGAGGGATAATAAATAGAACAATCTGTCCCTTCAGAAGACAATACTATTATTAATATTATTAACAAATTAAAAGGGAGATAAAATGGACAATAATAGCAGTGATAAAAATTCACAGAACAAATTATCAAGGCGAACATTTCTAAGAACTATTGGTATTAGTTCAACAGGTTTGATATTAGCCCCATATATTAGTTCGTCAAATATATTTGCATATGAACAAGCAAGGAGATCATCTTTCCTGGCTAAAGTAGGGATGACACATGCAGACAATTATGATCGTACTTTTATAAAACAAAAAGTCGAATACCTGTTCGGGATTATTGACGGTATTGAAGATGTTGTGAAGACGGGGGATAAGGTTGCGATTAAAATTAACCTGACAGGCGGCGGCAGTTCTGTACCTTATAATATGTGGACTCATCCCGAAGTCCTTAGAGCGGTCGGAGAGCTTTTGATAGATTCCGGTGTTAAGGCTGAAGATATTTATATTGTTGAATCGCTGTGGAGTACAGATTCCTATAATAATTATGGCTATAAAGACGTTCAGGATAGTTTAGGTGCCAACCTTATAGACCTAAATAAACCGGATCCTTATAATGGTTTTACAACAAGGGAAGTTGGAACTGACTACTTCCATTTTAATTCTATTACAATGAACCAAATACTTGCAGATGTTGATGTATATATCTCGATACCTAAATTAAAACAGCATTATGAAGCAGGATATACGGGGGCTTTAAAAAATCAGGTAGGAATTGCTCCCAAAGACAGCTATACAACAACCGATGATAATGGTCGCAGAGGTGCTATACATCATAAACAAGGTGAAGACCTTTCAACCTCCAAAACTTATTTACCGCGATCTATTTGCGATTTAAATAGGGCACGACCTGTTAATTTAGCAATTATTGATGGTATAATGAATGCAAGGGGAGGGGAAGGAACATGGAATTCAACTTTCCGGGTTTGTGAAGATCATGTTTTGTTAGCAGGGAAAGATCCGGTTGCTACCGATAGCGTTGCTGCCTACTTTTTAGGAATTGACCCGGAAGCAGAAAAAATTCCTTTGCCCAACCCCGATAACGGTGAATGTGATAACCACCTTTATTTAATGAATCAATTAGGAATTGGTACAAACAAGTTGAGTGAAATTGAAGTGGTCGGTGATGGTTCTGATCTGATTACTTCAGTTAAACCTTATGAAGTTATAGTTCCTAGTGAGATTAGGTTATTGCAGAACTATCCTAATCCGTTTAATCCATCGACAATAATAAGGTTTTATTTACCTTCAACTGAATATGTTACAGTGAAAGTATTTACAATTATAGGCGAGGAAATTGAAACTTTAATGCAGGGAGAGGTATCGGCAGGGCAGCATGAAATTTATTGGTCGGCAAAACATCTTGCAAGCGGAGTTTATATATGCCGTATGAATGCAAAAGGCTATTCACACTCTATAAAAATGCTGTACCAGAAATAATGAATATGTTAACTGGTCTCAAGTTGAATTAAAAGGAAATAGCTTCCGGAAATACTTATATGGCAAAGTGAAAGATTTGAAATTAAAAAGGACTTTTATTATTATTTTTTGAACCATACTCATATAGAGAGAATTTGTTGACAACAAATCACCGTAAAAAAATAATTTTATATTTAATATCCACATTATTATTTGCTTTTAGTTCCGGTATTGCACAGCAAAATCCAAACATAGAATTGATTGAAAATTACAATGGCTGGGGATGGGATGGCTGGGTAATGACCAATGGTTTGGTTACATTATCAACTGTTCCGGTTATTGGAGCAAGAATTATGCAGTATGATCTGGGCGATCATCCTTCCATATATGTAAACCCGGCAGAATTCGGCAATACATATACTCCATCACTTTCGGGTTTCTGGCCAAACTTTGGAGGTTTTAAAAACTGGCCTGCACCACAGGCTGTCTGGAACTGGCCTCCTCCTCCAATTCTTGATTATGGTTTATATGAAGCGGTCGCAGATACATTTTCCGATTCAGTTAGCTTAACTGTTACAAGTCCTGTTGAACAATGGCGAGCTCCGGATTTACGAATCCGGCGTAGGACAACACTCTACAAAGGTACCAGCCGTGTAAAGGTTGAACAAACAATCATTAATGATAGTAATGAAACACAACAATGGGGTGTTTGGGATATAACACAATCAATTGCTACTCATACGGGACAAACAGATTACGATAATTTTTGGGTTTATTTTCCGATTAATCCTGAAAGCCGTTATGGAAAAAGCGGTGTCTACACAGATCTTAGGGGCGATCCGACTCCTTCTGATGCATGGGTAGGAGAAGTGGCTCCCGGTATTTACGGGGTAAAATACCGACCGGATGATCAAAAAATTTTTGCTGATTCACCTATTGGTTGGATATGTTATGTGGACGAATTAACGGGTTATACTTATGCCAAGACGTTCGATATTTTTGAAGGTGCTGAGTACCCCGACGACGGGGCAAGAAACGAAGTTTGGATAAATGGCAATCCTCATTATTTTGAAGTAGAAGTTGTCAGTCCAATAGTTGATCTTCCTGCTAATGGTGGAAGCTATACTTTTACAGAAAATTGGTGGGCAGCTAAAGTAAATGGACCTATTATATCCGTAACCAATGCCGGCGCAGTTAAATCTTTTAATTATGATAAAGATACTAAACGATTTACCGGTGAATTCGGTGTTTTTCATATTGGCAAGGCAAGATTAGAATTTACAGATAGCACAGGTACATTAATCGATACCAGTTTAAGTTATGATGTAACACCACTTGAAACATTTATTCTTAATGATTCGACAAGGATTCCACCTTTGGCTGATTCAGTGCACGTTGTAGTTATCGACAATGAAAATAAACTTATCGGTACACTGATATCCATGCCTACGAATGATTTAATAACAGGTATTAAGTCTTTAACTAATTACATTCCGTCAGGATTTAAATTAGAACAAAATTATCCAAATCCATTTAATCCGGTTACTAAAATAAATTACTCCGTTCCAAGGACAAGCTTGATCAAAATAAATGTTTATGATATTCTCGGAAATGAAATAACAACTTTAGTTAACAAAGAAAAACCTGCAGGAAATTATGAAGTCGAATTTGATGCCAATAATCTTTCTAGTGGTGTATACTTTTACAAAATGCAGGCGGGAGATTTTACGGACGTAAAAAAACTCATCTTAATGAAATAGGAATGATAAACTACACTAGTACTACTAATCAATTTAATTGGAATATGCTATGCGACAACTCAATTTATTTCAACTGATTCTATTTGTTCTAATTATATTTGTCTCAGATAATTTGTTTGCTCAAAATCCAATTATCAGGGATCAATTTTCAGCGGATCCTTCTGCAAGAGTTTTTGATGGTAAAGTTTATCTTTATCCCTCTCATGATATTCTCGCCACAGAAGGTCATGGTCGTCCCGGCTGGTTTTGCATGGAAGATTATCATGTATTTTCATCAGCAAACTTAACAGACTGGACTGACCATGGCGTTATCGTAAGCCAGGATAAAGTTCCGTGGGTTAATTCAAAAGGATATGCGATGTGGGCGCCGGATTGTATAGAGAATAAAGGGAAATATTATTTTTATTTTCCTGCTCCTGCAAATGATTCAACTTTGGGTAGAGGCTTTTCAATTGGTGTTGCTGTTGCAGATGAACCTTATGGTCCTTTTACTCCACAACCTAAACCAATTAAGAATGCTCGTGGCATTGATCCTAACGTGTTTATCGATAAAGACGGACAGGCATATTTATACTGGGCAGCAAGAAATTTTTATGTGGCTAAGTTAAAAGAAAATATGCTTGAACTTGCTTCTGAGCCACAAATAATAGAAGGTCTTCCGGATAAAGGATTAAAAGAAGGTCCTTTTATGTTTGAACGGAAAGGTATCTATTATCTTACTTATCCTCACGTACCGGATTCTACGGAGAGACTGGAATATGCAATTGCCGATAATCCTTTAGGTCCATTTAAAATAACGGGTGTAATAATGGATGAAAAGCCGGGGTGTTGGACTAATCACCAATCAGTTATAGAGTATAAAAATCAGTGGTATCTTTTTTATCATCATAATGATCTCTCTCCCAATTTTGATAAAAATAGATCTGTAAGAATAGATAGTTTGTATTTCAACGAAGACGGAACGATCAGAAAAGTAATTCCAACTTTACGTGGAGTGGGAATAACAAAAGCTTCAGATAAAATACAGATTGACAGATACAGTCTTAAAAGCGATGAAGGTATATCTGTAGCTTTCCTTGATACACTCAACAAATTTGGAGGATGGAAAACAATACTCGATACTGCAAATGCATGGGATTCAGTATAACAGTGTTGATTTTGGAAATAATAAATTAAAGTCAGTCAAAGTAAAAGCTCTGTCAAAAACAGGAGGCACTCTGCAATTTCGATTAGATAAAATGGATGGTCCTGTAATTGCCGAAGTAAAAATTCCGAAAGGTTCTGATTGGAATATTGTTAATTCATCTTTATTAAAATATCAAACTGGAATACATAACCTGATTGTACAACTAAAAAATAACGATAATGTTGAAATAGATTGGGTAAGTTTTGATAACTAATAAATGATGTGAGAAAACCTGAAAGATAACGAAGTTGTAGAAATAATTTGGTTGTATCTAATACTAAATTGAACAATAAATAATATGGTAAAGTTGATGAAAAAATTAGTGTTTCTATTACTTGCAGTTCAAATAACAGTTTTCGCGCAATATCCCGATTTGGCTAAAACACCTCCTATGGGATGGAACTCCTGGAATGCGTTCGCTTTAAACATCAATTCAGAAATTGTTAAGGCAGTGGCTGATTCAATGGTTAGTAAAGGTCTCGCTGCTGCCGGTTATCAATATATAGTAATAGATGATGGTTGGCAGATAGATCGTGATAAGGATGGAAAAATTATTGCAGACTCAACCCGGTTTCCAGAAGGAATAAAATATTTGGCTGATTATGTCCATTCAAAAGGATTGAAGTTCGGGATATATACTTGCTGCGGCACAAAAACTTGCGGCGGACGACCTGGCAGTTATGGGTATGAAGCAATTGACGCAAAAACCTATGCGGAATGGGGAGTAGATTTTATTAAAGAAGACTGGTGTTATACCGATGGATTGGAAACCCGCACTCAATACAAAATAATGAGCGACGCAATAAGGGCGACAGGCAGACCAATGTTATTGAGCCTATGTGAGTGGGGTACTACAAGTCCATGGGAATGGGGCAAAGGTATTGGAGCTATGTGGCGTACAACAAGCGATATACAGGATTGTTTTGACTGTATAAGAAATTGGGGAGGTATGGGTTTCATTCCAATTCTTGATAAAAATGCTAACCTGGCTCCGTTTGCTGGTCCGGGGCATTGGAACGATCCCGATATGCTTGAAGTCGGAAATGAAGCGCTAACTCCAACAGAATGTCGCTCGCATTTCGCAATGTGGTGTATGCTGGCTGCTCCTCTTATTGCCGGTAACAATATTAGTACAATGAATGATACTATAAGAGATATACTCACAGCCCCGGAAATTATTGCAATTGACCAGGACCCACTCGGTATCCAGGGAACACGAATAAGGAATGACAACGGGCTGCAGGTTTGGCAAAAACCTCTTAGTGATGGATCTATTGCGATAGCTTTACTTAATGTGAGAGATTCTGTTACTGATATGTTTGTTACACTTGAAGAGATAGGTTTCAAAAAGGGCGTTACAAGTAGTGTCCGTGATTTGTGGGATAGAAAAAACCTTGAACCTGTTACTGATATATTTAAAACAGGAGTAGAACCTCATGGAATAGTTGTAGTAAAAATTAAAGGTGAAAAAGCTCTTGTCTCTTCGCTCAAGTTTGAAAAATCTTCAATTAAAATTAATAAAGGTAATCATCAATTAATACGATTAACAGTTACTCCCTCAATTGTTCCTTTGACCGTGACCTCAAACAACAAAGATATTTTATCTTTATCTATAGCCGGAGTGAATACATACAAATTGACTGCATTGAAAGAAGGCAACTGCATAATAAATGCTTCAACAACAGATGGTAAGTTAAGCTCAACATGCAATGTACAAATCCTGGCTTCCAGCATTCCTTCTCCGTGGGGATTTGATGATATTAAGGACAATAAGGCTTCTGCTGATTATGAGGATGGAGTTTTTTCAATTGAAGGTGCAGGCTCTGATATTTGGGGCTCGATTGACAAGTTTGCTTATGTAAATAGAAAAGCAGAAAAAGATAATTACATTTCAGCGCGTATTATTTTACAAACCAATACGGACCCATGGGCAAAATCGGGATTAATGTTTAGGGAGAGTGCAAATCCCAACAGTGCATTTGTGATGCTATGTGTTACACCCGGCAACGGAATATCGTTACAATGGCGCAATGCTACAGGTGATATTTGTAATAAAAAAGATTTTGATTCTGTCTCTCTACCGATCTATTTCAAACTTTCAAAAAAGGATTCAACATTTATTGCTTATAAATCAACTGATGAAAAACAATGGGAGCTTTTGGGAGAGATTACAATGAATCGGTCGTTTGCCAAGCAATACTTAGTCGGAATGGAGGTATGCTCACATAGCAGTCAGATGTTGAATCTTTCAAAATTTGAGTATGTAAAAGTTGAGCCGGTAGAAGAGAAGTAGAAATTATTAAGTTAGAGAGAGGATTTTATATTCTTTTAGTAAACTAAACGATAGGGTAATATGAATAGAAAATTATTTATAATTATAGCACTCGTATTTGTTCTGTTAAGTTGCACTAATGCTCAGACTTACCAGAAAACAAATTGGGGAGTAAAATCAATAATCAATTCTGTAGAAGTTGAAATTCAATTTTATAACCCATCCACAGTTAGAGTGCTGAAGGCTCCAGAGGGAAAAACTTTTGAGAAAAAAAGTCTCTCGGTAATTGAAACACCACAAAAAACAGATTTCACTATAAAACAGGAAGATGATGAACTCTTCTTGAGAAGTGAAAATATTCAAGTAAACCTGAACCTTAAAAATGGGAAAATCTCTTTTTCAACTCCGGAAGGTGAAACATTATTAAATGAGAAAATTGATGGGGTTGCATTTACAGATTTCAATGATGCAGGTGCGAAAACCTACAGTGTGTTACAATCATTTACTTTGGATAAGGATGAAGCTATATATGGATTAGGACAACAACAGCAGGGAAAAATGGTCCAACGAAATCTCAAACTAACAATGATACAAGGAAATACCGATGATTATATCCCTTTCTTTGTTTCAGTAAAAGGGTATGGATTGTTTTGGGATAATTATTCGCCGACTATTTTTGAAGATAACCCAGAAAGCACGTCGTTCAAATCTGATGTAGGCGATTGTATAGATTATTATTTTATGTATGGTGAGAATGCAGACGGTGTGATTGCTCAAATGCGCAGTCTAACCGGACAAGTCCCTATGTTCCCGCTATGGACTTTTGGTTACTTTCAAAGTAAGGAACGTTATAAAAGCCAGGATGAATTGATTGATGTAGTCAAAAAATACCGGAAGCTTGGAGTTCCGTTAGACGGAATAATTCAGGACTGGCAATATTGGGGCAACAATTATTTATGGAATGCGATGGACTTCCTCAACGTAGATTTTTACAATCCGCAAAAAATGGTTGATGATGTACATAAACTAAATGCTCATATGTTAATATCGATCTGGAATTCGTTTGGTCCAAAAACCAAGCAATATAAAGACTTGGATAAAATCGGTGCGCTTATGGATTTTGAAACGTGGCCTTTATCAGGTTCTGGAAAATGGCCTCCGAGAATGGATTATCCTTCAGGTGTCAGAGTTTATGATCCCTACAATCCGGAAGCCCGCGATATTTATTGGAAATATTTAAACGACGGTATATTCAAACTTGGTATGGACGGATGGTGGATGGATTCATCGGAACCTGACCACTTAAATGTTAAACCTTCTGACTTTGATAACAAAACATATCTAGGTTCATTTAGAAAAGTTAGAAACGCTTTTCCTTTAATGACAGTTGGAGGATTATATAACCATCAACGGTCCGTAACTTCCGACAAACGTGTGTTTATTCTTACGCGTTCGGCATTCGCCGGGCAGCAGCATTACGGAGCCAATACATGGTCGGGTGATGTTGTTGCGTCATGGGATGCACTTAGACAACAAATTTCGGCAGGATTAAATTTTTCTCTTAGCGATATTCCTTACTGGAACAGCGACATCGGTGGATTTTTCCTTTGGAACTTTCCACAAAAATTGGATGATGCAAATTATTGTGAGTTGTATGCTCGCTGGATACAGTTCGGTGCGTTCTGTCCCATGATGCGTTCACATGGCACAGATGCTCCTCGTGAAATTTATCAATTCGGTAAGAGGGGCGATAAAATTTATGATGCTATTGAAAAGTTTATAAACCTGCGCTACAATTTGTTGCCATATATTTATTCTACCGCGTGGGATGTAACTACAAATCAATCTACTATGATGCGAGCCCTTGTAATGGATTTTGCAAATGATAAAGATGCACTGGATCTCAACAATGAGTATATGTTCGGTAAATCGCTGCTGGTTTGCCCGGTAACTACTCCAATGTATTCAAAGATCATTGTTCACGATAACGATACTACAAAAGTTGGAGATTTCAGCAAGATAAAAAGTTCAAAAGTTTACTTGCCTAAAGGGAAAAATTGGATTGATTTCTGGACAGGTGAAAAATATGACGGCGGACAAACAATAAACAAGGAGACACCGATTGATATTATGCCGTTGTTTGTGAAAGCAGGTTCAATAATTCCAATTGGTCCTAATGTGCAATATGCAACTGAGAAAAAATGGGATAATCTTGAAATACGAATTTATCCCGGTTCTGATGGTGAATTTACATTATATGAAGATGAAAACGATAACTACGATTATGAGAAAGGAATTTATTCTACAATAACTTTTACATGGGATGATGCAAAAAAAGAATTGGCTATTAATGATCGTAAAGGTTCTTTCCCCGGAATGTTAAATGAACGTAAATTCAACATTGTTATTGTAGAAAAAAACAAAGGCGTTGGAATTAACTCTACTGAAAAATTTGATAAAGTGGTAACATATAAAGGTAAGAAAGTTATGATCAATCTATAAAAATTTTCTCCAACTTCTGTAAACTGAATGAACACGATTAATATGAAGATCAAAATAGTTTTATTCGTATTACTTTTATATGGCTATTCACTTTATGGTCAAGTAAATATTGAGAAATGGAAAATTTTCGAATTGACCATTAACGGACCGATTGGAGGAAATCCTTTTAAAGATGTCCAGTTATCCGGTCGGTTTATTAAAGATAATGACACTATTTCTGTTCCCGGCTTTTATGACGGCGAAGGTACATATAAGATCAGATTTATGCCTCAAAAAGAGGGAAGATGGAATTATATAACAAACAGCAACGTCAAAAATCTGGATAACAAAAAAGGAAGTTTTGTTTGCTCTTCTCCTCGGAAAGTCAATCACGGGCCTGTAGCAGTACAAGACACGTTCTATTTTGCTTATGCAGACGGAACCCCATACTATCCGTTCGGCACAACTTGTTATGCATGGGTACACCAGGGTGACAGCCTGGCAGAGGTAACTCTCAAATCATTATCAAAAGGTTATTTCAATAAAATACGGATGTGCATTTTCCCCAAGAGTTACGACTGGAACAATAACGAACCGCTTTATTATCCTTTTGAAGGGAAACCGTTGACCCACTGGGATTTCACCAGGTTTGATCCCGCATTTTTCCGCAATATTGAAAATAGAATACGGCAGCTCGATTCTCTGGGGATTCAGGCCGATTTAATAGTGTTCCATCCATACGACAGGTGGGGGTTCAGCAGCATGGACAAGGCAACCGACGATATGTATATCGATTATATTATCGCGCGATTTGCCGCGTATAAAAATGTCTGGTGGAGCATGGCAAATGAATATGATTTCATGAAAGACAAAACACTCAGTGACTGGGATCATTATATCAAAAAGTTTGCTGATGAAGATAAATTTCATCACCTCATAGGAATTCACAACGGGGTCAGAATTTTCGATCATACGAATCCGTTAATTACACATGCAAGTATTCAAAATGAAGATACATACCGGGCAAAAGAATTCAGAAGGAAATATAAAAAGCCGGTCATTTTCGACGAGTGCAGGTATGAAGGAAATATTCCGTGGTCGTGGGGAAATCTAACCCCTCAATCGATGATTGAAAAATTCTGGAGAGGAGTTACAAATGGAGGATATGTTGGGCATGGAGAAACTTATGTTACCGAGAATCCTGTAAAATTTCCGGAGCAATCATCCGATATATTATGGTGGTCAAAGGGCGGTGTTTTGAGAGGGGAGAGTCCTGAAAGAATTAAGTTTCTTCGGAACATCATTGAAACAGCTCCACCTCATTTAAAACCTATTCCATTATTTACTTGGATGCCCTTTTCTTGCATTGGAGTCGAGCATGAATACTATTTGGGTTATTTAAATGATGCCCAACCTCGAAGCGTCGTAATAGATCTTCCAAAAGATGCGGTTTATAATGTTGAAATTATTGACTCATGGAACATGACTATAACGTCTATACAAAAGAAATTTTCTGGACGTAGTTTAATAGAATTACCCCAAAAACCATATATAGCATTAAGAATTATGAAACAGAAGTAAAGAACCGTAAAAGGTATGGTTGAAAAATTTGTTAGAGTAAAGATCTTATGGAAAGTAAATTGCAATTAAATAATAATAGAGAAAGTAAGAGTGAGGAAGTCAAAAAGTTCTGTTAAAAACTTGATTTGTTTTTGAATTATAGAAAATTTTTGTCAACAAATATTTTGCTATTGAAAGGTTAAGATGAAGAGATATTTGTTATTCGTTTTTTCAGTATTTGTATTAAATATCTATACGTTAAATGCACAGGAGATTTTATCTCCCAATAAAAACATTAAAGTAATTCTCGTTACTAAAAAAATATCGGATAACAATACTTCCGGACAAGTATTTTTTCGAATCATGTATAAAAAAAATTCCGGATATGTTGAAGTATTGCCCAATTCGCCTTTGGGTATATCCCGTAAAGATCAGCAATTTGTTGATAACCTTATGCTTGTTAAAGAATCAGAAACGAAACCTATACACGATAAATACACAATGATTACAGGCAAACGAAAGGACTGTGAAAATTTTGGAGCTGAAAAAGTTTTCAGTTATAAAAATTCCAATGATCAACTTTTAGATATTGTATTCAGAGTTTATAATGACGGTGTAGCTTTCCGTTATGAATTTCCAAATCATTCCGATTCTTTAGTCAACATAACTAGTGAAGCAACAGCTTATAACTTACCGGATAGTACATGCCGGTGGATGCAACCTTACAGTATAGCGTATGAAGATTTTTTCCCGTTTAGCAAAACAGGAATTGGCAAAAAGAAGAAAGAAGAATGGGGTCTCCCGGCATTATTCAAAGTAAATGACGAACCCATCTGGACGTTAATTTCCGAAGCTAATATCACAGAAAATAATTGTGCAACATTTTTATGTAATCTTGATAATGCTAATGAATACAAAGTAACATATCCTTCTGCGAGAAAAGATTTTCCACAAGTTGGAGTTGTGTCCTCATTACCTTGGAGTTCGCAATGGCATGTGCTCATAATCGGAAAATTATCAGATGTTGTAGAATCGACTTTGATAACCGATGTCAGCGAGCCGAATAAATTGAAAAGCACAGAATGGATAAAACCCGGACCTGTATCCTGGATTTATTGGGCAAACAATCACGGTTCGAAAGATTATCAAAAAGTTGTTGAATATGTTGATCTTGCTGTTGAAATGAATTGGCATTACGTTCTTATCGATTGGGAATGGGAAGAGATGAGTAACGGCGGAAATATTATCGATGCGGTTAATTATGCAAAGAGCAAAGGAATCAAACCGTTGCTTTGGTATAACTCATGTTCAAGCTGGTCTGATCCAACACCAGACAAAAATTATCTTAACAACAGAAAAACGCGAGAAGGAATTTGAATGGCTCAATAAAATAGGAGTTTACGGAATTAAAGTAGATTTCTTTGCCGGCGATCAGCAGGATATGATGAAATATTATATAGATATTTTAAAAGATGCAGCAAAATATCATTTAATGGTAAATTTTCACGGCGCAACTATCCCGCGAGGTTGGGCTCGTACTTACCCGAATCTGATGACAATGGAAGCGGTGTACGGAGCTGAATGGTACAACAATGCACCTGTACTAACAAATAAAGCAGCAGTTCATAATACAACACTTCCGTTCACCCGCAACGTGATTGGCTCGATGGATTATACTCCGGTTACTTTTTCAAATTCACAGCATCCGCATATTACATCCTATGGTCACGAATTGGCTTTGTCTGTTGTTTTTGAATCAGGGCTTCAACACTTTGCAGATAGACCTTCGGCTTATGAGTCTTTACCATCCGAACCCAAAGAATTTTTGAAACACGTTCCCGTTGCCTGGGATGATACTAAACTGGTTGACGGTTATCCGGGGGAGAAAGTTATTATCGCACGAAAGAAGGGAAACCAGTGGTATATCGGCGGCTTAAATGGAAAAGACGAAACACAAACATTGGAAATAAATTTCAACTTCCTCGGCAAAGGAGATTATCATCTTCAGCTTATTAAAGATGGAAATGATGATAAATCTTTTTCTTATGATTCATTACAAATTAAACAAAGACAATACTATTAAAAGTTGATTGCCTCCCAAGAGGCGGCTTTGTAGGTGTTATGAAAAAATAAGTGACGAGTTTGTATTGTATGAAGATAAATTCAATAATTACAATTATAAGGAGGGATTTTATTCTACAATAACTTTTAATTGGGATGATGCAAAAAAAAGAATTGATTATCAATGATAGGTTCTTTCCCCGGGATGTTAAATGAACGTAAGTTCAACATAGTTGTAGTGGGCATTGGAATTATTCCTGTTAAAAAAAATCGATAAAATAGTAATGTACAAGGCTAAAATTATAAGAGGTAATTTTAATACTTATAAACGTAAGGAGAATAACAATGAAACAACATATAGTTTATTTTGTAATTGTGTTATTGGTTTTTTCAGGTTCGATATGTTTAGCTCAAACGGACCAACAAACAGTTAAGGAAGATTTCAAACCTTCATCAACAAATCAGCCGGGGAAAGAATACCCTATGGTTAATTCTGAAGGACGTGTTCGTACAAGCATCTCTGCGCCTGAGGCAGATACTGTACTGTTAGATATTGGTGCTGTAAAATATAATCTGACAAAGGATGAGAATGGTGTATGGACAGGAGAATCCGGACCTCAGGATGAAGGATTTCATTACTACCAGATTTGGGTTGACGGCGCTGCAGTTCCTGATCCAAACAGCTTATATTATTATGGTGCTATGCGTTGGGGCAGCGGTATTGAAATACCTGCGCACGATCAGGAATTTTATGAATTAAAGAATGTACCCCACGGACAGATAAGTGAGATTTACTTTCCTTCAAAAAGCACAAATACCTCACGAAGAGCGTTTGTATATACACCACCAGACTATGAAAAGAATTTAAACAAAAGATACCCTGTATTATACCTGCAGCATGGTTATGGTGAAAATGAATACGGCTGGCCAAATCAGGGTAAAGCCAATCTAATTATGGACAACCTGATTGCTGAAGGAAAAGCAAAACCATTCATAATTGTAATGACTTATGGTATGACCAATGATGTTAAAATGGGTGGCATGAGAAGTTTTGATATTAAACCATTTCAAACAGTTCTTATAGATGAATTAATACCATATATCGATGCAAACTTCCGCACAATTTCTGATCAGTCTCATCGAGCTATGGCAGGACTTTCAATGGGCGGCTTTGAAACCAAAATGGTTACTTTAAAAAATCTGGATACGTTCTCAAATATTGGTCTTTTTAGTGGTGGAAATATCAGTTCAGAAGATGTCGCCAATACTCCGGGTTTTAAAGAGAAAGTCAAACTCGTGTTTGTCAGCTATGGTGGTCGTGAAATTGACCGAATGAAAAATGGACTGGTGGATTCTTTGGCGGCGGCGATCCTCAAAAAGATACAGAAGCGTTATCAAAGGAAGGTATCAATGCTCATTTTTATGTTTCACCCAAGACAGCTCACGAGTGGCAGAGTTGGAGACGCAGTCTGCATGAATTCGCACAGTTACTATTTAAGGATTAAAGTTCAGCTAAATATAGAAGTATAAAATATGATTTGACCACAGACAGAAAGGTATTTGGAATATAATATCTAAATGAAAATCAGTTGAAGGTAAAATATTTATTAAAGCAAAAACATTCACGCTTTGTAAGAATCTTTTTATCCTGGTGTTCTATCATATTTCATATCAACTACTGGACAAATAGTAATCATATAGATTTATAAAAGTTTTACTGAAGAGTATTCGAGAGTACAGGATGATGATATCATTAAAAAATATATATTTAAGGAAATTTAGTCTTACATTTTTATTAAACATCCTTCTATGTTTACCTATTGGTGCACAACAAACCGGTGGACTAACGAAAAATATAATTGTAGATAAGCCTACAAATGAATCGGACTTTCCCAATTATTGCGATGGATCACACGGCAGCTTCCATTCTCTATGATACAAATGACTACAAAGGAGTCATTCGTGCAATCGGTGATTTGCAATCGGATGTTGACAGTGTAACCGGTGTAAAGCCAGGAATTGTTGGCGACGGTTTATTTGCAAACAATGAAATAGTAATAGGTACTTTAGGTAAGAGCAAAGTCATAGATGAACTTGTATCTTCAGGTAAGCTTGATACAAAAGACTTAAAAGGAAAGTGGGAAAGTTTTGTAATAGCTACTATTGAAAATCCAAAACCCAATGTAAAGAAGTGTTTGGTAATTGCAGGCAGTGATAAACGTGGGACAATATATGGAATTTATGAAATATCCAGACAGTTAGGTGTATCGCCGTGGTATTGGTGGGCGGATGTACCCGCTATGAAAAGACCTTCTGCGTATGTATTAGAAGGTCGTTATTCATCGGGTGAACCCAAGGTAAAATACCGGGGCATTTTTATCAACGATGAAGAACCGGCATTCGGCGGCTGGGCGCGTGCAAAATTTGGAGGCATCAACAGTAAAATGTATTCACATATGTTTGAACTGCTCCTTCGCTTGAGAGCAAACTATATGTGGCCTGCAATGTGGGGAAAAGCTTTTAATGAAGATGATCCAGAAAATCCCAGGCTTGCAGATGAGTATGGAATAGTTATGGGAACTTCGCATCATGAACCGATGATGCGCGCTCAAAAGGAGTGGGATACACATCGTAAAGAGTACGGGAATGGCGAGTGGAACTATAAGACAAATGAGTCAGGATTAAAAAAGTTCTGGGAGGATGGATTAGAAAGAAATAAAAATTATGAAAACATTATTACCATGGGTATGCGCGGCGATGGGGATCTTCCTATGACTGATGCAGGAAGTGCGGAAGAAAATTTTAAGTTGCTTGAAAGAATTATGAGCGACCAGCGAAAAATTATTGAGAAAGTGACACACAAACCTGCTAAAGAAACTCCGCAAATCTGGGCTTTATATAGCGAAGTTTTGGATTACTTTGATAAAGGAATGAAAGTTCCTGATGATATGATAATTGTATTGTGTGATGATAATTGGGGCGATGTGCGCCGCCTACCGGAACTAGGCGAGAAAAAACATCCCGGTGGTTATGGTATTTATTATCATGTTGATTTGCATGGCGCCCCCAGAGCTTACCAATGGCTTAACATGACTCAAATTGCTCACATGTGGGAACAACTACAATTAACTTACAGCTACGGCGTTGACAAAATTTGGATTTTGAATGTGGGCGATCTGAAACCTGATGAATACCCGATTGATTTCTTTTTAAATATGGCTTGGAATCCTGAATCCTTTAAAGCAAATAATCTCCAAGAATATGCAAGAAAATTTTGTGAACAACAATTTGGTTCGGATGCTTCAGTTGAAGCGGCTGATATATTAAGTACATACTGTAAGTTTAACAGCCGCGTTTCTGCTGAAATGATGAATCAAAGAACGTATAATCTGCAAAGCGGCGAATTTAAGGAAGTAAGAGATGCTTATTTGGCGTTAGAAGCGCGAGCATTAAGGCAATTCATGGATATGCCTGATTCATATAAGGATGCATACAAAGAACTGATACTGCATCCCGTTAGCGCAATGGCTAACCTTTATGACATGTACTATTCAACTGCAATGAATTCAAAATTAGCTTCCGAAAAAGATTTAAGAGCCAACTACTGGGCTGACCGGGTTGAATATTGTTTTAAACGCGACGCTGAGCTTTCTTATGATTACAATCATAATATTGCAGGCGGCAAATGGAATCATATGATGGATCAAACTCATATTGGATATACTTCATGGGATGAACCAAAGCAAGGTAACATTATGCCGGTTATTACTCGTGTAACGCCGGAAGAAACAAAGCAAGGCGGTTACATATTTAATGAGAAGTGCGGCGTAGTTGTTATGGAAGCAGAACACTATTTTGAAGGCAGTACAACCGGTAAAACAAAATGGACTGTCATTCCTGGTCTGGGAAGAACCCTTTCCGGTGTTGCCTTGATGCCTTATACCGAAAATACAAACGGTGCGTTGTTAACGTACAAAATGAAACTTAATACAACATCGGACAGCGTTAAACTGAGAATTATTTTTAATAGTACACTTCCATTTAAAAAAGGCGGACAAAGTGTTGCAGCTTCCTTTGACGGTGGAATGGAAAAACAATGGAATATTAATGATCAGTTAACCTGGAAAAACAATTACACAAAAATGTATCCGGCAGGCGCCGCAAGAATAATTGAAACTGAGACAACACTTCCTTTGGCTCATTCAACAGACGGGGTGCATATATTAACCATCAAACCGTTGGATCCCGGAGTTGTTTTCCTTAAGGTTATTGTTGACGATGGAGGTTATGAAAACACTTATCTCAAAATGCCTGAAAGTATGTATGAAAGACTATAGATTTTAGTAAATAAATATGAGAAAATTAATATGAAATTTAGGTCAATTTTATTTTGGAGTTTTTTAGTCTTTTACTACTATTTGTTTTGCACAGGAACAAACCAATAAAAATGTATCAACTGATAGCACGGCTAAACATACCTTCTGTTATACAAATCCAATTACCAGAGATACTTCTATAGCAATGCGTGATCATTGCATTATTAAAGTTGGTAAAAAATGGTATTGCACAGGAACATCATTACCTGTGTGGACAGGACCGAATCCTGGCGTAAGACTTTTAGTTTCCGAAGATCTTATCCATTGGCGACAACATTCATGGCTTATCGATGCCAGTAAATTACCTCCCGATTGTCCTTATAACGGGCGCTTCTGGGCTCCTGAAATTCATTACATACAGAACAAATATTGGCTTACTGTAAACAGTGGAAAAGTAACCGAGGATGATCCCAAAGGTATGAAAACGCACAGCATCTGGTTGTTTTCATCTGATGAAGTGACGGGTCCCTACAAACTTGTAAATGGTCCTTTAACACCTCAATATAATAATGATGCAACTCTGTTCGAAGATGAGGATGGGCAGACTTATTTATACTGCAGCGGTAATGGACTCTTTCAAGCTAAAATTAATTTATCAACTGGCAAACTCATTGGTGGAATTCAGAAATTTCTTGATAAAAAATCGCCTGGTAATCCCGACTGGTTGGTTGGAGGTATAGAAGCCCCTTGTGTTGTCAAGAAAGATAGTACTTATTTCATGTTCTTTTCTACATGGACTCGCGGATATGAAATCGGTTTACTAAAATCAAAATCACCACTTGGTCCGTGGCGATTTGCATCACGTGAACCAATTTTTGGTACGCGGAAAAAAGGATATCGTTCGGAACTTGCAATCGAAGGTGGATATACAAATCTTAAATATCAGGACAGTGAGGATCCATATTGTGAAGCAGCAAGTAATTCATTATTCATTGGACCCGACGGTAAGTTGTGGAGTTCTTGCCATTACATAATGTATGACAAGCGTCCATATCCATATTGTCCCGATCTTAAAGCATGGGAAAAAACGCCTCAATTAGGAATCGAACCAGTACATTATAAAGACGGGATGTTTTACATAAATGGACCAACCTGGACAGAACAATGCGTTGAGTATTGAACTTGAATGGAGGTATATATAGATATTAAATGTTTTTTAAAATTAATATTAGCTAATGATATTTCATTAAATATATTTTAAAATATTTTCCTGACAAAAATTTAAAAAATCATCTTGAGTCATATTTGACGCAAGTGTTTTAGACAACCTTAAAATAAAATAATTATGAAAAACAAAAGTATACTTTTTCTATTTCTATTAATAATAGGAATAAACGGTATCGTTTCAGCCCAAACTCCAAAACAAGAATATCAACCTACATTTGAATCATTGGAGAAAGCGACCCCTGTTCCCGAGTGGTTCAAGGACGCTAAGTTTGGTATTTATTTTCACTGGGGAGTTTACTCAGTTCCCGCGTATGGTAACGAATGGTATCCACGCAACATGTATATCAAAGGCTCAGCAGAAAATAAGCATCACATTGAAACTTACGGCGATCCATCAGAATGGCCATATAATTATTTCATCACCGGAGCAAAAGACAAGAAAGGTAATTTTGTTCAGTTTGCGCCTAAACTGAAATCCGAAGGCGGTAAATTCGATCCTGACGAATGGGCACAGCTATTCGCAGATGCAGGAGCTAAATTTGCCGGTCCGGTGGCTGAACATCACGACGGCTTTTCAATGTGGGCAAGCAAAGTTAATCCCTGGAACGCAAAAGATATGGGACCGAAACTTGACCTGGTGGGTTTATTAACTAAAGCTATCCGCAAAAAAAATATGAGGGTAATTCTTTCAATGCATCACGCATACAACATTACCGGATATTATGACCACGTACCGAAAACAGATGATCCGAAACTTCAAAAGCTGTTCGGGCAGCAGGGGAAAGAAAAAAACGAAGCCTTTTGGTTAGCCAAGCACAAGGAAATTATCGATAACTATAAACCTGATATCATTTATCAGGATTTCAATTTGCATATTATTTCACAACCGATTCTTTTGCAATTTTTGGCTTACTACTATAATAGTGCAGCCGAATGGAACAAACCTGTTGTGGCAACATTTAAAGACGGTCTGAATACTAAGTGTGCTGTGTTGGACTATGAACGTGGTGGTCCTCCGGATATTACAGATAATTACTGGCTTACAGATGATGCTGTTAGTTCTTCAAGCTGGTGCTACACCGAAGGAATTGGATACTATACAAGCAAAGCGATACTCCATAGCTTTATCGATAGAATCAGCAAAAATGGGGATATGTTGCTTAATATTTCTCCAAAAGCCGATGGTACAATACCACAGGAACAAAAGGATATTTTACTTGCAATGGGTTCGTGGTTAAAAAAATATGGCGAGGCAGTGTATTCAACGCGTGCGTGGGAAAAATACGGTGAAGGTCCAACCAAAATGGGAGCTGCACACGGCGTGATGGGAGCTCCGCTTGAGGGAACTGCAAAAGATGTTCGCTATACAAGATCGAAAGATTATACAACTCTTTATGCAACGTTGCTCGGCTGGGAAAAAGATGAGAAAGAAATAACGCTCACATCATTGTCTTCAGATAGAATCGATTTAAAGAATCTGAAATCTGTTGAACTTATAAACGGTGAAGCCGGAAAATACCTTCCACTAACTTTCAAACAAAATGAAGAAGGATTAATAGTTAGTTTGCCTGAGATATCTTTCGAAGAAATGGCATACGTTTTAAAGCTTAACTTCGATGGTAAAATTCCACCGCTCGGTATGTCTGCTCAGCTTGATTGTAGTCCGCACTATTATATAGTTCCGCGAGATAACGAAGGCAGTTTAATACTTGGTTCGGATTTAACGCTGACCGGAAAAAGAAAAGATCTTTCAAACCAATGGAAGCTGGAATCTGAAGGTAAAGGTATTTATAAAATTATGAACCGTGAAAATAATCAAAAAGTATTGGAGTGCAGTATTCCTAATAAGGCTCTTGCGATTTCTGATTTTGCCAGGAAGGATAATCAACTCTGGAAAATTGATGATGCACACAACGAATTATTAAAAATTTCAAATAAGCAATTTCCAAATATGATATTGTCCCTGAATACCGAACCTGCTGAAGGTATTAAAGCTGAATTATTAAATTCGGAAAACGGTTCTTCTTACAGTTGGAAATTTATGGAAGTCTGTGAGATGAAACAGGAAGCCTACAAACCTCACACTGTTCCGGGAACAATTGAAGCCGAAGACTTCGATAACGGCTGTGCCGGTGACGCTTACTATGACAGCGATGATATTAACCAGGGTGGTCAATATCGGTTCAGCCAGGGAGTAGATATAGAAGAATGTTCTGCCGGCGGATATAATGTCGGTTGGGCTAATGTTGGAGATTGGATGGCATATACTGTTAATGTGAGTAAAACTGCAACATACCAGATTTCATTTTATGTTGCCTCATCTTACGATAGTGGAAAGTTTCATCTTGAATCTGATGGTGTTGACCAAACAGGAATAATTTCAGTTCCAAATACTACAGGATTTCAAAACTGGACGGTTGTAAAAAAATCAATAAAATTAAGTGCCGGTCAGCATGTATTGAAGTTCGTAGATGAAGGCGATCTCTTTAACATAGACAAAATGGTTTTTGAGGAAATACAATAATGAATCTAATGTAGTTCAGGTTATCCGTAGATATAAACAAAAAACCTGTGGATGTTGAACTAAGGGCAGGCACTCAATATACTGTCTGTAGATTAATTAGATGAAATAAAAAATCATATGAAAAAAATACTATTTAAACTATTTGTCCATTTTGCTGCGCTGATTAGTTTATTAACAATGCAAACATATTGCAAATCAGAAACACAAAGCTCTTTGGTTAAATCAAAAAGAGATATGGTGCTTTGGTATAAGCAGCCGGGAGTAAAATGGCTTGAAGGTATGCCCATCGGGAATGGTTACATGGGTGCTATGGTTTTTGGCAGAGTTCAAAATGAAATAATTGCACTCAATGAAGGAACATTCTGGTCGGGACGTCCACACGATTATACTAATCCTGAAGGTAATAAGTATTTCCCTAAGATCCGTGACCTGGTTTTTGCGGGGAAATATAAGGAAGCCGAGAAGATGGCAAATGAACATTTCTTCGGTATTCCTCCTAACCAACAAGCTTATCAACCGCTTGGCGATTTGTTGCTCAATTTTAAAAACAGCGAAAATGTAAAGGATTACTACCGCGAACTCGATATGGAAACCGGAATTGCAAAAGTAACATACAGCGATGACGGCGCAGAATATACAAGAGAAATTTTCATGTCGTATCCCGATCATATTATGGTTGTTCACCTTACTTGCAATAAACCAGGCAGCATTTCATTTGAAGCAAAACTTAAAAGTCCATACCTTGAGAATGTTGCTGCAGAACCCGGCAAGCTAGTGATGAATGGAATCTGGGAAGGTCCTCTTCCGAAAAATGCTCTTAGCTCTTTAATAGCAAATGTCAAAGGAACCGGATTAAAATTTCAGACCGTATTACTTGCTTTTCCAGATGGTGGAGAGCAAAGTGCCACAGATACAAGTTTGATAATAAACAATGCCAATTCAGTAACATTAATATTGACTGCTGCAACAAGTTTTAAGAATTATAAAGATATAAGTGGAGATCCCGCTTCAAGCTGTGAAAGAATTTTAAACAAACTTTCAAGCAAGGATTACAATATATTGCTTAAAAATCATGAAAATGATTTTCATCGATTGATGGACAGGGTTCACCTTACAATCGGTGATTCGTCCATGAATAAAATACCTACTGATGAACGGCTCAGACTTGTAAAAGAGGGAGGAACAGATGATGAGCTTGCTTCAAAAATATTTCAGTTTGGTCGCTACATGCTGGCATCCAGCAGCAGGCAAGGTGGTCAGCCAGCAAACCTGCAGGGAATATGGAATGAAGAGCAATCGCCTCCGTGGGGCAGCAAATATACTTCCAATATCAATGTTGAGATGAACTATTGGCCAGCTGAGGTTTGCAACCTGAGTGAATGTGCTCTTCCGTTGTTCGATGCAATTAAAGATCTTTCAGTGAGAGGAGCAGAAACAGCTAAAGTAGAATATGATTGCCGCGGATGGGTGTGTCATCATAATTTCGATCTTTGGAGAGGAACGGCGCCGGTGGATGCTGCGCGTTACGGTATGTGGCCTGTCGGCGGAAGCTGGTTATGCCAGCATATCTGGGAACATTATCTTTATACCGGTGATAAAGAATTCCTCAAAGAGTATTACCCGATTATGAAAGGTTCGGCTCAATTCCTAATGGACTTAATGGTTATGCATCCGAAGTATAAATGGCTGGTAATCCCGGTTTCAATGTCGCCTGAGCAGGGCTATTTTAGGAGTCCCGGTACGGAAGAATGTTTTTTATCTTCTTCAACTACAATGGATATCGGAATTATAAGAGAACTTTTCCCTCATTGTATTGAAGCCGAGAAGATTCTTAATGTTGATAAGAAATTCGGAAATGAACTTAAAGAAGCTCTTAAAAAAATTCCGCCTTATCAAATAGGGAAGAATGGATGGCTGCAGGTTTGGCTGGAGGATTGGCAGAGAGGAACAGAGGGACATAATATATCTGCAAACTTTGCGTTTTTTCCTGGTAGTTCAATAACATTACGCGGAGAGCCAAAGTTAGCCGATGCAATCCGAAAGTGGCTTGAACCACGACATGGAAACGGAGGATGGATTTTTGCATGGGACATATGTGATTGGGCTCGTCTTGAGGACAAAGCGAAGACCGATACTTTGATAAGAAGATTTGTAGGCGGAGGCTTGGCTCCAAATCTGCACAACTCCCATTATAACCAATCCGATGCAAACTTCGGATTCACAGCGGCAGTTGCCGAATGCCTGATACAAAGTCATACCGGTGAGATAGAATTATTACCTGCTTTACCCAACAGCTGGACTAATGGATTAGTAACAGGATTAAAAGCCCGCGGCGGATTTGAGGTAAATATTAGTTGGAAAAACGGGAAGCTTAGTACGTGCGAAATTAAATCATTACTTGGTAATCCCTGCGTTGTACGGTATGGTGAAAAAACAAAATCATATAATATTAAAGCTCGTGAATCTATTAGAATTAATGCAGAACTATAGCTAACCAAAGACTGAGGCAAGAAAATGAACATCAAAACTATAGCTAAAATTATCATACTTACTTGTTCCTTTTTAAGAAGATCTATAAAAATGCGAGTTGTTCTAAGTACTTCAACAAGTGTGATGTTCTTTATAAATATCGCTTTTGCAGTGCCCTCGGACAGCAGGGTGATTTACTTGAGCAGCGGATGGCAAATCCAGTCTTCTCAAAATGTCACTTCTGTAGGAAATGCTATCTCGACGGAGTCGTTCGTTCCTGAGAAGTGGTATAAAGCTGCTGTGCCATCAACAATCCTCGGGACTTTGGTGGCTGACAGGGTATTTAGAAATCCATTTCAAGGAAGAAATCTCAGCAAGATTCCCGATTCGTTATTCGATGTGCCATGGTGGTATCGAACCACATTTTCTCTTCCAAAGAAAGCGGCTGGTTTTGATCATCTAACACTGAAATTTCTTGGTATTATCTATAAAGCCAATATTTGGCTTAACGGCAAGTTGATCGCGGATAGTAATTCGGTATTTGGAGCTTTTCGGCAGTTTGAGTTTGATGTTACGAAAGATGTGAAGTTCGGCGGAGTTAACGTGCTGGCTGTTGAAGTATACAAACCTGGTCCAGGAGCACTTACACTTGGCTTCGTGGATTGGAATCCCGAACCTCCCGATCGGAATATGGGTTTATGGCGACCTGTTGAGCTTCACATCACCGGTGATGTTTCAATAGAGAATCCATTCGTTGCTTCAAAAGTTGATACCGCGACGTTGAAGGAAGCCTCGCTTACAGTTTCTGCAGAACTAGTAAACAAAACAAACCATGATGTGAATGGGGAATTATCCGGTCGAATCGGGAATATTGTATTCTCTCAAAAGGTATCTTTGTCATCATTTGAAAAAAAACAAATTGTCTTTTCACCTGCGTCTTTCAGCCAGCTTGAAATAACAAATCCGCAACTATGGTGGACGCACGATTTCGGCAAGCCAAATCTTTATGAAATCCATCTCGAGTTCAGGAAAGATGGTGTACCACACGGAGAAAGTGCCACGGATTTCACGGATTTTAAGTTTGGAATAAGACAGATCAACGACTATATCAACAGGGAAGGTTTTCGCGGTTACATATTAAATGGGAAAAAGATTTTGATACGCGGTGGTGGCTGGACAGACCAAATCTTTTTGGATCAGAACAAAGTAAATCTTGAAGCTCAGATCGAATACGCAGTCAACATGCATCTTAATGCCATCAGGATGGAAGGCTTCTGGGGAGAAAGCAGCGACATTTTCAATCTCTGCGATGAAAAAGGGATTCTTATGATGATCGGCATAAGCTGCCAATGGGAATGGAAAAACCTCCTTGGAGGCAACACGGAGGATGAATATGGCTGCATTGCATCACCAAAGGATATAGCGACTGCGGCGGAATCATTTGAAGACGAAATAAAGTGGCTTAGGAACCACCCTAGTATTTTTGTCTGGTTGTACGGAAGCGACAAATATCCGCGACCTGCACTTGAAAAAGAATACCAGAACATTTTGAGTCGGTATGATACTACACGACCGTTTCTTTGCTCTGCCGGCGATCGTACGAGCACGATTACGGGACCTTCTGGTGTCAAGATGCGAGGACCCTATGATTACGAGCCACCGGTTTATTGGTTCGTCGATACTCTGTATGGTGGAGCATTCGGTTACAATACAGAAACCGGACCGGGACCTCAAGTGCCGCTCCTGAGTTCGTTGAGAAAAATGTTGGATCCAGATTCTCTTTGGCCGATTAATGAGGAGTGGTACTATCATTCTTCGATAGGTGAATATGGAGGTTTGCCGAAGTACGATAGTGCGATTGTTGCAAGGCTTGGGAAGCCGACTGATTTGTATGACTACGAACGGAAAGCACAGTTCACGAATTATGAAGCGATGCGTGCCATGTTCGAAGCCTTTGGGGCGAATAAATTCAAATCAACTGGTGTAATTCAATGGATGTACAATGCCGCATGGCCGAAGGTGTGGTGGCAGCTTTACGATTATTATCTTAATCCGACCGGCGCTCTTTTTGGTGCTCAGAAAGCCTGTGAGCCGATTCATGTCGCATATAACCCTGCCGACCATGGCATTGTCGTCGTGAACTCGACGCTACAATCGTTCAACAACATGACGTTGAAATCAAGCTTGATGGATTTCAATTTGAAGAAAATATTTTCCAACGAGAAGCAGATTGATATCCCTGCGAATACTACTAATGAGATCCTTATCTGTCCGGATATTGATTCAGATACTCCAACTTATTTCTTAAGTCTTCGGTTGTACAGCCGCGATAGTTTAGTTAGTTCGAACTTCTATGCGCTTTCGACTACTCCCGATAGCATACATGAAAAAAAGACAACATGGCACGACACGAAAAGTTATTATGCAAACTTAACAGAGCTGAATGCGCTTCCAGAAGTCAAATTGGAAACGCAGCATAAATTTATCAAGGATGGAAAAGATTACCTCGTGAAGGCAGCTGTTCACAATCCTACAAACAAACTTGCTTTCATGGTTTATCTTTCGGTCAAACAGATGAATACTGAAAATACTGTCCTGCCTATCTTCTGGGATGAAAATTATGTCACACTCTTGCCTGACGAGACAAGAACAATCGAAGGTCGTTTCCATGCGGTTGACCTCCATGGTAGCCAGCCCCGTCTCGAAGTTACAGGATGGAATGTGAAATGAAAAACTTTATATTATTTCTAGTATGTTTCTTTGTTCTATTCCAAGTCGAATACTCTTATTCAGGTTCAAAGTTATCAAAATTTGATTTCATTGAACCAAGAGATTTTCTTAAACATGTTCCAACAGCCTGGGACGATACGAAACTGGTTGACAGATATCCGGGAGAAAAAGTTATAATAGCACGCGAGAAAGGGAATCAATGGTACATCGGCGGTTTGAACGGAATGAAGCGCAAACTTTTAAAGTGAACGATTTTCTTGGCAGTGGAAATTATAATTTGCGTCTCATAAAAGATGGAGAAGATGAAAAATCTTTTTCTTATGAATCGTTACAAATTAAAAAAGGAGATACTTTAAAAGTCGATTGTCTTCCATGAGGTGGATTTACTTGCGTCTTAAATAAAAAAGAAATTAAACTAAATCCAAACATGACTCTGAGAGCGAGTTAAAATGTTGAGAGTTTTTCAGACTCTATACAAAGATTAATTTGAAACTTGTAGAATGGAGTGAATATGAAAAAAACGTTATCTCTAGTAGTGAGTTTTTTGTTATCTATGAATGTATGGGCGCAGGTGTTGCCCTATCAAAATCCCAATTTAAGTTCCGAAGAACGGGCTAAAGATTTAATATCCCGTTTGACGCTGAAAGAAAAAGCGGCGTTAATGTGTGATCAGTCTGAAGCTATTCCCCGCCTCGGAATAAAAACATTCAACTGGTGGAGCGAGGCACTACACGGGCTAGCAAATAATGACAGTGTTACAGTTTTCCCCGAGCCAATCGGTATGGCTGCCTCATTCGATGATGCACTTGTTTATAAAATTTTCAATGCTACTTCAGATGAAACACGTGCCAAGTATCAGGAATCAATAAACCGGGGTTTAGAAAATAAACGCTTCTTAAGTCTTTCAGTTTGGACACCTAACATAAATATTTTTCGTGATCCCCGCTGGGGACGTGGACAGGAAACTTATGGTGAAGATCCTTACCTTACTTCGCGAATGGGTATATCGGTTGTAAATGGACTGCAGGGACCGGCTGATGCTAAATATAGAAAGCTCTTAGCCTGTGCAAAACACTTTGCAGTTCATTCCGGTCCGGAATGGAGCAGACATACTATTAATTTAAATAATGTCGATCCGCGCGATTTATGGGAAACATATTTACCCGCATTCAAAGCATTGGTTCAGAAAGCAGATGTTAGAGAAGTAATGTGTGCATATCAACGTTTGGATGATGAACCGTGCTGCGGAAATAGCCGGTTGCTTCAGGATATTCTGCGCGATGACTGGGGTTTTAAATACCTTGTTGTTTCAGATTGCGGTGCGATAACTGATTTTTATACAAGTCATAAAGTTTCATCCGATGCAGTACACGCTGCTGCAAAGGGGGTTCTGGCAGGTACTGATGTTGAATGTCAATGGGATAATCCTACATTTAAAAAATTACCCGAAGCTGTTGAAAAGGGTTTGATAACCGTAAATGATGTTGATACTCATTTAATGCGTGACTTGATCGGACGCTTCGATCTCGGTGAAATGGATAATGATGATATTGTGCCCTGGACAAAAATACCCGCTTCAATCATTAATAATGAAGAACACAAGAAACTTGCTTTAGATATGGCACTTGAATCAATGACGCTTCTCCAAAACAAAAATGATATTCTGCCGTTATCAAAATCTATTAATAAAATAGCTGTTATAGGCTCCAATGCTGATGATGCATCTATGCTGTGGGGGAACTATAATGGAAAACCTATCCATACAATTACAATTTTAGATGGAATAAAAACCAAGCTTTCAGATGATAAAATTATTTATGACAAGGCATGTGATCTTGTCGAGGATAAAGTAACTGAAAGCTATTTTTCAAAATGCTCGATTGACGGTAAGAAAGGTTTTAAAGCTACTTACTGGAATAATCCCAAACGTGAGGGTGATGTTGTTGCTACACAACAGATTGAGTTCCCAATAAAATTAACCACTGCAGGACAGCACGAGTTTGCTTCCGGGGTTAAACTTGAAGGATTTTCTGCACTTTATGAAACTGAATTCATTCCAACCGTAGGTGAAGAAATAGTATTCAAATGTGGTGCTACAGGGTACTTCGAATTACTGGTGAACGGTGAATCAATAAGAAGGTATAATAACTGGAGAACACTCCCCTCCCGGATTCCTTTTAAAGTTGAAGCGGGGAAAAAATATAAAATAGAAATTCGTTATGCCCAATTAAATAACTGGGAAGCAAACATCGAATTTAATTTTGGTAAAGAAGTAGATGTTGATTTCACCGGGCTTATAAATAAACTTAAAGGAGTCGATGTTGTAATATATGCAGGCGGACTTTCCACATTGCTTGAAGGTGAAGAAATGCCTGTATCATATCCCGGGTTTTAAAGGAGGAGACCGTACAAATATAGATCTTCCGAAAGTTCAGCTTAATTGTTTAAAAGCTTTAAAAGAAGCAGGAAAGAAAGTGATTTATGTAAATTGTTCCGGTTCTGCAATTGCTTTGACTCCCGAAACAGAATGTTGTGATGCTATCCTTCAAGCTTGGTATGGCGGTGAGTCCGGCGGTCAAGCAGTTGCCGACGTACTTTTTGGTGATTATAATCCTTCAGGTAAACTTCCAATTACATTCTACAAGAGTTCGGACCAATTACCGGATTTTGAAGATTATTCAATGAAAGGTCGAACTTATCGTTTTATGTCCGATCCTCTTTTCCCATTTGGTTATGGATTAAGTTATACAACTTTTTCAATCGGTGATGCTAAAGTAAGTAAGAGCATAATAAAAAATGATGAGAGTGTTGATCTTACGATTCCTGTTTCAAACACAGGTAAACGAGAAGGAACTGAAATCGTCCAGGTTTATGTGCACAAGGTGAATGATACAGATGGACCAATAAAAACATTAAGAGGATTTCAGAGAGTAAACGTTGATGCAGGCAAAACAAGTCAGGCAACTATAACTCTGCCTCCTTCAGCATTCGAATTTTATGATAAAGCTACTTACGGATTGGCAGTAACTTCCGGAGAATATGAGCTATTGTATGGCAACCAGTTCAGATCCAAAAGATTTGAAGATGACAAAGATTACAATTCAATAAAATAATTTTATAGGGACTAATGCAGAATAATAACAAAATGTTTTATATAGATTAGAATTTTGGCCAACAAATTGGAGTGAACAGTTTTGTGATAAAAAAGCTTTGTTCATAATTTGTATTTTGTTTATGTGTCGCTAAGCTTACATGCAGAGGATGGACATAATCTTTGGCTTCGCGGTAAAAGCACGGGTTCGGTAAAAATTATCTGCTCAAAAAGTTCAGTCACCTTAAACATCGCAAAACAGGAATTGAAAAACTCCTGGCAAGGGAAATCAGGCGCAACCATTGAACTATTAGTCAAATCCGATCCGCTAATAAAAGGAGATGGATTCAAATTAAGTCCCGGAGAAATTCAGGCAAAAACAGAGTTAGGAATTTTATACGGCGTATACGAGCTATTACGCCGCCAGCAAACAGGCCAATCTATAAATAATGAGATTTCAAATCCCTCTTATGAACGGCGCATACTTGATCACTGGGATAATCTAAATGGAACAATAGAACGCGGCTATGCTGGTCCTTCAATCTTTTGGCATAATGAAAAGGATTCATTCACTGTTACGGAAAAAGACAAAATTCTGTGGAAGGAATATGCACGAGCTAATGCATCTATTGGAATAAACGGGGCCGTTCTGAATAATGTAAATGCTTCGCCCAAAATGTTGTCTGGTGAATGTCTGAAAAAAGTAAAAGCTATTGCCGATGTTCTGCGCCCGTTTGGAATTAGAACATACTTGTCCGTTAATTTTGCGTCACCGGCTGTATTGGGTGGATTGAAGACATCCGATCCGCTGGATGTTGATGTAATTAAATGGTGGAAAAATAAGGTTAAGGAAATCTATAGCTTGATTCCTGACTTCGGTGGATTTCTGGTAAAAGCAAACAGCGAAGGTCAACCAGGTCCGCAGGATTTTGGACGAACTCATGCTGACGGAGCTAATATGATGGCTGATGCATTAAAGCCCTATGGCGGCATTGTCATGTGGCGGGCTTTCGTATACAGTCCTAAGGAAAAGGATCGTGCTATGCAGGCTTATTCGGAATTTATACCGCTCGACGGTCAGTTTCATGATAATGTGATTATCCAGGTAAAAAACGGTCCGGTCGATTTTCAACCTCGTGAACCTTTTAATCCACTCTTTGGCGCCGTGAAAAAAACTTCTGTTATGCCAGAGTTGCAGATTACCCAGGAATATCTTGGGCAATCTACTCACCTGGTTTTTTTGGCAACAATGTGGGAAGAATTTCTACAAAGTGATACTTACCAGGAAGGCATTGGTAGTACTGTTGCACGTTGTACGGACGGAAGTATTTTCCAGCAGACGCATACAGCAATTGCTGGTGTCTCTAATATCGGTTTAGATTTCAATTGGTGCGGTCATCCATTTGCACAGGCAAACTGGTATGCTTTTGGTCGTCTTGCATGGAACGACCAGTTGACAAGTGAACAAATTGCTGATGAATGGTTGAAACTCACATTTAAACCAACTGCGCATGAAAATAAAGAAGGGACCACTGTTCTTCCAATCGAATGGAATCATAATTTTCTTATTCCGGTAAGACAAATGATGCTTGAGAGCCGCGAAGCTGCAGTTAACTATATGATGCCATTGGGGTTACATCATATTTTTGCAGGAAACAACCATTATGGTCCGGGACCCTGGTATGCACCCAAAGGTTTGCGTCCTGATTGGACTCCACCTTACTATCATCAAGCCGATACCAACGGTATCGGTTTTGACCGAACACAAACAGGAAGCAATGCTGTTTCTCAATATCGTGAACCTCTGAATTCTAAATTTAATGATGTAAAAACTTGTCCTGAAATTTATTTGTTATGGTTCCACCATCTTCCGTGGAATTATCAAATGAAGAGCGGACGCTCCTTGTGGGCTGAGATGTGTTACCATTACGAAATCGGTTTACAGCAAGTTCGTGAGTTTCAGAAAGTTTGGGATAAGGTTCAGCCTTACGTAGATCCGGAACGATTTAGTCTGGTTCAAAACAAGCTTAGAAAACAATGTATCAATGCCCAGGAATGGAAAGATGGCTGCTTGCTCTATTTTCAACAGTTCAGCAGGTTGCCGATTCCTTACAATATAGAACGACCGGTGAATGATTTGAATGATTTGGAAAACAGGAATTTTTCAAAAGAAAGATAAATAAGAAGTATTAAAATGAAATATTTTTGATAATGATTATAAAGACATGTTTACATTCAAATCTTTTGAACCGGAGTTTATTGAAGTAGAATAAGTCATTGATTCTTTAGGCTTATACAAATTATGAAATATGGAGTATTTGTTCTTGAGTAGAAAAGGATTATAATACCAAGGAACTTTTATTGCTCAAATAAAACAAAAAAGGCAATTAGGTGATGAAAAAATTTTTGAAAACTGTTATGACCTTTTTAATAATTCTTATCGGCTTAGGTATCGCCAGTGTATCAGCTCAAAATAATATAAATAATAAATCTGTTTTACCTGAGCGGATAATTAATATTAATTTCGACCAGGTTAAAGGTCCTCTGAACACAATGTTTAAAGAGTGTATAGGTGCCGGCAGAGCTAACGAGGGCTTGCGGGCTGATTGGCAGCAGCAATTGGCGTACGTTAAAAAAGAATGTGGTTTTAAATATATCCGTATGCATGGATTGTTAACCGATGATATGGGTGTTTATCGTGAAGACAGAAAAGGAAATCCTGAATATAATTTTCAGTACATAGATGTATTATATGATTATATTTTAAGCATCGGGATGAAACCTTTTGTTGAATTAGGGTTTATGCCGCAAGCACTGGCGAGCGGCAAACAGACTATTTTCTGGTGGAGGGGAAATGTAACTCCCCCTAAAGATTATAATAAATGGGGAGAACTTATCCGCAACCTGGCTCAACATTTTACGGAACGATACGGTGCAGACGAAGTAAAGACATGGTATTTTGAAGTCTGGAATGAACCCAATCTTACTCCGGTTTTCTGGACAGGAACGCAAGAGGAATATTTTAAATTGTATCAATATTCTGTTAATGCAATAAAAAGTGTAAACAAAGAATATCGTGTCGGCGGGCCTGCCACGGCGGGTGCTGCATGGGAAGTTGATATGATAAACTTTTGTCAAAAGAATAATCTTCCGCTAGATTTTATCAGCACTCATTCTTATGGAGTGAGACAAGGGTATCTGGATGAGTTTGGACATTCCGGTACTATTCTAGACAAAAATCCTATGAGTGTAAGCGGAGATGTTATTAATTCACACAGTGAAATTGCCGGTTCTTCTATGCCTAATTTAGAATTGCATTATACCGAATGGAGTTCTTCATACACGCCTGCCGATCCTATACATGATAGTTATCATGAAGCTGCTTACATGTTGGATAGACTTAAAAAAGTAGGCAATGCTGCTAATTCAATGTCGTATTGGGTATTCACAGATATTTTTGAAGAACCGGGTCCGCGCTTCACTCCATTTCACGGTGGCTTTGGTTTGTTAAATTACCAGTCAATTAATAAACCTGCTTTTTATTCATACCAATTCTTAAATAAGCTTGGAGATACAGAATTAGTAAATACTGATTCTTCTTCGTGGGCATGCAAAGATGAAAACGGAAATATACAAGTTTTACTTTGGAATTTTACCTACACACTTCCTGATTCAATCAATAATCAGCAATATTACATACGCGATTTGCCAGCCAAACCAAAGGGAAAAGTAAAAATTAATATTTCTGAAATTCCCTTCGGAATGTACAATCTCAAAGTTTATAAAGTTGGTTATCGTGTAAACGATCCTTACACAACTTATTATGACATGGGCAGACCAAATCAACTTTCAAAAGAGCAGGTAAACGAAATAAAAAAGCTAAATGACGGTTCTCCAATTTACTGTGAAAAAATGGAAGTAAAACCGAGTGAATCATTCATGAAAGAATTGGATATTCGTGATAACGATGTATTCCTAATAACAATAACGAAGCTATAAATGTTATTTCTCAAAAAAAATAGATTACTATGAAAATGAAATTAAAACAATTAGTTTTAGCTTGTCTGTTTCCTCTTTTAGTTCATGGACAGGCAGTAAAAAATTATAAACAATTAGCGGATGGAGTAAATGTTAATTTAACAGATGGTACACTTAACATTTCTCCCATCGCTGATAACGCCGTAAGAATAAAATTTTATAAGAATGTTGAAGCAAAGGTACCTGAACTTATTTTTACTTCAACAGATAAGACTTCCAAATTGAAGGTTACTGATTCACCTTCAAAGTTAGAATTAAAAGGGGAAAAAATTATTGTTGATATAGATAAGCAAACCGGCAATTTGTCTTTTATAAATAATACGGGAAAAATTTTCTTAAACGAGAAAGCCGGCACAAGAAAATTAATACCTGATTCCGTAATGGGAGAACCTTGCTTTATAGCAGAACAAAGTTTTGAATCGCCAAAAGATGAATACCTTTTTGGATTGGGACAATTTCAGGATGGACACTATAATTTAAGGAATGTCACTCGTCAGTTAATACAAGTCAATTCTCAAATTTCATTACCATTTATTTATTCAAGTAAAGGATACGGTTTATTGTGGCATCAATACGGACTAACGGATTTTAACCCGGCGGATAATTTTGTTCAGCTTGCAAAACATGAGCAGTCAACCGAAGGGAACAATAAAGAGATTGAAGTAACAACAACATCCGGTACACAAAAAGTATCGCAGCGTCAATCGCTTTACACCGGGAAATTTGAAGTTCCCGAAGATGGAGTTTATTCAATATTTCTTGATTTGGGCGATATGGATAATCGTCAATATGTTGTGATCGACGGAGAACCGCGTATCGATATAACAAATTTTTGGCTCCCTCCAGCTGTAGGGGCACTCGTAGATTTAAAAGCCGGGGAACACGATGTACAATTGGTTTGTAAATCAAGCAACACACCCAAGCTGTCGTGGAAACTGACAAACGACGAAACCACATTCCGCTCGCCGAATGCCAAGCTTCTTGATTATGTTGTTTTTTATGGTCCATCAACAGACAATGTAATCTCTACATACAGAAAACTTTCCGGTAATGTACCAATGCTGCCACGCTGGGCTTATGGTTTTTGGCAATGCCGCGAACGTTATACGTCGGGTGCAAATTTGGTGGAAACAGTTAAAGAATTTCGGAAGAGAAATATACCGATGGATGTTATTGTGCAGGACTGGCAATACTGGGGTAATAACGGCTGGGGGGTACCACAGTTTGATGAAACCAACTATGCTAACCCGGCAGGTTTTATAAAAGAAATTCACGATATGAATGCGCATTTTAATATTTCAATTTGGTCAAACCCGGATAAGAATTCTGCTATCGGGAAAGAATACCTTTCAAAGAATCTTTATATACCGGATAGTAAGTGGCTGGATTATTTCAATCCGCTTACAAGGAAATCCTACTGGAATACGTTAAATAAAAATTTATTTTCTTATGGTGTTGATTCCTGGTGGATGGACGCAACCGAACCTGAGAACGATGCATTGCACGGATTAAAAACATACCTGGGGCCTGGAGATTTTTATCGTCTTACTTATCCTCTGTTTGTCAGTAGGTCGGTTTATGAAGGGCAGCGCGAAACAACATCCGAGAAAAGAGTTTGCATACTAACACGGTCAGCTTTTCTCGGGCAGCAAAGATACGGTATGATAAATTGGTCGGGCGATATCGGCGGGACTTGGGATTCCTATAGACTGCAAATTGTTGCCGGACTTAATTACACAATTACCGGTTTACCCTATTGGACAACAGACATCGGCGGATTTTTCCGTCCGGGCAAATCGCAATATACCGATGAAAATTATCAAGAGCTGCTGACACGCTGGTATCAATGGGGCGTATTCAATCCTATTTTCAGAATTCATGGATACCAATCGGAAACAGAACCCTGGCACTTCAGCCAGCAGGTTCAAGATAATATGAAAGAGATGCTGGATTTAAGATACCGTTTGCTTCCATATATTTATTCCGAAGCATGGCAGGTTACAAAAAACGGATCGACAATTATGCGCCCGTTGGTTATGGATTTTAACGGAGATACTTCGGCTTTAAATCAAGATTATGAATTCATGTTCGGAAAATCCTTTCTTGTATCACCGGTTACCGAACCGAAGGTGAGGGAGTGGTATGTGTATTTGCCGAAGTTGGTAGAATGGTACGACTTCTGGACCGGCAATCAAGTTAACGGCGGTCAAACAATAAATACGGAGGCGCCGATTAATAAAATTCCTCTTTTTGTTAAAGCAGGTTCAATAATTCCGATAGGACCTGAAATTCAATATGCAACCGAAAAAAATGATCCGATTGAAATTAGAATTTATCCTGGCGCCGACGGCGAGTTTACGTTGTACGAAGATGAAAACGATAATTACGATTATGAAAAAGGAAAGTATTCTACTATTACTTTCAAATGGGATGATGCGAAAAAAACTTTAACTATCAGCGCCCGCAAAGGATCATTCCCTGGCATGCCTGCTGAACACAAGTTCAAAATTGTTTGTGTGGAAAACAATAAAGGTATGGGAATTAACCCTGGTGAAATGTTCGATAAAGTGGTCACATATAATGGAAAGAAAGTTGTAGTTAATCTATAATTGAAAAGTTACAAATTTGAATTGAGAGTTAAAAATGATGTACAGAAAATTAAAAACAAAAAAACAAACTATAAAAAGAATTTTAGAAGTTATCTTTTTTACATCAATAATGCCTTTACTCTTAAATACGCAAAACCCAATTATCAAAAATATTTTTACATCCGACGCTCGAAATGGCGTGACCAAATTTTAGAATATTTTGGACAATCACAGATGTCCAATTCTGAGTTCAATCTAATGAAATCGTTCAACTGAACGGAAGGAAGCAAATATACTGGTCTTCTAGGTGGTAGACCGGAAAACATTTAAAATATCTATAGGAAGGGAAATATGATAAACAGAAATATAATATTGAGCTTTATAGTATGTGCTTTAATGGCTGTGACTGTATACGGTCAAAACAATACCGATACAACATCCTTAAAGTCTCTTAAAGAAGTGTATGCAGGGAAATTTCTTATTGGTACGGCAGCCGATCTGAGGGGGTATTCCGATGCCGAGCTTGCAAATATTAAAACACAATATGACATAGTGACCCCTGAAAATTGTATGAAACCTCAGCCGACTCACCCTTCGGAGGACACTTACAATTTCGCTACTGCCGATGCGATGGTTGATTGGTGCCAGCAGAATGGACTTAAAGTTTGGGGTCATACACTGGTATGGCATGGGCAAACAGGTCATTGGTTCTTCGAGGGACCCGATGGACAACCTGCAACTCGTGAATTGGCTATGGAACGATTGAAGAAACACATCTTTACTGTAGTTGGACGTTACAAAGGGCGCGTTGTTGGCTGGGATGTGGTTAATGAATCAATCGCAGATAGCGGTGCGGGAGAAACAGAGAATCTACGTAAATACAGTTGGTACAAAACGATCGGACCGGACGTTCTGACCATGGCGTTCAAGTGGGCACATGAGGCAGATCCCGATGCCAAACTCAATTACAATGACTATAATATTGAGCAGGGTGCCGTAGAGGAAACAGGCAAACATGCAAGCTCAATGATTTTGCTAAAGCGTCTTATCGCAGAGGGAGCCCCGATTACTGGTGTAGGCATTCAGGGACATTGGCATTTGGACACCAACTTAGCAGACGTGGAAAAAGCGATTACAGATTATGCATCCCTGGGTTTGCGGGTCAGCATCTCAGAATTAGATGTGACAGCAACAGGTGAAAACAGCGGCGCCTTCGGTGTCCGTGCTGGCGACAGAACCATTCCGAAAGAAAACTACCTGAAGCAGGCTGAAGTATACAAGCAGTTGTTTGAAATCTTCAAGCGTCACTCAGACGTAATTGATCGCGTAACTTTTTGGGGCATCAGCGACAACCGGTCGTGGCGTCGGGGTCAAGATGCGCTTTTGTTTGACGGTAAGTTACAACCCAAACCGGCATTCAATGCTGTTATAGAAGTAGGTGCTGAATAGGTGCTATCAAATATGAAAGGAATAAAAAATTTTACTAATAGTAAATTTTCAAATGTGAATAGAATTTTCATTTTTCCAATAGCACTTTTTATAGTGATTATTTTACCATACAAAGTTTTAGCTCAAAACCCGATAATCCAAACTAAGTTTACCGCTGATCCCGCTCCGATGGTTTATAGAGATACAGTATTTCTTTATACAAGTCATGATGAAGATGATGCTACCGGTTTTAAAATGTTTAACTGGTTGCTCTATACTACAACCGATATGGTTAATTGGACCGATCATGGAATAATTGGCGGGGTCAAAGAACCTTACAGAACATTCAAATGGGCTGATGGTCATAGTGCATGGGCTCCCCAGTGTATTGCCAGAAACGGCAAGTTCTTTTTATACTGTCCGACTATATACAAAAACAAAATGGCTATTGGTGTAGCTGTTTCAGATAGTCCTTATGGACCGTTTGTTGACGCAATCGGTAAACCGTTAATTTATAGGTCTAATCCCGGCGATTACGATCCGACTGCATTTGTTGATGATGATGGGCAAGCTTATTTGTACTGGGGTGGGAATGGTCCTTGTTATTATGTGAAATTGAATGAGGATATGATTTCTACTTCAGGTGAAATTCAAACAGCATCCATCGACTTTACGGGAACTCCACCAGAAGCATCTTACACAGAAGGTCCGTGGTTTTGGAAGAAGAATAGCCATTACTATTTGGCCTATGCTTCTCGATGCTGTCCCGAAGGCATCGGGTATGCTATGAGTGATAGTCCTACGGGACCATGGAAGTGTAAAGGAACTATAATGGATCCGGACGAAAGATCTTCTGGCAATCATCCCGGTATAATTGACTACAAGGGAAACTCTTATGTGTTTGGTTTCAATTATGCCGTTAATTTTGCAACAACAAATACCCATCGTGAAAGACGTTCGATATGCGTGGAGAAAATGATTTATAATCAAGACGGCACTATTCAGAAAGTCCCTTGGTGGTCACAGACAGGGGTTTCACAGATTGGTAGGTTGAATCCGTATATACGCACAGAGGCAGAGACAATCTGCTGGTCATCCGGTGTAAAGACGGAAGCTTGCAGTGCAGGTGGTATGGATGTATGCAATATTGAAAACGGTGACTATATTAAGGTCAGGGGTGTGGACTTCAGTAGTCATGGGGCAGCAACCTTTACTGCCAGAGTAGCCAGCGCTTCGGGGGAAGGAACCATCGAACTGCATCTTGATAATATAAAATGGTAAGCTGATTGGAACAGTCGATATTCCGCACACCGGCGGATGGCAGGACTGGAAGAGTTTTACGGCGAATGTATCTGAAGTAACAGGAATGACATGATTTATACCTGGAATTTAAAAGCAATACTAAGGGACATCTCTTTAATTTGACTATTGGCAATTTGACATGAAGAGAAACTGCATGAACAATCTACCGGAATGACCGGCAGTGCTAGGAACCATATTATCTGGGCTGATTTTCCGGACCCTTCAGTCATATGCTGGCAGCTCTTGTAGCAAACAAGCTGTACCCGGATTCGTATTACGGACAATAACTATTTTGAACTGGCCGGTGTACGGTTTGAATGTTTTGGAAAACAAGGATTTTACAAAATAATTAATAAATAGGATAGTAATGAAATGAAAGATATTGTTAACCAAATAAACAAGAACATTATCCAAATAATATTATTTATAATGCTCGGTTCAATTTTAACTTCATTATTTGCGCAGGTAAATAAACGAGCAAATAATCAAAATAAAACACCCGAAGAATACTATAATGAGATGCAAAGAAAACTTGCCTCCGGATGGAATACCTGGAATACACGCAGCGTATTATCTCATGTCTTTTTACCAGAATGTTTTGCCATTAATCTTGAATTAAATGATTCCAGATCAAACGGTATTTTGAAAGAAGCATTAATCGGTCGCCGTGGAAGGGATGTAGAAAATGTTATACCCGGCCCTCATTCATACAATGGTTCATATACTGAACTCATTGTTAACTGGAAAAATATTGAAGTTAATGTTAAAACCGCTGCCGAAGGAAAAGATCTGGCAATTATTGTTACTCCATTGAAAGGGAAAGAATCCGGTAAACTTTTAATTAATCCCAAAATACTTTGGGGTAAAAATGGAAAAGTTGAGATAATGAACAATGGCTTATCATTCATTAGTGATAGTGTAACAACTAAGTTGTATTTGATTTCCAACAAAAGTATAACAAACGATTCAATGATAATTTGCCCTTTAAATGATAAAATAATTCTTTCAACATATTTTGATAAATCGGCAGATGAAATTGAATCTAAAGTTAATAATGCAGGAAAAAAACTCGCAGACACAAAAAAAGCTTATGGTGCAGATAGCTCATTGTATGATGCTATGCAATCTGTTTTGGCATGGGACGTAATTTATGAACCGACACAAAACATTGTTATTTCACCGGTTAGTCGCATTTGGAATTGCGGTTGGTGGGACGGCTGGGTTTTGTTTGACTGGGACACTTATTTCGCATCGTATATGTATTCACTTGATAATAAAGAGCTGGCATATGCAAATGCTATTGCAGTTACAAAAAATATAACTTCGGCTGGCTTTGTGCCTAATTGTAGTGCCGGGGTTGGTAAAAGCGAAGACCATTCACAACCTCCTGTAGGTTCATATATTGTTTGGAAAATTTATGAAAGGTATAAAGAGAAATGGTTTCTTAAGGAAGTGTTTGATGAGCTCCTGTCGTGGAACCGCTGGTGGGAGAATAAGCGAGATGTTGATGGTTATCTCTGTTGGGGAAGTGATCTGGACTACGCGGAAAAAATGCCCTATTCACTATCTAAACAGATTAATACAAAACAAGCAGCTATGTGGGAATCCGGTCTTGATAATTCACCAATGTATGATGAAGCGGTTTATGATTCCGTAAATCATAAATTGTTGCTTGCCGATGTTGGTTTAATGAGTATGTATATTTTGGATTGTAATTATCTTTCCAAAATTGCACATGAATTAGGAACGGATGATGTTAAACTTGAACTTGAAAAACGAGCAGAGAAATATTCAAAAAAACTCGAAACTCTTTATGATGAAGAAACAGGAATTTTTCTCAACAAAAACTTAGTTACCGGAAAATTAAGTAAAAGATTATCACCTACATTATTTTATCCGTTACTTGCCGGGGTTGCTTCTCAAAAGCAAGCTGAACGAATGATTAATGAACATTTTTATAATCCGAACGAATTTTGGGGTGAATGGATAATGCCTTCTATCGCTAGGAATGACAGTGCATTTAAAGATAACGACTATTGGAGAGGAAGAATATGGGCGCCTATGAATTTTCTGGTCTATTGCGGTTTAAAAAATTATAACCTGCCAAATGCTCGAAGGGATTTGATTAATAAATCTGAGAAACTAATTTTGAAGTCATGGTTAGGTGAACATCATGTTTATGAAAATTATAATTCTGTGATAGGAGTTGGCGACGACGTTGTGAATAGTGATAAGTTTTATCATTGGGGGGCGTTACTGGCTTTTATTAAATTGTTGGAAGATGGAAAGTAGTATTGTAATGTAGCACTAAATATTTTTTAGATGATAAAAACAAAAAATGAAATCGGTGATTTATTAAAGATATTTTTCATGTGGCATATTCGATGCACAAATTAAAGAGCAACTCAAAGCTTTGAATTGGTTTTTACTTTGGGAATAATACTCAGCATAAAGTAATTTAGAACATTAAACTAAATAAGACATAAATGATTAAGGAAAAACTTCACACGTGTTGTCGGAATAAATTCATCTCCGGAATCGGGATCTTCCTGGTTGGATCATTATTGTTGTTTTCCTCTTTCACTTTGGACTTCGCTGCTGAAAAACACACAATTGAGGCAGAATCTGCCAAACTTGTCAGAGGGGCATCCAAAGTAACTGATGACGCAGTATCCGGTGGTTATGTCGTTAGTTTAACCAAGCCGGGTGATGGTATAAAATTTTCCAGTCTTCCGGCTTCGAGTAAGTTGGCAATTCGATATTCATCTTTGGGAGTGGGTTTGATCAGTGTTGCTGTCAATGATCAATCAATACAAAAGTTGAATGTTCATTCATCGGGAGATCTTACAAGTTCCTTCCTGTATGCCATAATTGACATAGCTATTCCTGCTGATGCAATGCTAACAATCAGTCTCGTAACCAAAGATATCCGGGTAAATATTGATCAGATAATTATTGGCGATGGAGACCTAGGGCTGCCTCCGGATATTTGGAACCTACCTCCCTTGTCAGTGGCTGCCGGTCCGTATCCTGCAGATTGGAAAGGGCTGAGCAAGATATATGTTGTACCGGAGTGGTGGCGCGATGCAAAGTTTGGAGCATGGGCGCATTGGGATCCTCAATCTATGCCCGAGCAGGGTGACTGGTATGCACGCGGCATGTATATTCAAGGTAGCGCACAATATGAATACCACCTCAAACATTTTGGTCATCCGTCGGAGTATGGTTACAAGGACATCTGCAATAATTGGGTTATCGATCGATGGAAACCTGAAGAGTTAATGGATTTGTATGTCAAGATGGGTGCCCGATATTTTATGGCTATGGGAGTTCATCACGACAACTTCGATTGCTATGATTCAAAATATCAGCCATGGAACTCGGTTCATGTTGGTCCTAAAGTAGACATTGTTGGCACTTGGGAAAAAATTGCTCGCAAACATGGACTACGTTTCGGCATTGGATTTCATGATACACCAGCTCGAACATGGGGTCAGTTCATGACTGTGCGTTATACAAGCGACAAAACCGGACCGATGAAGGGAGTGCCTTACGATGCACTTCAAACAATTATGGATGGAAAAGGAAAATGGTGGGAAGGTATGGATCCTGTTGACCTTTACGGACCGGTCCATACAAAAGACGATCCGTTGCACTCACCTTTTGCCAATCAATTTATGTGGCGCGTGGATGATGCCATTACTAAATATCATCCGGATGTAATTTATTTCGACGAGCATGCGGGCGATTCTCAAATAGATCTTGGTGTTCATATGGGGCTTGGTTTTCTCGCTCCTAAACTGATAGCAAATTTTTACAACAAATCTTTAAAGTGGAACCATGGGAAAATGGATGTTGTAATTAATCTTAAAGGAGTAGGTGGGCGTTATAACAGCTTTCAAAACAGCCCTCAACTTTTACCATATGTTGACCGAGCTTTGGTTAAAAGCTCCGAATTTGTTATTGAACCTGAAATAATGGCTTACCCGTTCCAGACGGAAACCAGCATCGCCGACTGGCACTATCAAACCGGGCAGAAATATATGGATGCAAAAAAAATAGTTGAATTACTTATGGAGAATGTTTCTAGGAACGGTACTATGTTGCTAAACCTCACACAACATGGCCGGGGTGATCTTGATTCTGAAGTGATTCGTATTGCCAAAGACGTTGGGGCATGGTTGCAAATAAACGGTGAAGCTGTCTATGGTTCCCGTCCTTTTGAATTATGCACCGAAAATGCAATCAGGTTTACCCGAAACAATGGCTATGTTTACGCAACTGTTTTAGATTGGAAAGACAGTACACTTATCATAAATGCACTTCATACAGGCGGAAATACATTGGGCAAAGTAACTAAAGTTGAATTGCTTGGCTCTGATGTATCAATGAAGTTCATTCAGGATGAAAACGGGCTGACAGTGACACCTGATGGCGTGGCGCAGCCTTTATCGAATATTGCCAATCAGTCATTGGCGAGTGGATGTCGTGTTTTGCGTATTGAACATGATAAAGGTTGGTTCAATGATGACGACCCGGGCGTTACCGCTCCCGGATGGTTTCGAAAATGTAATCTGGGAACAGGCGATTATAATAATGACCTAACGATTAGCGAAACACCTGGCGATGTGTGGAGTTGTTCGTTTGTTGGCAGCGGCGTTTCGATCATTGCTCCAAGAGAAATCGGAGCCGGCATGATTAAGGTACAGATTGACGGTGGAAACAGTGTGGTGGTAGACCTATCAACTTCAGGCTCTCGCCAACCACAACAGAATGTCTATCAATCGAGTGAACTACGAGCAGGAAAACATACTATTGCAATTATAAACCGAGGTCCTGGACCGGTTGCCGTTGATGCGATTGTAGTTCGATAATTGAATGATGAAAAATATTTCATAAGTGAACTTGAATCGATAAACCGAATTTTATTTTATGTTTACGTGCTTCAATAAAAATAAAAAAACTAATTAAGGAATAATACCATGTCACATGTTAAACCAATTCCGATTGCGTATTTGTTCATTTCATTCTTAATCGCGGCCTTCATTGGCGGATGCTCAGGTACAGAAACTCCTAGGCATACACAATCATTTGATTCGGACTGGCGATTTAAGGCAGGCGATATCGAAAATGCACAGGACCCCGCTTATAATGATTCTTCTTGGCTTAAAGTGGATGTTCCGCACGATTGGAGTATTGAAGGACTCGCGCACACCGAATCGATTGCCGGCGATACAAATGAATTCTCGGTCGTGCAAGGGGATTGGAAATTCAAAAAAGGCGACAATCTACAATGGAAGAACCCCGGTTATAACGACAAATCCTGGCAGACCGTGCTTCTTCCTGCATCATGGGAGGAAACCTCGAACTATACAAAAGACAATGTATTTGGCTGGTACCGGCGTGAGGTGACTTTGCCTGCCGATTTGAAAGGGAAAGATGTTTATATCAATGTCGGTAAGATTGATGATGCTGACGAAACATATTTTAACGGTGTGAAAGTCGGCGGTATGGGTTCATTCCCACCGCACTATATTACTGCATGGGATTTGTACAGGCATTATAAGATCCCTCATAATATCATTCATTATGGAGGCACGAACAGTATTGCCGTTCGCGTATTTGACGGTATCCAGGGCGGCGGTATTTATAGCGATGCAAAGAAAATAACAGAGGGTATTTTTGAATCCACGTCTCCCGCCGGAAGCGGCGGTGGATACATCAATGCAGGAACGGGTTGGTACAGAAAAGAGTTCATCGCACCGGAGTCCGATCAGGGCAAACGAGTGTTCGTCGAATTCGACGGCGTATATATGAACAGCGATGTCTGGCTCAACGGAGTACATCTTGGAAATCGACCGTACGGGTATTCCAGTTTTCAGTACGAATTAACGCCGTATCTTAAATTCGGAAGTGAAAAAAATGTGTTGGCCGTTCGTGCCGACGTACAGCAGCCATGTTCTCGCTGGTATTCGGGTGCAGGAATTTATCGGCATGTTCGTCTAACGGTAACAGATCCGATACACATCGCACAGTGGGGTACGTACGTTACGACCCCAGATGTTTCCACAGAGGAGGCCACTGTTCATGTACAAACGAAGATTAGGAATCAATCTACTTCAAATCAAAATGTAACACTTGAGACGGTCATCGTTGATGATGCCGGACATAAAGTTGCAAGCAGCAGCTCTGTTCAAAACGTGAATGCGGATGGCGATTCCGTTTTCGAACAATCAGTCAAAATATCTAATCCCAAATTATGGTCGCTGGAAGATCCTGCACTGTATCATGTTACATCAAAAGTTCAGGTGAATGGTAACACTGTCGATATCAAGGATACCCCATTCGGAATCCGCTCCTTTGAATTTACAACAGACAAGGGATTTTTCCTGAACGGCAAGCATGTAGCCATCCAGGGTGTCTGCGACCATCACGATCTGGGAAGCTTGGGTGCTGCTGTGAATAAACGGGCAATCGAGCGTCAACTGGAAATCTTGAAAAGCATGGGATGTAATGCTATTCGGACGAGTCACAACCCACCCGATCCGGAACTGCTGGATCTGTGTGACCGTATGGGATTCGTAGTCATGGATGAAGCATTCGATGAATGGATTCAAAATAAAACAATGAATGGATATGGAAAATATTTTAACGAATGGAGCGAGAGGGATCTAAAGGATATGATCCATCGCGACAGGAACCATCCGAGCATTATTCTGTGGAGCATCGGTAATGAAATTCCGGAACAGGGAAGCCCCGATGCGTACGAAATGTCGAAACGGCTCGCGGATTTCTGCCACACGGAAGACCCAACACGGCCGGTCACTTCGGCATGCAACACACTGGATGCGGCTGTGAAAAGTGGTTTCGTAAAACCGCTCGATGTAATCGGAATTAATTATCAATTGCCGGTGTATCAGAAGTTTTATGGAAAAGCAAAGCTGGTTGCTTCTGAAACCGCTTCCGCTATCAGCACACGCGGAGAGTACAATCTGGTGCAAGATGGCGACTCCGTAAAAATAGAAAAACAATTAAACTATCAGTGCACCTCATATGACATTATTGCTCCCGGTTGGGGCAACACGGCAGAATCAACCCTCAAGGCAGTCAAAGACGCACCCTGGATCGCCGGTGAATTTGTCTGGACGGGATTCGATTACATCGGTGAACCGACGCCGTTTCCGTGGCCTTCCGCCAGTTCGTATTTCGGTATTGTCGATTTGTGCGGTTTTCCGAAGGACCGCTATTATCTTTACCAGAGCCAGTGGACGAACAAACCGATGGTTCACATTCTTCCTCATTGGAACTGGAAAGGATTTGAGGGAAAAGAAATTCCGGTTTGGTGTTACAGCAATTGCGAATCTGTGGAATTGTTTCTGAATGGAAAGTCACTTGGGGAAAAGAAATTCAGTGATACAAAAGATTTACATTTAGTATGGAATGTTCCATACTCTCCGGGAATATTAAAAGCCGTTGCAAAAAATAACGGGAAAATAATTTGCACAGACGAAGTTCAAACTGCAGGCGATCCTGCTAAAATAATATTAACTCCGGATCGAACCGAAATCAGTGCAGATGGTGTGGACCTTTCCTACGTCACAGTAGAAATTGTAGATAAGGAAGGTCGTGTATGTCCAAATGCAAACAACCTTGTGAAATTTCAAATTAATGATGAAGGTGTTATTGCCGGAGTTGGTAATGGTAATCCGATTAGCCACGAATATTTCAAAGCCAGTGAGCGAAAAGCATTTCACGGTTTAGCTCAGGTAATAATTCAGTCAACAGATAAAGCCGGTGAAATAAAACTTGATGCGACTTCTGATGGTTTGAAAGAATCAGGAGTTGTAATAAAAACTAAAATCAATAATTGATGTCACTCTAGCTAAAATAAAGTAGATATGGAAAAGTAGTTGCTATCGATTCTAATGTTTTCTTCAGTTTTCATCTTCAGATAGAATTTGAATACATTCGATGGAATTAGAATAGTACTAAAAATATTAACGACACAATACTGCTAATATCTATTTTTATAATTAACTTGTAGCTGATTGTTAATCCTTTTTACGGAGAATTAAATGGAACGAAGAATTAATAAATCGATCTTAATAATAATTTTCTTATTTCTAAACTCTTCTTTAGTGTTTCCTCAAACTATTCCAATTAGTGCAGGGAGTAATCAAATTATAAATTGGGAAAAGACACACTCTGCAAAACTTGATGGAATTGTCTCTAATGGAATAAAAGTGGAATGGACTTGTCTACAAAATTCAGAAGTAGTTTTTAAAGATGCAGCTAATCCAACTACCGAAGTTACATTCCCACGTCCCGGTTATTATTTATTATACCTTTTAGATAAAGAACAGGACAAAGACACAGTAAAAAGTTCTGTGATCGTAAATGTTTTTAAACCACATTCTTACAAAGAAAGACTTTCTGATCTGATAAATTTAATGACAGTTGATGAAAAGATTAAGCAATTGACCAACGAGGCAGATTCGATTCCACGATTAGGACTTGCCAAATATAATTATTGGAGTGAAGCGCTACATGGAGTACTTGCAAGTGGGGCGACTTCCTTTCCGCAAGGTGTTGCCATGGGTTCTACGTGGGATCCGGAACTAATTAATCAAGTAGGTTCTGCAATATCCGATGAAGCACGAGCTTATAATGTTGCAACCGGGAAAGGATTAACTTATTGGAGTCCTACGATTAACATTGCACGCGATCCGCGCTGGGGACGTAATGAAGAATCTTATAGCGAGGATCCGTATCTCTTATCCCGAATGGCTGTTGCATTTGTTAAAGGAATGCAGGGAGATGATCCTTATTATTTAAAAACCGTTTCTACTCCAAAACATTTTATAGCAAACAATGAAGAAGCGCGTCGCCATACAGGTTCCTCCGATGTTGATATGCGGAGTTTATTCGAATATTATTTACCCGCATTTCGCAGTGCAATAGTTGAAGGGAAAGCTTACTCGATAATGGGTGCTTATAATGAATTAAACCAGGTTCCGTGTAATGCAAATACATTTTTATTAAATGATTTGTTAAGACGAAAATGGGGCTTTCAAGGTTATGTAGTATCCGACTGCGGAGCCATTTTTGATGAGGTATACAGCCATCATTTTTTCAAAACCGGTCCTGAAGCTGCGGCGCGAAGCATCCTTGCCGGGTGTGATTTAAATTGCGGCGTAGCATATCGCAGGGATTTGAAAGAAGCTCTTGACAAAGGATTATTAGAAGAGAAAGATCTTGATAGCGCATTAACAAGAGTTCTTTCTGCCCGTTTTAGATTAGGCGAATTTGACCCGCCTGAAGAAGTACCATATAGCTCTATTACAAAAGATAAACTCGATGACCAGGAAAATCGTGATCTTGCTCTGGAAGTTGCGAAAAAATCAATAGTGTTACTTAAGAATGATGGAGTATTACCTTTAAATAAAGGTAAAGTAAAATCAATTGCGGTTATTGGTCCTAATGCTGCTGAAACCGAATTAGGAATTTACAGCGGCTGGCCAAATGTTGAGGTCAGTCCTCTTGAAGGAATAAAAGATAGAGCGGCGGCTCTAGGAATTAAAGTAGAATATACGATGGGATGTGTTGTTAGTGATAAATTCTTACGACCAATTGAAACAAAATATTTTACTAAAGTCGAAGGAACTGATAAAAGAGGAATGACGGGAGAATATTTTGACAATATGAATTTATCCGGTAAGCCTGTTTTAACACGTATAGATACAATAATTAATTTTAATTTTGGAACCGGTTCTCCTGCTCCCGGTATTCCGGACGATCATTTTTCAATCAGGTGGAAAGGGAAAATAATACCTCCCGAAACTATCCACCATATTGGGACCAAAACTGATGACGGTTCCCGTCTTTATGTTGATGGAAAGTTATTGATAAATGATTGGAGAGATCATGGTGAGCAACAGCATAGTGCTGAAGTTGAGTTAAAAGCGGGTAAAGAATATGAAATCGAATTCGATCAGTATGATAACGCATTAGGTTCAACTGCAAGATTAGTATGGGAACTTGGTCAAAAAGATTTTAGTGAAGCTAAAAAAGTTGCTGCAAGAAACGATGTTGTAGTTCTGATACTTGGAACTTCTCCACTTATTTCCGAAGAGGAGAGGGATCGTACTGAGATTGAATTGCCTCAAGTACAAATTGATTTGTTGAAAGCAGTTGCATCAGTTAATCCTAATATTGTTGTAGTATTGGTGAATGGAGGACCGGTTGCTTTTACTGGAACTCAAAACAAGGCAAAGGCAATGGTTGAAGCCTGGTATAATGGAGAATTCAGTGGTAAGGCTTTAGCAGGTGTTTTGTTCGGTGATATTAATCCGGGCGGCAAACTTCCGGAAACATTTTATGCATCAACCAAAGAGCTTCCTCCAATGTCTGATTACGATCTTATTAATCATCCACGTACATATATGTATTTTGATAAACCGGTTTTGTATCCTTTTGGTTATGGACTTTCATACACTAAATTTGAATACAGCAACCTAAAACTAAACTCTGGGAACATTAAAAAAGATGGTGAGGTTGACATTCAGTTTACAATTAAGAACGTCGGGAAAATGAAAGGCGATGAAGTAGCTCAGGTATATGTTCATGATGAGAATGCATCTATCAAAGTACCGATCAATCAATTAAAACGTTTTCAAAGAATTACACTTTTACCAGGAGAGAGTAAAACACTTAAATTTAAAATACCGGCTTCTGAATTATCTTTTTATGATACTAAGACAAACGATCTTAAAACTGAAACGGGGCAGTGGGAAATTCAGATTGGAAGTTCATCAAAAGATATTCGTTTGAAAAAAAATATTTCAATTGAATAAGAAATAATTCTAACAAAAAAATAATTTTGAGTAATTTGCTATGCAATAATTTATGAGGGTACCAAAAAAGTTTAAGCTGAATTTTCAGTAGATAAATTATTTTATCTGTAAATAAAGATTATAAATAAGTAAGTAATTACTTATAACCGATTGCTAAACTACCATAGAGCAAAAATATGAATTCAATGCCTTTAGGTCTTTTTGATTGGGGGATAATGTTAGTTTATTTTGCATTTATTGTCTGGATTGGATTTTATCTCAAAAAGTTTACAAAATCCGATGATGACTTTTTCCTTGCCGGAAGAAGAAACAGCATGTGGGTTTGCGGCATCGCATTTATGTCGGCTAATATGGGTTCGATGGAAGTAATCGGTTATACCGGGCAAAGCGTTAAGTATGGATTATATGCCGCACACTTTTATTTGATAGGTGCCGTTCCTGCAATGTTATTCCTCGGCGTATTTATGATGCCGTTTTATTACCACAGTAAAATTAAATCTATCCCTGGGTATTTAAAAGCTCGTTTCAATGAAAGTGCAAGAGTTTTTAATGCCGCTATGTTCGTAGTTAATATGATTTTGGTTTCCGGGATCGCACTATATCTGCAAGCTTTAATATTTCATACTTTCCTTGGATGGAACTGGGATTTAAGCATTTGGCTTTCTGCAATTTTTGTTGCTCTATATGTTACGTTAAGTGGTTTACTTTCAGCGATGTTTACTGAGATTGTGCAATTCTTTTTGATATGGGGAGGAATATTAATCTTGCCGATTTTAGGACTAGTTGATATTGGCGGTCCGGCAGCGATTTCTGCAAATCTTTCTGAAGGATTTAAAACACTTTGGTCAACTTCCGGAAGCCCTGCAGATAATCCAATGTACATTACTTGGGGAGGTTTAATACTTGGATTAGGTTTTGCCATTGCATTTGGTTACTGGACAACAGATTTCTTAATTATACAGAGAGCTTTCTCAGCAAAAGATTTACGTTCAGCCAGGATGACCCCGATTATCGGTTCATATTTCAAACTACTGCTCGGTGCAGTCGTTGTTGGTACGGGTCTGATTGCTTTAGTACTGATTAGCAATCCGTCGAGCGGATTTAGTTTGTTGGTGGAAGGAGGAAAAACCAATTATGATTCTGTGCTGCCTTTGCTGATGCAGAGATATTTTACACCTGGTCTGATTGGAATTGGTGTTACATCAATGATTGCTATGTTCATGGCTGGCATGGCAGGTAATATGAGCTCTTTTAATGCTGTTTGGACTTATGATATTTATCATTCAATTATAAATAAGAATGCTTCGTCGCAAAAGCTCCTGCATGTTGGAAGAGTTACAACTGTTGCCGGAATTCTGTTAAGTGTTGCCGGTGCGTACATTGCACGCAGCATGCCTACAGTTATTGATTATCTTCAGGCGATTAGTTCAATGTTTTTGGCTCCTTCTGTTGCAATTATTATCCTTGGTATGTTTTGGAAGTTCATAACCCCAAAAGGAGGATTGTGGGGAATGCTGATCGGGACTCTTGTAGCAGTTCTGTTATTTATTGCACAGGAAACTAAAATAATTCCTATAAGTTTTGTTATCCCGGGTTCCGACGGAGCAGCTGCTCAATCTTTTATGGCCGCAAATTTTTGGCGTGCTGTTTGGGCGTGGTTAATTTCGAGCGGAACAGCTATCGTTATTAGTTTCTTTACGCAAAATAAAACCGATGAAGAGTTGCGGGGCTATGTAAAAGGGCTGGTTGATAAAACTGAAACCGTCGAGGAAAAAACTGCTTGGAATAAAAAACCAGAATTCTGGGCTGCCATTACATTGGTGATTTTCATAATCATAAACATTTTACTTTGGTAGGAGTGAACTAATGGAAACTGAAAAAGGAATGAGAAGCATCTGGTATTTTGTAGGATTAATAATGCTGGCAATCGGTATCCTGGTTTTTCTTGCAGGCATTTACGAATTAATAAATCCAACTGTTCAAAACATAAGACTTACAGGTCTTCATACAAATATCTGGTGGGGAGCATTAATAGCAATTACTGGTTTAATATATGTTGTAAAGAATAAGAATAAATATGTCAGTATGTAAATAGATGAGATCTAAATTTTAGAAATGTTTCGCGTTTTGAAAATATCCGTTAAAAAAATCCTGTCGAATAGAAAGTAAAGTACGAGAGTTATGAATGATATGAAAAAATCGATCAATCCGAATTTAATTCCAACCAAAAAACTTTATAACGGGAGTCAAATTCCATGTATTGGATATGGAACTTTTGGTTCAGATTATGTCCCTGCTGAAGTAGTATCAGAAACAGTTAAGAAAGCGATTCATTCCGGTTACAGGCAGATTGATTGTGCATCGGTTTATGGTAATGAAAAAAATATCGGGGATGTCCTTGATGAAATATTTAAAAGCGGTTTTCTTAAACGCGAAGATTTATGGATAACTTCAAAAGTCTGGAATGATATGCATGATAATGTTATTGAGTCATGCAAACAATCATTAAGAGATCTTAAATTAGATTATCTTGATCTGTATCTTGTTCACTGGCCTTTCCCAAATTATCATCCCCCTCAATGTGATGTTACTTCACGCAGTCCTAATGCTAAACCTTACATTCACGAAAATTATATGAAGACATGGCGACAAATGGAACAACTTGGTTGAGGATGGATTGGTTAAGAATATTGGCACTTCGAATATGACAGTTCCGAAATTGAAACTTTTGTTACGAGATGCAAAAATAAAACCTGCTTGCAATGAAATGGAATTGCATCCTCATTTTCAGCAGCCGGAATTATTTGACTTCTGTTTGAAGAATAATATTCAGCCGATAGGTTACTGTCCGCTCGGTTCTCCGGGACGACCCGAACGTGATAGGACTAAGGATGATACTGTCGATCTTGAAGACGAAGTAATAATTAAGATTGCAGATAGACTAAATGTAACTCCTGCACAGGTAGCAATTAAATGGGCGATACAACGAGGACAAATCCCAATTCCTTTTTCAGTAAATCATTTCTTTGAAAACCTTGATGCCGTTATTAATGTCCAATTAAGTGAAAATGATATGAAAGAAATTTCAAATGATAGATAAGAATTGCAGGTTAATAAAAGGACAGGTTTTTCTTTGGAAAGATGCTCAGGGTTGGGAAGACTTGTGGGATTTAAGTGGAGAAATAACTCCTGTTTAAAAATTTATTTTTAAGAGTGAATTAATGAGTAAAATGGTTGGTGCAATTCTGCCGGGAAATAGTACAGCGGAATTAAAGGATTTTGATATTCCTGTTCCTAAGCACGGAGAAGTTTTAATAAAGATGAAATCATCTACGATCTGTGGGTCGGATATTAGATGCATTTACCATGAACACTTAGGCAAAGGTCCGGAAGGATATCAAACCGGAATGATAGCTGGGCATGAACCAAGCGGACAGATAGTGGAAGTCGGTCCCGGATGCCGCCGGTTTAAAAAAGATGATCGAGTAATTGTTTATCATATTTCCGGCTGCGGTGTTTGCAATGATTGCCGAAGAGGTTATATGATATCCTGCACAAGTGAATACAGACGCGCTTACGGATGGCAGCGTGACGGCGGGATGGCTGAATATTTACTTGCTGAAGAAAAAGATCTTGTCTATTTACCGGATGAGCTAAGCTATTCTGATGGAGCCCAGGTTGCATGTGGTTTTGGAACTGTTTACGAAGGTTTGGAAAAAATTGGCATTAGCGGAAATGATGCTGTTTTAATAACCGGTTTAGGTCCCGTTGGTCTGGCGTCGGCTATGCTTTGTAAAGCATTAGGTGCACAAAAAATATTTGGAGTTGAAGTTATTGATGAAAGACTTTCCATCGCAAAAAACACTGGATTATTTGACGAAGTAATCAAAGCTGGCAATAATAATGTGGAGCAAATCAGAGATTTAACATCAGGACACGGTGTAGAAAAATCCATCGATTGTTCTGCAAATAATAAAGCCCGTCTTACTTGTATTCAAGCTGCACGTAAATGGGGAAAGATTGTATTTCTTGGAGAAGGTGGTACCTGTGAGTTCGAACCATCGAGAGATATTATTCACGACCAGAAAACTATTTATGGTTCATGGGTTACTAATATCTGGCGGATGGAAGAACTTGTTGAACGATTGGTTAGATGGGAAATCAAACCCGAATCACTAATTACTCATAGATTTAAACTGGATGATGTTAGTGATGCATATTCATTAATGGCAAGCGGTAAATGCGGTAAAGTTGCCGTTGTTTTTGATGAAGAAATAAAATAGTAAGAAGGAGTTAATAAATTGTTAAAACATATACCAAATATTTTAAGCCCGGACTTGCTGAAAATACTAATGGAAATGGGGCACGGTGATGAGGTAGTTATTGCAGATGGAAATTTTCCTGCTGCTTCAATTGCGCAAAGATTAATTAGACTCGATGGGCATAATGTTCCTGAAGTTTTGGAAGCAATATTAAAATTTTTTCCTCTTGATATATATGTTGAAAACCCTGTTGGATTAATGGAAGTAGTGCCTGGTGATAATATTAAACCTGTGATTTGGGACGAATACAGAAAAATAATTATAGAAAGCAAAGAACCTTTTAAAGAATTTGAATACATAGAGCGATTCTGCTTTTTACGAAAGAGCTAAAAAAGCTTATGCAGTTATTGCAACTAGTGAATCAGCTTTATATGCAAATATAATCTTGAAAAAAGGAGTTGTAGTTTAGAAATATTTATATCGACAGTTCATCGAATATCTGCTGGGGGAGTTTTTTCTATTGAACTAGAAATAAAAATCTGATATTAACTATGATAAAATAGAATGAACAACTATTAATCTAAAATTATCATTTGTGAGGAGTTATAATGAAAAAATTATTTTTTGCCATTTTCGTTAGTTCTGCCTTTTGCTCTGAATGCGCAGACAGCGAAAATAAAAATTGACGTCGATAGAACGATAGGGGAAATTGATCCTAATATTTATGGTGTATTTATGGAGCCTATCCATTTTAATGGAAGAAGAATGGGGCTGTCTGACACTCTTGATTTCAATACAGTTTATGGAAATTTATACGATCCATCCTCTCCTCTTGCCGACGAAAATGGATTCAGAAAAGATTATATCGATGCGATGAAAGAACTGAAAATAACTAATATGCGCTGGCCCGGAGGAAATTTTGTTATGGGTTATAACTGGCAGGATGGTATCGGACCTAAAGATCAGAGACCTGCACGCATAAATCTTGCCTGGGGTGGAATAGATAATAATCATGTAGGTACAGATGAATGGATTGCATTAAATAAATCAATAGGTAGTGAAAATGTTGTTTGCGTAAATCTCGGGCTTAGTAATATTCAGGAAGCATGCTACTGGGTTGAATATTGCAACTATAAAAAAGGTACATACTTTTCCAATTTACGCACTAATTATGGACACGAAAAACCGTACGATGTAAAAATATGGGATCTTGGTAATGAAGTTGACGGTGCACCCTGGGAATTGGGTCATAAAGATGCAGAAGATTATGTTAAGATTGCCAGAGAAGCTGCCAAGGCAATGAGATCTGTTGACCACACAATTAAGTTTGTGGCTTCAGGATCATCATACTACGAGAGCACCGGTCAATGGGTTGAATGGAACCGGAAAATACTTACAGGACTTGGTGATATGATAAATTATATTTCCATTCATCGTTATTGGGAAAATTCGCCAGACTATTATTCTTTTATGGGACAAAGTGCGATGGATTTTGAAGAGAAGATTAATGTAACTTCTGCAGAAATTGAAGCAGTTAAAGCAATGAAAGAATTCAAGAATCCAATTTATATTTCAGTTGATGAGTGGGGATCATTCGGAAGAAATTTTAGATCTGTTCTGCCAATAGCTCAATGTTTAAATTCTTTCATTCGTCATGCCGATATTGTTAAAATGTCCAACTTCACTATGCTAACATCTTTATTAGGTTCTGATAGCGAAAAGGGAACTTTTAAATCTCCATTGTTTTATACTTTCAAATTATTCTCAAATAATTGCTTGGGTAATTCTATTGATACGTATGTACAATGTGACACTTTTAATACGGAGAAGTATAAAGGCATACCTTACCTTGATGTTACATCTGTATACAATAAAGAGACGAATACGGTTTTTATTAACGTTGTGAACCGGGATAAAGATAAAGCGATTTCCGCAGAAATAATTAATGATTCGGGAATATTTAACGGGAGAGCAGAAGCAAGTTTAGTCGATTGTGATTCACTTGATACTCCTTTCACATTTGATAATCAGAAAGAATATGTTCCTGTAACTAAAGAGATTGAAATTAAAAGTGGTAAGATCACATATTCATTCCCTGCTCATTCGTTTACACAAATTAAAGTTGGAGTTAAAAAATAATAAGATATATACTAAAGATATTTTCATAACCGGGAGGACACTAAAAAAATATTTTTAGTATATATTAAGGTTAGAAGTGATAGGAAAGAAGGTTTTTGTAACAGGCTGTTTTGATATGCTGCATAGCGGACACGTTGCTTTTCTTAAAGAAGCAGCAGAGTATGGCGATGTTTATGTTGGTTTGGGCTCCGACGAAACAGTATATAATTTAAAAGGTCGTTACCCTGTTAACAATCAGGATGAACGAAGATATATGATAGAAGCTCTAGGTTGTGTTAAAGAAGCACTTATAAATAAAGGCTCAGGTATAATGGATTTTCTTTCAGAAATTGAATTTGTTAAACCTGATATTTTTATCGTTAATGAAGATGGAAATACTCCGGCAAAAGAAGAGTTTTGCAGAAAGTGTGGAATCAAATATATAGTGTTAAAAAGAATTCCTCATGGACAATTGCCTTCCCGCTCTACAACCACATTAAGAAAAGAGTGTTTAATACCATACAGAATCGATCTCGCAGGCGGATGGCTCGATCAACCTTTTGTTGGAAAATTCTCATCCGGCTCAGTAATAACAATTTCAATTGAACCTACAATTGAATTTAATGAAAGAAGCGGAATGGCTTCAAGCACAAGACTAAAAGCAATAGACCTCTGGCAAACCGATATTCCTCCCGGCAACAAAGAAAAACTTGCTAAGATGTTATTCAGTTATGAAAATCCTCCCGGAACCAAAGTTATTTCCGGTTCCCAGGATTCAATAGGCATTGTGATGCCCGGGATTAAATAAATTAGAATATAACGCCAACTACTGGCCTGAAAAAATAATATCAGTTCAGGATGAAAAAATATTATTATGGCTGGAAAAGCATCTCTATTTATTGACCATTGGTCCCCGCAACACAAATTATAATGTGCTTGATAATATTAATATAAATATTGAAAGTGTTGTTACATTGAAAGAAGCTACAGAATCTTGCTGGAAGTCAATTCTAAATTGTGATGTTGAAAAATTTGGTTGCTATTTCAGAAAATCCTTTGAAGCGCAAATAAAAATGTTTCCGAATATGGTGTATGATGAAATATTCGGAATTATTGAAAAATATAAAAATTTGTCCTACGGATGGAAATTATCGGGTGCTGGCGGCGGCGGATATATTATTTTTGTATCCGATAAACAAATTCCAGGTTCAATACAAATAAAAATCAGAAGAAATTTTGAATGAATCGAGTTTAGATATGAGAACAATTTTTGCAGTAATTATTATTTCTTTTCTTCTATCCCTCCAATCTGTATATGCTCGGGAAAATCCTAAAAACAGAGCAATTATATTAACAGATATTGGAGCTGATCCAGACGATTCGGAATCAATGGTTCGTTTACTACTATATTCTAATGTAATTGATATAGAGGGAATAATAGCTACAACATCTGTTTGGCAAAAAGCAATAACTCATCCTGAATATATAAAGAGCATAGTTGGGGCTTATGGCAAAGTACAACCCAACCTCAATAAGCATGAAGCCGGCTTTCCCAGCGCCGAAACACTTTTAGCAAAAGTAAAATATGGAATGGCAAAATATGGAATGCAGGGAGTAGGAGAAGGGAATGATTCACCGGGTTCTAAATTGATTATAAAAATACTTGAAGAAAAAGATGAACGTCCTTTATGGATATGTGTTTGGGGAGGAGTAAATACTCTTGCTCAGGCATTATATGAAATAAGAAAGACAAAAACCGAAACAGAAGCAAAAAAGTTGATTGCAAAACTCAGAGTTTATACAATATCCGACCAGGACGACAGTGGAGTATGGATTAGAAAAAATTTCCCTGACTTGTTTTACATTATTAGTCCGGGAGATGATTATGGCAGCGCAACATGGAGCGCAATTAATAGTTATATAACGGGAATAAATAATGAGGAAATTAGCAATCGTTGGCTGGCAGAAAATATACAGGAAAGTCACGGACCCCTCGGTGCTACATATCCTGATGTAGCCTACGGAATGGAGGGTGATACACCATCATTCTTATCGTTAATACCTAACGGACTAAATGAACCTGAAAACCCTGATTTGGGAGGCTGGGGTGGTCGTTACGAATTATACAAGCCTGATTTTGATTCTCTTAAAAAAGGAGGTTCTGGAGTTCCAATAGTACCCGAGACCCGGGCTATTTGGACTGATGCAGTCGATGAATATACTCCTTATATTTTTAATGAATATGGACGTGCCGTTCGATTGGACACCGTTACATTTACAAGTAACAAAGCAACTTTATGGCGTTGGAGAGATGATTTCCAGAATGATTTTGCAGCACGAATGGACTGGTGTACTAAATCATATCAGGAAGCTAATCATCCGCCCATTCCCGAATTATTGGTCCCTGAACATATGGCTGTAAAATCAGGAGAGGGCTTTGGTCTGGATGCCACAGCTACCGATCCAGATGGAGATAATCTCAGTTACCTGTGGTTTAACTATCCGGAAGCTGGTTCATATAAGAAATTGATAAAAATTAATTCAGCTGAGAATGCTCATGGAGTATGGGTGATTGCTCCCAAGGTTGATAAAAAAGAAACTGCATATTTCATTTTGAAAGTTATAGACAAGGGCAATCCACCTTTATCAAGATATAAACGTGTGATTGCGAATATTATTCCAAGATAGTATGATTTATAAAAATAATAAGCATAAACTTTTTGCGCCTTTGCTTTTTAAGAAATAAAACCATAATGATAAATCTTATGTCCAAAAATATGGCAATGTTTTTACTATTTGGATAGGAAGATATCTTCAGCAAAAAAAAATAGAAAAAATATTTTTAATAAAATACGGAATTAGATTAAATTGAATTGATAATAATTTGCTTTGATAATTTCGTTTGTTATAACAGGACAGCAGATAATTAGCTGTTTTATTTCAGTAAGCTTAATATTGGATGGTTTCAATTCTCAAATGGATGAAGAATTTTTAATGGTTAGACAAATAAAAGTACTTTTAAATTTTTTTGAAATTTAATTAATATATGGTGAATAGTATGAAAAATGTGAACTTATTTAACAGGATCATTTTATTAAAAAAAGCAAACACACTGTTAATAATTGGATTTTCGTTTTTGTTTCTTGGTCAGGCACCTTGTCAGGAAAATAAATTGAAGTTAAATGACCTTGGATATTTTGAAACCCGTGGCTTAAATGTTCTTGTCTTTAGTAACCAATATAATGGTTACTTCTATGATGAAAAGACTGCCGGTATTGAGATTATACACCATGGTGTAAGAACAGCCACCGGTGGTGCTGTAAGATTAAGAGCTACACCGGAACAATGGGACCTGGTTCCGGAAGTTGTGGACCGTAAGGTTGACAAAAAGAATAACAGTATTGAAGTAATTCTTAAGTATGAAAAATATAATTTCGATTCCAAAATTGTTGCTACTGCAAAAGATGAAGGAGTAATGATTGATGTCTATCTTGATAAGCCTTTACCTAAAGAACTAGAAGGACACGCAGGTTTTAATCTTGAGTTTTTACCTACGACATATTTTGGAAAAACATATTTAATGGACGAAAACCCCGGAATATTTCCTAAATATCCTGCAGGACCAATGGAAGTTAAACCTCTTAAAGATAGAATCCCTCAATACTTTGGACTCTCTACTTTTGATGACAGGGGGAGAAATATTTTTGTGGATCCTCTTCCTATGGCTAAAGGGAAAACATCTGGTTCTTGCACCTGAAGATTCAATGGAGAGAGTATCTATTACTTCTACCGATGGTGATATTATGTTATATGATGGTCGCGATGTTGCACAAAACGGATGGTTCGTTGCCCGTAGTCTTATTCCTTCAGAAAAAACCGGGAAAGTACTTGAATGGTATTTAAATGCCAGTGCAATTAAAAATTGGATTCGCAAACCTGTAATTGGTTTTTCTCAAGTGGGTTATTATCCTTCACAGGAAAAGGTTGCAGTTATAGAACTTGATAAAAACGATACGCCGGAAAAGACGGCTACTTTGTACAAGGTTATGACGGATGGAAGTTATAAGGTGGAATATACAGGTGATGTAAAATTATGGGGACCTTTTCTTCGTTACAATTATGCGAGATTTGATTTTTCATCTGTTAAAGAAAGCGGCTTATATGTAATTCAATATGCTAATGAAAAAACCGACGCCTTTCCTATAGATATCAATGTTTACGATAATGTATGGCATCAAACATTGGATGTCTTTATGCCGGTACAGATGGATCATGTATTTGTTAAAGATGGATACAGAGTTTGGCACGGAGTACCGTTCCTTGATGATGCAAGACAGATGCCTCCGAATTTACAATTAATGGATGGGAAAAGGATGGGGCCTTCTACAGATACAGGTTATAAATCCGGAGAACATATACCGGGATTAAATGTAGGAGGCTGGTTCGATGCGGGTGACTTTGATATCGAGGAAGGTTCGCAATGTCTGGCAATCTCATCCCTGGCTGATACCTGGCTGCAATTTAAACCGGAATTAGATGAAACTTACATTAATGAAGAACATCGTTATGTCGGTATTCACGACCCTGATGGTAAACCTGATATACTTCAGCAGATGGAGCATGGTGTTCTTTTACAGCTTGCAATGCACAAGGCATTTGGACGCGCGATTCCCTCAATTGAGATGCCTTACTTATATCAATATGTTCATCTTGGTGATGCCTCAACAATAACCGATAATTTATTATACGATCCTAAACTAAAACAATATGAAGTTAAAGGAGATTATAGTGGAAAACCCGATGACAGGTGGGCCCTTACTACAAATGAACCATGGATAAATTATAGTTCGATAGCTTGTCTTGCTAATGCAAGCCGTGCCTTTAAGGGTTACAATGATTCACTTTCTGCTGAATGCTTAACTGCTGCCGAGAAATCATGGGACTGGCAGCAAAAGGATACTACTGGTAGTAGAAGAAACAGATTCGCAGGTTTTTTTGGAGGCGGTATGCCAAATTCCGCGGCGTTGCAGCTTTTCATCGCTACAAAGAATAAGAAGTATGCAGATATATTTACTAAAGCAATATGGCAGGGGCTTGAAAGATCTCTGGATATGAATATTGAAGATGCATTGATTGCAATTCCATACTTTGATAAAGAATACAAAGCGAAACTCGAACCTTATATAAAGAAATTAAAAATAGAGGACGATTCACTGCTTGTAGAAAATCCATACGGAGTGCCTATTGGAATCAGACATTGGGCAGGCGATGCGGAAGTTGTAAGATGGGCAACAATGAACTATTATGCCCACAAAGCATTTCCGGAAATCATTGGACCGGAATACACACTTCGTGGTATCGATTATCTTTTTGGATGTCATCCATATTCCAATCATTTCTTTTGTAGCAGGTGTGGGTACAAACTCTAAGAATGTAATTTACGGAAGGACAAGGGCAGATTTTTCTTTTGTTGCTGGAGGTGTTGTGCCCGGTTTGCTTATGCTCCAACCAGATTTTCTTGAGAATAAAGATGACTGGCCTTTCTTCTGGGGTGAGAATGAGTGCGTTATTAATTTAGCTGGAGAATATATCTTTCTCAGCAATGCTGTAAAAGATTTAGTAGATAATAATTGAAATATTAATCAATGTTGCCAAAGATTTCAAAACAATTCATTAAACAATTAATGAATGTTTAATATTAATCCGAATTAACAAAGGAAATAATCTAAAACAACAAATATCGAATCAATTATAAAATTGATTAAATACATTTAAAACATTTACAACTAAAATTTATTTTATATGAAAAATTTAAAACTTTGTTTCGTTCTACTTTTCGTTTTCTCGCTTAATATAAAAGCACAGCAAATAATTAACTTATATCCCGGAGCCATCCCTAATTCTAAAGAATCTAATATAAAAGAAAGTGAACGTTCAGGAATGTTCGCTGGAGTGACAAAACCAACTCTTGAAATTTATCTTCCGGAAAAAGAAAATGCTACTGGTGCTGCTGTAGTCATTTGTCCAGGCGGAGGTTATGCAGTAGTAGTATACCAGGGTGAGGGAATAAAAACTGCAAAAGAGTTTGCGAGAAACGGGATTGCGGCTTTCGTCCTGAAATACAGACTTCCTAATGATACAACTATGTTAGATAAAAAAATAGGACCTCTGCAGGATGCTCAGCAAGCAATTAAAGTTGTTAGAGAGAATGCGGTCAAATGGGGAATCGATATCAACAAAATTGGCATTATGGGTTTTTCTGCAGGTGGGCATTTGGCATCAACAGCAGCAACACATTTTGATAAAGCAGTTATTAAAAATGACGACAAAACAAATTTGCGTCCTGATTTTCAAATTTTGGTTTATCCTGTAATAAGTATGCAGGATAGTTTAACTCATTCAGGTTCAAGAATTAATTTGTTAGGGGAACATCCATCGAAAGAAATTATTGATGAGTTCTCTAATGAATTGCAGGTAAATGAAAATACACCGCCCGCTTATATTACCCAAGCTGCAGATGATAAAGTAGTTGATGTTGATAATAGCATTGTTTATTGGGAAGCATTAAGACATCACAATGTCTCTGCTGAATTACATATTTATCCTAAGGGAAATCATGGATTTGTTTTACGTCAGCCCACTGAAGAATGGATGAAGCCGATTTTTATGTGGATGAAAAATTCTAAATTTATTAAATAACATATAAAAAAATGGTTAGAGATTAATCTTTTTATATGGAGCGATCAATTTTATAATTTTAGGCCAGTATTAAACATGAGGAAAATTAAATTTTGAAAAAAGGAAACCTAATGCTGTTAATATTTGTGATAACTTTTTTCACTAATGTTTTTTGTACAGAGGATTATACTTTAGAAAGTCCTAACGAAAGGATTTCTGTTAACTTCTGGCTTACTTCTACAGGGGCTCCACTTTATTCCGTTTCGTGTTCAGGTACAACTATCCTCAAGCAGTCAAAATTGGGAATTCTTAGAAGCGATGAAGATTTTTCAACTAATTTAACTCTTGATTCAGTTTCAAATGTAAGTACCGTTTCTGAAAATTACACGCTGCTGCATGGTAAACGATTGAATTGTAGTTACTCCGGTAATAAGCAGGTTGTTTTATCTGAAGAATGGAAATTCAAAAATAATGGAAATAATTTTCCAGGTATCGAACGATGGTGTTGCATTCAGGTATTATTTCCCAGAGAAAGCAGATTCAACTTTGGAGATTTACAAAGAATTAACTTCATATCACTTTGATCTTTCTACAAAAGCATTTCTACAGCAGTGTGATGACGCGAGAACGGGCTGGAGTTTTGCTTCACCATCTTATGAGAATTATTATAGTAAAGATATACCTGTCGGAACGGTTTCACCTAATCAGGCAGGTTGGGTAATGCCGGCACTTTTTCATTCAGGTAAATATTGGGTTTCTATTACTGAAACCGCTGTTGATACAAATTATTGCGGATCACGTTTAAGCCAATTTTCTCCAGATGGCGAATATTCTATACAATTTCCTGAGCCGCAGGAATCCAGAAATGGTGACCCTTTTTTACCCGAGTCGGTTTTACCGTGGTACACTCCGTGGAGGGTTATTGCAATATCTGATAACCTTGGAGGACTTGTTGAATCTACTTTGGAAACAGATTTAGCCATTCCCGCTAAATATGATGTTTCTTCATGGCTGAAGCCAGGGATTGCCTCATGGAGCTGGGTCATTCTGAAAGACGATGCAACTGTTTATGATGTCCAACAGCGGTATATTGATTTTGCATCATCTATGAATTGGAGATATTGTCTTATCGATGCTCTTTGGGATACACAAATTGGATATGAAAAAATCAAAGAGCTTGCCGATTATGCAAAAACAAAAAACGTAAAAATTTTATTATGGTATAATTCAGCCGGTGACTGGAATACAACTCCGCAAACACCGCGTAACAAAATGCTTACAAAAGAATCAAGACTAGCCGAGTTTCAGAAGTTAAAAGATATGGGCATTGGTGGTATCAAGGTAGATTTTTTCGGCGGCGACGGGCAATCAATGATGAAATATTATATCGATATCTTAAAGGATGCAGCCAATTATAATATTGCTGTAAACTTTCACGGGTGTACTTTTCCGCGAAGCTGGTACAGAACATATCCTAACCTCGTAAGTATGGAAGCTATCAGAGGAGAAGAGTACGTTACTTTTGGACAGTATAATGCTGATCAACAACCCTCACATTGTGCAATGTTACCTTTCACAAGAAACCTTTTTGATCCCATGGATTTTACACCTGTTAACTTTTCCGGCATTCCACATATAAAACGCAGAACTACCGACGGTTTTGAAATTGCTTTATCAGTTCTTTTTACTTCCGGTATCGAGCATATAGCTGAAACACCGACCGGTATGAATGCTCAAAAAGATTTTGTTAAAGAATATATGAGTTCACTTCCTGAAACCTGGGATGATGTTAAATTTATAGATGGGTACCCGGGAAAATTTGTTGTTCTGGCTAGACGGAAAGGAGATAAATGGTACATAGCAGGCATTAACGGAGAAAATTCAAATCATAATATAACTTTGAATGTTTCTTTTGTGTCTAAATCATCAAAAGGATTTATTATAACAGACTCGGATGACAAGAAAGATTTTGTTAGAAAAGATATTGATTTTTCAAAACCCATCTATATAACTATGCATCCTTATGGCGGATTCGTTATAAAAACTTTTTAAATATGTGGAAATCAAATATTTATAAACCGGAGTTAAAGTGAAAAAAGAATTACTGCTTATTATATGTTTTTTATTCTCATTAAGTCTAAGAGCACAAACGCTTCCATATCAGAATCCAAATTTAAGTTCAGAAGAGAGAGCTAAAGATTTGGTTTCAAGACTGACATTAGGGGAGAAAGCTACATTAATGTGTGATATATCAGAAGCGATTCCTCGTCTTGGAATAAAAAAATTTAATTGGTGGAGTGAAGCCTTACATGGCTTGGCAAATAATGATAGTGTGACGGTATTTCCAGAACCAATAGGAATGGCTGCTTCATTCGATGATGGATTAGTATATAAAATTTTTAATGCTGTATCTGATGAAGTTCGTGCAAAATACAATGAATCTCAAAAAGAAGGCAATGAAAACCGCCGGTTCTTAAGTCTTTCTGTATGGACTCCTAATATCAATATATTTAGGGATCCGCGGTGGGGACGTGGTCAGGAAACTTATGGTGAAGATCCCTATTTAACTTCCCGGATGGGTATTTCAGTTGTAAAAGGATTACAGGGACCAACTGATTCAAAGTATAGGAAACTTTTAGCATGTGCTAAACACTTTGCAGTCCATTCTGGCCCCGAACCGGAACGTCACACAATGAACCTGACTGATGTCGATCCTCGTGATTTATGGGAAACTTATTTACCAGCATTTAAAGCTCTTGTACAAAAAGCCGGTGTTCGGGAGGTGATGTGTGCTTATCAACGCTTGGATGATGAGCCCTGCTGCGGCAACACTCGTTTACTTCAGGATATTCTGAGGGATGAATGGGGCTTTAAGTACATGGTTGTTTCCGATTGTGGTGCTATATCTGATTTTAATAACAATCATAAAGTTTCTTCCGATGCAACACATGCTGCTGCAAAAGGCGTTTTAGCGGGAACTGATGTTGAATGTGGATTCAATTATGCTTTTAAAGACCTGCCTAAAGCAGTTGAGAAAGGTTTGATAAAGGAAGATGAGATAAACAAGCATGTTGAACGGCTTTTAGTTGGCCGTTTTGATTTAGGAGAGATGGATGACGACTCATTGGTTCCGTGGACTAAGATTCCTATGTCCGTAGTTAATTCGGATGAACATAAACAGTTAGCCTTGAAAATGGCAAGGGAATCTATGACACTCTTGCAGAACAAAAACAATACTTTACCATTATCAAAATCTATCAACATAGCTGTAATAGGTCCTAATGCTGATGATGAACGAGTTTTGTGGGGGAATTATAACGGAAGACCTCTTAGTACTATAACAATATTGAATGGAGTAAAAAGTAAAGTCTCAGCAAAAGATATAGTTTATGATAAAGCGTGCGACTTAGTTGAAGATAAGATAATAGAAAGTTTTATCAACGAATGCTCTATTGATGGTAAACCGGGCATTAAGGCAACCTATTGGAATAATAGAGATTTAACGGGTGAAGTTGCTGCAGTAGAACAAATAAATTCTCCTATTCAATTAACCACTGACGGGCAGCACGAATTTGCTGCAGGTGTAAATCTGCAGGGTTTCTCAGGCAAGTACGAAACAGTTTATAGGCCTTCTGAATCTGGAGAAGTTGTATTTAAGATAGAACCGAGGGGAAGATTCAACCTCATTGTAAACGCAGATACTCTTTATAAACCTCGCCGATTTGGATCACGTATTGTTCGCGTTCCAATGAATGTTGAGAAAGGTAAAGAATATAAAATTGAAGCCGATTTTAGCCAGATAGGTAACTGGCCTGCAAGTCTTAATTTTAACTTTGGCAAAGAAGTACCTGTCAAATTTGAAGCATTAATAAATAAACTTAAAGATGTTGATGTAGTTATTTTTGCTGGAGGTATTTCATCTCAATTGGAAGGAGAAGAAATGCCAATCAATTTGCCGGGTTTCAAAGGAGGTGACCGTACTGATATAGAACTACCTGCAATTCAACGTAAATGTTTGGAGGAGCTTAAGAAGGCAGGAAAGAAAATTATATTTGTGGATTGTTCCGGTTCAGCTATAGGTTTAGTACCTGAGACAGAAAGTTGTGATGCAATTCTTCAGGCGTGGTATGGTGGGGAAGCAGGTGGTCAGGCTGTTGCAGATGTTTTATTTGGCGACTATAATCCATCTGGAAAACTCCCGATTACTTTCTATAAAAACATAAGCCAGTTGCCGGCTTTTGAAGATTACTCGATGAAGGGTCGTACTTATCGTTATATGTCAGATCCTTTATATCCTTTTGGTTTTGGTTTGAGTTATACAACATTTTCTATTGGCGATGCTAAAGTAAGTAAAACAACTATCAAAAAAGACGGAAGTGTTGATCTTACTATACCTGTATCGAACACGGGAAAAAAGAACGGAACTGAAACTGTTCAGGTTTATGTGCGTAAAGTAAATGACACAACCGGAACGATAAAAACATTAAGAGGTTTTCAGAGGGTTGATATTGCTGCTGGCAAAACAAGTAATGTAAATATCAATTTGCCTCCTTCAGCATTCGGGTTTTATGATAAAGCCAGTTACGGAATGGATGTAACTAATGGAGAGTACGAGATATTTTATGGAACCAGTTCTGATAATAAGGATTTAAAATCGTTCAAAGTAACAATAGAATAGTTAAAAGAAAAAGCAAGAGCAATAATTTAACTAACAACAAATTCATTCACATATTATGAAAGGATAAGCCATGTCACGTTTACTTTATTTTTGTTTAGCGTTCTTTTTAACAATGAGTATTGCTAATGCCCAGAGCATTGAGGGGAAATGGAAAGGTGAAATCCAAAGTCCGAATGGAACTTTTGAATTAACCTATAATTTCCACGTAGTTGGAGATAGTTTAACCGGTACTCTTGAAAGTCAAATGGGAGAAATTCCAATTAGTAATGGAAAGATAGATGGTAAAAAGTTCTCATTTGATACAAGTTTCAATGATAGGACTATGAGCCATCAATGCACGGTTATGGGAGATTCTATCTCTATGAAGTCACAGGGAATGCAAGGAGAAAGGGTAATGATTCTGAAGCGACTTCCTAAATCAAACGATAAGTCGAAGTAGAACGGGCTTTGTTTCAGACCTAAAGATGTTGGGCAGATATTTAATACTTTTGTTGTGTATATCAGTAACTGTTGCATTTGCACAGCAAAGCAATCAGGTTGCACTTGGAAAATTAGAAACCGGTGCAACCGTCTTATTTCTCCGTACTGCAGAAGGTAAATGGGGTATCGAAATTTTTGGAGGCGTTGCTCCACTTTTCACACAAAGGTCACCCGTTAGAATCGAAATCTTTCAGAAAGAAAAGGACATTCATGAACTTAACTCCGGATACAATAACATCCGGAAATCAGATTCTGGTATAGTTGCCAGTGGTGAAATAGCATACGGAAAGAAAGTTGTATTTCATGTATACGACACGTGGAGTATAAGCGGAACTATACTTTCAGTTAGCAGAAAAGTAGAAGTAGTTGGGAACGCTCCGGGAGGTTTCAACTCGTCTATAGTTTTTAATGTCGATTCGTTGGTACGCTGGAATGACGTAAATTGTATGGCTCCCGGGGCAATATATGGTGATCCTACATACAACGGAGACCAATCCCCCGGCGGTAAGTTAAACTATGAAGCAAGGAGATTTCTTTTACGTGAAGATATGCTTCCGGCGCCCCTGTTTGCGCTTTCTTTCAGCAATGGTTCTTCAGTTGCTATGCTGGATCCTTCTCCAAATGGTGCATCGACAGATGAAGAGACAAAACTTGTAAAAAAAATTATGACCGATGCAAGATTTCAATTTGGTGCTTTTGGGACATGGCAGAAGGACGAAAGTCCTATCGAGTTTGGTTTCCAGTTTCCCGGTACTATCAGCAGATATGCATTCGGACCAAATGCAGGTTCACAGCCAATATGGTTTCGCCGGTTTCATCCTATCTCTCAAGGAGTTAATCATAGTTACAAAATAAATTTCAGATTCGGTAACAAAGAGTCATTTAGTGATGTTACACGTAATACCTGGCGATGGGCATGGAACACATTAAAACCGGCAGTTACTCCCATCGATGTTAATCAGGTGCGCCGGGTTCTTACCAATCATCTCACCAATCAAGCTGCTACAATTGACGGACGAACAGGAATCCCCTTTGCTGTGGCTACATTTGATACCACCGAACCTCAGTGGAATTGGACTATGTGTGTAATGGGTTTTGTAAGTAAGAACATCGAATGTGCCAATCAATTATTACTTGAAAGCGACCGTGACGCCAACGAACGCGGAAAAAAAATGCGAAGAATTGGTTTGAATATTATTTCATCGATGATTAATGCACTTTCTAAAATACCGCTTGTACAATCAGGCTACGATCTTGCAACTGGAAAACCATGGACAGGTGATCATCAGGAATGGCTGGCACCTTTTATAAGAAATGCGACAGAAGGTATGAGGGTACTTGTACAAGCCTATCAAAGAGAACGCAAACTTGGTCACGCACATCCTGAATGGTTAAGCTGGGTTAAAAAATATGTTGACTGGCTGATCTTACAGCAGCGGGATGATGGCTCATTTCCCCGGCGCTGGAAATCCGGAAGCAGTGAGGTCGCAGAACAAACAGGATCTACCAGCTATTGTCCGGTACCGTTGCTCATTTTAATGTCTGAAGAAACAGGTGATTCCAAATACATGCAATCAGCAATTCGTTCAGCAGAATATGTCTGGAAAAATTGGGGAGAAAAAGAACTTTTCGTTGGTGGTACTTGCGACAACCCGAATATTACTGATAAAGAAGCCGGGATGTTGAGTCTTGAAGCATATCTAAGTTTATATGAATCAACAAAAGATACTAAATGGCTTGAACGCGCAAAAGTTGCTGCGGATTATGCTGAGAGCTGGATATGGATTTGGAACCTTCCTATGCCGGTTGATGCGGATAATGCCAAACTGCACTGGAAGAAAGGAGTTCCGACAATTGGGCTTCAGGGAATATCGGCTCGCGGACCGGGCGGAGCGGATGAATATCTGGACTGGTCAGCTCCATCTTATGCTAAGTTGTATTCTTATACAAAAGACGAGCACTATCTTTATGTCGCACGGGTTCTTTTGCACGACACCAAATCAATGGTTGCACTTCCGGGACGCCAGTATGATATGAAAGGAATCGGATGGCAGCAGGAACACTGGAGCCTGGGTCCGGGGTGGAATGGACGCGGACGCGGTGGACACAGATTCTGGCTCCCATGGGTTTCTGCAAATCATCTTCATAGTATTACCGGTATGTATGAACTCGATCCGGATCTTTATCAAAAATTATTTAAAGGAAATTAAAAAAATAAATTCAATGAAAGATTTCCTGAATCAAAAAACTACCGGCGAGCCGAAAGGAATTAGCAGAAGACAATTTGTGAAGATAGCCGGAGTTTCTGCTTTGGGAATATCTGCTTTAAGCTTTTATGATTTTAATACAAATGGAGTTTCCATTGTAATAGATAAAGATGATAAAACCGCAGGTTTGCAGCCTACACAGTGGGCTGTAAATGAACTGGAGAAATCATTAAAGGTTGAAGGAATAAATGTATTCAGATGTGATATGATTTCAAGGGCAAGAGGTGAAGATTTAATTATTGTGGTTACCGGATCAGATTCAATTTTATCTCGGACGCTGCTAAAAAATTCAGAAATTAAAATTCCCGATACAAATGAAGCTCTTGGATTAGTCCCTCTTAATTTTAATGACAAACAAATTTTATTGACTTGCGGATATGACGCTCGCGGGCTGGTTTACGCTTTGCTTGAACTTGCGGATCGTGTACAATATTCCGGTCAACCTTTGGACTCTTTGAAAATTCAAAAACCCGTTATTGAAAAACCTGCAAATAAAATCCGCAGTGTCAGCAGACTCTTTGTAAGTGAAGTAGAAGATAAACCATGGTTTTATGATCGTGAAATGTGGAAAGAATATCTAACTATGCTTACGGCACAAAGGTTTAATCGCTTTAATTTAAGTATGGGTATTGGTTACGATTTTCTCCAGAATGTTACTGATGCATATTTCCTTTTTGCCTATCCATTCTTTTTATCCGTTCCCGGATACAATGTTAAAGTTCCGGAATTGTCAGATGCGGAACGTGATAAAAATCTTGAGATGTTAAAATTTATCAGCGATCAAACGGCTGCGCGGGGAATTCAGTTTCAGTTGGGAATCTGGATGCATGGATATGAGTGGATAGATAGTCCCAATGCAAATTATACAATAGAAGGATTGACTCACGAAAATCACGGTCCTTATTGTAGGGATGCTCTCCGTCAGCTTTTAAAATATTGTCCTTCTATTAGCGGTATAACATTCCGCATACATGGAGAAAGCGGTGTAAAAGAGGGAAGTTACAATTTTTGGCAGACCGTATTTGACGGGGTAGCTACCTGTGGTCGTAAAGTTGAGATTGATATGCATGCAAAGGGAATAAATCAGGAAATGATTGATACAGCAGTTGCTACCGGAATGCCAGTCAACGTTTCTCCAAAATATTGGGCTGAACATCTTGGTTTGCCTTATCATCAAACTGATATTCGTGCATTTGAAATTCCAAAGCCGGACCAAAAAGCGGAAGGATTAATGAACCTGAGTGCTGGCTCGAGAAGTTTTATGCGCTACGGTTATGGTGATCTATTTAAGGAAAACAGGCAGCACGGTATCTTGCACAGAATCTGGCCAGGTACACAACGACTTTTGCTTTGGGGTGATCCTGAAATGAGTTCTGCTCATTCAAAAAATTTCAGTTTTTGTGGTAGTGTTGGAGCCGAACTTATGGAACCTCTCTCGTTTAAAGGTCGCCGCGGTTCGGGAATAGCAGGTGGTCGTTGTGCTTACCAGGATGAATCGCTAAAACCAAAGTGGGATTGGGAAAAATATCTTTACAGTTATAGAGTATTTGGAAGACTTGCCTACAATCCTGAAACAGAACAAGATGTTTGGCGACGTTATCTCGTTAAACAATTTGGCGCAGGAGCTGAAGCAATTGAACTATCTCTGGCAAATGCATCTCGTATTCTTCCGATTGTTTTGACTGCTCACGGAGTTTCAGCAGCGAACAATCTCTACTGGCCAGAAATATATACAAACCTCTCTATTCCAGATCCGAATAATAAGAATCCGTTTTTTGATACACCGTCTCCTAAAGTATTCGGGAATGTTAGTCCGATGGATCCTCAACTATTTTTGCGAATTAATGATTTTGCAGAAGAATTATTAAAAGGTGAAAGAAGTGGGAAATACACACCTATTGAATATGCACAATGGTTAGAAGATTTTGCAGATGCTGCAGCCAAACAACTTGAGCAAGCAAAAATCAAATCGAAAGGTAAACAAAAACCTGAATTCCGTAGGATGGCTATCGATGTAGCTATTGTCGTTGGATTAGGGCGATTCTTCGGAGCCAAATTTAGAAGCGGTGTTCTATTCGCGATTTTTGAACAAAGCGGCGACCGCACTGCGTTGGAATTATCTCTACAGACTTATAAAAAGGCAAGGGACTTCTGGATTGACTCTGCGAATATCGCCAGGGATGTTTATCAATCTGATATTACAATCGGAGAACTTGATGTAATACGAGGTCACTGGCTTGATAGATTGCCAGCCATAGATGAGGACATCGAATTTATGGCAAAAATATTGGAACAAACCAAAATCAATTCTGTTGTGCAGCAAGACAATGTGCGATCATATATCCAAGAAGTGATGGGACGACCAAAACGTGATGATACAATTTGTTCCCATAACCAGCCGAAACATTTTAGGGCCGGAGAATCCCTTAAGATAGAAATATCAATTGAGAAAACAATTGAATCTGTACTGTTATATTATCGTCACGTGAATCATGCCGAGCGATTTAAAACAATGGAAATGCAAAAGTCCGGTAAAAGTTTTCTAGCAACTATACCAGCAGATTATACAGAGACTCTGTACCCTCTTCAATATTACTTTGAGTTGAGAGAAGAACCCAAGAAAGCATGGTTGTACCCTGGCTTAACAGCAAATTTAACACAACAACCATACTTTGTTGTAAGAAAAATATAGCTACATTATCTGATGATATAATATTAATAATTCATAATTTTATAATTAGGGATTCGTTCCTTTTTAGTTTACAAGAATCTTAAATTCTATGAAGGGTCCACAATGAATATATTACGCAATTTCGCGATGCTGGTAATTGGCATCTTTGTTATATTGGCGCTTCAGGGTTATTCTGGTGCATTCAACAGTGCTGTTCGTGGCACAACTACCAGCGATACTACTCGCAGCATCGCGCCATACTTCAGACCTGTTACTTCATCACCCAAAGCACCAGACGCTGACGGCTTTCTCCAGCGCTGGCTGCTTCTTGAGCCTATTAACAAACCAAACCGTAGCAATACCGTTTTTACAGACAGCTACATTCGAAACGCTTTTGATACCTTATACTTTCCCCACGCAATTTACAGTTGTTCCAAAAGACGGTGAAAAAGTGAAAGTTGGTAGATCAGGAACTCGAATGGCATGCCCTGGACGCAACTAATTTCAATGTCAAACTTTTTCGCTTTGCCTATGGTTTGAATAAACAGATATACGGCGTTCTGTTTTGGGCAGTTACTGTTGTTGACTAGCCCAAGGAGATGAAGAACGTTCGTATGGCAGTTGGTTCTAATTCAGCATCTATGTGGTGGCTCAATGGCAAAGAAGCCGTCATCCTTTCCGGTGATCGACGTATGGTTATGGATGATTGTGTTTCTAAGCGCCTTACACTTAATAAAGGGACAAAATATTATTCGAGGTGCTGTAATCAATGGTCCGGGTATGAGTGATTTTTGTGTTCGCTTCATTGATGAGAATGGTAAACCGATTAAAGGATCTTACCATGAGCTTTGAAAGTGCTGGAAAATAATGAGTTATCCTATTTTTAATCTCAATATTTTTGTTATTCAGGAGGTTTTATGAAATCCCGTATTTTACAGCAGCGATTTGTGCGCTGCTTGTTTTCTGGTTGTCTAATTCGGCATTGGCTCAGAGTTGGCAAACCATACATTCATGATCCATCAACCATCGTGAAGTGTGATGGCAAATATTATACTTTCGGCACTGGTGGTGGAGGTTTGATTTCTGATGACGGCTGGGTCTGGAATAGCGGGGCTGTGCGCCCGGGGGCGGAGTAGCTCCGGATGTAATTCACATCGGGGATCGCTATTATATGAGCTATGCAAAAGGAGGAGGAGGATTGGCTGGAGGACATGCCAGTAACGTTTATGTTATGTGGACAAAGACGCTTGATCCTAATTCTCCTGATTTCGGATTTAAAGATGAAACAGTAGTTGCTTCGTCAAATGGTGTGGAGGACTGTGATGCAATTGATCCGGCATTTCTTTTCGATCCCACTGACTGGTAGACTATGGCTTACCTACGGTACCTATTTTGGTTTCATCCGGATGGTCGAGCTAGATCCGAAAACAGGAAAACACATTGCTGGCAATAAGCCTATGAATGTTGCAATTGACTGTGAAGCTACTGCGATGATGTATCGAGATGGATGGTACTACTTGCTTGGTACCCACGGTACATGTTGTGACGGTCCCAACTCCACCTACAACATTCGTGTGGGGCGATCCAGGAAAGTGACAGGTCCCTATGTTGATAACATGGGTGTGCCTATGCTTAAAGGTGGTGGTAAGTTTGTGGCAGGCAGCTAGTGGTCACTATGCTGGAGCTGGGTCACTTCGGCTGCTGGATCTTGGTGACGGTGTTGAGAAATTTTCCTGCCACTACGAAGCTGATCTGGACAAAGCGGTCGTAGCGTACTGGGCATTCGTCCTTTACTATGGAAAGACGGATGGCCTGTTGGTGGTGAAATTTCAAAGAAGGTACGTATGAGATCCAATCTGAACGAAGCGGTTACGCGATTGAACTGGCTGTGGATTTTGTACGAATGCCCGGCGGTATGAGAGGTTTTTTTAGACGAAATAATAATGAGCCAGTGAAACCAGTTGCGCCCCAGAACTCTTGCTGAGGATTCAAAGGATTGGCCGACCGGTAACATCGATGTTCGACATGGGCGATTATTTGTTCACGCCCTCACCAGGAGTGGACAATTACGCCTGTCGACAGTGTAGGCGGCTATCCCGGCTCGCCTTATTTCAAAATCATTATCGCTGGAACTGATCGTGCATTGGCTGCTACTGCGGACTCCGAAGTTATAACGGTTCCCGCATTTACTGGCGCTCCTGAACAACTCTGGCGCATAGACCAGTTGACTGACGGAACTTATCGCATAATGCCTAAGGTTGTACCTAATTCCAAAGAACCTTTAGCTTTGATTGCCGTGGGGAACAGTACGCCTACATTGGCCAAGTTCGATCCAAAGAGTGACAAATCGCGTTGGAATTTTAAAACTCCGTGAGAAGGATAAATCAAATAATAGGCAATTTAAGAAATGCATTTTAGCAATTGACAATGTTTATACAAGACATTAGTAAAAAGACACGCACGGTTAAGACCTGCGTGTCTCTTTCTTGATAACTCAACTAAAAATATTTAGGGAGATTTTAAAATGAAACAAATACACCTATCTGTTTTACTAATTGCTTTATCAATTAGTGGAATTTGTTCAGCTCAAACAGGTCAGGTTTTAATTAACTCAAATGTTGTTGGTATAGTTCACCCTAATCCTTACAATCTCTATGGAGCAGAATATCCGCGCATCGAAGCTGATTCGAGGGTTACCTTCCGATTTAATGCACCGGATGCAAAGAGCGTACAAGTTGCTATCGCCAACGTTCCCTTTGATATGGTTAAAGATGATAATGGTGTGTGGACTTACACCAGTGAACCACAGGATAAAGGTTATCACAATTACTGGATGATTGTTGATAGCGCTATCGTCTTGGATCCGGCTACTAATGCATTCATTGGTTATAGTCATATGTGCAATGGATTTGAAATACCCGATCCGGACGGCAGCTTTTATGATTTAAAAGATGTACCTCACGGCAATGTGCTTATCGAGAATTATTTTTCCAAAACGATCGATGCCTGGCGCCATATTTTTGTTTACACACCTCCGGGATACGAAACCAACACTTCAACACGTTACCCAGTGCTTTATCTTCAGCACGGAGGTGGCGAGGATGAACGAGTGTGGATTGAAATGGGAAGAACGAATTTAATACTTGATAACCTGATCGCCGAAGGAAAAGCAAAACCATTCATTGTTGTTATGGAAACCAGTGCTGCCTATAAACCGGGTGAAGTTCCTCCAAAACCATTTCGACCGAGGCCTGCAGGAGAAAGACAGGGAACGCCGCCCGATAGCGCTCGACTCCGTAGGCTTTTTTCATTTGATACTTACAAAGAGGTTATGCTCAATGACCTGATTCCATACATTGATGGTAAATTTAGAACCTTAACTGACGCTGATGATCGAGCAATGGCAGGTTTGTCGATGGGTACGTTTGTTACCAGGGTGGTTGCATTGGCCAATCTTGATAAGTTCTCTTATATCGGTATCTTTAGCGGAGGTACTGTTGCCCCATCGGATATTTCTGACAAATCGAAAGTAAAACTTGTATTTATGAGTTTTGGAAGTCGTGAAAGAGGTTCCGATGGTCTAAAGGCCGCAGCAGATGCTTTAAAGCAAGCCGGTATAAATGCTGTATCATATGTTTCACCGCTTACTGCTCATGAATGGCAATCGTGGAGACGCAGCCTGCACGAATTTGCACAACTTCTATTCAAAGATTAAAGGAGAAAAATTATGAAAAGATATTTAATCGTTTCAGTTTTAATAATAGCTTTTTCAGTTTCGTTGTGTATTGCACAGACTGATCAATCAACTATTAAAGATGACTTCAAGCCTTCGACTTTAAATCAACCTGGTCAGGAATACCCCCAGGTTAATTCGCAAGGTTATGCAAGGTTTAAAATAAATGCACCTGAGGCTGATAGCGTCAAAGTAAGCTTGGGACTTGGCGGTCCACGCGGAGGCACCATTCTAAAGAAAGATGCAGACGGCAACTGGACAGGTACAACCTCAGCAGCTCTGGATAAAGGTTTTCATTACTACCATATCTTTATTGATGGGGGAATGTTTAACGATCCAGGCACATTGAATTTCTATGGTTCTATTCGCTGGGAAAGTGGTATCGAAATTCCCGCTCCGGATCAGGAATTCTATTCACTTAAGGATGTTCCACACGGCAAAGTGCAGCAAATTCTATTTCCCTCCAAGAGCACAAATACCTCACGAAGAGCGTTTGTTTATACTCCACCCGATTATGACAAGGATCAGGCGAAGCGCTATCCTGTACTTTACTTGCAGCATGGTTGGGGCGAGGATGAAACTGCATGGAGCAACCAAGGACATGCTAATTTGATTATGGACAATCTGATCGCCGAAGGAAAGATCAAGCCTTTCATCATCGTGATGACTTATGGAATGACTAATGATGTACGAATTGGGGGTTTAAGAAATTTTGATATAAAACCGTTTCAAACAGTTCTAATCGACGAATTAATTCCATATGTCGATGCCAACTTCCGTACACTCTCCGATCGAAACCATCGTGCTATGGCTGGACTGTCAATGGGCGGTATGGAAACTAAAACTATCACACTTGCTAATCTCGATAAGTTTGCATACATCGGTCTTTTCAGCGGTGGAACATTCACTATGAGTGATGCAAACAACACGCCAGGTTTTAAGGAGAAAGTTAAATTGGCTTTTGTTAGCTTTGGTAGCCGCGAACTTGAAAACCGCGGTAACAGACCGGGCTTTTTTGGAGGCGATCCAAAGGCGAACGCAGACTCTTTGAAACAAATCGGTATAAACAGTGTCTTTTATGTTTCCCCGGGAACAGCTCATGAGTTCCTGTCATGGAGACGAAGCCTTCATGAATTTGCACAGCTTCTGTTTAAGGATTAAACAATTGGATACAGAGAGTGTATAAATTTATTTTCTTTTTATACACTTCTCTAATCAAATGTTAATCAGGCAGTTAAAAACTAATTAGTGGTGTGTTATGAAAAAAAGTTTTAATGTTTCTTTTACCATTTCTTTTATTGTGATGCTTGTAATTTTCAATTCACAACAAACTGCTATCGGCTCAAACAGTAGAAAAGAAGAAACTTATTCCAACTATAACAATTCCGGCTCCTCCCGGATCTAAAGGTTTTGGTATGCCTCAAACTAACAGACCAAACACAAATACTCCTAGAAGACCCAGAGTAAGTGCAAGTGTTACGGATCCTCGTGAAATAGTAACTGTACCTCTTGATTCTATGATAATGAGTGATCCTTATATTCTTGCTGATGATGCTACTAAAACATACTACCTGACAAGCAGCGGTGGTTGTATTTATAAAAGCAAAGATCTTAAAATGTGGACAGGCCCGTACGGAGCTTATGATGTTACGGGAACCTGGATGGAAGGAATTAAATTTGTCGCCGCAGCCGAAATTCATCATATTAATAGTAAATACTATTATGCAGCTTCTTTTGGTGACAGAAAGGAACTTGTTGATGTTATTCCACGCAGATATAATGTTTACCGCCATCAAACCATGATATTAGTATCGGACAAAGCTGAAGGTCCTTTCAAACCTTTAAATCCTGATTCAAACTACGATTATCTTCCGCATAGCTGGGACATTATTGATGGGACAATCTGGTACGAGAAGGGTGTTCCGTATTTTGTTTTTAGTCATGAATGGATGCAAACAATAGATGGTACAATGGAGTATGTAAAACTTTCGCCTGATTTGAGTAAAACCATTACCGAACCGATTGTCCTGTTCCGTGCCAGTGAAGCCCCGTGGGCACTTGAAATGGTCGGAAATGGAGAAATGACTTTTGGTTTAAAACTTCCCGGCTGGGTTACCGATGGACCAGAACTTTTTAGAACAAAATTAGGAAAGCTGGGTATGTTGTGGGCAAGCTGGGGCGCAGGCAGGTATTTGCAGGGAGTTGCTTATTCGGAATCAGGAACCATTGACGGGCCCTGGTTACAAGAAGAAAAACCGTTGGTCGGAAACAATTCCGGGCACGGAATGATGTTTACAACATTCGAGGGAAAACGTCTGCTTGTTATTCACCATGCTGAAGGAAACGGACCTCGAAAGCCACGATTTTATGAGATTGATGATTCGAGTGATAGACTAATACTTGGACCAAGATATTATCCGTAAACAATAAGACAATACAAAAGTTGATATAATTATTTAGCCTCTCTACTAAGTAGAGAGGTTTTTTATTTTTTAAACCTTAATTAATTTTTTGTTGAATCATCTTTACCGGATTAGGTTGAGCAACTCAAAAGTTCTTTAATAATTAAGAAAAATATAAAATGAAATTTGTCAAATTGATTAGTTGATTAATAACACTGACTATGCAGGTCAATAGATTGAAAATACCGACATAAAGTTGTAAGTTTTATTTGTAATTAATATTATGAAACTAATTATTAAGGGAAAATATATGAAAACACTTCTTACAGTCCTATTGTTGTTACTGCTTAGTGTAAGCAGTAATGCGCAAACTCTGGATGGCAGTTGGAAAGGAAAATTTAGCGGACCAAACGGAGATATGGAATTAGTCTTTACTTTTAAAGTAAATGCGGATACTCTGAATGGAGATGTTACTTCGGAAATGGGAACTTTACCCATTGAAAAAGGAAAGGTAAATGGAAACGAATTTTCATTCGAAGTTAATGCAAATGGACAGGTATTTAGCAACACAGGAGTTCTTGATGGGGATACAGTTAAATTGAGTTCGCCCGGGAGAGATGAACCGATGTTATTAAGCAGGGTAAAACAAGAAGCAAAAATTGACGGTAAGTGGCTGGGGAAGATCAGTGGCCCACAGGGAGATATGGAATTAACATTTACATTTAAAGTAGACGGGGACACCTTAACAGGAAATAGTTCTTCCTCAATGGGAGAAACGGAATTGACTAATGGTGTAGTAAATGGAAATGATTTTTCATTTGATGTCGATGCAGGAGGGATGGTCATAAAGCATAAATGTAAATATCTTGATGACGATACTATTGAAGTTACAGCAAATGTTATGGATCAGGATATGGTTATGAAATTAACAAGAGTAGCTCAATAAACTTTCTAAAGGAATATTCTTAATAATGATATTGAGGGAACATGTTCAAAAGGAAAATTGAAAGAATATGTTCCCCAGTTTTTATAAATTATTTATGAAAAATTAAATTGAATATTCAAATATATTTTTTTGGAGAAAGATAATGAAGTATAGGTTTTTAATGTTGCTATTGATGGGATTATTTTTAATAAACACAAAGGTTTTTTCACAAGATCAAAATTTTTACATTTTCCTGTGCTTTGGACAGTCAAACATGGAGGGCTTTCCTGGAGTTGAACAGCAGGACAAGGAGAATGTGGATGATCGCTTCCAGGTTCTGGCAGCTGTTGATTTCCCAAAACTAGATCGAAAAAAAGGGCAATGGTATACTGCGGTTCCTCCATTGTGCCGTCCTATGACAGGTCTTTGTCCCGCTGATTATTTTGGCAGAACTATGGTTGCTAATCTGCCCAAGGACATCAAAGTAGGAGTTATTAATGTTGCAGTAGCAGGCTGCAAAATTGAACTTTTTGAAAAAGATAATTATCAATCTTATGATTCAACGGCTCCACCTTGGATGAAAAATATTATCAAGCAGTATGACGGGAACCCTTATCAATATCTTGTAGACATGGCAAAACTCGCGCAGAAAGACGGCATCATCAAAGGAATTCTGCTCCACCAGGGAGAGTCAAACACAGGTGATAAAGATTGGCCAAACAAAGTCAAAGGCATTTATGACAATTTGATTAAAGACTTAGATCTAAATGCCGGAAAAGTTCCTCTGCTTGCTGGCGAAGTAGTGAATGCTGACCAGCATGGAGCGTGTGCAAGTATGAATGAAATCATTGACGAATTGCCACAGGTAGTTCCCGATTCATACGTTATTTCTTCTGCCGGCTGCCAAGCCAGACCGCCTGATCAGTTACATTTCACTGCGGCGGGTTATAGAGAACTTGGAAAGCGATATGCTGAAAAAATGCTTTCTCTATTGGGTTATAATGTTAAAGAACCTGAATTACAGCAAACTCAAGTTGAAACAAAATAATGTTAAATAAGGATTAATTGGTGGAGAAATATTCTGTGTTGAAGATGTTATTACTGCATCATCAACCCATAAGCACCATGTTGATGTTCTATTACAGTTTTCTTTACAACTTTTAATTGTAGAATTAACAAATAATACAGGGAACCATTTCTAGTGAAAAATATAATTTTTTTAATAGTGATTTATACTGTCGGGATTTCTATTGCACAGCAGCCGACTCCTATTAAAGTTGAAGAAGGATTGTTACAGGGAAGGTATGAAGATGGATTAACGGTATACAAAGGTGTACCGTTTGCAGCACCGCCTGTTGGCGATCTTCGTTGGCGCGCACCTCAACCGGCAGCGAAATGGGAAGGTATAAAACAAGCCGATAAATTTGCTTCAGCTCCAATGCAGAGTTGGGGTTCTCCATCTGGTAAAAGTGAGGATTGTTTGTATTTAAATGTTTGGTCACCCGCTAAATCAGCTGATGACAACATCCCTGTATTTGTTTGGATTTATGGTGGCGGATTCAATGGCGGTTCGACTTCAGAACCAACTTACAGCGGGGAGAAATTGGCAAAAAAAGGTGTTGTTCTGGTTAGCATCGCATACCGTGTCGGTCAACTTGGGTTTATGGCACACCCGGAGTTAAGTGCAGAAAGTCCGCATCACGTTTCGGGAAATTACGGTCTTCTTGATATGATAGCGGCTCTTAAATGGATTAAGAAAAATATTACAGCATTTGGTGGAGACTCCGAAGAAAGTTACGATATTCGGAGAGTCCGCAGGGGGAATTGCTGTTAGCATGTTATGCGCATCTCCACTCGCTAAAGGATTATTCCAAGGTGCTATTTCGGAAAGCGGAGGTTCGTTTGGGTCCCCGCGGTCCACAACATTTCCCGGCGAGAACATGAAACTTCTTTCCAAAGCAGAACAAGACGGATTAGCATACACAAAGAGTGCTGGGGTTTCTTCCATCACAGAACTTCGGAAAATATCAGCTGATAAACTTCCAGCTATACGGGGGTTGGCATGGCCGATCATAGATGGCTGGGTAATTCCAGACGATCAATACAAACTTTACGAAGCAGGTAAGTTTAATGACACGCCTATTCTTGTGGGTTATAATTCAGATGAAGGTGCAAGCTTTTCTCCACCAAAAACTCCGGAAGAATACATTGCCAGTGTAAAGAAACGGTATGGTCCTTTTGCTGAAAGACTTCTAAAAGCCTATCCCACTGAATCTACGACAGTACCAAAGACTGCTCGCGACTTAATGCGTGATGCAGCTTTCGGATGGCATACATGGAGCTGGGCTCGGCTTGAATCAAAAATAGGTAAATCTAAAGTTTACTTTTACTATTTTGATCAGCATCCTGTTTATCCGGTAGACTCGCCCAGAGCAGGATACGGATCACCGCACGGTCAGGAAGTGGCTTATGTTTTTGAGCATCTTAATTCCGCAGATACAAACTTAACAAAATCCGATTTTGAAATTTCTGAAGCTATGGCAACCTATTGGACTAACTTTGCAAAATATGGTGATCCTAACGGTAACGGTGTTCCCGAGTGGCCGGCATTCAGCGATGCAAATCCTGTTGTAATGTACTTCAGTCAGACACCACATACCGGAGCGGTTCCAAGTGCTGATGCACTCAAAGTTTTGGATGGTTATTTCAAATGGCGCAGAACCCCTGATGGAGAAGCCTGGGCAAAATGATTATTTATGAATAAAAACTTTACTAATTATAGCTATTTGTAAGACACGGAAATTTGTCATCTCTAATTTTTTAGAGATGATTCTTTAAATCTAATAATATAAGAATCATCATTGAAGGGGAGGAAGCTATCTTATGAGGAACATGGCTTTTTACGTTGCGATGTTTATGATGTTTGTTGTTGGAAGTGCCATTGCACAACAACCTGCACCGGTAAAAGTAGAAGAAGGATTATTACAGGGAATACTTGAAGATGGGGTGACGGTTTACAAAGGCGTTCCGTATGCCGCACCGCCGGTTGGTAATTTGCGTTGGCGTGCACCGCAGCCTCCCAAACCCTGGGATGGAATACGAAAGGCTGATAAATTCTCAGCAAATCCAATTCAGGTAATGGTAAATGGATTAGGTCCATGGACCCCTGAATATCAACCGCAAGGGGAAGTGAGTGAAGACTGTCTGTATCTGAATATATGGACTGCTGCAAAATCGTCGAAAGAAAAACGTCCTGTGGTAATGTATATATCCGGGTGGTGCATTCACCGGCGGTTCAGGCAATTGTCCTGTGTATAATGGTGAAAATTTGGCAAAGAAAGGATTGGTTGTAGTTACGATAAACTACCGGGTAGGAGTGATCGGGTTTCTTGCACTTCCGGAATTAACAAAGGAATCTAGAACACCATTTTTCGGGGAATTACGGATTGCTGGATCAGGTTGCCGCACTTAAATGGATCAAGAAGAAATATCACGGTATTTGGTGGGGACCCGGACTCGCGTTACTATTATGGGGCAATCTGCGGGGGCAGCCTCTGTAAATTATCTTATTGCATCGCCGCTTTCAAAAGGACTATTTATTCGTGCAATCGCTCAAAGCGGCTACTAATGCTCAGGATAGGTCCGGAAATAAGTTTGGCATCGGCAGAACAGACCGGGGCAAAGTTTGCCAAAACATTGGGCGCTTCTTCATTAGCTGAATTAAGAACAATACCGGCAGCTGATTTGCTTGCTGCTACCAAAGGTGAGTTTCGTTTTCTCCCGATTGTGGACGGATGGTTTCTGCCAAAAAGTGGTGATGATATTTTTAAAGCGAACGAGCAGAATGATGTTAGTACAATAACCGGCTGGGTTGCAGACGAAGGCAGTTTTAACGACAACTATGGAAAAGTTCCGGCAAAAGAATTTCGGCAACTATTAAAACAACAGGCTGGTGAATATATTGATGAGATTTTAAAACTGTACCCGGCTTCAACTGAAGCTGAAGCCACGGAATCGCAAAAAGAGTTTGCATGTGATATAAGACATGGTCTCAATGTACAAATGGGCAATGAAACGAGGGACGGACTGCAAAACTGAATATTTACACATACATCTTTACACATCACAGCCCGGCGACAACTAAAGAACGCTATCAATGCTTTTCACTCATCTGAACTTCCATACGTCTTTGATAATCTGAACCAGTCACCCGAGACCCTGGACTGCAGAAGATAAAAAGGTTGCTGAAACTATGTCGAGTTATTGGACGAATTTCATTACAACGGGAGATCCGAATGGAAATGGATTGCCCAGATGGTATGCAATAAAAGAGAAACCTCAAGAAACTATGGAATTGGGTGATAAAATGAGATCGCGTCCAGTTACCAGTCAGGATAAATTTGAAGTTTTGAAAAAACTGGTTCACAGTTCAGTATACTGACTTAATCTAATGATTTAATTTAGGAGAAAAATTATGAAGCGTAGAGTTTTTCTTAGGAACAGCGCTTTTTTTGCTGGTCTGGCTAGTTTTTTAAACTACCATTTCCATTCACTGAAAACGGAATAGATTCTGAAAAATCATCCCGGATTTTAAATCAGAATTCGGCACTTTCCAGAACGGCTCAAGAGGATATTCGTTCAGCAGAGTATCTTCGTCGCGTAAGGGAAAATAAGTTTTTGCCAAAGTTACCGGTATTCGCTGAATCAAAACTGAATCCTGAAGTCCGGATCTCTCCAATGTCACTTGACAGAACGGCTTAAGCGGAACATTGTACCGCGTCACGGATTCTGCAGTATCACTCCAGGCAAAACTACCAGTGAAGGTATAACTTCTGGAAATGGTGCAATGAATATTGAAATAGCTGGAGACCCATATTCGGAACAGATTCTTTTCCATCATGAAAGTCTGCTTAAGCCATGGCAGCAGACCACTCGAGGCACCAAAAGTTGCAGGCATATTTCCGCAAGTACGACAAATGGTATTGGACGGAAAATATCAGGAAGCCATTGAGTTTGCTTTTAAAGAAATGGGGAAAGGTCCTATTAAACCGAATACGTGGGGACATCCTACCATCCCCGCGTTTTTTATGAGTCTTGATTTTCCAAAAACTGCATTAGCCAAAGACTATCTGCGCACTGTCGATTTCGAAACCAGTGAGGCAAATGTTTATTGGAATGATAAGCGAGGTAATTGGCTTCGCAAAACATTTACCTCACGTCCGGATAATGTTATTGTTCAATTACTCACCGCTCCCAAGGGACAGTCTGTGAATACACGAATTACACTATCGGAAGCACCGGGAAGAAGGCGTCCAAGTTGGAATAATGAACCTCCAGTGCGCTCCGTAACGAGCAGTGGGGAAAGCGAAATTAAAAAAGATTTTAATGAACAACGACTGATATACAAGTGTCTTTTAGATCCTTCCACAAACAACAGTGGTTACGCTGGTGTAGTTCGTGTGATTTGCAATGGCGGTTCTGCCCGGATGGATAATGACACTTTAGTTATCAAGAATGCATCGTCTGTAATGCTTCTTACCCGCATTGAATGGTTTGCCAACTACAGCGAGGATAAGGTAGATGCCCTGCGGGTTGCAGTAGAGCAGTTAATGCCTGATTATGAGACTTTGTTAGATAAACACCGTACGGTTCAATCGGAATCTATGAATCGTGTCACTGTCGATTTCGGCGGTGTCTCACAATACGGTATGTCGACAGAAGAATTGTTTGCCGATCAAAGGTCACGGATGGATTACTCACCCGGTTTGCTCGAGAAGATTTTTGATATGGGAAGATACTGGTTCATTCTCACCAGCGGTAAGTATCCCAGCATGCAGGCTGAAACAAATGCGAATATTAACCTACAAATTTCTCCTGGTGTACAGGGCGACTTTAGGGAGGGCATGGATGCATACTTCAATTGGATGGAGAGCTTGGCTCCAGACTTCAGAGTAAACGCAAAGAACATTTTCGGAATGCGCGGTACACATTATTCTCTTTGGCCGGACAAAGGAATGGGAGTTACATTCCATTACTCCAATGCTGAATCGACAGGGGAAATCTGGCCACATCCATATTGGATTTCTGCTGGAGGTTGGTGTTTACGTCCATTCTGGGATCACTACTCTGGTAACAGGGGATTTGAACTTTCTCCGAAATCGTATGGTTCCGGCATATAAAGAGTTAGCTCTGTTTTATGAAGATTTTCTGACTGTTACAGATAAAGATGGGAATTACATATTCGTTCCATCTTTCTCACCTGAGAACAATCCAGGGAATTTGAATCCCATCGAAAATGTTGGTGATCAATGCTTCAATGGATATAGAAGTGTGCAGGGAAGTGCTGACCAATTTGATTGAGGCATGTGAGACTCTAGGTACCGATGCTGACAATGTACAAAAGTGGAAAAAAATGTTGGAGAAATTGCCACCTTATCTAATGGAGAATGACGGCACCTTGAAAGAGTGGGCTTGGCCCACGCTGGAAGAGCGTTACAATCATCGTCATGTTTCTCATTTATATGGTATCTGGCCAGGTGACGAAATTGATCCGGACCGCACGCCACAGCTTGCCATTGCGGCGATGATGGCTGACAGAAGACGCACACCTGAAAGGTTGGCGGCTCATGGCCGTTGCCATCGAGCTTTGGTTGGTGCACGGCTCAAAGACTGCTTCATGGTAGATACGGAATTAAGACAATTGATTGAGCAGGGCTATTTTGCTACCACACTCAGGAGTTCTCACGATCCATATGCATGGCCTATGCCGGATGCACAAGGTGGAATTCAAACGATCATAATGGAAATGCTGGCCTACTCCCGTCCTGGAGTAATCGAAGTACTTCCGGCACTTCCTTCCTCGCTTGTAAAGGGTTCGGTTAACGGAATGCTTGCACGTACCTTTGCAAGGATTGACAAACTATCGTGGGATATGAATGCGCGAACAGTTGATGTGACCATCACCTCAGTGATAAAGCAGGACATCACTTTGATTGCACGGTATGGAATCAATGATATTAATGCCCCAGCAGGAATTCTTGTATCAACACATCAGTCAGGCAAAGCTGACTGTGATCTACATTTGCCCAAGAATAAACCTGTAGAATTACATCTGAAACTCGGCAGCCACAAACCGTCAGATTGGGTTGATCAGGTGAGTTAACAAGTGGTTCAGAAAAATTTTGCAACTGGAAATTAAATATGAAAAGATCAGTAATAATAAGTGTAGTAGTCGTATTGATTTCCTTCAGTATATCAGCACAGGAAACTGTTGATGTAGGTACTACCGGCTGGGCTGTCAAAAAGCCGGTAATGGCTGGAGCATGTGAAACTGGGTGTCCGTGGGGAGAGTTAGGTGATTTTGTCCACGAAGCGATGAAGCCGTATGGGTACTCAGTTATTATTTGCCGCAACTGTAACCGAACATACGGCCCGAGACTTGTTTCCGAACATGATTTTCCACCGCCACTTGATGAGGCAAATCTTCATGATGGTGTAACTACACGCGTGAATGCTCCTGTTGATTTCGGCGTGACTTCCAGTGCAATGTTGAGTTCAGCATATAAAGGCAAGTTTGCCGGTAAAGGACCTTTTCGTAACCTTCGTCTGATCGCAAAAATTGAAGATCCGTTTTACTATCTTATTGCTGTCAGGAAAGAATCAGGAATTAAAGATTTTTCCACTATCAAAGAACAACAACTGCCGGTAAGAATTATGGGAGCTGACGGAAATATGATAACAATTCTGAAATATTATGGTATAACTGCTGATGATATCAAAGCCTGGGGTGGGAGTACCGGAGTTACTGTAGAAGAAGCTTTAGAAGGTAACTTTGATATTATTGCCGGTTTCCTGGCAAGTCCATCAATGAATCCTGAATCTTCTTACTGGACAGCCTTAAGTCAAAAATTTGATCTATATTTTTTAGAACTGCCAGAAGATTTATTAAAGTTAATTGCACAGCAAAATGTTGATGCTGAATTTGTCGAAGTTCAAAATAATTTGCTCAAGGGTGTTAACCGCCGGATAAAAACTCTCGGCAGATCAGGCGAAGCTATTTTTGCACGTGATGATACTCCCGAGCAAGCTGCATATGATTTAGCAAAGGCTATGGATGAAAATCATGGAGCATTAAAATGGTTTATTAGAGTTTATACATACGATCCGAAAACTGTTTGGCAAAATTTCGGTGTTCCGTTACACCCCGGTGCTGAAAAGTATTACCGAGAAGCAGGATACATTAAGAAATAAAAATTAAAAACAAGATTAAATAACAGAAATTTGATAAATAGGCTTTATTCAAAATAAAAAAATTAATCATAAAAAATTAATACAGTTCACTTAAACAAAAAGAGGAGAGGAAAATGCGCTTATATATGAAGTTGCTGTTGGTGTTGTTTGCACTTAATACCGTTTTATTAAATGCACAGGATAATTCGAAAGAAACCTCGAATCGCATCATTGTAAATGTTGACCTTGCCAAGGATACAATAAGTAAATTTATCTATGGCCATTTTGCAGAACATTTAGGGCATGGTATTTACGGCGGAATTTATGTCGGCGAAAATTCTACTATTCCGAATACTCGTGGAATAAGGAACGATGTTGTTGCGGCTCTTAAAGAAATCAGTCCTGCTGTTGTACGCTGGCCGGGCGGATGTTTTGCAGATACATATCACTGGAAGGATGGAATAGGTCCGAAAGATCAGCGACCTTCGATTGTAAATACCACCTGGGGAGGAGTAACGGAAGATAACAGTTTTGGAACTCATGAATTTTTAGACTTTTGTGAAATGATCGGTGCGGAACCATACATTTGTGTAAATGTTGGCAGCGGTACTGTTCAGGAAGCTTCAGAATGGGTTGAGTATGTAAACTCTGATGCTAAAAGTCCTATGACTGAATTGCGAAAGAAAAATGGAAGAGAGAAACCCTGGAATGTAAAATTTTGGGCAGTGGGTAATGAAAGCTGGGGCTGCGGCGGAAATATGACGCCTGATTATTATACAGATTTGTTTAAAAGATTTTCCACATTTATGCATGGACGCGGATTGTACCGTGTAGCAAGTGGAGGTACCGATCCCGATTTCGATTGGACAGAAACAGTGTTAAAGAAAACACAAAATTTTCGAAATTTAGTTCAGGGATATTCATTTCATTACTATACATTTTGTCACGGTTGGAATGACAAAACTTCGGCAACACAATTCAATGAAAACGATTGGTTTTACACTATGAAAAATACGTTGGTAATGGAAGAACGTCTTGACAAACATATAGCTTTAATGGATGAATATGATCCTGAAAACAGAATTGGTATAATGGCTGACGAATGGGGAAATTGGTTTACCGTTGAACCCGGAACAAATCCCGGATTTTTATTTCAACAAAATACTTTGCGTGATGCAGTTACAGCAGGTCTCTATCTAAATATTTTTAACAACCATGCTCGTCGTGTGAAAATGGCAAACATCGCACAAATGGTAAATGTGCTGCAATCAATGATACTCACAAAAGGTGATCAGATTGTAAAAACTCCAAGTTTCTATGTTTTTAAAATGTATAAAGTACATCAAGATGCAACTCTTTTACCAATTAATGTTACGTGTGAAGATTATACTTATGACAATATGACTTTACCGAGCGTTAGTGTATCTGCGTCGAAAGATAAAGAAGGAAAAATTCACGTTTCGCTTACTAATATTGATCCGCATAAAGACAAAAATGTTGAAATCGATCTTAGAGGTTCCGACAATTTATCAAATGCTTCTGGCGAAATAATAACAGCACCACATGAAAATGATTATAATGACTTTGGTCAGCCTGAAAAGGTTAATATCGAGAAGTTTTCTTCATTCAGTATTCAGAATAATATTTTGAAGGTTGATCTTCCTTCAAAGTCGGTTGTTACAATTGAATTAAAGAAATAATTTAGAAAGAATTTTTCAATCAGAGAAAATTAGAGAATTGCCATGACTTTCGTATTGTAAATTTTCTAGATTTTCTCTGAATTAACATTAGTGGGAATTAAAGTCATATATTATGTATTAGGGAGAGAAAAGAATATGAAGAAAAAAATTAATTGTTCGTTGATTGTACTAACAATGATTTGCATTTCAAACATAGCTTTAGGTCAACAAAATCTCGATCCGAACCCGGAAATTGGTAAAACAGCACGTTATTGTAATCCACTACCTATGATTATAGGGCAAGGTGGTAATGCGGCGGGTGATGTTACTGTAATAAAAGAAGAGGGTAAGTATTATATGTTTTGCACTGGCGGCGGGGCATGGATCTCGGACGATATGCTAAACTGGTCATTCCAACGCGTTGAACATGTTCCTGTCGCACCTCACGTTGTTAAATACAATGGCAGTTTTTATATGTGCGGCAATGAAAGCCCAGTGTACAAAGCTGACAACCCGTTGGGACCATATACCAGTATTGGAGAATGGAAAAATACTCCCGACGTTGAAGGAGGTTGGAACGGAGCTTTCGATGTGGATATTTTTATCGATGATGACAATAAACCGTATCTCTATTATCCTGGTCGCGGAGTTAGCGGTATCTATGTTGTCCCTCTTGACCCGAATGACATTAGCAGGTTTGCCGGACCGGTCAAACATCTTTTCGGATTTAACAGCAATCATATCTGGGAACGTTATGGTGATATGAACGAGTACACTGATGTTGCATGGATAGAAGGTCCATGGCTTCAAAAACATAATGGCATTTACTACCTGGAGTATTCGGCATCTGGAACACAGTGGAAGACTTATGCGGAGGGATACTATACTGCAAAATCACCTATGGGACCATTCACTTATGCTCCCAATAATCCCTTGCTCCGAAAGACTGACGGGATAGTTACCGGACCTGCTCACGGCAGTATAGTTGAAGGACCTGACGGGAATCTCTGGCAGTTTTATACTATTGTTCTCTCGAACCCGCCCGGAGGACGGCGCATTGGAATGGATAGAATCATATTTGATAAAGATGGCAACATGTCGGTGAATATCACTGATGTGCCGCAATGGGCTCCGGGTGCAATCAATGATCCCACAAAAGGGAACAGCGGATCGATTCCGATTACCATTAACAAAGTCCGTGCAATGAATGCACTTTCAAAATTTTCTTCCGAACAACCAGGACGAAATGCAGCCTATGCAGTTGACAACTCCAGCGGTACGTGGTGGGAACCTGCACCAACCGATACGATGCCGGCTCTGACTATTGAACTTTCCCCTGCAACTCGTTTTGATGTTGTTCAATTGTTTACCATTGATGCTGTCCGCTTAATGTTTAACAGTGGAAGAAGGGGCTTCGGTTTTATGTCTTCTTCAACACAGCCTCCTAATGATATTTATCAATACAAGATTGAAGTTTCAATGGATGGAAATAATTACACTACCGCTCTTGATCAAACAAACAACACAATTTTACGCAATACAATTTTTGAAGAAATTCCTCCGGTGAAGTGCCGCTTTGTTCGTTTGGTGATAACGAACTGGCCCAGGGACAATCCCCTTGGAATTATAGAATTTACTGTTTTCGGTAAACCTGCAGAGTCTCTGCCTGCAGCAGTGCCGATACCGGATACACACTAAATAATATAAAATATTATACTAAGATTGATAGTAAAAAAAAATATAAATTTAATAAATGATAATAGCTATATAATATATTCTGTGTAAATCTTCTTAGTAGGAAAAATAATTTGATCGATAACGAATTACTTCAGTCAATTAAACTTGATGATAAAACATCCTTAGAAAAGATATATAGACAATATTGGTCAAAACTATATATCTATGCCTTCAATGTTTTAAGGGAAAAAGAAATATGTGAAGATATTGTTCAGGAGATTTTTGTTGACCTCTGGACAAAAAGAGATGAAGTTCAGATTTCGGATCTTAATTCATACCTTTACCAGGCAGTAAAATACCAGATTTTCAATTACTTTCGAAAAAGTAAGTATAAAAAGCAATTACTAATGAAATTCGATCAGATAAATGAACTGTATAAAATTGATGAATTATATGAAAAGAAAGAATTGAGATTTCATATAAAAGATACAATTTCCAGATTACCTAAGCGGCGCAGGATAATATTTCAGATGAGCAGACAAGAAGGACTATCAAATAAAGAAATTTCTGAAACTCTTAATATTTCAGTGCAGACTGTCAAGAATCAAATTAGTGAATCTTTGAAATTTATTCGCAAATCTTTGAAAAATATTTATCTGTTATTTTTCTAAATCATCATCCATACCCAAGAATCTGATTCTACTATTCCAATTTCGATTTTATCATACTTAAAAAAATTACCGGCGATAGACAAACTTCACTATCAATAGACAAATCAATAAATCTGAATCGTCTTTGGTTTCTGATATAAATAAATATTACTTTTATGCAGGCAGTAATGTTTATAAAAAAACAATCGTATCACGAGGAGAGTTAAAATGAAAAAGATTTACATTTTTGTTACGGTTTTTTTAGTACTAGGACTTCTTGGTTTTTCAAGCGGTGAAAAATCCAAAAGCAAAGATGTACCTTTAGTTTATAATGTTGAAAATACCGGAGCTGATTGTCCCGCCCCGTCATTGCCGTCAATAAGTGAACTGCCGGAAGTAAAATCACTTCGTGATCCATTTGAATTTGCGGACGGTAAACACAAGGTAAAAAACCTGGACGATTGGAGGTGTCGACGTGCAGAGATTGGTGCTGAAATTATGCATTATGAATTGGGTACTAAACCACCTCCCCCGGATAAATTGGAAGCAAGTTTTTCGCCAGACAGTATTCTTACTGTAACAATTGTAGTAAAAAATGATACATTAAAACTTACATCTCACGTTTGGATTCCCGATGGAGAAGGTCCTTTCCCGGCTATTATTGGAGTTGGAATGCCGGGCGGTACCGGGAGTCTTCCAAGGGATATCTTTACCAGCCGGAATATTGCAACAGTTCAATTCAACTTTGGAGAAATAGCTCCCGCAGGATTTAGTAATGTTAAACGCGGAACCGGAGGATTTTATAAACTTTATCCGGATAGTAAAGTGGGATACTTCGCAGCATGGTCCTGGGGAGTAAGCCGTATAATAGATGCATTGGAAAAACTTCCTGAATTAAAAATAGATCTAAAACATATCGGTGTTACCGGCTGTTCGTTTGCTGGTAAGATTGCTCTTTTTTCAGGAGCGTTCGACGAACGAATTGCACTTACTATTTCACAGGAATCCGGAGGCGGTGGATACACTGCTTGGCGCGTAACGGAAACATTGAATGGCAAACGAGAAACATTAAGAAACGCTCAAGGCGCTCCCTGGTATTACCAGGACTTCTCAATATTTAATGATGCGGTTATAAAACTTCCTTATGATCATCATGAATTAATGGCAATGGTTGCGCCGCGTGCACTGCTAGTTACCGGAAATCCTGATTATGAATGGCTCGCAGATGAATCCGGCTATGTCTGCAGTAAAGCAGCAAAAGAAGTTTGGAAAGCTTTCGGTGTCCCCGATAGATTCGGCTTTTCTATAGTTGATAAGCATCCGCATTGTAAAGTACCGGATCAGCAGATTCCCGAAATAGAAGCTTTTGTTGATAAATTCCTACTTGGGAAGGAAAACGTAAATACAAATATTGCTACTACACCATACCATACAGACTTGTCTCCATGGATAAAATGGAAGACACCGGATTTAACCAAAACAGAATAAGTCATTAAAGATTTAGATTTTCTGAAGAGTATCCTCAAATAGGCTTTAGTACAGAGATAATCTGTACTTGAAAGTAAACATTTCAACATATGAAGTTTGCAAATAACAAAGGAAATGTTTTTTAACTTAACATAAAGAGTTTCCCTAAAAATTCAATATGTGAAAAAATTCCTGAAAAACTTTTATGTGTTTATTTTTCTAATCATCATCTACTTTTATAAATCTGATCCAATTTTTTATAATCCAATCTAATTATCCTTTAAGAAATATTAAAAAACTGTTGATATTTACCTTCCTTTTATTCATGTTATTGAGAGTATATAAAATATCTTAAGGGAAGAATCTTGCATATACAAAAATTTTCAACATTATTGATTTAATTACTTCTCATTTTTATTCCTTAGTTTTTTGCTGAAAATGGTATTTAAATTTTTTATTAATATCAATTAATTTTTCAGATGTTTCGCTAAGTCAGATTACTAAATGAGTAACAGGGTAGCAAAAATGAAAGTATCTCCCGTTCAAATATCAGGGGAATATTCCAGACCACGTATTACGAAAAAAGGCATGATCATTGTTATCGCCGCCTGGTGCGTTTATACTCTGCTTGAAGTTCTTCCGCATGCTCTTAAACCCAGCCATATTCCTTTCTTATCTATATTGTTTTGGGAAACATTGCATAGCACGGTAAAGTTTATTACAAGCATACCCATTTGGTATATCGTGATTCGCTGGATGTATAAAAAAAGCTGGTACTGGAAGGCGCTTGCGCATCTATTTTTTTTCCCGGCATACGGAGTCTTGAATACTGCATATCAATATTATGTGGAAGTATTATTTAAAAGCGGACTGTATGGTCTGCCTGTAAAAAATGTTCTTAGCTGGATTTTTTATTTCAATTTGCTATCGTATATAATACAATTTGCTATTTATCATGGATATGAAGCCCTAAGAGAGCTGCGCATAAAAGAAAAAGTTGCATTGCAGTTATTGGCGCTTCAGCAAGAGCAGGAACTTGCAACTTTAAAATCGCAAGTCAATCCCCACTTTCTTTTTAATACGCTCAACAGCATAAGTGCCAAAGCGTCCACGGACGCGGAAGGAACACGTACTATGATTGCACAGCTTGCCGATTTGCTCAGGCATGTAATGGAAGGTTCTAAAGACGACTTTATTCCATTAAATAAGGAACTGCAATTTGTTAGTGATTACATCGATCTGGAATCCATTAGAATGGGAGACAGACTTACAACCGAGTTTAAGGTTGATCAATCATTAAATAAATTCCCAATTCCGCCGATGATCATCCAGCCTCTTGTTGAGAACGCAATCAAGCACGGGATTTCACCGCTTAAAGAAGGAGGAAAAGTAACCGTACAAATTAATAAGAACAAAAATAAAGTTGATTTTCTTGTCACTGATACCGGTATAGGTTTAAGCTCCGGCAATCCTTTATCGAAGGCGGGCGGTATCGGTTTGAAAAATATAAATTCCCGCCTGCAGATAATTTATGGTGATGCAGCCGGACTTAAGATTTATTCACATAACCACTCCGGATGTGAAGTTTCATTCTCACTGCCGTTACAATGAAAAGCAATTATACAGCAATAATCGTAGACGACGAGCAATTAGCCCGGCAAATGATTAAAGAATATCTCGAGGACTTTCCTGAAATAAAAATAGTTGGAGAGTGCATAAACGGCGAACAAGCAGTCAAAACGATAAATGAAATCAATCCAGATATGGTGTTCCTTGATATTCAAATGCCAAGCATGAACGGATTTGAAGTTTTAGAGCATTTGGAATCCATGCCTCACATTGTTTTTACAACAGCCCATGGCGATTATGCATTGAAAGCCTTCGAGGTGAATGCAGTTGACTATCTTCTGAAGCCTTATAATAGAAAAAGGTTTTCTGCAGCAATTCAAAGAGTAATTACCCGGAGTACGGAGAACAATAACGACATTGAAAGAATCCTGCATGTGTTGCAGCAATCGAAGGAGCCGGAAGGTTATCCGACACGAATATTTGTCAAGGTTGGAAGGAGGATTATTTCTGTTAAGCTTCAGGATATTTTATGGATTGAGGCACAAGGAGACTACACCCAACTGCACACCATTACCGGTACTCATCTTTGTAACTTAAGCATGAATGAACTCGAACAAAGATTAGATTCCAACAAATTTATTCGTGTGCATCGCTCCTATATAATTGCTATTGACTCAATCGAGCAGCTTAAGGGAGACGGTGAAGGAGGGTTCGTAGCTTTATTAAAGGATAAATCCAATATTAAAGTCAGTAGAACATATGCAGTTAAATTAAAAAAGGATATATGGTAGGGTTTATCTGAAAAATATGATTCGTACATTCTTCCACCTTTTTCCCGCAACTGAGCGACTTAATCTGTAATCTGCCGAAAATCAATTAACATTTGAGAATACTGTCTGTACTTTTGCAATAGTTAAGTTTTTAACATAACACAAACAAAATATTAATGGAGGATATTATGAAAAAGCATTTATTATTTTTTGCAATAATTCTTCTAATTCCAGTAACTTCGGTTTACACGCAAACTTTAATGGATTATGTGTTGGAAACACGCGGCGACACACTTGTAGTAAAAGATGATATTGATTATGGCGCCCCGAATACTCTGTATTTACTCATGAAAGCAGATACTAATGCCCCCGCAGGCCGTGTATATTTGCTGCATAATAAAGGAATTTACTCACTTGTAAATAATCCTACATCTTCAGCGAAGCAGAAAACTATTATTATGGGTGAAACACAATCATCTTTAAAAGTTAATAAAGGCGACCGACCGCCGATTCTTCGGGGTGCTTATGGCATAGGCTTTAACACTACAGGAGGCATAAATAGCGGGTATGATCTTCTTGTAAAAAACTGCGATATTGAGATAGCTAATTCAGCCGGCTCTGAAGGGTGGGTCTTCTTTGGCTTAGCTGGTCCGGGGCTAAGGATTCAAATTGACAATTGTATTATTGAGCATAACTATTGGACTGTCATAGGCGGTCCGCCCGCTAATTCAAGAATATTTTTTACGAATGATTATTTTGTAAATTTTAACGGTCACCCTTGCCGCCGAACGGGTGGCGTTCTAGACTTCTTTGAGGACCAGGATACAATTTTAGTTGAAAACTGTACACACATCAATGTACAGGGCAGTGAGTATAAAGCAAGAACCGGTTATAAAGTAAACCGGTATCTTTTCAACCATAATAACTGGGTTGATTGTTCCGGTTATGTATTTATGAATAGGGGTGATTATGCTAATTTCAGTTTAACAAACAATATTTTTGTAAACGTCCAGTTACAATGTTTTGCCCCAATTCTTTCAACTGTCGATATAGGTGAGACTGATCAGGATAACCTGCCTATGGGTCTTGTTAACATTAGAAGCGATTCTGCTTTTACGGCAAACGGGGCAAGTTTTTATGCCGATAAAAATTTAGCATACTGGGATCCGTCTCTATCGGATATGGACTCAACATTAAATGCTAATAAAGTTGACGGCGCTACAAATTGGGTTTCACAGATGATTACAATGAATACAAGAACTGCAGCCTTGTTTGCCGATAAAAAGGATTATCCTAAACTTACAAACGGCACATGGATTCTAAATTCATTACCTGCATTTAAAAATACCGATGTTTTATTTACGACTCAGCTCTCAATATTAAAAGCCTGGTCGCTGGCGTGCGTTGATACAAACTCTTCAGATATCTTGAAATCCTGGCGTCAGCCATCTAACCCTGAAAATCAATATTACACATTTGCAGATTGGCCGATTCCAATCGATCTTTCTTACACAAATTCTGATTTGTTAACCGCAGGGCTTAACGGCTTCCCGGTTGGCGATTTAGATTGGTTCCCGACTCAATATGCATCATGGAAAGCTCAAGAAGGTACTGAGCTGGCACAAATTAACGATGTTTTGACTAATGGTATTACTGCTGTTGAAAAAACTTCAGAAGTTCCCCAACAATTTCAATTGCAGCAGAATTATCCGAATCCATTTAACCCAACAACAATCATCAATTACCGGATTCCGGTTAATACTTATGTAACGCTTAAGGTTTACGATTTACTCGGCAACCTGGTAAAGACACTTGTAGACAATTATCAGGCACAAGGAGAGTACTCTATTAACTTCAATGCAGGCAATCTTGCAAGCGGAGTTTATTTCTATAGGCTTCAAGCCGGAAGTTTTACTGCTGCTAAAAAACTTTTGCTTTTGAAATAATATTCATAGGAGTAGACACCCGATATCTCAAAGACATCGGGTGTCTTAGATAATTTTTATGATAGAGGGGAGTTCTTACGAAAACTGCACGGCAAGTTTTTTTAGTTATTCTATTGTTACTTACAAACACTGATCATTTGTACGCTCAATGGGTGCTTAGCAATGGAAGGTTTGATGGAAGAGTATATTCATTTGCAGTCTCGGATACAAATATGTTCGCTGCGGAAGACGGCGGTATACTTCGGTCAACTGACGGCGGTGCAAGCTGGAGAATGCTTAATTCCAGCAGCTATTTTGATGCTCTGGCAGTAAAGGACAGTAACCTGTTTGTCGGATCGTACAGCGGTGTATATCTATCGACTGACAACGGTACAAGTTGGAACCCGGTGAATAACGGCTTATTAAATAACATAATCCTTTCACTTGCCTTCTCGGGTAAGAACCTTTTTGCCGGAACCGGCGGCAGCGGAGTATTTCTCTCAACGAACAACGGCACAAGCTGGACTTCGGTTAGTTCAGGTCTGACAAATTTTACTATCTGGGCACTTTACGTATCCGGCAGTAATCTATTTGCAGGAACTCAAAACGGCATGTTCTTAACTACCGACAACGGCTCCAGTTGGACTCCGGTTAACAATGGATTAACCAACAGAGTTGTCGATGCTTTTATTGGAAGTGGAAATAATATCTTTGCCGCAACCTGGGGCGGTGGTATCTTCGTTTCTACCAACAACGGAAGCGAATGGAAGGCTGTAAATACGGGCTTGCAAAGCTATCAAATTATTTCTTTTGCAGCAAGACGGGACTAATATATTTGCGGGCAGCGCAGTCGGAGTTTTTCAATCAACCGATATGGGTTCAAGCTGGAAGGAGGTGGGTACCGGATTAGTAAAGGTTATTGTCTATTCACTTACAATTTATGGAGATTATCTTTTTGCCGGTACTGCTTACCAGGGTGTTTGGAGGCGACCGTTGTCTGAAATGATTACCGGAATTAAAGACGAACAGAATAATCCACCTGTGAATTATTCTCTTTCCCAGAACTACCCCAACCCTTTCAATCCGGCGACAATCATAAATTACTCCGTCCTGTCAATGTCAATGGGACGAGATCCTGTCTCCGGCGGACAAATTCAAAATAACAATTACGTAACGCTTAAGGTTTACGATTTACTCGGCAACCTGGTAAAGACACTTGTAGATGGATATAAGGCTCAAGGAAATTATTCTGTTAATTTCAATGCCGGTCGGTTTGGCAAGCGGAGTATATTTCTATAGGCTTCAGGCAGGGGATTACATAGCAACGAAAAAATTGATTTTGATGAAATAGGAGAAATAAATTATGAAGATTCTCCTTTAAGATTTGCAGGCTGGTTAGTTATTATAATGACTCTATCAGCCTCAATATTGCCGGTAAATGTGCATGCTCAGATTTATTCCGAGACTTATCTTTCAAACGGCGACAGCATAAGATTTGACAACCCCAAAGGCGGTTTTTATTCCATTTTACTTTCTTAAATAAATTTTCAAGAATTTTTATCAGTGAATAGTACATTTCTCCCATTCAAGTTACTTAAAGGATGTAAACAAATATTTTTTTGGAAAAAGAGTGGATATACGAAAATTTTCAGACTTAATTGAAAAATAGGAAAGTAAATGATCATGTTTGACTGAATACTTCTGAAACATTGAACATTAAAAATCGAGACGGGAATTGTAGCTCTAAAAATTAAAAAGAACAAATAAAGAATCGTGCAAATGTAATAACTGCATGCAGTGTAACATAATTAAATACGTAGCCAACAATAATACAGAAGGTTTAACAATTATGAAAAATTACGTTATAAAAAGAATATGCGCTGCTATTTCAGCAGTGATATTCCTCTCGTTCCTATTTTTCGAAAATGTTAATGCTCAAGGTTTCAATAAATATTATTCTAACGGAGAGCATTTCCAAGTAGGCGAACGGGAAGCTTTTGTCAGTTCAGAAAAAATTGAAAATGGGAAAATCACATCGGTCAAAAAAGAAAACCCGGATGAAGCTGTCCGCCTAATAGTAACATTCAATGACAAGCCCTTAGCGGTATATATGCAAAAAAGATTGTCACTGCAAAAGTCATCATTATCTTCTGCTTACGCTACTCTGCAAGCCAGTCACGAATCGTTCAGAACAGCTCTTAATACAATCCGGCAGCAACTATCTACCCAACTAAAATCAGACTATAGTTACACAATTAAGCGTGAATACTATCGGGCGTTGAACGGTGTTGCATTACAATGCAAACGAGGAATGATCGATAAGATACGTGCATTGTCGATGGTAAAAGATGTTAGCCTGGATAGAGAGGTAAAAACTAATCTTAAAGAGTCAGTCCATCAAATTAGGGCCGACATCGTGCAGGATAGTCTTGGAATTACCGGCAAAGGAGTTCTGGTTGGTGATATCGACACAGGAATAGATTACAACAACCCGGCATTGGGAGGAGGATTTGGTCCTGCTTTTCGCGTAATCGGCGGATATGATTTTGCAAATAACGACAGCGACCCGATGGATGACCACGGACATGGCACACACGTAGCCGGAATAATGGGCGCGAACGGGGATTCATTAAGGGGAGTAGCACCCGACGTTAAGCTTCTTGCGGTAAAAGTTTTAGATGCAAATGGAATGGGTTATATATCAGATGTTATTGCAGGTATAGATTACTGCTTAGACCCCGACAATAATCCTGCAACAAATGATGGAGTAAGCATAATAAACATGAAGTCTTGGAGGAGCCCCATACCCGGATAATCCATTAGACAGCGCCGTGGACAACGCAGATAAAGCCGGAGTCCTATCGGTTGTTGCTGCCGGGAATAACGGTGGTTTCGGGTACGGAACAATAGGGTCGCCGGGCACAAGTGAGTCCGCATTAACAGTTGGTGCATGTGATTCAGTATATGCAATTCCCTATTGGAGCTCTGAAGGTCCAGATCCCCTGCATTCAGCTATTAAACCGGAGGTGCTTGCACCGGGCGTCGACATTCTTTCAACAGTATTGGGTAATAAAACGGAACGATGGTCCGGAACCTCAATGGCTACACCTCATGTAACAGGCGTTGCTGCATTACTAAAACAAGAACATCCGTCGTGGACACCTGAAGAAATAAAAGCGGCTATTGTAAATACATCGCATTCGGTAGGTGAGAATGTATCTCAATTTGTTCAGGGTAAAGGATTTGTAGATGCCCTGGATGCCGCTGAAGTAAAAATGATTGTAGAACCGGGAGTATTAAGCTTTGGAACAGTCGACTTAGCACAGAACATATGGGCAGATACTATTGAAATAAAGGTTAAGAATATCTACTCTAATACACAAACCTTAGAGATTCGCGTTAAGGACGGAATACAATCCGGTGCAATGCTTACATTTGATAAAACAAAATTTACATTAGCGCCCGGAGAGGAAACGACTGTCGCTGCAATTCTGAGCGTACCGTCCTCGGTTCCAATTATTAATATGGAACCATTCGCTTATACCGGCAATGTTGAGGTGGTCTCTGCATTCGACAGCGTTATTGTTCCTTTCAGTTTTATAAAATCATCAACTATTGTTGTTAACTTCGAAAAGCAGCCCCAATTTTTATGGGTTATCAATAGAGATGGGGGAATTATTAAAGGTATATCATCGTATGAAGGCGTAACACAATATAGAGTCTCTGTTTCATCGATTAATTCACTCGAACTCCTGGCTGGAATGAGACAGGATTCGCTTGGTGCGACGTATTATTATATTGTAGACCGTAAGATTGATAACCCGGCAGGTTTGACCTATGTTTTTTTAAGTACCAAAGAGGCGACAATAAGCTTGGCAGACAGCACAATTCTGGATGCTGAGAATAACACTATATCCATAGACTCAACATCATATGTTGAATTAGACTTTGAACTTGTAATATCCAGCGGCAACACCGGTTCCTCTTTTGAATATACTTGGGGATTCCCTTACGATAGGTTCCGAATATTTTCCTGTCCGCTGGATTCGACATATTATATATACAAATGGATGGTAACGCCGCACGGCAATGATTATTTTGATCTAAAAAAACAGACTTGGGGTATTAAAGATCAAAAAGATATCAATTTCCCTACCGGAAAGGACAACCTGCATGGTTACAATGTAACTCTTTCCTACGACGATCCCTACTTGAATGATCTTTCAAGCAGGGAAAAAAGAATCTCTTTCGGTACCTACGATATTTCAGAGCAGTATTCAGCCGGAAGCTATGTTGGATTAAGCATTACCGGTGGAAGCCATGCAAGTTTTCCCGTTACGACCAATAAAATTAGAGCTTTCTACAACGACTATGACATAAATCCGGCTAAGGTAGAAGGCAGCGGTTATTATCATTATTCATACAGAAATATCTATATGAGTTTTCAGCTTGTTGCTTATGTGGAAAATTTTGAATCGGAGCCAATCTTTTCGACACCAAATTTTGTGGTGAAGAAAAGCGGCAAAGCAATCTTTGGAGAGGTACCGTCATGGTACTATGGATTTGCTGTTGGTACTCCGCAGTTTGACTTTTCACCACAATATAATTATGAAGTGCTGGAACCGGGGGATACAGTCAAGCTGCAGCAATATAATCAGGTTTGTTTTCCCTTTTATATTGCATATTTAAACAAAGGTTCGCTCTTCGTATCGAGTAATGACAAACTAACTAATTCCTTCTTCGAATTTCCGGATGGTTTAGGGCGCCCTACTGGAGTATATGAATTGTTAAATAATCACTCCCATAGCTGGACCAAACCCCGTTTTACTGCGAATGCTTATGCGGATAATGAACTTCAGATAGACACTGCACCATCCACTATAAATAATCCTGTCATCTATTATGAATATGATAACTTGAAGAATAACACACTGAGATTAGTAACAAGCGGGCATCAGTATAAGATATTAGGACAAGGCGGTCAAAGTACCATCGATTGTGAATACCAGATTTCAGGAAAACTCTCTGATACAACATTTTTTCCGGCAATCAATCTTATTCAGGTATCGGTAGGTGGAAAAGCAGTTAATGTTGTCCGTCCCGACCAGAATGGAACTGTCCGGCTTATATTAGACAATCGTGACAACAGTATTGCATCGGTAAATTTATCGTTATTGCTTCCCACAGGAGAAGAAGTTGTTCTTCCTGTTATAAACATTAACAGCAATGAATACGATGCTATAATTCCGGGTTACATCCCCACGGGATTTATTGATGTCGTGGCTAAAGCTACAGACGCAAAAGGCAATGAATGCGAATTGAATGCTAGTCCAGCGTTCTACTTTAGCAGCAATACGGATAATATAAAATTAGACGCACGATTGGGTATGACATCATATAAGCTGAATAATGTTGACAGCATTAATTTCAATACCGGCGACACATTGAACTATACCATTTCCTACATAAATTATGGAAGTGACGTTGCAAGGAATGTTGTAGTAACGTTTCCCTCTACACCGTACTTAAAGCCCATTGGTTCACAATCAATAACTATAGATTCTCTGGCAGCGAATGATACGGTAGATGTACCGGTCAATCTCTTTTTCCTCGGCAAGCAGCAGTCATCTGATGAATACACTCATTATTCACCTTCTATTACGTGGACTTCCGGCGGTACTACCTATTTAAGGAAACACAATATACTTGTCGATTTTCAAAACACTATTACAGGTATGGAACAAACAGCAAGCACGATTCCTAATAAATTTGAGCTGTACCAGAATTATCCGAATCCGTTTAATCCATCGACTACAATCAAGTATGATTTGCCGAAGGAATCCAGTGTAAAGATTGTTGTATATGATATTCTTGGAAGAGAAATAACAACACTGGTTAATGAAATAGAGAAAGCAGGCAGCTACAAAACAGTATGGAATGCAAGCCAGCTTGCGAGTGGAGTATATTTCTATAGGTTTCAAGCCACACCTAATGGTGGACAAGCCGGAGATTACATCTCAGTGAAAAAGCTTTTACTTTTAAAATGAGCAGCTATTATGAGAAGTATGAATAATACTTTTCTCTCATTCATGTTATTTAAAGAAATAAAGAGAGAGAAATCGTGGATAAAGTGGATAAGCAAAAATTTTCAATTTTAATTGAAAAGTATAAAAGGGGTGAATGTTCGCCGCGGGAAAAAGAATTGTTGGAAAGATATCTTGAGTTGTTTCAAAATAATCCGGGTGAATGGAACGAAAATGAAATGGGGAATCAAAGAATAACTGAAGAAAAAATTTATTCTGCGATAATGAAGAATATCGATAAAGAGAAAAGCAATTATTTCTCTCAAATATTCTTTTCACCGTCATTACTTAAAAGAGCAGCGGTAATAATATTCTTCTTAATCCTGGTTTCGGGGATTTTATATGTGTCGGGAATATTTGAACAAAAAACAGGTTCAATTGTTTGGAATGAAAAGGTTACGTTATCAGGAGAAAAATCTATAATTACTCTTCCGGATGGTTCTATAGTTACTCTGAATGCAGATAGTAAATTAAAATACCAAGATAAATTTAATAACACATCCAGAGAAGTATACCTGGAAGGTGAAGCTTATTTTGAAGTTCATCATAATATTACTCAGCCGTTCGTCGTTCATTCTGAAAATATCTCAACAACAGTTTTAGGGACTAAATTTGATGTCTCAGCATATCCTGAAAAGAAGAACATTTCTGTTTCCTTGCTGGAAGGGAAAGTGAAAGTCTCAAGAGAAGAAAAAGGAAAAATTAATGAGATAGCTGTTCTTAAGCCAAAAGAGGAGTTGATTTATAATAAAGAAAATAATGTTAGTTCGTTTGAGCAGTTTGATTCATTAGAAGCAGTTGGCTGGAAAGACAACATATACAAATTTGAAAATGAACCATTAGGTGAAGTGCTATCCCAGCTTGAAAGAGCATTCGGTGTGAAATTCAAATTAGATGACCAATCGGTTCTATTACAAAAAATAACAATTAAATTCGAAAAAAAATCTTTACAGACAGTAGTTGATGTTATTAAAAGTTTAACCGGTTTAGATTATAAAATACTCAAAGAAAATAATAATATAAACGAGATTTTGTTTTTTTAGAAACAACAAGTGATCTCTCATTTAACTCTTATAAGCTAATTAAAGCAAACAGGATACAGAGAAGTGTTTCCCCCGAGCTTGATATAATATGGTGAATAATATTTTAAGAAAGAATAGGGCAATAAAATTTAATCCATTGGTCAAAGCGTTTTGTCTGTCTCTATTACTAAGTATCCTTTTTATCTTTAATGCCAATGGCCAAGACCTGTATAATCAAAAAGTCAGCTTGAAAGTAATCAATTTACAGCTTGGTGAAGTGCTGCAGCTCCTGGAACAAAAGACGAGTTATACATTCAGCTATCTTAATAAAGAATTACCTTTGGAAGAAAGAATAACTCTTGATGTAAAAGATAAACCCCTACAGCAAATTCTTGAAATACTATCAACTAAATTTGCATTAACTTTTACTAGAATTAATAATATCATAACGGTAAAAAAGGAGGAAAGCGTAAGTGACAGGAATAAACCACAAGGTTTTGGAACATTAAGAGGTATTGTTCGCGATTCAGTGACTTCTGAAGTCTTACCTTATGCTAATGTTTATATCCCGGAAATAAAAACGGGTGCTAGTACCGACAATCGCGGATTCTTTATAATCCCTTCGATCCCTGCAAATAAAAAGTATTCAATAAATATCACATATGTCGGTTATAAGTCCCAAAAGGCAACTGCATTAATACAAGAAAATAAAATCACTGATATAACTATTTATCTTACAAAATCGACTATTGAAGTGGGAAATGTTACTGTTTTAGGGGAACGAGTAAACGAAGCTGGACTAACCGCAAAAAAAATTCCAATAAGAGAAATAGAAAATATGAGCTTCGGTGTTGAAAAGGATGTAATGCGCTCTATTCAACTTCAACCCGGAGTTCAATCAGCAGGCGATGTTTCTGCCAGATATTATGTTAGAGGAGGTGCAGGTAATGAAAATTTGGTACTATTAAACGAAGTACCTATTTATAATCCGTTTCATGCTCTCGGAATTTTGAGTGCAATTGATCCTGACATAATAAACGGTGTTGAATTTTACAAAGGCGGATTCGGCGCAAAGTACGGCGGACGGCTTTCTTCGGTAATGAATATTATTACAAAAGACGGCAACAGGAACAACTTCAGCGCAACTGCTGCGTTAAGTGAATTAACGGCTAAAGGCGTTTTGGAAGGTTTGATACCCGACGGCTCTTTTATTTTAACCGGAAGAAAAAGTTATTCAAACGAGATATTAAAAAAATTTACAAACGGCCAAACTATTCCGATAGATTTTTACGATGCCTCTTTCAAAGTTAATTATTCCAATCCGGAAGTTCTGCCTATATCAAAGTTTTCGATCTTCGGATTTATAAGCAACGATAAAATCGACTATAATAATAATCTGCACGCCAGATATAATTGGTCAAACTCAAACCTAGGTTTTAACTTGTTTTACGTAGAACCAAACAGTCTTTCATTTACCGAATTCACTTTTTATTATTCCGGTTTTTCCGGAAGTGAAATACCTAATTCCAGCTATGACCGGTATCTCGACAATAAACTCGATGATTTTACGGTTAAGTATGATGTTTATAATGTGTATAGTAATAAAAACGAACTTTACGAAGGAGTTAAACTGCATTACATAAAAACAAGGTTACTCCTTAATAACTCAACCGGAATATTGAAAGATATCGGCTCGGAAGGTGAAGCTGCTAAGGTATATTTAGGATACAAATTATTCAGCATAAACAAACTTAAAGCTGATATCGGTTCGCGTCTTAATATCATAAACCTTTTGGATGTTAATTCATATTTTTTTGAACCCCGTGTTAATTTAACATATAGTTTATTGCCGACTCTGAATTTAAAAGCTGCCTGGGGTATTTATCAACAGGAACTGGTTACAATTTCCGACGAAGATGAAATTCTGCCTTTGTTTGAACCATGGATCATTATTCCCAAATATTTAAAGATCCCCAATTCAGTACACTACATATACGGATTTGATTATTACCTGACTGATAGATTAAATCTTAATATAGAAGGTTATTATAAAACGATGCACAATTTGGTAGTACTAAATGATCAAGTAATCTATCCATCAGATCTGCAATTAATTAATGCAAGCGGAGAATCTCACGGAGCCGAAGCAACCATAAATTATGATGCCGGGTGGATAAATGCGCAGTTTTCATATTCATATTCATGGACAACAAAAAAAGTAAGAGATATTGAATATCATCCGAGGTACGATAGTCGCAATGCGGTTAAAATTTTTATTAACTGCGAACTTGGAAATAACTGGAGAGCCGGCATGATGTGGAATTATAATTCGGGCATGCCCTATACCCAAATATTTGGTTATAATGATAAGTACATTCCTTTGGGAATATCAGACCCGTCCTCTTTATTTTCAAATTATTTATATTTTCCGATATTAGCCGACAGAAATGCCGCACACCTTCCTGATTATCATAGGCTTGATATAAATTTGTCAAAGGAATTCCATATTGGATTCGTAAAAATAAATATAGGTTTGAACGTAATAAATGTTTACGACCGTAAAAACTTTTTCTACTTTGATACGAAAACTGGGGAAAGAGTAAACATGCTGCCTTTTTTACCTTCAATTGACATCAAGGCGGAATTATGAAAAGAGCGATTTTGATTCTGTCAATTATCTTATTTCTTCTTTTTGAATCGTGCAATGATGATTTCAATGTAAACGCGCCTTTTAAAAATGTTTATACTTTAACTTGCATTTTACGCAACGATAATCCTATTCAATATGCAATAATTTCAAAAAATATTTATACTGAAAACGGAGCCCCCCCCGCTGCAACCGGCACTGTTCAAAATATAAAAGGTGCAAATGTAGAAATCTATTATAATAATTCAGTGTTTGTTATGAGAGATACAACTATCCAATTGACAGATTCGGGAAATACAATACAAGTTAATTGCTATTATTTAGGAAATCTTGTAATGATACCGGGTAAAATTATTAGTATTAAAGCTACCATGCCGGACGGGGAAATATTAAAATCTACAAACCAGATACCTTTTTGCATCATAGCTCCTTCAACCTTTCCAGTGAGTTATTATGCTGATGATAATGATAAAAAGGAATATTATGTAAAATTTCCGGGCTATACTTGGCCATTTATCATCGACAATAAAAAGATTAATGATATATTGAGTTTCCCCCGATTTGAAATTGATTATGAAAAATATGAAGGAGGAACGTATGTCAATAAAAAAACGCTTGTACCTCTCTCCTATGCTCCCCCTACGGACGTTAACGGGGTTATACTGTCTCCTGATCTAGACTTCTCATTTAATTATTATACTGCTTATACATCTCTTGAAGCTGTTAATAGAACGATGCAGGAAATTTCGGGGAGCGACCCATTTAAGAACAATTATATAATCACCAGGGCTTTCTTTACCATCACCAGCATGGATCCCGAATTAACGAGATATTATTTTGCTTACAAAGTATACGAAAATTCATTTACGGTTAAACTAAGACCTACGGATTACTCTAACATTCAAGGAGGAAAAGGTATCTTCGGAATATATTATATATATACCAACTCCTTTGTTGTGGACAAAGCTTATATTAATTCTTTTGGATATCAGTATGATCCTTCAAGGTAGTAATTATTAGTCCAGGTAAAAATATGGATAGATCTGATGAAAATTAAAATCGGTAAAACATTAAAACAAAATTGTAGTAATGGTACAAATAATTTTATCCCAATAATTCTTTTATCAATTATTATTATGCGGACAAAGTTATGCCCAGTGGGAAAAGACAAATTTTCCGGATACGATAAAAGTAAATACTATAGTTATAAAGGATTCATCTATTTTTGCTGGAACAGACGGAGACGGAATATTTGTATCGACAAATAACGGCGAAAACTGGAAGAGCAGTAACAAAGGATTGCAAGGATAAGATCATTCATACTATTTGTCATTTACGGAAAAACCATGCCTGCCGGACAGGAAAGAATTTTCGCAGGGACGGAAACGGGCGTTTCAGTTTCAACGGATAACGGTGAGAACTGGAGATCAATTAATTCCGGCTTATCCGGTTTAGGTGTCTGGTCCTTGGAGGTTAGTGCAGATACAGTCGGCGATACAACAATATTTGCCGGAGCCTGGAGCGGGGTTTATTCTTCTACGGACTGGGGTGAAAATTGGAAAATTACCGGCTTATCAAGTACGACAATGCCTGTGTATTCTATAATTATTTTTGATAACTATATTTACGCTGCTACATTTAGTGGAGGATTATTCCTTTCGCAGGACAATGGATGGACATGGAAGATTATTGATGTTAATCCTCCGGGTACAACTGGTTACGACCCTATACCTGTATCTGCACCCATCTATTCAATAAGACTATTCGCTGGTCCTGAAGCTAATACTATCATCGTCGGATCTATCGGGGGTCTTTATTATACGTCTTTCGGAGACACCCTTTTCTATGCTGATACTTCATTTGCCAAAGTCTATAAACAGGATGCACCTGTACTCTGTTTTGCTAGTAGGAATGATACCCTTTTTACAGCAGTAGGTACCAACTTTTACAAACTTTTCTGGGGCTACAGCTACTTCCGTGACTACTACGGTAACATCATCGATACTCTCCATGTATATGACGCTCGCAGATTAAATATCCCTTATTTGGGAGGTCAGACCGTATATACTCTTGTACTGAATAATGCCTATTTTTTTGCTGGAACCGAAGACGGTATTTGGCGTTTGAGATATCCGGAGGCAATTACAGGAGTAGAAAGCTCCCAAGAGGTCCCTGCCGGATTTGTGCTTGAACAAAATTATCCCAACCCTTTTAATCCGACGACAACAATCATCTATCAGTTGCCGGTAGTCAGTAACGTCACGTTGATAGTTTACGACCTCCTTGGAAGACCCGTCGCTACATTGGTAAATGAGCACCAGACCGCGGGACGTCATTCAGTAAAGTTCGACGCGGGCGAATTGCCGAGCGGAGTTTATTTTTATAGGCTTCAGGCGGGAAGTTTTGTACGCACAAAGAAGATGATTCTTTTACAATAAGCGACTATTATGAGAAGTAAACAATAAAAGGGTCGGGGTAAATTTTTGTTATCTATCGTGAGAGGAAAGCTATCATCAAACAAAGAAATTAATTTTTGGCAAAGTAAAGAAAATGCAATCCTTCATTTTTTGGTTGCCTGTTTTTGTTTTCATTTCTTAAAAATTTTAACAACATTAAAAGTGACGGGATTGATTAGTAGAATATTCAAATAGTTTTCTGATAAGATTACTATATTAATTACTTAAATAACAAAAATAATTTTCCGAATTATGAAAAAGTTTATTCTTACCTCGCTGTTTTTATTTATCCTTATGCAGGCAGGATTTGCGAGCTCCGGTGAAAAGAATTCAAAATTTGATTTTACCGGACCAAGAGATCCTTCTCTTATAAGGGGCTTCAATTATACCCCGGCTAATGCAGTGTCTCCGCGTCATCATATTGATTGGTGGGAACATTACGATTCAACAACAATTAATTTTGATCTGGACCTTGCAAAAAAACTCAACCTTAATCAAGTGAGAGTATTTGTTCCTTATGCAGTTTATGCTGAGGCTAAGGAAGGTCTCCAATCAAAGTTGAGATATTTCGTACGTGAGTGTCAAAAAAGAGATATAGGAGTAATGCCTGTTGTTGGCAGTGGACCGTGGCTGATGGATACAACGAAGCGTGGGTTGGCAAGAGAATGGGTTAAGTTTCTTGTCGATGCAATTTCAAATGAACCTGGTCTAAGATTCTGGGATGTTATGAATGAACCTGACTGGCCGACAAAACCAAAAGAAATGGTTATGAGGAAATTTGAAAATGCAAAGTTTATGGCAAAAACTTTTCACGAGCTTGACCCTAATACACCAGTAACAATAGGGATGGCTTTTGTCGATGGTATGATTGAACTTGCGGACTATGTCGATGTATTACAATTCCATGATTATATGCAGACCCGCGAAGAGATAAGAAATAATATTGATAGGGCAAAGGAATTTGCAGCAAAAGTACATAAGCCGTTAATAAACGGTGAAATAGGATGTATAGCCCGCGCCAATCCTTACGATATTACACTTCAGGAACATATGAATGCAAAGGTTGGATGGTATATCTGGGAATTGATGATTGTCCGTAAAGGATGGGGCCGGTTCATGGTGTTTTTTATGAGGACGGCAGCGTACGGGATCCCTTCGATACCTGCAGCTATTATGGGATTCTTTCGTAAACGTACTGCCGATATTCTTCCGGCTGTTCCGGATAGAGAAGGCTGGGTTACAAAGATTGTAGATCAGAGCGATAAATGGCTTAACGATCCGGACAGGCAATGGAAGGAAGGATTGGATATTGCTGAAACCGCTGCGAATCTTCTTGAAGCTGCAGAGCTTACAGCAATGAGAATTCCTCCCACCTGGGAAGTTGAAATGTTAAGACAGGGTGAAACTGATTTTAAAGCTCTGGAAGAACTCATAGTTAAATTTAAAGATCAACTTGTACCTTATGAAATTCCGCAGACGAAGAATAATTAATATGGAAAATAATCGTTGCGAAATTTTTAAGATGACTTTTTCACTCGCAAACAATTATTCATAATAATGAAGTTTATTTATGAGAGTGAGGCTCCATTGTTTTCGCAGCTGTCCGAATTTTAAAACTTCGAAAAATGCTCATGTTGTTTACATAAAAATCTAATTTCCTTTAGACAGTTGTTTATATAAAGCCGGATCAAACTCTTCCAAGCCTATAATGCCGTGTAAGTGGTTAACTGAGATCCACGGCAGCCAAGTACGGTGAGCCCCAATACCTCTAATCGGTCCCATCCGCCAGTGTTCCTGCTGCCAGCCGGGTCCCTTTAAATCATAAGAACGTCCAGGGAGTGCCAGCATAACCTTCGTACCATGCAAAAGAATACGTGCAACATCCAAGTAATGTTTGTCATTTGTGTACTTATACAATCTAGCGTACGTAGGTACAGCCCAATCCAGATACTCGTCAACGCCGCCAACATCATTTGATCCAATCCCATTAACTCCTATTGTGGGCACACCGGGTTTCCATCCAAGGTCCTCATAATTAGCACCTATCGGCATGGGTACATTCCATATCCAAATCCAACTTTCAGTATAGTCACCCGCAGTCTTTGCATAATCCAGCCACTTTTTTTCTTTTGTGTTTTCATATAAAGCCAGAAAAGCTTCAATTGATAACATACCTGATTCTTTATCTGCAACAGTCGGTGTGCCAGTTGCCCCAAGAAAAACGCACTTGCTGCCAAAGTTCACCCAAATATAATTAGCAGCGCGGATGGCTGAGTTAAGATACTTCTTATCACCCGTCTCTTCTCTCATTCTTACCAGTAGAGGTACAGCAGCATAACTTGTAACACCTGTTGTTCCATCTTTAACCGTTCCTGTTTTATCAACCCAGGTCATGGGGAAAGAACCATCTTCTCTTTGTTGTGTTAGCAGCCAGTCCGTATAATCCTTAGCCCATTTATACCATTCCGGATGTTGTCGTCCATGTGCGCGTTCATAACGTATCAAATCTATCATTGAACGCATATCTTCAGCCCATGAGCGAAGGGAGAATCCGGTTCCGCTGTGAACAGCTCCAGCTTTTCCGGTCCTTATATCAAAACCTTCTCCACAAGGAGGTGCAGATGGTACAATACGGATGAGACTCTCAATAATTTTTGTACCAAGGTCCCTTAATCTTTTTCCACGCGGGCTTGAATCCAAATCACCCTCCATCATCAACTGTTCTGCTGCCTCAACGTTCTTTCCGCAGAAACCGATAACAATCTTCGGCCATATATCAAGTTCTGCAGCTGTTGTGTCTATATCAATTCCAATTGATTTTGCCCACTCAAATAATTCATGATTTTGATTGTTTATACTATCAACAGCTCCACTGGGCATACGAAACATTTTCTTTATCAAAGCAGGGCGGAATGAACCCGGTTTCCCTGAGACTGCATCAATCACAAAAGGGATACCTGAACGATCACCTACTGTAAAGACGCGGTCTGCCAAGTGATCGATTAGTGTGCGTCGGACAACTTCTATATCTACGGGTTTAACTTGTGGATTAAGACTCTGCCATGCCCACCGCCATGCATCTCGTTCCATCTCGCGAAAAGAGTTAGTTTTCCCAAAACGGAATCCAACTTTATAAGTCTGCGCGAATCCTTCTTTAACAGGGTTATAACGCCGCCGCATTATTGGGGTTTGGGTTGAAGCGCTGAGGTTATTTCCCCAAAAACCACCCGGGAATTCGAAAGTTGTGCCCGGGAGACAAAAACCGAATTCAATTCCACCATTTGAAACTTTGTGAGCGTCTAAAGCCCCAAACCGAATTTGTTCATCTAGTACCGGTGTTGTTGCCGGGGCAGTAGTTTCCGCCTGTGTGGTTGTACCGTTAGGAGTGAGGTCTAATACTGCCGTCCAGTTTCCGTCCTTAAATGAAAGTCCGAACAAAGGAGCTGATAAATAATCTTCACGAATTGAAAAATGTTTCGCATCATAATATAAACTGCCCCCAAGAGCATTATCATGCGTATGGGGTTCGCCATAAAGCAAACCGGGAATGAGGTATTTAACTTCTTTCCATTTTACTGTTGGTTCAGTTTCTAATTTGATAGCAGAATAGAACCCTGCGTTTTCAATTGTACCAGTCACTTTCACATTTCGATTGAGAGTTAACGCTGCATCTGAAATACTCCACCTATCTTCAACATCAAATTCTGCTTCATCACCATATGAAATTTTTGCATTCGCTATTACAATATTCGCTTCTTTTTTTACCAATTGGTATCCTGATGCAAGTTGACTTACACTATCTTCGCTTCGAAAAACTTCTATCTGTGCAGGCTTCTGTTGAGTTAAACGCTGAGAAGAACCTCCCTCGATTTCGATACCCCAATCGCCTTCTACTGAGCGGATAAACAAAACAGTTGCACCGGTCTCCAACTTTCCAAGCTTCACCTGGTCGCTTTGTTGCGCAGGCAAAGCCGATATTATTATGGATAATGCAACGATGAAATATTTATCAAACATTTTTTGATCCTTCAATAATAAATACATTTATTTTTAGTAAATTTTAAACACGACAGCAATTTTGTTTTGTAGATTATTTGGCCTTTCAATTTTCAAATTCGATATGATACAACCGAAATAGAAAATCTCTCTAAAAATAGAAGAATAAACATGAAAAAGAAAAATCGTCTTATAGTCCTTCTCGCTTTGGCGCTAATATTACCTGTCGCTTTGATTATGATTGCAATGTCCTGGGCAGGAAACAATGTTATTCCGTCAAGACCGGAAGGTCCATGTGATATATATGCCGCTGCAGGATGCCCATGCGTGGCTGCCCACAGCAGCACGCGCGCGTTGTATGCATCCTATAACGGTCCACTCTATCAGGTTATGCGTCAATCGGACGGCAAGACCTTGGACATAGGTGTGATCCAGCCTAGTGAAGGTGACCCAGGAGGATATGCCGACGCTGCTGAGCAGGACGCATTCTGTGCCAATACATACTGCTGGATAACCACTCTCTATGACCAGTCAGGTAATGGCAATAATCTACTTCAGGCGCCCCGTGGTGGATTTAGTGGTCCGGCTATGGGTGGATTTAATAATATTCCGATTGCAGATATGGCACCGGTCACTATTATGGGTCATAATGTATATGGAATTTTCATTGAGCCTGGTATGGGTTTGCGGCTGGATGATGCTAAAGGAACCGCAGTCGACGATCAGGCCGAGGGTCAGTATTGGGTCATTAACGGCCATCACTATAACAATGGCTGCTGTTACGACTACGGCAATGCTGAGACCGACAGTCGTGACGATGGAGACGGTACTATGGAAACCGCTTATTACGGTAATGCCAATTATTGGTATCACGGACAAGATTCCGGACCTTGGATTATGACCGATCAGGAAAACAACCTTGTGGGCTGTGTTAACCAGTCTCCAAATGATAAGTACTGTGCAGACTTATCGAGTATCACCTGGCGCTTCGTTACAGCAATGGCAGATGGCGAACCACACCACTGGAGATCTATGGGCGGAGATGCTCAGCGAGGAGATCTGAAAGTTATGTTTGACGGACCTCGCGTTATCAATGACAGAAACAGTTATGATCCAATGCGTAAGCAGGGAGCTATTCTTTTAGGCAACGGTGGCGACAACAGCAACGGTTCGCAAGGCACATTCTATGAAGGAGCAATGACATCCGCGGGAACTTTCCCAACGAAGGAAACCAACCAGAAAATTCAGGCAAATATTGTAGCTGCAAAATATAATGTGCAGGGTCTAAACATTGCCCCGGCGAATGAAACTGCTACACCTCCAGGACTCCAGACATTTTCACCACGATCTTCACAGAACACTACTGTTACATTCACAAACATTACCGGTGCACCTGTTAAAGATCTTACATTGAGTATTTCTGTGCCCGAGGGATGGGAATCAGTAGTTTTAGACTCTAAAGAAACATCAAAAAAGATCGCTGAACCAATCGCTGTTGGTGCGAGCGTGAGTGAAACTTTTAGTGTCACATCTGGGTCAAAGTCATTCAACGGCGATCTGATCGGCAAAGCCACATGGACGAACTCGAACGGGAAAAAACAATCTGTAGATAACGTTAGAAAAAGTGCGCAATGTTAACCCGATCAAAATTAATGAATTTCGTATTAGTGCTGGTTCTCCAGACAACTCAACGGACTCATTTATCGAGCTCTATAACGACGGCAATAGCACTGTTGATATCTCAAACTGGACATTAACTCACCACCCAACTCAATTACCTATTTTTTCATCAGTAAAGATTCCAGCAGGAACAAAACTTACTGCGCACGGTTTCTACCTGTTCGGTCTGTCTAACTCTGGACTGGCAATTCCTTCTAAAAAGGGAGAGTCTACTCTCTACGTCAGAGATACTACAGGCATGTCGGTTGGAGATAAAATTGAAGTAGACAACGGTTCTGCTAAGGAGATTCGCAAAATTGTAAGTATTGGTTCGGCGGCAGGTTTGGGAGAGCCAAAGTCACCATCTCGGTTCGGTAGAAGATTTCCAATTGAGTCAGGCACTCCTACAACTGTGTGGCAACCACTACCTGATGGCCCAGTGATAACAGTCCCTAAAGGGTCGACTAACATTCCAGTAACGAGTGTAGATGGTTTCGAGGTTGGTCAGAAAATGGCTATCGGCTATGGTGCGACTTATCCTACCGTTGCTCAAACTATTGAGAAATACGAGGTAGTTACTATTACCAAAGTCGGTAAACCGGGTACACAAGCCTATCTGACCGCAGACGCAAAAGCCGGTGACACCAATATAAAAGTGTCTTCCGTAACTAACATTTCAGTTGGTGACAGAATCAGGTTAGATATTGACAGCAAAGGTCATGGGATTGAAACTATTATTGTGACACGTGTCGGCTCGCAGTCCGTTCGTAGCAATTTTAATGGTCCTATAACTGATCTTGGTACAGGACTCGACATAGCTGAGCCGTTGAAATTCAATCATTCGTCTAATATACCTTTTAGCGTAAGAGGAACGGGAATCAGCTTCGAGCCGGCAACGATATTCGCTCACTCAAGTAACGAACCTGTTCTACCACTTGGTACCGGTATTATGCTTGACAAACCTCTAAACAGGAACCATGCGATCAATGCGGTAGTGCATGATCAAAAGGTTATAACTGCCGGTTATCAGGGAACTCCGTTGCCCAACCAGTGGTTCGGAGGACCCACACTTTCTTCTAATGCAGGTAGTATTGTGCTACATGATGCTTCTGGTAATATTGTTGATGGTCTAAATTATGGTGGACTCGTAGATCCATGGGCAGCAGAAGGTTATCAAGCTGCTTCTGGAACTGGGGAGAACGGATCTAGTGTACCTTCCCCTGGTATGAGCAGAGGCTTCAGGTGGTGGCTTTCTTCTTCCACAACTCAGCCCAATAGGAGTGCTGGTAGATACCCGGACGGTGCCGATGGAGACAATAATGGTCGTGATTTTCTGTTGCAGAACATGACTACTCTGTCTGCAGTATCAGTTGTCGGTTCGAATAATATTAAAGTCGCTAGTGTGTCAGATTTTAGCATTGGTCAGAGGATTATCATTGGTACAGGCTTAAATAGCGAGACTGCTATTATCGCAACTATTGGTACAGCAGGAGGCACCACTGTAGATACTGCAACAGATGCAGGTGCTACAGTTATCCCTGTAGCTAGCGTAGAAGGATTTAGCGTCGGTCAGACCATCACTATAGACAGTGGTGCAAACCATGAAAAGGCAGTTGTATCTTCCATCACTGTCGGACGCCCTCGTTTTGGCAGCCGCAATATCAGGCCAATTGACTCTATCACTGTCGCCATGCCGCTTACCAAAGCACACGACGCAGGTGTGCAGGTCTCTGGTAGTGGTATAACCTTAGCAACACCTTTGAATAGAGTGCATGATAGTGGTACACAGGTTGCCAACAATGTCCCTACACCAGGTGAACCAAATCAATATTTTAGGAAACCTTAGTGAAAACATCAACCGGCTTTGTTAAAATTTCTATACTACTCCGCGGCTCAATAGAAGACCAGGTACCGCTGGGTTTTCTACTTTCAACGTAAGGGAGGATCGAACTTTGGTTTCTTACCAAGATAGGACTCGTCTTCAACGGTCTTGGCCTTGGTGGCGTTTTATATTGATGGGATTGAATGTGCTGGCTCTGGTATTGAGCGCCATGCTTAGCTGGCATTATTTAGAGGGCGGATCGATGATAGGATGCAGCGGTGGAAGCCCTTGCGATCGGGTGCTCAATAGTCAATGGTCGATGATTGGAGGAGTATTACCAATCAGTGGTTTAGCATTGGGAGCCTACCTTGCTTTGTTTATTGCAAGTCTTTTTATTGGTCCGACGACAGAAGAATCAATCCGACACTTAGCATGGAGTGCGATGTTAATACTTGTCGGTTCGGTCGCCGGAAGTGCCGTTTGGTTCACTATCTTACAGAAATGGGTAATTAAGGAATTTTGCTTCTATTGCATGACTACGCACATAACCGCTATGCTTTTAACTGTTATAGTTATTTGGAGAGCAACAAAAGAATTCGACAATCACACAAACGAAATTCCGCAGACAGATTTCTCATTGTATCAAACCGTTTTACAAACTCCTCAACAGCGTATTGTTAAATCTATGCGAGCATTGGGCCTGACTCTTATCGGTCTGGTTTTAGCGGGTATCATGGCAGCCTGTCAGGTTGGCTTTAATTCTTCAGCCATATATAGCAATGGCGAGTCACACGATAACTTGCCGGTCATCGATTACCACACAGTACCGATGATCGGATCTTCTAACGCCCCATATATTGTTACGTTACTCTTTGATTATAATTGCCCTCACTGTCAGCAATTACATTTAATGTTAGATGAGGCAGTTCGCCGATATGATGATAAGCTTGCTTTCGCACTGTGTCCGACACCATTGAATACCCAATGCAACCCTTATATTCCACGGGATGTGGATGAATTCAAAAACTCCTGTGAGCTGGCAAAGATTGGTCTGGCAGTTTGGGTGGTTAACCGCAATATGTTTCCTGCTTTCGACAACTGGATGTTCACGTTTGAAACTGGAGCTAGTTGGCGTCCGCGAAGCCTCGAGTCCGCTAGAAATAAAGCGGTTGAATTGGTAGGTCAGGAAAAGTTTAATGCCGCTTTGAACAATCCCTGGCTAAAACAGTATATGCAAACATGCATTAGAATTTATGGTCAGACAATCCAGAGTGGAAACGGCGGCGTTCCCAAACTGATTTTCAATTCGCGTTGGGTCATACCCGAACCCAATAACGCAGATGACCTTGTAATGATTTTACAGAAGAGTCTCGGTGTACCTAAACTTTGATTGTAAGTTTGTCTTATAATAATTAGCCAATGTAAAGTATTTGAATTTAGTTTCGGGAAATATTCTAAACAAAAAACTATTGAAAGTAATATCAATGAAAACGTTAGTAATAAACTTATTAACCTTGGAAACTATTATAATAATTTTTAAAAAATTTTTAATTCACCAAACCCATTATATTATTGATTTTTTTTCAAGGGCTCTTTTAAGAAAGTAAAACAATGTCGCGGTTGAGAAGGTATTTATTTATTAAATTTTTTTATGTAATTATTTTTTTGTGTATCAATAAACTTAATGCACAAACAAATTATGATTGGGAGAATCCTGAAGTTATTGGCATAAACAAAGAAAAACCGCATGCAACTCTATTCCTTTCAAGTGAGAAAGCTAATAACCCCGAAATTGTTTCATTAAACGGCACATGGAAATTCAAATGGTCTCCCGATCCGCAGTCACGACCTGAGAGGTTTTATGAGGATAATTATTCGGTACAAAATTGGGATGATATTATCGTTCCCGGCAATTGGCAATTGCAGGGCTTTGGAATACCTATTTACACAAATATTACATATCCTTTTAAAAGAGATGAGCCAAGAGTAACGAGCGAACCGCCGAAAAATTACACTGTTTATAAAGATAGAAATCCAGTTGGAAGCTACTGTACTTTTTTTCACGTTAAGGATGAATGGGCTAGCAAACAAATCTTTCTGCACTTCGGTGGTGTAAGCTCCGCGATGTACGTTTGGATAAACGGAAAAAAAGTCGGTTACAGCCAGAATTCGATGACGCCCGCTGAATTTGATATTACTCAATATATTCATCCTGGCAAAAACAAGCTTGCTGTTGAAGTATACAGGTGGTGCGATGGAAGCTATCTTGAGGATCAGGATATGTGGCGGTTGAGTGGAATTTTTAGGGACGTTGATTTAATTGTCCGACCGAAATGTTTTATACGTGATTTTTCGGTAAATGCGGAACCGGGTAAAAATTTTAGGAATGCTTCCGTTAATATAAAAGTGAATGTCGATAATACTTCGAATGAGAACACAGAAGGATTGAATGTTGAAGCAGTAATTTCAGGATATTCAACAACCGGAAAAGTTGTTGACATCAAACTTTCGAAAGCAATTAATTTTAAAAAACTTTCAGAAAATCTTATTGAACTGAAAACCAATTTTAATCAACCTCGATTGTGGTCTGCTGAAACACCTTACTTGTATGGATTACAGATCAAATTAAAAGATAACAAAAATGAAATACTTGAAATCCTACATTGGCGTTTTGGAGTGAGGAAGATTGAAGTTAAGGAAAATGTTTTTTATGTGAATGGTAAAGCAATAAAGTTGAAAGGGGTAAATCGACACGAACATCATCCGCGAACCGGTAAGTATGTTGACAGGCAAACTGTTATCCGCGATGTTCAATTAATGAAACAGGCAAACATAAATATGGTTCGCACAAGTCATTATCCAAACGACCCGATGTTTTATGAATTGTGTGATGAGTATGGTCTTTATGTAATGGATGAGACAAACCAGGAATCCCATGGCTACGGAATCGGGAATAAAGAATTGGGAGATAATCCTCTTTGGAAAAAAGCACACGTTGCAAGGGTTGTTGCAATGGTTGAACGCGATAAAAATCATCCATGCGTTATCATATGGTCGCTCGGTAATGAAGGCGGACATGGACAAAACCTTGTTGCTATGGCGAATACGGTAAAAAAACTTGACTCGACAAGACTTGTATTCTCTGATTCTCAACGAGACGTTTCTGCACTATACGACGACAGTTATATTAGTCCCGACAATTTGAAAAAGTTGGCTGAAAGAATAAAGGACAAGCCAGTTTTCATGCGTGAATATGCTCACGCTATGGGCAACTCCGAAGGAAATCTGCAGGAATACTGGGATGTTATTTATGCGGATTCAAACATAGCAGGTGCTGCAATTTGGGACTGGGTTGATCAGGGAATTGCAAAAAAAATAGACGGTTCTCCATTAAGGTACAGCAGTAATCCATCCGATTTAAAACTTAAAGATGACGAATATTGGGCTTACGGCGGTGACTTTGGCGATCAGCCGAACGATGGCGCATTCTGTATTAATGGATTAATAGGACCGGATAGAGTTCCTCATCCACATTATTACCAAGTACAAAAAGTTTACCAGAATTTTGATTTTACATTGGTGAACACGAATCCACTTAAAGTAAAGATATTAAACCGTTACGATTTTATTTCCTCTGATAAATTCGATTTTGTTTATGAATTTCTTTCCAACGGAAAAATTATAAAAACAGGATTGATAAACTGTCCTCGGCTTTTCCCGGGGCTGTCGCAGGAAGTTGCAATCGAATTGCCAAAGGAATTTAATAATACCAATGATGAAATAATTCTAAACCTATTTGCACAATTAAAAGAAAAAACTTTGTGGGCAGAAACCGGCTTCACTGTTGCGCGTGAACAGTTTGTTTTAAAAACTTCAACACCTCGGAAAATAGAAGCTGCCGGTGATATGCCAAATGTTAACGAAACGTCAACAGTGATTACCGTTAGTTCAGGCAGTTTCAAATTTATTTTTGATAAAACCAACGGGGCGCTAATAAGTTGGTTACTTAATAACACCGAATTACTTAAAGGCAGTCTAGAACCTTATTTTTGGAAACCAGCCAATGATAACCAAAAGAGAAACGGTTACAACAATCGTCTTGGAATATGGAAAAATGCAGGAGATGCCCGGCAAGTAAAAAATGTTCAAATCCAAAAACTTCCTGGGCTTGCTGTTATTAGATTCAATATAAAACTTCCCACGGTAGGAGCTTCGTATAAATTAATCTATTCCATCAGTGGAACCGGCAAGGTACAGGTTGAAGCAGCTTATTCCCCTGATTCAATGAGCATTCCTCTCTTGCCGAAGTTTGGTATGCGAATGAGATTGCCGTCAACATTGAGTATGATTAATTGGTACGGACGCGGGCCCTATGAAAATTACCCCGATCGTAAAACCGGTTACCTTATTGGATTGAATGAATTGAAACTCAAAAATTTTATAACGGATTATGTTGCTCCCCAAGATAATTCCAATCGTTGCGATGTTCGCTGGTTTACCTTTTTAAACCAATATAAAGAAGGAATTAGAGTAACAGGTTTGCAGCCGCTCTGTTTCCGTGCGTGGTCTTATACCGAGGACGATTTGGAAAACGCAAATCATGGCTATGAATTGCCGGATCGCGATTTTATAAATCTGAATATCGATTTGAATATTCATGGGGTCGGCGGCAACGATGCATGGGGTGCAAGAACTTTGGATAAATATACAATTGACGGGAATAAACCTTACAGTTACGGGTTTATTATGGAGTATAAATGATTGAAATAAAATTTCTGTATAAAATTTATTATTTGTGTTCAAATAACACAAATAAGGAAAAGGGATAACGAAAAATGAAAAAACAATTAAAAACATGATAAGATTTTTTTAATCTTTACAGCAACAGGAAACTTTTGTATTTTTATTGAGTTTTTTCTCGACTCTTACATGTCTCTGAATTAGTAATTTCACTACAATAAAGAATTGATTAAAACGAAAGAGCAAATATTTATAAGAAATGCTTTCTATGTTAATCATTGGAAAAATATTTTTGGATGTAAACTTTTATAAAGTAGACACTTTTATTTTATAGATGCGGAATAAAGACAATATGAAACGAAAAAAAATTCTTAAATAGCATTTGTTTGGTGAAATCTGGAAATGTTTATAATGAAAAACAAGATGAGCAAGTTATCCGAAAAATAAATCTTTGTAAACTTTTAAAAAATAAAGGTTCTTAAATTTAAAAAAGGAAAATTAATGAAACGATTATTCATTTTGATTTCAATTTTATTTGTGTTTAACGGATATTCCGGTGCACAGAATATTATCAGGCATGCACCTGCAGGTTTTGACAGTTTGCGTGCTAATATAGCGCATGGGAAAATTGATTCTTTTTATTACTACTCAAAAACTGTCGGGATAAAACGAAAATTTTTGATTTATACTCCTCCCGGATATTCAAAAGATAAAAAGTATTCGGTACTTTATCTTTTGCATGGTATTGGTGGCGATGAGCATGAATGGCTTAATGGGGGTCATCCTCAGGTTATTCTGGATAATCTTTATGCCGAAAATAAAATTGAACCGATGATAGTTATTTTACCTAACGGCAGGGCAATGAAGGACGACCGTGCCGTAGGAAATATTATGGCTCCTGACAAGGTTCAGGCATTCGCAACTTTCGAAAAAGATTTGCTTAATGATTTAATTCCATTTGTTGAAAAAAACTATCCGGTTTATTCAGATCGTGAACACCGAGCAATAGCAGGTCTATCAATGGGAGGTGGACAGGCATTGAATTTTGGATTGGGCAATCTGGATACATTTGCATGGATTGGAAGTTTCTCGGCTGCGCCTAATACTAAACCTCCTAAAGAATTACTTCCAGATCCGGATGAAGCAAAAAAGAAATTGAAGCTGCTATGGATTTCGTGCGGCGCCGATGATGGCTTAATTACATTCAGTAAACGGACTCACGATTATTTACAAGCTAACGATGTTCCGCATATTTTTTACATCGAACCTGGAGTACACGAATTTAAAGTTTGGAAAAACGGCTTGTATATGTTTTCACAACTTATTTTTAAACCAGTAGATGTTTCAACATTTTCTCAGTACAGTGTTGTAGGGATGCCGGCTTCAACTAACGTGAGGATGGCTAAATATCCCCGCATTCTTCCAGATAACAGAGTAGTTTTTCAGATCAAAGCACCGGATGCTCAAAAAGTTCAAATCGATTTAGTAAAGAAGTACAATATGGTAAAAGACACTGCTGGCGTTTGGGAAGCAACAACTGACCCTGTGAGTGAAGGTTTTCATTATTATTCTCTGCTGATTGATGGAGTTGCAGTTGCTGATCCTGCCAGTGAAACATTTTATGGAATGGGACGGATGGCGAGTGGTATTGAAATACCATTTAAAGGAGATGACATTTATGCATTAAAAGATGTTCCTCATGGAGATATAAGAATAGAAAGATATTACTCTACGGTCTTTAATAGTTGGCGTCAATTTTATATTTATACCCCTGCAGGATATGATGTAAATACAAATGAAAAATATCCGGTGCTGTATATTTTGCATGGCGGTGGCGAGGATGAAACAGGTTGGGCAATGCAGGGTAAAACTGATTTAATTCTTGATAACCTGATAGCTGAGAAAAAGGCAAAACCTATGATTATTGTAATGCCCGATGGAAATACTAATACCGATTTCGCAGGTTTCGGTGAAAGGGTTTTAAAGATGTTTGAATCGGAATTGAAACAGTGTGTTATTCCATTTGTTGAAAAAAATTACCGTGTAGAAACAGATTCAAAAAACCGTGCGCTTGCAGGATTATCAATGGGTGGAATACAAACTCTTTATGTCGGAATGAACAATACTGACTTATTTTCATACCTTGGAATTTTTAGTTCCGGCTGGATATTACCGATGCAAAAGGATCTTGCGGATGCACAGTATGAATTAATGGGAAAAAATATTAATAAGATCAAAAGCAACTTAAAACTTGTGTGGGTTGGTATTGGAGGTAAAGAAGATATAGCTTATAATAACTGTCAGGTTATGCGTTCTAAATTTGATGAGATGAATATTAAATATTTATATGATGATTATCCAGGAGGACATGCATGGCCAGTGTGGAGACATGATTTATATGAAATAGCACCATTGTTATTTAAGTAATTAATCGACAACTGTTGATAATTTATCTGTGTCTAAGTAGAAAGATAAATAGGATTTTATTGTATGAGTACAAATACAAAACTTAAAACTTTATTTTACTTTATTCTCTTTATATCAATCTCCTCTTACAGCCAGGTTAGATTACCGAGGCTTATTAGTGATGGAATGGTATTACAGCGGGATGCCAAAATAAAAATCTGGGGTTGGGCATCTAGTAATGAAAATGTTTCGGTTAACTTTTTAGGATCGATCTTTCTAACCAAAGCCGATGATAAAGGAAACTGGGATGTCGAACTTTCTGATTTGAAAGCCGGCGGACCTTATGTTATGAAAATTATTGGAAGCAACTCTATTACAATTAATGATATTATGATTGGGGACGTTTGGCTTTGTTCAGGTCAATCTAATATGGAACATTCGCTCGGATCGTTTGATTGGGTATATAAAAAAGAAATAGCTAACTCTACGAATAAATATATTAGAGAATTCCACGTACCGCAGAAATATGATTTTAATGTTGCTCAAAAAAATCTAGAATCCGGATCATGGAAAATTGCGAATCCGGAAAATGTAGTTAACTTTTCTGCTGTAGCTTATTTTTTCGGGAAAGCAATTTACGATAAATATAAAGTGCCGATTGGATTGATTAATTCCAGTCTTGGCGGTTCACCAGTAGAATCATGGATAAGTGAAGAGGCATTGAAATCATTTCCCGCATATTATAACGAAGCTCGCATATATAGAGATAGTTTATTAATTGAAAAAATAGAAGCGAGTGACAATAGAAGAATAAATGATTGGTACAATCTATCATCGAAAATAGATGAAGGATATAAAGACGCAAGTAATATTTGGAGTGATCCGTCTTTAAATACATCAGGATGGTTGACTATGAAAATTCCGGGTTATTGGACTGATACAAAAGTTGGTCCCATTAATGGAGTTGTATGGTTTAGAAAAAAAGTAAACATACCGGCAACTATGGTTGGGAAAAAAGCTAAAATTATTTTAGGAAGAATTGTTGATGCAGATTCAGTTTTTATAAATGGAAAATTTATCGGGAATACAACATACCTTTATCCCCGAAGAAGATATAATATCCCTCCTGGCATTTTGAAAGAAGGGGAAAACACTATTGTCATTCGAGTGATTAATAGTGCGGGTAGCGGAGGTTTTGTTTTAGATAAACCTTATGAAATTGAAACAGAAACTGATACTGTCGATTTAAAAGGAGAATGGAAGTTCAAAGTCGGTGATATTATGCCTCAGTTGGAAAGCCAGACATTTATAAGATGGAAACCCCTCGGCTTATATAACGCAATGATCGCTCCGCTGATTAATTATAAAATTAAAGGAGCAATCTGGTACCAGGGAGAATCAAATGCGGATAGGTCCGGGAGATTACTTCAGCCTTTTTTCCGCAATGATTAGTGATTGGAGAAATAAATGGGACGAGGGAAGTTTCCCGTTTCTTATTTGTTCAACTTCCTAATTTTATGGAAGCCAAAAGTGAACCCACCGAAAGCAACTGGGCATTGTTGCGTGAAGCCCAGCTAAAAACTTTATCTTTGCCAAATACAGGAATGGCGGTTGCAATCGATATTGGTGAATGGAATGATATTCATCCGGTTGATAAAAAAGATGTTGGAGACAGGCTCGCACTCGCGGCAGAAAAAATAGCTTACAGTGATGATGTCGTTTATTCCGGTCCGATTTATAAATCAATGAAAATTGAAGAAAATAAAATAGTATTATCTTTTACGCACACTGGAACCGGTCTGGTTGCGAAAGGTAGGGAAGATCTTAAATATTTTGCTATAGCAGGAAAAGATAAACATTTTGTTTGGGCAAAGGCAAAAATAAAAGATGATAAAGTAATTGTATGGAATGATAAAATAGGAAACCCTGTTGCAGTAAGATATGCCTGGGCAGATAATCCTGAAAAGGCTAATTTATATAATAAAGAAGGTTTGCCGGCTTCGCCATTTAGAACTGATAATTTTAAGGTAAATTTTTTATTAATTATGTCAAGTAATTCAAAATGAATAAAAAATTTTTTATGAAGATTGATAAAATGAACAGATGCTTCTTTTTTATCTTATTCTTCTTTCTCGCCGGCTTGGTTAATACCAACAAAAATTTTGCCGAACCTAATGATTCATACATAACTACAGAAAAAAGTGAAGGAGCTTTTACACTTTCTGAAGCAGGCAAATCCTCACCTTTATTTGTTAGTCCGGAAGATTATCCAGGAGTAATGCTTGTTGCAAAATTACTTCAGACAGATATTAGGAATGTAACAAATGCTGAACCTACACTCTCAACTATTTCTTCGGAAAAAACACCTGAAGGGAAAGAAATAATTCTGATAGGAACACTCGGGAAAAATTCATTAATAGATCAGCTTGTAAAAGATAAAAAACTTGATGTTAAAGATATTGAAGGGAAATGGGAAACATTTTTAATTCAGGTAGTTAAAAATCCTTTCCCAAATGTTGACCATGCATTGGTAATTACCGGCAGCGATAAACGGGGAACTATTTATGGTATGTTCGATCTTTCCGAAAAGATTGGAGTGTTTCTCCCTGGTACTGGTGGGCAGATGTTCCTGTTAAAAAGAAAGATAATGTTTATGTTTTACCTGTCGGTTATACAACAGGAGAACCAAAAGTAAAATACAGAGGGTATTTTTCTAAATGATGAAGCGCCAGCATTGTCCGGTTGGGCAAAAGAAAAATTTGGGGGACTTAATCATGAATTCTATGAACATGTGTTTGAGCTGATACTTCGTTTAAAAGGAAATTATCTCTGGCCTGCTATGTGGGATAATAATTTTGATGATGATGATTCACTAAATCAAAAGCTTGCCGATGAATATGGAATAGTAATGGGAACCTCACATCATGAACCTATGATGCGATCCTGGAAGGAATGGCAAAAGTATGAACACGGTGATTGGAATTACCAGACAAATGACAGCACTCTTAGAGAATATTGGACAGAAGGCATTAAGCGAATGAACTCGTATGAAAGTATAGTTACTTTAGGAATGCGCGGAAACGGTGACGAAGCAATGAGTGAAACTTCTAACATTGGATTAATGGAAAAAATAATTTCGGATCAGCGGAAAATACTTGCTGATGTTACAGGCAAAGATGTTACAACTATCCCCCAGGTTTGGGCTCTTTACAAAGAAGTTCAGGAGTATTACGATAAAGGAATGAGAGTTCCTGACGATGTAACTTTATTATTGTGTGATGATAACTGGGGAAATATCCGAAAGCTTCCTAAGTTGAATGCAAACCCGCGTAAAGGCGGATATGGAATATATTATCATTTTGATTATGTCGGAGGACCAAGAAACTACAAATGGCTTAATACAAATCAGATCGAAAGAACATGGGAACAAATGCGTCTTGCTTATAAATATGGGGCTGATAGAATCTGGATTGTTAATGTTGGTGATCTTAAACCAATGGAATTCCCGATTAGTTTCTTTTTAGATTATGCATGGAACCCGGAAAAATATCCTGCAGAAAGTTTACCCGACTATTATAAAAGTTGGGCTGAGGAACAGTTCGGAGAAAAATATTCTAATGAGATAGCCAATATTATTTCTAAATACACAAAATATAATTCACGGAGAAAACCGGAATTGTTATCTCCGAAAACTTTTAGTTTAACTAATTATCTTGAAGCAGAAATTGTTGTAAGTGATTACAACAAGCTTGCTATAAAAGCAGAACAAATTTATGAATCTCTTCCTGAAGAATATAAAGATGCATTTTACCAACTTGTGTTGTATCCGGTAAAAGCTTGTGCAAATTTGAACGAGCTTTATGTTACTGCAGCAAAAAATCATCTTTATGCAGAACAGGGAAGAGTTGAAACAAATAATCTCGCAAAGTTAGATGAAGAATTATTTAATAAAGATGCGGAACTTTCTAATTACTATAATAAAACTATGGCAAACGGAAAGTGGGATCATATGATGGACCAAACTCATATTGGTTACACTTACTGGCAGCAACCTGATCAAAATAATATGCCCGAAGTAAAACAAATTGATATTCCAACTGAAGCAAAAATGGGAGTTGCAATTCAAGGTTCTGAAAAATGGTATCCTGAAGATAGTACTTTAACTCTACCTGAATTTGATAGATTTAATCGTCAGGCATATTATATAGAGATATTTAACCAGGGGAGTACTCCTTTTTTCTATTCTATTCAGCCTGGTGAACCGTGGGTTATAATTACTAAAACAAGTGGCAAAATAAAAACCGAAGACAGGTTATGGATTAGTATAAGCTGGAGTAGAGTTCCGGACGGTGTAACTGAAGTACCGATTACTATTACAAGTTCTGCAGGAGGCCAGGTTGTTATACAAGCTATAATTAAAAGTCCCGTTCTTCCCGAAGGTAATGAAGTCAAAGGTTTTTTTGAAAGCAATGGATATGTGTCTATAGAAGCTGCTCACTTTACAAATGAAGTTGATAGTGCGGGAGTTAGCTGGCAAGTAATTCCAAACTTAGGCAGAACTCTTTCAGCGGTTACTCCTGTTCCAGTAACATCTGAAGAACAAATTCCGGGGAATAACAGTCCGCATTTAGAATATCAAACTTATTTATTCAGTAAAGGTGAAGTTACTGTTAAAGCTTATTTCTCGCCTACTTTGAATTTTAATAATAATCCCAAAGGAATGCGTTACGCAATTTCTTTCGATGATGAAACTCCTCAAATAATTAATATGACATCAAATCCAAATCCTCCGGATTTGAACCATGATCCTCTGTGGAATATGTGGGTTGCAAATAATATTAATATAGAAGAATCAAAACATAATATTGATAAACCAGGTATCCATATATTAAAATTCTGGATGGTAGATCCGGATGTCGTCCTTCAGAAAATAGTTATTGATGCCGGAGGACTTAAGCCAAGTTACTTGGGACCGCCGGAAAGTTTTAATCTATCTGTGAAAAATAATTAATCGGACTTGTTAAATATTTAAAACAAAGGTTATCTAAATGAAAAAAATATTAATGTTGTTTGTTTCAATATTCTTTATGATGGGGAGTAATTTTTATGCTCAGCAAAGTAACGATTCAATTCCAGAAGTTAAAATAGCGGGTACTCAATTATTGAAGATTCATTCTTCAATCGTTAACCAGGATTACGATCTTTATATAAACCTTCCCGGAAATTTTGATGATAACAAATCTTATCCAGTAATTTATCTTCTCGATGCCCAGTGGGATTTTACTTTACTCAATTCAATTTATGGGCAGGAATATTTTGATGGATTTATCCCGGCAGCTATTGTTGTAGGCATAACCTGGGGAGGAGTTAATCCTAATCCTGATTTATTAAGATCGAGAGATTTTACACCGACTAAAACTATGCAATCGCCAATTTCCGGTGGTGCAGAAAAATTTCTTTCATTCATAAAAAAGGAATTGATACCGTTTATCGATTCAAGATTCAGAACAAAACCGGGTGAAAGAACATTAATGGGAAGTTCACTCGGAGGATTATTTACGTTGTATGCATTGTTTAACGAAACCAGTTTATTCAATCATTATGTTTTAACAAGTCCGGCTATTGGATGGGATAATGGAATAATCAATTCTTATGAAAAGAAATATGCAGAAGTTGGTTCCGAAATTCCGGTAAGACTTTCTATGGCTGTTGGCGGATATGAAGATGTTAATTCATTCCAGAAATTTGCGGACAATTTAAAAGAGAAACATTATAAAGGATTAGAATTAAAAACTTTTGTGCTGGATGGTTTTGGTCATTCGGGAGGTAAAGCCGAAGGATATTCGAGAGGTTTGCAGTTCGCTTTCAAAATAAATCCGTTAACGCTTAGTGATAATATTTTAGATCAATACGTGGGAACCTATGAAATCAATCCTCAATTTAAAATCAAAATTAATAAAGAAGAAGGTCATCTTGTTGCTGAAGAACCTGGGGGGACAAAAATTATTGTTAATGCTGAAAGTGAAATAGATTTCTATGCTACAGGTATGTATTTAAAAGTACATTTTAAAAAAGATAAAGATGGAAATGTCACTGGCTTTCAACTTGAGCAGTACGGCGGGGGACAGTTTGTAAAAAAAATTGATTAGATAAGAATTTGAAAACATTTAAAGTAGCTATATTTATGGAAAATGATTTATCCGCGATTTTATTATTGTCCTGCGGGGACAGAAGGGGGCTGGTTTCCAGGATTTCTCATTTTGTGTTTGAACGGGGTGGCAATATTCTTGATCTGGATGAACACGTTGATACGAATGAAAAACATTTTTTTGTTCGTATTGCATGGGATATGAAAAATTTTTCAATACCAGTTTCTGAGATTGCAAATGCATTAACACCTTTGGCAAAAGAATTTAATGCAGAATGGAAAATCAATTTTACAGGTAAGAATCTCCGGGTTGCTATATTTGTTTCCAAATATGACCACTGTTTGCAGGAAATATTATGGAGACAAAGACTCGGTGAATTCAATATAGATATTCCATTAATTATTTCCAACCATGAAGTTCTTAAACCGCTTGCGGATTATCATGGAATACCTTTTTATGTTTTTCCCGTTACGAGAGATAATAAAGATGAACAGGAAAAAAAGGAATTAGAATTACTTAAAGAAAATAAAATTGATGCAGTTGTACTTGCCCGTTATATGCAGATATTAACTCCGAAATTTATAAGTGCCTATACAAATAAAATTATAAATATTCACCATTCTTTTTTGCCGGCATTTGCAGGCAGCAATCCTTATAAGCAAGCTTATGATAGAGGTGTGAAAATTATTGGTGCAACAAGCCATTATGTTACAGAAGTTCTCGATGATGGTCCGATAATAGAGCAGGATATTATTCGTATTTCTCATAAAGATACCGTTAGTGATCTGATACGAAAAGGCAGAGACCTAGAAAGATTGATACTTGCACGTGCATTATATTATCATGCCCATCATAGAGTTTTGGTATTCGGAAAAAAAACAATTATCTTTGATTAAAAATCTCAATTAACTTGTCTATCAGGAAACTGCCTAATTATATTTTGCTAATTAGGCACAGTTAACGAGAAATGAAAATTTAACTTTACTAAATTATTATTCTTTTAACAATCCGTTTAGGTATAAAAATAAGGAGATATAATATGTCGTTATTTAATCAGGAACCGTATGATTGTTCCTTTTTTGTTTATTAGTTTTTTTGTATTTGTTGTAAATACAAATGCTCAACCTACCCCGGAACGTTCGGACATAACTATTAGATCACTTGCCAATGTTGGTAGTGCTACTGTAAGAATTAAATATGATTCTGTGACCAAACATATGTACATCTTGCAAAATGATGGAGTTATTAAACGTGTTGATTTAAACAACAACGGAACAGCAACATTAGCTACTCTTTATACAACTGCGGACCATGGCTTGAGTGAACCATTAGGAATGACATTTGGAAAAGATGGAACTATGTATTTGGTGGGTATAGAAGTAAGTGACACAAATAGTTCATACGGAGTTGGAAGAGTAGTTAAGGGAATTCCTGATACAATTGGGAGTGAGAACAGGACGTGGAGTACTCTTGCTGAGACAGTTCCATATACATGGGGGCATGTTTATAATCATGATATGAATGCAATGATTATAGATTCAACAGGTCAGTATCTTTATCTCAATAGTGGTGCCTGCACAGATCACGGTGAAGAACGTGAGGGGCATAGGGAAGTTGGACTAACAGATATAATATTAAAGCTTCCAGTAGACGGAAATGATATTATGCTTCAAAATGACAGAGAATGGCTTCGCTCACAAGGTTATATTTTTGCAGAGGGAATACGTAACACTTTCGATTTTGCATACTCAGCAAACGGAGATATGTTTGGACCCGAGAACTCTGATGACCGTGATGATCCTGAGGAGTTGAACTGGTTACGTGAAGGACATCATTATGGTTTTCCTTGGAGAATAGGAGGTGATAACACGCCGCAACAATATTATCCTTATGATCCACATAGCGATCCCCTTTTAAGTCCCAATGCATGGGGTGGCGGTGGCGGAATGCTTTATAAAACTTATTATAGTGATTCTACTTATCCTGCGCCACCAGACAGCATAACTTTTACAGAACCAATTCCGAGTATTGGTCCGGATGCTGATGATTTCCGTGATACAACAACCGGGGATGTGAAGGATGCAAGTCAGCTTGGTGATACAATATATACTTTTACAGCTCACCGTTCTATTGATGCAATTATATTTGATAGAGATTCTGCACTTGCCGGGGATTTGTGTGGAGGAGCTTTTGCTGTTGCTTTTTCGCGCAGCGGACTTATAACCGCATTAGGAGATACAAGCCAGGACCTGCTGCATATTTCTCTTATTAAAAATGATAGTAATTACACCGCAGTAGTTACAAGATTGATTTCTGGTTTTAACTCACCACTTGGAATTGAAATGTTAGGTAAAAAACTTTACGTGGTTGAAACAGGTTTGCAGTATCCACCAAATCCTTCTCCGAAACTTTGGGAAATAACTTTGCCTGAGAAAACAACAACGGATGTTCAAGTTAATAATGAAACGGTTCCAAAGTCTTTCAAACTTGAACAGAATTATCCAAATCCATTTAATCCATCTACGAGAATAAAATTTACTATACCTGAAGCTGCTAATGTTAAAATAATTATCTATAATATATTAGGAGATGAATTAACTACACTGGTAAATGAAAGTTTAATTGCGGGTACTTATACAAGACAATGGAATGCCGAAGGGTATGCTTCAGGATTATACTTTTACAGGATAATTGCAGATAAATTTTCACAAACTAAAAAAATGATATTAATAAAGTAAACAGAAACTTATCTAAAAAATAAAATTGATTTTAATGAAAACTGGCTTACTTATATGGAAAAATTAATCCCTATTTCCTGGAATAATTTTTTTAAAAAAAGTGCTTTTCTCTTGTGTTTTTATATTTACTTTATTATGTTGAAACGGTTCAAAAAAAAGTTAATGCCGGTTCACGTATGTTACGATTAATATTTTTTGAAGTTGTAATCCGAGAGCAGATTAGATACAATATAGACACGAAGCGAACCTTAGTAATATCTAGTTTGTAAAAAAAATACAAGTGAGGAGTACTATGAATCTTTTTACAAGATTTCTTCTGATTATTTCCCTCCCGTTATTCCTTTCATCAATTATCTTAGCCCAAGATGGAACTGGACAAATTCAGGGAGTTGTTACTGACTCAACGACGGGCGAGAGTTTATTTGGAGCTAATGTTTTCTTAGATGGTACAAGTTTAGGTTCAGCCACAGATGCAGCAGGTAAATATAAAATACCCGGAGTTCCTGCAGGTTCTTATAAAATTTTGATACGCTATATAGGTTATAAAACAGCCGAAATAGAAATAAATGTTGTAGGCGGAAAAACTCTTGAACTTAATGTAGCAATACCAAGTGAAGTTGTCGAGGGTACACCAGTAGTGGTTACTGCTCAAGCTATGGGGCAGCGTAGTGCAATAAACCAACAGCTAACATCAAATACAATAATAAATGTTGTTTCTGCTGAAAAAATTCATCAATTACCGGATGATAACGCCGCAACAGCACTCAGCCGACTGCCGGGAGTTTCTCTAATGAACGGTGACCAGGTAGTAATTCGAGGTGTTCAGGCTAAATTAAATCAAGTACTTATAAATGGTATTGAATTACCTTCAACCGATATGAACAATCGTTCGACAAATCTTGGTTTCATATCTTCGAATTTGCTCTCCGGGATTGAAGTAATAAAAGCGCTTACGCCGGATATGGATGCCAATACAATCGGTGGTGTGGTTAATTTAAGATTGAGGGAAGCCCCATCGGGTATTCATTTTGATGCGCTGACGCAAGGGAATTACAATTCCCAGGATCATGTCGCGGATAATTATAAGTTTTGGGCAAGCATTAGTAACCGTTTCTTAGACGATAAACTTGGCGTTTTTTTGCAGGCAAATGCAGACCGTTCTGATGGCGGTAACCAGGTTGCCCGCATCACACCTGCATTCCTTGGGACAACTCCTGAGGGGAACGCATTCGGTCAGGCTACTTACATAACAAGATGGTGCCAACTTTGAGTATGATGTTAATCGTGCGAAAACCAGCGGCGGGAGTCTTATATTGGATTATCGTCTCCCGAATGGTAAAATAGTTTTACAAAATACTTATGCCGGTAATCTTACGGATCAAGCTAATAATCAGATTCAAATGAGTTTTAGTGGTACTAATGTAGACTATACAGAAGATCGCGAATTGTATGGAAAGGATTTATGGATTAATGCGCTTCAAGCAGAAAATACTTTTGGTAGTATCAAAGTGGAAGCAAGCCTGTCGCATTCCTCCTCACAACAATATACAAGATATGGTCATCAGCTTAATCCATGGACTGATTTTAATAATGGATCCACATTAATTGCTCCTTTTGGTATTGCCGGCTATGATAATAATGGCAAAGTTATACCCGTATCATATAGCGGCGCTAAGCAGCAAGGTTTGACAATTATGGATGCACTTAAAATTCTTGACCATCTAAACCCGGCAGATGCTGATAGTGCACAACTGTCAGGGTGGGTTTCCGAGCATTTTAATCAGTTTAGCCAGCACTTATATAATGCAACCCTCGATGTGTCGGCGCCGGTTAACTTTTCTACCGATATCACTGCCCTATTTAAAGCCGGCGGTAAGTATGTAAGAACCACACGTACAAATAATGTTGATGAGAATTTCGCTCATAGTGATGGGGATCTTTATGCAAGTTCCGCTTCAAATAATTTCTTTGGGGGGAAGCCTCTCTCCGCTTTAAATAAGTTGAAGTTTAAGCAGGTCTGGGATGATAATTTTACCAGGGGGAAATATTTTATGAGTGATTTATATGATTTTACTAATGGCGGCTTTCCGTATGTGATTGATAATGGTAAATATGATGCCTGGTTGAAATTATCAAGGGCTGGTTGGGCTGTTCCGCTAATGAAGGCCGATAGCTGGAAAAATGATTGGAATGGTGCAGAACAGTTTAAGGCGGGTTATTTAATGGGCACTTTTAATATTGGTCCAAAATTGACTTTACTTGGCGGTGTTCGTTACGAAAGTTATAACATGAACTACCATGCCCAGTTTACATATGTTACTCACACTGTTTACGGTGACGCTGTTAGTACTGAAAACGGATCAATTGTTGTTAACGACTCCACTAATCCTTCTAACCCACATTACCAAATTCCCTATAGTGCCTTCAACGTGGACCGGACGGATAACAATTTATTTCCAGATGTGCAGCTCCAATATAAAGCTTATGATTGGGCTGATCTTAGAGTTGCCTATACTACAGGTATCTCCCGCCCGGATTATACAGCAATTATCCCTAAAGTTGCTTTTTATGCCGGCAACTTTGAACTGGGCAATCCTTTGCTAAAACCTTCTACAGTAAAAAACTTTGATATCGTTGGGTCCTTTCACAATAATACTATCGGACTCTTTACGGTAGATGCATTCTATAAAGTAATAAAAAATGAATTGTATGGTACGTCAATTTATTATCAAAATCTTGCTCAGTATGCCAATAACGTATACATTCCCGACTCGACATTTTTGTCGCAGAGATTTGGTTTCACGGTGCCAGGCAGTCAAACTGTTGGAATCTCATTAAACAATCCGCACGACGGCTTCATAAGAGGTATTGAAATTGATTGGCAGACAAACTTCTGGTATTTGCCAGGGCTGCTTAGCTCACTTGTTTTAGATGTAAACTATACAAAATCAGGATCAAATACGTCTTACTCATCTCTTATAAATGTTGTGAGTACTGTTAATGATACGGTTGGTGGTCGTATTAGACCACGCAATATTTATACTACAGTAGATTCGACTTATTACGGAAGATTAATTCAGCAGGCAAACGATGTGGTAAACGTAGCGCTTGGTGCTGACTATAAAGGCTTCCACGCTCGTATATCATTTAGTATGACCGGTAACGTAATTAACGGTGTAGGTTCAAGACCTGAAGAGGCTTCCTTTACCGGCAACATTTATAGATGGGATTTTACTGTTAAACAAGAGCTGCCTATTGACGGATTGAGCGTATCTCTCAGTGGAGTGAATATTTTTCACAATGGAATAAAGACGTATCGTAATTACAGACTGGCACCGGATGCTCCAATAACTCAAAACTTAGTCTCAGCTTTATATTATCCGTCAGTATTCGAGATGAATTTGAGATATTCTTTTTAATGTTTTATTTTTAATTTAATATTTTTCCAAAAAAGGAGGTGTAGAAATTTATAAGAAACTAATCGTGAGTAAATTCACAAAAAGTAATCTAACAACAACTAATTATAGGAGGTCTAAGTGAAAAGTATAAAGTTACTCTTCAGTATGATTTTTCTTCTTGTATCGTCTGGGTTTGCGCAGGACATGTCGTATGTCCATTCACAAAACGGCGATACTCTTGTAGTGAAAGATGATATTGAATTTGGTGCTACAAATACACTGTATAATCTCATGGTTTCAGACAGCATGGCTCCCGCAAGCCGTGTATATGTGCTGCAAGACGGTGGAATTTATTCGATCGTAAATAATCCTGTAACTTCCTCAACCCAAAGAACCATTATTATGGGTCAGACTACGAGTTCATTGAAAACAAGCCAGGGCGCTCCGCCGCCGATTCTTTCGGGTTCGTATGAAACAGGCGTTAACACTTCGGGAGGTATAAATGTCAGTTATGACCTGCTTATTAAGAACTGCGATATTGAAATAGGCAATTCCTCCGGAACCATAGGATGGGGATTCTTCAATTTCAATGGTGGTGGTAATAGAATTCAAATAGATAACTGTATAGTAGAGCACAATTGGTGGACAATTATCGGTGGTCCTCCAGCAAACTCGAGGATATTTTTTACAAACGATTATTTGGTAAATTTAGATGGTCATACATGCCGTCGAAATGGTGGTGTTCTTGACTTCTTTAGTGCCCAGGATACTATTTGGGTTGAAAACACTACGCATGTGAATACCCAGGGTAGTCTGTGGAAATTCAGGTTTGGAGATCCGGTTAATAAAGTAGTCTTCAATCATAATGACTTTATTAACAACGCTGGATATTGTTTGATGAATAACGGTGATGTGACAAATATGAGTGTCACGAATAATGTTTTTGTAAACAGTCAGTTACAAGCCTTTTGCTCTGTCCTTTCCAATGTTGATGTTGGTGAAGTTGATCCTGACGGACTGCCAATGGGGCTTATTAATGTACGTGTTGATTCTGTTTTTAATGCAAGAGGTAAAAACTTCTATGCCGACAAGAACTTGGCATATTGGGATGCATCTCTTTCTGATATAGTTTCAACATTGAATACTAATGCGGTAAATGGTGCTACAGATTGGGTTTCCCAAATGATTCCGATGAACGACAGAACTGCAGCTCTATTTGCTGATAAGACAAATTATCCTCTCCTTACAAATGGTACCTGGATCCTAAATCAGATGCCGACATTTACGGAGACTTCTGATTTGTTTTCGACTCAGCTTCCAGTTGTAAAAGCCTTTGCAATAGCAACGGTTGACACAACCTACGGGTCTCCGATGGCGTCATGGCGTCAAGCGGGTAATGAGGAAGGTGGAAATTTCATATATGCTGATTGGCCTATTCCTGTTGACCTCTCATATAGCGATGCAGATTTAATGACTGCAGGACTTGGTGGCTTCCCGGTTGGCGATTTAGGCTGGTTCCCAAGTGAATATCAATCATGGTGGGCACAAAGAGATGCAGAATATGACCACATTGCAGGTGTTTTGGACGGAACAGTTGCTGTTAAAGAACTACCTGTTACTGCAAATAGATTTGAGTTAGGACAGAATTATCCGAATCCTTTCAACCCTTCTACTGTAATAAGCTATTCTATTCCTCAAGCTTCAAATGTTACTTTGAAGGTGTATGATATATTAGGAAACGAAGTTGCTACATTAGTAAATCAATTCCAGAATGCAAATTCTTATAAAGTAAACTTTAATGCCGCATCACTTGCAAGCGGTGTTTATATTTATAAGATAGAAGCTGGTAGTTTTACAATGTCAAAGAAAATGCTCTTGCTCAAATAAGAGAACAAAATCTCATTTCTAATACAAAGCCCCGGTTTTATATCGGGGCTTTGGTTTATATAAAGGAACATGATAGAGTTAATCAAATGATGCGATCAATAAAGTACCTGTTTTTTATTGTTTTATTATTTTCAATTGCAGCTTGTTCACAGAATAAATCAAACATTACCAAAGATGATACTGTTGTGGCAAAAATCGGGAAGGATTATTTAGTAACTGCAAAAGAACTGAGAAAATACGTAGCGGACTGGAAATATGAGAGTAGATTTCGTATTAAATCCGAGGCATACAAGAAGGCATTAGATGAACTGACAAAAAATCGATTAAGATTATTTGATTTTTTTGATAGAAGATTAGATGAGAATCAAGATTTAATGGAGAAAATACGGCGTATTATTAATAATGAATTAATGAACGCCTTTTTTGATAAGAGTTTTGTGGATAAGTACGCTAATGAAAAGACGGCGGTTGAAGCTTATCAGCAGCAAATGGATAAGGAAGTTATTTGTACCGATATTTTATTACCTATTCCTAAGAATCCAACTCAAGAGAAGCTCGATTCATTAAGAACAATAGCATCGGAAATTGAATCCGGTCTTAATAAGAACTATGATATTAACGGACTTCTACAGCAATTCTCGTTAAAGGGTATTGCAATAGTCAGTCAAAAAAAGATAACGTGGCAGGCGAGTATGACAAACCCGATTTCGAAAATTGTGTTTGGACTTCGCAAAGGATTTACAAGGGTAATAGAAGCCATGGACGGGGATCACGTTATTAAAGTAGTGGATGTTAAAAAAATAAAATTAGAACCATTTGAAAAAATGAAGGATGAAATAGTAGCACAACTAAAGAATGGATACTATAATGAATATAATAATGCGTACGATGAATTTAGGAACGGACTTATTGACAAAAGCTCAATAAAGTGGAATCAAAGCGGATTAGACCAAATCGTGAAATGGTCGTCCGATGATGAACGCTTCTATGCCGGTGCTTATAAAGATACTATACAAAATGCAATCTCGAATGGTAATAATTTCGAGATACTTTCATACAAAAATGGTAGAGTCGATTTAAAAGAATACCTCAAGCTGCTGGAACAAGTTGTAGTGTTGTATCCTAATATTATCCTAAATTCTCTCAACATTAAGGATTTTATTTTAGACGCTGCGTACGATAACAGCGTGGTTGTGGCTGCAAAGAAAGCTGGTATAGAAAAAAAAATAATAAGTCCATACACAGAAGACCCTGTTGTAGCGGACAGGCTCCTATATTTATATAACCAGGCAGTTATTGAGGACAATATACCAAAAACAACACCCGAAGCGTTACATAAATTCTATGAAGCTCATAAAGACTCAATGTTTTATCAGTTAAAGGTAGTATACATTTACGCAAGGATATATTCGGACAGCGCAAAGGCCGTTGCAGATATAAATGAAATTAAAAAAGGAACCCCGTTTGAAAAGGTCAAGGAAGCCTGGTTGGTTAAGGAGTTTATTCGTGAACGTGATGGTTCGCTTAAAGCTTATAGGACCGCAGGTGGAGACTACCTGGCAAAGGCGGCATTTAATTTGAACTTAAACGAATCTGCCGGACCGATTGAATATGACGATTCTACAAAAGGGAAACAGTTTGCTGTTATTAAATGTTTTCAGATCCAGCCGGAAAAGCTGCTTACTTATGAAGACGTTAAAGGTGAAAGAGTGGAAAAAGAGTTCAAAGACTTTTACCGTCAAAAGATTTCGGATGAGGTTGATGCAACGTTGAAGAAAAAGTACGGTGTAAAAATATATGAAGATGCTTTATCTGAGGTAATCTCATCTAAAGAGAGATGAATAACGCTAGAATTGTAAATGTAAATATTCTTGTGATTTCGGCAGTTGTTATTTGTTTTGAAATAATTTCCACCAGGATTTCTTCCTTAATATTTGTTCAAAATTATGCTTTTATAATTTTATCTCTGGCAATACTGGGTTTGGGAAGCGGCGGAATTTATTCTTTTTATAAAATAAAACCGGAAGAAGGATCAGCTAAAAGTCCCAAAATATTCGGGTTGTTCATCTTCCTTTCGGGCATTTCACTTATATTTTTTATTGTACTTGAAGTTTTCTTATCCATAACCAATCCTTATGTTTATTTCTTTTTCCTTTTCATTCCATTCTTTTTTGCCGGAATAGTATACGCCGAGTTTTTTAGAAATTATGCAAATTCCGGTTTTATAATTTATTCTTCAGATCTTACTGGTGCAGCGTTAGGGTCTATCTTATCAATTTATATTTTTAATCTATTCAATGCTGCGAATACTGTTCTATTTTTAGCTTTCGTTTTATTTATTTTATCCGTTAATTATTCTATTGTTGAAAAGAAAAAACAGACATTACTCTACTTAGCTCTTTTCTGTTTAACCATTTTGCTTGTAGTTTTTGGGAAAAAGGACTTATTAGGGAAAATTCCGATTGGTCATTTTTCCGAAAAAGACATTTATTATACCTATAATAATCCAGATATAGAACCCAACATAGTCGAAAGCAGGTGGAGTATAAACGGAAGATCTGACCTTGTTGAATATTACAATCAAAGTATTGTTAAAGATCTTTTCATTGATGGTGCAGCTGGTTCTCAAATGTTCAGGTTCAATGGGGACATAGCGCATTATGATGATAAACTACTTAATAATCTACTGCTACACCATACTACGGCAGTCCCGTTCCTATTCTTAACGGAAAAAGAAAAGAAAGATATGCTTGTAATAGGACCGGGCGGTGGTAAAGAAATTCTTACAGGACTTCTTGAGGGGATAAAAAATATTACCGGCGTAGAGGTTAACCCGGATTTTGTTGATATTGTGAAAGAATATAGCAATTATAATGGCGGCATCTATACAAATTTTCCAAACGTAAACATCAAAGTAGCGGAAGGTCGTCACTTTATAAAAAGCTCCGACAAACTTTATAATATAATTGTTTTAGCTCTTCCTTCAACCAAACAACTGCAAAACATTGAAGGGCTTGCATCTAACGAAAATTTCCTTTTAACTGTAGAAGCGATAAGGGATTATTTAAATATTTTAACTCAAAACGGGCAGCTAATTTTTACAGTACATAACAGGTGGGAACTTGTAAGACTTATTATTACTACTTTATATGCTTTTAATGAAAACGGGATTACTAATTCGGATGCACTTAATCATTTTGTAATTTTAGGAAGCGAATATGCGCCAACTATTGTAATTAAAAAATCTGCTTATTCAGTTGATGAAATAAAAGCTATTGCACAAGTTGTAAATTCATTACCCCCTGATTTACCCCGGGTAACTTACCTTCCATATTTAAATAATCCTGTGAACAATGAAATTGAAAATGTTCTGTTAGATGGTCTTAAAGAGGGACGTAGCTCGCTTAAAGAGATTATAGCAAAGAATAGCTCAGATATTTCACCTGTTCGCGATGACAGCCCTTTCTTTTATAAAGTTAATAAGGGTGTGCCCGATGACTATAAGAACCTTTTAATAGCAATATTAGTGGTTGCTGTGTTGTCGGTAATAATCCCATTTATGAGGATAAAATCGAAATCGAAATCGAAAAGAAATAGAAAAGACAAAGAGAAAGAAAGGGTTTTACTTCCTCTTTTTGTTTTCATCGATATTGGTATTGGATTTATGATTTTGGAAATATCGCTATTCCAAAAATTCATTCTTTATCTTGGCTCACCAACAATTGCTTTATCTATTCTACTTGGCTCTCTACTGGTTGGAATGGGAGTTGGCAGCTTTTTCGGTGGGAAAATATATTCAAGTAATGTTATAAAACGTTTAAAAAGTATTTCAGGCTTGATAGTGATTGTAGGAATTCTTCTATTTGTTATTTACCCGGTAATCCTAAATGAATTACTGGCTTATGGACTGCCTCTCAGAGCAATTGTTTGTTTTGTTTTATTGTTGCCCTTCGGTTTTTTGCTTGGTATTCCTTTCCCGACTGGGATACAAATATTAAAGCAAAACAATTTGGTGAGATATATTCCGTGGATGTACGGAGTTAATGGAATAATGTCGGTTCTGGGTTCGGTTATAGCCGTTATTCTTTCAATGATTTGGGGGTTTACACCAAGTTTTTTTGCCGGATTAAGTATGTATTTAATTATTTTCATATTCTTAACTTTAGGCTCAAAGAATACGAATTTTATTGTTGGTAAATAGATTGTTCTTAAGTACATATTGCAAATTGATTAAGTATTCGATACGGACCCTGCACATGAGGTTACTTTCAAACCAGTAAACGAAGCACAATGAAGATATCCAAAGAAATAAAGAAACAAATTTTAGCAGATAAAGATCAACTCTCCATAAGTCAAATTTCTAAAAAATACAATCTTCCGCGCAATGAAATAAAAAATATTATTAATGCTTCTACAAAAAAAACTCCAAAATGGTTTTTTGCAATATTGGTTTCACTTCCAATTATATTTTTAATTGCTCTGGAAATTTTCTTAAGAATAATAAATTATGGTTATAATTTTGATCAATGGGTGAATGTAGGCGAAGGAAAATGTACTATAAACCCGAACATTGGTAAAAAGTATTTTACAAGTGGAAATTTTAATCCTACGACAAGTGAAGATGAATTTGACATACAAAAAAAAGCCAATACTTTCAGAGTGTTTGTTTTAGGTGGAAGTAGTGCAGAAGGTTTTCCCTATAGCCCGATGGGGACGTTTTCACGTTATATAAGGAGAAGACTGGAATTGGTTTATCCCAATACACAAATAGAAGTTGTTAATTTAGGTATGACAGCAGTAAATTCTTACACTTTGTTAGATCTTCTGCAAGGCGTACTAAATCAAAAGCCAGATTTAATTTTGATATATGCAGGGCATAATGAATATTACGGCGCATTGGGAGTTGGTTCGGTACAATCATTTGGTTCGTCCCGGGCCTTAATTAGGCTAATGCTATACCTGGATAAATTTAAGACGACTCAATTAATACGTAACTCAATCCACTGGATTGTATCATTATTCGCATCTGGAAATAATACATCTTCAGGTACACTAATGTCCAGAATGGCAAAGGATAAGTATATACTTTTAAATTCAAATGAGTTCAATGCCGGCTTACAACAATTTAAAGAAAACCTTACGGATATTTTACATTTGATTAAAGATAAGGGTGTACCGATAATATTAGGAAGGCTGGTAAGCAATTCAAGAGATCAGAAACCGTTTATTTCTGTAAATACACCCGGCTATAAAACTGCGGACCAGATTTATGAAAAAGCCGAAGATGAGTTAAAAGCTAATAATTTTACAAAAGCAGATTCTCTTTTCAAATTGGCAAAAGACCTTGATGTACTCAGGTACAGAGCGCCTGAAAAAATGAATAAGATTATTGACAATTTGGGAAAAGAATTTCAAGTAGCAATTGTTCCGACAGACTCAATATTCGATTCTGCAAGCCCGGAGGGAATAGTTGGGAATAATTTAATCGTAGATCACCTGCACCCGAATGTAAAAGGTTATCAACTTATGGGAAAAGCTTTTTATGACTGTATGGAAAAAGAGGGATATCTTCCCAAAACAGAAAATGCTGAGATTCCGTTTAATGAGCAGGATAGCCTTACACGCGCCAATTTTGTGTTTACAAAACTTGATTCAATTATTGGCAATGATAATATTATATTGTTAAAGAATAATTGGCCGTACGTAAAAAAGAGTAGAGTAATGTCGGAATTTAGCCAACAGGATTTTATAGATTTACTGCATCCTAAGGATTTTATAGATACTATAGCCGTGTACAAAACAGAAGGCAGATTATCCTGGAATGAAGCGCATTTACTCGCTGCAGCAACTTATTTGAAAAGGGATGACATTAAAGATTATTTAAGACATATGAATATATTAATCTACCAGTATCCCGCTTTTAAGGATCTTAATACTCTTGTTACGTATTTCTATAATAAAAAGAAAATAGATCTTTCGGATTATACGCCAAAGAGATTTGGAATAATACAACTATACAGAGGTAAATACGACAATGCAATTAAATATTTAACCGAAGCTTATAATTCAAATCCAAAGGATATAATAGTCTTATATGATCTTTCTTTAGCTTACTCGAATAAGAAAGATTTTCAAACGGCTCTTAAACTCTTAAACAAATGCTTAATTGCGAATCCAAATTTTCAAGAAGCAAATAACTTAAAACAACAAATATTGAATCAATTAAAAAACTAGTTATTTTTTTCGTTTTCTTTTTCCATTATACAATTATAAAGTTAAATATTACAAATCCTTTTGTCTATTTCTCTCTTCTTCCTCTTCCTTTTTTCTTTGCAGGCATCTTTTATGCCCAGATATTTAAATATTACGCTGAGCATAGTTTAATATATTTGGCATATGCTAAATATCAAAGTTCTAAAGGACTCTGGCATTAGTTATTGGATAAAGAAGATTCATATCTGGAAACATCTGTAGTGCCATGTTTACTTATGCAATTGCTCGTGATGTCAATAAAGGTTACATAGATGAAAGATATTCTACAATTGCTGAAAAGGGTTGGGATGGAATATTATCGAAATACATTCCGACGGTCAGGTCGAAGGAGTTTGCACTGGAACGGTAGTGAGCGATAATCTTGTTGATTATTACAATCGACCGGCGTTATTAGACGATGTTCATGGAATTGGAATTGTTTATTGGCCGGCTCTGAGATTCTCTTATTGAAGAAGTAAAAAATAGTTTAATTTATAATCTGGAATTTGTAATCAAGTTACACACCACTAAAAGCACTGAATCCTCCGTCGATAGGAATTATTGTACCCGTAACAAATTTTGAAGCGTCGCTTGCAAGCCAAATAATTGCTCCGATAAGTTCATCTGGTTCTCCGAATCTTTTAAAGGGTGTAATATCTAATATAGTTTTTCCTCTTGCTGTAAGAGAACCATCAGGGTTAGTCAGTAGAGTTCGATTCTGTTCGGTTATTAAGAAACCGGGTGCAATTGCATTTACTCGGATTTCATTACCAAATTTTAATGCCATTTCAACAGCCATCCAGCGGGTGAAATTATCGATGGCTGCTTTAGCTGCCGAGTAACCTACTACACGTGTAATAGCCCTGTAGGAAGCCATGGAAGAGATATTTATTATTGAACCTTTTTTCTGATCGGCCATACTTTTGCAAAAAATTAGAGTAGGAAGGATAGTACCATTTAAATTTAAATTTGTTACTTTGTTAAGATCATCAATATTAAGGTCGAAAATATTCTGATTAACACCGATTACTGCTCCCGGTAAGTGGCCACCGGCAGCATTTATTAATATATCGATCCGGCTAAATTTGTTTAAAACTTTTTCATTTACATCCCTGATATTTTCTTCATCTAGGACATTACATTTTAGCCCTATAACCTCTGAACTAATGTTTCTTAGTGTCTCAACTTTATGTTTAAGTTTTTCTTCATTTGTACCAAGTATTGTAACCTTGGCGCCAACAGATAGAAGAGCCATGGCCATTTCATTACCGAGAATTCCACTTCCACCTGTTATAACTACTACTTTATTTTCCAGATTAAAAATAGTTTTTAAATAATCCATTTGTTACTCTTTTCTTAATTCAAGAATATCCACAAAAATGATATTTAAATATAATTATGTTAACTGTATTCTTTAAGGAATTACCTGTTTCAATTTCTGATGAGAACTGCTTAACAACATTCGTCGGTAAACTAAAATGGTGATCTCTTAAAGACCACCTTTTTATTGATGAATTTAATCTTAGAACAAACTTGTCTTATTCACTCCAGTTATCTGTTCTAAATGATGAAGCAGGGAGGTCATTTTTATTAAATAAAGTAGCTTCGGAAGTGTTTGTAAAACAATATCTTACAGCCACAGGATTTTTTATCTCCTCATTTGATATAATCAATTTATCATTATCGATTTTTACAGTTGCCTTTTTGAATACCTTATCTTTCCCAGCGATTAAAAAATTATTTTCACCATTTTTTAATTACGAGTCCGTTTTTTGCATAGTCGAATGAAAGAATAATTTTATTCCCCTCAACCTTCATCGATTTGTATAAGGGGCCAGAATAGGGGACATTAGTATTATAATTTTTTGCTAATGCCCATCTTGCCAGTCTATCTCCAACATCTTCTTTATTAGCGGGATGAATTGAATTCGGATTACCGATGTCTAACGTAACAGCCATCCCTGTATTCGGAACTGATAGAGTTTTTAATTGTGCCTCGCGTAATTCTTCAGAATGTGTCTGCTCTCCATAATTATATGGAGCTATTTGAACATAATAAAATGGAAATTGGTTGTTCCATCTTTCCCTCCAGTTTTCTATCATTAGAGGAAATAGGCTTGTATAAGCCTCCGGATTATCGGTGTTGGCTTCTCCCTGGTACCATATTACACCTTTGAGTGAATAAGGAATCAAAGGATTTATCATTGCATTAAAAAGTAATGTAGGGGTATAAGGAGTTAATGCGAGTTTTACTATAGGTCGTTCGTTAAAATCGTTTCCTTTTGTTCCAAAGACATAAAATTTTTGTTCACGGTATTCGGCAACAGGCAGGTATTTCCATTCTGAGGATAGTGAAATTTCTTCATTAGAACCTGAAGGATATATCTTTAATTTTTCTTTTGCTCCCCAAATACCTCCACCACCTTGATTGTCTACAACTCTAACAGCAATAACAAGTTTATTTGGCAAAACAGCGTCTCCGGGAACATTATAAACTCTATCTACATCATAGAAGCCCACTTCTTCATGAGAGCCAACCAAAACGCCATTTACAAAAGTTTTATCCATATCATCAATAGGCCCAAGCTCAAGCTTAAGATTTTTTCCTATCCAGTTTGGAGGAATTTGAATTTCCTTTCTAAACCATATAACTCCATCAAAATTTCCAACATTAGTTGATTCCCAATAGCGAGGTAAATCCATTACTTTCCAATTGCTATCGGGGTAATTTATTTCTGAACATTCCGAGTCATTAAACTCAAGATTCTTCCATATATCTTCAGTTTTCTTGCTAATATCTATTACAGAATGAGTGAGAAGCCATTGATTATATTTTTCTATGTCGGGACCGCTGTTTTTGATATCTTCTAAAACTTTTTGAAAATCTTTCTCTTTTCCAAGGAATTTTGCACCTGTCCACGCCTCAATTGGTGTTCCTCCCCAGCTTGAATGTATCAAACCAATTGGTATATGGAGCTCATCATATAATTTCTTACCAAAGAAATAAGCTGTAGCACTAAATGTTGTTACAGTTTTTGGTGAGCATTCTTCCCATTGTCCTTTACAATTGAATTCTTCTTTGTTTGAAATAGCTCTTGCAACAGTGAACAACCTGATATTTGGATAATCAGCTTTTGCTATTTCTTCTTTAGAATTTAAAATCGGATTGGCAGCCCAGCCTTCAACGGGCATTTCCATATTAGATTGACCTGAGCAAAGCCAAACTTCGCCAATCAAAACATTTTTATAGATTATGATAGAATCTCCAATTTGAAGCGTAACATTATAAGGACCGCCGGCATCGGGAGTTTTTATTTTTGTGATCCAAGATCCGTCTCCATTTACGGTTGTATTTGAGGATTCTCCCCACGAAGCATTTATAATTATTTCCATATTTGGTTCTGTTTTTCCCCAAAAGCTTACATCAGTATTTCGCTGAAGTACCATATTATCTGAAAAGATGGATGGAATTTCTATTTTACCGGATTGAGGTTTCGATGCGTTTCCAGCATTAACGTTTATTAAAGCAAATAACGATAAAAAAAATATTAGGGGTCTCATATTACTTTTTTATTTGTTAAAGATAATTGTTTGTTGCTAAGTAGTATCCTTCTAAAAAAATGGATACCATAAAAAGAAGAAAAGAATTTCTCATTTCGGATTGAGTTTTTAGAATCAATGTTATAAAATCTGAAATTAAATTGATTAGTGCAACAGTATCTTCAGTACAGATTTTTTTATCCAACTCTACAGGTGAGACAATAAAAAAAATTTCATTGATTAAATTTATCAATCTTTAGATAAAAGCTATAATAGACAAAAAGTGTTAAGATATATTTAGCAATAATAAAAGTTTTTGTAAAAAGGATAATATAAAATGGTAGTTTCTCCTCTAAAAAATTATTAACTTTCTTATTGAAATAATTAACATTTATTACCATAGTAAAGGGGTTATGATATGTATAGCTTAAATACATCGACTGCAAGTATTGGAATTGTAAAAAATCTTCAGATTGTTGAAACAATTATATTGTTAGCCGCTTCGATTCTCTTTCAATTTTTAATTCATTTGATTCCATCATCAGGTACGCCCTTAGGGGCAGTTCTGCTTGCAATGTTTTTTGCACCGCTCATCGCAGTTATATTTTTTAAGGCCCATACTGCTTTTATAGTAGGAATTCTTTCCCCAGTTTTAAATTATTTTATTACTGGTTCGCCTAGAGCAGAAATTCTTCCTCTCATGACTATCGAGCTTGTTTTGTTTGTTTCACTCTTATACTTATTCTTTAATATCAGCAGAGTAAAAAAAATAAGTGCGCTGTTTGCTGTAATAATTTCTGTTGCACTTTCATTTCCAATAGCTTCTTTATTCAGCGGATATAGTGGGAATTTGATTAGTTCATTAACTACTGCAATACCTGGTATATTGCTACTTACTTTATTGAATTATTTCCTTGTTCGCTACCAAGAAAAAAGTTAATGCGTGATTTATCATTTATTGAAATAAGCAAAAGAATAAATAAACTAGCTCTAACTAATTTTGATCTTGTAGTAGGAATTGCTGATGGGGGAACTGTTCCTGCGAGCTTAATTGCTTACGAACTCGGTGTTGATTTAAAGATGATTAAAATCAACTACAGAGACAATAATAATAAGCCTATCTATAATGAGCCTTTAATTCTTTCTCAGGAAAATATTATTGATAAAAAAGTTTTATTGGTTGATGATGTTTCTGTTTCGGGCAAAACACTTGAAGCTGCGATGAAAATCTTACAAGGTAATTCTATAAAAACCTTAACCTTAAAAGGAAAAGCTGACTATGTATTATTTCCGGAGATTAGTGAATGCGTTAACTGGCCTTGGAAACTTCAGCCTAAAGAACAAGCCGCCTGACAAATTAAAATTTATTTTATCCTTTTCCATAATTTTCTTCTCAATTAGTAGTCAAAATATTTTTCCACAGAATTCTGACAGTGTTAAAACTTACATACTTGATGAAGCTGTTGTTACAGGAACAAGATTCAAGCTAAGCAAAAGTAAACTACCGATGAGCATTTCTGTTATAAATTTATCTGCTATTAACGAAACTCACGAATTAAATGTACTTCCATTAATTAATAATTCTGTGCCGGGATTGTTTGTAAATAACCGCAATATACTTGGCTATGGTGTTGGTTCGTTATCAACAGGACAAATAAGCATAAGAGGAATAGGAGAAAGCCCAAACTCAGGTGTTTTGATTTTAGTTGATGGACAACCTCAATTTATGGGAATATTCGGACATCCGATAAATGATTCATATCTCAAAACAAATATTGAAAGAATTGAAGTAATACGCGGACCAGCTTCACTTTTGTACGGTTCAAATGCTTTTGGGGGGGCAATTAACTTTATCACAAGAAGCCCTGTGAATAAAGGTTGGTCTTTAAATTCCTCACTTGCTTATGGTTCATTCAATACATCAACTATATCAGGCTCTGGCGGATATAAAACGGATGACTTCAGTTTTATAACCTCATTAAGTGATGATAGAACTGATGGATATAGAAAAGATGCTGATGATAATTTCAGAAGCAGTTCTGTTTATTCAAAATTGTCTTATTCATTTGATCAAAACTATAGTCTAGGATTTGATGGCAATATAACAAACTCTAAATTTTATGAGCCGGGACCTGAAAGTGCCCCAATGAGAGATCAATTTTATAATTACCTGCGCGGCAGAGGTGCACTTTCTTTTAAAAATGATTTTAAAGCAACAGAGGGTGCGGTTAATCTTTATTACAATTATGGCAATCACAGTTTTTATGATGGCTGGCATTCTAATGATGATATGAGAGGCTTAACAGCTTACCAGAGTATAAAATTTTATGGTGATAATATTTTAACTGCGGGATTTGATTATAAAAATTACGGTGGGAAAGGAAGGAATGATAATACGCCTCCTTTTGCAGCTATAGGATTGAACCAGGATTTATCGATTGATGAAACGGAAGCATATGGGATTTTACAGTTTACATTTTTTGATAATCTTAACCTGAGTTCCGGATTAAGATTTACGAATAACTCTGCTTATGGTTCTGCGTACACGCCCCAGTTTGGTTTTTCTTATAAGATAGATGATGGAACCGTGATTAAAGGAAATGCAGGCAAAGCATTCAGGAGCCCCACTATTGCAGATTTATTTCTATTCCCTGTAGCAAATAAAAACCTTGAACCGGAAAAATTATGGTCATACGAATTAGGTATCTCGAGAATGTTTATTGAGAATTTGGTGAGGGGAGAATTGACTTTCTTTTATCTCGATGCCGAAAATATTATTCAACAAATTCCGGTAGGACAAGCAATACAGAAAGTAAATACCGGAAACTTTAACAATAAAGGAATTGAGCTGACGATTTCTATGTTGGAGCAAAACTCGTTAAGCGCACAATTAAACTATTCATACATTCACACAAGTGTAAAACTGCCTTATGCCCCAGAACATAAAATCAATTTACATCTTGCTTACGACTTTAACATTTTTACAATTGCCTCGGACATCCAGGGGATTTATAATTTGTACACTTCAGGAGCATTAAATAAACAGAATTACACTTTACTTTCATTATCAGTTGACGCCTCCGTTACTAACTGGTTAACTTTTTTTGTTAAGGGAGATAATCTTTCGGATAAAAAATATTATATAGATGAAGGTTATCCTGCAGTTGGAATTACAATGATAGGGGGAATAAAATTAAATTATTAGTTGGGAAAAATTGAAACCTTACCAAAATCTCCAAGTCCATATGAACCTGGAGATTTCAGGTGGTATATTATTACTTCATTAAAATCATTTTAATTGTGCTATTAAAGCTTCCTGCAGTTAGGTGAGCAAAGTAAACACCGCTTGAAAGTTTCTCTGCATTATATCTGACTTTAAACGTGCCCACAGGTTTAAAGTCACTTTTGATTATCACATCGACTAATTTTCCTGTTACATCGTAAACATTGAGTTCAACATTAGCTGCCTTTTTTAAGCTAAAGCCAATTGTTGTCGTTGGGTTAAATGGATTAGGATAATTCTGATGTAGAACGAAATCCGATGGAACTTCAGAACTTGTATTCTTAACAGAAACGACAGAAGGTACATATAATTCTATCCCGTCACCTGTTCCAAGATTGCGTGAATATTGTTTATCTATTGAATTATTCCAACACTCGTGAGTCCCGAGACTGGCGATTACTGTTCCATCATTTTCAGGGTCGTATCCTGCAAAAGGATATTTTTTACCGTCTGCACCTAAAATACTGTCGGGCCAGTTTGCCGGATCAGCAGCCTGGCGAAGATAATCATCTACGCCATTCATCTGGATATAAGTTCCGGCACCGTCTCCTACATCGGGGCGATCTGCAGTAAATTCAGCACGTAAAAAATCATACCCAACAGATTCAATTGCAACCGGATCGAGAGACAAAAATATTGATGACATCCAGTCATTATTAAAGGGCGCCATTTGAAATTTTTTAGGATAGCTGATTTCCTGGTCAGCAGTCCATAAAGCATCTAAAATATATACAAGATTTTTCTTCCCTAATATTTCATCACCCATAATATCAACCTGGACTCTATATAGACCATATCCCGGACGTGTTACGTTAGGCAATTCTGTTGGAGCTACCAATCCATTGTGCAAATGCGAAGCGTCTTCACGTGTATGAGAGCCAAAATGATTTTTTGCGAATGCAGTCATTCCCGCACGTTTATGTCCTTTAAGCATTGGAAGACCGAGGATATATTCTGCTTTATCATATATTGTATAAAAATGATCTTCTGTAACAGGACTATCTCCCGGTCTCGAGCTGTCCCATACATTTGTTCTTAAAATTTTTCCTCTATCGGAATATTCAATTTTAGCAGAATCGCTGGCTACTAAAACTTCTCTTCCTAAATTAGTATAACCGTTATGATCCATATAATGGACATCAGGAAATTCCGGATGCCAATAATCATATAAATGTTTATAGATATGTCTCAACGGATCCCCGATATAAATATCATCCTGCGGCACTCCGGCAGTATCTACTAATTGTCTTAAAACAGCGAGAACCATTTGGGGAGAAGATTCGGAAATTCCATAGGATGAATTATTTACTTTAGATAAGTCTGTTGGATTATAATTACCGCCCCAACCACTTACTATATTTATTTTTATGAATATTTTTTCTCCGGTTTTATATCCGATATTGCCTTTACCAACATTTCTGTTATGGAAAATAAATATGGAATCCCACGCTTCAGCATCACTGGCAGTACCAGTTAAACTTTTTAGTCCAGTCGATAACATTTTGTCAATTACATTCTGGTTATTGTTTTTTCCCAGGAACCATCCGTCTCCATATTCGTTTGGATTGCAGTCTTCATTTGTTGCATCGGGATCGTGCATCCATACAACTCTTCCCGGGAAAATACCTTGTGCTATCCCCATTGGTTCATTCGGTTCCTGATAAATAGAGGGGAATTTATAAGCTGATGGATCATTGTCGGTAAGATATGTCCCTCCGATTGTGAAAGTAACAAGCAGTGCAGCGAGGACAAATTGATTCTTAAAAGTAACTTTTTTTATTCTTCCAAAAGCAAATAGAGAAACTAAAAAGACTATGAGATTTTGAAGGAAGCCGGCTGCAAATGGCATTGCTGCCTTTACACATGGATAGTTTATTCTGCTTGGTTTCGTAATTACTCTTGAGATTATCCAGAGGAAAGCAAGAAGTCCAACGATTGGCAATATAAATTTAGTTAAACCATTAACCGGTCTGAATCCTCTAAACCTATATGTTTTAGGACAAATCTTGACGTATTTCGTAATGAATTCTTTCATAAAAGTTTCCCTTTTATCTTTTTTACTGGAATATATTGAAGGCTTTAATTATGATTTAATATTAAAAATCAGTGAAATTTGTCAATATATATGCCACCAAGCATATAACCTTTTTTAGTATCTTAGATACTTATTGAATTTCATACTTATCATTTTCAATAAAGGTTCTTCTTACATCTAAGAAAATAATAACTTGTGTACTCTTGAAGAATTCTCTCTAAACCAGGTTTTAACTATGGATGAGATAATTCATTATATCTTTAGACGAATAGTTTTTAGATTAGCAACAGCATTATTTTTTATGCGCAATTATTAATAATTATTAATAATCTTCATTCAGAAATTATGGGATAATAATTTATCTAAAATATTTTTATTAACCATCGATCTTTAAGAGTCATTAGTTATCTCGTATTGATGCTAAGTTTATATTTCATTGAATTTATTAATTTTGCGAGTAGAATCTCAATAAGTTTCTTCTAATTTATCTCCCCAATTAAATTTTAGTCTGTTTCTTTCAAGAACATTCGCCGTATTACTTGAACGAAACATATCGAATGACCATAGACAAGATATATACTTATTTCTCGTCGCCACGCGGTATCTAAAATTGCTTTTAAGTCTTCTATTGCATTTGAACCCTGTCCTATTACATATCCGGATGAATCGAATTCCAGAGTTGAAGTACCATCTGTATGTAGCCATGCATTTGAAGCATAACATCTGCAAACCTTTTGAAATCTGTTTCGCCCGGACCTATATCTCTTGCGAAATTTACCCACGCTATTTTAGCGCTACTTAAAAATAAATTTTGATTATTATATCTATTCTTGATTGAGGAAAAGCTGAAGAGCAGAATAGGATAATTGAGATGAGTAGAACAAATTTTATAAGACTTCATGTTATTTTGTAAAGGATTGTTTCAATAAAAAATTTCATTAAATTATACTAGTTTGATTTATATCTTAATCCGAAAATATACATTTTAATAAAAGAGTAAATATATTTTTTATTATTATATGTGTTTAGAATTCTCCTCGACAAGTATTTATAATTCCATAGGATATGAATCGTATTAGCACTATTTAGTATTGCCTAAAATACTTAAAATGGGAGCTGGTTTATGATAAAAGTTTTTATTACGGACGATCATTCTCTTATTAGGGAAGGATTAAAGAAGTTACTTAAAGATGAGATGGATATAGAGGTTGCCGGAGAGGCAGGCAACGCTAAAGATACAATGGAATTTGTTCTGAAAAATAATTTGGACGTTCTCGTTTTGGATATTAACCTTCCTGATAAAAGCGGACTTGATTTACTTAAAGAGCTTAAAGAATTTAAACCCGAACTGCGCGTTCTAATATTAAGCATGCACCCGGAAGACAGGTTTGCAATGAGAGTTCTGCGTGCCGGAGCTTACGGTTATGTTACAAAAGAATCTGCGGGAGAAGAGTTAGTAAAGGCAATTAGAAAAGTTTATAATGGTGGAAAGTATGTTAGTGCTGCTCTTGCTGAAAAATTAGTTTTTGAAATTCAGTCGGGAAATGATAAGCCCTTGCATGAATTGTTATCAGATAGAGAATTCCAGGTTTTTCAAATGATAGCTGCGGGAAAAACTTTGGCAGAAATTGCAGACGGACTTTCATTGGCAGTTACAACTATCAGTACATATCGTGCAAGAATTCTTGAGAAGCTTAACTTGCATTCTAATGCAGAATTAATTCATTATGCCATAACAAATAAACTGCTCGATTAATAACTTCGCTAAGAATTATACCATCTTTAGTAGTTGTAATACTACAAGAACTTCTTTTTTTCATCTACATATATAAAAGTCATAAAAACTTATCTTTGTCTTGAATTTTTTTAAGGATTGATTTTGAAGATAATTATTGTTGAGGATTCCTATCATATAAGAAAAATTTTGATAAGGTTTATCTCCGAAATTAAAGGTGCTGAGATAATTGGCGAAGCTGAAGATGTAGAATATTCTCTTAAATTAATAGAAGATAAAATCCTGATATAATAATCCTTGATATTGAATTAAAGAACAGCAATGGTTTCGATCTTTTGAATAAAATCAAAAATTCTCGTGAAGCAGCACCGTTAGTAATGATGTTTAGCAATCTCTCATCTCTTTCTTATAAAGAAAAAGCATTAAAAGGAAAAGCTGATTATTTCTTCGATAAAACAAATGATTTTGAGGAATTAATCACAACAATTGAAAGCTTGGTTAAAAGGTAAGTTCAGTTTAGTAACAGCATTTTCTTATAGTTTTTATACAACAAATCAAAGAATAAAAACTCCTACTTAATCTACGAAAAGCTGGATGATGCTGATCAAAAAAGGAATGTCCGATATAATCAGTGGAAGCGGAGATTGACTTAAAGAATCTTTAAATAAAGGATCGGTTTTTTCTTTAGTAATACCGGCTGTTGATGACGAAATTTTTTGACAAAGAGAAATGTAAAATGAAAACGATTGATAGAAATGACGCATTGGAAAATAAAAAGAAATATAATGTTCTGATTGTTGAGGATGATCAAACTACAAGAGATTTACTAAAAATATTCGTAAATGAAAATTACTATTCTACTGAAGCAAGTTCAGGAGAAGATGCAGTTGAATTTGCCAAAGGGAGAAAGTTTGATACTGTTCTTATGGATATTAGTTTGAATGGTATAAACGGGCTGGACGCAGCAAAAATAATAAGACAACTTCCCGGTTATGAAAATACTCCTATAATAGCAGTAACTGCTTTTGCTATGAGGGGAGATAAAGAAAAGTTTCTACAGGAAGGTTGTACTCATTATCTTTCAAAGCCTTTTACCAAGAAAACTATTATAGAGCTTTTACAAAAGACAATTAACGAAAGCTTAATTAAATAATGGATGCGTTGATTAAAAAAAAGTAATATTTTCCGGCTTGCCAGGAATGGTTATCACTTTTTACTACTGATGGCTCGTATTGTTCTTTAAATGTCTTAGTTTTTTGCCGGAAATGGAAGTAATAATATTTTCTTTCCCATTTTTAGATGGCATTTGCTTTGGAGTAGAAGCATAGAGCTTTTTAAATAAAATTTAGCGGTAAAAGCATGTATAAAAGTTTATCGATTTATCTATATCAAAATAATTATTATGAAGACCTGGTGATTGAACTGTATGAAATTGGCTGCCAAAAAAAAGAAATTTTTAGAAAAGTAAGTACTATCAAAGAATTTAAATACCTGGATAAAATCGATAAGGAAAACTTATTGGAATTAATAAACAGGGAGATGATGATCCTTCACGATTTGATCAAAGCAAACTCAACAACAGCAGAGGAACTAGGATTTATTCCTGATTATATTTCGAACGATGAGAATGAATCAGAATAAAATTGTTTTTTATAGAAATAAAAAAAAGCCTCGATGAGGCTTTTTTAATTTTATATATATGTGGATTAATATAATATTAATTATCAAACGGCTGATCGTTTTAAGTCTATAGTATTAACCACATTCCCTTCCTTAAAAAAAATGGTTGTCTTTAAAGTCCCATCCGCTTTATACATTTTCCATACACCTTCTCTCTTCCCCTCCAGAAAATTACCTTCTTCCTTTTTCTGACCGTTTGAATAATACCATGTCCATTTATCGATAACTATATCATTCTTAAAGCATCCCTCGGATTCAAGCTTACCGTTTGGATAATAGTAACTCCATTTACCTTCGTTTTTATTTTTCTTTATTTTCCCATACATAGCTGTTTTACCATCAAGAAAGCAAATAAGGAACTCTCCGTTTTTTAGTCCATTCTTTACATCATATTTGATTATTCTGCTTGATGTTGTGTCAATTATCCTTCCCGTGTATGGTTCATCTGTAGCCTGGCTGTAGATAATCCCGTTCTGTGAATAGATAAGAATAGGAGAATTTGAAGAATCACTGCAGGATGCAATAATAAAACTTAAAGTTATTATTGAAAATAAAATAGTTTTAGGAGTAAAGAATATTTGCCTCATATTGCCCTCTCAAAAATAATGAATAAGCGAATGAACTAATTTTGCCTCACTCTAAAAAACTCAACGCTTATGCCATGCTAAAGTTACCATTTTCTCTTAAAAAGGAAAGCTATTGCTTCTCAAACTAAGAATATGTTAAAATTTATTAACAAAAAGATACAATGCTAAGTACTTGATTTATAAATATTCATAGAGAAGTTTACTTATAAGTAGCATTATATAAATTGCCTTTTCTTGCACAAAAATAACCGTTTCGATATATTTACACGCTAAATTAAAATGAAAAATGCCGGGGTGGCGGAATTGGTAGACGCACAGGACTTAAAATCCTGTGGGAACTTGTTCCCGTGCCGGTTCGAGTCCGGCCCTCGGTACTAATGAATTGTAAATTTCTGGTTTTGAATTTTGAATTAAAATCAGAAATCCGCAATTCGAAATCCGAAATTAAAACCCGGGTTCTTAGCTCAGTTGGTTAGAGCGTCTGCTTGACGTGCAGAAGGTCATAGGTTCGAATCCTATAGAACCCACGTTTAATTTGTTTAAGAAGAACATGGAAAAAATAAAAATAAAATTTCCCGACGGCAGTGTTAAAGAATTTGATAAAGAAGTTACCGGTTTTCAGATAGCTCAATCAATTTCTTCACGTCTTGCCGACGAAGCTCTTGCCATAGAAGTGAATGGCGAAGTGAAGGATTTATATTCAAAATTAACTGAAGACTGCTCAATCAAGATATTAACCTTTAATGAAAATGAAGGAAAAGAAGTTTACTGGCATTCATCTTCTCACCTTATGGCTCATGCCATTAAATCTATTTATCCTGAGGCAAAATTTGGAGTTGGACCTGCAATAGAAAATGGTTTTTATTATGATTTTGATATAAACACAAAATTAGGCGAAAACGATCTCAATATTATTGAAAATAAAATGCTGGAGCTCGCTAAACATGATAACAAGTTTGAAAGAGTTGAATTATCAAAACAAAGTGCTATAGATATTTTTAATAAAAAGCATGATCAATACAAATTGGAAATATTAAATGATCTTAAGGAAAACGGAGAAGTCATTAGCATTTATAATGAAGGCGAGTTTACTGATCTTTGTACAGGTCCGCATTTACCTTCTGCCGGGAAAATTAAATATGTAAAACTTTTAAGTGTATCAGGTTCTTATTGGCGTGGAGATGAAAAAAACAAACAGCTTCAGAGAATTTACGGCATAACTTTTCCCAAAAAGAAAATGCTCGATGAATATCTTGAAAGACTTGAAGAAGCAAAAAAGAGAGATCACAGGAAACTTGGAAAAGAACTCGAGTTATTTTTAATAACAAATAATGTAGGAAGCGGATTGCCGATTTGGCTTCCGAAAGGAACTATCTTAAGAGAAACATTAGAGAATTATTTAAGAGAAGAACAAAGAAAAAGAGGATACCAACCGGTAATTACCCCACATATTGGAAACATTAATTTATACAAAACAAGTGGCCACTATCCTTATTATAAGGACAGCCAATTTCCTCCTTTGGTTCTTGAAGATGGGAAAGAGGAATATTTATTAAAGCCAATGAATTGTCCTCATCATTTTCAGATTTATTTATCCAAGCCAAGAAGCTACAAGGATCTTCCTATCAGACTTGCGGAATTCGGTACAGTATATCGTTATGAACAGTCTGGTGAGCTTTCCGGTTTAACCAGGGTAAGATCTTTTGCAGTTGATGATTCTCATATGTTTGTAAGAGAAGATCAACTTAAAGCAGAAGTTTGTGATGTAATTGATCTTATTAAGGTTGTATTTTCACAAATGGGATTTAAAGATTTTTCAACTCAATTGTCTTTTCGTGATGATAATGTTGAAAAGTATGGTGGAGATATTGCATTATGGGAAAAAGCTCAAAAGGAAATACAGGAAGCTGCTGATGAGATGGAATTAAAATATGTTGTTGCCGAAGGGGAAGCGGCATTCTATGGTCCCAAAATAGATTTTATGGTTAAGGATGTTCTTGGAAGAGAATGGCAGTTAGGAACTGTTCAGATTGATTATGTAATGCCTGAAAGATTTAATCTTGAATACACCGGAAGCGACGGACAAAAACACAGACCTGTTGTAATACACAGAGCACCTTTCGGTTCCCTTGAAAGATTTATTGGAATATTAATAGAGCATTATGCCGGAGAATTCCCTCTTTGGCTTGCTCCAACCCAGGTTGTAGTTATTCCTGTATCACAAAACTTTATGGAATATTCTGCTAAAATTTCTGATGAATTAAAAAAGAATAATATTCGTGTCGAACTTGATGAACGAAGTGAAAAAGTTGGATATAAGATAAGAGACTGGGAAATGAAAAAAATTCCTTATATGCTTATTATTGGAGAAAAAGAAGTATCTTCACGCAAGATTTCCGTAAGAAAGCATAAAAAAGGCGATCTCGGTTCTTTTGAACTGGGAGAATTTATCAATAATATTAATAATGAAATTAAAACAAAATTTTATTCAACAAATTAGTGAGGTTGTAAATCGCTCAAGTAGAAGAAGTTAGAATAAATGAAGAAATAAGAGCCCCTAAAGTAAGGGTTATTGATATTGACGGAACGCAATTAGGTGTTTATACAGTAAAGGATGCATTAAAAAAATCGGTTGAACGGGGATTGGATTTAGTTGAAATAGCGCCACAGGCTAAACCACCTGTTTGTAAGATTATCGATTTTGGCAAATTTAAATATGAGCAGCAGAAAAGAGAAAAATTACAAAGAAAAAATCAGACAGTTACAGTCTTAAAGGAAATCAGGCTTCATCCGAATACAGACATACACGATTTTGATTTTAAAGTAAAACACACATTAAATTTTCTTGAAGAAGGAAACAAAGTAAAGGTCGTTGTTATGTTTAAAGGCAGAGAGATGGCTTATACAGAAAAAGGTGAAGAACTTTTGAACAGGTTTCTGGAAAGAACTGAAGATGTTGCTAAATTAGAAGCCCCGATTAAAATGGAAGGACGTAATATGCATATGATACTTGTTCCTGTAAAACAAAAAGGAAAGAAAAATAAATAGGAAAATAAAATGCCAAAAATGAAAAGCAATAAAGGTGCACATAAATCTTTCCGGAAAACAGCTTCCGGGAGATTTAAAAGAAAGAAAGCATATAAAAGTCATATACTCACTTCCAAGAGTACGAAAAGAAAAAGGAAATTGAGAAGGGCGACTTTGGTTTCAGATGCAAACCAAAGAAAAGTAAGTTTAATGGTACATAATTAAAAGGTTAAAAAGAGATGCCACGTACAAGTAATAGAGTAGCTGCTAACGCACGAAGGAAAAAGATACTAAAGCAGGCAAAAGGTTACTGGGGTGCAAGAAGTAAAGTATTTACAGTTGCCAAAAACCACGTTGAGAAAGGTCTTGTTCATGCTTACAGGGATAGAAGACTAAAAAAGAGAACCTTTCGTCAGTTGTGGATTGTTCGTATTAATGCTGCTGCAAGAGTGAATGGAACAACTTATTCCCGTTTAATTCATTCTTTGCAAGATAAAGGAATAACGATCAATAGAAAGATACTTGCAAGTCTTGCAGTTGAAAATCCTTCTGCTTTCACTGAGTTAGTTAAATTTTCTGTTAATTAATAATTTTTGCCCTCTCGTTCCGATTTTTAATTAGGACGGGAGGGTAATTTATTTTTAGAGGTTTCTTTTATTATTTATGCTTACAGATGAAATTCAGCAAATAAGAAAAGAATCTGATAAAGATTTCTCTTCTGTTGATGATGCTAAAAAGCTTGAAGAACTTAGAATAAAGTATCTGAGCCGTAATGGTCTTTTAGCTAACTTATTCGATAACTTAAAGAATGTTCCTAAAGAAGATAAACCATCACTTGGTAAAGAGCTTAATGAGCTTCGTAATTCTTTAACAGAAAAATACAATTCTCTCAAATCCAATCTTGAAAATGTTTCCGATCAATCGAAAGATCAGATTGATCTTACACTTCCCGGAACGAAAAGAATAATCGGAAGCAAACATATTATTATTCAAACTCTGGATGAGATTAAATCGATATTTAAAGGAATGGGTTTTTCAGTTTTTGAAGGACCTGAACTTGAATCTGATTACAATAATTTTGAAGCGTTAAACTTTCCACACGATCATCCTGCAAGAGATATGCAGGATACTTTCTTTATCAGTAAAGATTTTTTATTAAGGACACATACATCTCCCGTTCAGATAAGAACAATGAATAAATACAAACCTCCTGTCAGAGCAATAATGCCGGGGCTTGCTTACAGGAATGAAGCAATAAATGCGCGCAGTTATTGTGTATTTCACCAGGTCGAAGGTTTGTACGTTGATACTGATGTTACCTTTGCTGAATTGAAAGGCACACTTGTTTCTTTCGCCAGACAGTTTTATATGAATGATTTGAAATACAGATTTCGTCCAAGCTTTTTTCCTTTTACAGAGCCAAGTGCAGAGATGGATATAACATGTTTTATATGCAAAGGACAAGGATGCAAAATTTGCAAGAAGACAGGCTGGCTTGAAATTCTTGGATGCGGCATGGTAGATCCGAATGTTTTTAAAAATGTTGATTATGATCCTGAAAAATATACAGGTTATGCTTTTGGAATGGGCATAGAAAGAATTGCACTTTTAAAATATGGAATAGATGATATAAGAAGATTCTTCGAAAATGATTTAAGATTTCTTAAACAGTTTTAACTGGAATAACATTGAAGATTTCTCTTAACTGGCTAAAAGATTACGTTGACCTTGATGGCATCGAAGTTAATGAAATAATTGATAAACTTACTATGTCCGGTCTTGAGGTTGAGAATTTTATTAACCAGGTTGAAGTTTACAAAGGATTTATTGTTGGGGAAGTCACTTCAAAAGAAAAACATCCAAATGCAGATAAACTATCTCTTTGCAGAGTAAGTAACGGCAAAGAAGAATTTCAGGTTGTGTGCGGTGCTCCTAATGTTGATAAGGGACAGAAAATAGTCTTTGCTCCTGTCGGTACAATAATTCCTATTAACGGAATGCGAATAGGTAAGGCAAAATTAAGAGGGATCGAATCATTTGGTATGATCTGTTCTGAAGAAGAACTGGAACTTGGGAATGATGCTTCAGGAATTATGGTTCTGGATGAAAAGCTGAAACCAGGGATTCCATTAACTGAAGCACTAGGCTTAGATGATGTTATTTTTGAAATCGCAATTACTCCTAATCGTCCAGACGCTCTTTCACACATTGGAGTTGCAAGAGACTTATCTGCAATTTTTAATAAGACTTTAAAGTATCCGAAAATAAAATTAAAAGAATCAAATATTAAAGTTAAAGATGTTGCTTCAGTTGAAGTTATTGATAAGGAAAATTGTCCCCGTTATTCCGCAAGAGTAGTCAAGAATATTACGATTAAGGAATCACCTGAATGGCTGAAATCCAGATTAACTAAAATCGGATTGCGACCAATTAACAATGTTGTAGATGTAACAAATTACGTTATGTATGAATGCGGACAGCCGTTGCATGCATTTGATCTTGATATGTTAGCCAGGAGCAAAATAATTGTAAAAAGTACAAAAGAAGATAGTCAGTTTACTACTCTTGATTCTAAACAAAGAAAATTACGTGCAGGGACTTTAATGATTTGTGATGCCGAAAGGGAAGTGGCAATTGCCGGAGTTATGGGTGGAGAGAATTCAGAAGTAACTGCAAATACTAAAAACATTCTGATTGAGAGCGCACACTTTAATCCTTCTCACATAAGGAATATTTCTAAAACATTAGGTCTAAGCACAGATGCTTCATACAGGTTTGAAAGAACTGTTGATCCTAATAATACAGGTTTTGCTGCTGATAGAGCAGCTATGCTGATAGCTGAAATTGCCGGAGGAGAAGTTCTTAAAGGATTACTTGATGTATATCCCCAAAAGTTTACTTCTAAGAAGGTGAAATTCAGATTTAGCAGGATGAACAAATTGCTTGGATATAAGATCAGTGAGAAAAAAGTATTAAATATTTTAAGCAAGCTCGGATTAGAAATAGCTCAAACAGAAAAGTCTGAAGATCAAATAAAGTTATCTGTTCCAACTTTCAGACCTGATCTTGAAAGGGAAGTAGATATTATTGAGGAGATAGCAAGAATTAACGGTTATGATAACATTCCTGCTGTTTCAAGAATTTTTATAACACTGGAAAAGAAATATGATGAATCAGAATTTGCGGATAAGATGAGAAACTTGGTTACTGCTTTAGGACTCTATGAAATTCTCAATAATCCATTACAAGATGAAAAATCGGCAAAACTTACTGGCAATTCTATTAAACTGTTAAATCCTCTGAGTGCCGACTTGGCTTATTTAAGAACATCACTTATTCCTGGTGCATTAAGTGTAATCGCTCACAATATAAGAAACGGGCAAAAGAATCTTGCTTTCTTCGAAATCGGAAATGTCTTTAATCTTCATTCAAATCAGGAGGTAAAATCCTTTGAGGATTTTTCGGAAGAACGAAAATTGTTGTTAGTTTTGAGTGGGAAAGTGAGTGAAAAGGGATGGAACACACCTGAAAAAGAGGCGGATTTCTTTTCACTTAAAGGATTGGTTGATAGCTTTTTAACGAAGTTTTCGCTTGACAATGTTTTAAATGATTCATATTATCACAATAGTGAAACAATTTATGCTTATAATTTTGCAAAAAACCTTAAAAAGAGCATAATTGGTTCAGGTGGAATTAGTAAAAAAAGAAGTTCTTAAACAATTTGATATCAATCAGGATGTTTTCTGCTTTGAGTTTAGTCTGGAATATTTGAAGAATCTTGAGACCAATGAGAAGCATTATTCAGAGCCGGTAAAGTATCCAAAAGTTGTTCGTGATTTTGCTTTTATTTTTGATAAAACAGTTACTTATGAGGAAGTTATAAAATCAATTAAGAAAGAAAGTTCTGAACTTCTTAAAGAAGTAAACTTATTTGATTTATTTGAGAACGAAGATATAGGTAAAGATAAAAAAAGTATGGCTTTTACATTAGAGTATCAGTCGGATAATAAAACACTAACTGAAGAAGAAGTTGAGAAAGAATTCTTAAGTTTAATTTCTTCTGTCGAGAAAAATTTTAATGCTAAACTAAGAGGTGCTTAGTTGCCTGAAACTTCTAAACAGGATCTTTTATTAAAAGATATTGGTATTGTTCTTTCACAGGTAACTATACTTGCAAATAAATACAAAGACTTAAGTCATCAGAATTCGGAATTTGAAACTGAACTGAATGAACTGAAGAAAGAGAAAGCCGGTTTAATTCAGAAATTGTCTTTGCTTGAAACTGAAATTGAAAATATTAAAAAACAAAACCACGCAGAGATTTTTAATTCACTTGATGAGGAGGAGAGAGAAGATCTTAAGAGTAAAATTACTACTTTGATTTCGAAAATTGATTTACATATTAGTTCTTAAACATTATGTTAGTTGATGGGAAAAAGATAAATGACAGATAAGAAGAAGCTTAAAATAAAAATATTCGATAAAGAATATTCTCTTCTGGTTGAAAATGAAGAAATAGCAAAAGAGCTTGCTGTTTACGTAAATAAGGTCATGGAAGAAACTAAAGATGAACTTCCGGACCAGCCTGTTCAGACTATAGCAATTATAGCCTGTTTAAATATTGCTTATGATCTGTTTTTAGAAAAAAATAAAAATAGAGAATTACTTATTCAGGCGAGTGATAAAATCAAAAAGCTCAAGCTTCTACTTAGCGAAGTTCGTTTATCAGACCCATCATAGCAGGCAAATTTACCGCCCTGCCAGTTCACTTCAATAAGAAAAACTAACATTATTCTTATAGGGAGTTTGACTCAAGACGCCAATTACAGGCCTCGCCGGTTTACCGGAACTCCGATTCGTCGGGACAGAGGAAGCAAGAAGCGTTCTGGCTTATTCCCAAGCGTATTTAATAGGGTTTTTCTCTATTAATTGTAACTGGCAGAAGCGGTTTAATTATTTAACCCACCACGGAGGTACAATGGATATCGTATTGTTAATACCCATGTCAATAATCCTTGTGGTTGTTTTTTTCTACTTAGGTTGGATGTTTAACTCTAAGCTTGGTAAAAAGAGTATCGCTTCTTCAGAAGAAAGAGCTAAACAAATTATTGATGAAGCCCAAAAAGAAGCTAATAATCTTAAAAGAGAAAAGCTTTTAGAGGTAAAAGATGAGTGGTATAAAAAGAAATCTGAATTTGATTCGGAAGTTCAGCAAAAAAGACAAAAAATATCGAACCTGGAAAAACAACTATCGACTAGAGAAGAGAATACAGAGAAAAAATTTGATTTTGTTATAAAAAAAGAAAAAGAAAATAAACAAATTGAAAAAGAAATATTAGATCAGAAAAAAGTAATAGAGCAGAAACATTCTGATATAAAAAAGCTTGAAGAAGAACAAAATTTAAAATTGGAAAAAATATCCGGTTTAACAGCCGATGATGCAAAGAAAATGCTCGTCGAAAATATGGTAAACCAGGCTAAACAGGATTCTACTATATTAGTAAAAGAAATTCTGGATAAAGCAAAGTCCGACGCGAAAAAGGAAGCTCAAAAAGTTATTGTTCTGGCTATTCAACGTACTGCTGCAGACCACTCTGTAGAAACAACAGTTTCTGTTGTTCAAATACAAAACGATGAAATGAAAGGACGTATTATTGGAAAAGAAGGACGGAATATTCGTTCTTTCGAGGCTGCTACTGGTGTTGATGTGATTGTAGATGATACACCTGAAGCTGTAATTCTTTCTTCATTCGATCAATTCAGAAGAGAAGTAGCAAGGGTTTCATTAGAAAGACTAATTGCTGATGGAAGAATTCATCCGGCACGTATTGAAGAAGTTGTTGAAAAGGTCAAAATTGAACTTGAAGAGGAAATGATAAAAGAAGGGGAGAATACAATTTTGCAACTCGGTTTACACAATATGCACCCGGAATTAATTAAACATATCGGGAGAATGAGATACAGATCAAGTTATGGGCAAAATCTATTAGGTCATAGCATCGAAGTTGCTTATTTAACAGGGATTATGGCTGCTGAACTTGACCTGGATATAACTTTAGCAAAAAGGGCAGGTCTTCTACATGATGTTGGAAAAACTGTTGACAAAAGTATTGAAGGTCCGCATGCACTTATTGGCTATGAACTGACTAAAAAATATAAAGAACATCCCATAGTAGTTAATGCAGTTGGATCTCATCACGAAGATATAGAAATGGAACACCCGATTGCATCTCTTGTACAAGCAGCGGATGCTATAAGTGGAGCAAGACCAGGAGCAAGGAGAGAACCACTTGAAGGTTATGTAAAACGTCTGGAAACTCTCGAAGCTCTTGCAAAATCTTTTGAAGGTGTTGCCAAAACTTATGCAATACAAGCCGGTCGGGAAATACGAGTCGTTGTTGAACATGACAAGATCGATGATATTGTTGCAGATAAGCTTTCACATGATATTGCACAAAAAATTGAGGAAGAGATGGAATATCCGGGACAGATTAAAGTTACAGTTATAAGAGAAGTAAGAAAGATCAATTACGCAAAATAATCAATTCAGCCCGTCAACCGACGGGCTTTTACTCACTTTCTACATTTTATCTTTAAGAAAATAATTCATTAGTTTTGAAAAACTGAGTATTTTATACTTATGATAAAGAAAAAATTAGGAATTGCAGTTACAGGAAGCATTGGTTCCGGCAAATCAACTTTCTGTAATTTTCTTGCTGAGAAAGGTTATCCTGTTATTAAAGCCGATGACATTTCAAAACAAATTTTAGCCAATGCTCAAGATGTTAAAGAAAAAGTAATTAAGAAATTTGGAGAGGAATCATTTATAAACGGTCAAATCAACAAAAAGTTTCTTGCTGAAAAAATTTTTTCAAACCCGGTAAATGTGTCTAAAATTAATTCTATTCTACATCCGAAAGTAAAGAGAGAAGTTAGTGAGTTAATGGTTAATCTGTTAAAGAATAATGATATTATATTTGTTGAAGCCGCTCTAATTTATGAAGCCGAAATGGAAGATATGTTCGACTATGTTGTTTTAATTACTGCCGTTAGGGATGTTCGTGAAAAAAGAATAACTGCTGACGGAAGATTAACAAAAGAAGAATTTAAAAAAAGAAATGAAAACCAGATAAGAGATGAAGAAAAAAAGAAACGTGCAGATTTTATCTTCGAGAATAACGGCAATGTTGATGATTTAAAACAAAAAGCGGTTTTTTTAATTACAGTACTTACGGGACTTAGTTCGATCAACAATGACTAAAAATCTAATTATATCTTTCCAGGGAGAAAAAGGAGCTTACAGCGAAATTGCTTCCGAAAAATATTTTGGGAAATCAATAAAAACTTTGCCTTCTTATTCTTTTGAAGAAGTTTTTATAAATGTGAGCAAAGGAGTTGCAGATAGCGGTGTAATCCCTATTGAAAATACTTTACACGGAAGTGTCTTTGAAAATTATGATTTGCTTTTAAAATATCATGTTTCTGTTATTGCCGAATTAAACTTACAGATAAATCATTGTCTTGTTTCCCCTCAGGAATATCCTGTATCGCAGCTGAAAAAAATTTATTCGCATCCTCAGGCAATCGGGCAATGCTCTGATTTTCTTAAGCGATTAAAAAAAGTTGAAGTTGTTCCTTCTTATGATACTGCTGGTTCCGCGTTACTTTCTTTAAAAAATATACATGAACCAACTGGGGCTATAACAAGTGCTCGCGCAGCAAAAATCTATAAGATGAAAATTCTGAAGAGGAATATTCAGAATAACAAAATAAACTATACAAGGTTTTTAGTTATTAGTAAGAAGAGAATGAAGAGTGAGCCTCTTCATCCAAAATCTACTTTATCTTTTGATTTAAAAAGTATTCCCGGCGCTTTGCACAAAGCGCTCGGTGTTTTTGCAAATGCAGAAATAGATCTTTCGATGATAGAATCGAGACCGATTCCGCATAAACCTTTTCAATACACTTTTTATATTGATATTTCAGGCAGCCTGAATGATAAAAGAATAAAAGCCGCTTTAAATAATCTATCTGAGTTAACAATTAAAATTAAAAAGATCGGTACTTATGAATGGGGAAAAACATATAAGAGTTAAATGAGTTTGTCTTGCAGTTAATCAATAAAATTATTGTTGCTATTGTCAGACTGATGCCGCGGTCAGTTGTCTGGATATTTTCCAAAAGATATATAGCAGGAAAGAAACTGGAAGATGCGGTAAACCTTGTCAAGATATTAAATGCGAAAGGTATTTTCGCAACTATCGATGTTCTGGGTGAAGCAGTTAAAAACAGAAATGAGGCTACAGAAGATAAAAACAAATGCATGGAAGTCCTTGACGCAATAAAGAAAAACAATCTTATGGCTAATCTTTCAATCAAACCGACACAATTGGGATTAGGCATTGATGAAGATTTTGCTTTTCAGCAGATCTCGGAACTTGTATGGAAATCTATGGGAATAAATAATTTTATCAGGATTGATATGGAGAATTCGCCTTATACGGATTCCACATTCCGATTATTTAAAAGATTGAGGGAAAAATTTGATAATGTTGGAGTTGTTATACAGGCTTATCTTAAGAGAAGCTATAACGATGTTGTTGAATTGAATAAGCTTGAAACAGATTACAGGCTTTGTAAAGGAATTTATATCGAGCCTGCTCAAATAGCTTTCAAAGAAAAGCAAAAGATCAGAGATAACTATGTTAAAATTCTTGAAGAAATTCTGAAAGCCGGCAATTATGTCGGCATCGCTACCCACGATGAATACTTAATTAACGAAGCTTACAGATTAATTAAAGAATTAAATGTTCCTAAAGATAAATTTGAATTCCAGATGCTGCTTGGTGTAAGAGAAGATTTAAGAGACAAAATAAATTCAGATGGTTACAAGATCAGAATTTATGTGCCTTTTGGAAAAGACTGGTATAAGTATTCTATAAGAAGACTTCAGGAAAACCCGCAGATTGCCGGACATATTTTTAAGAATTTGTTTGGAATAAAATAAATGAACGTTCTCGGTATAGAAAGCTCCTGTGATGAAACTTCAGTTGCTGTTATTTCAAATGATAAACTAACTGCGAACCTAATTTCTTCACAGGATTTTCATTCAAAATATGGCGGCGTTGTGCCCGAACTTTCCAGCAGGGCACATCTGCAGATTGTAATTCCATTAGTTAAAGATGCACTAAAAAAATCAAATCTTGAATTAAAAGATATTGATCTTGTTACTGCTACTGCGGGTCCCGGCTTAATCGGTGCGTTGCTTGTAGGTTTAACTTTTGCGAAAGGATTTTCATATTCAATTAGAAAACCTTTTGTGCCTGTTGATCATATTGAAGGACACATTTTTTCGGGATTTCTGATGAATGAAAAACCTGAATTTCCTTATTTAACTCTTGTTGTTTCCGGCGGACATACACTTTTGATTCTTGGTAAAAAGTTTTACTGAAATGAAAATACTTGGTTCAACAATAGATGATGCGGCTGGAGAAGCTTTTGATAAAGTTTCCAAGATGCTCGGATTGCCTTACCCCGGTGGGCCACAAATACAAAAGAATGCAATGAATGGTAATCCTGATAAAATAGAATTTCCTATTGCTGAAACAAAAGGAGATTATGATTTTTCTTTCAGTGGATTAAAAACTGCAGTTCTCAGGTATGTTCAGAAAAATTATCCGGGAGATAAATTAAACAGAAATATTCCTCAACAGGATATTAACGATATTGCCGCTTCTTTTCAGAAAGCTGCGGTTGTTGCTTTAATACAAAAAACTGAGAAAGCTTTAAAAGAATTTTGAAATTAATTCGGTATCATTGGTTGGTGGAGTTGCGGCAAATAAAAGCTTACGAAATGCATTTGTTAAACTTTGCAATAAGCATAAAAAGAAACTCGTCATTCCAGATTTACAATTCTGTGGCGATAATGCTGCGATGATTTCATTCAGAGGTTTGACACTTTTCAAAACGGGAAAAAAATTTAGGCTGGATTATCCTCCATACCCAAGTTTAAAGCTGGAACATTTTTCCTGAGGTTTAATCAAATCATTTAATTATTTATCTTTATTTAATGGATAAATTAAAGAAGGTAATAGCAAACCAATTAGATTCTCTTACTGATGAAGAGAAAGCATCTATTCTCGATGAACTAAGGGAAGAAATAGATAAATACGATAAAGAAATAGTGAAGTTCCTTAATAAGAGAACATTAAATGCTGTTTTAATTGGTCGTGTAAAAAGAGCGTTGAACCTTCCGACATATTCACCTGAAAGAGAAAAAGACATTTCGGGAAAAATTAATTCCTACCTTGAAGAGCCTCTGACCAAACCGGCTTTGCAAAGAATTTATGAACGAATAATTGATGAAGCGAGAGCATTACAAAAAGAAGAAATAGTAAAAGGGAAATTACTCAAACTACCGCCTGATAAATGAAAGTTGGATTAAAAAATTTATTAACCCGAAAACAATTTCTTGCTATAGCTGTTTTCTTTTTTCTGATTTTGTGTTTATTCTATTTTACTTTTTTCACACCGAATTATTATAAAGGGAAATCTCCTGTACAATTTGAGATAACAAAAGGGGAATCATTCACCGATGTTGTTGACAGCCTTTATAAGAAAGGAATCATCCCAAGCAAAACCAATATGAAAATTGCAGGTTTTATTTACGGTGCCGGAACAAAAGTAAGAGCCGCAAGATTTACAATTCCAAATGGGTTAAGTTATCTCGATCTGCTCGAGCTTTTTATCAATGGCAAAGCGGAATTCATGAAAACTGTAAATATCAGGGACGGACTTTCAATAAAATGGCTTGCCTATGTTTTGAAAAGAGATGCTGACATTGATTCTGCTAAGTTTGTCGATCTTGCTTTCAATAAGAATTTTGTAGATTCAATTGGAATTAATAAACCGACTCTTGAAGGTTATCTTATGCCCGGCACTTATGAATTTTATCAGCAAACTCCTGCATGGGAAGTTATTGATAAACTATATAAAAACTTTTGGGGGTTTATGAATGACTCATTAAAAAGAGAGCAAAAAAAATAGGTTTTACAATTCACGAAGTTGTTACCCTTGCATCAATAATAAAGGGGGAAACGAGTTCTCCAAAAGATATGCCGAGGATATCGGGTGTTTATCATAACAGGCTTAAGATCGGAATGCTTCTGCAGGCTGATCCGACAATTCAATATTTGCTTAAAGGCGGATGGAGAAGATTACTGGATAAAGATTTAAAAATTAATTCTCCTTATAACACTTACAGGTATGCCGGGCTTCCACCCGGACCAATTAACAATCCAGGTAAAGATGCTATTTTAGCAGCACTTTATCCTGAAAATAATGATTATCTTTACTTTGTTGCGGACGGAAAAGGAGGACACAAATTTTCCAGTACATACTCGCAGCATCTTAAAAATGTAAATGAGTATAGAAGATGGTTGAAATCTCAAGACAAAAATTAAAATAGAGTTATAATAAATAATGCAATAATAAACCTCACCTAAATCCTCTCCTTAGTAAGGTGACTTTTAAAAGCTAACGTATTTTTCCCTCTCCTTTATAAGGAGATGGACGAAGGGTGAGGTCAAAAAACAAAAAAATATGTGTAATCATTTTTTCAAAGAATATTATTCCCAAAGATTTAAAAACCTATTTCTCCTCCTCATTGCTTTACTCTTCTCAACCTGCGCTAACCAACTACCGCCGGGCGGGGGAGAGATTGATACGATTCCTCCAGAAATAATTGAAGTAACTCCTGCTAACGGAACCACAAATTATAATGAAAACTATTTTGAAATAGGTTTTTCAGAATATGTTGATAAAAGATCGGTTAAGGATGCAATATTTATTTCTCCTGCAATTGAAGGAGATATCAATTACGACTGGAGCGGTAAATACCTTAGAGTTTATTTCCCGGCTAAGCTTCGGGAAAACACAACCTATGTTATTACTATTGGAACAGATGTGGTAGATTATAATAATAAAAACAGGATGGCTCAGGCTTATACTTTTACTTTCTCTACCGGAAATGAAATTGACAAGCGCGTGATAACCGGAAAAGTTTATGATGCGAAGCCTGAAGATGTAATGCTTTTTGCTTATCGAATAGATCCCGCTTTGCGGGATAAGATGAATGATACAACCGGAAACCCGCTCAAGAATAAACCGGATTATATTTCACAGGCTGGTAAAAAAGGTGATTACAAACTTATGGGTCTGGCTGCAGGAACGTACAGAGTTTTTGCTGTTGATGATAAATACAGAGATTTAATATTCCAGCCGGAACAGGATAGAATTGGTATTCCTTTTAATGATGTTGTTCTCTCTGAAACAGATACACTTTATGAAGGATTGGATTTCTTCTTAACTTCTGAAGATACAACTGCACCCAGATTAATTAGTGCTGTTATGACGGATGCGATGCACGTCCTTGTTAATCTAAGTGAAGAATTTGAATTCAACAATTAATTGTAAAAGATAATTTCCATTTTATTGATTCATCTTCAGGTAAAATTACTCTTCCAACTTATGCTTATAAAGGAAATACAAAAGCAACAGAGTTTGTGCTCGTTGTACCTGAAGGATTTCCTGCTTCATCTAATTTGTTTGTAATTGCAGATACTTTAAAAGACAGGCAGGGAAATATTTATCATGAAAGATTTCACTTCTGTTACTATTAGTGATCAACCTGATACGAGCAAGCCAAAACTCTTTAAAACTATTCCAATTACAGGGACAAACAAAGCAGATTTGCTTAACCAAAAATTTTATTTCTTTTTTGATGATGCTTTTAATAGAGATATTGCAAAGACAGGCATTTCATTTACAGATACTTTAGGAAGGGGAGTAAAGTTTAATACATCTTTCCTTGATGATGCTTCTTTTGTCGTTACTCCTTCACAAAAGCTTGAAACTCAGAAAGATTATATAATCTCAATTGATCTTTCCAAATTTAAAGATGCTGCCGGGAATTTTTATGATTCTACTTATAAGTATAAATTTAAAACTATAAACGGACTTGATTTTACAGGCGTAACAGGCACAATTAGTGAATGCGACTTTTTCAAAAAACCCAATTCTTGTTCTTGAAGGAACAGGAAGTGAAAAGAAAACTTATAAGCAGCCAATAACTAAAAGTAGCTTTAGCTTTGAGAAAGTTGAAGCAGGGAAATATTTGCTCTGGTGTTTTTACGATACAGACAGCAGCGGAACTTACAGTTACGGTTCAGCAAATCCTTTCAAACCTTCCGAAGAGTTTTTCTTTTATAGAGATACTCTTAACCTAAAACCGAGATGGACAGTGACTGATGTTAAGTTTGTTTTGAAGGAGAAAAAATAAACTTAAAGACTCATTAGCAAAGCAAGGGTTTAGGTTGATTTGTTTATTAGACTGATCTTTTTATAAACTTACCTATTTATCCAATAATTTGGTTTTCTATGTTGATGAGCTACTGCCATTATTAAAATATTCTTTCCTATCATCGAATAAATAAGATTGTATGGAAAAATATTTACTACAGCTTTCCTGGTGTTATCCGTATATTGGGAGAAGCTTTCCGGATAGTTACTTATTATAGAAAGTGTTTTATCAATTTCAGCTACAAACCTTTTCTCTAATCCTTCACTTTGTAATTTGTAAAATTCTATTGCTTCTTGATATTCTAAATACGCTGGTTCAAGAAACTCAATTTTCATTTGCTTATAATTTTTTCATACGGAATACTTTTAATTTTCCCTTGCATAAAAGCTTTATATCTTTTTTCAACCTCTTCTTTCCAAAATGTTTCAATATTTTGATCCGGTTCGCTTAAGCTTTGAGAAAGGGCCTCAATTATAAATACTCTTTCTGTTGGGCTTAATGCTAAAGCATTCTGAATTATATTTTTTGAATCCATTTATTTCTCCTAAAAAATGTATTTAATTATAGGAAAGACATAATACAAATTCAATAGACCCCGGCAAATATCTTCTCTGGTGTTTTTACGACACCGATAGCAGCGGAACTTACAGTTATGGTTCAGCAAACCCTTTAAACCTTCTGAAGAGTTTTTCTTTTACGGTGATACTCTTAACCTTAAACCAAGATGGACTGTAACGGATGTTAAGTTTGTTTTGGGGGAAAGGAAGTAAGTAAGATCGGTTGGCTATTTACATAGCTATCCACTGTAGATGGACTTTGACCAGCATTTGACAGATTAAAAATGATAATACAAAGCAAACCAAAGCACGACAAAAGCGCCCCAATCTAAAGTTGTTGAAAGGATACTTAATATTCCCTTTGGACGATCTTTAGCTGTAACTTTTCTTCCATTACGTATTTCCCAAAGTAAATCCTGTAACCTTCCGAGCATTAACATTGCAGCAGTTAAAACAATACCAATTCCCCCAAAATGGCTAAGCACATAATAATATCCGATAGCCAATAAAATGAAAAGTATGGTAGTAAAATTAGCAGCTCTATTAAGCTTCTTTACCTCTTTATGAAGTATTGGATCTATTTCACTGTTATCAGTTTTGTCATAAAATCCCCTAACAATCATTCCCAATAGATTTACACTAATGTATAGAAGAATAAAATATCCAATAATTGTCTTAACAAAGCAAATAAGAATATCAATCATTTTATAAACATAATAATTGTTATAAAATTTAGAAAAAAGATTTAGCTACGAAGAAGAAAATTTGTTTTCATCAACATATCCTACATGTTTAGAAATCATTAGTTCAACTTTTCCGATTTGTCCTGGTATTCCTATAATGCCTGATAAGAATGGCCATAAAAGGGCTAATACAGCTATCAAATAATTTTTTTCAATGGAAAAGTATACAGCAACTCCAATTGCGCTAAACCATTTTAGTTTAACAAAAAAAATAAAAAAATTTGATATGGTATAATTATATATCCGATATCGTACTAAAATCCAAATGAAAGAGATTAACAATAATGACAATAAGACTTTCCACCAATCAAAAAATATGAAAAGAACAGGAACAAGCGGTTGAGTACAAAATGCGGGTAATCCAGTCCATTCGATAGCCCGCAAATGTAACCATCGCCTAATTTCCTCGTTGGAGAATACTGCTAATCCCTGAATTATAGTCATTCTAAATTATTTCCTAATATTTTAGAATAAGTAAGTTAACGACGCCACGTCTTAACTTGTCGCCAGAACATCAATGTAAGTTAGAAGACAATTAGCGGTCGTTTTTGGGTTATGTTCCTCTCATATTAAATTCTTTATCAAATATGATTCGATTAGCTTAAAATGCTTTGCTATATCGTTTAACTTAATTTTAAGTTTAATACTTTAAAAATTGCAAATGCTTATTAATCCGAAAGAAAAAGTTAAAAGCATCATACGATAAAAAATTAAACTAAGTCGCTCCGTTTGATATTGCCTTCTCTCATTCATTTCATACTTTTCATTTTTCACTTGAGTTGCATAAAATTCTGAAGGAGCTCCTTGTGGTAATACTTTGTATATGATGTAAGCGAACAAAACAAATTGTAATATTAATAATAAAAAATATCCAAGAAGTAAAAAGTACCCATGGGTAAATATATGATATATTACTTTCTAATGTAGTAATACTGAAAGCAAGGATACCAATCGATATTCCTAAAGATCATTTGAGTAAATTTCCAGTTTTGATCATTTACTATTTTTGCCATATCGTTATAATCCATAAGGATGCCTTTATATTTATAAAAATTTTTTTTTATGAGCGAGGAATGTAATATGGAAAGTCCCATTAATCATTTTGTCCTTTTCCCCAACCCAAAAAAGAAAACAGGGGAGCGTTTGTTAATACTGGCGTAAAATTAAGCTAAAAAATGTAGAATGTAAAATTTAGAATGTAGAATGAAAGATAGTGAAACGGCAAACGGCAGAAGAGGGGAGAAGAGGGAGAGAAGATGGAAAATGGATGATGGAAAATGGAAGGGTAGAGAGCAAAGCGCATAGCGCAATTCCCATCATCTCATTACTCATAATCACATTATCTTTCAGATGAAGGCATAGCGCAAAGCGATCTCATTATCTCATTGCACACCACCTTATAATACTGCTGCCCTCTTAGACCTATTTACTAATACATAGATCGATATAAATAAGATTGCACCTAAGACAGGCATAATTGTTTCAGCAATCAGCATTCCTGTTGCACTCCATTTGGTATGTGCCCATTCATCGACAAAAATCATCAAGTAAATCGGAATGTTTGAAAGGGCTGCAAATACGTTGTACTTTGTTGCTGCTCCAATCTTTCCTATAGCTTCCAGAACAAATGCACTAAACCCGGCAAAGGCTAACCCTATTGTAACTGCATAAACTGAAGTCCATATCACAAACATTAATTGGGTGCGGGGAGTAAATGCCATCGAGAGTGCACAAACTCCCTCCAGCAAGCCGAATAAAACATACGCTTTCTTTCTATCCATTAAATCGCATATCCATCCTCCCAGTAAACATCCGACAGCAGAAGAAACACCGCCTACGACTCCTACTGCAAGTGCAACCGCATCCGGCGAAGCGCTCCAGTCTTTAGATATAGATGACCATAAATTAGATGCGGCACCGGAGCCAATAGGCAGAAAGCACAGTACCATTACTAAAAAACCGGCTCGCGATTTTATAAGATTCCAGATATCCTTTCCAAGGGTACCAAGAGCTTTTAAATAATTTTCTTCTTTCTTAAATGGAACGGGCTCTTTCAGTAAAAGCAAACCCAGTCCGCATAACAAACATATAATCGCTATTATTGCTCCCGAGATCCACGGTTCCGGCATTCTTTCCGCCAGCCAGATTCCGGCACCGCCTCCTACACCAAACCCGCCTAAATTTCCCGCCTGCAGCCATCCTCCTGCACGTCCTTTCAATTCATTAGGTACATCCTGTGCAATTAAGTTTTCTGTTGCCATAGCAATAACTGTATTTGCCAGGCTCGCTAAAAAAACTATCACAATCAATAATGTCAGAGAGCTGGAATTAAGAGGGAGAATGCTCGTCACTAAAATGCCGATTGCAGTTCCGATGTTTGCAATGCTGTACCACCTTTTAACTGTAAGAGTAGTATCTACCAATGGAGCCCAAAGAAATTTGAGAATGTTAGGCAGATACGGAAGTGAAACTATCGAAGCAACGCCGGCTAACGAAACTCCTGACTTTGTTAGTAAGAATCCCAGGGTAACACTTATATACCCTTGCAATACTCCAAACGGCAGGTACAAAAACATAAAAACACTTGGGTGGACTGGTTTGGTAGGTTCCGCCTCTGAGGTTCTTCTAAAGATCATGTAAATCCAAATAAGAAAACTGGGGAATTGTTGTTAGTGCTACGTAAATTTAAGCCAAAAAATGTAGAATGTAAAATTTAGAATGTAGAACGGAAGATGTGAAAGGGCAAAAGCAGGGCAGAAGTGAAACGTCAGAGTACAAAGGTTGGGATATTCTGTGTGATGCGTTTCATTGTTTGTTCAGGGGTATCATCTTCCAAAGTCTTAACTATGAGTAGTTCATTTATTCAACCCTATTGCCATTTTATAGGCCATTGCAGCGTCGGGAAATGGTGTTAAGGTATCTAATAAAATATTGTAAGTCCCTTTTTCAGAGAGTTCGTCGGCAACTTTTTTAATTAAAGCTAAAGTAGCTTTCATCAAACTTGAACCAAGACTTATACGGGCAACACCTAAATCCTGCAGTTCACTTATGGATGGGGTTACTCCCGCTCCAATCGTAGGGTTAGCAAGAATATTTATTGGAGCATTTATTTCTTTTACCAATGTTGAAATCATTTCTTTTTCCCATACAGGTTGTACGAATATGCAGTCGGCACCGGCTTCCCGATATTTATTGCCGCGCTTAATTGATTCAGATAATTTTTCTCTTGGCGAACCTGACGAAACATAAAATGAATCCGTTCTTGCATTAATTACTAAATGAAAGCCCAGAGAATCTGATAATGCACGAATGGCGGATATTCTTTCACAAAATTCCATTTCGTCAATTAATACTGGATTTAAATCAATACTGTCTTCAATGTTTATTCCGACAATTCCTGTTGCAATTATTTTTTTAACAGAATCAATTATTTCATTTAAATTATTTCCATATCCGGCTTCTATATCCACAGTTACCGGAACCTGCACTCCATTTACGATTCCCGTAATAGCCTGAAGCATTTCCGATAATTGTATTACCTGGGAGTCAGGATACCCTAAAGAGGCAGCTATTCCCATACTTGTTGTTGCGATTGCTTTATAGCCGCTTGCTTCTATTAATTTAGAACTTCCGATGTCCCACGAGTTTAACAGAACCAAAATTTCTTTGCCTTGATGAAATTTCAGGAACAGTTCGGCTTTTTCTTTTTGAATACTTGAAACCATATATGGTCCTTTTTTAATGTTTAATATAAATGCATCTGACTTCTCATTAAATAGCTAATAGCAAAAAGCTATCATTTAGGTTCCCATAGTTCAATCTTGTTTCCTTCTGCGTCCATAATATGCACAAATTTTCCAAAGTCGTAAGTCGCAATGCTGTCAAGTATGGTTACTCCGTTTTCTTTAAGTTTGTTTACTAGTCCTTCAATATTCTGAACTGTGTAATTAATCATAAAATCTTTTTTTGATGGGGAAAAATATTCGTCTCCTTTTTTGAAAGGTTTCCATTGAAGAGAATTTATATCGTCAGGTTTGTTAACGTTTCTGGATTCAAAACTCGAAGAACCCCAATCATTGAATTCAATTCCTAAATTTTTGGTGTACCATTCTTTCGTTTCCTTCAGATTGTCTGAGTAAAAGAAAATTCCGCCAATTCCAGTAACTTTTGGTATTGTGTCATTCATAATTATACCCTTCTGTTTATATGTGTTAATAGTATTGTCCATTTTATCACTTTTACTGAAACTTAATATTAGTAATGATAAGAGTGCTATTATCGTGATTTTTTTCATTTTATTTTCCTTTCAATACTATATCAAATAGATTAGTATAATTATTAATATTATTTTGCAAATAACGGCGTGGTTTTTAAGCCGCCGCCTACAACTGCAATGTTGCTTAACTAACCAACGCTAATAATTATTAAAAACTTTTTTTACTTAAACTACATTAACAGCACCTTAGTCCTATATACCTAACTTAAAAATCCTAAACCTACCGCATCGAAGAAGTGGTCGGCTTGAAGAACAGGTTAGCTACATTTTTATTTAATGCAGTTTTATTTCTTTAAAATAAAATCTAATTCCCGCACTTAAATTTAGACCACCATAATTTCCTATATACGCATTATTTGTTGTGGAATTAATTATCAAAACATTACTTTTGACACAATTATATTGCGGCTCTAAGAAGACTGAGACGTGACTATCATTAAATTTCTTTTCAAGTGCAGCACCAATAAATACTCCAAACATTCCGGATGCATCAGTTGAATAATAAGTATCCCCACGCACATTTTTCTCTTCTTTAGAAACTAAACAAAAAGTTATCCCCCCATTTAGTCCTAGAGTCCAATCAGAATCTAAAAATAAATTGTATATAAATCCTTCGTTCATGAGTAACTGGGTAAACTTAGCAGAACCTTCTTTGTCAACTTTTACAAAAATTGGTGAACCGCTTGAGTAATCAAAATCATTTGTAACCGGTGTACCACTTTTTGCGAAATAGCTAACTTTTAGGAAAAAATATGTTCGTTCAGTGTTGGCCATAGCGACTTCTAAACCATAGATAAAGCCGAATCTCGAGTCATACGTTTTAGAAAACTGATCAATCGAAGAAATAAATGTTCCGGTATTTAGAGAAATAAAACCAGACTTTCCATTAATCTCTTGTGAATAAATTAATGAACCGCTAAAAATCAAGCTCAGGATTAATAACTTTATATATTTCATTATGAAATTATTTAAATAATTATCTGGCATACAATTATAAAGAGTATTATATGGAAAGTCCCATTATTTATTTTATCCTTTTCTCCAACCCAAATAAGGAAAACAGGGGAGTTATTAATTACACTTTATAAACATAGGTTAAAAGTATAATTATTTCAATATTTGCAGTTACCTTTCATTATTGAGATCAAGATAGTTGTATTTTTTTATTCTCAATAAATAAATCTAATTCAAGGTGATTTAAACAGAGTTAAATCAACTGCCTCTGCCATCATCCGGTGTCCCTTCTCACTGGGGTGAAGGTGATCACCAGAGTCAGCAGCAGGGAGGAGGTGCGTTGGATTATCAGGATCACTTAATGCTTTGTAAAGATCTATAACTGCATCAAATTCACCGCTGGTACGAATCCACTCATTAACTATTCTTGCAGCTGTTTCATGATCAGGAGAATCGTAGAACGAACCGCCAAACGGAGTAATCGTTGCTCCATAAACACGAATACCTTTTGCATGAGCACTATCTATCATTTGTTTGTAAGCTGAGATGAGGTTGTCGGCTACTTTTGCCCCACTGTCAGTTCCTCTCGAACCTCCGATGTCGTTTATTCCTTCAAGAATGATGAGCCAATCGTACTTTAGCCTGTCCAAGTACATCGCGATTAAAACGGCTCAATGCTGAGGGACCCAAACAATTGTGAGTCACACAATTTCCGCCGATCCCTGAATTTAAAACTGCTACTTCTTTTGTATCCTGATTTTCCTGAAGTCTGTTCGTTAACTCATCCGGCCAGCGATTTTGTTTATTTGTACCTGAACCTCTTCCATCTGTTATAGAATTACCAAGCACAACAACACGGCTGCCGATTTCGGTGCGACTATATCTATACCATTGATGATATACCAGTGATCTGTTTGAACTGCGCCGGGTAGATTTATTGCAGAAACCTCATTTCCCGGAAGAATATATGAAGTAGTTCGCGATCCGGGATGCCCGGTTACATCGGGTGAAGTATCTCCAAAATAAATAGTGATTGTTACATTGGATAATGGTTTCAATACGAAATGGAAAGGATCTGACATAATAGCAACACCGGGTTTAATGGTAACTTCCGGGTTTCCATCAAAACTAAGTTCTAGATCAGTGTTTGCCTCAATTGAATCACCGCCTGCTGATACAGCAATATGAACAGCATGCATTGTTACTGGACTTGTACTAAACTCGTTCGAAAATTTCACACGTAAACTTTCCCCTCCTATAGAAACATGTACAACTTGTCGAAGTGTATTACTACTCAATCCCGGTTCAGGAGGATTATTACGTTGTTCAACAAGTTGCGGTGATGTAGTCCAATGTTCCAACCCATTCATTTGTCTGTCCAAATATAACTGAAGAGGATGAAATTAGGATGAAAGCTATAAAAGTTGATAAGGCAGATTTAAATGACATAATTAAAAGCCTCCCTTTGATTTAATCACTTTGAGTGATCTGGTCTTTTGGATTGTATAATTTATTTTGCACAAGAGGCTGAAAACCAACCAAAACTGTACTTTAATAATGTATAAAAATTTTGGGTGTTTTTCTTGTTATTATATTCTGGTTGCGTTCTAATTTCATTTTGAAATTGAAATATAGCTTGTCATTCTAAATTTATTTCAGAATCATATCAATTCAGCCGATCCCGAATCAAGCCTGCCTTTGCCGAAGCGGCTACGCGCAGGCAGGTTCGGGATGACATTTTACTGAAGATAAAAAATAATAAACAAAAAAATATAAGGAACGAACTAATTCTTTTAAGCATTAGCTATCGCACTTCAAATTATTACGGTGTTATCTTTTTTATAACATATCAGGAAACATTTTTAAATAAAAATTTACTTGCGCGAAAAAATAGGGAAGAGGTTCAAATCATAATTTTATAGTTTGTTTACAAAGTAAAAGAGTGTAAAGCAGGAGATATATTTTTGAGAAAATAAAATAAAATTTAATCCTAACAGGAAAAAAGCTCGACCCAGCTTAATACCTGTTAGGAATTGTAAACTAATATTTGGTGTGTATCAGATGCTTTCTGGTTCTTCTACTTTGATTGTAACTTTTGGAGACCTTCAATCATAGCAGGAGCAATATCGGTATGGTGATGAACTATTTTCCAGGTACCACCTTCTTTTTTATAGATATTTGTAACACGATGCTCGCTTTTGACTTCATTTCCGGCAAGCTTGAATTGTGCCTTTTCAATTCCCAATTCGTATGCTGCGTCTCCTAAGACATTTATTAGTTGATCTTTCAGTTCAACCTTTCCATCTGATGCAAGTTTGCCTACCTGATTAAAAGATCCATTAACGGCATCCCAACCGACTTCCCGTCCTCCAATCGGGTGCATGGTTGTAACAGATGCATTGTGCGACCACGCATCTACCAACGCATTATTTTCTCCATTTGCCATTTTATTTAACCCTGCATAGAACTTTTTTGAAGCTTCACGAACTTCATCCGTTGCTGACATTGACTGATCTCCTTTCATTGATATGTTGTGACTTTATTATGTGGTTTTAGAAAACACACACTAATGATTGTTGCAACCTTATAATTGCTTTATAAATTTGATTTAATGTATACTGCCACCTAAGCAGTTAAATTATGACCGGGGGAAATTAGTAATTAAATATATAAATACAAATGTGCCAAACCGTTATTCACTGCAGTCCAGCTTGTGCCGTTGTTGGTGGATAGAAAAACGCCGCCCCAAATCCCTGCAAAGAGATTTGTGCCTGAGACAGCAAAAGAAGTGACAGAACCGCTGCAAGGTCCATTTGTTTGAACCCACTGAGCCTGGGATTGATCTTGGCTTAAGATAAAAAAATTAATTAACAAGAAAACTATGACATTTTTCATATTAATTGATTAAGATTTATTTCAACATCATTTCGCTAGAGAAAAAGCAAATGGATAATATATGTTTTCATTATTTAAGAAGTATCATCTTTTTAACCATGGAATATTGACCGGCAGTAATCTTATAAAAGTATACACCGGATGGAATATTTTGTGCGTTCCAGTTTACCCTATATGTTCCATAGTTCTTTTCTTCATTAACCAATGTTGCAATCTCACTTCCTAACAGGTTGTAAATTTTTAGAGTTACGAAACTATTTGTTGGTATTGAATAAGTGATGGTTGTAGTTGGGTTGAATGGATTTGGGTAGTTTTGAAACAAATTAAATGCATTGGGTATCCTTAACTTGTATTCCAAAACATTTGTTATAGTAGATTTGTTACTGCGATATACAGTTCCGGTTTCTGTTCCTGCATATAGATAATCATCATTATCAAAAGCCAAGAATTTTGCAACAGATTGGATACCATCAATTGGTAACCAAGTGTCACCATCATCGGTAGAATAAAATACCCCGAATAAAGAACTCTTATAAATAACATCCTTTGAATTGATAAGAATATTTGAAACCAGACTGTCTCCCTCCATTGTATCTTTGGGTTCCCAATTAACTCCGTTGTCTGTAGAACGAAATATTCCATAATTAGAACAACCTATAAAGATATAACCTTTTGAATTTATTGCCATTGTATTAATTATAAAGGGAGTGGTTGCTTCCATTTTTATCCATGTTTTACCTGCATTTGTAGAACGGTAAACTCCGCTCCATGTTCCCGCAAATACATTGTTATTTACTGTATCTACAAGGAAACATCCAATATGTGGGTCACTTAAACTTGAATCCATAGGCAGCCAGGATGTATCATTTCCCATTAAATAGAACGACCCACCATTATATGTTCCTAAATATATGATACTGTCATTTAAGCTAAGTGAAATTGCGGTCACATTTTTTTTTGATAATCCTGAATTTTTTTCAATCCATGTTGTATCATAATTATTTAACTTGAAGATACCCGCCCCGTAAGGGAGTTGATTTCCTCCCCCTGCCCATACACCTGCATAAACATTACCTTCTTTATCGGAAGCAAGAGCATTAATAATTGGATGGCTTGGTAAGCCCCTGTTAAATGATGAAAATGTTTTCCCGCTATCGACTGACAAATATATACCATCTTCAGTTCCAATAAATATTTTACTCTGAGGGGTTATTATAATATTATAGATAAGTTTATTTACGTTAATATTTAAACTGCTCCAAAAATTCTGTTGTGCAATGAGAGTTGAGCTAATAAAAAATATTAACATAATTATTTTATGCGATTGATTTTTTATCTGTCTCATAAAAATAATTCCTCTTATTTTAAACTGTACTCTATCCTAAAATGTTTGATTATACCTTCCTTATTTAAGCAATATTAATTTTTTTGTTTCTGAAAAATCCCCCGCTTGCATTTTATAAAAATAAATACCGCTTGCAAGTTTACTAGCATTAAATTCAACTTTGTAATTCCCAATATGTTTTTCATCATTTACTAAAGTCTCAATTTCTCTTCCTAAAACATCGTAAACTTTTATTGTAACTAAACTGGTTCTAGGGATTGAATAATTTATTGTTGTTGTAGGATTAAACGGATTAGGATAATTCTGAAATAAGTTATATGTCATATCTTTGACAATATTTGCTTCCGCACCTGTAACAAATGAACTATAATAGAAATTATTATAGCCAGCACAATCAGTCAATGTTATATTATTGCCGTATGTATCAATTAGTGTTGCTGTATTTCCCAAATAACCGCAATAAACAGCGTGGAGATTAACTAACGTATCAAGGTTTCCGTCAGTATTATAATGGAATCTGACGATATCTCCCATATTCAAAATTTTACTATTGTCATCATAATTGAAAACTATATCATCATTTTCTCCCCACGTTGAATCAGCTTGAAGCTGGCTCGAAAATATTTCATGTACTATTTTCCCATTTTCATCGAATTCCAGGTAGTAGTTATAACCTCCATTAACGGTGTCGCCGTTATTAATGTTTATGAATTTGCAATTTACATTTCCGGAAGAATCATATTTGTATAAATATATGTTTTCATATGGACTAGTAGTTTGGCTACCGCTATTAGAATACTTTTTTAATGTCAATCTATTTTGTGAATCATATTCTCTACTTGTAATTAAAGTATCCATATTTCCATATTCTACCACTTTATCGAGTATTATATGTTCTGCTGAATCATAGGTAAATTCCTCAGTCCTTTTTACAGTATCCTTTGTCGAATAAACTTTTGAGATCAATTTCCCATCATTGGAATAATGAAATTTATAACCTGATGAGTCGTTTACCCAAGAACTATCATCCCAGTGCCCGTATCCTATTGAATCAATGTCTCCGCTTTCGTTGTAATAATAATCCCTGCTACTGAGGCAGTAATGATATATTGATACACGACCATTGCCATTTATTATGATAAACCCCAAAAAATTTATATCTCTTTTAAGTTTTCCATCTTTGCATTATACTCATAATGAATCGTAAATGATATATAAATATTATTAACACTGTCTAAAACATACCCATTCTGTGTAAAAAATATATCACTCACGATATCACCATCGCCTGAATATTTGTAGCCGTAAGATTTTTGTTGTGCATCGCAATCAACGTAAATGATCAATCCTAATAGAATAATTGAAATTAATTTATTCATTTAGTCCTCTTAAGGTTTAACTGTATTGAGAAGCTTTGGCATGTATATCCCACATTAGTCCCGCAGTATTTCGTAGCAAAATTATATTTTTATCTCAAAAGAAGCAAAAGAAAAAAAAGAGGATACTTGCTAAAAGGAAAGTAATTTAAGTTGAAAAGTTAACGGATTGTATAGTACTATTTACACTAACCACAATGTCTTTGCGATCTTTCACTCATCATCCTATAACTTAATAACTCATCATCATTTCTTCTCATCTCTAAATCTCCACCAACCTGCAAGAACAGAACCTGACAAATTATGCCAGATGCTGAAAATAGCTCCCGGTAAAGCTGCGGCAGCAGAGAAAAATTTTACTGCAAGAGCTACACTCAAACCGGAGTTTTGCATACCGACTTCAATACAAATAGTTCTGCAAATCTTTTCATCATACTTGAATAATTTCGGGATGAAATAACCGAAAGTTAAACCCGTTGCATTATGCAGCATTACCGCAGCAATAATAATCAAATTCATCTCTTCAATTTTTGATTTATTAAGTGCAACTATGATTGCAATAATTAAAACTATTGCAAGAGTAGATATTAGCGGGAAAACATTTCTTATCTTTCCAATCTTATCACTGAAAAAAGAATTTATTGCCGTACCGATTAAAACCGGGAATAAAACAATTTGCAAAATATCTAAAAACATTTCCGCTGCGGGAACAGGAACAACGTGATTCAAAATTATAAATGAAAGAAATGGAGTAAGTACAACTGCAAAAACAGTCGATGTTAAAGTTAAAGTAATTGATAGAGCAACATTTCCATTCCCGAGGTAAGTTATAACATTTGATGCTGTGCCGCCCGGACTGCACCCCACAAGAACAACTCCAGCCATCATTACGGGTGAAAGATTAAATAAGATCGAAATAAGATAGGCAGCTCCTGGCATTATTAAATATTGCAGACTAAACCCAAGAAGTATAACTAATGGCGATTTAAATATTTCTTTAAAGTTTTCCCATTTCAAAGTCATTCCCATACCGAACATTACAACCGTAAGCAGGGGAACTATAGCCGATTTGAAACCTGCAAAGAGTCCGCTATAAAAATATGCAACAAGTGAAAATAGAATTGCCCAAAGAGGGAATAGTTTTGTAATACGGTCCATCATTATTCATTCAAATTATTTTATTATACTTATTTGTTGATTGTTGATAGTCAGAAAATTGATGATAATTATAAATTACATCTAAGTATATCGGACATCATAAAATACCTGGGATTAAAGATTTTGTTTGCGTTTTGTAATCTTCATATTGTTTACCAAAATTTTCAATAAGAGCAGCTTCCTCACATCGAATACGATAGATAATTGCAAACGTAAAAGGGACCACAATTATTATTAGGCTAATCCACGTGCCGAAATAAATTCCAAGTCCAATAAATTCAATTAGGAGACCTGTATAAGATGGATGGCGTACATATTTATACAACCCTTTTTGCACTAATACATGTTCTTCGTGAATGGCAACATCTACTGTAAAAAACTTGCCAAGTGATATAATTGCAATCCAACGAAATATTAATCCTCCCACTAAAAAGAAGAGTGCAATTACATTGATAATTAGTCTTGGTAATTGAATTACTGCAATATTATATCTTTGAAGAATTATTGTGACACTAATTGAAACTGTAATCGCTATCCATAACAACCGTGATGAACCCCGGTCCATTTTGGATGAACTCTTTCCTGATCTTTTGAAGAGGAAAAGAACGATCTCTGAAAGAGGAAAGAGTATAACAACATAGTTGAGAATTAATTTAATATTCATAATTGTGTTACTCTGAAATAAAATGTTTGACTATAATTAATTTTTAATTTCTATGATTAAGTTATGAATGCAACCCAGAGTAATAAACCACCTAAAGCAACCAATGTTACCGGAACACCCAAACGCGCAAAATCGCGGAATGAAATTTTTACTCCAAGCTTCCGGGCTTGTTGAACTACAATGATGTTTGAAACACTGCCGACAATTATCAGGCTGCCGCCAAAACTGTTTGCTAATGCAAGAATATAAGCTGTAACCGGATTTGAAAGATTTACTACTTTAAGTAAAAGCATTACTGCCGCAGAATTGTTAATCAGGTTTGACAATGCGGCTGTAACCAAAGCAAGGTTTTGTGATACGTTAAGATTGAAACCACTGTTAGCAAGCCACTTTACAGTTTCGTCTCCATAACCGGAAGACTGGAACGCACCGGTAACAACAAATAATCCCATAAACAATAAAAGGATTGGCCAATCGACAAGATTCAGAAGATCATCGGTGTGGAACTTTGTGCTGGCAATATGAATGCCTGCTGCAGCCAAGGCTATAATTTCTTTCGGCAATGAAGTAAAAAATAATCCAATAACAATAACTAAAATAATTAATCCTTTAATTGTGTGAGAACGGTTAAAGTTGTTATTCTCAAAATCCGGTTTATTTTGAACGGGTAAAGTGGAACTGAAGTTTTTTTTGTGACATTGTCCAGATGATTGCGTAAGCGGCACCTATAGCGAAGAGAACCGGGACACTACTCCAAATTATATAATTTCCAAAACTAAGATGTGCAACTTGTCCAATCATTAAATCCTGAGGATTACCAATAAGCGTAGCTGCTGCACCAATATTGCTCGCAATTGCCAAGGCTATTAAAAAGGGGACCGGGTTCAATCCTTTACGAAGGAGGGCAGTACCGACAATTGGTGTAAAAACAAAACAAACAATGTCGTGATTTAAAAATGCAGAAAGTCCCGCTGTAACTAACATCAATGTCAAAAGAAATTTTGCAGGATGTTCGAGGCGGGTCGAAATACTATTTGCTACTTTGTTATAAAATCCGGATAAACGGAGTTGGGCTGAGATTACAAAAAAACCAAACAGTAATAACATTGTTGGCCAGTTGATATATGAGATTGCATCATTAGTTGAGATGCCGCCAAATATCATCATGGCAATCGCTCCGAGCAAAACAATCCCCGCACGATTGAGTTTAAGACCCGGCACGTGTCCCATTGCGATGCCAAGGTAAGTGATGGCAAAGATCACCAGGATTACCGGCTTTAGAGGAATGCCATCAGAAATCGTTGTAACAATATTGCTCATATAATAATAAACTTAGTTTTATTTATTTTAAACAACAAATAATTATATACCAATTTATCAGATGGTGAAAAACTTCGTTTAATTTTTTTTAAATTAAAGACACAAAAAATTTTAAGGTAGTTAATTTGAAAAACCAATATGATGTAATTGTAATAGGGAGTGGACCAGGCGGAGAAGGTGCCGCAATGAAATGCACTAAAGAAGGATTGCATGTGGCAATATGTGATTACTTTTCAATGATCGGGGGAAGTGCAACACACAAAAGTACAATTCCAAGTAAAGCATTACGACATGCCAGCCAGATTTTAAATGAAACCGACAAACTAAGTGAAGCAAATTTTCAGACGATATTAAAAAAAGCAGATATAGTAATCCAGGAACAATTTAATCTCAGAAAAGGTTTTTATGAGAGAAATCAGGTTGATATAATTGATGGCAGAGCAACATTTACAGATGCACAAACAATTTCAGTTAGAATGTCGAATGGAGTTGAAAAAATTTATACCGCTAATAATTTTGTAATTGCTACAGGTTCCCGTCCATACCATCCTCCCGATATTGATTTTACTCATCCAAGAATTCTGGACAGTGATACAGTTCTGAATTTAAAAGATAATCCACGTTCAATTACAATTTATGGTGCAGGTGTAGTGGGATGCGAATATACATCGATATTCAGAGGACTTCGGATTAAGATAAACTTAATAAACACAAGAGATAAACTTCTTTCTTTCCTTGATGATGAAATTATTGATGCACTCGGTTTTTTCCTGAGAGAAAATGGTGTGATAGTAAGACACAATGAAGAATATGAAAAAGTAGTACCTGATGACAAAGGAGTTACAGTTTATTTAAAATCAAATAAGGAAATTCGTACTGATTATCTTTTATGGACACAGGGAAGAACCGGCAATTCCGATAATATGGGATTGGAGAATCTGGGAATTAAAACAGATTCTAAGGGCTCAATAGTGGTAAATAAAAACAACCAGACTGATGTTCCAAATATTTATGCTGTTGGAGATATAGTTGGGTTCCCAAATCTTGCGAGTGCTTCATACGATCAGGGAAGATTTGCCGCTACACATATTGCATTCGGTAAGTGCGAACATCAATTAGTTGAATTTATTCCTACAGGAATTTATACTATCCCGGAAATAAGTTCCGTAGGTTATACTGAAGAACAATTGACAAAAGAAAAAATTCCTTATGAAGTAGGACATTCTTTCTTCAAACATTTAGCACGCGCACAAATAACCGGTAGAACTACAGGAATGTTAAAAATTCTTTTTCACAGGGATAGTCTTAAAATATTAGGTGTACATTGTTTCGGGCATGGTGCAGCAGAAATTATTCATATTGGTCAGGCAATTATGTCGCAAAAAGGGGAAGGGAACACATTGATGTATTTTATCAACACAACATTTAATTATCCAACAATGGCTGAAGCATACCGTGTTGCTGCGTTGAACGGGATAAACAGAGTAAATCAATTAAAAAAGAATTCGGGTTGATTTTGAGTGATCGTTTTATATTTTTATTAATTGAGCAGCTAAATGTGTTTTATAAGAAGGATTTTTTTCTGTACTCATCTTAAGCTCATAATGCAATTTATCATTTGTAAAGTATAATACTCTTCCCGAGTTTTACTGAAAGCAAAGAATTGTATTTTATTCCGGATTATTCATCCAGCTGATTAGCATAATCAAGTAACCGATCATAAACAGATTTAACTATAAACTTAGATAGCAAAGATAAATTAGAATACAGCGATTAACGCTCAACATATACGCATCATACAGTCTCTCCCGATTCGTAAGATGACCCATTGGATTTTTCTTTAATTGACTTCTTGAAGAAGCTGATAAAAGATCTTATAATGATATGATTTAGAATAAATTTTATCTAGAATAAAATTATTGTTTGCTTAAAGAGATTAACAATAGATCCTGAATGCACATAATAAGTATTGATATTTCAGTAATATCATGCAGATGTTGGAACCAGAATCATTGCAGTAAATTCCTATCGATTCGTGACTTTGCGTGGCGAATGAGATTATAAAAATACATTGTCAAAATAATTCAATAATTGTTTACATTTTAGATATAATTATGAGGGTCACTCGATGATCTACAAAATATTCCTTTATATGACTTGTTTAACTATAGATTATGAGATTCCATCAATAATAATATGCGAATTGCTCATTCCATTAAGTTTGAAATATAATAATAAATAATTCATTCGTTATAAAAAAGAATTGGATTTTTTATGATAATGTTTAACTTCAAACTGACTTGGGGGAACTTTCTCCTGGATAATAGATAAATTTTCTGTTTTGAGTAAAATGCCATCCATCACAGTTAATTCCCCAGTATTTCGTAGATTCTATCAAATGTTCTATTGGATTTAGTATATTTTGCAATGCTTAAAAATGAATAAGTTCCAATAATTGTAACGAAGAATAAAATAATAAGGGATTTATAATTAAAATGAAATTTTATTTTCATATCTATTCTTGATCAAACAAAAAAAGTTACAAAAAAAAGAATATTTCCCAAACTTAAAAGTTTCGGAGAGAGCACATATCTCATAAATTCATTCTATTATTTTTAATAAACTTATTAATCTTATTAACTTTATTATCAGAAGAAGCAGTAGTTTATATGCTGACCGGTCGTGAAGAAGTATATCCTATGCGTGACTGTTTGTTTTTGTTTTTCTATAGTCAACTATCACTTTGTAAGAGTCGAATCGTCAGGTACAAAATCCAAAACAATCGAGTTCATGCAATATCTTTTACCGGTTGGAGGAGGTCCGTCATCAAAGACGTGACCGAGATGACTTCCACATCGTCCGCAAAGTACTTCTATTCTGTCCATACCGTGTGAAGTGTCCCGCTTATAGATGACTGCATTTTTTCGGGATGGCTCAAAAAAGCTTGGCCAGCCGCATGTGCTCGCAAACTTTGCATCTGATCGAAAAAGTTTGTTGCCGCATACCGCACAATAATATGTCCCTTTACCTTCAAAGTCCCAATATTTTCCTGTGAATGGCCTCTCCGTATATTTCTCCCGCGCAACAGCATAAACATCGTCAGGAAGTATTTTTTCCCAGACCGAGTCTGGCACGTTCAACATCGATGTATCCGTACGCGAATAATATGGATTATCGGGGTGTTTTGGATCATCCATTGATGTTGTTTCCATTTTGCTTTGACAAGATACTATAAAGGAAGACATTAGGGCAACTAATGGAAGCGCAAGAATTATAAAACTTTTCTTCATATTATTTAAAACCAAACCATTAGATATTAATTTAACCTAACTGTACGAACTCACAATCTCAAGGGTTTAATTGTTCTCTATTTAGAATGTTCCTGATCATTTAATAATTTTTTTATAGTTTCTATTTCATTTTCTAACGTTTGATCATTTGGATAATAACTTTTCAATTTATTCAAATTACTTAGAGCCTTATCATTTTCTTTTGCATTATAATAGATAGTTGCTATGGTATATAAAAACCTGTAATTCATTTTAATATTTTCCTCAGGAATTTTCGCTTCCATTGTGCCTAAGGTTTTTAAAGCCATTTTATTATTTTGAAGAGCAGTTTGATAATATGATGCTAAACGTATGAAGGTACTTCTATAGTTCTGTATTAGCCCGTCTTCCATGTCCGAATAAAAAATATTTTTATTATTCAATCCTCTGAATAAAAATCCGGGTTTGTAATCTTTAGAGATCGTTATAGTACTGTCTGTATTTAACAAATCTTTTTGTAATATCGGTACATCTATGTAATCATTTTTCCCGGTTCCTTTTTCAGGGACTACTCTATATGTCAATCCTTCCAGTTTTAAATAATCATCAATACCAACATAAGAATCCCTGGAGCAAGTTGTAGCAAAATAAATTGGTCTGTCCCAGCTATTAGATCTAATTATATCGAGGACTGCAATATCCTGAATTCTAATAGCTTTAACATCTCCAAACTGAACAGTATTAGGCACCATAAAAGTAATCATCCCGGATTTAATTACCGATGAATCTGCGACCCCAAATTTTTGAATATCTTCTTTTGCGACAGGTACCGAGATTTCATGAGGTTCCCATTGAATTACTTGAATTTGATCTAATTGAGTATCGTTCATTTGGAATTTTACTTTTTCGGCACCATAAGGTTCAGTATCTTTCAGTTGCTTTAAATACCAATTAGTATTAGCCAGACTTAAGCAAACTACTCTAACATCTCTACGGATTCCTTCAACATATTGTAAATACCAGAGAGGGAATGTATCATTATCTCCGCCTGTAAATAAAATCGCATTAGGTTGGCAGCTTTGAAGAAGATTGTATGACAGATCCCAGGGAAGTAAATTCTTTGACCTATCATGAGTAAAGTAATTTGTCTGAAGCATGTGCATAGGTATTAGTATAAAAAATATTACGAATAGAAGAATAGGCAGTAAGATTTTTATACTTATTGATTTTTAATTTTTTCAACAATTAATTGAACTAATTCTTTAGTACCGATAGCAATCCAGATAGCAAAAACGAAATAAGCCCCCGCGTAAAAATAGTCTCTTTCCCTGGGTTGGGGTTGTTGCTGGTTTTGGTAAAACGCGGTCAGATACCCCATAAAAATAAACAATATCAGGAACCACGATGCAATCTTCCAATCTTTTTTAAAATGGAAATAAACTCCTAGTAAACCAATAAAGAATGGAATTCCCCAAAGTTCGCTCCAGTCGACTCCGCTATCCTGAACAGTAGATTCTCTTCCTGCAAAGTTCCATAATAAATACCTTGTGAACATATGACCCATCTGATAGTTCCAGAAAAAATTCAGGTCGCTGGAATAATTAGTAAAAGTATTAGTGTGCATTGGATCATCGGAAAATCTTCTTTCGAAAATAGGGAAATCACCATATTGTTCGCGGTTTAAATAATAGACAAGATCATTAAAATTATTCGGTGAATTTTCATCCATCGGTGTATTTTCATTTGATCTTATTATAATCATAGCATAGGTTGTAAAACCGATTAATGAAAAAAGAAAACAGAGTGCCGCTAAATTTAATGTTGATTTCTTATTTTTCTTTGTCCAATGGACCAAATAAAGCAGGGCCGCAAGTATAATCAGGAATATTAATAAATTAGCAGTTACTTCAGGTCCACCGATAGTTAACAACAGGGAAGGAAACAATTTTACTATACCAGGATACGCTACAGATAAAACTATCCCACCGACAACGATAGGGAAATAGAATGAATTTTTGTTAAATATTTGTTTTCTAAAAATAGCTATAAAAATTGCGGATACTCCTAAAATTATCCACTTAAATTTTGAATCGAAAGCCTGATATTGCGTAGTTGTAGGAGGCTGAGAATTAGTTTGTGAAGACCATAAAGCTATAGAAATTAAAGCTAGTATTCCTAAATGGAATAGAAAGATATAGGACGTTTTTTTGTACATCTCTTCATCTGTAACATATCTTTTCATTATCACTACTCCGACGAATGTCAGAATGGCAAGAACACTCATAAGATGCACACCTGTTGAAATACCAATTACGTAAGCCATCAGAACGATATATTTTTCGTTCCCTGGTGTTTCGGATTTCTCCAGCCATAACATCGTTAACCAGACTATAAGAGCAAATAATAAAGTGCTAAACGCAAAATAATTCGATTCGGTAGAATTAAACCAGAATGTTTCGCAAAAAGATAAAGCTAAAGCACCTATTGCCGCAGATAGATAGGTTAATAGCCTGTCTGAAAAACTTGAATATTTTTTCTCTTTATAATTTTCAATAATCCTGATTGCGATTAAATAAAGGAGTAAAACTGTCAATGCCCCGGATAAAACCGATACTAAATTTATTCTGAAACCAATATCGCTGCCAAAAGGAATCATTGAGAAGATTCTTCCAATTATCAGCCAGAATGGTCCTCCTGGTGGATGAGGAACCATTAAGGAATACGATGCTGCCGATATTTCTCCGGGATCCCAAAAAGATACTGAGCCTTGAACCGTTAATAATAAAATTACTAACGAAACTAAAAAAACCAATGAACCTATAATTTTGTAAAGAGGATCTTTTCTCATAGTAGTCCCGTAAAGTGAAAAATTTTAAAGTATTATCTGTATTTATTTTCTGATTAAAGTTAATATTAATATCATATAACGACTATGCAATTAATCTGTTTGTTGCGGCAATCCTGTTCTTTCTATTATATATAACAATTGGTTCCACCTCTGAAGTTTTTCTAAAAACTCATGTTATTTTTTTTTGTTACATTGAATTTACGACTACCTAAATAGCAATAGCAATGTATTGTTTTATAAAAGTTGGTATGTTATAAAAAGGTATAGCTCAAATAAAAAAGCCCGGAAATTCGATTCCAGGCTTTTTTCTGATATTCTTTTTGTTTTTTACCTGCCGAAAGTAAATGAACTGCCCTTGTATTCGGGTTTGTCGGACATAGTACAGGATGCTTCGTCTCCATTAACATTTAATACCATTAATTTTGGAACCTTAGCAGAGTAAGGAGTCCAGATTCCACCATCTTCGCCGTTTGGATTACCGTACTTGGCAAAGTTGGTCCAGTAATCGACCATTTGGATACTCAATGCTTTGTCGCCCGTAGTAAAAGGTCTCCAGCTGTGAGAAAATGAATGGAAGATATACCATAAATCCGATGAGTGGAATGCTCCGCTGCTGTCACCAGGCAACTGACGGGCAAATAAATAAGCATAAGCAGGCTTGCTGCTTTGTTCAGCACGCAGGGCACAGAAATCTTCAACGGCTTTCGTCATGTCAAATAAATCGTTGGCTGTGTACCCAAACATATATGGAATGTCGGCAATGTTGCCAGCTTTCGCCTCATCACTGAAAGTACCTTTAAGAAGATAATTGTCAACAACCGGTCCCCAAAAAATTCGTTTTTTAGTTGCATCAGAATATTCTTTTGACATTTGCAAAAGTTGATCGAAAGAAAGTGCGCGCATTTCCTTTAATGTTGTTTTCTTAAAGTAGTCCATCAAATTCTTGTTTGCCTGTTGTGCAGTGTCGAGGTCATTACTACCCATACGGAAGTTGCCTAGGCCGCCGCCGCTCATGCTTATTGCATGGCTGACCAAATCTTTGGATAGTGGAGAAGCGCATAATGACTGAACGCTGCCAGCTCCTGCGCTCTGGCCGAATATGGTTATGTTGTTTGGATCACCACCAAACTGTTCGATATTATTATGAATCCATTTAAGTGCGGCAACCTGGTCTAATAAACCATAATTGCCCGATACACCATGAGGGCTCTCAGCCGCCAAAAGCGGGTGCGAGAAAAAACCTATAACGCCAAGACGGTATGTTACCGATATTAAAATAACACCTCGTGATGCCCAATCTTCACCGCCGTCCATTTCCGGTTCAAAGGCAAAACCTTCACGATAACCGCCGCCATGTATCCACATAGCAACAGGAAGTTTCTTGTCTGTTTGACCTGCAGCCGGAGTCCAGACATTTAAATAAAGACAGTCCTCGCTAAATGGAACTGAACCGCTTGCTCGCCACTCCTTGCCGTAAAAACTATTGGGATCCCAGGTAACTTGCGATGCTGCATCACCGTATTTGTCTGCTACTTTTACACCTTGCCACGGTATAACAGGCTGCGGTTCTTTCCAGCGTAAGTCGCCTACCGGAGGCGCAGCAAAAGGAATACCTTTATATGCTATAATTCCTTTAGTTGGAGTCTCCACACCAGTTACCTTTCCGCCTTCAATAGTCAATACAGGATTCGAATCTTGTTTGTTGCATGAGATTAATACCGATAACATGCATATCAATAAAAAGAAAGAGAAATTTTTCATAAAACATCCATTTTTTTTGATTAAGAATAAAATATTGATTTTATGTAAGGGTTAACGATTGAATATAATATTTGTTTTATATTTCCAAAAAATAAGACATATAAACAATAGTTCATATTTCTTATTTGTGAAAACTTTTATTCGTTTAAATAATTGATCTGCTGAATTACTAACTTATTAATTAAAACGGCTACTTTTAACGCGCTTGCCGAAACAGCTTGCCAGCCTCTGGCTGGGAAGGATCAACTTTAAATTTCATAAATGCCAAATGCGAATACGCTTTCAGCTTGAGGCACTTGATATTTCCAATAAGTAAAAAGTTAAATTTATTTTCATTCATAACTTTTTCTTTAGGAGGTATCAAATGTATTATACAGTTATCGATCTTCATAAATTTACTTCTTACTTAACCACTGTTGATTCATCAGGAGCTATAGTTAAACAGGAAAATCTCAAGAATGTAGCTCATAATTTCATACAGTACTTTAGTTCAATTCCAGGAGAACACAAAACAACTGTCGAATCAACTATGACCTGATACTGGTTGAATGATCTGCTAACTTCAATGAACATTCCACTGGTACTTGCTCACGCAAAGTATGTTAAAGCCATAGCCTATGCTAAAGTTAAAACTGATAAAGTTGATTCTCATACTCTTGCCCAACTGCTGCGTATGAACTTTATTCCTGTGGCTCATAAAATCTCTGCTGAAAACCGTCTTCTCCGCGATGCCCTCCGTGCAAGACTTAAAATCGTTCAACGCCATATATCTGTTACCAACTCTATGTAGCTACTGCTCGCCAAGTATAACTATGATTCTCCAACCCAACTGACAGGCATTCCTGAATTTCAGTATCAGCAATTAACTGAAGTTGAATCCTTGCTGAATGAACAAATGCTTGATCTTGAAAAACAGCTTTATCCTTTTCTTATTCCCAACGATGATATTCAACGTCTGCTCTGGATTCCGGGGATAGGGAAGATGAATGCCTTTACTATCCTTCTGGAAGTTGACGACATCAATCGTTTCCCGTGATGTAAAGAACTTTTTCTCTTACTGCAGACTTGTTCCCTCTGCCCGCAATTCCGGTGGTAAAGCAAAACAGCGCTCATCTAAAGACGGAAACAAATATCTAAAAGTAGCTTTCTCGGATGCAGCCATTCACGCAGTACATTACTACCCGGTAATACGAAATTTTAATAGCTCTTTAATCCGTAAGAAAAATAAACAGATAGCTAAAACTATAATTGCTAAAGAAATATCTGAAATTGTTTATCACGTTTTGAAAAACAAAACTGACTTTAACAATTACTTCAGAGGCCAGGAACTGGATCATAAGAAGTCTTTACAATGGCCACGCGTAGTAAGCCCGAACGCCTAACTGATTAGCTTCGGCATAATCCTCGCGCTGGATTGGGTAACTACGCGTATGCCTATAAAATATCTGGAATGGTATCTTGATACAGCCTTCACCTTGGTGATGGTAAGTCCCTAAAGAGGTTTGGTTGCCAGCTTAACTGATATTGAGGCACTAATAGTTGTTTAAAGAAAGAATTACTTGTAGATCAATTTTTCAAAAGACTTCCACTGCATCGAATCGGAGAATAATATTTTTTATTGGCTCATTGACTTTTTACTTATTAAAGAGGTTAGAACACATTCGATAGAATATTTAAATAACCACTGATACCGCAATATTACCAATTTGCTGTTGCAGTTTGCTAATATTCATCAATTATTTTTTGTTTGCTCAATTGTCAATTTTACACCTTCTTTATAGGATGTAGTTTTAAAGTTAAATCGTTTATCAAATTTACTTGAGTCAAAAAAATAATCCCTATCGTATTGATACATCATTTCAGGCATCTCTTTCATTATTGGAATGAATAAACCGAGTATTTTCAATAACCACATCGGCAATATAGAAACCTTGCTTTCTACATTCATTTCTTTGGCAAACAATGCTATTATTTCTTTACCGGTCAAAGCATTTTTATCCGTGGGCAAATGCCACACTTGGTTGTATGCATCAGCAGTGTTTCCTAACAGAGCAGTAGCTTTGGCTGCATCAGGCGTATACGTAAAGGAATGTTTTTTATTTGCATTAATGAACCAATTGGGTTTCTTCCCTTTTTTTATGTTTTTGTAAACCATATCAAGCAAAAAACTTTTATCATTATTAGGTCCATAGAAATCAGCAGAACGAGCAATTAGTGCAGTCAATTTTCCGGATTTTACTTCATTTAAAAGCATGTCAGCAATTTCTTTTCTAACTGCCCCTTTTTTACTTGGCGGGTTTATGACTGAATTTTCAGTCATGTGCGGGATAGCGTTTATATCATACAAGTATACATTATCAAAAAATACCAATTTCGCTTTGTGGTTAATACAGGCATCTATTGTGGCACGCATGAGTTTAGGCCATTTATCTTGCCAAACTTTTATGTTATAATCAAATCCAACTAATAGATATACAACTTCAGAACCTTCAATGGCTTTTTCTACCTGACTTGCATCTGATAAATCGGCGGGGAATAATTCATCTGTTTCATTTACTTTTTTCGGATTACGACTTACTAATCTTATTTGATTGGTGTAAGCTTTTAATTCCTTTGCTAACACAGAACCTATTGTTCCGTTTGCTCCCAAAATTGTTTGCATACTTAAACTCCTTTCTTGTATAATTGTTTTATTTCTCTTTAACTTACTGCTAACTTATGCAACTATGCCATAAGTAATTCAGGTGTTCTAACGACGTGGCAAATAACTTTCCGCCCATAACTAAAATGTTATTTAATGACGAATGGTAAAATTACCAAGAGCAGTTTTTATTTTGCCTTTAGCAAAAACTGCGACTCAACTTTCTGAACACTGTTCCCATCAGCTAAATGACAAATTGGACTGCCAAACTTTATTTTTACAACTTTCTGTCGAACTCCCTCGGCGGTTAAGTTGATTTGCTTGATATGTGCATTTTTATTCTTCTTTTATTTCACCAAAAGGTTCAACTTGTTCAATCGTATTTTTATATGCTTCAACACCACCTATTATATCTTGACTTTTTATTAATAGACATTCTGAACGAAGTAACTTGTCCCGTTTTGCAGGAAGAATCTCAAGATTAGTATATACAATTTTGTAGATACTCACTTTCAAGATGACAAAACTCAATTTATAACTTCAGTCAAAAAATAATTCTTATGATAATTATAAACATCTGATTAATAAAATTGACTGATCATCTTTTTGTTTACCGTATGAAGCTAACTTATCATTTATTTTTTCATAAATATGGGACAATTCATCATGTCTGTTATTAAGAATAATCTGTTTTACTTTTTTCATTCCAAAGTTTTCATCTTTTTTATTTGACGTCTCAGTAATTCCATCAGTCAGTAATATGAATAAATCATTCTTGTTGCATACCGTGCTGTTTGTTGTATAATTAAAATCTTTTGTCGCCGCAATTGGAAGTTGCTTTATTATCAATTCATCAAAATTGTTTGAATCATTTGCAAGTTTTAAAACCGGAAGATGACCTGCTGTTGAATATTCCACAGTATAATTTGAATTAAATTTTAAAAATGCACACGTAAGAAACATGTTTTTCTTTTTTAAATTATAAATTGTCTTGCTGGTTTCAGTTAAAATTGAATAAAGCGGTTCATCTTTGTTTAATAAAACACGAATCGTGCTCTTAAACATCCCCATCATCGAACCTGCCGCAACTCCATGACCCGATACATCTGCAATATAACAAGTATGTGCAGTCTCATTTTTGAAAAAGTCAATTAAATCGCCGCCGACTTCATCAGTAGGATTAGATATTCCAAATATTTCAAAACGGTTATTAACAATTTCAATTTTGGGAACAAGGTTCGAATGCAGCTCCTGCGCAAGGTTCATTTCAGCCTGAAGTCGAAAATTTTTTATTCCCTCCTTATTTATAAATATAACAAGCAGTATATATCCCAGAACAAGTGTTACTAAAATTCCAAAGGCATCAAAAGTTGCTCTTTGGGGAAATTCGGTAAGCAGTAATTGGTTAGTCGTATTCCAAATTTTATTTCCAACCACAAACTGAAATAGGATAGTAAAAGGAAGAAATTTAAGATTTCTTGTAAAACTATAAACGTAGAATACTGCAACAATCCCAGAATAAAATACACTTATAAAAAGCAGCAGTTCTGAATATGAACCTCCTGAAATCAGATCGATAATAAATCCAATCCCTGAAAATAAGAAGAATATCGCCAAGACAAATATTAGATATCTTCTAAATGGTATATATTTCCAGAATTTGCTTTTTGGTAATAAATTATTTTTTATCAATTTAGTCTTCTAAATAAATTCTGAGATCCGTTATTTATGATTAAAATACAGGTTAGATTGATTGTTAATATATTATATGTTTGGATTCTTCGATAAGAAGATAAATAAATTCAGTTGCAAAATAAATTTCTCTTTAATAAAAAACTGCAAATATTGAATTTTTATTTGTATTCATAAGAACCTCTTTAAATTTACTTAGGCGCATAACGGTGTTGCTGTTAACCCGCCGCCCAAAACAAGACTGCGCAATGAAACTGCAACAGCCGAAGATTTAGCAAACTGTGCTTATCTTATTTGAAAGCACGGTTTGCAAGTTAATAAATTTTGATGAATACCTTGATCTAGTTAGCCAATACGGAACGACCTATCAGCCTAACTGCTTCAGAATATATGGGGAAACTCTATTTGAAAGCTCGGTACGATCCCCGTTTTTAACCAAAATAAGTAATATTGATTAAGATAGTCAAGGAAATTTCAAAACAATTTATACAAACATTAGGGGAGTTTTTTACCTGAACAAGCCTTCAAGCGGTATTGATTGAAAAGATAAGTCAAATAATATCCTGTAATATTTGCAGAAATAAAAAATAATTTGGGATTTTCTTTAACAAAGAATAATTTATTTTTAGAATAAATATGAATTCGGAGAATGAACAATGGAAAGTGAAATTTCAAGAAGAGACTTCATTGTAAGAGGTACTACATTTTTAACTGTTCTGCCTTTTTTGCAGTTATTAGGGGAGCCGATTTTTCAACCAGGTGATAAACTACCGAATATTATTTTGATTTATACTGATGATCTTGGATATGCCGACGTTGGTGTATTCGGGGCAAAAGGATTCGAAACTCCGAACATAGATGAGCTTGCTGATAACGGAATACAATTCAAAGACTACTACAGCGCTGCTCCAACTTGTACTCCTTCACGTGCAGCATTGCTTACGGGCTGTTATCCTGTTCGTGTCGGACTTCCGTTTGTAGTTGGTCCCAAAGGTCCCGATTGGACTAAAGATAAAGATAACATCGGACTTAGCTCGGAGGAAACAACAATCGCTTCGATGTTAAAGCAGAAAGATTATGTTACAGGATGTATCGGCAAATGGCATCTTGGAGATAAGAAAGAATTTCTTCCAACCCGTCACGGTTTCGATTATTTCTTCGGTTTGCCGTACAGTCATGATATGATTAAAGAGAATGACCCAAAATGGCCCGATCTTCCGTTAATTGAAAATGAAAAAGTTTTGGAACTGAATCCCGATCTAAGTCAGCTAACAAAACGATATACTAAGAAAGCTTTATCATTTATGGATAAAAATAAGGAGCAACCTTTCTTTCTTTATTTAGCTCACAGCATGCCGCATATTCCTCTTTTTGCTTCTGAACAATTTAAAGGGAAATCGGAGCGCGGTTTGTATGGTGATGTCGTCGAAGAAATTGATTGGTCGGTTGGCGAAATAGTTAAGGAGTTGAAAGAACAAAATCTTTATGAAGATACAGTAATAATTTATACTTCCGATAATGGTCCGTGGTTAATTTATGGAAATCACGCGGGTTCTGCAGGTGATCTTCGTGAAGGTAAGTTCACAACATTTGAAGGCGGGCAGCGGGAACCATGCATCATTAGCTGGCCCCGAAAAATTCCGGAAGGAATAGTATCCGACAAAACGTTTTCCGCAATTGATTTTCTTCCTACGATTGCGGCTATTACTGGCAGCAAATTGCCCGATAAAAAAATTGATGGCTTAAGCGCTTTATCTTTATGGGAAAACGAACCGGGTGCACAAAGTCCTCACGAAGCATTGTATTTTTACGCCGAGAGTGATCTGCAGGCAGTAAGATGGAAAAACTGGAAATTACATTTTCCGCACGAGTATGATTCAGTCAAAGTGCCGGGCAAGGATGGGAAACAGGGAATTAGCATCGGTAAAACAATTGGTCTTTCATTATTTGATCTTGCAAATGATCCCGAAGAAAAAATTAACCTTGCCGATAAACATCCGGATATTGTAGAGAAAATGACAGACATGGCAAAAAAGTTTGACGAAGAATTGAAAAGGGATGCCAGAGCATGTGGAATTGTAAAGGAAGAAGAGGATTAATAAAGTAACAATGCATCCGCGCTTATCAGACTCATTTCATATAATGGCTAAACCAACGGGAGCAATTTGTAATCTCGACTGCGAATATTGCTTCTACCTCGAAAAAGAAAAATTGTATCCGTCGACAAAAAACTGGGCTATGCCCGATGATGTACTTGAAAAATATATTAAGGAATACATTCAGTCTCAAAAAGTACCTGAAATTATTTTTGCATGGCAGGGTGGTGAACCGACTTTACTTGGAATAGACTTTTTTAAAAAAGCTGTTCAGCTTCAAAAAAAATATGCAGACGGCAAAAAAATTGAAAACACATTTCAAACAAACGGAATATTGTTAAATGACAAATGGTGTAGTTTTTTCTTGGAGAATAATTTTCTCATTGGATTGTCCATAGATGGTCCGCGCGAAATTCATGATAAATATAGAGTTCATAAAGGAGGTCAGCCAAGTTTTGATAATGCTATCTCAGGATTAGAGTATTTGAAAAAACATGAAGTAGAATTTAATACACTAACCTGTGTTCAGAAAGATAATGCATATAAGCCTCTTGAGGTTTATGAATTCCTGAAAGGAATTGGCAGCAAGTTTATGCAGTTTATCCCAATCGTTGAAAGAAAATCTTTGAACGAAGAAAGTGAACTAAAGCTTGTTCAACCTTCGTATAAAGAAGAAGCGGTTGTGACTGACTGGTCTGTTGAGTCGCTGCAATACGGAAAATTTCTTATGGAAATTTTTAATCAATGGATAAGAAACGACGTAGGTAAATATTTTGTGCAAATATTTGATGTCTCACTTGGTCTATGGCATGGGCTTGGCTCAAGCCTTTGTGTATTTAAAAGAAACATGCGGGCAGGCTTTGGCTATGGAACATAACGGGGATGTTTATTCATGCGACCATTTTGTCTACCCGGAAAACAAACTGGGAAACATTATGGAAGAGTCGTTAGATAAAATTATAGATTCGGAACAGCAGCTTCAGTTTGGCACAAATAAAAAAACAAAACTTCCTCAATTTTGCATCGACTGCGAAGTACGTTTTGCTTGTAACGGTGAGTGTCCGAAACACAGGTTTATAAAAACACCGGACGGTGAAGAAGGACTAAACTACCTTTGCAAGGGCTACAAATATTTTTTTCACGGCATAGCACCTTATATGAGGTTTATGTCGAATGAGCTTGCTAATAAAAGAACCCCGGCAAATGTAATGGTGTGGGCAAAAGAGAAGGATAAAGGTTTTCCGGAAATCAACATTGGCAGGAACGGTCTGTGTATTTGCGGCAGCGGACTAAAATTTAAAAACTGCTGCGGTCTTAACAGATAGTGATCAGAAGTTTCTTGTACAGTTTCCATTTAACTATGAGAACTGTGTTAACCATTTAATTTATCAAATACATGTCTTAGTACTTTCTGATCATAAGTGTCGACATCAGGTTTTATCATTTTCTTAATTTGATCAGCATAAGGTTTTATTTTATCGCCAATCGAATCAAGTGCTATTGCAGCGTGAAGCCTTACACTTTCGAGGGAATGTTTTAGCTCCTTTATTAAAAGAGGAATTGCCGTTGTTTCTTCATTCCAATCGCACAATGCATGTGAGGAAGCTATTCGGATAACAGGAGATTCATCATTAATCATATTATTAAAAAACTTCTTTGCCTTAAATATTTCTTCCGCAGAAGAAGATTTATAATGAATTCCAAGAACAACCCAGTATCTTATAGAATCTGATTTATCATTTAATGCCTCATATAATTTTGGCAAGGATTCTTCATCGGGTAAAAAATCCAGATTCTTTAATTCAAGTAATCTCTTAAATAAATTTTCTTTCCGAAATTCTTTTTTCCAGGCTCTATCTGTTTTTTGTTTAAACGCGTGGGCTTTCAAATTTTTATTTACAGTGAAATTAACTATATCACTTATTTCAAATCCCAGCCTGCTGGATTGAATATAGAGTACATAGTTATTTTTTACTTTTATTGCTTTTGAATACAATTTCCAGTTTTTATTATTACCGATCTTATAGACTATCGAAGCACCTTCGGTGGGGCAGTCGAGTTTTATGTCAAAAAAATCACGGTTATTTTTTATATCACTTATATATGGATTTTCTGTCTTTTCCCATGAAATTTGCGGTCTCATTGATCTTACCAGGATTGGTTCAGGTATTAATCCGGTATCTTCAGTCTCGATCATCCAGTCATTAAGAACTTTTCTCATAGAAATAAGTGTATTTATATACTCCGGTTTTCCTGTAAGATTATTGATTTCATAAGGATCGGTTGTAATGTCGTATAATTCTTCTAATGGTTTTGTTTTTCTGAAAAACAATTCCTGCGCGGCATTCAACTTACCCTCAGCATTAAGACGTCTCATTTCCATCATTGTCGGCATTTGATCCATATACTCAATGTGCTGGGCGTACGGTAGAAAAGGCATAAAATTTCTTATGTATTTAAATTTCTTATTCCTAACTGCCCTGATGGTATCATATCTCTCATCCATTCTATCACGGGCAGCAAAAATATATTCTCTTTTTTTACCTGATGATTCACCTAAAAAAGGAATACCTTGAAAATAATCAGGGATTTGTGCACCGGCCAGAGAAAGGACAGTAGCACCCAAATCAATAAATTCAACAAGATCATCGCTAACCGAACCCGGCTTAAAATGTTCAGGCCAGCGAACTAATAGTCCCATTTTAATTCCACTGTCGTATATCCAGCGTTTAGCTCTTGGCAGTCCTCTGCCGTTATCACCGTAAAAGAAAACTATAGTATCTTCTTCGAGCCCATCTTCTTTAAGCTGATCGAGAATTTCTTTAACCTGTATATCCATTGCAGTTATAAGATCATAATACTTGGCCCAATCATTTCTCACAACCGGGGTATCGGGATAATAAGGAGGAAGCACAGCATCTTTTCTTTTACGAAGGTTTTCAGGATCGACATGAACAATATTTTTTTCAAACTGTTTTTCAGGTACTCTTATCTGCGACTCGTGAGTTGTAAAAATATTGAATACCGAAAAAAACGGCTGGTCATTATCTCTGTTTCTCCAATGGGCTTTCGAACCGTTATCATCCCAGGCTGAAATCGGAGCGGCCGTTTCGGTTTTAACATCCGGCGAAGTTTTAAAATTATAATCTGTTTTATCATTATTAGTACAGTAATAACCTGCGGCTCTCAGATACTCGGTAAAGCATTTTATTTCAGCAGGAGGAACAGCACTGCAGCGCATATCTCCACTTCCTATAGTTGTAGGATACATACAGGTAATTATTCCCGAACGGGTTGGGGCACAGACACCGGAATGATCATAAACATTTGTAAAACGAATTCCTTCACTTGCTAACTTATCGAGATTTGGAGTATAGGAATAATTATCACCATAGCAGCCGAGATCATCATTAATGTCTTCCGTTACAATCCAGAGAATGTTCGGTCGTTTTTCATTTTTTCTTAACGGAAAGCTAAACAACGGTTTGGGAATGCTTAAAGCAGCAACAGTACCGCCAATCATTGTTAGAAAATCTTTCCTGTGCATTTCACCTCCGCTTTATTAAAGAACCAAATAAAAAATTAGGTAAATTATCTCTTTGAAAAAATATCTATAGAATATTAATAAAAAAGATATTATACAGAATGTGTATTTTGCCTAAAAGAACTTCTTAATTTAACTTGATGCTCATAATTTAGATGATGAAAATTCCTTAAAAAATTGTTTTACATCCACTATATTATTGAAACCAAAAATCCAACACATCTCTGCTACATCTGAAAAATCCAGACCTCCTTTTGCAATAGCAGGATTCTTATAACGATTGTCTTTACCATTATATCTATTTGCAATTTTTATTGCCATATTCCAAATGTGTAGAACTTTAGGATCAGAAATATATCCTTTTAGGTTTAGGACCTCGTCGGTTTTTAAACCCGGGGATCCGTTACCAATCACATTTCCATCGGGAATTTTATTATAAGAACTATTTTCTTTAACGTAGTTTAGATCATCCGGCGTTGTAGTGCTTTCATTCCAATCACTATGCTGAACAACATGTATACGTTTTATCGTTTCAACAGTGGGTTGAGTTTTTCTGATATTTCGAATTAGGGCAGCGGTAAAATCTGATTGCCCCGCTTCAGCAATCCAAATATTCCCTCCTTTTTCCAGAGTCTTCATTACTATTGCAGTTTCTTCTTTCAATGCATTTTCAAAGTTTTCATGTGCATCTGACCAGTAATCCCCAAATGCAGCATCAAACAATTCGTTTGCCGGAACATACAAGCCTTCTTGAATTCCGTAAGCACCGGCTACTACGTGATATCGTACATCAGAGAATCGGGGATTTGATAGAATTGTTACAACACCGGCAACTGAAAGAAGATCATCAACATCTGTTTTACAATCGAAATGTGCTAAAAGTAAATCTTTATCTACCTGGAATTTGCCAATATATGGGGTTGAAGATTCTTTAAAAGAGCTTGATGTGAAAAGTATTAAGAGAATTAATACTCGAATAAATTTAGGTAACATGATTATTCCTCAATTCGATTGTTAATGGCATTACAAATAATCGGTGCCCAAAACTACAATTGTTATAAACCTTTTTATTTTAATTCTATTTTGTTAACTAAATCAACTTTAACAACAAACTTATTTTGAAAACGAATGCCGATAACTACACCAAACGACCGAATTGGAGAGGCGGTCGGCTTGAAGAACAGGTTAACTAATATTTACCTTTTTAAAGCTATCTCCAAATCTTTTAAGAATCTTGGATACCAGTCTTTACCATTTTGCTTCTCCAAATATTTAATCTTTGTATCATTATACTGATCTACCGAAACGATCATATATACTTCTTCCGGCCAATAAACTTTTAAACCGTATTTTGTTGCTACTTTTTCTGTAATACTCTTAAAATGCCTTCCTTGCAACTTTTTTCGTATCACTTGAACAATTCAAATCAAAGATGTTCATAATTCTACTGTGATATTTATTGAATAGTGATTGTCGTATCTAAGTAAGTTGAATCATTTTGCCAAAATCTTAAGTACTTAGCACCCGCAGTTAAAAAGTTTACTTGTTGTGTATGTTTTAGAGAACTAACAACTTGGACACAATTTTGACCATCGTATTTACCAAATACTTTAGAAGTAAAGGTAATATCGTCATTACTGCTTTCGGTTTTGAAATAATACCAACAAGGCGTTCCAATTGTGTAGGTAAGAATAGCTGTAACTTGTTTTCCAGATATTTGCAAACTATCAATTTTGAATGCTGTAAGAGGACTAATCATTGAATGATCAGGTTCATTGGTATTGCAAGATTGCATTACAATAAATGGTAAAAGAATAAAAAATAATTTTTTCATATTATCACCCCTATTTTTTGCAATATAACGGACTTGCTGCTAAGCCACCGCCCAGAACAACAATGCCGATTTAATTAGTAAATTTTATAATTAAAAAAATCTTTCATAGCAGAACAACGTTGAACAAGAAACTAAACACGGAACGACAAACCCAAAAACCCCAAAATTGCCAAGAGCGAAATCGCTGTCGCCTTGAGCCACGGGTTATACAACATTTTACCTTAATGAAAAAGCATACCCAATATTAAATGAAATTGTTTTGTTTGTAGTTTTAGGCGATTCATTTTTATCTATATTGCTTATTCCATAATAATATCTTATGTCGAATATTATTTTATTTGTAGACAAATTATATTCCGCCCCAATTCCAAAAACAATTCCATATTCATTTGATTGACTATTTGAATTAACTTCCCTTTGAAGAATATCGTTTTCATAATATTCAGTTTTTGCTTGTAATAAAAATGCTGCTTCAGCCCCGGCAAATAGCTTAGGACTTATATTAATTCCTAAGGGCATTCTATATTGAAGTGTAATAGGAATTTCAAGATAATCCATTTTTGTAATGAATTTATAATTGAGAGGCCAAAATACTCCATTTGATTTATGCTCTGCCCCTCGCATTGAATAATTTAATTCTGTACTAATTATAAATTGATTTGAAATTGGATATTCAATAAATAAACCAGCCTTAATTCCATTCCTAAAATTGATATTATATCCATCGCTAATTATATCAGAATTATAATCGAGTTTTGATAAGTTTAATCCTACGTCCCCACCTATAAATATAGATTGTCCAAATACAAAGGAGGTGGATAATAAGAATACAACAGCAATTATTAGGAAATATTTTTTCATTAATTACTTTCTCCCTTTGTGTTGTATAACGGCGTTGTGCTTAACCCGCAGCCCATAACAAGACTGCCGAATAGAAGCACAAACATTAACGATTTAAAAAATTTTGTTTAGTAAAACAAAGCCGAACAAGTTAGCCGAAACGGAACGACTAACATTAAAAATTCTAAAAATACCGAATGCGAAAACGCTGTCGGGTTGAACCGCTTGATATTTCCAATAAGTAAAAAGTTAAATTTCTCATCATTCCACAAATTTAACTTCAGGAGGTATCAAATGTATTATACAGGAATCGATCTTCATAAATTTACTTCTTACTTAACTACTGTTGATTCTTCAGGAGTCATCGTTAAACAGGAAAACCTCAAAAACTTAGCCCATAACTTCATTCAATATTTCAATTCAATCCCCGGAGAACACAAAACCACAGTTGAATCTACAATGACCTGGTACTGGTTAAATGATCTCCTTACTTCAATCAACATTCCTCTTGTACTTGCTCACGCTAAATATGTTAAAGCCATTGCTTATGCAAAAGTTAAAACCGATAAAGTAGATTCTCACACTCTTGCTCAACTCCTTAGAATGAACTATATTCCTGTTGCTCATAAAATCTCTAATGAAAATCGGCTACTTCGCGATGCTCTTAGTGCAAGACTTAAAATAGTCCAGCGACATACTTCAGTAACTAACTCAATGCAGCTTTTTCTTGCAAAGTATAACTATGATTCTCCAACTCAACTATCCGGATTCCTAAGTTTCAGTATGAGCAATTATCTGAAGTTGAAGAACTGCTTAATGAACAAATCCTCGATATTGAAAAACAGCTCTATCCTTTTCTTATTCCTAATGATGATATTCAACGACTGCTCTGGATCCCTGGAATAGGGAAAATGAATGCTTTTTCTATCACTACTGGAAGTTGATGACATTAATCGTTTCCCTGACGTTAAAAATTTCTTTTCTTACTGCCGTCTTGACTCCTTCTGCCCGCAATTCCGGTGGTAAATCCAAACAACGGTCCTCAAAAGATGGTAATAAATATCTTAAAGATTGCTATTCTACTGATGCTGCCATCCACGCTGTCCAGTATTATCCGGTTATCCGAAAATACCATAACTCTTTACTTCATAAAAAGAACAAATTGTAGCAAAAACTATAATAGCCAAAGAAATTGCCCGATTGTTTTTTATGTCCTTAAATATAAATCTGACTTTAACAACAAATTTAAAGGTCAAGAATTAAGCATATAAAGTCTTTACAATGGCCGCGCATTACAAGCCCCTGCGCATAACTGAGTCCTAGCCGGCTGTGCCGCTGGATTGGGAAGTAATGCGCTTGCCTATTAAATATCTGGAATCGTATTGTTTTATCGGTACAACTATCACTTGTTGTGAAGCAAGTCCCTAAAGAGGTTTGGTTGCCATTGTGCATCCCTATTGATATTATGGCATTAGTTGTTGTTTAAGTAAGAATTTTTGTAGATCAAATTTTCAAAGAACTAATTTTTAACAAATCGATTAGGTGCAAAATATTTTCTTTGCCTTATTGACTTTTTACTTATTAAAGATGTTATACACATTTTTTATTTTTACCACTCACAAGGTTCTATTTCACATTCATGCGACACATTAATTGTGTCTCTATTGCCGTAATCCATTTTTCCTACACTGATAAAATGAGCTGGCCACACTATTGCTCTAGGACCTGATGCTGAACCATACTCTGTTATAAATATTTGATTCGTATTTCTATATACTATTATTGAATCTATTTCTATTGAATAATTCGAGTTTGGTTTTGCTCCAGTAAATACACCTAATACTAGAGAATCCGAATAATTTAGATTTAGTAATAGAGAACTCAAAGGAAAATCATTTGAAAACTGGTCTAAAAAAGTTTCTGCTTCATCTTGATTTAACAAAACAACGAGTTTAACATCTTGTATATCACTATCTGTAGGAAAACTTTTAAATAAAGTATGAAATTCTACTTTTCTTGATTCATTCTCGTTTTCATCTGATTCTATCAAATTGCAGGAATTAAAAATTAAGATAAATATTATAAAGACTATAAATGTTCTCATAATTTTTATACCAATTATGTTTTATTATTTTATGTGTATAACGGCGTTGTGGCTAAGGCGCAGCCCATAACAGCAATGCAGGTTTAATTAGCAATATTTTTAATTAAAAAAATCTTTCATAGCACTACAACGTTGCACAAGAAACTAAGCACGGAACAACCAAAATTAAAACCCTAAAAATGCCAAGAGCGAAATCGCTGTCGCCTTGAGCCACTGGTTAGCTGTTGCTTTAATATGCCGCGTTATAATTAATATTAATCTGTCTTTTAGTTACTTTATTTTCACTGACTTCTGCTGACATTAAATATCCATCGCCATCGCCTTCATTTCCGAAGAAGAGAGAATCTTCTTTTACAAAAAAACTATACTTTCCGACAGGTAAAGCAATTTGAAAAAAACCATCTTTATCCGAATATACCTTAGCTATAAAACGTGAATGTATGCTTCTTATAAAAATATAACTAACGGTATCTCTTTCAACCGAATCTAACCGGGTTGCTTCGTAAATATATATTTCCCTAATTACAGGTGTAATTTTACCATTTGAAGAATTATCCGTTGAGGGCATAAAATTTCCTTCCCAAAGCCATACATTTCCCCAAACACCTTCTGAGATTGTCACCTTATAAGAATTATCTGGTGGATAAATAACCCCAACAGAGTTGTCACTACAAGAATAGAGAATTAATGAAAAGGAAATTACAAATAAAATTTTATTCGTTTGATTTATTTTCATAATCTTACCTATTTGTTAAAACAGCTAACTATTACTTATACTGAATTAGTTGTATTAAATTTAGTCGTTATATTGGAATTATTTTTCCGACATAACAACTCCTTAAAATTAGTACAATCTTTTGAATGTTCCTTTATTATCAATATAAAATTCACTTTTTGTTAAAGTGTCTTTCCGCAAAAATATTTGTGAAAAATTCTCATATAACAACTTTAGTCTAAAGGGCTCCTAACACCCATTCCTCTGTTAAGTACATGCGTGTAAATCATGGTTGTCCTTACAGAGTTATGACCTAACAACTCCTGCACAGTCCTAATATCATACCCCGCTTGAAGCAGATGTGTCGCGAAAGAATGTCTTAGTGTATGTGGAGATGCAGGTTTAGGAATGTCCGCTTTTCTTGATGCTTTCTTAAATTCTTTCTGAAAGGTACTTTGATTTATATGGAATCTGAATTTCTTATTGCTGTTTTTCTTAAAGGTCAAAGTTTTAGCAGGAAAAATATATTGCCAGCCGTATTCTTTTCCTGCATTTGGATACTTTTTCTCGAGTGCATAGGGTAGAGGTGCTTCAATATTTCCGGCGGCCAAATCTTTCTTATGAAGATTCTTTACTTTTATAATATGACTTTTTAATTCCGGAATTATTGAGTCCGGTAATATTGTTACTCTGTCTTTTTCTCCTTTACCGTCTCTCACTGTTATCGTTTTATATTCAAAATCCAGATCTTTTACTCTTAACCTTAGACATTCTGAAAGTCTTAGACCGGAACCGTAGAGGATTTTTCCTATTATAGAAGTTACCCCCTCTAAGTTTCTTAATATTGAATTTGTTTCCTGTTTTGTTAGAACCAAAGGTATATGTTTTTTCTTCTGTGCAAACTTAATTTCATTTATCCAGCCGATTTCTTTTTTAAATATTTCTCTATATAGATAAAGTATAGAATTCAACGCCAGGTTCTGCGTTGCGGCTGACACATGGTTGTTATTTGCTAAATTATTAATGAATGCCTTTATCTCCTCAGCACCCATTTCTTTTGGATGACGCTTGTTATTGAAAAGGATAAATCTTTTTATCCAGCTAAGGTAGGTCTTCTCCGTTCTTATGCTATAATGCCTTGTTCTTAATTCCGTTCGAACTATGTCGAGAAGTTTTGGCATGTTTGCCCCACCTTAATCCCACAATATTTTTATGCAAATTATATTTTTATCCCCAAAAAAGCAAAAGAAAAAAAATCGCATACTTGCTAAATGGAAAGTAATTTGAAATTCGACAATTCTAATTTCTCATCATCTCATCATCACATCATCTCATAATCCCATCATCCATAATCTCATCATCCATCATCTCATAATCCCATCATCACATAATCCCATTAACTTACTCATCAACTCATTACCTCTTCTTCGGCTCTTTTTGTATTTTTCAATTACCATTTATTTTATAATAGTTATCTCAACTTGCTTAATTAATCTACTATTTTACTTTTTAGATTAATAGTTATTTTATACCGGAGGGACAATGTCAAAGAAATTAATTCCACTTTCTCTTTCAGTTTGCTTCATTACTTTTATAATATTTAGCGGAACTGCAAAAGAGAAATTGAATGGAGAAAAGGATCAGTTTCAACCGCTTTCTTATGAGCAAGCCGATAGGATGGCTGATTCCGTTGTTTCATTAATGACTCTCGAAGAAAAGATTGCATACATAGGAGGGTATAAAAATTTTCTTATCAGACCAATTCCAAGATTAAACCTCGGTGAAGTTTATATGTCAGATGCGACACAAGGAGTTCATATAAGGCAAGAGTTTGTAAAAACTGATTTGTCAAAATATCAACCCGAAAAATCTACTGCGTTTCCATGTCCCATTTTATTAGCATCTACCTGGAATCCTGATCTTGCTTACAAGTATGCTGAATCGATCGGAGAAGAATGTCGCGCCGGAGGTATTGGAATTTTACTTGGTCCCGGTATGAATAATTATCGTCAGGCTCAATGTGGAAGAAACTTCGAATATTTTGGTGAGGATCCTTTTCTTGCTGCAAATATGATTGAAAATTATGTTAAAGGAGTTCAAAGTACCGGAACTGTTGCAACGTTAAAACATTTTGTTGCAAACAACACTGACTTCTACAGAAGAAAAAGTAATTCAATTGTTGATGAAAGAACTTTGCATGAAATAAACCTGCCTGCATTTAAAGCCGGAGTAGATGCCGGAGCAAAAGCTGTAATGACATCTTATAATCAACTTAATGGTGAATGGTGTGGACAAAGTGATTATGTGATTAATAATATTTTAAGAAAACAGCTCGGTTATAAATGGTTAGTGATGACAGATTGGTGGTCGGTTTATGATGGTGAAAAAGTTGTAAAGTCAGGGCAGGATCTGGAAATGCCTTCCGCTTTAGCACTTGCAAGTGTTGATTCACTTTTAAAAGTCGGCAAAGTTAAACAAGCAGATATAGACGAAATGGTAAAAAGTATTTTGAGAACTTATTTTGCAATGAAGCTTGGGGGGAGAGAAAAAGAGCCATCATATTATGAAAGATTTGGTGATCATGAACAGGTTGCTTTGCAAACTGCAAGAGAGGGGATTGTACTTTTAAAAAATGAAGGTAGCATTCTTCCAATAAAAAACAATATTAAAAACATTTTAATAACCGGAGACTATGTTAAGAAACTTGCAAGCGGCGGCGGTTCAGGTGCAGTTGAGGGTTACAACATAAGATTAATGCTTGATGAGTTAAAAAAAGAATTTGGCGACAGGCTTCATTATGTTGAGAATCCAACTCCTGATGAAATTAAATCTGCAGATATTGTTTTATGTAATATTGGTACTGACGATAGTGAGGGATGGGACAGGCCTTTTGAACTGCCGGAAAGCCAGGAACAAAGAGTAACCGAGTGCGTTAATAATAATCCAAACACAGTTGTTATTGTAACTTCAGGAAGCGGCGTTAAAATGACTGACTGGAATGACAAAGCCAAAGCGATTATTTATGCTTGGTATGTTGGTCAGGCAGGCAATACAGCTTTAGCAGAAATAATTTCCGGGAAAACAAATCCATCTGGTAAATTACCAATTTCAATTGAAAAAGATTTTAAGGATTCTCCCGGTTACGGATACATTCCCGAAGGTGAAAAACTTTATACGGGATGGGAAGGCGATGGAGAAAAGACTCGTAAAGTTTTTGATATTAATTATAAGGAAGGTGTATTTGTGGGCTACCGCTGGTATGAAAGTAAAAATATTGAACCTTTATATCATTTCGGATATGGATTATCTTACACAACTTTTGAATACGGCGATCTTAAAGTTTCGAAAGAAAAATTTAATGCCGATGATGATCTTACAGTAAGTTTCACAGTTAAAAATACCGGTAATACAGAAGGGCAGGAAGTTGCAGAACTTTATATACACGATGTTAAATCTTCTGTCCCACGTCCCATTAAAGAGTTAAAGGGATTTCAAAAAGTAGATCTGAAGCCTGGAGAAAGCAAGACAATCGAACTGAAAGCTCAGTAAAAAAGATTTTTCGTTCTGGGATACTAAAATACATAATTGGTTTGCTGAAAAAGGAAAATTCGTTTTGAATGTTGGTTCTTCTTCTAATGATATTAGACTGAAAAAGGAAATAGAACTATTGTAAATTAAATGAGGATGGAATATTTCATTATTCTATCACTACAATATTCTATTTAGGAAACTATCCGGTATTTCTTATTCCGGCAGCAATACCATTTACACTTGCACGCAAAATATTAAGAAGGTCTTCCTTTTTCTTTTTCGATATTTTACTCCGGTATTGTTTAATCAAATTTACCTGTATAAAACTAATTGGATCAATGTAAGGATTGCGAAGATAAAGAGTTCTCTGAAGAATTTTGTTGTCATCAAGAAGATTTTTTTCATTAGCTATCAATGTTACGTATTTAACCGACCTTTCATATTCCTCGTTTATCAAATTAAAAACTTTTGCCGTGTTTTTATCTTTGCAAAGAGAAACATATTCTTTTCCAACTATCATATCTGTTTTGGTAAGAACCATTTCTATGTTTTGAACTAAAGCTTTAAAGAATTCCCATTTGTTATACAAGTTCCTGCAATTGTTTTAGTAGTAATTAGCTTATTCTTTAATGAATATTCAATCGCATAACCGAAACCGTACCAGCCCGAAATAGTTTGCCGGTTTTGAGTCCATGAAAAAACCCATGGTATAGCACGCAGAGAAGATATATCTTTTCTTTTTTTTCTTGAAGGGGGACGCGAACCGATTTCTATTTTTTCAATTATATCTATCGGAGTTACATTTCTAAAATAATCAACAAAATATTCATGTTGAATTAATCTTTTATAATGCTCTAAAGCAGATTGTGAGATTGATTCAAATTTCTTTATGTTATTCCGGATTTCTTTTTGCTCACTTCTTCTGGCGGGATGAATAGTTTTCCATAACACAGCCGAAGTAATTATTTCAAGACTTTTCTTTGCAATATCATGCATAAGATATTTTGAAGAAATCATCTCGCCTTGTTCAGTAATTTTAATTCTTCCCTGGATCGTTCCCGGAGGTTGAGCAAGAATCGAGCGGTTCACGGGTCCGCCGCCTCTCGAAATGCTGCCGCCTCTTCCATGGAAAAGTACAAGCTTTATTTTTCTTTTCTTCGATATTTCATTCAAAGAGATTTGTGCTTTGTAAAGCTCAAAATTAGAAGTTAAAATTCCGCCGTCCTTATTGCTGTCCGAATATCCAAGCATTATCCTCTGATAATTATTATGCAGCTTAAGATGTTGTATATAAGCCTTATTATCATAAAGATTATTCATGATTGTGACACAATTTCGAAGATCATTAATCGTTTCAAACAAGGGAAGAATTTCAAAATCGGAAGAAGTTATTTTATTACTATGAACTTTAATTAAACCTGCCTCTTTAGCAAGAAGAAGTGCGCCGAGCACGTCTGACATTTCCGAACTATTACTGATAATGTATTCTCCGGCTGCATCGCGGGATATATTTTGCTTTGCCCAAAGAATGAGCCCAAATTCATTAATAATTTTTCTTGTATCAGCTGACAATCTTGAAAATTTGTTTGTTAAAGGACGTGGATTTAAGATCTCCTTTGTTAGTAAGTCAGTCTTTTCTTTTTCGGATAGCCTGCTATATTTTATTGAAGGATTAGAAATGTGCAGAGCCTCAGCAACAGCTTTTCTCAGCAAGTCGGCATTTTGCCTTATATCGAGTTTAACGAAATGAAAACCAAACGTTTTAACTTTAAGTATAAAAGGATCGAGCAGATTCTTAACAAGCTGATTGCCGTCATTTTTATTCAAACTTCCTGTAATTAGATTAAGATCAAATAATAATCCATCTACATTTTTATAATTTAATTTTTTATCATTTAAAGTATTCTCCAGCTTCTTATAAATTAAATAAAGTTTTGAACGGTAAACTTCACTTACTTCTCTTAACATTGTATCAGCCGGATTTACTTTGAGTTGCTTTTCTTCTTTTCTTATCGATTGGAGTAATTTTTTGTCGGCTTTTTTTATTCTTACAGAAGTACTAAGCTCTTCATAAATCCTGTTCAATTCCTGGAGGTATAAATTAATTATCTCCCTTCTGTGAATTCTAAAAGCATTTTTTGTTATCTCCTCTGTTACATACGGATGACCGTCCCTGTCGCCTCCAATCCATGAACCGAATTTCAAAAGTGTTGGGATATCCGACATATAGTTAAGATCATTTTTAAAAGCGTAACTCAGATCATTATAGAAACCGGGAAGTATTTCATAAAAAACTTTCTTAAAGAAAAATAAGCCGTTGATTATTTCATCTTCCACTGAGACTTTATAAAACCGGATCTCATTAGTTTGCCAGAGGATTGTTATTTCTGCTTTTATCTTTTCCTTTATATTCTCCTGTTCGACTGCAGTATGGTAATTCAGTTCTTTATCAAGCAGCATTTGACTGATATTCAGAATTTTTCTAAGTATTGTCTGGCGTATTGCTTCGGTTGGATGAGCCGTAAACACCGGAACTATTTCAATATTCTTCAGAGCTTTATCTAATGTACTTTTAGACAGTTTTAATTGTTTTATCTCTTTAAAAGCTTTCCCATAAAAATCTTCTTCCTCATTTCCCGTTTCGGCGTACATTTTATTCCTGATGATTTTATTTACTTCATCGGCGGCATTTACAAGAATAAAATAAATTGAAAAAGCTTTTATAACATTGTAAGATTCTTTCGGGTGAAAACTTTTTTACTAAGAGTCGAATTTTTATGGTAGCACTATCGCTATTGCCGCGTCGCAGCTCTTTAGTTAAGGCTCTAAGCTTTTCAACCTTATCATAAAGATCTTTCCCTTCCTGTTCGATAAGAACTTCGCCGAGTGAAAAGCCAAGCTGTTTAATATTATTTCTAAGCCTTTCATCAGGCTCTGAATTACGTTTGCTCATTAGTTTAATGTTAGAATATTTTACCTGACAGATAAAATACAAAACTTATAGATTAGTTTTTACTGTCTTAAAGGTTAGGTTTTAAAAATTATTTTTTATGAATTGTCAGGCACAGAATCTCAAAGCTCAGCCACTGGTAAAGTACTAAGATTTTCTTTTGTTATATCCTTTTTCAGAAAAAGGTTGAAGTTTTTCCAACCACATTTCCTCCAGCACAGATAGGTCTTCAGTATAATTATAACCTGTATCTTCTTTTGGTTCGAGATAATCAATAGCTTCGAAAGAAAATTTTTTTTCTCCCAGATCATTAAAATCTTTTTGCAATTCTCTATGTGGATAGGAGCCATGTTCAAGCTGAAACTTAACACTATTGAGTTTACCTGGTAAGTTTTTGGCTGATCCTATGAATATTTTCCCGTTCATAAGATTTTTAATTTGATAAATACCCATAGGTTGGACAGTCTGTTTGTATTGCTTTTTTAATTCTTTCTTATCCATAATTCTATAAAATATTTTTATTTATTGTTATTTTTGCATTCCTTTATTAAACACCTTCTACCAGTACCATTCTTGTTTTTGCAGCAGCTTGCCGGATTTTTTTCGCCTCATTGTATAAAGGAGAATTCCACCAGGCTTTTGCTTTTTCAGAACTTTCAAACTCAAGAACTACAATTCGGTTGGGTTCTTCTTCACCTTCAATTAATTCTGCTCTGCCACCTCTGACAATAAATTTTCCACCATAAGGTTCGAGGGACGCTGGCGTTAATTTTTTGTAATCGTCGTATTTTGAAGAATCATTTATATTGACTTCAACAATCATATAAGCTGACATTTTTTATCCTGCTTTTTATGAAAAAATGGTTTTGTACCCATTTGAAATTAGTTATTCTTTTCTACAATCAATTGTTACAAAGGGAACTGTTAATCGTAATTCACCTTTTTCTTCTGCAATATCATTTAATTTTGATTCAACTTCGTTGAATATTTTTTCCATATGAATAGCATCTAATATATTCTTCCATCCATCTAGGAACCAGTATTTAATTAATGAATGATTAAACATAGTTGTTCCATCAACGAATCTAAGATAAAATTTATCATGATAAATGTTTACTATTTTAAATCTGACAGATTTGAGTAACTCTTCTATTCCAGTCAATGGTTTTCTTTTTGAATATATCTGTTCCTTCATCTTAATAATCCCCTTATTAAAATCATTATCTTTTAATACTTTCTCAAGAACTTGGTAAAACTCTATCATGGTATCTTCAAGATTGAGAGTAATTACAAATTGCGCATTTGGTTTGCTTACCCTTGCACACTCAGATAATGCAATCTTCATATCGTGAACATTATTAATACCATTATTCGAAACAATAAGATCAAAAAATGAATCTTCAAAAGGTAATTCTTCAGATATACCCTTTATTATTTTTACATTTTTGATTTCATATTTTTTAATCTTAAAAAGTATCCGTTCAATTGCTTTTTCCCAGGGATCGATACCAAATACTTTTGAGGTGTTTCCTAACCTTTGTGCAAGTTCAATAACAGGAAAGCCTAAACCACATCCAACATCAAGAACCTTGATATTATGTTTTAATTTTATTGTATCCAGAAGTTTTAAACCAAAAGGAGCAGACCATAGAGGTAATTCATCAACAACAGAAATAAATTCTGCATTGTTAGGATCGAAATTATGATTTAAATATTTCTTCAAGCTACAGAGTTTCTTTAAAAGCAGAAAGACTATAGTTCTAATATAATATTTTTAGATATGATGATACTCTTTGCTAAAAATTTATTTTATCAGCATCATCTTCTTTGTAGTGGAAAAATTGTTAGCCGTAATTTTATAAAAATATATTCCACTCGGTAAATTGGTCCCGTCAAAAGTAATATGGTACCTACCGCTTTCTTTGTATTCATCCAAAAGCGTTTTGATTTCTTTTCCCAGTATATCAAAAACTTTTATAGTAACTTTTCCTGAAGCGGAAACTGAAAAATCTATATTTGTTGATGGATTAAAAGGATTTGGATAATTCTGGAATAGTCTGTATGAAAAATCCTTTTGGGCATTGTTGTCAACAAAAGTAATTAAATCACTAAGTACAAAACGGCGAATTCCGGAAATAGATTCTTCCTCGAATTTTACTTTACCGATGCCTTTCGCAAACCATGATTCCATTGTCCCCGCATCAGCACAATTCGGTTGGTGACTGAAATGATAACAATTATAATATGTCCCAGCAGGGGTGATTACTGTATCACTTTTGCCAACGAGGGTTATTTTTATACCGAAAGAACAATCGTAATCATCCGGTAGTTCCCAGCTTTCACCCACGCTTGCAGTAAAATCATACAATAAATATTCTGAGCTATCCTTGGTATTGTATATAAAAACCTGGTCATTATTTCCAGCTAACAGGTATCCGCCTCCATTTTCATACGGTGATAAATTATAATAAAGGCGACCATCGATTCTGACAGTATCAATAATTTTTTCCGATTGAGGAAAATATTCGTTATAGTATTTCCACTCAAAATTAAGTTTTAGTGGGTAGTAAGAATCATTTGGAGATTGAGGAAATGAAGTGCTTATAAAACAACTAACAAAGAGAAAAAGCCAAAAGTTTTTTAGACAAGTATAAAAAAAACTTTTCGTAAAATATTTTTTCATATAAAACCTCCTCCCTAAGGTAGTATATTTTTGATTAAAATAATCTTATGTAACTAAAGAGTCAATGAGATAATAAGTATGATTGATTTGATAATTCGCGATAATTAGTAATAAAAATTATCTCGTTAGTTTTGCCAATTGTTTTTATCTTTGTAGTGTAATTTCAAACGAATAATAATGTTTTCAGTTGGTAAAATAAATATAGATAAAGCAGTTCTTCTTGCTCCAATGGAGGATGTAAGTGATATTTCCTTCAGATTAGTTTGCAGGGAGCTTGGAGCCGATGTTGTTTACACAGAGTTTGTTAATTCTGAAGGGTTGATTCGTGCTTCCGAAAAAACTCATAAGAAGCTAAGAATCATAGAAGAAGAAAGACCTGTGGGGATACAAATTTATGGTTCAAACATCGACTCGATGATGGGAGCTGCAAAAATTGCTGAAGCAGAAAATCCCGACCTAATAGATATTAATGCCGGATGCTGGGTTAAAAATGTTGTTGCCTGCGGCGCAGGTGCCGGACTTCTTAAAGATCCTGTTTACATGCAGAAATTAGTCAAAGCTGTTGTTGATTCTGTTTCACTTCCTGTTACTGTTAAAACAAGATTGGGAATAGATAACAACAGCATATACATTTTAGAAGTTGCAAAAAGAATGGAAGATGTCGGAGTTAAAGCTTTAACAATTCATTGCAGAACAAGAGTGATGGGGCATAAGGGAGAAGCTTACTGGGAATGGATAAGAAAAGTTAAAGATGTTGTTAACATTCCTGTAGTATTGAACGGCAACGTACTTTCCGCAAATGATGTTAAGAGAGCTTTTGATGAAACAGGTGCTGATGCAGTGATGATTGCAAGGGGAGCGATTGGTAATCCCTGGATATTTGAAAGTGCGAAACAATTGCTAACGCAAGGTTACGTTTCTACGTTGATCGATCCTGCTAAAAGAATTAAAACTACACTTCGCCATCTCGAACTTGCGATTAAAGTAAAAGGGGAGAGAAGAGCAGTGCTGGAACATCGTAAATTTTATTCAGGATATCTTAAAGGATTATATAATGCTTCCCAGGTTAGGAATAGGCTTATGACAATTACAGAATATAAGCCGGTTGAAGATATTCTCTTAACTTATCTTGAAGAGCTTGAAGATTACAAAGTAGCAGTTTAGAATTATCCATCTTTATTTCATTCAGAAAAATTTTTACTAATTGACTGACAATTTCAAAAATCATCTCGCAAGAATTGTTTCCATACTTTTTGTCCCCCCATCTTTTACGATTATCCTCTTTACATTTTTTGCATTTACTCTTGAAAACGATTTAACAAAAAGAATAGTCCTGCTTATTGTTGCATTTACCTTTGGTTTTTCATTTCACATTATTCTCTTCTTTTATTTAAGAAAGAAAGGAAAACTTGTTGATTATGATGCAAGCATAAAAGAAGAGAGAACATTTCCATATATAGTTTCTACTTTAATTTATGTTTGCGGACTGGCGATTCTTCTTCTTTACAGAATAAATATTATTTCAACAGCATTCTGGTTTTGTTATATTTCAAATACAATTTTAATTATGATAATAAACAAAAGGTGGAAAATAAGTGCACACACAATGGGAGCGTCAGGTCCTCTCGCAGCATTGTGTTTTGCTGCGGGATGGCAGTCCTTATTATTTTTGCCATTAATTATTTTAATTGGATGGAGCAGACTACATCGTAAAGTTCATGCGCTTGCGCAGGTGGTAGCTGGAGTTTTAGTTGGATTTATTTCTACTTATTTGCAAATGTATATTATTGTAAATCTATTTTAATAAAAGATGATAAAGTATTTAAAAGAAAATCAGACCGGTATTATTACTTTAAATCGTCCTGAAAAAAGGAACGCTCTTAATCCTAAGCTTATTGCACAATTAAAAGATAAACTAAAAGAAATAAAAGATGATCTTAAAGTTCTGGTAATTACTGGTGAAGGAAAAAGTTTTTGTTCAGGTGCTGATTTAGAATATCTCAACAGTATTAATGACTTTAGTTCAATTGAAAACGAGAAAGATTCCGAATCTCTTGCAGAGTTATATCTCGATATTTATAATTTCCCTGTTCCTACTATAGCAGCTGTAAATGGCGCTGCAATAGCTGGAGGCTGCGGTCTTGCAAATGTCTGCGATTTCATTATCGCCGATAAAAACAATGCAAAGTTTGGTTATTCAGAAGTTAAGATTGGATTTATTCCAGCTATAGTCTCTATTTTTCTTATTAAAAAAATTGGAGAGGGAAAAGCCAGACAACTACTTCTAACTGGAGATATAGTCGATGCTGACAAAGCTAAGAGTTTAGGTCTTGTTGATTATCTTGCCGAAGACGCTTTAGCTGAAGCAAAAAGCTTCGCAAATAAGTTAATTGCCAATTCAAATTTGAGTATGAAGCTGACAAAAAAAATGATTTCCGATATTTCCAATTTAAATGTTAATGAAGCAGTCAACTATTGCATAAGATTAAATACCATAAGCCGTTCATCAGAAGATTTTAAAAATGGTATAGAAAATTTTCTAAAAAAATGAGGTAAAAAATGCCGGATAATCTCAAACAATATATCAGAACTGTAAAAGATTTTCCCAAGAAGGGAATTATGTTCCGTGATATTACTACTCTTCTTAAGGAGCCGGTCGCACTTAAAAAAACAGCCACTCATCTTTTTGATTTTACAAAGAATAAAAATATAACAAAGGTTGTCGGAATTGAATCACGCGGTTTTTTGTTTGGAATTTCCCTGGCAGAAAAGCTTGATGTTGGTTTTGTTCCATGCCGCAAAAAAGGAAAACTTCCTGCTGAAACTGAAAGCATAACATATTCTCTTGAATACGGCGAAGATACTTTACAAATACATAAAGATGCGATCAGTGAAGGAGATAAAGTTCTCATACACGATGACCTTCTTGCAACTGGAGGAACGGCTCAGGCTGCTTGCAAACTTGTTGAAAAGCTTGGAGGGCAGGTTGTTCAGGTTTCTTTTATTATTGAATTAACTTTTCTTAAAGGGAGAACTAAATTAAAAGATTACGATGTAAGAGCTTTGATTGATTATGACAGCGAGTGATTAAAGTATTCTCCAGTTTTTCGGAGCTATTACAATAACAAATTCCCCTTTGTTAATTGATTCATCAAAGGCTTCTAAAAGTTCTTTTGGAAAACCTCTTCTTATTTCTTCAAATTTTTTTGTCAGTTCACGGCAGATAACTATATATCTATCCGGTATAATTTCATTTAACTCTTTAAGCAGTTTTTCAATTCTGTAAGTCGATTCATAAAGAATTATTGTTCTTTCTTCTTCAGATAATTCTTTAAGCTTTGTGCTTCTTCCTTTTTTAAGCGGGAGAAATCCTTCGAAGATAAATGAATCCGTTGGCAATCCACTTATTGTAAGTGCTGTAATTAAGGCTGAGACTCCAGGGACAGGAATAGTTTTTATTCCATTCTTTATTGCTTCAGAAATTAATCTTACTCCCGGATCTGAAATGGCGGGAGTTCCTGCATCGGAAACTAAAGCACAATTTTCTCCATTATTAATCCTTTCGATCAATTGAGGAATTTTCTTCGTTTCTGTTTGTGCATTCATTGAAACTAGCTCTTTGTGAACATCATAATGTTTTAATAAAACAGAAGTTACACGAGTATCTTCGCAAATAATAAAATCGATTTCTTTAAGTGTTTCGATTGCTCTTAAAGTTATATCTTTAAGATTTCCTATTGGTGTGCTAACAATGTAAAGTGAACCGGGCATTGCAAAAATATCTCTTAAGTTAAAACTAAATTACAAAGTTTTAAGATTCTAAATTTTAGATTATTTAAAACGACAACCCCGCCAAAAGGCGGGGTGTCATGCAAGTAGTGTAATAAAATTTGTTGTTTACAAATGGAAAGATAGAACTTTTCTGATAATATTCAACCCTTCATCGATTTCATCTTTTGTAATATTCAACGGCGGTCTGAAACGTATTGATTTTTCTCCACAGCCAAGAATGATTAATTTTTCTTTAAAAGCATGCATCTTTAAACTTATTCCTGATTTCGGCTGATGGAAGATCGAAGGAACACATTAAGCCTAAACCGCGAGCGTTACTAACGATATCCGGAAAGTCTTTCTGAATTTCTTTCAACCTGTTAAGTAAATGTTCACCAACAGTCCTTGAATTTTCAACAAGATTTTCTTCTTCAATTATTCTTAAAATATGTTTTGATCTAACCATATCGACAAGATTTCCTCCCCAGGTGGAGTTGATACGGCTTGATTTACGGAAACAATGTTCGGCAATATCATCAATTCTATCCGATACCATTATCCCGCAGATTTGGGCCTTCTTACCGAATGCAATAATATCCGGCTTAACATAATGTTCAGAAGCCCAGAATTTCCCTGTCAATCCAAAACCTGTTTGAACTTCATCGAACATCAGGAGGATTTCATTTTCGTCAGCGATTTCTCTCAGCCTCTCAAAAAATTCTCTTCTGAAGAAATTATCGCCGCCTTCTCCCTGGATTGGTTCAATAATAATAACTGCAATATCATCAGGATTGTTTTTTATTACTGAATAAATCTCATTAATAGCTTTTTCTTCGCTCTTAATAATTTCATCGAGATGAATATCAGAAGGAAAAATTATTTTTGGATTTGTTATTCTCGGCCAATTAAACTTCGGAAAATATTTAACCTTATTCGGTTCAGTATTGGTTAATGAAAGAGTGTAACCGCTTCTTCCATGAAAAGCCTGCTTAAAGTGAATAACCTGTTGCCCTTTTTCTTCTTTATAACCTTTCTCAAAATTTTTCTGCACTTTCCAGTCGAATGCAACCTTTAATCCATTTTCAACAGCAAGGGCTCCGCCGGAAATAAAAAATAAATATTTCATGTAATCCGGTTTTGCGATTTCTGCGAAAGTTTCAACAAACTCAGCCATATAAGTTGTAAAAATATCAGAGTTGGAAGGTTTGTTAATTGAGACTGCAGTTAATTCATCTTTTACATTTAAAAGCTTTGGGTGATTTAATCCCAAAGGAGAAGATGCAAAGAATGTAAAGAAATCTATATAAGTGTCACCGGTTTTTTCATCGACAAGATAAATACCGTGACTGTTCTTCAGGTCAAGAACGAACTCGAATCCATCGGCAAGCATATATTGCTTAAGGATCTGATGTACGTCTTCTGCCTGGATTTTATCTGTTGTTAAAATTTTGTCTATCATATTAATACCTAAAAATTTTAGTTTACCAAAAAGAGTACCGTAATTGGGAAATAAGAAAAACTAACTTTGAAAAGGAAAAGGGGAGAGAATATTAAAAAACGTTCTCGAATTGGGAAACAAAATAACTTCTGTGACTTTTGAAGCCTGTTTGATGGTAATATTTGCTGTTGAAGAGTAGCATATTTATCTAAATAATTTACTTTAATTTAAATATTTACAAGTGATTTAGCAATACAATTTTATAGTAACGTTTTAGAACTTGTATCCTAAATCTCTATAGTCCAAATGTTTTTATAAAAGCCTCGTCAATAATGAGGCTTAAAGATTAATTAATAACAAAATAATTTACTCTTATTCCTACTGAAAAAGTTTTTACAGTCTGATCAGGATTATTAAGAGAATTTATTGAATAGGATAAAAAAGGTTCTAATGCTACACTTTTGGAAATGAAATAATTTATGCCGCCGAAAACAGTAAATACATTTCCATCTTGCTCTGAATCAACGCTTTTTGAATATGAATCACTTGCTCCTAAAAATGGAATAACACTCATACCGTCAAAGTAGTATCTGATGCTTGGACCAAGTTCGAATTGTCTAAAAAAAGATTTTGAATTATAGTTTTGGAACGATATTTCAGATTCATAATAAGCAAAGGATAGTGAGGCCCCAATTGATAAATTATCTATAAGAAAATAGCCGAAGTAAGGCGAAAGTAATATGCTAGTGACAGAAGAAGTTGGTAAACCAGATTGATCTTGACTATTTTCAGAATGCGAATAAGATATACTTCCGCCTAAATTATATACTCCTTTTTTCAATGCATCCTGTGAAAATAAAAAAGAACTACTGATCAAAAAAAGAATAACTGCCAAAAGAACTTTGTTTGTTTTCATTTTATTCCTATAATTTTTTGTTAGTAGGCTTTTACAAATAAATACTTATTCCGAAAAGAACTCCTGTGCCTAATGATATTCCTGTTGTTTTAGTTGTTACAGTTGGATTATCAACACTGTTTACAGATAATTTTTGTTCTTGCTTAGTCCAGTTATATGAGCCTGTTAATAAATATTCACTGTGTATTCCTATTTTTTCAGTCACTTTCCATTCTACGCCAAGCGTTCCTCGTATACCTGCATTTAAATTAGGCACATTGTTCTCACTAATTGTTATATCTCCATTTGTAGACGTGGAAGTAGTTTTACTATGTCCGTTTCCATAAATAAAAATTAAACCAGTCCCTGTGAACAAATTAATATTCTCTTCGTTTAATAATATCCAAAGATAATCTGCTCCAACACCTAATGAATAATTAATGTTATTATTTTCAGCGGTTTGACTACTTCCGCTTATATTTCGTTCTTGATCATTTGTCGAGACTCTTGGTGATAAAAATAATCTTAATTGGTGTTCATCATCAATAATTTTTTTTACTGCAATATCCATATTGAAATTAGTTAATCTAAAATTATCTGCTATTCCAAATGATAATGCCCAATTATGTTTTGTTGAATCTTGCGAATACATTAATGAGCACATAATTAAACTGATTACTATAACGAGAGACGGTTTCATGATTTTCTCCTCTGATTTTGTTTTTTTGTTTTTAGGGTTTAGGAATGAAATAATAATAAATTCGCGTTCCTGAAAGGAATGTGCTTTGTTCGATTTACCCATTTCACAACCCCTAAAAAATTGTCGCTATTAACCTACTTTTATTCTTGATAACTGGCAAGAGAAAAAAATCTCAAATTTCTCAGCCGGAGGCTGATCAGCCTTTGGCTGAAAATCTAAAACCGCAAATCTTAAATCCTAAATCATTTTGGGCTTTCCCACTTGTCGATTATTTGATAACTTTGTGGCAATAAAATCAAAAAAGAGAATTTAAAATGGAAGTAATGGAAAAATCAAAAATAAATCTGGATTTCCTCGAAAACCTTGGTATTAAAAAAACAAATTATCGGTTCCTCGAACGGAACAAATTGGAATAAAACAACTTCTGAAAGTGAATTGAAAATTGTTTCTCCAACAAACGGTGAACTAATAGCAACAGTTTACCAGGCTTCAGAAGAGGATTATGAAAAGATAATCGCAACTGCACAGGATGCATTTAAATACTGGATGAAAGTTCCCGCTCCTAAAAGGGGAGATGTTGTAAGACAAATTGCAAACAGGTTAAGAGATTTTAAAAAAGATTTAGGAACTCTCGTTTCTTATGAAATGGGAAAATCTTTGCAGGAAGGAATGGGTGAAGTTCAGGAAATGATTGACATTTGTGATTTCGCTGTCGGGCAATCGCGGCAACTTTATGGATTTACAATGCAATCAGAAAGAGTAAATCATAGAATGTATGATCAGTATCATCCTCTTGGAATTGTTGCAACAATTTCTGCTTTTAATTTCCCAGTTGCAGTCTGGTCATGGAATGCAATGATAGCGGCAGTCTGCGGAAATGTAAATTTATGGAAACCTTCATCAAAAGTTCCCTTATCTGCAATTGCCTGCCAGAATATTATTGGGAATGTTCTTAAAGAAAATAATTTGCCCGAAGGAATTTTTTCATTGATTATTGGACGCGGCTCCACGATTGGAGAAAAAATTCTTAATGATAAAAGAATTCCTTTATTATCTATAACAGGTTCTACAAGAGTCGGGAAGCATGCTGCTGAAGCTGTAGCAAAAAGATTTGGCAAAACAATTCTCGAGCTCGGCGGGAACAATGCAATTATCGTGACTGCGAATGCAGATCTTAAAATGGCAATGCCAGCAATTGTTTTTGGCGCTGTAGGAACAGCAGGACAAAGATGCACATCAACAAGAAGACTAATCGTGCACGATTCTATTTATGAAAAAGTGAAAGAAACTTTAGTAAATGCTTATAAAGGATTAAAGATCGGTAATCCTTTAGATGAAAAGAATCACGTCGGACCATTGATTGATAAAGATGCTGTTAAAGATTTTGTTAATGCTCTTGAAAAGGTTAAACAAGAGGGAGGAAAAATAATTTACGGCGGCGAAATTCTGAGTGGAGATAATTTTGAAACCGGAACTTATGTTGTACCGGCATTAGTTGAAGCTGAAAATCATTATAAGATTGTTCAGGAAGAGACCTTTGCTCCGATTCTTTATTTAATAAAGTATAAAGGGGAAGTGGCCAACGCAATCAAAATACAGAATGACGTTGTACAGGGATTATCATCTTCTATCTTTACTCTAAACCTTAGAGAAGCAGAAGAATTTCTTTCTGCATCCGGCTCTGACTGTGGAATTGCTAATGTAAACATCGGAACAAGCGGTGCTGAAATTGGTGGAGCTTTTGGTGGAGAAAAAGAAACCGGTGGTGGCAGGGAATCAGGTTCTGATGCATGGAAAACTTATATGAGAAGACAAACAAATACGATCAACTATGGAACTAATCTTCCACTTGCTCAGGGAATTAAGTTCGAGATTGATTAAAGATTTTTTTTTCTCTTATCACTTAAGTTTCTATTATTTAACTTCTTCGTTAGTAAATTCTTACTTCGTAATGAAGTCGAAATATCCTACGTGGTATTTTATCAGCTACAATTGCTAACAAGTCCAATATGATATTTCTCTCATATAATGTCCAAATATAACATATTCTTCATTTTCCAATAGGGAATTTCAATTGGTATAATATTAGTGGTCACACGTTCACAGTAAACACGGAGATATTATGGAACGTATATCACTTGATACTTTTCTTTCGTCGGAAACCGATTGGGAAATGAACCAGTACAAAATTCTTGGAGGGTTAAAAGAATTAAGTCTGGAGCTGGACAGAAAAAAAATATACCCCGCACTTGCACAATTAATAGAATTAAAAAATTCTCTGGATCAGATAAAAGCAGCAAGAAATAATTTAAATGGGAAATTCCCAAAAGAGATTAAAAGTTTTAACGTTAAAGAACAAAAAATTACTCTGGAAACCCCGGCTCATTTTAGCAATCCAAAAAATGTTGAAGCCGTTTTCGAACTGATTGATTGGGCATTGCCGGTTATTCAACAAAAAATAGATGAAGGAATTGTTCTCTTCGATTTTGTAGATAAGAACATATCTCTTGAACAGGTTGGAATTCTCCCAATCTATAAAGAAGCCGGGTATTTTATGATTACTAATAATACTGCGGCACAACTTCAGGTTCACCGGTATGAAAGTTCCTTATTTTATTCCGGGAAGGAAAGGCTTAGAGCTTTAAAAACAGAGCTTATTAAAAGTGAAAGACAGATGGTTGTAAGAAAATCTCCGGAATCTATAAAACAAGATTTATTACAAGAAAGACATGATCTTCCGAATCCTGCAACTTTCATTTGTGATACTGATCTTGATTTCCCGTTTACAGAAACAATTTTCCCAATTGCAAAAAGAAAATTAATGGCAGCACTTGCTGCATAGTTTATCCAACTGATACTGCAATCAGGTTTGCTAAAACTCTTCCTGTTTCATCGAGATAAAGATCATCGGGAGCTGAAGACTTTTCAACTTTTTCTCCTTTTTCCAGAAGCTTAATTCCTTTTTCTTTTCTTCTTTCATTCTCCCTCTGGAATTTTTCCTCTTCGTCTTTTCCCTTTTCTTTTTTCCGAACGTTTTCATTTAAGGAAACAAGCTTTTGCTCACGCTCTTTTTTTTGTGCTGCAATATCTTCAAGCAGGTAATCGAACTCGGTACTCTTTTCCACACGCAGCTTATGTTCTTTTCTTAATAAAGGAAGAAAGGGTTTGATATCATTTAACGGCTGATAAGATGTAGCTGAAATCTGGTCCCATGGAAGAGCACTTTTATCCGAGCTTTCGCCGACTTCCGAAGTATCAACAGTAGCCGGATATGAAATATCAGGAATAACTCCAAGGTCTTGTGTACTTCCTCCATTAATCCTGTAATACTTTGCAATAGTTATTTTAACCTCGCCGAGTGTATCAGCTTCAGAGTTATGAACAAGCCTGTTCAGATCAATTAAATTTTGTACCGTTCCTTTTCCATAAGATCTTTCGCCGACAATTATTCCTCTATTGTAATCCTGTATTGCGCCTGTAAATATTTCTGATGCAGAAGCACTAAATCTGTTTATAAGTACAGCGAGCGGGCCATCATAAACTACGCCTGTATCTTCATCATCGCCAATCTGTACTTTGCCATCGCTGTTTCTTACCTGCACAACTGGACCACTTTTAATAAAAAGCCCGGTAAGATCAATTGCTTCATTGAGCGAGCCGCCGCCGTTGTTGCGTAAATCCATTATTACGCCGTCAACTTTTTCTGCTTTTAGTTCTTCAAGTAATTTTCGTACATCACGGGTTGTGCTTTTGTAATTTTTATCGCCTCTTTGCATTGCTTCAAAGTCACTGTAAAATGCAGGGAGATCAATCACACCAATTTTATAAGAAACACCACCTTCTTGGATGTTAAGTATTTTTTTCTTTGCAGCCTGTTCTTCAAGTTTTACTTTGTCTCTAACAATTTTTATTTCTTTTTGAACTGAGTTTATTTCATCAGCCGGAAGAATTAATAATCTAACTGTAGTTCCTTTCGGTCCACGTATTAACTGGACGACATCTGTAACTCTCCACCCGATAATGTCCACCATTTCACCATCATCTCCTTGAGCAACGCCAATTATTTTATCATTCCTATGAAGTAAGCCGCTTTTGTATGCTGGACCACCGGGAACAATATCTACTACGCTCGTATATTCATCTTCGTTTCGTAACTGTGCTCCAATTCCTTCAAGTGAAAGGCTCATATCAATCTTAAAATTTGCCGAAGTTTGTGGAGAGAAATAATTAGTATGCGGATCTATAATCTCAGTATATGAGTTTAAGAAGAGTTGAAAGACATCTTCACTGTTATACTGGTTTATTGCTCTCCGGTAACTCTCGTATCTTTTTGTCAAAGTTGCGACAAGAGAATCCTGGTTTTTCCCTGCTAGCGTTAGGTTGAGTGCGTCGTTCTTAATTCTTTTTCTCCAAATCTCATTTGCTTCCTTATCGTCAACAGACCATTGTTCATTCTCGCGGTCGGGTTCGTAATATTCATCCACGGTAAAATCAAATTTTTGCTTTAATGTTTTAAGAACATAATCAATGCGGTCGTTTGCTCTTTCTCTGTACACTTCAAAAATATCATAAGCAGGTTGTAAGTCTCCTGTTTTTATAAGATCATCAAGTTTGTCTTTATATTTTTGGAATCCTTTAATATCACTTGCAAGAAAGTAACTTTTGTTTCGGTCGAGTGTATTAATATATTTTGTAAAAATTTCTTCTGAGAGTGAATCGTTAAGACTGACTTTGCCGTAATGGTATCTTGAAATTATAGTATTAATAAGTTCAGTTTCGCTTTTGTAATAATCTTTAGGGGCAAGAACCTTCAAGGAATCAGCAGTTAATACCTGTGATTTGTTCTCAAAAGATCTGGCTGTAAATATTCCTGCAACGACAATTACTACAAAAAATAAAAGAAATCTTCTCATTACATATCCGGTTGAATGTTTCATAAAATAATTGGGTTTAATTACCACTTTAATTTAATAATTGTTCCTTTATGTAAAAATGACATTAGTGTACACCGGCTTAAAATATATCCGAAGTGAATAATAGCTAAATGGGCGGTTTATGACTTAGAAAAATTAGGACAGTAATATTATATTAGTAACAGTTCAGGTACGAGTTTTGAATAACAACAGGAAAGATTATGAAAAAGTCGAGAGACATATTAGAGAAAAAATCAAAAGAGAGTGAATCTTTAAAAGAAAGTATAGATGATGAGGATTCATCTGCCTTAAACGAAAAGAATGAATCTGATTTATCAACTGTTATTAATGAAGAAGGAAAAGAAGTTCTGGTTTTCAATGATCCTCTTTACTCACGAGAAAAGCGAAGTATAATTAATTACACAATTTTTAACGGTAAATGGGAATTTGAAAATATTGACGATCTTGATGATACTGACAAAGAAAAATGCGCTGTTAAATTTACGCCGGTTAAAGATAATTCGAGTACAACAATTGTGTTTAAATCGCTTAAAGACAGAATCGAATTTATGGACTCAATTTACAGCGACAGCGAAATGAAACAGATGGGTGGAGGAATTAATCTCGAAAGGTTAGCAAATTCCAAAGTGTTGAAAACTACGGGTGGAATTATCGGGCTTTCAATTGCTGCTTACGGATTGTATAAGCTGTTTAAAGGAAAAGATAAAGAAGAATAATTTTAGAAAAGCCAGATTTTTAAAATCTGGCTTTTCATTTTGCTATAGCTTTAATTACTCTGAGGAAGCAAAGTTGAAGCAGCCTCATAAACTAATTCCGAATGTGAAGCTATATTTGTAACATTTATTATCTGGCTTATCATTCCTTTCATATCAATTATAAAAGTTACTCTTTTATCTACACCGCCATCCTTAGCTACACCATACTTTTTTGAAACTTCTCTATTAGCATCTGAAAGAAGAGGAAAATTGAGATGATAATCACTAATAAATTTTTGAATTGCTTCTTTTGAATCAACGCTTATCCCGAATACCACAATTTTGCTTTTTTCAAACTTGCTATAGTTGTCTCTGATTCCGCAAGCCTGTTTTGTACAGCCGGAAGTTCCAGCCGCCGGATAAAAATAAATAACCACAGGCGATTTACCGATATAATCGGATAATGTATATGAGTTTCCGGAAGCATCCTGCAAAGTAAAATCGGGAGCTTTTGTTCCGACTTCTGGCATTGTTTGTGCAAAAGTATTTGATGAGAGGATTAGCAAAACAGCTAATGAAAAAAACACTCTGATAGCTTTCATTACGACTCCTTAATTATTATTATCGATTGTCCTTGAGAAAATAAAATCTACATTTTTCAACATAGTTTTCTTTTCAAAGATTTCGTTTATCTCCCCTTCACTTAAATATTTTCTTACATCTTTCGAATTGATAAGTTCATCTCTCAGATTTTTATTTTCGTTTTCCCAAACATTCATCGAATTACTCTGAACAATTTTATAAGCATCTTCTCTTGAAACTCCTTTATCAACAAGCTTAAGCAAAACAGCCTGTGACATTATCAAACCTCTTGTAATCTCGAGATTCTTCTTCATGTTTTCAGGATACACAATCAGATATGTTATTAACTTTACCATCAAATCGAGCATATAATCAAGGGCAATACAACTGTCCGGAACAATTATTCTCTCCACGGACGAATGAGAAATGTCACGCTCATGCCATAAGGCTACGTCTTCAATTGAAGCGATTGCATTGCCTCTTAAAATTCTTGCAAGACCTGTTATTCTTTCACTTATAATCGGATTTCGTTTATGCGGCATAGCAGAAGATCCTTTTTGTCCTTTGGAAAAATATTCCTCGGCTTCAAGAACTTCCGTTCTTTGCAAATGTCTTATTTCAATTGCAATTTTTTCGAGAGTCGCTCCAATGATAGAAAGAGTTGTAATGAATTCTGCATGTCGATCTCTTTGAATAACCTGTGTGGAAACAGGTGCAGGTTTTAAACGCATCTTTTCACAAACATATTCTTCAACTTTTGGAGAGAGATGATCAAATGTGCCAACTGCACCTGAGATTTGACCAACGCTTATTGTTTCAATTGCCTTTTCAAGTCTTTTAATATTTCTTTTTGTTTCTTCAAACCACAAAGCAAACTTTAATCCCATAGTTGTAGCTTCGGCGTGAATGCCATGAGATCTACCAACACAAATAGTATATTTATGTTCAAGTGCGCGCTTCTTTTAAAGCATCTTTTAAATCATATAATCTTTTAAGAAGATATTCTCCTGCGGTTTTCATTTGGAAGGAAAGTGTAGTATCCAGAATATCGGAGGATGTCATTCCATAATGAATGTGGCGTGATTCCGGTCCGACATATTCTGCTACATTTGTAAGAAAAGCAATTACGTCGTGTTTGGTCGTTTCTTCAATCTCTAAAATTCTTTTTATATCGAAGTTTGCTTTCTTTTTAATTACCTCTACTTCTTCTTTCGGAATCTCTCCCATTTCACTTCTTGCTTCACAAGCCAATATCTCAATCTGCAGCCAGGTTTTAAATTTGAATTCATCTTCCCAGACTGCGCCCATTTGCGGAAGTGTGTAACGTTCTATCATTGTCTTTTATCCAGAGTCATTTTCTTTTCAATTTCTTTATCATCACGAATAATTTTTAAAGTGATTGTTTGTCCTACACGGAATTCCTGGAAAACACTTATTAAAGTATTTTCATTGTTGATGTTATATTCGTTGACTTTCTGAATTATATCTCCAACCTTAAGTCCTGCTTTATCCGCTGGAGAACCTGAAGCAATGTAAGTAATAATAACTCCTTTCGAAGTCGGAAGTTTATAGTAATCGGCAATTCCTTCATCGATAGATTGAATTTTAAAACCAACATCAAAATTTCTGTCGATAGATCCTTTTTGCTTTAGCTCTGATATGATTCTTTTTATCTTATTTATAGGAATTGCGAAACTTAAACCTATGTTTCCCCCTGAGCCATTTGGTGAATAAATTAATGTATTCATTCCGATTACTTCTCCAACACTGTTTACAAGAGGTCCACCGCTATTGCCTCCGTTTATTGCCGCGTCAGTCTGAAGCATATTAAGATAATACCTGTTATCTAGTGGTTCTAAGTTCATACCTGTTGAACTTATAACTCCTACAGTGACTGTAGGTTTATCATTAATTTCAAAAAGACCAAAAGGATTACCGAAGGCGATAACCCATTCACCTATCAAAATATTATCTGAGTTTCCGAGAGTTTCATAAGGAAGATCATCTGCATCAACTTTTAGTAAACAAATATCTGAAGCTGCGTCAGTACCGACAACTTTTGCAGGATATTGTTTGCCGTTTGTCATTGTTACAGTTATTTCGGTAGCATTGCCCGCAACGTGATCGTTAGTTACAATATAACCATCCGGAGAAATGATGAAGCCGGAGCCCAAACCTTTAATTTTCTGATTGTAATTTCCTCTGTTGCCGAAGAATTGCTTGAAGAAAGGATCATCGAAAAAGCTACCGAATGGATCTCTGTACTGCCTGATTTCTGTAACATTAATTCCAACTACCGCAGGACTAACTTTTTTGACAGTCTCCGTAATTATAGTTTGTCGTGATTCTGATATAATGTTATTATTTGAATCTTTCTGGGCTGCTAAACTATAAGCGGAATTCGATGAATCATAAAAAACTTTATCACCGCTGTTCTTATTACTTAACAATATAATCGATACAGCTATTATGACAATTAAAGTTGCAAATATGTATAACTTATTCCTATGAGCGTTCATTTTTTGTTCCTGCTAAAAATTTTTTTATTGCCTAATAATTCTCTTAAAGGATCAATATGCTTTGTAAAAATAACTAACATCAAACCAGAAGAAAATAACATTAATATTCCCAATGAGTCGGGATGAGGAAAAGAATATTTATAAGCCAAATCAGATGAAGAAAATACAACTATCAAACTCAGAATAGTTGCACAAATGTTCGCAAAAATTATACTTCTTTTCATAAGATATGAGATAACCCAAACAGCCAACCAGGCTATAAGTATAAATGGAAATATTAAAGCTGCACCACCTGCCGCTGTTGCAAGACCACGACCACCTTTAAACTTTAACCACGGATTATAGCAATGACTGAACACTGCAAACAATAAAGCTATGGCTGGGTAAACAAAATTTAGCGGAAGAAAAAGTAAAACAAGATAAACACTTAAAAGTCCTTTAAGTGCATCGATAAGAAGAACGGCAATTCCCATAGATTTTGATTTTGTTACAACTAAGGCATTCATGGCGCCCATATTGCCTGAGCCATGAGAAGTAATGTCGATATTCTTATACTTTTTCAGCAGCAAAAAAGCCGTTGGGAAAGAGCCTAGCAAAAAGCCTATGAAAGCGCTAATAAGGTAGTTCATAATCTAAATTTTTTATTGCCGTTTAAATTTAGCAAAAAATATCGGGGGAAGAAATTGAGAAAGGGAATAGAGCCACAGGTAGAATATGAGCCTAACAGATTTAGTCTTATTATTTAGTTACAATCATAAGTAAAGCCAGTAAAATACTTGCACCAATTAAACCAACAGCGAGAGAAATTATTATGTCCTTTTTCATTTTTTGCGAAGTCCTTTTTTTTACGCGTTACATCTTACACAATATAAGTGCCATTAAAAAGTGCTAATTAACAATAGATATAGACGCACAAATATGAAATATGTTTCAAAACAGAAAAAGTTTTTCGTATGTGAGCTAATTTGGGGCAGGGGTGAAAGGGAATAAAAAAAGCCCACTAATCGGGCGACCAGCGGGCTTCGCTTCCTTAATGTGACAGGTGGGGATAGCCTGACACGGAAGCAATTAAAAATTTTTTCTATTTAATACTTCAATACGATTTGTCCCTTCCCTAAATTGAAGCCACTGTAAGATAATAAAAAAATAATATTGAAAACATAGTCCTTCTTGTAAAAAAAATAATTGTAAATATTCTCAACAGATAAAACGGAGGATTGTTAAAAAATTCCTTAGGAGATAAAAGTTTAAACGCTTACAAATGATAAATACTTCAGGAAAGTTTTAGAGGCGCCGGTCGGATTCGAACCGACGAATAAAGGTTTTGCAGACCTTCGCCTTGGACCGCTTGGCTACAGCGCCTAAAAAGATAAAAATCCACTTTCGTGGACTTTTTGAGCGGGAAACGGGACTCGAACCCGCGACATCAACCTTGGCAAGGTTGCGCTCTACCAACTGAGCTATTCCCGCATTTTCCATTTTTATTTCGAGCAAATATAATATGATTGATTTTATCTTGCAAACAACTTTCATTCACTAATTATTTCCTTGCACCGTGCATAAATCCCCTGTAAGGAAGTGAATGCTGCACGGTTATAAAAGCTTCTTTATCAATAGACTCTACAAGTTTTATAGCCTTCTTTTGATACTTTTTTGCGATGATAACCATAATTATAGAAACGCCTCCTCTGCTTCCTTCGCCGGGCAAAATTGTCACACCGTATTTAAATTTTCTTAAACTATCCGCAATTTGATCTGTAAAATGTTTTGAGATAATGCTAAGCTGAACAAATCCAAAACCGATTTTTTGCTCGATAGTTATCCCGATAATATTTCCTAGACCAAAACCTGTTGCATAACCCAATAGGTTAAAGTAATTATCCAGATGCTGAAAAATAATTCTTATGGCAAAAATCCAGATGAGAACTTCAAAAAAACCTGCAATGCCCGCCTGGTATTTTTTCCCCTGCACTATTAAAATCAATCTCATTGTGTCTATAGAAACATCGCATATTCTCATTCCCATAATCAGAAAAGAACCGGCTATTGTATCGAACATCTAATCTCCATTTTAACCCTGAATTCATTTCAGGGTCTTTAAAAAATTTGGATTCTGAAATAAATTCAGAATGACAGTTTTCGGCTTATTACAAAAATTAATTCATTACACTTTACAAATATAAAACCAAAGAAATTAACAATATTATTTTTATCTTTAATAAAGTTCAAAAAAATTATATGTACGAAACAGAAAGACAGGATTTAGTAGATAAAATCTCTCTGAAAGGGATATTCGATATATCAGTTTTAAAAGCGATTGGTGAAGTGGAGAGACACAATTTTGTTCCGGATGCAATGAAACATCATTCATACAAAGATGTTGCACTTCCAATCGGGCACGGACAAACAATATCACAGCCATACACTGTTGCCTTTATGACACAGGCTTTGAGATTAAAGCCGGGTAACAAGGTTCTTGAGATCGGAACAGGTTCCGGTTACCAGGCAGCTATTTTAGTAAAGATGGGAATGGACGTTTACAGCATAGAAAGAAATGTTGATATTTTTTATAAGACAAGAAAAGTTCTTGACAAATTAGGTCTAAGAATTAATACAAAATGCGGCGACGGCACTTTAGGTTGGGATGAATATTCTCCTTACGATGGAATATTAGTAACTGCAGGTTCACCAACAGTTCCAAATTCATTGAAGAAACAATTAGCAATTGGCGGAAGGTTAATAATTCCTGTTGGGAATAAAACTTCACAGCTTTTAAAGATTGTTACAAAGATTGACGAAAATAATTTTGAAGTTGAAGATGTTCCAGAGTTTGCCTTTGTCCCTTTGATTGGCAGAGAGGGATGGAATGAAAGATAAAATCCGGATTGCGTCATGTCTTTATCCTGAATTTATTTCAGGATCTTTGGAAAAATGAATTGTTATTTTGTTTACATAATGTCCAGTAAAAATAAAGTCTTATATGTTGGTATGACTGACGTTATACAAAGGAGAGTTTATGAACATAAGCTTGGACTTGTTGAAGGTTTCACTAAAAAATATAATGTAAATAAACTTGTTTATTATGAACTCCTTCCTGATTTAAAAAGTGCCATTAAAAGAGAAAAACAATTAAAGAACTGGCACAGGCATTGGAAGATTAATTTGATTGAATCAAAGAATAAGGATTGGAGGGATTTATACCCCGAAATAGAAGATCCTTATAAATTATTATATTCTTGAATTAAAGAGAAAGATGCTGAAACAAGTTCAGCATAAATATTTATGAAAGATAAAATTCGGATTGCATCAGGTCAGGGTTTTTGGGGAGATTTGATCGATGCTCCTTATCACCAGGTTACTAAAGGCGAAATTAATTACCTCGTTATGGATTATCTTGCTGAAGTAACTATGTCAATTCTTCAGAAGCAGAAAAATAAAAATCCTGCTTTTGGTTATGCGAGAGATATTCCGGATTTGATGAAAAGAATTCTTCCGATCATTAAAGAAAAAAGAATTAAAGTGATTACAAACGGAGGCGGAGTAAATCCGATTGCCTGCGCAGAAGCTGTAATTAATGTTGCTAAAGAGTTAAAGATTAAGGATTTGAAAATCGGAGTTATTCTTGGAGATGATATAAGTAGACAGAATTGATGAAATAATTTCTTCCGGCTGTGAGTTAAATAATATGGATACAGGTGAGTCTGTAAAAAATATTAAAGATAAACTGCTGAGTGCGAACGTTTACTTTGGTGCTTTCCCAATTGTTGAGGCGCTTAACCAGGAAGCTGATATCGTGATAACAGGAAGAACAACCGATACAGGCTTAACACTCGCACCAATGATTTACGAATTTGGCTGGAAGAAAAATGATTATGATTTGCTTTCTGCAGGAACTGTTGCAGGACATATTCTCGAATGCGGCGCACAATCTTCGGGTGGTAATTTTTTAGGTGATTGGGAATCAATTCCAAATATGGCAGAGATTGGATTTCCTATTGCAGAAGCTTATCCAAATGGAGAAGTTATAATCACTAAACATAAAAACACCGGAGGCAGAGTTTCTTTTGAAACAGTTGCTGAACAATTAGTTTATGAAATTGGAGACCCAGTTCAATATATAACTCCAGATTGTGTCGCAGATTTCACTTCAATAAAATTAGAAGATCTCGGAAGTGATCGAGTAAAAGTTTATAATGTAAAAGGAAAGCCTGAAACTGAGTTTTACAAAGTATCCTGTTCTTATGCTGACGGATATTCTGCTTCAGCTTCTTTAACTTATTCATGGCCGCAGGCTCTAACAAAAGCAAAAGCAGCAGATAAAATTCTAAGGAAAAGATTAGAGTTGTTAAATCTTAAGTTTGATGAAATAAGAACAGAGTTTATCGGTTATGATGCTTGTCACGGTCCTTTGTCAACACAATTGGATGAAAATTTAATAAATGAAATTATGTTAAGAGTGGCTGTACGATCTCACGATTATAATTCTGTTGAAAGATTTGGTAAAGAGATAGCGCCATTAATTTTAACTGGTCCGCCAAGTGTAACAGGATTTGCGGGCGGCAGGCCAAAACCGAGCGAGGTAGTTGCTTATTGGCCGGCATTGATTCCTAAAAAACTTGTTAAACCTGAAATAAGAATTTTATGAAATCGAAAAAGTCAAATTTCAAATCTCAAAACTTCTGCCGTTTGCCATTTGCCTTTTCACTTTGGAGAAGTAAATGAAAGTTTTGTTAAAGAATATTGCTCACGGACGCAGCGGTGACAAAGGAGATGCCGCAAACGTTGGTATTATTGCTTATGATGATAAAGGTTTTGAGATAATCAAAAAACATTTATCAGTTGAAAGAGTTAAAAAACATTTTGAAGGAGTCTGCTTTGGTAAAGTTGAAAGATTTGAATTACCCAACATCAAAGCATTAAACTTTTTATTGCACAATACTCTTGGCGGCGGCGGAACAGTTTCACTTAAGCATGATGCACAGGGTAAGACTCTTGCTGCAGCGTTGTTGAGGATGGAGGTAGAAGATTAGTTTAGTCACCCTGAACTTGTTTCAGGGTCTAATTAAATTTGAAAGATGCTGAAACAAGTTCAGCATGACAAAGAATAGAGGTTACTTTATGTACGAAGAAGAAATAAAAACATTAAAAACTTTTAGAACACGGATTGATAATTTAAGAGGTTATCTTTGACGTTGATAAAAAAGAATTAAAGATAAAAGAACTGCAGGATAAGACTTCCGAGCCATCCTTCTGGAATGACCAGGTTGGTGCACAAAGAATTCTCCAGGAAATAAAATCTCTTGAGTCGTGGGTAAAAGTATGGAAAGACGTTGATGTAAAAGCAACATCACTGGAAGAGTACGTTGAACTTGCACAAATGGAAGAAGACGAATCTCTTTATGATGAAATCCAGAATGAGTTGAAATCTCTTGAAGAATCTGTTGAAAATGCAGAACTGAAAAATATGTTGAGCGGTCGTGATGATTCCAAGAATTGTATAATGACTATTCATTCCGGTGCAGGTGGAACTGAAGCTCAGGACTGGGCTGAAATGCTTATGCGAATGTATTTGCGCTGGGGTGAGCAGAATGGATATAACATGAGAATGATAGATCTGCTTGAAGGAGACGGTGCCGGAATAAAAAGCGTTACTATTGAAGTCGAAGGGGAATTTGCTTATGGGTATCTTAAGGCAGAAAATGGGGTACATCGTTTGGTAAGAATTTCTCCTTTCGATTCTAATAAAAGAAGACATACATCTTTTGCATCTGTTTTTGTTATACCGGAAGTTGATGATACAATTGAAATAGAAATTAATCCTGCCGACCTGCGAATTGATACTTATCGTTCCGGCGGTAAAGGCGGGCAGAACGTAAACAAAGTTGAGACTGCTGTCCGCATTACTCACGAACCAACGGGAGTTGTTGCAGCCTGCCAGAGTGAACGTTCACAAACACAAAACAAAACTAATGCAATGAAGCTGTTGAAATCGAAACTCTACCAACTTGAGCTTGAAAAACAGGAAGCGCAATTAGATGAAATCGAAAAGAACAAAATGAAAATAGAATGGGGAAGCCAGATACGTTCTTATGTTTTTCATCCTTACAATATGGTTAAAGATCACCGTACAGATGAAGAAACCTCAGATGTACAAAGTGTAATGAATGGAGATATTAACAGGTTTATTAAAGCATTCCTTTTAAAGTTTAGTAAGAATTAGACAGATAGTGAAACGGCTCGTCTCGGGGCAAGGGCAGCCGGCAAAATTTTACATTGTAATTTTAATGCAGAATGAACTAATTCGATTCGCGGTGATTTGAATTCGTAAATCTTAATTCATAATTCTTTTTTACACTCTAAATTCTACATTCTAAATTCTACACTCTACATTAAAAATCATTTTAAAATGTATTCTATCCTCTCAAGTTTTCCATCTATTAACTGATTTGGAAAAACGTTAAAGATTTTACAGAGCAACGGATAAATATCGATATTATTTACTGTGCCAACCTGGTAATTTTTTTTGAACGACCGGACCTATAGCGTAAAAAATTCCATTCATATCCATAGAGTAATTATCATAACCATGATTTCCTTTAGGATTCCACTTTTTCATATTTTCAAATGACTTATTTGTTTCAAGGCTCCATCCGTTCTCTGCTATAATTACAATTTTGCTTATCAATGGATTATCAGAAAAATGAAAATACGCCGGAACATCTTCTCTCTTATAAACTTTATAATGATTTTCATTTTCTTTCAGCTTATTATAAATATTATCGAGCTGTCCCGTTTCCGGTTCAATCATCATAAAAGGACCGTCATCATTCTGTTTGTATTTATATCCTTCAAGTATGTTTTCAATATTTATAGCTTTGTTGATACTTACCTCAGTCATTCCATGATCTGAAACAACGATTATATTTGTGCTGTCAAAAAGATTAATTTCTTTAAGTTTTTCAAAATAGTATCCAAGAATGCTGTCGAGCTGTGCAATTGCGAAATTAATTTCAGGTGAATCAGGTCCATACTTGTGTCCGTAAGTATCTGTGGCTTCAAAATATGAGGCAACAAAATGAGGGCGTTGATCATAAGGAAGCTTCAGCCAGTTTATCACTCCATCAACTCTTTCTCTGTAAGGTATTTTGCCATCATAACTATAGTAGTAAGTTGGGTGACGGTAGTTGAGAGTAACATCAGAACCAGGCCAGAAGTAACTTGCGGTTTTTATTCCCTGGCGTTCAGCAGTTTCCCAGAATGCCTCTCCTTTATACCATTTAGCTTCCCGTTTGGTTATAGTATCACTCATGGAAAAACGGGTGTTGGTAAAAGTATCCAAAAATCCGTTGGTAATTATTCCATGATGTTCGGGATACATTCCCGTAACAATTGAAATATGATTAGGAAAAGTTTTAGTAGGAAAACATGAACGAAGCGATTTTGCCGAAGTACCATTCTCTTTTATATAATCAAAGTTTGGTGTAATTCCTCTGTCAACATAATCCCACCTGAATCCGTCGAAGCTTATAAGAATTACGTAAGGTTTGGATTGTGCTAATAATCCACCAACAAAAACTATTATAAAGATAATAGTAATAAAAAGTTTTTTCATCATCGTCTCCTACAGAGAAAAAATCAAGAATTAAATCTTAATGTAAACTAAAAAATAAATTAGTTAAATAGTTGGTAAGTTTTAAGAAATTGTTAAACTATTTGTAGAGAAATTACAATCACCTATAAACGGCATCTTTTTGATTTTCTTTATATTTTTTATTATTCATTATGAAAAAGAAAAAAACTGTAAGCAAACGACAGAAAAAGAAAAAAGACTTCTTCGATAAGGTTTATAAAATTGTTGAAAGAATTCCTTATGGCAAAGTTGCAACTTATGGAGATATAGCAGAAGCATGTGGAATTCGTTCATCTGCGAGAACTGTTGGGTGGGCTTTGAATGGAGCAAAAGAAACGGGTTTGCCTTGTCATCGTGTTGTGAACAGGTTTGGTGCACTAACAGGGAGGCTACACTTTGGCAGTTATGATTTGATGGAAGAGCTTCTCCGATCAGAAGGAGTTGAGTTTGATAAAGATGGTTGTGTAAGATTGGATAAGCATTTGTGGAAGCCCAGCAAAAGTTCAAGTGTAAGAGCAGGTGCAAGGAAATTGAAAGATGCAAAGATTTCCGCCTTCGCTAAAGCTACGGCGGACAAGAAAAGATTGAAAAATTAAGTTCTCTAAAATTAATCTTTTTAATTTTGAATTTTTATTCCCAATCGCCCGGACTGTAACGCTTAATCCTTACAGATGAAACTCCGGAATCAATTTTAAGAAAAATCTTTTTAGCTGCGCTATCAAAGTTTTCTGTTCTGTATAAATCATCCCCGATTTTATTAAAACGGTCAAAGCGTTTGCTGGATAAAGTTACATCAGCTTTTAATTCGCAACCACTGTTTTCAGGAACTGATATTTCAATCGATGATGCACCGGCATCAATCTCAACATTTGTAGTGTCTTCTAAATCTCCCAGATAAATCTTTAAAGATGCTGCACCCATATCTATATCGACATCTTTTATTTTAAAAGGTCTCAGGTCAAATTCAGAAGAAGCAGCACCTATATCAAAATTCAAATTCCAGACAGGTTTTTTGTTAAGACTGATATCAACTTTGTTTTTTGATCTTCCGAAAATGACAATTTTTTTATCACTTCCAAAAATTAGTTTTGCATTGTCACTGTCGATCTCACTGGAGAGATTAAACCTGTCTCCGTAACCTTTTGCAGTTGCGGCGAACAATGATGATGTTGTATCTGCAATCTTAAAAGAACCAACACTTGCTTTTAAATCGAGAGAAGCAGTTTTTATTTTATTATTAAAATCTTCAACAAAATTTCTTTCTTCATAGTCGTTATCGTCCCAACCTTTTATATTTATCCCATGATGCATTCCAGAAAAAACATCATTTTGAAAAAATCCCCACCCGCTTTTAAGCATCGCAAAAAGTGAGATACCGATAATTATTGCGGCTATGCTTGCGATTGTTCCCCTAAGGAACGTTGACTTAATCAAAAGAGAAATACCGATAAGAATTAAAAGGAACGGCCAGTATTTCCAGATATCAAACCAGTAAAGGGTAAAGCTCGTTACATTATTAAGAAGAATTAAAATTCCGACAGTTATAAACAAAAATCCCCAGAATAAATGTTTGGTTTTCATTTTCTTAACTCAAAGGTTATAATTGTTTTTTCTTTTAGCGCTTAAAAGAATTCCAATTCCGGCGGCAACTAAGATCAAAGGCCAGAAGTCTCCAAATCTTATCCTTGGAATAAAATTATCCGCTAACAAAAGTACACCAAGAAAAAGTAGAACTACTCCTGCAATAGTTCTTCTCTTTTCGCGTTGATGATCTAGAGAAGCATAATATGCATTTGAATCGAATTGATTTTCCTGCTTTGGAGAACCTGTTTCAGTTCCTTCCTTTTTTGATTCCGTTGCGTTTGGATCAGGAAATACAATCGGTTCTTCCGGAACAATAATCCACATTATGATGTATGCAAGAACGCCGGTTCCACCAATGAAAAGGACTACAAGAAAAAGTACTCTAACAAGAGTAGAATCAATGTTGAAATACTCCGCAAGTCCGCCTGCAACACCTCCAAGCATCTTATCTTTATAAGAACGATACAGTTTTTTGTTCATCGTTTTACTCCTGTTAATTTTAACTTGATACAATTATAACAAATTTGTTATAAAAAACTTAAGAAAATGTTTCAATCGGTTTACATATTTGAATTACGGAAAAGAAAGCACTCGAACGGGAGATTAAACTGTTGAATAAATATATGATTGTAAAATCCTGCTTACTTTTCTATTTTAGGTTGGGTTATTGGTATTGAGTAATTAGTTATTGGGTTATTAAGTGATTCAGTTACTCAATAACCCAATAACTTAATAACCAAATAACTAAACGACTAACAACTTATTATCTTAAACAAATAAAAATGAAAATAGCTCTTTGCCAGATAAATACGATAATTGGTAACATAGAATACAACAAACTGAAGATCATTAGCGGTTACAGAAAAGCTGTAGAAGATGGAGCCGACCTGGCAATTTTCCCTGAACTTTCTCTTATAGGTTATCCTCCATTAGATCTTGTTGAGAAAAAAGAATTTAGAAAAGCATCATTAAAAGCTTTAAATGAAATAGCCGAACAATCTAGGGAAGTAGGTTTGTTATTCGGAACTATAACTGAAGATGATGATAATATTGGAACAGATATTCATAACTCGGCTGTGCTTTGTTATGACGGCAAAATTCAGTTTATTCAGCACAAATCTTTAATTCCCAATTACGATGTTTTTGATGAGATGAGATATTTCGATCCGGCTAAGTCGATTGATGTTTATGAGTTTAAAGGAGAAAGACTTGGAATTTCTATTTGTGAAGATATCTGGAACGATGCCGATTACTGGTACAAACAAAGATACAGTTACGATCCGGTTAAAGATCTTATTGAGAAAAAGGCATCTGTAATTATTAACATTTCTGCAAGTCCTTATTCATTTGGAAAAAGAGAAAGCAGAAAAAATATGCTTTCCGTTCTTAGTAAGACAGAAAAAATTCCGCTTGCTTATGTTTGTACGGTTGGTGCTCAAACAGAATTAATATTTGATGGTGCAAGCATGTGTTTTGATAGTGAAGGAAATTTGTTAAAACTCGGTAAATCTTATGAAGAAGATTATTTCATCTTTGATACAAAAGAAAAATATCAATCGATAAAATCATCTGAAAGAAATTTTGAAGAAGAAACATTAAGTGCTTTAATTTTTGGGTTGAGAGAATATTGTACAAAACAAAAATTTAAGAAAGTGCTTATTGGTTTAAGCGGAGGAATTGATTCGGCACTTGTTAGTTATATTGCAGCAAAAGCAGTTGGTGTCGGAAAATGTAAATGTAATGTTGATGCCTTCCAAATATTCAAGTGTCGGCAGCATAAAAGATTCTGAGAAACTAATTAAGAGTTTGGGAATCTCATCAGCAAATGTTTCTATTCAACCTGTTGTTGAAGAAGTATTGAAAATGTTATCGCCGGCTGTAACAGAAGAGCCTAAAAGGATTGTTGAAGAAAATGTCCAGGCAAGAATTCGTGGTGTTTATTTGATGGCGGTTTCGAACCAGTTTGGATATTTACTTTTAACAACAGGAAATAAATCTGAAATGTCTGTCGGGTATTGCACTCTTTACGGAGATATGGCTGGCGGACTTGGAGTTATTGCCGATGTTTATAAAACTGATGTTTACAGGTTAGTAAACTTTATCAATAAAGAAGAAGAAATAATTCCCCGGGAAATAATTGATAAAGAACCTTCTGCCGAATTGAGTATGGGACAAAAAGATCAGGATACTTTACCATCTTATGAATTGTTAGATAGAATTTTGAAAATGTATCTTGAAGAGAATAAAGAATATAATGAGATAACAAAAATTATTGGTGATGGAGAAGTTGTTAATAAAGTTCTAAAATTGGTCGATGGTAATGAATATAAACGAAGACAGGCAGCGCCTGCTTTAAGAGTTTCAAAAAAAGCTTTTGGTTATGGAAGAAGATATCCGATTGTACAAGGATGGAGAAGGTAAGGAGATGGTTGACGGATGATGGAAAATGGAAGATGTAAAATGAAAAAATCAGTAGACGGTATTTAACAGAAAATTTTAGTGAATAATTTCAATGACAAAATGATAATAACAATTTAGAATTAACATCAGGTATCCGGAATCTGGCATCCAGTATCGGTAATTAAGAAGAAAGAATGAACAAAATGAAAAAGTTGTTGGTTGCGCTATTATTACTAATCTTTACAGCAGGAAGTGCTTTTGCTCAATTCGGTTTGAGGCAGGATCATGTTAAAATTAAAAGTTATTTATCCTTTGATAAAGTTTATCCCGGCAGTGAAGTAAAGCTTGCTGTAAAAGTAAATATCGAAGATGGCTGGCATATGAATTCAAATAAACCTTATGAGGATTATTTGATTCCAAGTGAGCTAAGGATTGACACAACTTATTTCAAAATAAAAAGTATTTCTTACCCAAAGCCTCACGATTTCAAATTTAGTTTCTCTGAGAAAGCTTTATCAGTTTACAAAGGTGAAATTTATATCGGTGCTTTGATCGAAGCATCAAAAGATATTAAACCGGGTGATTACAAATTAATTGTAAATCTTGATTACCAGGCTTGCAATGACAGATCGTGTCTTGCTCCAACTTCTGTTCAGGATACTTTAAATGTTGTTATTGCAGATAAACAATCTGTTGTTAATGAAATAAACCAGGATATTTTTAAGAACATTGATCTTTCTTATTCTGCTTTGAGTGGTGGAACTAATAATGATGATAATATAATCTCTTCAACTTTTGAGGGAGGTGGATTATTTCTTGGACTATTGTTTGTCTTCTTAGGCGGACTTGCTCTTAATCTTACTCCTTGTGTTTATCCTTTGATTCCAATAACAATCGGTTACTTCGGTGGACAGAGTGAAGGAAGTACAGGCAAATTATTTTTAATGGGACTTCTTTTTCTTATCGGAATGGCTGTGACTTATTCAATTATTGGAGTAGTTACAGCGTTAACCGGTTCTGTTTTTGGCAGTCTGCTGCAAAATACATTTGTCATTTTAGGAATTGTTTTAATCTTTATAATTCTTTCTCTAAGCATGTTCGGAGTTTACGAATTTAAACTTCCCGATAGCTGGGTACAAAAAGCCGGCGGAGCGAGGCAAGGATATTTCGGTGCTTTCTTTATGGGATTAACAATGGGAATTGTTGCAGCACCTTGTATCGGTCCTTTTGTAATTGGTCTTGTAACTTATGTCGCTGCAAAAGGCGATCCTTACTTTGGTCTTTTTATTATTCTTTGTTCTTGCTGTAGGATTAGGATTTCCTTATCTGTTTCTCGCTGTTTTCTCAGGTAAAATTAAGCAGCTTCCGAGAGCAGGCGAGTGGATGGATGGAGTCAAACATGTTTTTGGCTTTATCTTGATAGGAATGGCTATTTACTTTTTGATTCCGTTATTGCCAAATTCATTCAGCGGGTATGTCCTTCCATCTTATATGGTCTTTGTAGCCCTTTGGTTATTGTTTATTGAGAAACTTGCAAACAGTATTAAAGGATTCAGAATATTTAAAATTGTTTTTTCTGTTTTACTTCTTGCTGTTGCTATTTATGAATTTATTCCTGAACAGAAAAACTCAATTGACTGGAAGCCTTATGCTGAAGGGGTGATTCCCCAGAAGATACAAACTTCCGGTGTCATTATAGATTTTTATGCCGATTGGTGCATCCCTTGTAAAGAACTCGATGCATATACTTTCTCAGATCCTAAAGTAATTGAAGTATCAAAAAACTTTTATGTTTTCAAAGCTGATATGACAAAATCACTTTCCGATGAAGTCGAAGCTTTGAGAAATAAATATAAGATAATTGGTGTTCCCACAGTTTTAATTCTTGATTCAAAAGGAAATGAAGTTAAAAGAATTACAGGCTTTGTTAAAGCGGATGAGTTTTATAAGATTATTAAGAATGTGAATTAGAATTATAGCTTTCTTAATAATTCTTCTTTTGAAATTTTTAGTTGGTCACTTATTTCTTTAAGAATATTATTAAGCGTCCCAATTTTTAATGGATTATGATTTGGGATTGTAATATGAAGTTCTTTTCCCTTTAAGAGAACTGATAAACGGATATGACTCCCAGCTTGTCTTGTTTGCTTATACCCCAATTTTTCAAGAGATTTAATTAAATTTTTAGCATCCAAATCTCTTGGAATTTTCATAATGAAATAACTTCTTCTCTCTGATATCTAACATTAATAAGAGAAGGAAGTTCATTCTCATCAAAATGGCAACGAACAGCTTCTGTAATATTCTTTTTTAATTCGTCTTCAGTTTCTGCTTCAGTAAAGATTGGAAAACCTACTGCTTTAGCTTCAAACCCTCCGTCAAGAGACTCATTAACTATAAAAATTATTTCCTTCGTTTTCATTTTGACTCTCAATTTTAATTCAAATATAAAGCATTAGATCCGAAATAAAAAATAGAAAATGATATTGTTACAGTTTATCATTTAAAATTAAAATCTTTCTTATTTCTTATAAAAATCTTTTCAATAGTGAGAAAAGATTCTTTCATCTATCAATTGTTTTCGCATAATTAATGGATGAAACGCCTTCTATTATTGCCAATTGTTAACTAATTCTACAGTTCCAAAATTTATTTCTAAGTGGCACGTTTTGTGGGTTTGTATGGAACTGAAATCAAAAATTTGTTAACTAAAGTGAGAGAAATGGTAAAGGAAAAAGAACTTAAAACTCTTGATGAAGTAACGATCAGGTTTGCCGGAGACTCCGGCGATGGTATGCAGTTAACGGGAAGTCAGTTTAGCGATACGACTGCTTTTGCAGGTAATGATCTCAACACATTGCCGGATTATCCTGCAGAAATTAGAGCACCTTCAGGAACAGTTTATGGTGTGTCTGGTTTTCAACTTCATTTTGGAAGTAAAGATGTTTTTACGTCTGGTGATAGACCCGATGTTCTGGTTGCAATGAACCCTGCCGCAATTAAGAAGAATTTAAGCGAATTAAAATCCGGTGCTATAATTATAGTAAATTCAGATGCGTTCGATAAAAAAAGTTTACAGCTTGCCGAATATGATAATAATCCACTTGAAGATAATAGTCTTAAAGGGTTTTCGGTTTTTTCAGTCCCAGTCACTTCTTTAACTTTCTCCGCACTTGAGGGAACAACATTAGGGAATAAAGATAAATCAAGATGCAAAAACTTTTTTGCGCTTGGTTTAATGTACTGGCTTTTTGATAGACCGCTTGAACAAACAAGTCTGTGGATAAGAATAAAATTTAAAAACAAACCTGAATTTATAGATGCAAATGAAAAAGCTTTAAAAGCCGGCTACAACTTTGGAGAAACGACAGAAGCCTTTACGACAAGATATCACGTTGATCCGGCAGCATTAAAACCTGGAGTGTACAGAAGTATTTCAGGAAATGAGGCAACTGCACTCGGGCTTCTTTCAGCTTCTGTAAAAAGTAAACTGCCACTTTTTCTCGGTTCGTATCCTATAACACCAGCGTCAGAAATTTTACAGTATCTTAGTCTTTATAAAAATTTTGGAGTAAAAACTTTTCAGGCTGAAGATGAAATTGCCGGAATAACTTCAGCAATTGGTGCTTCCTTTGCCGGTTATCTTGGAATTACGACCACTAGTGGTCCCGGTTTATCACTAAAAACAGAGGCTTTAGGTTTAGCAGTGATGACTGAACTACCTCTGGTAATTGTTAATGTTCAGAGAGGCGGACCAAGCACGGGACTTCCGACAAAGACCGAACAAGCCGATCTTTTACAAGCTATGTATGGGAGAAACGGCGAGGCTCCTGCTGCAGTTCTGGCTGCTTCCAGTCCAACTGATTGTTTTTATATGGCACTCGAAGCATCGAGAATCGCAGTTAAATTTATGACTCCTGTTATTTTATTAACAGATGGTTATATAGCTAACGGAACTGAGCCATGGAAAATTCCGCATGAAAATGAATTGCCGGAGATTCCTGTTAAATTTACTACGGAAGCAGAAGGTTTCTTTCCTTATTTAAGAGATGAAAATCTTTCAAGACCATGGGTAAAACCAGGAACCAAAGGACTCGAACACAGAATCGGAGGGCTTGAAAAAGCGAATATAACCGGTGCAGTTAGTTATGATGCCGATAATCATGATGAAATGATTAAGCTGCGTGCACAAAAAGTAAAAAATATTGCAAAAGATATTCCTGATCTGGAAGTAAACGGCGAACAGGAAGGTGACTTGCTTGTACTTGGTTGGGGCGGAACTTTCGGTGCAATTACCGAAGCAGTGATGAACATTAGGAAAGCTGGTTATAAAGTTTCACAGGCACATTTAAAGTACATAAATCCTTTTCCTAAAAACACAGAAGAAGTTTTGAGGCGCTTTAAGAAAATTCTTATTCCTGAAATTAATCTGGGACAATTAAGCAAACTGATAAAAAGCGAATTTATGATTCCTGTAAATCAGCTTAATATTGTTAGAGGTTTGCCTTTTAAAAGTTCAGATATTGAAACGAAGATGATTGATTTACTCGGAGGTAGTAATGGCAGAAGATAAAGTTCAAGAGCAGGTGCAAGTAAAATATACTTCAAAAGATTTTGCAACAAAGCAGGATGTAAGATGGTGTCCGGGTTGCGGCGATTACTCAATACTCGCGCAGGTTCATCGTACTTTTCCTGAATTAATCGGAATAAAAAAAGAAGATATAGTTTGGGTTTCAGGAATAGGATGTTCTTCACGTTTTCCTTATTACATGAATACTTATGGAATTCATGGAATTCATGGAAGAGCACCTGCAATTGCAACAGGAGTTAAAGTTGCACGACCGGAACTTTCTGTCTGGGTTGCAACCGGCGACGGTGATCTTTTAAGTATCGGCGGAAATCATTTTATACATGCCTGCAGAAAAAATATTGATTTAAAACTTCTTCTTTTTAATAATAGGATTTATGGTTTAACAAAAGGACAATATTCTCCAACTTCCGAACAAGGCAAAAAAACAAAAACAACTCCTTTTGGAAGTATTGATTATCCTTTTAATCCGATTGCTCTTGCTCTTGGTGCTGATGCAACTTTTGTTGCAAGAGCAATTGACAGAGATGCGAAACATCTTCAATCAATGTTGAAGAGAGCCGCCGATCATAAAGGAATAGCTTTCATAGAAATTTTCCAGAACTGTGTAATTTTTAATGATGGCACTTTCGACGATATCACTGATAAAAAAGTAAAAGATGAAAAGCTTTTATTCCTCGAGCACAATAAACCGATGATATTCGGAGCTAACAAAGATAAAGGGATAAAACTGGATGGATTAAAACCAGTCGTTATAGATTTAGCAGATGGTAAACATTCGATAGATGAAGTACTTGTTCACGATGAACACGATGATAACTCAGCAAGATCAGGAATACTTATAAACATTGATAAGCAACCGGATATGCCAACACTTGTTGGGGTTTACAGACAAATATTAAAGCCAACTTACGATGAGGGAGTTGAAAACCAGGTGAAGCTGATTATAGAGAAAAAAGGTGAGGGGGACCTTGAGAAAGTTTTGTTCGGTGGAAATACCTGGATTGTGAATTAGATGTAATTATTCCGAACATTACCTTTTTGAGGGTAGATTTATTTTTGGAATCTCAAATTTGACTTTCTTATAAGGACGCCTTAGTTGGCGTCTTTTTTGTTTAGAATCAGAAATGATAGTAATCTATTTTTGTTGAATAACTTCATCGGTTATTCTTATCTTAACAAAAGAGGGGAAATTTTTTTATTAGTACAAGGTTATTATTGAAATTACTCATTATCATATTTTTATCAACGTTTTCTTTTTGCTATTCGCAGGAATTTAAAGTTTCGGGAACAATCCGTGATGCAAACAGCAGGGAAGCTCTTCCTTATGCAAACATTTCTGTAAAAGATGATGCAAAAGGTGTCAGTACAAATGCTAATGGGGAATATGAAATAATTCTTCCGAAAGGTAATTACCAATTACTTGTAAGCTACATCGGCTATAAAACTGAAACCATTCCAGTTGAACTAACTGATAAAGATATTCAACTCAATGTTAATCTTGTTCCTACCGAAGTAATTCTTCAGGAAGTTTCTGTTTATGCAACAAGAGGAAATAATAATGCAACTGTAAGCAGTGTTTCACTTCAAAGCAAGGAGATGAAAGAAATATCAAGTGTTTTCCCTGATGTATTTCGTTCAATACAGGCATTGCCGGGAATTGCAGTTGATAATGAGTTCAGTGCAAAGTTTAATGTACGCGGCGGCAATTATGATGAAAACCTTGTCCTTGTAAACGGGTCACAGGTTTATGAACCTTTCCATATTAAAGAAGCTGACAATGCAAGTGTTGGAATCTTTAACATGGACTCTAATGAAAAAAGTTAATCTTATCACCGGAGGTTTCAGTGCAGAATACGGAGACCGTTTAAGTTCTGTTCTCGATATCGAGTATAGGGAAGGGAATAAAGAAAGACAAACCGGTTCGGCTACACTTAGCTTAATTCATCTCGATGCGGTTCTTGAGGGACCTTTAGGTTCTCACGCAAATTATATCTTGGGTTTTCGTAAAAGTTATTTTGAATATGTTTTATCTCTGCTTAATGTTGATCAGGACAATCACCCATCTTTTTATGATGTGCAGGGAGTTGTTACTTATGATTTATCTGAAGCTGATAAATTACAATTAGAGTTTATTCATGCAGGGGATACTTATATTTATAATCCTGATGACAGAATATCACGGACGCATCTCATTACCAGGACACCTATGCAGGGGAGCAACTTCTGATATTTATCAAATATAGCAAATAAGCCATAATGGTGAAAATGCCAATTATTATAGCTAATCTTTTTGATTTGAAAAATACTGTCTTTCTTTCGGGCAATGCTTTACTGAATACTTCTCTTTCTTATTACCTGCAAATAGATAGGGACAATAGTTTGGAAACATCTCGAATTCGATTATAATGTTACAAACAGTAATTATTATTTTTATCAATCTTTGTATAGGAGTAATTATAATCAATCACTTGAAATAAAAACTCTGGAAGGCAAAACTTCACTGGATTATCAGCTTAATCCTTTTTACGATATTAAAACAGGCTTTAGCTATATCAACATAAAATATGAAAATAATCTAAATGCTGAAAATGTACAAAGTTATTTTCAGAATACCGATCATTTCCCTGACACAATTTCTACATCTGTTAATGAATACAGTAACAAGGAAAATATTCTCGCTTCTTCATATAAGCTGAATGGTTATGTCGAAAATATTTTACAGCTAAATGAAAACACAATTATTAATGTCGGGCGGACGTGTTGACTATTTCGATTTTAATAAAGATTTATCTCTCAGTCCGAGGATAAGTGCATCTTACAGGTTTGGTGATGGATTAAATCTCAGAGTTGCGTGGGGACATTATTATCAATCTCCAGTTTACCAGCAGTTGGCTTACTCAACTGCTTCCGATACAAATACGCAATCGCAAAAAGCAGAACATTATATAATCAGTCTGGAAAAGAATTTTTCATTAAGCCAAAATCCACAGGATATTTTTACATTAAAAGCCGAAGGTTATTATAAAAAATATACAGACCTGATTTCGTCTGAGAGAGGCGCTTACGGTAATATAACTTATTCAAGAAAAAATGATTCAAAAGGATATGCAAAAGGTATCGACATTTATGCATCTTTAAAACTTGGAGCTTATTATGGATGGATAAGCTACGGTTTGTTATTTACGAAAGAAGATCTTCTTACAGATAATAGAGGAGAATTTCCAAGATATACGGACCAGAGACATACATTATCTTTTATAAACGATTTTGATCTTGGGAAAAAATGGAGTTTAAATTTGCGCTTTACTTATGGAAGCGGGTTTGCATATACTCCCTCTTATACAAGTTATAATAGTACTACTAAAAGCTATGAGTGGGTCGAAGGGGATAGAAATTCTGAATACTTACCTGAATACAAAAGAGTGGATGTCCGCATCGGGAAAGAATTTACAATGTTCAATCTTCCAACTTATATTTTTCTTGATGTGAACAATTTGTTTGACTTTAAAAATGTCAGCGGTTACAAATACTGGCTCGATAACAGCGGAAATCCTTACAGAGAAACAATTGAACTCTGGCCAATAATTCCATCATTAGGACTAACTGTTAAGTTTTAATTTAGCTTGTTTTTATACTTCTGGTTTAACCAAATTTATAATTTGCTTTAATAAGAAAATAAGAGGAATTTTGTATAAGATATTTGATTCTTTTAAAACAAAGGGGATAAATTGAGTTTGAAAAATATCACATCTAATATTTCTATTATCCTTGGTATTATATTAATTTTTGCTGGTTGCAGCGACAATCCTAAATTACTACACAAAGTCACTTTTCAGGTTATAGTTAAAAATCCATCGGAAAATCAAAAAGTTTTTGTCACGGGCAATCAACCTGAATTGGGAAACTGGAAGCCCGACACTCTAATGCTTGATAGAATTAATGACACTACTTTTAATAAAACTATTTCATTTAACGAAGGAACAAAACTGGAATTTAAGGTTACAGCAGGAAGTTGGTGGATAGACGCTTTAAATAAAGATGAACATACTTTTTAACAGTTTTCGACTAACTGTTAAAAACGATACTACTTTTTCAGTTACTGTTTATGACTGGAAAAACACTTTTATAAATGGGAAAGGTTGTATTAAACCAAAAGCGATTTACTCCGAGCAGAAAAATTATGATATTGGATAGCTTATGGAAATATCATCCTGGAGATAATCCTGAATGGGCAAAAGAAGATTTTGATGACAGCAATTGGAAAGTAGTTGAATCAAATTCTTACAGAGAAAAGGATTCAAATATTGGCTGGTACAGATTTCATTTCATTGCAGATACATCTTTATGGAATAAATCCCTTGCTTTAATTATTGGTCAACTCGGAGCTTCACAAATTTATTACGATGGAAAACTTCTTTATTCATTTGGTGAGATCGGGAATTCTGTTGAATCATTTAAGCCGTCACAGGTTCGCGTTTGGAAAGAACTAAACATTGACCCCAAACCTGAACAGGTAATAGCAGTAAGGTATGCTAATTATAATTGGAAGGAACAGGAACGGCTTGGGTTTTCACCGGGTTTTGTTGTTGCTCTTAAAGATATTAATACAATCTTTAAGCAAGTTAGTGAGAATGTCCGTGACGCTTCCTATCACCAGATGGTCTTTACGCTTATTCCATTAATACTCTTTTTCCTGCATATTTTTATTTTTGGCTTCAATACTAAGCAAAAAGAAAATTTATTTTATGCACTTTGTTTACTTGGATTTGCAGGTGTTACCTTCTTTAGTTTTGAGAGATTTATCGCAACAGATCCAAACGTGATTATTCTTCATTATCAACTAAACGGCATATCGGTTCCAATAACAATGTTTTTTGGATTGATGACTTTCTATGCCATAAGCTATTATAAACTTCCCCGGCGATGGAAGTTGTATTTTTTGCTTTTCATATTTATTGCAATAATAAATTTTTTATTAAGAAAAGAAGCATCATCAATAAATTATATTTTCTTCGGTATTATTCTTATTGATATCATTACTTCGTCTTTCCGGAAGAATGGGAAGAAAAATCTAAAGGGAGGATGGATTGTTTTTACAGGTTTTATGATATTGGCTGTTTTTATAATTCTACAGATTTTACTGGATTTTTCTGTTATACCTCCACTAACAGAATATAACCAGGTTTTTGTTTACGGCATGATAGGGTTTGCCGTTTCAATGTCTTTATTTCTTTCATATAATCTTGCACAAACAAATAAAGATCTTGAAACCCAGCTTGTTAAAGTAAAAGAGCTTTCGGAAAGAACTCTTGAACAGGAAAGAATTGCTAATAAACTTGAACTTGAACGAAGAATAATCGAATCAGAGAATGAGAGAAAAACAAAAGAGCTTGATGAAGCACGGAAACTGCAATTATCAATTTTACCTAAGAGTTTTCCGGATATATCAAATCTCGAAATATCCGCAAATATGAGAACAGCTAGCGAAGTAGGAGGAGACTATTATGATTATTATCTGGCGGGTGATGGTACTATTACATTAGCTATCGGTGATGCAACAGGGCACGGAACAAAAGCAGGTATTATGGTAACTCTTATCAAAAGCCTGTTCGGTACAATGGCTCATACATATTTTATTCCTGATTTTTTTAATCATTGTACAAAGATTATCAAGAAAATGAATCTTGGGAATCTTTATATGGGAATGACAGTATTGAAAATCAATGAATATAAAGTTACAGCCTCTGCAGCAGGAATGCCGCCGTTTTTAATATTCAGGCAAAGTACAAATTCTGTAGAAGAAGTAATTTTAAAAGGTATGCCATTAGGTGCATTTTTTGATTATCAATATCAGCAGAAAATCTTAAAAGTATCTCCCGGTGATGTAATTCTTCTTTTAACTGATGGTTTTGTCGAGCTGTTTAATGCAAAGCGGGAAATGATCGACTATGATTTAGTGAAAAAAGTTTTTTCAAGTGCAGCTGCAAAAGAGAATTCAGATATTATTAAAGAGTTATTAGATGCTGCCGATCAATGGCTCAGTGGCTATCAGCAAATGGATGATATAACTTTTCTTGTTATCAAAGTTAAGTAATTATTTAACAAATATTTAATTTGCTTTAAAGAAGAAATAACAGGATTTTTGCAGTATTATTTTAGTTGATTTATTAAGAGGGGAGAATGGTTCTCAATAATACTATTTCTGAATTTTCCAGCCGGGAAGCATTATCTTCTATTAAGTATATTTCCAGTCTTAATCTTAAATTATTTTTTACTTAAAAAGAAGGATAACTTTTTTATCCATTTAAAATGGAAATTTGACCGTTCAAACAATTTGTCTATTAGATAGATAAAGATTGTTCTAAATTACTTATGGAAATTCAGGGGATTTTTTTGACAGGGGAGCTGTCTAATAAAGTTTTCTTCCTGCAATAAAATCACCTGATTTAGTCAAACAATTAAAAATATTTGAGGTGTTTATGCAACTAAAAACTATTCTTAAAAATTTATCACTTCTTGTTTTAACATTCGTAATTTTTTACGGGTGTGATAAATCATCAGACATAAATAACAATGACACTATTTATGGCTCTGGTAAAATCGTATCGCAGACCAGGGAAGTCGAAGAATGTTCCGGTTTAACGGTTAAGAATATTGGTGATATTTACTTAACCCAGGATGACACTCAGTCAATACGCATCGAAGCAGATGATAATATTATGGATCAGGTAATTTCTAATAAAGTAAACGGTGCTCTTGTAATTGGTTTAAAAGATGGAAGTTATTCCAATGTTACGCTTAGAGCTTATGTTTCATTAAAAACAATTGAGAGCATAACAATTAATGGTGCCGGAAAAGTTACTACCCAAAACTCGTTGAATTGTGATAACCTGGACCTCATAATTAATGGTGCTGGCGATGTTACTGTTTTGGGTAATAGTAATTATATGTATTGCTTCATAAACGGAGCCGGTAATGTAATGGCAAAAGATTTTTCTGTTCAAAAATGCAAAGCAATGGTTAATGGCACCGGTAATATCACTTTAACAGTAACTGAAGATCTTGATGCTACGGTTAATGGAGCAGGGAATATTTATTACTACGGAAACCCTGCAAATGTAACAACTTCTATTATCGGAGTTGGCCATATAGTCAGACAATGAATTAATAATAAAGTTTGTTATAAATGGAAACAATAACTTATTCTCTTAAAAATGAGCTGAAAAACTCGGAAGCATATTATAAAGACATTCGTGTTTTTACAGATAATGTTTTGTTGCATGCTTCTGGTTCTGTTATGCCGATTGTCTCTGAGTATATGGATTATCTTCGTTTATATAACTTAGAGGAAGTAAGAGAAAAGGAAGAATATTTACTCGAGCTTCTTAGCTTTGGTATTTTATGGCAATCTTATGCAGATAAAGCTCTTGCTGTTCGTTATGCTCCTTTTATAACTCTGGCAAAAATGGCTGAATGGCGAAAGAAACATCAACGTATAAAACCTGCAATTGATTTTGTACGAGGTTTATTGATTACATTTTTTCTTCTTCCACTTAAGTCAAAAAATCAAGAACTGAAGATTCCTGTTCTTGAACAAATAGATCACGTTTGTAAATGGTTTGAGGCTACAGGTGAGTTTAAAGAGCAGGCTCTTCGATTTATAAGATGGAGAGCATTCTGGAGCACAAAAAATTCTGATGAACTTACAAATATATTTCTTGCAATAAATGAATTCACTCTCTGGTTTGAAGAACAATCAAAACGAAGGCTTGGCAAATACACACAGAATGTCGATAGCTTTATTGAAAATTCTCATAAAAAATATCTCTGGCGGGAAGATAGAATTTCCTGTTCAAGAGCACGATCCGAATATCATCTTAATATGGTAGGTGCAGAACTTATGAACCGTGCTTTTCGTTCTGATTTCAACAAGACAAAAACAAAAGTTGTTCTTGTCCCAGGATGTTTGCGAATTCATAACGATGAAAAGTGTGAAGCAAAAAAAGTAAAAGAAGGTTTGTTATGTAATGGATGTTCACATCAATGCAGAGTTAATCAACTAAGGATGATGGGAAAAAATCAAAACTATGGTAAATTTAAAGTTTATATTATTCCTCATGCTTCCGATCTTTCACTCTGGTCATCAAATGGAGATGGAGAGCAACGTGGAGTTATTGCTTCCGCCTGTGTCACAACACTGGTCGAAGGAGGCTGGGAACTAAAGAGATATGACGTCCCCGCCCAGTGCGTTTTATTAGATTATTGTGGTTGTAAAAAACATTGGCATCAAGAAGGAATTCAGACTGCATTAAATGTTCGTGAACTAAAAAGAATAGTTCAACAGAATTAATTAAACATATAAATATTTAAGAAAAATATTATGAGCAACAAGACCGAAACAGCATTACAAAAATTTGAATCCGGTTATAATTGTGCACAAGCCGTTTTGATGCATACAGTGATGATGTAAACGTTGATAAAAATACTGCTTTAAAAATCTCGTGTGGTTTCGGTGCCGGAATGGGAAGGAAACAGGAAGTTTGTGGAGCAGTAACTGGCGGTATTATAGCTATTGGTGCAAAGTATGGAAGGGGTGAAGATGATGAACAATCGGCTACTGAAAAAACATATGAAAAAACAAAAGAACTTCTTGACAAGTTTCAGACGAAACATGGTACAATTATTTGTCTCGAATTGCTTGATGGATGCAACCTGATGACTGAGAAAGGACAAAAATATTTTCAGGAGAATCGTTTGAAGAATAAAATTTGCAGCGAATGTGTTCGGGATGTTGTTCAGATTCTGGAAAATATATTATAGAAATATTATGAGATATAAAGTCTTCTATTCATTGCTAAGATTTCCAAATGATTTTTAAGACTATTTCAATTTTACTTTTATTCATTGTTTTTAGTTATGAATTATTTCCATTTGATTTTTTAAATGATAAGGACACTACAAGTAATAATTCTAATAAGCCGGTGCGAATTTATAATACAATTCGCTTAACTACCGAAAAACCGGTAATCGATGGTAGTCTTAATGATGAATGTTGGAAGACAGGAGACTGGGCTGGGGATTTTACTCAATGGATTCCAAATGAAGGAGCTAAACCTTCTCAGCCAACCCAAATAAAAATTCTTTATGATGATAACAATATTATACGTTGCCGTAAGAGCATTTGATAATGAACCTGATAAAATTTCCGTTAAAGCAGGAAGAAGAGATGAATTTCAACGGTGATATTGTTGGGATTGATTTCGATAGTTACCATGATCATCGTACGGGTTTTGAATTTAATGTAACTGCTGCCGGGACAAAAAATCGATCTAGTTTTAACGAACCCATGGAATTGGCGATGTATAATTGGAATGCAGTATGGTATGTAGAAATCGGTATGGAAGATTCTGCATGGACTGCAGAATATCGAGATTCCTTTAAGCCAGCTCAGGTATAGTAATGATTATGAGCAAGTTTGGGGAATGCATTTTTGGAGATGGATAGATCGATTGCAGGAAGAAAGTGATTGGGAACCACAGACATCACTTGGTGCCAGGAATACTTTATAATTTTGGCGAACTTCATGGAATAAAAGGACTACCTCCTTCTCGCCGTATCGAGATTATGCCTTATTCAGTTGGAAAGATTAAAAACTTTTAAAAGTGAAGCAGGAAATCCATTTGCAGATAAAGGAAGATCATGGTTTGGAAATGTAGGTGTTGACGCGAAAGATAGGTTTATCCAGTAACTTCACAGTTGATCTTACTATAAATCCTGATTTCGGTCAGGTTGAATCTGACCCTTCAGTAATGAACCTTAACCGCTTTTGAAACTTTTTATGATGAGAAACGCCCTTTCTTTCTCGAAGGAAAAAATATTTTCAATTTTGAGTTTGATGATGCAAGTATTTTTTACAGCCGAAGGATTGGTCATTCACCAACATATTCTCCAGAGCTTAAATGAAAACGAGTTTATTGATTATCCTGATAACACAACAATCATTAGCGCACTTAAAGTTGAGCGGAAAAACTTCCGATGGGCTTTCAATAGGAGTACTGCAAAGTTTAACCGCAAATCGAAAATGCTGAAATAAGTTCAACAGGTAAAAATAGGGATGTTAACGTTGAGCCTTTAACTAATTATTATTATTGCAAGAATTCAGCAGGATTTTGAAGAGGGAAACACGGTACTCGGAGGAATTTTTACTTCAACGAATCGGTTTATTAATATGACATCTCAACTTGATTTTATGAATCGAAATGCTTTTACAGGAGGTATAGATTTACTTCATCAATGGAATGATAAAGAATTTTATGTTGATGCAAAATTAATCGGCAGTTTAATTTCTGGAAGCACAGATGCAATAAAGATTCTTCAAAATTCTCCTGCAAGATATTACCAACGTCCTGATGCAAATCATTTAAACTATGATAGCTCACTAACTAAATCTTTCAGGATATGGCGGAAAAATTAAAATTGGGAAAGGGAGTAAAGGATTCTGGCGTTATTCCACTGCATTAAGCTGGTATTCTCCCGGTCTCGATCTTAATGATTTAGGTTTTATGCAAATAGCAGATATGATTAAACAGGAAAATTCTGTTTCATATTTTGTTAATCAGCCCGAATCAATTTTCAGAACTTATACTCTCGGTTTAAGTCAGTTAAATAATTTCGATTTTGGAATAAATCATTTATCATCAGGAGGAGAATTAAGTATATATCTTGAGTTTCTAAACAAATGGGCAATCAATACATCAATTAATTATACTGCACAAACTTTGGATACACGTATATTAAGGGGAGGATATGCAATGTTGATTCCTGCCGTTTGGACACAATAATTTTTATGTCAGAACAGATCCTTCAGAAAAAATATTTTTTGATTTGTCTACAAACATTTCTTTGTCGGACTATCAGAGTAAAAGATATTACAGTATAGTGCCCGGAACATCTATAATGCTTTCAAATACACTGAAATTATCAATTGAGTGCAAATTATTCATCTAACATTGATGATTTGCAATATATTTACACAAATACGGTTAACAATGAAAACAAATACATACTTGGTAAAATTAACCAGCACACACTTGGCTTTAACATTCAGGATTGATTACAACATTACACCTGAACTTTCTATTCAATATTATGGAAGTCCTTTTGCCTCGGTAGGGAAGTATTCTGAATTTAAAAATGTAAACAATCCTAAAGCGGATAATTATAGTGACAGATTTTCTCTTCTAAGTGTTTTACCTGCCGGTGAAGAATATGAAATAGTAGAAAATAATCCTGACAGGACTAAGCCTGTTTATTTTCATAATCCTGATTTCAGTTTTTCACAATTCAGGTCTAACCTTGTGTTAAGGTGGGAATATCTTCCAGGCTCACAAATTTATCTCGTGTGGTCGAATGAGAGAACTTATTTTGAAAATCCTTCAGGCAACTCAGTGAATAAAGCAATTAGTCTTTTAAAAGATGTTTATCCGACGAGTATCTTTTTAATAAAAATTAATTATTGGTTTAATATCTGATATAATGATGAAAAAATTATTTATTCCGCTTGTACTTGTTTATATAGTTTAATATTGATAATAATGTTTTATTTTGTTATTTCGGAACTGAATATTATCTTATTTCCTTTTAATCTTACAGGAATAATTATCGCGTTTGGCGGTTTCGTATTAACGGGCAAGGCAAGAGATCTGTTCAAAAAATATAACACAACTTTAGATTTTGAAACCTCTGTTCATTTAATAGATGAAGGTGTATTCAGCAAATCGAGAAACCCGATGTATGTCGGAATGTTCTTGCTTTTACTTGGGATATCAGTTTGCTTTGAAAATATAATCTCTATTTGCATTCCATTTGTTTTCATAATACTTGTCGGAATTTATTTTATCCCTTTAGAAGAAATGATGATGCAGAAAAGATTTGGCAAAGTATATTCTGATTACAAAAATAAAACAAAGTTGTGGTTTTGAGTATAATGTTAAAAAATTAAGATTAAAATTATGACTGAAAATAAAAATGATAAAGTCTGTCCTGTAGAAAAAGCCGGAGTGCTTGATAATTTTTTAAGAAGATTATTACAAAACCCACAGAAAATATTAAGACCATATATAAGTAGTGGAATGAAAGTTCTTGATTTTGGCTGTGGATCGGGAATTTTTTCCGTTGAAATGGCGAAGATGGTTGGAGATTCAGGAAAAGTTATAGCTGCAGATTTACAGGATGGAATGCTGGAAAAAGTAAGACAAAAAATTAAAGGAACGGAATTAGAAAAAAGAATTGAATTGCATGAATGCGAAAGTGTTAAAATAGGTGTAACTGAAAGAGTGAATTTTATTTTAGTGTTTTATGTGGTTCATGAAGTTCCGTATCAAGATAAATTATTTCAAGAACTGAAATCAATATTAAAACCGGATGGGAAATTATATATCATCGAACCGAATTTTCATGTTTCAAAGAATGAATTTGAAGAAATGATTACTAAAGCAAAAAATATTGGATTTGAAATCGCGGACAGACCTAAAGTCTTTTTCAGTAGGACTGTCTTATTAACTATTTAAGAATAACAAGCAGGGGAGAATATGTTTTCAAAATTATTTATTAAGGAATCTCTTTTATTATTTTTTATTATAACAAGCTGCCCAGCCAAACAGATAAACATAATTATATTGGTGGAAGTTTTGGCGGAACAGATTTTCATGTAAAAGATGATCACGCAACTCCATTAATCTTCAACAGCATTGGTATAGCTCCTTCTCTTCAATATATATATAAAGGAGAAAAAAGCCGGCACTATGCCGAAGTATCATATTATTCTGGTAGACTGGAAACTTCCAGCGATAACTTTTTCGATAAGGATAACAATGGAAGAATAAGATACAGCTATTTTCACTCAATAACAGATTTTCAAATTTTTAATAAGCAAATAGATTTTTTCCTTGGTGGCTCAATAGGTTCATTTCTTTCTCATTCAGATTATTTTTATAAGTGGGTTCCGCCTGTCGATGCACGTGCAGGCGAGTCGTGGTATTGGAGTAACTCATTAGATATTTCTGCTTTGTTAGAATATAACCCGGAACCACGTGAAGCTTTTTCTCTTTAGCTTTTTATACCTGTTGTTAGCAATGTATCCAGGCCCAAGTATTCTTTAAGTGGAGATTTTAATTATACCGACGGCGATTGGAAATTCAAAATGTTTGGTGATACAAAATTCTTCCCGGATAACTTTTCTGTAAATGCTATTATTAGTTACAAGGCACCGTTAGTTGGGGATTTTAATTTTCAGATAAACTATGAGTTTTATTATTCATTTTACAACGAACCACGCGACGTGAATATGTATATGAATAATCTCAGGGCGGGATTGTTTTTCTGCTTTTAGATAAAAGATGAGAAATTTTAAAAGGAAATAATTATATGAAGAAATTTTTGGGATACCAGATAAAGAGAAAAAATCAAACATCTGGCATCCTGTATACGGTATCCCGCATCCGGTATCTTTGCGGTTTGGCTATACTATTTTCATTCCTCTTTCTTAGCTGTGAAGAAATGCTTCTTGGACCTGAACCGGAAGACACACCGAAAAACAATTTTGAAATTCTCTGGAAAACATTTGATGAGAACTATGCTTTATTCCCTGTTAAAAATGTAAACTGGGATTCATTGCATATTGTTTATGGTCGAAGAGAACTTCCTCAACAACTCAATCCGAATTATGGGATATAATGGGCGAAATGTTAACACATCTTAACGATGGTCACGTAACATTATTTAATAAAGGTATTTCAAAATGGTATTCATCAAGCGAAATAAGCAGAAGAAAAATTGAAGACTTTAGTCTTGACCTTGTAAAAAATAAATTTCTAGCAAACATTAAAACAGCAGGTGATGGATATTTCACTTATGGTATAATCAAATCCCTGTTAATCTCAAAAAAAATAGGTTATATTTATATCGCCACTTTTGCAGCATCAAATACAGGGAATGGGTATGAATGGTCATACGACATAGATAAAATTATTCAGGAATTTTATGATTGTGATGCCATGATAATTGATTTGCGGAACAACGGAGGTGGATTAAAAATAACCGGAAAGATAATAGCTTCGGTTTTTGTCGATAGGGAGATAACATATTTTTATCAACAGGAAAAAACAGGAGCCGGACATAATGATTTTGGTGAGCCTTTACCTTTAACGGTTTTCCCTAGAAAAGATGTTCCTAACTTCACTAAAAAAATTGCTTTGCTTACAAACAGATTATCTGCAAGCGGCTCAGAACATTTTTCACAGTTATTTAAAAATTTATCCTATTCAACACAGATTGGTGATACTACTTATGGTTGCTTTGGAGATATAATAGGAACGGGTACACTGCCAAACGGCTGGACATTTTCATATCCTTGCCGTTTAACAAAGACACCTGAAGGTTTTTGTCCCAAGGAATTGGGATTATTCCTGACCTACTTATTGAAAATACAAAAGCAGATATTGATGTCGGTAGAGATAACGTTATAAACAGGGCTATAAATTATTTATCAACAGTAAAGCATAAAAGAAAAGACAGAATTTTTGAAAATAAAATCTAACCTCTGCATAAATCAATAATTTATACTATTCAGCAGGCATTGAAAAATAGTTGACAATAGTTATCTGCTTTTTTAATTTTGATTAGGTTCGTCAAGTACGTTTCATAAAAGGGTCATATAGACAGCTTTGGAAATGGATAATCCGAAACATTCCTATATTTCATACGTCATATTGAGTAATAAAAATACAATTTTACAATTAATCCAAAAACATTTGTATAACATCATAAATAATCATTCATGGAAAAAGATCTTTTAGAATTAACCGATGTGATTGTTCGCTTTGCCGGAGATTCCGGTGACGGAATGCAGTTAACGGGTACTCAGTTTACCAACACTACTGCATTGTAGGAAATGATTTAAGCACTCTGCCGGATTATCCTGCAGAAATACGCGCACCTGCCGGAACACATACGGTGTCAGCGGATTCCAGCTTCATTTCAGCAGCAACGATATTCAAACTCCGGGTGATGAACCGGATGTTCTTGTTGCAATGAATCCTGCAGCGCTTAAAACAAATCTTACAGATCTTAAGAAAAGCGGGACTGTAATTATTAATGTAAATTCTTTTGATTCGAAAAATCTTAACTTGCCGGATATGAAACAAATCCTCTTGAAGATGGAACGCTTGAAGGTTATAATGTAATCCAGGTTCCGCTTTCCCAATTAACAAGTATTGCTCTTGAGGATACTTCACTTTCTGCAAAAGAAAAAGCGCGCTGTAAAAATTTTTTTGCTCTCGGTATGATGTACTGGCTTTACAGCCGACCACTTGAACTTACACTTAACTGGTCGGAGTAAAATTTAAAAAGTCCGGATATTAAGGCGGCAAATGAGAAAGCTCTTAAAGCCGGATACTATTTCGGTGAAACTACTGAAGTATTTACAACAAGATATGAAGTTAAACCTGCAAGTCTTCCTAAAGGAACTTACAGAAATATTTCAGGAAACGAAGCTCTTGCTTTAGGATTTGTAGCTGCTTCTGTTAAATCAGGTTTGCCTTTATTTCTTGGCTCATACCCTATTACTCCTGCTTCGGATATTCTTCACGAGTTAAGAAGCATAAAAATTTTGGTGTGAGAACTTTCCAGGCTGAAGATGAAATTGCTGCTGTTAATGCTGCGCTCGGTGCACTTATTCAGGTGCGCTTGCAATTACAACTACAAGCGGTCCCGGTGTTGCACTTAAAACAGAAGCTATCGGACTTGCAGTTATGACAGAATTTCCGATTGTAATTATCGATATTCAGAGAGGTGGACCAAGCACAGGACTTCCTACAAAAACAGAACAGGCAGATCTTCTTCAGGCTATGTATGGAAGAAATGGAGAAGCTCCGGTTGCAGTTGTTGCTCCTGCAACTCCTGCAGAATGTTTTTATATGGCTCTTGAAGCTTCACGGATTGCAATAAAATATATGGTTCCTGTTATGTATTTATCTGACGGTTATATTGCAAACGGTTCCGAACCATGGAAAATTCCGGATGCCGATGCTATTCCTGAAATTGAAGTAAAGTTCAGAACAGAACCAGAAGGATTTCAGCCTTACTTAAGAGATGAAAATCTTTCAAGACCATGGGCTTTTCCCGGAACTCCGGGACTTGAACACAGAATAGGAGGACTTGAAAAAGCGAACATAACAGGCGATGTAAGTTATGATCCTGAAAATCATGAATTTATGGTAAGACTGCGTGCGCAGAAAGTTAAGAACATGGAAAATGATATTCCTGATCTTGAAGTAGGAGGAGATAAAGATGCCGAGCTTCTTGTAATCGGCTGGGGAGGAACTTATGGTGCAATTACAGAAGCAGTTAACAGGGCAAGAAGCAGAGGATTAAAAGTTGCGCGTGTTCATTTCAGGTATTTAAATCCTTTCCCAAAAAATACCGGAGAAGTTTTAAGAAGATATAAGAAGATTCTTTGTCCCGAATTGAATATGGGACAGCTTTCAAAAATTTTAAGAAATGAATTTCTTGTTGATATTGAATCTTTTAATAAGATACAAGGATTACCATTTAAATCATCTGAAATTGAAAACAGGATTAGTAAGATCCTCGGAGGCAACAATGGCAGATAATAAAGTGCAAGTGCATAAGCAAGGAATTAAAATATACAGCAAAAGATTTTTCATCGGGACAGGATGTAAGATGGTGTCCGGGTTGCGGCGATTATTCTATACTTGCACAAATGCAGAGAGTTTCTCCGGATCTTGGAATTAAAAAAGAAAACATGGTCTGGATTTCCGGAATAGGATGTGCAGCAAGATTTCCATATTACATGAATACTTATGGTATTCACGGAATTCATGGGAGAGCTGCTGCAATTGCCTCGGGTGTAAAAGTTAATCGTCCCGATCTTTCAGTTTGGGTTGCCTCCGGCGATGGTGATCTTTTAAGTATTGGTGGAAATCATTTTATTCATGCCTGCAGAAGAAATATTGATATAAAAATTCTTCTCTTCAACAACAGGATTTATGGATTAACAAAAGGGCAGTATTCACCAACTTCCGAAAAAGGGAAGAAGACAAAAAGCTCTCCTTTCGGAAGTATTGATTATCCATTTAACCCGATAAGTCTTGCGATTGGTTCAGGAGCTACATTTGTCGCCCGTTCTTTGACAGGGATGCAAAACATTTACAGGCAATGATGAAAAGAGCAGCTGATCATAAAGGCACTGCATTCATCGAGGTATTTCAGAATTGCAATATCTTTAATGATGGCGCTTTTGAATTATTAACTGATAAAGAAACAAAACCTGATAATGTTCTCGTTCTTGAACACGGAAACCAATGGTGTTCGGAAAGAACAATGATAAAGGAATAAGATTAGATGGCTTAACTCCGCAGGTAGTTGATATTTCCAATGGACATTATTCGGTAAACGATCTCTGGGTTAATGATGAATTAGATAAGAATTCTTTCAGAGCGCATATACTTTCCCAGTTTGATGAAATGGAAGGATTCCCGACACCGATAGGAGTTTATACAGAAATTCAGAAAACAACATATGATGAAGATTTCCATGAACAGATTGAAGCAATAAAGAAACAAAAAGGAAATGGCGATCTAAAGAAACTTCTCTATGGTATGAACACTTGGGAGATTAAATAAATCTATCTTTTCATTCGCAGTAAAATTTTACTAATTTTGTTCAGCAGTTTTTCCGGGGCTTGACTTCAAGCCCTTTTTTAATTTTAATTTATGATGATAGACTTTAAAAAACTTAAAGAAATTATTAACTCAAAACAATTCATTCTTATTAACAACTCACGTTAATCCTGATGCGGATGCAATAGGCAGCGAGATAGCATTTTATAAACTGCTCAAATCTCTTGGCAAGAAAATCTACATTATTAACCACAGTCAAACACCTTATAACCTTCAATTTCTTGATGATGAAAATGTAATAGAGAAATATGATAAACAAAAACATTCTGAAATACTGAACTCAGTTGATGTTTTAGTTGGTCTGGATTTTAACCGTTCTGATCGAATAGTTAAGTATGAAAGAAGATTTTGTTAATTCAAACAAAACAAAAATAATAATTGATCATCACCAGGATGTAGAAAATTTTGTTGATTATGTTTTTGTCGATACTGATTATTGTGCAACGGCTCATATTATTTATGATTTTATAAAACAAACTTGTATAGTAAAGTTAGATTACAATTTAGCTTATCCTCTTTATGCCGCAATAATGACTGATACAGGTTCATTCAGGTTTGAAAGAACAACTCCGGAAGTTCATAAAATTGCTGCAGAACTTTTGGAAACAGGTGTTAGTCCTATAGAGGTTTTTGATAAAATTTATGACCAGAGTAAGTTCAGTAAAGTAAAACTACTTGGCAGAGCTTTGAATTCTATGAAATTGTACGGAGAAAAAAAAGAAATAAGTTATATGTTTCTCAAACAGGATGACTTTAATTCATTCGGTGCCATAGAATCGGATACAGATGGTTTTGTTAATCTTACTTTATCAATAGAAAAAGTAAAGATAGGTTTGCTATTTATAGAATTGAAACAAGGCTTTAAAGTTAGTTTCCGTTCAAAAGGAAATATAGCTGTTAACAAACTTGCTGCGGAATTTGGCGGCGGGGGACACACAAATGCTGCCGGGTTACGAATCTTTAATGAAAAAGTGGAAGATTTTATTCCAAAGATATTATCAAAAACAGAAGAGTATTTAGAAGGGAAGAAATAAAATATTATGTTCAAATTAAAAATAAGTTCAGCCGATAAGAAGATTTCTTATAAACCTCTCTCAGTAAGTTTAAATATCTTATCGAAGAGAAAAAATTATCAGAGAGTCTCAAGAATATTGAACGGATTTTTAATATGAGATTATCGGAGCTTCAGAGAAAAAGTTTTCTTTCAGAAGGTGGTGATGAAATAAGAATTTCCAAATACGATGGTAAACCTGACGAAGTTATTATTTCTAAAGTTAAAATAGATGAAAAATTTTCTACCGATTATTTTAGGAATCATCTTGCGGGTTTTCTTCCCGGACTTGCAGATGAAGAACTGAAATACTTACATATTTTTATTCCCAAGTATCAGGCATTCAAATCATATTTTGATAGTGAAGAATATTTTTACCAGACTTTTGTAGAAGGAATCATTTATGGCAATTATTCTTTTGATCTTTATAAATCGGACAAGAAAGATCTTAAAGATTTAAATGTCCTTTTTTATGCTGATAACAGTAGAAAGCTCAAATCGGCTTTAGCTAAAGCAGAAATTGTAATGGAAGGAGTTAATTTTACAAAGGATCTCCAGAATGAACCGGCAATTAATCTTACTCCTGATGATTTAGCAAAAGGGTTAAATCCGCTTTAAGTAAAGCAGGGGTTAAAGTTAAAGTGTTTAATGAGAAAGAAATCACGAGAAGAAAAATGGGAGGCTTGCTTGCAGTAGGAATGGGAAGTGAACATCCTCCGAGATTTATGATTATGGAATATAAAGGAAAGGCTGGCAGTAAGAAGAAAATTGCTTTGGTAGGGAAAGGTGTGACTTTTGATTCCGGTGGAATTTCAATCAAACCTGCTCAAAATATGGGAGAGATGAAAGCCGATATGTCCGGTGCTGCTGTAGTTGCAGGAACGATACTAGCTATAGCAAAAGCCAAACTCCCGGTAAATATTCTTGGGGTAATTCCAACTGCAGAAAATATGGTTTCCGGTAAATCAATGAGACCCGGAGATATTGTCAGGACTTCTTCGGGAAAAACTATAGAAGTTGATAACACAGATGCAGAAGGAAGAATGATACTGGCAGATGCTTTGCATTATGCTTCTAAGCAAAAGCCCGATGTAATTATTGATCTTGCTACATTAACAGGCGCTTGTGTTGTTGCGTTAGGTGAATTTGTTGCAGGATTATTTACAAAGGACGAAAAGCAGTCAGAAAATCTTTATAAGACGGGACTTAAAACCTATGATAGAGTCTGGCCTTTGCCAATGTGGGATGATTATCATCAATTAAATAAAAGTGATGTTGCTGATGTAAAGAATGTCGGTGGCAGATGGGGCGGAGCAATTACAGCAGCTAAGTTTTTAGAAAATTTTGTTGATGAAAAAATTCCCTGGGTTCATCTTGATATTGCAGGACCTGCTATGATGAACGCTGGTAATAATTATAGTAAAAAATTTATGACGGGTTTTGGGGTGAGATTGCTGTTTGAATATGTTCAGAATAGTAATAAGAAGAAATGAAATAAATTATCCTTATAACTCATTATTTCTATATATAGTTCCATCTTTCATTTCGAATAAATTATCTCCTATAGACATAAGTTCCTGGTTATGAGTAACTATAATAAAAGTCTTGTCTAATTTCTCCTTTAAATTGGTGAAAAGTTCCTGGAGTATAATGCTATTTTGTGAATCTAGATTACCTGTTGGTTCATCAGCTAAAATTAGCTCAGGGTTATTAGCTAATGCTCGTCCTACCGCAACTCTTTGCTGCTCCCCGCCGGATAATTCAGCAGGTTTATGATTTGCTCTCTCAGCCAATCCGATTTCGTTTAATAACTCTTTTGCTCTCTGGCTTGCCTTCTTTTCTGATATTCCATTAATCATTTGGGGAAGCATAATGTTTTCCAAGGCAGTAAATTCAGGCAGAAGATGATGAAACTGGAAAACAAAGCCTACATTGTTGTTCCTGAAATTAGCGAGCTTATCATCGGAAAGATTATAAATATTAGTCTCATTAAAAATTACATCTCCTGAATCAGGTTTATCGAGTCCACCAAGAATATGAAGCAGTGTACTTTTTCCGGCACCCGATGCACCGATAATTACCGAGATTTTTTTCTCTTCAACTTCTAAAGAAACTGATTTCAGAATTTCAAGAGTAACTTTCCCGTTCGACCTGAAAGATTTATTAACATTATTTGCTTTAAGTATTATCGAGTTACTCATGCTAAATATTCATTTCTGTTTTATTTCTTTTATTTGCATACTGCATACTGCCATTTGCTTACTGATTCTCATTCCCACTTAATCGATTCAACAATATTAACCTTCGCAGCTTTCTTTGCCGGGTAAAGTGAGGCTAAAAAAGAAAGCAGCATCGAAGCTCCCGAAATATAAAAGAAATCGGAGAGTCTTAACTGAAGCGGAAGAGAATCTATTTTATACTGCGTTGGATCAAGAGGATAAATATTATAATTTATCTGAAGATAACAGATCAGGTAACCCAGAAAAATTCCTGCAAGAGTTCCGATAATCCCGATCAACAATCCTTCAAACATAAAGATTTTTACAATTGATTTATCCTTTGCACCAACAGATCTTAAAACTCCAATGTCTCTCTTCTTTTCAATTACAGACATTGATAAAGAACCGAGAATATTGAAAGTTGCAACTGCAATAATTAAACAGAGAATAATATAAGCGGACCATCTTTCAATTTGCATAACAGAGTATAAATCTTTATGAAAATCATACCATGTATTTACGCTGTATAAATCAGGACTGAGTTCAGAATCGAGTTGATTTTTAAAATCGTAGGATTCATTAATATTTGATAATTTAATTTCATAACCCTGAATAGATTTTCCATAACCAAGAAGTTTTTGAGCAGAACTCAAAGATGAGAAAATAAAAGAAGCATCATATTCATTATTATCTGATCTGTAAATGCCGGCAATTATAAATTTTTGAGTATTTGGATTTGTAAATTGAATAAGAGCTTTCTCAACTCCAATAGGAGAAACTAAAGTAATTGTATCACCGACTAAAGACTGCAATTGGTCCGCAAGATTAATTCCTATAATTGCTTGTGGAAGATTTCCTTTGGGCTCTATATTAAATTTTCCAAATAAAATGCTCTTGTCTATTCCGTAAATATCATCCGCTCGTCTTTCATTTATTCCCTTTAGTGTAACTACTTTTGTTAGACCTGAATTATAAGCCAACACTTTACCGCTTACAAATGCTGAATAATCTTTTATCTCTTTTTTTGATTTAAGGAGATTTTCAAGTTGCTCCTGATTTGCATTTGCAGATACCATCTCAACCCTGACATCCGGATCGAAGTTCATTAAAAAAGATGTAACTAAACTCCCAAAACCGTTGAATACAGAAAGGACAACAATTAAAGCGGCAACACCGATTGTAATTCCTGCCACAGAAATAATTGAGATAACAGTTATAAAATTAATTTTGTGTTTGGAAACAAGATATCTTTTTGCTACAAATGATTCGAATGACATTATCTAAACCTTAACGAATTAACAGGTTGAATTCTCGATGCAATATAACTCGGAATGACACTTGCAATAAAGCAAAGTAAAAGTGTAAGCAATGAGACTAATAAAAAAACTTCGGGAGATATTTCTATAGGAACTGTGGTTACAAAGTAAACAGAAGAAGGAAGAGAGATAACATTAAACTTTAATTGTATTATAGTTATTGCAAATGCAAGAATATTCCCAATAATAATTCCAGCAAGTGCAAGAAAAATTCCCTGGTAAACAAATATGGAAATAATCTGTTTCCTTTTTGCACCAAGTGATTTTAATATTCCGATTGAACTTGTTTTTTCCAATACAATCATTAAAAGTGTTCCGATGATATTAAATACTGCTACAATAATTATTAATGCCAGTACAATTGGAACAGGTTCTTTTTGCAGATTAATCCATGTAAAAATATTTCTATGAGTTTGGTATATTGTTCTTACAGCATGTGGATAACGGAGCCTGACGGAAAGGACCTTTGCCAAACTATCAATCTTGGAAATATCATTCAGTTTGATATCATAACCGTTTATGTTATCGCCGATGCTAAAAAGATCCTGGGCACTTTTTAAAGATATATATGCAATGAGATCGTCATATTCTGCCATGCCGCTTTCAAATATTCCGCTTACAAAATACTGAGCAACATTTGGGAAATTTTCAGGGGACGGGAGTTGATTATTTTTTAGTGCGAACAGAGTGACTTTGTCTCCCACTTTTATACGAAGCTTGTTTGCCAATTTTTCCCCGATAATAATTTTCCTATCAGCTAAATTAAATTTTCCTTTTATAATAGTTTCTTTAATTCCATTCCAGTTATCGGAGGAATCGATGCCTTTTATATTTACTCCTTCCTTAATTCTTTTTGTTCCGATTATTCCGAGGCTCGATGCAGAAGGATTTACATAAATTGCATAATTGCCAAGCATTTTTTTTATAATTGGTCGCACTGTGTGATAATCCGGAAGAGTATTTCTATATGAAGTAATTTTTATATGGGAGTCAAAATCGACAATTTTATTTGTTATTGTTTGCTCAAATCCGTTCAGGATACTGAGCGCAATTATTAAAGTTGCTACACCAAGGGAAATTCCAGCAATCGAAATTATTGAAATGAGATTTATAAAACGGGAATCCCTTTTTGAAAAGATATATCTCTTTGAAATGAAAAAAGGAACAGAAGGCATTTGTAAAAGTTTTTTTTCTTTAATTCAGAAGCTAATTTAGGGAAGAATGGTTTTAGATAAAACATAAAGTATTGAAGGACAACTAATTAAGCAGGAAAGTTAACCTGAAGATTCTTTGATTATTTAGCAGTAATAGGATATATTTAATATCTTTCTTAGAATTCTTATTGGCATAGTTCTTACTAATTTTGAAAACACGGGGCGTAGCGTAGCCCGGTTCATCGCGCCTGCTTTGGGAGCAGGAGGTCGCAGGTTCGAATCCTGCCGCCCCGACTTGGATAAATTCCAAACGACAGGAATCAAATAGCAAATAGTTTCAAAATTAAAATCCCAATGTTTGTTATTTGGAGATTGTTCTTTGTTATTTTGTTTCAGAAGCGCCCGTAGCTCAATCGGATAGAGCAACAGCCTTCTAAGCTGTAGGTTAGTGGTTCGAGTCCACTCGGGCGTACCGGGTATTTGAATTGCCAATTATTCTTATAAAGAATTATACATTCTTAATTGTTCATTGTTAATTAAAAGATGGTGAGCGTAGCTCAGCTGGTTAGAGCACCAGGTTGTGGCCCTGGGGGTCGTGGGTTCAAATCCCATCGCTCACCCATAAAAATTAACAATTGATAATTAACAATGAATAATCAATTTTAATTCTTAACTTTATAATTGTTCATTTATTAGCCAAGGCTTATTCTTGGCCCCATCGTCTAACGGTTAGGACACCGCCCTTTCACGGCGGTAATATGGGTTCGAATCCCGTTGGGGTCACTTTAGCCTCGATAAGTTTATCGAGGCTTTTTCTTTTTAAAGTTTACTGTACTATGAATTTTTAGTTGATCATTGAAATTTTTCCTAAAAACCTTATCTTTAATACAACCTTGATAATAATTTTTCCAGATGGGCAGACGAAAAAATAATTCTCCCGACATAAACCTTAATTTAAATGTAAGAGGCTTGCCTCTATCCGCCACTCTCGCAATAAATGAAAAATGTGATTCACTAAGAAAAGAGGGGATAGAAAAATTATTTTAGAAAAAACAACTGAAGATAAAGCTTGTCGATCCGTAGAGATGCAAACACGCCAGATCCAACAAAGAGACCGTGAAGACCCGTCCATGAGTCAGAGAACGCGACACAGCGCGGCCCCACAGGCCAGAGCGCGAGCGCGAGCCCAGGGCAGCGCGTCGACGCGGCTCAGCAGACAGCGAGGGCACGCCGCGGCGACCGCGAAAGGGTGCCGTACAGGCCCGGAGATGAGCGCGAGGTGGCGGACACGACAGTTGACGCCGATTGTGTGAGTCGATCGCGAAGAACGGTATGTGGCCCTGGTGAGAAGTATGGCCCTGTATATGAAGAAACCTAGCCCACCCCTAAAGAGATAAAGAAGATCTGAGGTGCATAAAGATCTCGCTCTCTGGAGCTAAGGAACAGAACAAAGAATAGTGAATCGGAGTAATATGGAGTTCTTCCGACCTAGCGAGGAATGCCTTGCTGGCAGAATCCCGAGATTGAGGGTCATCTTAAGCTTCATAATTTCGTAGAGGCTATTTTCGATCATCTTTCTTTAAAGTTTGCTGATCTTAATGTGAATTTTTGAGTTATTCACATAGAAGTGATTGCTTAGAGAAATCGCCGATTTCCGACTAATGAGTTCGTAGGAATTATGATAGAGAAGAGCTCGACCTCAAAAAAGTGCATGATATAGAAGAACGTAAAGATCAAGTTATAGCAAAGCGGGTGTAACGACCCGTTAATCTGCCATGTAATGATAAATCCTATCCCCCCATAATTGATAACTGTCAAAATCTGATAAATGATCTGTCCCTAAATCTCAAAAGACCCTCTCCACCCTCAGACGACGCCTATGCACAAAACTCTCTCTATCACTAAACTTCCATTGAAATTTTTCCTAAAAACATTATCTTTAAAATAACTTTGATAATAATTTTCCCAGATGGGCAGACGAAAAAATAATTCTCCCGACATAAACCTGAATTTAAATGTAAGGGGCTTACCTCTATCTGCAACTCTCGCAATAAATGAAAAATGTGATTTACTAAGAAAAGAGGGAAGACAGGTTTACAAGCTTGGACTTGGTCAGTCCCCATTTCCGGTACCTCAATCTGTTGTTGATGCCTTAAAAGTTAATGCACATCAAAAGGATTATCTTGCTGTTAAAGGACTTTTCCAGTTAAGAGAAGCCGTCGCTGATTATCACAGAAGATCACAGGGAATTAACCATGATGCTGAAGATGTTTTAATTGGTCCCGGTTCAAAAGAGTTAATGTTTCTTCTTCAGCTTGTTTATTATGGTGATCTCGTTATCCCAACACCAAGCTGGGTTTCCTATGCGCCGCAGGCTCACATTATAGGAAGACATGTAAGATGGCTGACTACTCATAAAGAAAATAACTGGAAACTTACCGCTGATGAACTTTTAGCTCACTGCAAACAGGATCCGGCTAAACCGAGAATTGTAATTCTTAATTATCCTTCCAATCCCAGCGGTATGACTTATACAATGGATGAGCTGAAAGCAATTGCTAAAGTAGCATCGAATCATAAAATAATTTTATTGTCTGATGAAATTTATGGCGAACTTCATCACCGCGGCAAGCATGTTTCAATTGCTAGATTTTATCCTGAAGGGACAATTATAAGCGGTGGACTAAGTAAATGGTGCGGTGCAGGAGGATGGCGTTTGGGCACATTCACTTTTCCACGTTCATTAAGATGGCTGCTCGATGCTATGGCTGCAGTAGCAAGCGAAACGTTTACTGCTACGAGTGCACCTATTCAATACGCTGCGGTAAGAGCTTTTATTGGCGGAATTAAAATTGAGAATTATTTATGGAACTGCAGAATTATTCTGCGGCGGCTTGCAAAACTTATAGTTTCAAAATTAAGGGATGCTGGAATCGATGTTCCTGAACCGGACGGAGCCTTTTATTTGTTTGCAGATTTCAGTTCATTTAAAGATAAACTTGCAAGAAAAATATTAATACCGGATTTGAATTAGCAAATAAACTTCTTGAGGAAACAGGTGTTGCAATATTGCCGGGAATTTCTTTTGGCAGACCTGAAAATGAACTTACGGCAAGAATTGCTTATGTTGATTTTGACGGTGTAAAAGCATTGTCGGCTTCAGAGCAAATAAAATCTGAAAAAGAAATTGATGAAGATTTTCTTGAAACTTATTGCGGCAATACAATAGAGGCAATTAATATAATTTGTGATTGGTTAAAAAAGTAAATGATTAATTATTTAATAGTTTCATTAGGAGCGGCAATAGGCGGGGCAGGCAGGTATTGGATTTCCAATCTTGTTTATAAATATTTTCCGGCAGTATTTCCTTACGGAACTCTTGCTGTAAATATTTTAGGAAGTTTTATTATCGGGCTTCTCATTTTTGTTTTTGATGAAAAAGAATTGCTGAATAACCAGTTGAGAATTTTTTTAACTATAGGATTCTGTGGCGGTTTTACAACTTTTTCCACTTTCTCACTCGAGACTTTTAATCTTATCAGGGATTCTGAATATTTTCTTGCTTCAATAAATGTTATCTTAAGTATAGCATTATGTTTAGCAGGAGTATTTTTAGCTTATATTGTTTCAAAAATAATTTAAACAGTTATGCAAATTAAAGGCGAAGCAAAACTTCTTAGAATTTTTGTTGGGGAGAGCGACAAATCAGGAAACATTCCTGTTTATGAAAAGATAGTATTGGCGGCGAGAGAAAATGAACTTGCCGGTGCAACAGTCTTCAAAGGAATTATGGGATACGGCGGCAAGAGCAGAATTCACACGGCAAAAATTTTAAGACTTTCCGAAGATCTTCCTTTAACAATAGAAATAGTTGACTCGGTAGAGAAGATTGAAAAATTCATTCCTATTGTTGATCATATTTTCGAATCTTCAAAAAGCGGGGGATTGATTACAATCGAGAAAGCCGAGATATTAAAATACACTTCAGGATAAGATATCTATAAGCTTTTATTCAATCATTTCTTTTATTCGTCCTATTTCGCCGGTAACAAGACGGACTTTTATTCCGTGTGAATGTTCTATTGATTTTGTAAGAACGTCTTCAACATATCCTTCAGTAAGTTTGCCGCTTTGCTGGTCTTCTTTTAATACGATCTTTACATGAGCTCCATGCTGAACATCAAAACGTTTTGTGCCTTCCATTGTATTAGCCTTTTCCTTTTATACTTTTAGGTTTTCTGTCCCATCTCTTATTTTTATTACCTGAGAACCTGAATGAACCAGACTTGCTTCCACTTCCTGATTTTTTTCTAAATGTATGAGCGCCCCTGTTTTCAGTTCTTTCTAAGTTTATTTCTAATTTGTATGGATGATCTTCAATAACAGGAATAGGAATTTTTATTAGCTTGTTTATTTCTTTAAGATAATATCTCTCTTCGGTATCGCAGAAGGAAAGTGCGGTGCCGCTTAAGCCGGCTCTTCCCGTTCTTCCGATCCGGTGAATATATAATTCGGAATAATCAGGAATATCATAATTAAATACGTGTGATAATTTATCTATATCAATTCCGCGTGCGGCAATATCTGTTGCTACAAGAACTCTTGTACGCTGGGATTTGAAATTATTTAATGCGCGCTGCCTTGCGCCTTGCGATTTGTTCCCGTGAATAGCATCAGTATTGATCTTAGCATCATTTAAATAACGGGAAATTATATCTGCACCACGTTTTGTCCTGGTGAATACAAGAGCAGAAGAAACATTATCATTCTTCAAAATATGAATAAGCAATTTCTTTTTGTCAGATTTGGAAACAAAATAAACTGCTTGTTTAATTGCTTCAACAGTTTTTGTCTCAGGAGCGATTTCAATTTTTACAGGATCATTTAAGATCTTGTTAGAAAGCCTTATAATTTCAGGAGGCATTGTTGCTGAGAAAAACAACGACTGCTTTTTCTCAGGAAGTTTTTCTAATATTTTTTTTACATCTACTATAAAACCCATATCGAGCATTCTGTCAGCTTCATCAAGCACAAGAAACTTTATATGAGAAAGATTGATATAATTTTGATTTATCAGATCAAGAAGTCTTCCCGGCGTGGCAATAAGAATATCAACACCATGCCTTAGCTTGTCTGTTTGAGGATATTGCGAAACTCCGCCATATACAACTGTGTTTCTTAATCCCGTATGTTTTCCGTAAGTATTAAAACTTTCACCAACCTGTACTGCAAGTTCTCTCGTAGGAGTAATGATTAAAGCTTTTATAGTTCTCTTTGATTTGCCCGATTCTTTTTCTTCAGTTAGTATTTGTAAAATGGGAATTGCGAACGCTGCAGTTTTACCTGTGCCTGTTTGTGCACAGCCGAGTAGATCTTTTCTTTCCAGTATAACCGGAATTGCCTGCTGTTGAATAGGTGTCGGAATTGTATAACCTTCGTTAGCCAGAGCTATTTGTAAAGGTTTAATTAGATTCAGATTTTCGAATGACATATTTTCTTTCTTGTCCCGGCGAAGGCTTTACCGAAGCCGGACTATTTTGCCGGGTTAAAACTTTTCTTATTCTATAAATAGAAAATATGTTTTAATACGGCGGTTTGTAAAATTAAGATTTGTTAAAAATCTGCAGTCAAAGAGGTATGAGTGAATGAAGGCATACTTTTAAAAATCACTATCAATTAAGATACGCTAATAAAACCACATATCCTATAAACAAAGGTTAGGTCAAGCTGAACTCGTTTAGCTTGTAGATAGAGCATAGCCGATCCGAAAGGCAGGTTCGGAATGACAATACAAAGATTAACCCACGGTTTTAACCGTGGGGAAAACAAATGGAAAAATTATTGCAACCGTTTCAACGGTTTTTATTCCTTTAATCCAAACAACTAATTAACTTCTCAATATCTGAAGCATCATTATACAAATGTGGTGATATCCTGATATTAGAACCTCTGAAGCTGACAAAAATTTTATTCTCGGATAATTTCTTTTTAAGTGATTCAACATTTCGGTTTCCAATTGGAACTGAAATAATGTGTCCTGCATTTGGAGTTACAGGTCTCTGATAACCTTTATCTTTACAGAGATTTTCAGAAATAATATTTGTCAACACTTTTATATGAGATTGAATATTTTCAACGCCCCATTTTAATATCTGATCTAAAGCAGCAATAGACATTGGCAAAGTATTGAACTGTGCGAATTCTCCCATATCAAATTTTCTTGTGCCGGTTCTATATTCTGTTGTGTAACCTGTGAGTTTAGCAAAATCATCACTTCCTTTTCTTATGCTCCAATTTTGTTCTAACGGTTCGCCTTTTTCCTGCCATCTGGGCGAAACATACATATAACCTAAACTATATGGACCAAGCATCCATTTGTAACCAACAGAGACTGCAAAATCCGGATCGATCTTATTTATGTTTACTGGTAACGCACCTAAAGACTGGCTCAGGTCCAATACCAAATGAGCATTAACGGTTTTAACAGCTTCACTTATTTTTTCTAAATCTATTAGTGAACCATCCATCCAGTGGCAGTTTGGAATTGCGACAATTCCTGTTTCAGAATTTATATTTTCTAAAATATTATCTGTCAGCAATTTATCATTTTGTTTTTTAACAGTGAGGATTTTCAATCCAAGCTTTTTAGAAAGTTCATCCCACACATAATAATTCGAAGGGAATTGGTCCTCGATTACAACTATTGATTTACCAGGTTTTACTTTAAGATTTTTAGCTGCAGTTGCCAGTCCATAACTCGCAGAAGGAATAATCGCAATATTATCTTCCGAAGTTTGAAAAATTTTAGAAGCCTTACTTCTTAAAATTTCTGCATTTTCAAACCAATCCTTGTCTGTTAACTTCCAGGGTTTGGCTCTTCTTTCCAGTGCACTTATTCCCGCTTCCTTTAACTGATTTAAGAAGAGGAGACATGCTTGAACAGTTGAGATAAGTTATTTCCTCATCTATTTCGAACAGTTCTTTATAGTTATTTGTGTTTTTCATTTTTGTTAATAAAAATATTTACATATTTCTTTATATGGTTTAAAAATATGAAAATATTATTCAAATCTGTCCTGCGAAAGTGGGAATTGAATAAATAATAATTAAATGATTAGTTAGCTTTTACAGATGTATATTTACTCCTCAATTTTAGGAAACCATGGCTGATAACATTACTCCTGTTATTTTAACAGCACTTGAATTGGAAGTTCATTTCGGCGAACAAATCGTTTTGGATAAAGCATCTTTAAGTGTTCACGAAGGAGATAGGATAGGATTGGTCGGAAGAAATGGAGCCGGCAAATCTACTTTTCTCAAAATCATTTCAGGTTTAATGCCTCCCGATTCGGGAGAAGTAGCTAAAAAGAAAAATCTTGTAATTGGTTTTCTCTCACAGGAATTTACTTTAGATGAATCTAAAAATGTTTATGAAAATATTCTTGATGGGGCTAAGACTGAAACAGATTTAATCAAAGAATATGAACAAACTCCATTCGATGCACCAAACAAACATCATCTTGAAGAAACAATTTTGCGGATGGATTCGTGGAACCTTGAAAAGAGAATTGGTATTCTTGCAAATTCCTTGGATGCGCCGGATATCAAAAGAGAAATTCCCGATTTATCCGGAGGAGAAAAAAGACGTGTTGCTCTTTGCCGTGCATTAATATCCAGACCTGATTTATTAATCCTTGATGAACCAACAAACCATCTCGATACAAAATCAATCGAATGGTTGGAAGATTTTCTTGCAGGATACAAAGGCACATGCATTTTTGTTACTCACGACCGTTATTTCCTCGACAGGATAGCAAACAGAATTGTTGAACTTTCTTCAGGTACATTTTATTCTCACCAGGGAAATTATACTGAGTATCTCATTAACAAAACTGAGAGGCAGACAGTTAAAGAAGTTGAAGAACGTAAGCGTCAGCTCTTTTTAAGGCGTGAACTCGAATGGGTTAGAAGAGGACCGAGAGCAAGAAGAACAAAAGCCAAGAGCAGGCTTGATAATTTTTATGAAGTCTCTTCGCAGACAAAGGATGAAGTAGAACTCGATGTTGATTTGATTATTCCTCCATCTGAACGTTTGGGTAAAAAAGTTGTTGAACTTAAGAATGTGGGAATTAAGCTTGGGGATAAAATTCTGTTTGAAGGATTTAATTTTAATTTTGAACCCGGAAAGAAAATTGGGGTAGTAGGAGATAATGGCGCCGGCAAAACAACTCTGCTTAAAATTATTCTGGGAGAGTTAGCTTCGACTACAGGTAAAATTGAAATTGGTGAAACAACGGAATTTAATTATGTGGACCAGGCACGGCTGCATTTAAATGATGATGATACAGTTATCAAAGCAATTGGTGAGGGAAGTGAGGTTATTAAATTCGGCAGGCAGCAATTGAGTGTGTGGACATACTTAAGGCGGTTTCTTTTTACTGATGACAGGATAAATACAGAAGTGAGTAAACTTTCCGGTGGCGAAAAAAGCAGGCTTACTCTTGCAAAGATTTTAGCCCGCGGCGGAAATTTTCTTATGCTCGATGAACCGACAAACGATCTCGATCTGCCGACTTTAAGAATACTTGAGGAGGCTTTGATATCTTTTGAAGGATGTGTTGTGGTTGTTAGTCACGACAGGTATTTTCTGAACAGAGTCTGCAACGGCATACTGGCTTTGGAAGGAAACAGGGAGATTTATTACAGCGAAGGCGATTATGATTATTACATTGAAAAAAGAAAACAGCGACTACAGGAAACTGAAGAAGTAAAGCCGAAAGAAAAGAAAGAACCTCCTGCAGTTACAGCTCAAACTAAATCCAAACCCAAAAAGCTAAGCTATAAAGATGCCCTGGAACTTAAACAGATTGAAGAAAAAATAGTTATCGCTGAATCGGAAGTTGAAAGAATAGAAAAAATATTTACCTCTCCCGATTTTTATCAGAAATATGCAGAGCAGACAAATGAGCTAAATTTGCAGCTTGAAGAAGCAAAAGAAAAAGTAAAAAAGCTTTATGAGAGATGGGATGAGTTGGAGAGGAAGAAAGAAGAGCTTTCTTAATATAAACATCATACATCCTTTTACAGCTAATTAATGCTGCTAAAGCCATCTATAACTTTTACTATTAAGCTTACATCGCAATTTTTTTGCTCATACCACCGAAAATAAATCCATGAAATGGGAGAAGGCAATACCAATAAATTCTACCTAAAAGTCCTAGTGGACGAAATGTAGCTGTTTGAAATAATTTATTGTTTTCAATTTTAAATTCCAACCAGGCTTCACCAGGTAATTTCATTTCAGCATATAAAAGTAATCTTCTTTGTTCTTTATCGGCAAGCAGAACCCTCCAGAAATCCAGAGATTCACCTGCAGAAATATCTACAGGATTTTTTCTCCCTCTTCGTATTCCTACACCTCCAAATAATTTATCAAGAAATCCTCTTATTGCCCAAAGCCAATTTGCATAATACCAGCCGTTTGTGCCGCCAATCGACCAAATCTTCTTTAAAGTTTCTTCCTGGTTGTTTAATTCCACAACTCTTATGTCTTTATAGCATCCATGTGTCGGTATTTCAACGAAGTGAGATAATCCTTCAACTAATTTGCTGCTGCTTAAAGCATCTTTCCAGCTTGAAATAACCTGTTGCTGTTCTGTTTTCTTAAAAGCATCTCTGATGGCGCTATCATAATTAATTAGTGTAATTCCCAGTAAATCTTTCAAATTATTTTCACTGCAAATAACTTCAACTTTCATACTGTCAACCAGGTTTTTTGCCAGGCTGTAGGAAATGGCAGTAACAAAATAAAGCCAGTATGATGACAGTTTAGGAGTCATTACAGGAACAATAAAAATTCTTCTTTTTAATTTTCTTACATCAGCAAACCTCAATAGCATTTCTTTGTATGTAAGAATATCAGGTCCGCCGATGTCATAAGTTTTACCAAAAGTTTTTTCGTTTAATAAAACACCACTGAGAAATTCTATTACATTCTTAATTGCTATTGGCTGTGATTTTGTTTCCAGCCATCTTGGTGCGATCATTACAGGTAACTTTTCTACCAGGTCACGAATAATTTCAAATGAAGCGCTGCCTGACCCTACAATTATACCGGCTCTTAAAGATGTAAAACTAAATGATGCGGAGGAAAGAATATATTCAACATTTTTCCTGGATTTCAAATGCTTTGAAAGTTTATCTTCGTTAACGATTCCACCTAAGTAGATAACCTGTTTTACTTTTGTTTGCTGTAGTCTGTCTTTAAAATTATTTGCAGAAATTGTCTCGAGCTTTTCAAAATCCTCGTCACTGCTGACTGACATTGAGTGGATCAGGTAGTAGGCAGCATCAATATCTTCGGGAATATTATGCAGTGTTTCATTGTTCAGGAAATTCACTTCAATAATTTTTACTCTATCTGCAGGGTATTTGTTTGAGTCCATTCTGCTTTTATCACGGACACAGCAAATAACTTCGTGTCCATTATTTATAATTACCGGAAGTAGTCTTTGAGCGATATATCCTGTAGCGCCTGTTAAAAGAATTTTCATATCTGATTAAGGTACAAAAGTAATTTGTAAGATATTGGTGTGAAAGAAACCAGGAGAATTGCCAAATCAGGAGTTTAAAGAGTTGAAAAGACATTTAGCAATAGAGAAAGTGAAAAAGCTTTATTAGAGAAGTTAAAGGGGAAGAAAAGCTAATATAATTGCGAAAATATCCTTTCTAATAAATTGAACATTTATTTTTGTCCGCCCAAAATTTAGTGTCATTATATAATTTGGTTTTACTGTAATGGTTAAAAGTAAATGTCATCCTACAAGAACTAGCCAGAGTTTCTTCATTAATATTTCGAATTTTTCTAACGTGTTTTGAATATTCGTTAATAAAGCTATAATTAGATAATGTCCATTACAAAGTTGAAGTAAACTTGGATTAGTTTTTTTCAGTGCCTTGATTTTATCTTCAATTATCAATTTATCAGTTAGTTTTGCATTGGGAGATTTGGATAAAACCCTAGAATAATATTGGTCAAAATCTATTTCAAATTTGGCGAATGATATTAAATCTTGAAATCCCACATCGAATCTGTATTCCAAAATTTCTAGGTCATTTAACCATTTTAAATAGCTAATTTTTAGAATTGAAGCTATCATGTTATCTCTTAATTCAAAATGTTTATCCTTTGGTAAATCTGTAAACTCAAAAACCACTGCATTGAATACTTCATCCTCTGAAATTATTGTCATTTCTATCATGTAAATCTGTTAGAAAAATATTTTTGTTCACATATTCATCTTTCTTCAAATGAACAAAATCTGCATCTCTAATTCCAATTATAAAAGGATATATGTTTACTAATACCCCAATGCATTCTTCAAGCTTGAATTTGCCGCCCGGAATCCTTTCAACTTTGCAGGTATTAGGATTAAATAATTTTCTAAAAAGCCTTATATCTCCATAACCTTCCAAAAGGACAAATACGATTCCACTACTTTTAAGATGGGAAATATCAAGTCGTAATTCATTTAATTTTTCTTGGTAAGATATATCTTGTTTTTTCATCAGAATCAACTTTTTCTAGATTATAAACTAAATCCCATCTATCATTGATAATAGAAGGAGAGTATGTAGCAATTAATACCTGAATATTTTGAATCTCAATAATTTTTAATAGATCATTTAAAAGTTCTTTCTGCCAAGTAACGTGTAATGAAATTTCAGGTTCATACTATTAAAACAAGGATATTTTGTTTCGCATTAAATATCAATTCATAAAGTAAAACGACTTCCATGTTGTTCACCAGAAGAAAGTTGATTTAATTCTAATTCCTTTCCTTTGCTAGTTCGAAAATAAAATCCTATTTTCTCTATCAATTTGTATAGTCTTAAATGTAAATCTTCTTTCATTAAGAATACCCTTAAATAGTTCAAGTTTCTCAAGAAGATTATCGAACACACTTAGTTTTTTTTCTAAAACATTTAGATAAACTAATAGAGCTTTAGAATCATCTTTACTATAGCCCAAAAACTGTTGCTTACTCTCATATAATCCATTGTTTGCCAATTTTTCTTGTTTTTCTTTTAGTTTATCGAAACGAACATTATAGTCTTCTTCTGTCAATTTATTCTTCTCTTTCACTAGACGATCAGGATAACTACTATCAAGTTGCTGAGATGTTCTGAAAGACTGTTGCAGATTCTGCGATATTATTTGCCTTAATTCTTTCGCGTAGGTCTGAATGGTTTCAATCATGACCGTTTGATCTTTTTCCTCACGATAATTTCGTTCATTGTTTTGAACTTTTTTAAATAACCTTTGTTCTCGTATTAAATGAACCTTTATAGAATCAAGAATTTCATTTGTTTTCTTTGATTTAATCCTTAGCAAATTTTTACTTACTTTTCCTCGGGTAATTGATCAGCGTATTCGTTGATAAGATCATCTATAGTTAAAATTTTTTCTGTGCGATGGTCTATCCATCTTGAAGCATCCAATCTTCTGATTGGTAAGTATCTTTGAATTGTTCTTTCAATATCCGTTTCTAGCTTATCGGAATAATCAAAAGTATCTATTTCTTTATTGTTTTGAACAAATAAAAATTTGACATGAGGTTTTTCTCCGTCCATTTTCCTAGAAATTATAATTGAAATATTTCCATCGAGGGAAACTGTTATTTTCTCATACACTAGCTTTTGAAAAAACAAGAATTTCCTATTGAAAAGATTAAAAATAATATTCAATATCATTGTTTTTCCAAAGCCATTTGGGCCTGTTATCATTAAGAGGTTTTCACTGTTTTCTAATGAAATATTGTAGTCAAATATTTCAAAAAGTTTTTCAATTTTTATTGAGTTAATTTTCATTTTAGTATTTTATTGTAATTAAACATAATATTTATCAATAAAAATAATAATAAAATATTGCATTTAACTTAACCTAACAAATATTTGCATTTTTCACCAGTCCCCAGTGTCTTTACTCCCATTTCTTTTTCTTACTTTCTTACAACTATCAATCTGTACTTGTCTCAGGCGAGTAAAGCCTCGACGGAAAAGAACTCTTTTTATCTGACTTTAGGCAGACTAATTTAACATTATCAAATGTTCACTGCTATTAGGATTATCCCTTTAGGGACAAAATATTTATAGAAACCATAAAAAACAATTATTATCGTCCTGTAGGGACGACATAGAACTATTCAACATCTAACAAAATATATTTTTCATCAAATGGAATATCATATTTTTTCAATAGCTGTAAATATTCCTTCTGAAATGTCTGCCTTTTATGATGTTGCTCCTGATTATTAATATAGTTTACAACCTGATCAATTTGCGAATGCGAAAAAGAAAAAGCCCCATAACCTTCCTGCCAAATAAATTTTCCTCTAACAAATTTCTTTTTGTTTATCCATTTAGATGAATCTCCCTTTATATCTTGCAGTAAACCAGGAATTAATTGATGAGGTTTATAACCCACAGCAATATGGAGATGATTAGGCATTCCGTTTATAGCAATTAATTTATGATTGTTGTTTTGAATGATTCCGGTAATGTATTTATATAATTCATCTTTCCATTCAGGTTGAATGAGAGAGATTCTGTTCTGCACAGCAAAAACAAGATGGAGATAGATTTGCGTAAATGTATTAGCCATAGCAAACTCCATTTCGTCCCTACGGGACTTGATGTTATCTAGGGAAATCTTTTTCTATAAATATATAGTCCCTAACGGGACTTCAATCTGCAATATAAAAATTCTTTCTCTGACGTATCCAAAATCATTCTTCCCATTTCTTTTTCTTACTTCCTTTATAGCTATCAATCTGTAAAAGCACTCCTTCCAATTTACCATTATCAAGAGGAATTCTTCTCGTTGTTTTAAGTCCAATAAATTTTCGCAGTTCCGGGTTGCCTGTATAAATAAATGCAGAAGTGCCGGTACAATTAGTTTTAAGAAAGTCGCCCAATTCTTTATAAAGCGTATGCACTTCTTCAATCTCACCAAGCCTTATACCGTAAGGAGGATTTGTTATTAAAGTTCCGTTCTAAAAATTCTTTTACCTGCTGAAAAGGTTTAACGGAAAGATCAACAGAATCAGAATAGGGAAGATGTGAAAGATTATCTTTTGCAACTTCTATTGCTTGCTGCGATTTATCACTTCCGCTAATAATATTTTTTGGCAAGGGACGGATCTTACTATCAAATTCTTCTTTTACTTTATTCCAGGCATTGCGGTCGAAATCAGGCAAATTAAAAAATCCGAATTTCTTACGAAGCTTTTGTGCAGGAATTCTGCAGTAATGCATTAATGCTTCACAGAGAATTGTTCCCGAGCCGCACATCGGATCCCATAAAGGATTTTCTCCATCCCATTTACTAAGACGAATTATTGCCGCCGCAAGAGTTTCCTGCATTGGCGCTTCACCGGCAAGAAGTCTGTAACCTCTTTTATGCAGCGATTCACCCGATGTATCAAGACTTATTACAGCCATATCTTTTTCAATATGAAGATTAAAGCGTACATCAGGATTTACAACTTCAACATCGGGACGCTTTCCATATTTATCCCTGAAATAATCTGCAATTCCATCCTTTAAACATTGAGATGCATAGAGTGAATTTGTAATCCTGCTTTTTGAAACAGAAGAACTGATAGCAAATGTTTTTTTATTCGATAAAAAATCTTCCCAATGTATTTTCTTTGCTTTTTGAATAAGTGTGTTAGTTGTATGACAGGGAAAAGTTACTAATGGTGCAAGAACACGTGAAAGAAGTCGTGATGTGTAATTGATTTTGTAAAGAGTAGGGATATCAGCATTTAAAATAAACTCCTTTGTATGTGGTTTTGGTTTCCGTTGCACCGAGTTCAATTAGTTCCTCTTCACAAAGAGTTTCCATCTTCCCGGTGACCTGAGCAAAGAAACCATTTTGTTTATACTCGTACATAAAAGTCCAGTTATTAACAGCTGAAAAATACTGAAATATTTTTCGTTTCCTGTCCCTTTAGGGACAAAATAATTATAGATAATGAGAGCGGGAAAATAATGCAAAGTCCCGTAGGGACGGGATAGAATTTAATTTAGTAAACGTATTAGCCAAAGCCTCTATTTCGTCCCTACGGGACTTAGATTTATGTTGGTAATTTTTTCTAAAAATATGTCGTCCCTAAAGGGACTAAAGTATATCCATTTTAATGGTTTTGTTTTAATATTATTTCATTGCCAGTTTCTTAATGTCTTGAACTTCCAAAACATTTTTCCCATATCCTTTTGTAATAGAATTTATCATTGCGATTCCAATTTCCTTTAAGGAGCATACAAATTTTGGGAAGAGTAATTTTACAACAGGGATTAAAGGAGCTAAAATTTTATAAGGAGTTAATGTATTTCTCAAACTTTTTGTTGGAATTATTAATCCGGGGCGAAACATATAGGCTTTCGGAAAAAGTTTTATAAGATAATTCTCTGTTCTGCCTTTTACTCTTGCCCACATAATTTTGCCTTTTTCTGTGCTGTCTGTCCCTGAACCAGAGACATAACAAAAAACTATTTCAGGATTAAGTTTAACAAGAGTATCTGCAAATGCTTTGGTAAGATCAAAAGTTATGTATGTGTAAACTTCTTCACTCTTTCCAATAGAAGTTGTTCCCAAACAAAAAAAGCAAGCATTAAATTCCGAAAGTTGATCTTCTATCCTTGTCAGGTTATAAAAATCAGTGTGAATGATCTCTTTTAATTTTGCATGCTGAACGTTACATGATCTTCTATTAATTACAAGAACAGATTCGACATCAGGATGATTAAGGCATTCGTGGAGGACACCTTCTCCAACCATTCCAGTTGTGCCCGTTATTATTGCTTTTATTTTCACAAGCGTTCTCTTTCTTAATTGCGATTCAAACATAAATTTTTAGAAAAAGAGAAACAAGAGGAACGAACTGTAAACTACAACTTTGATTGGCTGAATGGATGAATGTTTGAATGAGACTTGTTTTGATTGGATTCATTCAATCATTCTGTCAATCAACCATTCAAGGAAGTAAACTACTGGTGCAATGTTAGTTTTGGACTCCGCTCAAGACTGACAGTCTAAAATCCCATCAATCCTATTGAACTTTTTGCAAAGTTTACAAGAGGCGTGAAGTAAATTCCAAAGAGAAATATTGGAACGAGTAAAACAATTAACATAGCAAATGCAGAAGGGGAGATGGGAACAACAGGCAATTCTTTTTCCGGTCTTATTAAATATAAATTCTTCAAGACTTTTATATAATAATAAAGTGATACAACTGTGTTGAGTAACGCAATGACAGCAACTGCAATCATCTTTGCATCTACGAGAGCGATAAAGATATAAAGCTTTCCAATAAAACCTGCCGTAGGAGGAATTCCAGTTAATGAAACAAGGAAAACTGCAATAGAAAATCCGAGGAAAGGCATCGAGTAACCGAGTCCTTTGTAATCATCAATTTCTTCGCTTCCGATTTTGTTGGCAATTATCATTACAACAAAGAAAGCGCCGAGATTCATAAAAGCATAAACAGCAAAGTAAATAAGTATTGCAGTTAATCCCTGGTTGGATAAAACAGCAAGACCAAGAAGCAGGTAACCAGCGTGTGCAATGCTCGAATAAGCGAGAAGCCTTTTCATATTGCTCTGCCATAGTGCGGCAAAGTTGCCGAGTGTCATCGTCAGTATCGAGATAAGGACAATAAATGTTTTCCAATCAATTATATGAAGCAAATGCCAGTAACCGGCGGCATCAACTGACTGAATAAATGTTACTTTGATAAATCTTATCAAGAGTGCAAAACCTGCGGCTTTACTTGCAACTGATAAGTAAGCTGTAATTGTTATCGGAGCGCCTTCGTAAACATCGGGAGTCCAGAAATGGAAAGGTGCAGCAGAAATCTTAAAACCTATTCCCGTAAAAATTAAAATACCTGCTAACCAGAAAACAAATCCGCCAACCTGGGGCTGTTGTAAAAATGAGTTCAGCGTATAAAGATTTGTTGTGCCGGTTAATCCATAAATAATAGAGATACCGAAAAGCATTATGCCGCTTGAAGATCCGCCATAAATAATATATTTAAGTGAAGCTTCGCTGTTTCGTAATGAATGTTTTGTGAATCCTGCAAGCACATAAGATGATAAAGACAAAAGTTCGATTGAAAGATAAATCAGGATAAGATCTGCGGAAGAGATCATAAAGAACATTCCGAGAATCATTCCGAAGATAAGTGTGTAATACTCACCCTGGCGGTCAAAAGCCTCCTTTATTTCATTTGATGAAAGAGAGAAAAGTATAATAATAATTGAAGCGAACTATCACAATTATTTTAAAGTATGCACCGAATGGGTCAGCGGTAATCAGTCCGAATGAACCATTAGTAGTAGAAGAAACCGCTTTAAAGCTGAACTGTTCAATTACAAAAAACGATGCAACAATTAATCCGCCAATTGAAATCCAGGGAAGAAGAGATTTATTCTTTCCCATTATTAAATCAGTTGTAACAATAAGAACAATTACAACCGCGATAACAATTTCCGGTTTTATATATTGAAGACTATTTATTAAAGATTGAAAATTCACTTTAATTCTAATATTATTTGTTCAATATTGTCATGCTGAACTTGTTTCAGCATCTTTCAAAAATCAGGAGATTCCGAAACAAGTTCGGAATGACTAAATACAACTAAAATCCTCCTAATGATCCATAAAGCACTTGTGCGTCAGTCATAAACTTAACCATTGCATTAACTGATGAGTTCATCAGATTAAGCATTGAAGAAGGATAAACTCCTACAAAAATTATTATTGCAGTTAACGGAATAAACATCACATATTCTCTAAAATTAAGATCTGAAAGACCCGACCATTTTTCTCTTAAGTTACCAAGGAAAACTCTCTGCAAAGTCCAGAGCATATAACCTGCACCCAGGAGAATACCAAGTGTAGAAATAATAGTAATCACTCTTATCAACTGTGAACCGAAAGCGCCGAGAAACACAAATGATTCAGAAATAAATCCGCTTAATCCTGGAAGACCAATTGCCGCAAAGAAAGCAACTGTTGCAAAGCCTGTATAGATCGGCATTTGGGTAGCGAGTCCGCCGAAATCATCGATTCCACGTGTATGAGCTCTATCATAAACAACTCCAACAATTAAGAAGAGCATTGCAGTGATAGTTCCATGATTGAACATTTGAAGTACGGCTCCCGAAATTCCTAATGTATTTAAGGAAGCCATGCCGAGCATTACAAAACCCATATGAGAGACAGACGAGTACGCTATCAACTTCTTAAAATCTTTTTGTGCCATTGCACATAAAGCACCGTAAATAATATTAATCATTCCAAACAGCGCAATGTACCAGATGAGTTGGTGAGTAATTTCAGGAAATACCGGAAACGATATTCTTAATATTCCATAAGTACCCATTTTCAAAAGAACACCGGCAAGAATAACACTTATAGGTGTCGGTGCTTCAACGTGTGCATCGGGAAGCCACGTGTGGAAAGGGAACATAGGTATTTTAATTGCAAACCCGATGAACAAAGCTATGTAAGCAATAAATCTTAGGTTATCCGGATTTAACGGCGACAATATTCCGCCTGCCGTATAATTTGCAGAATTCATCATTGCCAACATATTAAAAGTAAATACTTTTGTTCCGTCGGCAAGTGTTTCATAAGTGCTGAAGTATAACCCGATCATTACAATCAAAATAAAAACAGAACCGAGCAAAGTGTAAAGGAAAAACTTTATAGCAGCATATTCTTTTCTTGGTCCGCCCCAGACACCGATAAGGAAGTACATAGGGAGAAGCATAAGTTCCCAGAAAATGTAAAAGAGGAAGAAATTGAGAGCAACAAAAACTCCCATCATTCCTGTATCTAGTAAAAGAAAGAGAGCAAAATATCCTTTAACTGATTTGTTAATATTCCATGATGAAATAGCAGCAACAAAAGTTATTATAGCAGTTAAGAAGAACCATCAGCACACTTAAACCATCTATGCCAAGGAAGTAATCGATTTTAATTTGTCCAATCCAGGAGAAGCCTGTGATGTTTATCCAGCTGAATTTTTCAATGAACTGGAAAGATGAAGCATCGTTTATTCCTCCGAGAGAATAATTGTAACTGCCGAGGATTATCAAAGCCAGGACAAGTTGTAAACCTGTTACAGCAATTGTAATGCTTTTAACTAATGTGCTTCTTGTTTTGGGCAAAGCCAAAACTATAAACATTCCTATTATCGGAAGGAATGTTATAAGTGATAGAATCGGAAAACTGCTATACATTTTTATTACCTGTTTATTTCAAATCTAAAATGGTTTAAATAAAAACAATAAAATCACTATTGAAAAAATTACAAGAACTATATAAGTCTGAACTTTTCCTGTCTGGAATTTTCTAAAGAACAATCCTAATATTCCGCTTAAGTAAGCGACAAAGTTTACTATGCCATCAACAATTACATTATCAAAAGTTCCACTGAAATTGGAGAACCACTTTGTTACTGTTGCAGAACCGTTTACAATTCCATCGACAACTTTATTATCGAACCAGGCTAAGAGTCTGCTTATGCCGATTGTTCCCGCAACGAATGTTGCCTCGTAAATCTCATCGAAATACCATTTGTTGTATGAAAGATTATAAAGCGGTTTGAATTTCTCTTTGAGTTTATCAACATCGAGTTTTTTGTATTGATAGAATAAGAATGCAAACACAATTCCTGACAAAGCCATAATTAAAGAGAGAATCATCGCAGGAATATGAGCATGGTGCATTGCTTCTGTATAAGTTGATGAGTAAATCATTTCAGGTTTAACAACCTCAACTTTTTCTCCGCTCGGTTCAGCAACAGGACCTTTCTGCATAAAAGAATATCTAGATGCATCAGGAACAGAAAGTTCAGGAGTTTTTACCCAGCTTGATAAAACCCATCCTGCATCCGGGTTAAATGGATTTGGTGTGAACCATATAAAAAGTGATAATGTTGAAAGCACAACAAGCGGCATCGCCATTGCAAATTTAGATTCTTTTGCATGTTCATATTTATGTTGATCTCTCGGCTGACCATGAAATGTTAAGATTATTAATCTGAACATGTAAAACGCAGTAAGTATCGCAACTAAAAATCCAACTATAGGAAAAAGCCAATGACCTGTAATTGAAGCAAATGCATAACTGCCGGCAAGTATTCCATCTTTACTTAAAAATCCTGATGTAAGAGGAATGCCCGAAAGTGCAAGAGACGCAACTAAAAATGTATAATAAGTCAAAGGCATTTTCTTTCTTAATCCACCCATATTTCTTATATCCTGTTCATGGTGCATTGAATGAATTACTGAACCCGAACCAAGAAATAAGCAAGCTTTGAAGAAAGCATGAGTGATTAAGTGAAAGAATGCAAAAGTATAAGCGCCAACACCGAGCGCCATTATCATATATCCAAGCTGACTTATAGTTGAGTAAGCCAAAACTTTTTTAATATCATTTTGAGTTAATGCAATTGTCGCAGGAATAAAAGCTGATATTGCACCGATTATTGCAATGACAAATAAAGCATCGCCGCTTAGGATTGGAAAAATCCTTGTGATAAAATAAACTCCGGCAGCAACCATTGTTGCTGCATGTATTAAAGCGCTAACTGGAGTCGGACCCTCCATTGCGTCAGGAAGCCAGACATGAAGAGGGAATTGAGCAGATTTTCCGACAGCTCCACAAAACAATAAAATGCCAGTAACTGTAAGCCAGAAACCGCTATTGAATGGAAGATGTCCGTTAGAGATTGCTAAAAATATTTTATCGAATGTAAAGGTATGATAATTAGTAAATATCATTAAGATACCAATTAACATTCCGATGTCGCCGATTCGGTTTACAATAAAAGCTTTCTTCGCAGCATCTGAAGCAGATTTCTTTTCAAACCAAAATCCTATCAACAGGTATGATGATAATCCTACAAGCTCCCAAAAGATATACATCATTAAGAAGTTATGAGTAAGTACAATTCCGTTCATCGAAAAAGTGAAAATACCGAGATAAGCAAAGTAGCGGTTGTACCTTTTATCACCTTTCATATAATCTATTGAAAAAACGTGGACAACAAAGGAGATGATATAAACAGTTACCAGCATTATTACAGAAATATTATCGATCAAAACCCCAAGTTCTATTTTTACTGCGCCAAGCAAAGAAGAATTACTAAGATCAATCCAGGTAAACTCGCCGGTTATTTTATTATCGAAGAAACTTAATTTATAATATGCCAGAACAATTGAGCCCACCAGCCCAAGAAATATTATAAGATTCTCTACCCAGAACATTTGTTTAATCTTTTTCCCGAGAAAGATTGATAGGATAAATCCTAACAACGGAAGAAAAAGAAGGACAACTGCTAACTGTATAAGTGATGATTCGGTCATTTTTTATTTCAAATCTTAAACTGACTGCCGTCAGGCATCTCAAATTTCAAATCTCAGATTTGAGTTTTGACTTTTGAGATTTGGTTTCCTATTCCTTTAAATTATCAATTTCATCAACGTTAACGTTTGAGAAATTTTTGTAAATATTTAAAACTATAGCCAATGCAATTGCAGCTTCTGCGGCTGCAAGAATTATTACGAACAACGCCATAATCTGTCCGTTATAACCGAAGTTTCCGTACCGTGCAAAAGCAACAAAATTAATGTTTGCAGCATTAAGTATAAGTTCGATTCCCATCAAAACCATTACAGCATTTTTCCTGGTTACAATTCCGAATATCCCGAAAGAAAATAAAATTGTACTTACAATTAGAAAATGATTTAATCCTACATGTATCATTGTTATCTCCTCGCCATAGATGCTGCACCGATTAAAGCGACTAACAATAAAATTCCGAGCAGTTCAAAAACAATTACATAATCCTGGAGAAGTAAAGTTCCGATATTGTATGCAGTTGTTGTTGGAATTTCTGCCGGAGAAATTTTCCACTTGGTATTTATCATTGTCTCCACGAGGATTCCCATAAATAATCCTACTCCGACAATTGCCGGAAGAAGCTGGAAAGTTCCGGTCTTAATCTGAACATTTGTAATTTTATTTGTGAGCATAACACCGAACAGCAGGAGTATTAAAATTCCTCCTACATAAACCACAAGCTGAACAATTGCAATAAAATCTGCTGCAAGAAGAACGTAAAGTCCAACAACTCCGAAGAAAGTAAACAAAAGAAAGAAAGCCGAATAAACAATATTCCTGAGAGTAACGACAAAGAATGCGGAAACAAGTGTTAGTCCCGCAAAAAGATAAAACATTAAATCGTAAACACTCATATCATTTATCTTTCTTTTCAGATTGGTCAGCAGATTTTTTTTCAGCTGCAGCCTTTGCAGCGGCTTCAGCTTTTTGAGCGGCTTGCTCCGCCTTTAGGCGAGCTTTTTCAGCTTCAAGCTTTGCAAAGTTTTCTCTTTTCTGAATAACTTCTTCCGGTGTTAGTGTAACAAAGTTGAAAATAAAATCGTTCCTTTTATATTCGGAGAATTCATAAACATCAGTCATGTAAATACATTCGGTAGGGCAGGGGAAAACACACAACTCACAATAGCAGCACTTTGCAAAATCAATATCGAATTGAGTTACCCAAAGAGCTTTCCGTTTTCCATTAGAAGTTTTTCCAAGGTCTTCTTCGGGTAAACTTTTTACTGTTTCAATTGTAATGCAATTAACAGGACAAGCTCTCGCACATTGATCACATCCGATGCAATCATCCATATTAACATAAAGTCTGTTTCGTTCACGTTCAGGTAAAGCAAGTCTTATATCCGGGTATTGTATAGTAACTGCCGGAACAAACAAATGTTTAAAGGTAACTTTCATACCTATAAACACTGTCTTTAATGATTGTATAGCTTCACTGAAATATTGCATCACAGAACCGAAATTAATCCAACTATAATAAGGTTAACAAAAGAAATTGGTATAAGATATTTCCAACAGACTGCCATCAGTTGATCAACTCTTAATCTTGGTAAAGTCCATCTCAACCACATTTGAACAAAAACAAAAAATAATCCTTTAGCTGTGAACCAAAAGAATTGTTCGATTGGAATTAGCCATGGCAGGTGTAATGTATTCCCAAGATAACCGAACGGTGACTGGTATCCGCCAAAGAAGACAGCAGCAACTATTGCAGAAACAGCAAACATATTTGCATATTCAGCAAGGAAAAACATTGCGAATTTCATTCCCGGAATATTCCGTATGATATCCTGCAACTAATTCTGATTCTGCTTCAGGAATATCAAACGGCGTGCGGTTTACTTCTGCAAGTGTACTTATATAAAGTATTATGAAACCGATGAACATAAACGGGATGAATAAAAATTTGTGCAAATCAGAACCTGGTCCGCCAAATATCATCCAGTTCCAGAAATGACCGGATTGCAATTCACTTAACTTATATAAGCTAAGTGTGCCCGTTATCATTACAATTGTTAGAACAACAATGATTGTCGGAATTTCATAACTAATAATTTGAGCTACCGACCTCATTGCTCCAAGTAAAGAATATTTATTATTGGATGACCAGCCTGCCATCAGAATTCCCGCAACAACCAAACCTGATACAGCAATAATAAAGAATAATCCAAGGTCTATTTCTGAACCGATGTAAGCTCCTGAAAAAGGAATAGCAGCAAAGACAGCATAGCTGCCGACAAAAACTATTACCGGTGCAAGGTTAAAAAGTGATTTATCATTTTCTGTAGCAACTATATCTTCTTTTTGAAGAAGCTTAAGAATATCAGCTATCGTTTGTAAAGCACCGTGGTAACCAACTCTCATCGGTCCAAGCCTGTCCTGCATATGTGCAGAAACTTTTCTTTCCAGCCAGACTGCAAAAAGTGCAAACGGAAGTATGAAAAGAAAAAGAGGGAAGAAGCTTTGAATTACTCCTGCCCAAATTTCACTTCCGGTAAGTTTAAATAGATAATCGTAAATCATCTGTCAACCTCGCCGAGAACTATATCAATACTTCCAAGGATTGCAATAATATCCGCAACCATGTGTCCTTTGCAAAGCTCATCCATAATTGCAAGGTTAACAAAGGAAGGACCTCTTACTTTTACGCGAGAAGGATTAACGGATCCGTCACTGATTATAAAGTAACCTAACTCCCCACGCGGACCTTCAACACGGCTGTAAACCTGTCCAACTGGTGGTTTAACTCTCTTAGGAATTGCAGAAGCAATATCTCCTTCAGGAATCTGATCTAATGCCTGCTCAAGAATTTTCAGGCTTTGTTCCATCTCAAGAATACGTACATAATATCTGTCCCACGAATCTCCGACTGTTCCTACTGTGCCTTCCCCAACAGGAATATCAAAATCAAATTTGTTATAGACAGAGTAAGTATCATCTTTTCTTAAATCCCATTTCAAACCGCTTGCTCTTAACATTGGTCCTGTAATTCCATAATTGATTGCTGTATCAAGTGGAAGTATTCCAACGTTTGCAGTTCTTTCAATAAAAATTTTATTGTTTGTAAGAAGATCATTAAGCTCTTTAATTTTTGGTCTGAAGTAAACTACAAACTCTTTTGCAAGACGAATGAAATCAGGATGAAGATCATGAGATAAGCCGCCAACCCAGATATAATTGTATAGAAGTCTTGCACCACACGTCATTTCAAAAAGACTTAATATTTTTTCCCTATCTCTGAAGCAAAAAAGAAATGGTGTAACAGCTCCGATGTCAGCGCCGTAAGTTCCTAACGCAACAAGGTGAGAAGCAATTCTTTGAAGTTCTCCCATTATTACTCTTATATATTCAACTCTTTCCGGTACTTGAATTCCATGAAGCTTTTCAACTGCAAGAGCATAACCGAATTCATTATACATTGAAGCAAGGTAATCCATTCTGTCAGTGTAAGGAATAACCTGGGGATATGTCATTGCTTCGGCATGTTTTTCAAAACATCTGTGTAGGTAACCAATGTGAGGAATTACTTTTGTAATTATCTCACCTTCAAGATTAAGCTCGAGTCTTAGCACACCGTGAGTAGAAGGATGCTGCGGACCCATGTTAAGAATCATCTCTTCGGTTTTTAAGCCGGTTTCGGTTTCAATATTTTCCGTAGTTAATGTCATCCTTTTAATTCAAACTCAAAAGTCAAAAAATTTGATTTTCCCATCTTCCATCAACCATTTTCCATCATACATCAGTAAGGAACTTTCATTCCCTGGTAAAATTCAGGATTCTGATAATCTTTTCTTAAAGGATGTCCCGCTTCCCAATCATAAGGCATAAGAATTCTTCTTAGGTCGGGATGATTGAGAAATTTTATTCCAATAAGATCATAAGCTTCCCGTTCATGCCAGTCGGCATGTCTCCAAATACCTGCCACTGATTTTACTTCGGGATTATCTCTGGTAACAGAAACTTTAAGTGTTACTTTATGTTTTAATTCAATTGATTCAAGATGATAGAATACGCTTAATGTTCCTCCAGCAATTATATTACTTCCATCATCATTTGTTTTCTTTTCACCATTTGCATCATCGATACCTGAAAGACACATAAGACTATCAAACTTAAATTCTTCATTATCTTTTAAGAAAAGACAAACTTCATCTATTGATAAAGGATTTACGATTATAAAAGATTCAACCGGAAGAGAAGAATTAAACTCAATAATAGAATCGCCGAATTTCTCTTTTAATGATTTATAAATTTCTTCGGAAGTTTTCATGCAGATTTCTTTACAAGAGATTCGTAACGGATTTTTTCCTGAAGCTTTAACAAGCCTTCTAGCAGAGCTTCAGGGCGGGGAGGACAACCGGGAACATATACATCAACAGGAATAACTCTGTCAACTCCTTTCAAGAACATGATAACCATGCTCCCAATAAGGACCGCCGCAGTTTGAACAACTTCCCATTGAAATAACATACTTCGGATCAGGCATTTGTTCATAGAGTCTTTTTACTCTTATAGCCATCTTCAACGTTACAGTTCCCGAAATTATTATAACATCAGATTGCCTTGGCGAAGGTCTAGGTATTACACCGAACCTGTCAAAATCATAATGAGAAGCAGAAGTTGCCATCATTTCAATTGCACAACAGGCTAATCCAAATCCTACCTGCCAGAGCGAAGATAAACGCGCCCAGTTAAGAAGGTCTTCTGTTTTGGCAATTACAATATTATCATTAGTAAATTGTTGATCTAAAATTCCCATAAACTCAAACAACCGTCTCTTCTTTTAAAATTTCTTTCTTAATGACAGGCTTCTTAATAGCAGAATTTCTCAATTCCGGTCTTACCCATTCAAGATCACCTTTGCGCCACTCATAAGCCATGCCCAGACCAAGCAAGGAAAGAAATATAAAACCTACCAGGTAACCGCCGAAACCGAATTGCTGATAAACCAAAGCCCATGGAATTAAAAGGACAACTTCAACATCAAAAATTAAAAAGATAAGAGCTACAACATAAAACCTGATATTAAATTTAACCCACGGCGAACCAATAATATCTTCACCACATTCATAGGTTAAAAGTTTTTCGTACGTTGGTCGGGCAGGTCTTATTAAGCGAGCTACAAAAATCGCGACAACTGTAAAAAGCATGGCAACCAGCATAAAGATGAAAATTTTGCCAAACTCTGTAAGCATTTACTAAAACTCTCCAATATTCAATGAAAAATTAAAACAACCCTCAGGTAATGTCAAGAAAATCCTCAACGGAAAAAGTAAGTTAAACATTTCGTTAAAATTCATCAGGTAAATTCAATATATATGCCACCTGAATATATAATTAATGTGCTTTATATAAACTCTATCTTAATAAAACATTTTGTTAAAATATTGTTTTTCTCTCAACTGAGAAATGAAATTCTGTTTTTCGGGAATTATTTGTTATAAACTAATCAATGGTCTATAGTTATATAAAAAATAATTGTTGTAAATTTCATGTTTGATTTTAGAATATTAAATTCATGCAGATTTGTAGTTAAATGTTAAACGAATCAGCTTTAATTGATTATAACTTCTATTAAAACTATATTTTAACAAATCAATAATATACAATAGTTTGATGCATTCCTCTCAGGCTGTTATACATCTTTCAAATTTGAAATATAACTTGCTTCAGATCAGAAAGAAAATAGGACAAACAAAGTTTATGGCAGTTGTAAAGGCGGATGCGTACGGTCATGGCGCTGTAAAAGTTGTAAAATATCTGAATACATTGGGGAAAAACAAACCTGATTTTTACGCAGTATCATTTCCTTCTGAAGCTTTGGAACTAAGAGAAAACGGTATAAAAAGCAGGATAATTGTGTTTGATCCTTTTGAAAAAGAGAATGCAAACATTTGCTTAAAGTATGATCTTATAGCAACAGTGTTCAACAAAAGGCATATTGATACGTTAAAAAATGCTTTCAGAAATTCAAACCACAAAAAGAAGATTAAAGTTCATATAAAAGTTGATACAGGAATGAACAGGCTTGGAATTAATTATGATCAAGCTTTTAATTTTATAAAAGATCTTTCGGCAAGAAAAGAATTTATTATAGATGGAATTTATACTCACTTTGCAGAATCAGATTCGAAAAATAAAAACTTTACTCTTTTGCAGTTAAAAAGATTTAACAAATTGATTAGTAAATTGCGTAATGAAAAAATTAACTTTGGGTTATTGCATACGGCAAACAGTGCTGCAATACTAGATTTGCCTGAAACGTATTTTGATATGGTAAGATGCGGAATATCTTTATATGGATATTATCCATCAGATGAAACGAGCGAATCAATTAAATTAAGACCTGTTATGTCTGTTAGGTCGATTGTTACAACTGTTAAAGAAATAGATAAAGGTGAAAGCGTTAGCTATGGAAGAAAATTTACGGCTACTAAGAAGACAAAAATAATTTCTGTTCCTGTTGGTTATGCAGATGGTTACAGGAGAGGATTATCGAATAAGGCTAAAGCTATAATAAACGGAAGAGTTTTTAACCAGGTTGGAATTGTTACAATGGACAGAACTATGTTCGATGTTGGCGAATCTGATATAAAAGTTGGTGAGAAAGTAACTCTTATGGGTAAAGATAAAAACAAAAGTATAACAGCCTGGGATCTTGCAAAAGCAATTGATACAATTCCGTATGAAATAACATGTGGTATTACTAAAAGATTACCAAGAATATACGAGTAGTATGGGCGTAATAAAACAATATCTAACACAAAGCATTTCAGTAGCCGCAAGTAACCTGCGTTTAAATTCACAGCAAGTCGAAACAATATCACTCATAAGAGATGTTTTACAAAAATCGAATTCAATTGAAGATAATCTGATTAAGATGAAAAAGATTACTGAGTTTTCAACGATGGCGATAAAGCTTCACGAAATGTATTCTTATCTTACCAAGGGACCGATTGATATTCTAACATTATCTGAAAAGTTTAGAGCTCATAGTCAACAGCTTGTAAAAGATTTAAACCAGTTGTTAAGTAATGATAATAGTAACTTGAGAAACGCTCTAAGCAAATTGAAAGATGATCAGAAAGAAAATATAGTAACAGAAACTGATTCCGGATTGGAAGAGACAACAGATGCTAACAAAGCGACAATTACAGAAGATAAGGAAATATCATTTGCAGGATTTGAAGAAGCAATCCTTAAACAGATTAAGCCTATGGATTCAGTTTTAGCCGAAATATCGGAAGGAAAAATCTTACCGGAAAAGATTGATGAGTTTGCGGAAATAATGGGAAAAAATTCGGAGCTTTCCCGGAAAAATGGTTTTGATATTTTGTCGAACATGCATTCTATTGTTGCAGATTCTTTAAAACTAATAAAAGCCGGAACACTCAAAGCAGAAAAAGAAACTATTGAAGCGCTGAGATCATGTTTAATAGTTATAGCTGCAGTTGTAAGAGGAAAAGAGGTTAATATTTCAGATTATCTTGGCAAGGCTGAGAGTTTTGGAAATAACATAAACGCTTTAAAAAAGAAGGAAAAAGAATGAAAGTTTATGCCGTTATAATGGCAGGGGGAGTAGGTTCAAGATTCTGGCCGAGCAGTAAAGAAAAAACGCCGAAACAACTACTTAAAATTTTTGGTGAGAATACTTTAATTCAGGATACTGTTGAAAGATTGAAAGATGTTGTTAGTTATGAAAATATTTTCATTGCCACAAACAAAATGCAGCAGCCGGAAATACAAAAACAGCTTCCTCAGATTCCTCCCGGAAATATTATATGTGAACCATTCGGAAGAAATACTGCTGCGTGTATCGGGCTTTCGGCTGTTATTCTTAAATCAAAAGCTTCAGATGCAGTTATGATAACACTGCCTTCCGATCACCTTATAAGAGATGTTGAATCTTTTAATAAAACATTGAACACTGCAATAAAATTTGCATACGGATCAAAAGGATTAGTTACGATAGGTATTACTCCAAGCCGACCTGAAACAGGATACGGATATATTCAAATAGATGAAAAAGAAATTGATACTAATGTACATAGAGTTTTTACTTTTGCTGAGAAACCGAATTATGCAACCGCAGTAAGATTTCTCGAGAGCGGAGACTTTTTCTGGAACAGCGGTATGTTCATCTGGCGGGTTGATTCATTACTCGAAGAAATGAAAACTCTAATGCCGGAATTGTCTGAAGGATTGCAGAAAATAGAAAAAGATTTGAATACATCTGAATTTGATAAAACTCTTTCAACTGTTTATGGACAATTAAGGAATATCTCTATTGATTATGGTATAATGGAAAAATCGAGTAACGTATATTTAACAAAAGGTAACTTTATGTGGAGCGATGTCGGAAGCTGGGAAGAGGTTTATCAATTATCTGAAAAAGATGGAGACGGAAACGCAATAAAAGGGAACGTTTTTACTGATATGACTGTCGACTCTCTTATCTTTTCACCTAATAAGTTTGCAGCTGCAATTGGAGTGGAGAATTTAATTATAATTAATACTGATGATGCTTTGCTCGTCTGCAGAAGAGATCATAGCCAGGATGTGAGAAAAGTTGTAGATCATCTTAAAATAAATAAATTAACGGAGCACCTTTAATTTGTTATTCCGTCCCGCCCCGGCGGGATCGGAATCTTAAGAATTTAGAAAGATGCTGAAACCTGCCTTGCAGGCAGGCAAGTTCAGCATGACCAAAAAAAGTTATGAAAAAACTTATAACTGAATTAGATATTATAAAGCTTCACCAATCGGGAGTAAAGATAATTCCGGTTGGAGAAAATGAAATCTTAACTCCTCTTGCTCAGGATAAAGTAAAAGATCTCGGACTAAAAATAGTTACTAAAGAAGAAGCTGCAAGAATAAATAATGCTGAAAATTTTCTAAACACTTCTGTAAGATTAAAGAAAGCTGTAATCGGTAGTGACCATACAGGTTTTAAAGTGAAAAATATTCTTTCCAAAATTCTAACGGAAAAAGGATTTGAAGTAATTGATGTAGGAACATTCGATGAAAAATCTTGTGACTATCCTGATTTTGCTTTGGCCGTTGCTGAGAAAGTGCAAAGTATGAGTGTGGACTTTGGAATTGTTGTAGATGCAACCGGAATTCCTTCTGCGATAACTGCAAATAAACTTAGGGGAATAAGGGCTGCAACTTGTTATAATGAGTTTTCAACAAGAAGTGCGAGGGAACATAACAACGCAAATGTTCTTGTGTTGGGAGCAAAAGCTCTTGGAGAAGAAACAATAAAATCAATTCTTGAAGTCTGGTTAAATACAAACTTCGGCGGCGGAAGGCACCAGAAAAGATTGGACAAGATTAGCGACATCGAGAGAAACCGAAATTGAAAGATTACAAAATTACAAGATTGAAAAATTTAAAAGATTATTTTCAATTTCTGAGGATTTCATTTTTTAGTATAGAGTTTTAAAAGAATATTTTTTTCTCTGGTGTCATTCCAAATCAATTGAGGACTCTTTGCAAAATTCAGTTCGAATTTTTTGGAAAGAACAGTTCGGATCGAATAAAGTGCTCCATTCTTTTTATTCAGATCTCTACCTGAGTAAAAGACCAACCACAATCTTTTGTAATCTCTTAAATTATTTTCAATATTTTCTAAGTAAAGTGGATTATGAGATTAAATCATAATCAGGATAAAAAGTTTTTTCCTGTTTCTTTTATTACTTTGGCAACATAACTAATCGAATAGAAGAATATAGATAATCATGATAGAAACAATCACCGGTAAGCTGTGATGAAATTACATATTCAGCTATAGGTTTCCATTCATTAATGTTGTTATTTCTGACATCGAAAAATTTTTTAAGACCTTGTAACGATAAAATTATAACTAAAAGAACAATTGGAAAGATTACATAATTCCTAAAACGAACTTGGCTTAGTTTTACTAATCCATAACTTGCCAATATAATTAAAGGTGGGACACACATTATTAAATAGCGCTCCACAAGCATTGGCTTTATAAATGAAATTAGATACATCGATACGATTGGAAATATAAGCCACATTAGCATCAATTTTTTATACCACTTCAACTTATCTTTATTTTCAGAGGAGGATATTTTCTTTGTCGGTATCAAAGCAAGCAAAATTAAAATAACATAAATAATTAGAAGCAATATTCCCTGGTTTCATCCGTTAACTGGATGAAAAATTCTTTTAGATCAGCAGTCGTTGGTTGTGTAATCCACTCTATATTACCCTGTGAAGGCATCCATGAGAAAATAACATAAGTTTGCTGTAAATAAAATTAAAAATCCCAGTGCTCTAAAAAAAATGAAATAATCGAACTGCTTTAATTTTTTTAAATCAATCTAAAATATTTTCGAAAAGAGTGGAAACCTTTTCTTTTAGAATTTCTAACTCAATTAAAAACTTTGCTGATGTAGCAAATAAGATTGAAAAAAATATGGAATTTATATTTAATTATAATTCTCAAAAAAGCCCCGAAGATATTTCAGAGCTATTAAGTGCTATTTCAGTTATTGAAATTGCTATAACTTCGGGAGAACAATTAAAAAGTTCACTGATGAAAAATAATAATATTATTGTGAGTTTGCCAAAATACGAAAAGCATTTCAATCGTTCTTCTATAATGCATATGGCTATAAGAAGTACTAATGATTTTTTGCTTTGTCATTGAAAAGATTTCATAAATAAAAGATAGTAGACTCACTCAGAAAATCTAGCAATAATTTATGTGGGACTTATTATCATTATTGAAAACTTTTATAAAAAAGATTAATGGATGGTTATGAAACTAAGCTAGATATTAAACAGAAGCGGAAATATTATTATTATTTCCCAATCTTTCAAATTTTTAATCTTGTCCAAGGGATGCCTTCGCATAATTTTTTTAGAGATTCCTCATCCAAGCATTTCTTAATTCAATTTCTTTTTCAGTTGCATTTTCATTAACAGAAAAAACATTCTTTTCTTATGTGCGGAGAGTTGTAATTCCAAATCAACGGGTTCACCATTTCTTACAACAGTCATAGTAATGGTATCGCCCACTTTATGAGTATTATTAATTTGTGTAAATATTTTTCTTGCATTCATAAAAGATAGCTTTTCGCCTTCAACTTTATCCACTATATCTCCATCTTTCAGTTTAGCACCATTAGGCGTTTCTTCATTTACTCCGGCAATTACAAAGTTTTTACCATCAAATCCTACTGTAACACCAAGACTAACCTGGCTGCTATCAAAGCCCGCTTCTTTCTCATAGTTTATTCCGATCTTTGCATAGTATTCTTTTAAAGGAAGAGGCTCTGTACCTTTTACATACTTATCAAAAAAATCTGCTATTTCCGGATAAGTCATAGCTGTAAAATCATCGAAGAAAGTTTTTTCGCTAAAAGGTTTGTGAGGTCCGTATTTATGTGAAAGCTCATTAATAACTTCTCTTAATCCTCTCTTGCCCTTTGAAAGTTCAAGAAGTCGGATATCCAACAATCCCGGGACTATAGCACCTTTTTCATAAATGTTTAGCATAATGACTTTCTGCAAATCCACACTGTGCACGCCGAGATAAGTTAAGCTTATAGTATCACTAAAGTTTTCTGCGTAAGTTAATTTTTGTTGAAGAACTTTTAAATAATCATCCAGAGAAATCAGGGAATCTCTTAATTCTAAAATATTTGCTGCCCATTCTGTAACACCTTCGTAAAGCCAGAGATGCTGTGACATAACAGGCTTTTCAAAATTAAATTTTTCTATTAACTCACTATGGATATTTAACGGCAAAACAACATGAAAAAATTCGTGGGCAACTGTAGATCTAATATTTTGTATCAGTCTTTCAGACAGGGTATCTTCTCTGTAAACATATTCGGAACTGTAATTGTGTTCCCATGCTCCTGCACTCATATCTTCAAAATGAAAAAGAAATGTATAATGATCTACCGGCAAACCTTCTGTAAATTTATCTTCAGCTTTTAGTATATCTTCGATGGATTCTAAAATATCAGATGATTTTATTAATCCTGTTTTTGAATAAGTATAAAGATCAACATTTGTTTTAGAAACAGTCGTGGATTCTTTCGTGAGCTTGCCGAGTAAAATAGGGGAGTCAACAATCTGGTCGTAACTTTCCGCTTCATAATATCCATCATCGTCAAGTTTTAGTGCTGTTCCGGCAAGCCAATCTTTCGGATAATCTATTTTAACATATACCGGTTCCGATTGCATTCCATGAAAATATCCGAAAACACATTGACCATTAATAAGAACATTATCATCTTCAATCGAAGAACCGCCCATCATGAAAATATAATCACTGTCAACAGGAGTATGCCAGGTGTCCTCGATATCATAAACAATTTTTGCAACTTTCTCAGGATTGCTTATTGACCATTGATCTATAGATTCATGTTTTGTTTCAATTTCATTTCCGGATTTGTCATAAGCTTTAAATGATGTAACAAATCTTCCCAAATCCATTCGCTCATAAGTTCCCGGCGCTGTTGAAGCAAATTGGTAAATATCTGTTTTCATCAGAAAGTTTCTCAGGCACAAGTGTAACTTTGAAAACATCCTGCTCCTGTCATTTAAATCTAAATAAAATTTTTGTTGAGCAAATAAAGAAGGTAGAATTACAAACAGGAATAGAAACAAAACAGAAGAAAATTTGGTCATCATTATCGTCCTTAATAAGATTTAATTTAATGCTTAAAATTAATTGATAAATGTATTATTTAAACTCAATAAATGATAAAAGAACAAAAGGATTGATAAAAGGTAAAAGATAATAGTCTGATAAAGGTTAAACATCATTACCTCATTTTTCTTATTTTAGCTGATTAAAATTCCGGAGGCTTTTTTGGAAGAGAATACTCAGCCTGTCTCGCCAATGGCAAGCCAAGGCGGACAGGATATAAATTTACTTATCAAAAGACGGCATGAAGAGCTTGAAGAGCTTAAAGCGAAAGGTATTGAACAGTTTGTATATTCCTATGATGTTACCTCTGATTCTGATGATATAAAGAAAAATTATACAGAAAACGATCAGTCTCCGCAAGGCAGAGACCAGACAAGAAAAGAGAAGTATCCATTGCCGGGAGAATAATGACAATCCGCAGAATGGGCAAAGCTTCTTTCGCTCATATCCAGGATGATAAAGGAAGAATTCAAATCTATTTAAAGAAGGATGAACTTGGTGATGTTTATGATGCTTTCAGATTAATGGATATTGGTGATATAATTGGAATTAAAGGATTTGTTTTTAAAACGAAGACAGGTGAAACATCAGTTCACGCAACTTCACTTAAACTTTTAACAAAATCATTAAGACCTTTACCGATTCCAAAAGAAACAACTGATGAACAGGGGAATAAAGTTATTCATGATCAGTTTACCGATAAAGAATTGAGATACAGGCAGCGCTATGTTGATCTTGTTGTTAATCCAAAAGTAAAAGATGTTTTTATTAAGAGAAGTAAAATAATTTCTTCAATTCGTTCTTTCCTGGATTCAAATGGATATCTTGAAGTAGAAACTCCTGCACTTCAGCCAATTTACGGAGGCGCAGCAGCAAAACCTTTTATCACACACCACAATGCGCTCGATACAAAACTTTATTTAAGAATAGCCGATGAACTTTATTTGAAAAGATTAATTGTCGGCGGATTTAATGGCGTTTACGAAATCAGTAAAGATTTTCGTAACGAAGGAATGGACAAAACTCACAATCCTGAATTTACTATGATGGAGTTGTATGTCCCTTATAAAGATTATGAATGGATGATGAATTTTGTTGAAGAAATGCTTGAGAAAGTTTGTCTTACAGTTAATGATAAACTTGAAATTATAAATGAAGGAAAAACAATAAACTTCTCTCGTCCATGGAAAAGAATTTCTATGGTTGAAGCGTTAAAAGAAAAAACCGGGTTTGATATTCTTACCGTTACTTATGATGAATTAAGAAATTTCTCGATGGAAAACGGAATTGAATTGAAACAGGGAAAACCAAAGCAGGTTGATGAAATATTTAGCGTATTAATTCAACCTGAACTTATTCAACCAACATTTATAGTTGATTATCCTGTAGAAATTTCTCCTCTTGCTAAGAAGCACAGATCTAAACCGGGACTTGTTGAAAGGTTTGAAGGCTATGTTGGTGGTAGAGAAATCTGCAATGCTTTCAGTGAACTTAATGATCCGATTGACCAGAGAAAAAGATTTGAAGGACAATCAAAGCTTCGCGAAGAAGGCGATGAAGAAGCTCACCAGGTTGATGAAGACTTTTTACGTGCGCTTGAATATGGAATGCCCCCGACTGCCGGGCTCGGAGTTGGAATTGACAGGCTTGTAATGCTTTTAACAGATCAGTCTTCAATAAGAGATGTCATATTTTTCCCGCAAATGAAACCTGAAATAAAAGGTTGATTGGAGAAAACTAAGTGACTAACATAACGTGACCAACCTGTATAATTTCATACTTATTATTTTTGAATAATGAAAATATATAAAGCAGTAATTACTTTCTCCTTATTGTTTTGTTTAACTGCTCTGGCTCAGTCGAAGTACGATTCCACATATTCTCAAACCAGTAATCATAATCTTAAACTCGAATTAAAAAACGAAATTAATAATTCCTTTCAGGCAAAATCATTTGATATCTCCAAATATGAATTTGATCCGCTTGAAACGAAAGTTAATTCAACGACTCTTATAGGACTTGGTGCTTTATATCTTGGCACCGGTATTGGCGTTCATATATATCAAAGAAATGCATGGTGGAGTAGTCAGAGAACAAGTTTTCATTTTCAAAATGATTGGGCTTATGCACTTTGGCAGGATAAAATAGGACATTTTTTTGCGGCAACTCTTCTTGTACATGCTTTTGCTTCGGGATTGGAAGCGGCGGATTTTCAGACGAAAGATGCAATGCTTTACGGAACTATAATGGGTCTTGCTTTTCAATATTATGTTGAGATTGAAGATGGCTTTGGCGCGCAGTGGGGTTTTAGTCCGGGCGATGCAACAGCAAATACATTAGGAGCCGCTTATGCATACTTACAATATCGTTTTCCTTATCTTCAGAATTTTCAGTTTAAATTCAGTTATTATCCTTCTTTACAAATGAGAGAGGGAAAACATGAAGGAAATATTTTTGATGATTACGAAGGACAAAAATATTGGCTGACATTTAGAATGAAAAATTTATTGCCGGATAAAATCTCTAAGGTCTGGCCTGATTTTATAAATTTAGCAATAGGATCAAGGGTAACTAATCTTGATGGTAAAGGTGGAGGAACAAGAGATATTTATATTGCCCTGGATTTTAATCCTCTTACACTTCCTTTTGAAGGGAAATTTGGAAACTTTGTAAAGAACACTCTCAATTATATCCATTTCCCAATGCCCGGGTTAAAAATATCTCCCGGTTCTGCTTTTTTTGTTTTTCTTTTTTAATGGAGAACTTTTGAAGTATAGTATTATTATACCAACTCTTAATGAGGAAAAGCTTCTTCCCAATCTTCTCAAACAATTAACCAAGCCTTCTATCAAAGAAAAATACGATTACGAAATAATAATTTCTGACGGTGGCAGCAAAGATAAAACTGTCGAATTAGCTCAGGCATATTCAGATATCGTTCAGGTCCACATAAACAGGAATAAACAAAATATAGCTTTGGGAAGAAATGAAGGTTTCCGATTTTCTAAAGGGGATGTTCTTATTTTTTTGAATGGCGATATTTTATTTGAAAATGTGGAGGAATTCTTTGACTTCATTGAAAAAAAATTTATTGATTCATTTTATGTTGCAATGACCTGTAAAGTAAAAGTTTTCAAAGATGAAGAAAAAATCTCAGATATTATTTTTCACTCAATATATAATACTTATTTTTGTTTATTAAACTTGATCGGTGTTGGAATGGGAAGAGGTGAATGCCAGGTTATAAAAAGAAGATATTTTGAAATAGTCAATGGGAACAATATTGAGTCTTAGCGCAGGAGAGGATTTTGATCTTTTTAAAAGAATAAGAAAACATGGCAAAATTTTATTTGCAAATAATCTTTGTGTTTATGAATCACCGAGAAGATATAGGAAATTAGGATACAGCGGCGTAACATGGTCATGGATAAAAAATTCAATCTCTATTATTTTTAAGAATAAATCTCTTTCTAAAGAATGGGAACAGGTAAGATAAGATGGAAGATGTATGATGGAATATGGAAAATGTAAAAAAGTGAAAAGGGAAACGGCAGACGATAAATGACGACAAAGCGAATACAACTATTGAATTACATATAAAACATTTATTATGTTAAAAAAAGTTTTACTTTCTTTTTTTAATTATTCCTTCAATTCTTTTTGCGCAGGCAGAATATGTGGATGCAGATAATCCGGTATATGATTTTTTAAATAGAATGGAAACACTCCAGCTCATTCAAAATTATAATCCTTTTGAATTACCAAAAACACGGAGAGAGATAGGAGATTTCTAAAAGAAGTAATTACTCACAAAGAACAGCTTGATAAAGTTGATCAGAAAATTCTGGCTGATCTCGAAATTGAATTTGAATATGAAATTTATGGCACTTTAAAATCTTCTGAATCTCTGATAGGAGAAAATTCTTACACTCTATTTAACCAGGATCAAAGATATTTGTTTTTTTACAATGAGCCGGAGAAAGCAAATCTTTTTATTAATATAATTTCAGAAGGGGAATCGATCTTTAGAAATAGTTCATCGCCGAATGTTAATTCTTCTACAACTTTAGGTTTAATTGGAGGAGAAATCAGGGGAACTTTTTTAAATAAGTTTGGATTTTTTATGAGAGGTTTCCAGGGAAAAGTATTCGGCAATAAAGAAACTGCAAAGTTACGGAGCGATGTAAATTATAATTTTAAATATAACCTTGAACCTGACCAGGGATTTTTTGATGAAACTTCAGGATATATGTCCGCTGATTTCGATTTTCTAAAATTAAAATTGGGAAGAGACAGGTTAAAAATCGGGCACGGAATTATTAAGCCTTTGCTTGGGTGATAATCCTCCAATGTTTGATTATATATCTCTTAGTCTCAAGTATAAATTTTTCAGCTTCTTTTATTTTCATGGGAAAATTTTAGGAAATGTTTTGGCTCAACCTGACAGTATTGCCGGAGAAAATAATATTGTGACTGAAAAATATATTGGTTATCACAGATTGGCTTTTGATGTTTCACCGCATGTTAGTTTTGGAGCAGGCGAAATAATTATTTATGGCGACAGGGGAATCGATCTTTCCTATCTAAATCCTTTTGCTTTTTATAAATCAGTTGAGCATTCAAACCAGGACAGAGATAATTCTATGCTTTTCTTCGATCTGAATACAAAACCTATAGATGGATTAAAAGTTTTCGGTACTTTGCTTATTGATGATATAACTTTCGGCAAAATTGGTTCCGGATGGTACGGCGACCAAACATTAATTCACACAGGAATATATTCTGCTAATCTTTATAAAATTGTTCCGATAGATTTAAGTTTTGAATACATAAGAGTAGAACCATATACTTTTACTCACAGGTTAATCAGAAACAATTATACTTCATTTAATTACAACCTCGGGTCGGATTTGCAGCCTAATAGTGAATTGTTTTTTACTCAAATAAATTATAGGTTTAGTAACAGGGTAAGCGTTGCAGCATCTTATAGTTTCACAATTCATGGAGCTAACCCTTTGAATCCAGATGGCACTGTTAAAGAAAATGTCGGCGGTAATATAGACTTAGGACACAGGGTTGGCGACGCTGAATCGGTTAAATTTTTAGACGGGGATAAAGAATACTTTAGAAATTTTACGGCTTCGTTTTTGTATGAACCTTTTAATGAAATGTTTTTAATATTTAAGCTGGTCAGTCTGAATAACTCGTTACAAAATTCTGTTCAACAAAAAGAAACTCAGATGTTCTTAACTCTGTCGGTAAAGATTTAATATCAGGAGAAAAAATGTTTAACAAATTCAAGTTCCCTCTTTTTGTTATAGTTCTAACTGTAGGAATAGTTTTAGGAACACAGATAGGGAAAATTTTTCCGGGCGACAATCTCAGGGACAGCATAATTAAGTTTAATGATGTTCTTACTCTTACAGAAAAATATTATGTCGAACAGGTAGATACGCAAGCTCTTGTTGAAGCAGCAATTAATGGAATGCTTGGCAAGCTTGATCCCCATTCAATTTATATTCCTGCCAAACAACTTGAATCTGTTGAAGAAAGTTTTAGAGGAGACTTTGAAGGAATAGGAATAGAGTTTCAGATTGTTAACGATACTTTAACTGTTGTATCTCCTATAAGCGGTGGTCCGAGTGAAGCCTTGGGAATTCAATCCGGTGACAGAATAATTAAAATCGATGGTAAAGATGCACTTGGATTGAGTAATGAAGAAGTAAGACAAAAACTCCGAGGCAATAAAGGAACAAAAGTTAATGTTACAATTTTAAGAAGCGGCGTGAAAGATCCTATTGAATATGAAATTGTTAGAGATAAAATACCGCTTTATTCTGTCGATACACATTTTATGATGGATAATAAAACAGGATATGTGAGTGTATCGAGATTTGCCGAAACAACTTATGATGAGTTAACCGAAGCACTTACTGATCTGAAGAAAGATGGAATGCAGCAGCTTATCCTGGACCTAAGAGGAAATCCCGGAGGATATCTAAACCAGGCAGTTAAGATAGCTGATTTATTTATTGACGGACAAAAGAAAATAGTTTATACAAAAGGAAGAAAATCTGAATTCGATGAAGAATATGATGCTTCAAAGCCTTCTCCTTATGAAAAGATTCCATTGATTGTTCTGATAAATGAAGGCAGCGCATCAGCAAGCGAAATTGTTTCCGGGGCAATACAGGATTGGGACAGGGGATTGATTGTTGGTGAAACATCATTTGGTAAAGGACTTGTTCAAAGACAATTTGATCTTTCAGATAATTCAGCAATCAGGTTAACTATTTCAAAATATTATACTCCTTCAGGCAGATTGATCCAGAGAGATTACAAAGAAGGAAGGGAAGAGTATTATTCCGAAGTAAATAATCGTAGAGGAACAGGAAGGCAATAATATTTATCACAAAGAAGAAACTGATTCTACAAAACCTGTTTATAAAACAAGTGGCGGAAGAATAGTTTATGGCGGAGGAGGAATCACTCCCGATTATATTATTAAGTCTGATAAGATGACAGATTATACAATCAATCTCCTAAAGAATAATGTTATCTACCAGTTTGTACTTGCATATCTCGATCAGAATTCTTCTTCTATAAAAGAAAAGTATGGTGATGATCTGCAAAAATTCAACGATGAATTTGAAGTAAGTGACAAAATGGAAAAAAGCTTCCTTTCTTTTGCAGGTACAAAAGATATAAAGTTTAACTCTAAAGATTATGAAACTGACAGAGATTATATACTTGCAAGACTAAAAGCGCAAATCGCAAGAAATTTCTGGAAAAACGAAGGGTGGTATTCCGTTCTTCTTAAGCAGGATAACCAGGTAACAAAAGCTCTTACTTTGTTTAATGAAGCTAAAGATTTAGCTAAGCTAAAATGAAACGGTTCTTAAAGTTTCTGCTTATTCTGGTTACTCTTTTTCTTTCTTTAGCACCGCAAAAAAATAATTCAAAAACAGAAATTGAATTAAATTTCTTTTCTAACAAAAATCTCGTTGTTGGAGAAGAATTAACTTATCTCGTTTCTTATTCTTTTATGAAATTGGGAGAAGTAAAGCTTAAAATAAGAGATAAAAAAGAAGTTAACGGCAAAACATATTACAGCACTATAGCTTATATAGATTCTTACTCGGGAATACCTTTTGTTAATATTCATCAGACTTATGAAAGCAATGTGAGCAGCACGGATTATTACTCATATTTTTTCAGAGGAGTTAATAAAGAAGAAAAACCTTATACATATACTGAATATTATTTTAATTATGATGAACATAATGTGAGAGTAAAAAAGGGAAGATTTAGTCCTGCAAAAGTTTGGACAGACAGCGTAGGAAGTATAGATAAGTTTTACCAGGATGGATTATCGATTTTTTATTATGCAAGAATGAATTGCGGGCAAAATAAATCTGTCGATGTTCCTTGTATTGTTGCCGAAAAGAAAGTCTATACAAAAATTAATTTTTACAAAGAAGTCAGTGATGTATCGATAGACGCGGTTGATTACGATATTGCTTGTACACGGCTCGATGGTGAAATGGATTTTATCAGTATCTTCGGTCTTACCGGACATTTTGAAGGGTGGTTCACAAATGATGAAGCTTCTATTCCTGTTGTAGCAAAAATGAAGGTTATAATTGGAAATATTAAGCTTGAACTTGTAAACTGGAAACGTGAAGGGTGGCAGCCGCCGGAGTATAAACATAAATAAAATATAAAATTGGAGGAACAAAAAAATGAAAACTATTAAAATTCTTTTGCTGCTTTTAATCTTATTTCCTTTAAATAAAGCTTTCCCACAATATTTTATTGACCAGAATAAAATTGTTCAAGCTAAAGATAGTAGTGGTTATTATGCTAAACCTGATTACGTAATTGGTAAAAGAATATATCTGCTTAGTATATTTAAAACTGATGGGTATACTTCAGATGTTAAAATAGGTTTCGATAAGGAAGAATATAAATCTGGAGATATTATAATTATTACAGCAAGTTTACCTGCTGGTTCAAAGCTTGAGATAGACAAAGAGAGAGTCGCGATAGGTAGTCAGGTAGTTTTTTTAACTCCTGGGGAATCGAAAGAAATAAAAATCCCTATCGGAGAGACAACATCCAAATTGGCAGGTATTAATGTTTCGATAGGTATACATTTCCCGTATCGTTATGAGGATAGAAGCTATACAATATTACTAAATCAAGATAATCAAAAATATATGAAAAATGATTCAATAGAGTCTATTCAGCTAGACGACACTCCTATGGAAGAAGTTCATCCAATTCATCATAATAAACATGAATAATATTATTTTCTTGCTTAAAATCAAACGAGACTACTTTTAAAATATAAGTCTCTTTTTTTATTTTAAAGAATGATGAATCAAAAAATATTTCCTTACTTAAACTTACTTCCTGAAATTGCTTCAGATGTTTTTCTTGCATCAGGAGTAAAAATAATTGGCGATGTTAAAATTGGTGAAGGCTCTAGCATTTGGTACAACTCTGTTATTAGGGGAGATGTTAACTTTATCAGGATAGGTTCTATAACAAATATCCAGGATAATTGTGTGCTTCACGTCACGGGTAAAAATCCACTTGTAATTGGTAATAAGGTAACTGTCGGACATTCAGCAGTGCTTCATGGTGCTACTATAATGGATTTAACACTTATTGGCATAGGCGGTATAGTTCTTGACGGTTCTGTAGTAGAAGAAAAATCTATGGTTGCTGCAGGTTCGGTTGTAAGACCGAATTTTGTTGTTCCTTCGGGAAAACTTGTAGCAGGTGTTCCGGCAAAAATTGTGAGAGACCTAACTAAAGAGGAGTTGGAAGAATTTGAAAATTCTGCAAACAGGTATAGAGAATATGCAAAGAAAGCTTACAACTCAATTGAGAGGCAGGGCAATAAATGAGAAACCTCTCGGTAAATTACAAAGGAACAATTAAGATTGATAAAAGTTTAATTCATAAGATTGTAAAAAAACTTTCTGATGATCTGGATTTCAAAATACTGAGTATGCAGATAAATTTTGTAAACAGTGAGGAAATGAAAAGAATAAACAGCAAATATTTAAATCATAATTATTCTACCGACATCATAACTTTTAATTATGGAAAAAATAATGACCTTGATGGGGAAATTTACATCTCTGTTGATGATGCTGCATCTAATGCAAAAAGGTACAGTGTGAGCTTTTTCGAAGAAGTGTTAAGAATTGTAATTCATGGCTTTTTGCATTTACTCGGATATGATGACAAGCACAAAAAAGATAAGGTAATCATGAAGAGACTTGAAAATAGTCTTTTTAATCAGTATAGATTATTGTTTAAAGAATTAGGAAGTGTGAGAACGATGACTGAGATAGCAAAAGTTTTGGAAGAAATAGTTCACAAGCTGAACGCGGAGCCTGCTGAGAAAACTTTTAACAGGCTAAGCAGCAAATATAAATATGATAAAAATGCTGTTGCAGCAGCTTATAGCTGGATTTATGATAAATTAGTTAGAGAAGCTTACGGGAATGATTTTCATTTTTCGGAAGATAATAAAAGTTTCAGGTTCTTTTCAAGAGAAGAAATAAATGCAATTGGTTTGAAAAATTATAATTATCTTTTACATTTCCAAAATAAAGGGATATTAACAAATAGCGATTTGGAATTAATCATGGAACAGATTAAGTTATTCGGTGGCGAAGAAGTTACCATAGAACAAATAACTTTGATTATATTGTCCCTTTTTCTTGAATTAAATAATTATACATTACCGGGCAGCAGGTCGATACTTTACTCATCCGACCTGATAAACTAAGAAAGTTAATGGCAAAAAATTTAGTATTAGTAGAATCGCCGTCAAAAGCGCGGACGATAAATAAATATCTCGGCAAGGATTACAAAGTCGAGGCAACCGTTGGTCATATCAGGAATCTTCCTAAAACAAAATTAGGAGTAGATGTTGATAATGACTTCAAGCCTCAGTATGTAACCATACGCGGCAAGGGAGATATTATAAAAAAAATAAAGTCTCTCGCTTCAAAAAGCACAAACATTTACATCGCAACTGACCCTGACAGGGAAGGCGAAGCAATAGCACAGGATATTGCTGATATTCTGAATGGCAATAATGGGATTAAGCTACACCGTGTTCTCTTTAACGAGATTACCAAAACCGGTGTTACAAAAGCGATGAAATCTCCCCGTGCTATTGATGATAATCTTGTTTCTTCTCAAAGAGCAAGAAGAGTAATGGATAGAATTATCGGTTACAAGATTAGTCCTTTTCTCTGGAAAGCAATAATTGAAATTTCAGGAAGTACTTCTATATCTGCAGGAAGAGTGCAGTCCGTTGCGTTAAAACTTATTTGTGACAGGGAAAAAGAGATTGACAAATTTATTGTAACAGAGTATTGGTCAATCTGGGCAATCTTTAAAACAGATAAAGATGAAACTTTTAAAGCAAAACTTTTCAGCATTGATGGAAAGGATATAAAAGTTCAACCTAAGCCTGTGATGAACGACGATGACTGGAAAGAATTTCTTGAAAAGAATTTTGCTATTAATGATGAAACATCTGCACTCGATATCTTTAACCGGGTAAAAGGCAAAGATGTTTTTGAAATTACCAACATCACCAAGAGGAACACAAAAAGAAATCCTTCTGCACCGTTTATAACAAGTACACTCCAGGTTGAAGCATCGAGAAGATTAAGAATGCGTCCTAAACAAACAATGGTGCTTGCACAAAAATTATATGAAGGAATTGATCTTGGTGAAGAAGGCACTGTCGGTTTGATTACTTATATGAGAACCGATTCGACAAGAATTAGCGAAGAAGTTATTCCTGTTGTAAGAGATTTTATTAAAGATTCTTACGGTGCAGAATATTTACCGGAATCTCCAAACAATTACGAAAAGAAAAACAAAGAAAATGTTCAGGATGCACACGAAGCAATAAGACCGACATCTTTAAAATATACTCCTGAGTTTGTAAAGAAATTTGTTGATAACAGAACATTTAAGCTTTATGAATTGATATGGAGAAGGTTTGTTGCCTCCCAGATGGCTCCAGCACAATTTGAAACTACGGTAATCGATATTTCGGCTGACGAATTTTTATTTAAAGCTTTCGGTAATGCAGAAAAATTCACTGGCTTTATGAAAGTTTATGAAGAAATATTCGAACCTAAAACAGATGCCGAGGAGAAAGCCGAATACAGGAATGAAAAAATTCCACTTGGATTGGAGAAAGGGAATAAGCTCGGTTTAGAAGAACTTCAAAAGACGCAGCATTTTACCAAACCTCCAGCAAGGTTCACTGAAAGTTCCTTAATAAAAGAATTAGAGAGCAGAGGTATCGGAAGACCAAGTACTTATTCTTTAATAGTTAGTACAATTCAGGATAGGAAATATGTTGAGCAAACTGATAGAAAACTTATCCCGACAAAATTAGGCATGCGTGTAAACGAGATTCTTGTTAAAAATTTTCCTAATATAATTAATGAAGATTTCACTTCTCTTATGGAAAATGAACTTGATCAAATTGCCCAGGGAGATATAAATTACGTGAAAGTTCTTAACGATTTTTATTATCCTTTTTCAGATGCTTTGAAACTTGTGGAAGATAAAGCTGATAAAATAATTTGCGACATCTGCGGGGGTGAAATGGAAATAAAAGTCGGTCGTTTCGGGAAGTATCTTGCATGCTCAAATTATCCGGATTGTAAAAACATAAAATCCTTCCGCGAATTCTCTGCCGCCAGCAGAGAGCCTGAATATACTGGTGAAACTTGTGAAAAATGTGGCAGTAGAACTGTTTTTCGTGAAGGAAAATTTGGCAGGTTTATAGGCTGTGAAAGATATCCGGAATGTGATTATGTGAAAAATATAACACTTGGAATAAGCTGTCCAAAATGCAAAAAGGGCGAAGTCGTAGAGAGAAAATCAAAAAGGAATAAAATATTTTACGGTTGTTCAAGATATCCGGATTGCGATTTTGTAAGCTGGTATAAGCCGGTTATTTTTCCTTGTCCAAATAATGATTCCGAATATATGCTTCAGCGTTACTCAGTTAAAAAAGGGAATTATCTTAAATGTCCAACTTGTAATGAGGAAGTTATTCCCGCTGAAGTTGAAGAAGTTGAAGAATAATTTTAATGTTGATTGAAAAAACTTTAGAAGAATATCTTAGATATATTAAGAGTATCAGGCGCTACTCTGAGAACACAGTAAAATCCTACCGCGCTGATCTAAGTGAATTCACATCTTATTGTCTGGAATATTCAAAAAAAAATATATCTGAAATAAGCGAAAAATTTATTAAATCATACCTAATGGTTTTAAGCGAAAGCGGAATAACAAAAAAATCTATTTCGAGAAAGATATCTTCAATCAAAGGACTACTCAAATTTGCTTATCTCAACGAATATATAAAAGCTAATCCTGCCTCGTCCATTTCGGGTCCTAAAATACCTAGAAAATTGCCTGAAGTTGCTTCGGCTGCTAATATATTAGATGCTTACAAAGAGATTGATAAAGAAAAAGATTCTGAAATGACGAAAGCTATTTTCGAGATTCTTTATGGATGTGCAATTCGAGTAGATGAATTATGCAAATTGAATTACGGAGATATCGATCTTAAAGAACAAACTTTAAAGGTTCTTGGGAAAGGCAGCAAGATGAGAATAGTTCCCGTTGGAGGAAAATCTGTGGAAGTAATAAATAGATATTTAGAACTAAAAACTTTTAATGGTCCAACTCTTCCTCTTTTTACGACAGAAAAAGGAAATAGAATTTACCCGAGATTAGTCCATCGATTAGTAAATAAATATTTGTCACTTGTAACGGATTTAAAAAAGAAAAGCCCGCATGTTTTAAGACACAGTGCCGCAACTCATATGCTGGATAATGGTGCCGACTTAAAAGCCGTAAAAGAAATATTAGGTCACGAAAATCTTTCAACAACCCAGATATATACTCATGTAAGTGTTGAGAGATTAAAATCAACATATAAAAGATCTCATCCTAAATCTTAAATTAAGTAAGAGGTGAATAAAATGAACATTAGCATAACAGCCAGAAAATTCAAAGCACGCCAAACATTAAAAGATTTTATTCATGATGAAGTTTCCGGACTCAAAAAATATAATGATGATATTTTAAGCGCGGATATTATTCTGAGTTATCTTAATTCCAAAGAGAGCCTTAAAAATGCCGAAATAATTCTCCAGGTTCCCGGTCAGACTTTAAGTGCAAATAAAGAATCGAGTGAGTTTGAAAAATCAGTAAGTGCTTCTGTGGAAAAACTATCAAGACAGCTTAGAAAGCTTAAAACAAAAAGAACTTCAAAAGTAAAATGATAAAGATCGATCAAAAGGCTGTTTCCCGGAAAGAGTTTATTACTGTAGAATATTTTTATAATAATTCTAAAGACTTATTCCAGCTCGAACTTTATTCAAACACTTCGGGATTTAATAAAAAGATATATGAACAAAATTTACACAGACCGGGCTCGCTCTTAGCAGGCTTCGTAGATCTTTTCTCATTCTCGCGTGTCCAGGTTTTTGGAAACACGGAAACCCAATATCTATCTAAGTTAGATAAAGAAGAAAGAATAAAAGCAATCGAAAGAATTTTTCAGTTCAATATTCCGTGTATAATTCTTACAGATAATAATGAACCTTTCCCGGAATTACTCGAACTGTCAAATAAATATGAAATCCCACTTTTCGGAACTCCTTTTTCAACTACAAAACTTGTTTATCTTGTTAGTGATTTTCTTGACGACCAATTTGCCGAAAGAATATCTATTCATGGATCTTTTGTAGATGTTTACGGAACCGGAATGTTATTCATTGGAAAATCAGGAGTAGGGAAGAGTGAGGTTGCCCTGGATTTAGTTGAAAGAGGGCATAGGCTTGTTGCGGACGACCTTATCATTCTTACTAAAAAAGGGGAGGGGATTCTTATGGGCTCCGGTACTAATCTGGCAAGACACTTTATGGAAATACGCGGGTTGGGAATTATTGACGTTGAAAAAATGTTCGGAATCAGGGCAATAAGATATCAGAAAAGATTAGAGATTGTGGTAGAACTTGAATTGTGGGACGACAAAGCCGAATATACTAGAACAGGATTGGATGAAGAGATTGTCAGCGTTTCGGGAGTTGATCTTCCTTATGTAAGACTTCCAATTTTACCTGGTAAAAACATAACTGTAATTTCGGAAGTCATTAGTCTTAATTATCTTCTCAAACATTATGGTTATAAAGCGGCGGAGACTTTTCAGGACAGATTAACTAAGAAAATTTCTGAAAAGAATAAGGATGATTTAAGAGGAGTTGACTATTTTGAGCACGACTTCGAATAAAATCTAATTACTCTTGACAAACATACCTAATATCTTTAAATTCGCCGTCTAAGTATGAAAAAACTATACTATTTCTCTAAATCAAAGCTTCAATTCATCGAGATAAAGCATTATAAAACAAAGCTTTCCCTTTATTTAGGTGGAGGGGTTCTTTTCCTTGTAGCTATAATTTTTTCAATATATTCTTTTGCTTTAGGTTTTTTCGGTGTAAATACTTATTCGTCTCTAAGCAACGAGAACGATATGTTAAAGCATAAGCTTGATAACATTCTTACCAATTATAATTCTTTAAATAACGAAGTAGATAGTTTAATAAAGACAAATAATGTTCTTAGAGTTGCTGTAGATCTTGATCCCGTTTCATCGGATGAACAATTAGTTGGTGTAGGCGGCGGCTCTTTTGATAATAATCTTGATTTTATTTCGGATTCCCAGTTAAAGCTTCAAAAAGCATTTAATTATGTTGATGAAGTTTCCAGGAAAATTGATTTTGAAAGTAAGCAGTATATTGAAATATCTAATAAGCTAAAAGAAAACAAACTTCTTTTTCAAGCGATGCCTGCCATAAAACCTTGTACCGGTTATATAGGTAGCGGATTTGGTATGAGAATTCATCCCATCTTACATATAAGAAGAATGCATGATGGAGTTGATATTGTTACAGACAGAGGTACACCTGTTTATGCTACCGGAAAAGGAATTATAGATTACGTTGGTTACAAAGGTGGATTGGGTATGGCTGTAGAAATAGATCATGGGTTTGGGTATAGAACAGTATATGCACATCTTTCGAAGGCTTTAGTAAAAGAAGGTCAGAAGGTTACTAGAGGTGACTTAATTGCAAAATCGGGTAGTACCGGTTTATCATCTGGACCGCATCTTCACTATGAAGTTGAACATGATGGAATTAAGGAGAATCCTATAGATTTTTTCTTCGATGATCTTAATTTTTTTGAAGTCTCTAAGTCTAAAAAAATAAATTTCTAAGAGAGTAACTTATATATGATATGGACGGTGGAGCTTGCGTCATATTTGGATGATGCACCTTGGCCCGCTACTAAGGAAGAATTAATAGAATATGCTGAAAGGATTGGCGCTCCTTACGAGGTTATTGAGAATCTTACTGAGTTGGAGGATTCCGATGAACCTTATGAATCGATTGAAGATATCTGGCCGGATTATCCCTCAGACGAGGACTTTTTCTATAATGAAGATGATTTTTAATTATCCATATTTTCACTTTAATACTTTATCAAATGAGTATTGACTGGTCTGGAATATATGGACAAGCCTCAGTAAAAGAAACCTTAACCCAATTAGTAAACACTTCACGAATTCCCCATGCCTTTTTGTTCCAGGGTCCGGACGGCGTTGGTAAATACTTTACTGCTTTACGATACGCACAAATTATTAATTTAACAGATCCGTCTGCAACAATTTATAATCATATTTCGAATCTTCAGGAACCTTACATTAAATATATCATTCCTTTACCAAGAGGGAAAAATGAAACTGAAAGCAGTGGGCCAATTGAAAAATTAAGCAACGATGAAATTCAGGAATTGAAATCAGAGCTTGAACAAAAAATAAAAAATCCTTACTATAAAATCACCTTAAACAGAGCAAACATAATTAAGATCAGCAGTATAAGAGAGATAAGTAAGTTCCTTTCATTAAGCTATTCAGATGTAAAATACAGGTGTATCATAATTTCAGAAGCTCATCTTATGAATGAAGAATCTCAAAATGCACTATTAAAAAATCTGGAAGAACCGCCACCAGGTGTAATCTTTTTTTTATTAACACCATATTCAAGTCTGTTGCGAGAAACAATTCGTTCCCGGTGTTGGATGGTTAATTTTCAGCCTTTAGAAAATAATGATATAGAAAAAATCCTTTCGGAATATTTTAATGTTTCAGAATCTATTACCGGAGAAGTAGCCCCTTTTTCTGATGGATCGGTTACAAAAGCTATTGAGTTGATAGATAATGACTTTAAGGAGCTAAAAGAAAAGACTATATCTTTAATGAGATATTCATTCGGTGGTAAATTCGATTCTGCTCTTAACGAGTTAAGTCCATTCCTTTCTGAAAATGACTCCGATTCGATGAGGCTTCTCATAAAAATGATTATTTCTTGGTTGAACGATATTCAAAAATATCGGCTTAAATTAAACGACTTTTTTTTTGATGACCATCGGGAAACTCTCAAAAAATTCAATTCAAAATTCCCTGATGTAGAGCTTAACGAAATAATCATGAAGCTCGATTATTTATCTTCAATAATAAAGAATAATATCAACCTTAATCTCATAGCATTAAACATTATCTACGAACTCGCTTCCTTAACAAAAAGAGTGAACAAATAGCAATCAATCCGTTCTGATTCTTACAATCTTTTTATTTAAATTACATTAACTTTTTTTGAAACAGGTTGAAACAATGAAAAAAGTAGTAATAACCAATGCTAAACGAACACCGATCGGTTCATTTAACGGATTGCTATCTTCATTTAGTGCTGCACAACTTGGCAGTTTCGCTATTAAAGCAGTTTTAGAAGATTCTAAAATTGATAAAAATATTGTTGATGAAGTGATCTTTGGTAATGTTTTAACCGGAGGTCAGGGGCAGGCTCCAGCGAGACAGGCAGCTTTGTTTGCTGGTTTACCTGATAAGACTGAATGTCTTACAATAAATAAAATGTGTGGTAGCGGTCTGAAAGCTGTAATGCTTGCTCAACAGGCTATTCTTGCTGGTGATGCAGAATTAATTATTGCAGGGGGACAGGAAAGTATGAGCAACACACCTTACCTATTACCAAAAGCAAGAAACGGATATAAGTTTGGTAATGGAGAAATAATTGATTCTATGATTTACGATGGTCTGTGGGATGTTTATAACAATATACATATGGGAAGCTGCGCCGAAGCTTGTGCAAAGAATTTTTCGTTAACTCGTGAGCAGTTAGATGATTTTGCAATTAAGTCTTATAAGAAAGCATTAGAAGCACAAAGTACTGGTAGATTTGATGATGAGATCATAAAAGTTTATGTTAAAAATAAAGCAGGGGAGACACTTGTAGAAAAAGATGAAGAACCATTAAAGGTTAAGTTTGATAAAATTTCATCTTTAAAACCAGCCTTTGAAAAAGATGGAGTAGTTACTGCAGCTAATGCTTCAAGTATTAACGATGGAGCTGCTGCACTAATAGTTACAACAGAAGAAAAAGCAAAAGAATTAGGATTAACTCCCTTAGTTGAAATAGTTGCTCAAAGTTCCTCAGCAAAAGCACCTATAGAGTTTACAACAGCGCCTGCTGATGCAATAGCAAAAGTATTAAAGAAAGCAGGACTTAAAAAAGATGATATTGATTTGTATGAAATTAATGAAGCCTTTGCCGTTGTTTCTTTAGCTGTTAATAAATTGCTGGGGTTAAATCCTGATAAAGTTAATGTAAATGGCGGTGCTGTAGCTTTAGGGCATCCCATCGGAGCAAGCGGAGCAAGAATCCTGGTAACTTTAATTCATGAAATGAAGAAACAAAATGCAAATTTAGGTTTAGCATCACTTTGCATTGGCGGCGGTGAAGCCTCTGCATTAATAGTCAAGAATTATATATAGAGGTTGTATATGGAAATAAAAAACATTTCCGTTATTGGTGGTGGTACTATGGGAAATGGTATCGCTCATGTATTTGCATTAAAAGGATTCAAAGTTAGTCTTATTGAAATGAATGATGATTTAGTTAAGAAAGCCTTAGGTACAATATCGATAAACTTAGACAGACAGGTAAAGAAAAATATTATAGATGAGGCGACAAAAACCGCAACGCTAGATAATATTAAAGCGATCGCCGGAGTTGAAAATATTAAGAAAGATAGTGATTTGGTCATCGAAGCTATTATTGAGAATAAAGATTCTAAACTTAATGTTTTCAATAAGATAAAAAATATCGTTAAACAAGATTCGATATTTGCTTCTAATACATCTTCGATTTCAATTACTGAATTATCTTCAGCTAGCGGTAGATCGGATAAATTCATTGGTATGCATTTTATGAATCCGGTTCCTATTATGAAATTGGTTGAGATTATTCGCGGTTATGAAACAAGCGATGAGACATATAATTCTATAAAAGATCTTACATTAAAGCTTGATAAAGTTCCTGTTCAGGTTCAGGATTATCCCGGCTTTATATCTAACAGAATTCTTTTGCCAATGATTAACGAAGCCATCTTTGCACTTATGGAAGGTGTTGCATCTGCTGAAGATATTGATACTGTTATGAAGCTTGGAATGAATCACCCGATGGGACCGTTAACATTGGCAGACTTTATTGGTTTGGATGTTTGTCTTTCAATTCTTGAAGTCTTATACAATGGTTTTAATGATCCCAAATACAGGCCATGCCCGTTATTAAAAAAGATGGTATCTGCTGGAAAGTTAGGTAAAAAATCAGGAGAAGGATTTTTCAAATACTAAACTTATTACAATGTTATTGTTGTCCGATAATATATATTATGTAAACTAACATATTCTAATTTATTATAATACTTATCTTCCCATCCCGGTCAGTTTCAATATTACAAAGATAACAGCAATCACAAACAACAACCAGATAAAAGGACTTTTCTTCTTTCTTCCAATTACTCTTTGCCTGCTAAAACCCAAACGCTTTTTTAAACGTTCATGTTCATCAGTTTCTGTTTTATAGAACCTTGGAGTATAATCAAATATTCTATTACGCGGTCTTTTCATTAACATAAGAATACTTCTTTAATTATTACCGAAAAGAGCAGACACAAATAACTCCGGATTAAAAGTCTGTAGATCATCAATTCCTTCGCCAACACCAATATATTTGACAGGAATTTTTTGTTTAGCACAAATCTGGAAGACCACACCGCCTTTGGCAGTCCCATCGAGCTTGGTAATAATTAATCCGTTCACATCGGTTACTTTTGTAAATTCGTCTGTCTGGATGATAGCGTTTTGTCCGGTTGTTCCATCGAGTACTAATAGCGTTTCATTGGGAGCATAGGGAATTACTTTGCTTAAAGCTCTTTTGATCTTGCCAAGCTCATCCATAAGATTTGCTTTATTATGAAGTCTGCCGGCAGTATCGATAAGTACAACATCATAATTTTCTTTTTTTGCTTTCTGCAAGGTATCAAAAGCAACCGATGATGGATCACTTCCTTTATCTTTCTTATATATTTCAACACCGGCTCTTTTAGCCCATATATCAAGCTGTTCATTTGCTGCTGCTCTGAATGTATCAGCAGCTCCCACAATCACCTTGAGACCGGCTTTCCTGAAGTTATTAGCTAACTTTCCGACAGTAGTTGTCTTCCCCGCTCCGTTTACCCCAACAATTAAAATAACATATGGCTTAAATTGATTTACATTGTCTCCGTTAGCGACATAGTTATTGTGTAAAATTGTAACTAATTCTTTTTTAACAGTATCAATTACATTAAGAGATGTTCTGTCTTTGTCACTCTTTAAATTCTTTCGAACAGTTTCAATTATAGATTCAGTTGTATCAAAACCAATATCAGAGCTTATCAATATTTCTTCAATTTCGTTAAGTGTAACATTATCAATTACAGCTTTTCCACTTACAGTTTCTGTAATCGAATTGAAAAGCTTGTTACGAGTTTTAGTTAAACCTTCTTTAAGCTTATTGAAATTTATATTATCAAACAGACCCATATTCTTTTTTCTTTATGAATTCTATTGCTCTGATAATGTATGCTATAAAAGAAGCAATTATCAACAGCAGAGTTGAGAAATATATGATCTTATAAATTAAATTACTTTGATCATAATTTAATATAATCAGCAGTAATAGAAACGCAAGAACTGTAACAGTTATTTTTCCAAGCATGTTTGAAGGGAGAACTTTTCCAAGTTTGGAAGAAAGTAATATCCCTCCAAGAAAAATAAATATATCGCGCCCGATCACAATAAAAAAGAAATACGGTGGTATTTTGCCTAAAACAAATAATTTAATAGCTACTACTGCAACTACTACCTTGTCAGCAACCGGATCTATAATTTTTCCTACTTCTGTGATTTCGTTTCTTCTTCTTGCAATATATCCATCGAGATAATCCGAAATAATTGCTGCGACTGCAAATATAATTACTGTTATGCCTGTATTTGAATTTCCAATCTCATCCAGCAAAAACCATAAAGGTAAGGCAAGCAGTAAGCGGATAAAGCTAAGAAGGTTGGAAATTGTAAATATTTCTTTCTTACTAAATTTCATTTTACTATTGCAAACTTACCGATTTTTGTATCTATCTCATTGTCGGAATCATCAAGCATAACAACTCTATAAATATAAATCCCGGAACTAATTTCTTTGCCTGAATCATATTTGAGATTAAAATCCACACCACCATTGCCATCTTTTTCTTCAAGCTCTGTAACTTTGTCGCCATTTATAGTAAAGATATCAATCTTAGCTCTCTTAGGTAGATTTGCAAATGTAACTTTAGTTTGTCTTTCTACACTTGCCGGATTTGGATAAACAAAAACATTTGAAAGATCTTTAGCATAGCTAGTAAAAACAACATAACTTCCGGCACCTGTGTTAATATTTAATGAACCTGTTGCACCAGACGACTTTACATTAACTATTTGCAATCTATATTCCTTCCCTATTGAGCCGACAGGTTTTTTATCATCGAGATTAAGATAGATTACGTTTTTATAAGTATCATCAAATTCAACGCTTACAACTTTATTTTCCGGATCGAATAAATAATTTTTTGTATCAGCCATTGAAGTTTCATCGACATTAAAATTAAATGTTAACTTCACACGATGAGGCGTAATGATTTCAAAAGATTGAATAAAAAATTCTTGTGGTTCTTCAATAGGCTGTACTGTAAATGAAATTGTATCTTCTTTTACAGGAGAGCCATAGAAATCATTTAAATTGTTAACTGCTAATTTGTTAGTGCCAACAGGTAATGCTTCTTTAAAGGAAGCCAAATACGAATATTGATTTGCTGCCGAAATTGAGTTTGGATAAACCGAATCTATTACCTCAAATGATCTTAGGTTTTCAATTGTTGGTTCTATTTTCTCTGAGAAAGTTATAAGTAAACTGCTTTTGCTGTTGTTTGTTGCCGTTACAACTTTAGCCGGTTGATGTGAATAAACTTCAATTACGGAAGAAAGATTTGAATATTTCTCCGTCTTTGAATTATCAAAAGCTTGTATTGCGTAATAATAATTAGTTTTATTTTCAACTTCAGTATCTTCGTATGTTTCTGAAGTTGTCGAATCTATTAGCTGTAAATTGTTTCGGTTTGTTCCTCTATAAATTAAAAATCTATCTCCGTTTCCCGACCAGCTTAAATTTATTTTTGTTGAATCAATGCTGTATCCTTTTGGTGAATATGGAACCAGTGCTTTATCAGAAGGAGCAAATTCATAAAATTTTGTTCCGTTATTTGTTTGATATCCTATTTCCACTACCCCATCCTGATTTAAATCTCCCGCAAAAATATCCTGGCTGTTAACTCCTTCATCATAAAATATTATTTTAGGTTCTGCCTGGTAATATTTTAATATATACAAGTAAGGAAAAATATTCAGAATTAATTCTGACTTTCCATCGCCATCTATATCTGCAAATCGAAGAGATTGATAAACCTGGTTAAAGACAGAGCCGGTAAACTCGGCCGATTGATCAAGAAAAATCTTTTCATATAAAATATTCGGAGTGTTATTTTTAAAATTGAAAATCAATAAAAGAAAATTCGGTGCAATAGTATTAGTTTCAAAAAGAACTGCAAGCTCATCAGTCCCATCTCCGTCAAAATCTCCTGCTGCAAGAATGTTATTAGAATTTGTGAGAAATTTTGTGATAAGGCTATTCCCTTTCGCAAAATTGTTTGGTCCCAAAATATTATAGCTCATCAGGTCTCCATCATAATCTGCGAACCATAGCTCCCTTGTTCCATCACCATTTAGATCAGCGACGACAGCATTTCTATATATGTTATTTGGAAAATCGAGCTGACTGTCATAAGCGTCTATCTTAGAATAATTTTCGAGATTAGTATACGATGAAATTTTCAGATCATCACTAAGTTTATAAACGCGGATTAAAGTATCATTAACATTTGTTACGATCTCTGCTTTGCCGTCATTATCTAAATCTTGTGCGAGGATTGGATAAATTGAAGAATCAGGGCCAAGCTTATTTTGAAGTTGAAAAGTAAACGGCTGAGCTTGCTCATCGATATAACCTGTCCTTGTCCAGTAAGATAATAAATCCTTTTTGCCGTTATTGTTAAAGTCACCAAATGCTCTCGGTATTTTATTTTTTATCGAGTCAATTTTGACGAACTGATTATTTTCAAGTTGATATAATCCATAATAAATATCATTTGAAGAATATAATTGCTGAAAAAATACTTCATTATTATTATTAGAAAGAAAGCTAACCGGATCCTTAAACAAAACTCCCGTAGGTAATGAAAAAGGCATCAACTGGTAATTAGTAATTTCAGGAAGATCATCAGTTTTTAATTGGAAATAATTATTTAGTGAATCTTTGACTACTGTTTTTAATCCGGCAAGGTTTTCGGCTTCAAAATAAACATCATAAAGAGTTGAAGGAGAAACAAGTTCCTTGGGAATAAATCCATAGTGAAGCTGCTCTACAAATTGATTGTTTGTGTTTAGCCCATCGAGAGTAACATAATTGAAATTTGTTTCCCCGGAACGCCTGTAATACAATCTCATAATACTTTTCTGATCCGTATAAAACTCTCCGCCGATTGTTGATTTGTCTCCATAATAAAATGGTCCACTTCCAACTTCAGTAACTTCTGGAGCTTTTCTGATCACATAAAAATTAATTCTTTGCTCAAGATTTTCTCCATTAGTTTGAGACACAACCAATCTAAGTGTATAAACAGAATCTTCATAGCTGCTGATATTCAGATTGTAAATATTCTCATTGGAAATCTGATTTTTGCCGTCTCCGATTAAGGTAGTCCATGTTGCAGGATTATAACCTTCACCAACATCAAGATTATAGCTAATAAAATATGGAGTGAGAATAGTTGCAGATATTTTAACCGAGTCTCCGTTTGTCGCATAATCCATTGCAGGACTATCGAATCGAATAACAGCCGGTGCAAGAACTGATAAAGCCTTAAACAAATTTAATCTTCCAGCCCCGCTTCTAAGATCCCAGCCGACTTCACCAATATCATCTGTGGTTGTTTTTAATATTTGTCTGACTTCTTCATTAGAAAAATTTTTAACAGAAAGAATCAATCCTGCCGCCGCAGAAACAAAAGGAGATGCTGCAGAAGTCCCGCTAAAGTTAAGTGTATAACTTCCACCTCTAACTGTTGTGGCTATATCTGTCCCGGGTGCGACGAGATCCAGGGTTGAACCATAATTGGAAGAGCCTGCGACATAATCATCCTCTGTAGAATTTCCGACACTTATTACTTCTGAATAACTTGATGGATAATGTGGAAGATCGGAATTACTGTTTCCGGAACTTCCTACAAGTACGACATTCCGGGAATATGCATAACGAATAACATCTCTTAAGACATAAGAAAATGAATCATCTCCGAAACTCATATTTATTACTTTAACTCCCATTTGAACTGCATATAATATTGCAGCCGCAACATCATCTTCGTCGCCATAACCTCCCGGATCAAACGCACGAACATTAAGTATTTTAACTTTAGGAGCTACTCCGGCAATACCATGAATGTTATTTGTTTCTGCTCCAATAATTCCGGCAACTGCAGTTCCGTGCGAAAAATTATTTTCATCCATCGGGTCATTATCCCAGTTTAAATAATCCCCTGCGGTCGTGTCAAAAGGAAAACCAACCCTGTCAGTAAAATCCCATCCCTGGTAATCGTCAATAAATCCGTTTCCGTCATCATCAATTCCGTTTGTTCTTTTATCTCTGCCTAAATTATCTAAACCCGTCTCACCGGGATTAATAAAAATTTTATTTTTAAGATCAGGATGGAGATAATCTATGCCGGTATCGATAACACCAATCAAAACAGTGTCGGAACCTTGAGTAATATTCCACGCATCAAAAGCCTGTATTTTTTGCAGAGCCCATTGTTGATTTACTAAACTATCGTTAGGGACATAATCAATATGATATACATTTGCCGGTTGAACATATTCTATTGAATTATCACTCTGTGCATTTGATAAAAAATTTTGAGCATCGGCAGGATTATTAAAAGTGACTTTAATTATTTTTGATAATCTTTCATCCTTCTTTCCTAATCCTTTAGCAAAGAATGCTACCGAGTAATTATTACTCGATACTTTATTTAATCTTCCATTCGAAGAGAAAATCTGTTTTGAAATTACTTTTGCCTCGACTTCTGTTTTATCAACATTGTCTTTATACTTTATAAAGTAAGTTGTTTGAGATTTAAGATTGGGAATGAAAAATAAAAAGAAGAGAAGAATTGAGAGCTTATAACTCATAGATTTCCTTCTTGAAAGTTGTATCTATTTTCGTAGGGTAATTTCCCGAGAAACAAGCAGTACAGAAATTTTCTGAATCTGCTTCAGATACAGCTTCAAGCATTTCATCAATAGTAAGATATTCAAGGCTATCCACGTTAAGGTACTCTTTAATTTTTGAGATATCGCCGTTGTGCCTGTTTGCAATAAGCTCTTCCCTGCTCGGGAAATCCATACCGTAAAAACAAGGATGCATTATCGGTGAAGAGGAAATTCTAAGATGAATTTCTTTTGGGCCAGCTTCTTTGATTAAATTAATTAACTGTTTAGATGTAGTTCCCCTTACAATCGAATCATCGACAACTACTACTGTTCTGCCTTCGAGAACGCCGCGGACTATATTAAACTTTATTCTTACACCTATCTCACGCTTTTCCTGTCCCGGCTGAATAAATGTTCTTCCAACATAGTGACTTCGTATTAAACCAATTTCATTCTTCGAAGATATTCCTTGTTTTTTCAATTCGGTTTGATAACCCAGAGCAATTGTATTTGAACTATCCGGAACACTTATTACAATAACTTTTTGTCCGTCTTTATCTCTAACAGGATATTTCCTTGCTAATGTCTTCCCAAGACGCCTTCTCATTTTATCAACATTATGTCCGAATATAAAACTATCCGGACGTGAAAAATAAATATACTCGAAGATGCAATGCTTTTGCGGAGAAACAGTTCCATTTATTCTTTGAGATTTTATTTCCCCGGTTTCAAAAGCTTCTTCATCAATAACAATAATTTCACCAGGCTCAACTTCTCTTACAAACTTTGCCTGAATAATATCGAATGCACAGGTTTCTGAAGCAACAACAAAAGCATTATTAAGTTTTGCTATTGCTAAAGGGCGAAAGCCATAAGGATCTCTTGCAGCAATAAGATGATTATCTGTAAGGATTGTTAAACAATAAGCGCCTTCAATTCTGCATAATGCTTCTTTAATTTGATCGACCTGGTTGTACAATTTGCTTCTTGCAATAAGATGAAGTATAACTTCAGTATCGCTTGTTGTTTGAAAGATTGCACCTTCATTTATAAGCTCTTCGCGTAATTCTTTTGCATTAGTAATATTACCATTATGAGCTACTGCAATATTACCCAACCTGTAATTAACAAAGAAAGGCTGTATATTTTTTCGTGATTGGGATGACCCTGTGGTTGAATACCTATTGTGCCCGATAGCTGAATTACCTAGAAGTTCATTCTTAAATATTTTTGAATCTGCAAAAACCTCCGAAACTAATCCCTCTCCCTTGTGAATATTAAATATCGAATGACTTTTTTCATTAATGCTTTTTGTAACTATTCCACATGCTTCCTGTCCCCTGTGCTGCAGGGCATGTAATCCGTAATAGGTGTGAAGAGATGAGTTTATTGAACCGTAAATACCAAATACACCGCAATGGCATTTAGGCTTGTCGGGAAAATGTTTTTTATTCATTCTTTAATTTTTTGTTAGTGCAGATTTCTTAAGTAAAATTAAGAATAAATGTTCACTTGAAAAAATAGAATTGGAATTAATAATAAGAAAGGTACAATTAAGTCACGGAAGTAAGCCTATCCCCTCCATTATTTTATAAAAATTTTACAATAAACACTTGCTCTTTAATAAAAATGAAATCAAATTAGGACTAAGAAATTTCCAAATCTGAACAAAATAATATTTTTCCTTTGCTGAATTTAGTAATTGAATTAATTTAAATAAGGAGGAGTAAATGCCGGATTCTGATTCTGAACAGAATAAAAATCTTGAAAAGGATTTTGGAAGTGCTTTTGGAATAGAGGAAGAAAGTAATATTGGTATATCCAATATTATTAAGGAATTTAAATCTCTTAATTACAGTTATCTAATCCCCCTAAAAAAAATATTTGATGCAAAACTTCTTCGAAAGAAAGCGGTACAATGGATAATGTTCTTTGGCTTGCTTCCTCTTGTTTACGCATGGATTGTGAGAATATATCAGCTCGATTTCACCGAGGTTGTCTGGATGATCGAGATATATTTTTGTTTGTTCTGGGCTTTATATTTCCATAGTATAATTCAACCAACTAAAAAAGTCTGGAAGCAAGGCATTGGCTATGCTGTATTTACAGCGGCTATAGGAATTCCTGTTTTATTATCGATACAATCTTTCCCGGTAATAAGTGATCTTTACGGGAATTTATCAAGCAGAAATTTGTTTTCTCAATTGACGGGATTTGTTTTTGGAGTTGGTATACTTGAAGAAACTACCAAAGCTCTTCCTTTAATTATTTTTGGATTACGCAAGAATAAAATCAATGGAGTTCGTGACGGGATGTTCCTTGGTTTCTTGTCTGGACTTGGCTTTGCTGCTTCCGAAGGTGTTACCTACACAGTAAGAGCTACTGCCGATGCTGTTAATTACGGTTCTGTAACCGACCAGGTATTAACCTTTATGGATAGAGTTATGTCTGGTCCGTTGCAGCACAGTGCGTGGGCAGGAGTTACCGGATGGTTCATTGCAGTAGCTGCTCAAAGAAAAGGAAAAAGATGGCCGATTGTAGTTGTTGGAATTTCCTTTATGGCGATTATGCATGGCTTGTACGATACTTTTTCTGATGGAATTATTGGAATTATTCTGGCAGGAATAAGCTTCTTAATATTTATGGGTTACTTAGTTCACGTTAGTAGTGAAGAGAAGGAAAAGAATTCTGAATTATCTGCTGAGGTTAAGTAGATTTTAATAGCCCCGACATTCATGTCGGGGTAAAAAAGAAAAAACAACAGATGGGCTTTAGCCTCAGTTAGAAAAGATTAAAATTTATTATAAACCCCAATTTGATTATTGAAGTGATTTTGCTTGATGTTACTCTTTTAACCGAATAATTTGAACTATAATCAATAGAATATTCCAAATCCCTATTCCCTACAGGGACATAAAATATCAAGTCCATAGCAAACAGTTTAATTAGTTTTGCTTCTATTCCTATCCCCATAAATTCTATAGTGTTGCTATAAGTGCCTCCACTATTATCTTGAATTACCAGAATTATATATGATTCAAGTACACGACCAGAGGATATATATTTTTAACAAGTTATATTTTAACTCAAGTGCATACTCAGGTCCGGCAAATACTTCACCTAATTGTCCGCCGCCTTTCAATTCCAGTTCATATTTATCATAAGAGACACTCAACCTTAGATAACCGCTAAATGGAGCCAGACTTACCCAAACGTGGTTCGTATTATTAATTGTATTCTTATAAAAATAAGCAATGGATTCGACCCTAAATCCAACATTTACAGATTGAGCTAAACTTATTGATGAACTGAATAGAATAGAGAAAAAATATTATTATCGAGTATTTAGTAGAAATTCTGAGATGTTTTTCACATATTCCCATTTTTGTGTTAGCCCAAAAATTTTGTCGGAACGGTGGGATTTGAACCCACGACCACCTGAACCCCATTCAGGTACGCTACCGGGCTGCGCCACGTTCCGAATTTTACAATTTAGCAGAAATTAATTCTAAAACGTTCTTTATTTCTTCAAGATCCTTTTTAAGCGAAGGTTTTTCTTTTTTACCTGTGGAGTTCGATGAAGTATTTATGTCGAATAATGTCGGCTGCTCAGTTTCTGAAGCAGAATTTTTATCAGGAGAATATTCTTCTAAAATCTTTTTGGCTCCTTCAATAGTATACTTTTTATCCCTGAGCAGAGTTTTAATCTGCAGGATAACCTGGATATCTTTGTTTGTGTAAATCCTGTTTCCTGCCCTGTTCTTCTGAGGCTTCAGCTGCTCGAATTCAGTTTCCCAGTATCTTAAAACATACTGTTCCATCTCAGTAATTTTACTCACTTCGCTGATGGAATAGTAGAGTTTTTTTATTGAAAGATCTTTCATTAACCGCAATAAAATTTTGAGATAAAAATAACTAATAGACTATTTAATATCAACATTTATCTCCGTTAATAAATAAATACTTTAAGTCCTAATATTATTTATTTTCTTTGAGAACAATATCAATCAACTCACTTATATCTTTTAATTCATAATCGGCGTTATGTTGTTTTGTATCGAAGGTGTCCCCATACCTTGCAAAAGCTGTCTTCATTCCTATTTTTTTAGCTCCATCGATGTCACGTTCAGCCCAATCGCCGACCATAAGTCCTTCTTCTGATTTAATGTCAAGCTTTTCTAACATTTTTGTAAATGGTGCAGGACTTGGTTTTCTTTCCTTTGTATCTTCAAAAGTTACAACAGCATCAAAGATATGATGTAAGTTCAGAAAGGCTAATCTAAGCCAGGCTTCTTTAGCAGGAGCATCTGAAAGGATTCCCATTTTAATTCCCATCTTCAATAATTGGTTTAATGTAGAATAAACATGTGGATAAGGAATTAAAGCCGCTTCTCTTGCCCTTCGATATGCGACAATTCCGGCTGAAAGAATTTTATAATCAACTTTGTTCAATACTCTTTGAAGAAGAACATCAAAGACCTTCTGATATTCAATCCCCTGTTCTTTATATATTTCATCTATAATTTTGTTAGCTTCTTCATGGGAAATTTTAAGTCCGGCATCGATCATTGCAGGAATGGCTTCCTCAATTGCGCGGCGCTTCATCTTCATAAAATCTACAAGAGTATTATCGAGATCAAAAACTATTGCTTTAATCATTCAGACTACTTTCTTTTTATGAGTTTTGTTAAGAGGTATGCTCCTGCAAGATAACTGTATTCCTTAAAACCTGAAACGTATCCATCACAACCTGAAGCTGTTATTAAACTTTGCCGGAATTCTTCCCTGTTAACTAAGTGAGAAAGATGAACTTCCACTTTAGGAATTTTGCATGCTTCTAGAGCGTCTCTGATTGCGACTGAAGTGTGCGCATAACCGCCCGGATTAATGATTAATCCTTTATAAACTTCCTGTGCCTTTTGAATCTTCTCGACTATTTCCCCTTCATTATTTGACTGAAAAAATGTAAAAGAAAGTTTAGGAAATTCTTTCTTCAATAATGATTCAATCTTTGATAGAGTTAACTTGCCATAATGTGATTTATCTCTTTTACCAAGAAGATTTAAGTTAGGTCCATTAATGCATATTATCTTCATGCCGTTTCCGCCATTTCATCAATAACATCTCTCAGTTTTGGTGTTAAATAAATCTCATCAACACCGAGCTCTTTAAGTGCCATCGACAAGATTATTACTTTCCTCTGAAGAGGAGCCAGCTTGTTAACAACAATTACTTTGTTTTCCTTTAATATACAATACCCTCCTTTAAAATCCCCCTTCTCAAATCGTACTTCTGCTCCCAGTTGCAACGCAACAGATTTTAATTCCTGGATAAGTTCTTCAAATTCTTTTTCTTTTATCTTCAATGTTTTTCAATTACAATATTTTTAGTTAAGGGTTGAAATATAATAAGGAAAATAACAGCGAAGTAGCAGAAGATCTCTATTACCGGAAAACTGCTAAAAACCTTAAAGCGTTTTATTATAAGATTCAATACATCGCTTGAGTTAAATGTATTACCAGTTAAAAGCGTCACAATATTATAATCTATACTCATAAGATAGGCTTCAAAAGGAAAAGTTAAAAGTATTATTACTGTAATGAGAAATAACCAGCCGTTATTTCTCAGGCTGAGTTTTGCCGTTGACAGAAAAAGGATAAAGAAAACAAAAAAGATTATATAAAAAATAAAAGTGACTAAGTAAGCCGGTAACAATGTGTACAAAATATCCCCAAGACCTTGTACAGATATATAGTCCTTTAAAATAAAATCATTTGGTTGAAACAAACGGTAAGTAACAAATAATCTTGTAATGTAACTGCCTAACCAGACTGCACCGGATAAACAACTAATATAAAAGAGGTAACTGGAAAACTTGTTGAGATTTTTCATAAGTTTGATTTACAACCAGATGAAAAATATAAAAAAATTATGACTGTTGCTTCAATAGACATTGGTACAAATACAATTCTGCTGCTTATTGGGGAGGTAAATTTAGAAAGCAGACAGATTAAGACAATAGAGAATTTCTATAGAATACCGAGAATAGGAAAAGGATTGTCGCCCGGAAACCAAATGCCTGATGAAAATATAAAAAGAATGTTCGATGCGCTAACTGAATACTTCGAAATTATTAACAAATATAATTGTGAAAAAGTTTTGGTAACAGGAACAAATGCTTTACGGATTGCTTCAAATACTCCTTCAATTATTAGAGAAATAAAAGAGAAATTCGGATATGAACTAAACGTTATTACCGGGAAAGATGAGGCAAAGTTATCCTATTTGGGGGCAGTAAATGATTATCAACAAAACAAAAATATATTGGTAATTGATATTGGCGGTGGAAGTTCAGAAATAATATTTGGAACAGAAAGGGATATTCATTTTAGTAAGAGTTATCCGGTTGGTGTTGTAACTTTAACAGAAAAGTTTTTCAAGTCAGATCCTCCTGATATAAATGATATTGAAAACTTTATTGAGCATTTACAAGATTTTCTAAATGAAGTTTCGAACAAAGTTGGAAAGATCGATACGGGAATTGCAATTGCGGGAACACCAACAACTTTAGCCTGCATTAAACTAAAACTAAAATATTATAATGAAGACTTAGTTGAAGGTTCTACGCTCAATAAAAGAGAGCTTAGAGATTTTGTTGAAGAATTATCAAAACTTAATTCCGAGGAAATTATCCAAAAATATTCATCGATAGTTAAAGGAAGAGAAGATGTTCTTTTTGCTGGAACAATAATCTTATCTGAAATTGTTAAGAGTCTAAATATTCCTGAAGTAAAAGTAAGCACAAAAGGAATTCGGTATGGAGCAATTGTAAACTGGATTAACTCACTTAAGTCCGTTCACTAATTCATTTCTTTAAGGATTTCTCTGTATGTTGAGATAAAAAGGTTTATATGTTCTTTACCGGCAATTAACGGAGGCAATATTCTAATCACATTTACATTGGTACAATTCACAAGAATTTTCTTATCTCTGAATTTCTCAACAAGTTTTGAGCATTCGTAATAATGTTCAATTCCAGCCATATAACCTTTTCCCCTGATTTCTTTTATATCTTTCGGAAATTCTTCTTTAAGTTTTGTTAAGAGTTCAAAGAGATATTCCCCATTCTCTTTTACCTGGTTAAGAAGTCCTTCCTCAAAGATTTTTTCCAGGACAACATTCCCTGCGGTACAAGCAACAGGATTTCCTCCAAAGGTTGTTCCATGGTTTCCGGCTGTTAAAATATCTTTTAATTCTTCTGATACTAAAAAAGCTCCCAATGGTAATCCCCCGCCGACAGATTTAGCAACTACAACAATATCAGGTTTAACATTATAATGTTCATAAGCAAAAGCTTTACCTGTTCTTCCTATTCCACACTGAATTTCATCCGCAACAAGCAAAAAAGAAAATTCTTTTCTAAGCCTTTCGATATTCTTAACAAATTCTTCAGATGCAGGAAAAATTCCACCTTCTCCCTGTATAAATTCTATAAAAATTGCAGCAGTATTTTTATCAACTTTTTTAAGAAGATCTTCGCTATCATTGAAAGTTATATATTCAATATTTTCTAAAAGAGGTTCAAATCCTTGCTGATATTTTTCACTTGCCGTAAGTGTCAAAGCTCCATAAGTTCTTCCGTGGAATCCACCCGTGAATGTATAAATCTTTTTATCTTTTCCTTTAACTTTCCTTATAATCTTTATTACGCCTTCGTTCGCTTCGGTTCCGCTGTTGGAGAGAAAAATTCTGGACATCCCGGAATATTTAATAAGACTTTCTGCAAATTTTATTTGAGGTTCTGTAATAAAATAATTTGATAAATGAGAAAATTTTGAGACCTGATCGTTTATAGCTTTATTAACGTCAGGATGAGCATAACCCAAAGCATTTACCGCAAGTCCAGCAAAAAAATCTAAATATTTATTCCCCTGTCTATCATATAAATAAACTCCTTCTCCTTTTACAATCTCAAGAGGAATTCTTTTATAAGTAGATATAAAAAGTTCTTTTTCTTTTTCAAAAATATCGTTCATAACTCCAAATAATTTTATTTAAACAAATAGATAGATAAAAAACCCAGTGAAATATAAAACACTATTTGAATTACTACCCCAAATATAAAAGAATAAAAAAGATTGTTCGACACAGCTTTAATTGCAGAAATAGTAAGAAATATACTCCATAAAAATATTAATCCCTCAAAAATAAGAAGCACATACGATAAAGTTTCTTTTATTTGAAAAGGCGACGGATTATAAGAAAAAAGATATCCGCCGAATAATATTAACTCTATCGGGAAAAGTATTATTAAACCAAAAATATATGGGAGGAAAGAATAAGTGAGTATCGCAAAGTTATCGGGATACCTTGTTTGGATTCCGCTTTTCTCTGTTATGGTTTGTAATAGAACAGAAAACAATAATATGACCGCAATCAGAAATAAAAATGAAAGAAGGTAATCCGAAAAATAATTTGGGAACTCAGCTGCTCCTTTAAGAAGAAAAATTTTCAGGAAAATACCGTTCAACAATACTTTACCGGAAACAAGAAGAAGAATAAAAACAAGAAAGTTTTTGTGTTCCGAGTTAATTATTAATTTAAAAGCTTTTGATGGACTTTCTATTAGAAGAGAGATTGTATGCCATAAATCAATATTATAAACTCTTTCCCTTAGATATGATTTACACTTAAGGCAAATGAGTCCGTAGAAAGGATTTTCTGAATTACAATTTTTACAGACTACAACATTTTTCATTGAGAGGACAAAATCTTTAACAAATTATCAAAAGTTTATTCTCAAGTTAAGCATTGGACTATTATTAATTGGACCGTCTGTCACATTAAAATCAAAAAGATGAGCATCGACATAAGCATCCACAAGATTTAACAAATAGAGCAATCCCATATAAATCGTAAACAAATCCCGCTGGTCGCCATAAAAATCTCTACTCCTCTTATAAAAAGAAGTATACACGTCATTTGGATACTGTTGATATAATTTTCCGTAATCAGAATATTTATTGTTATTGTAGATCCATCCGTAAACAAGTAAAGCCGCAGCTCCCCAAATTATCGGCGCTTTTATATAAGATTCATTATAGATTTGTCCCAACCCTGGAACAACTGCACTTTGAAGTACAGCAAACCATGGTGATTTAGCCATAACAAAAACAGAATCAGAATTTTCTTTGGAAGTGGTATCCTGCTGTGAGAATACGACTGATGAAAGAATCAGAAGAAGGATTAAACTTTTAACTGTAACTTTTGTTGATAACTTCGAAGAGATCAAAGAGTCTTTCCAATTCATCGGTTGAATAAAATTCAATTACAATCTCACCTGTCCCATCTACTTTTTTTCTACACATTACTTTTGTACCAAATATTTTTTGAAGCTTATCTTCAATGTCTCTCATCTCTGAACTATTGCAGACATGTAGGAGTGAGCGTATAAGTTCTTCTTCTTAAGATCAGGAGATTCAGATAATTTTCTTACAAGGCTTTCAACTTTTCTGACTGAAAGATTCCCGGTTTTTATTTTCTCAAAGCTTCAAGCTGCAATTCGGAACTTGCAAGATTTATCAAAGCTCTTGCATGCCCGGCTGTTATTTCTTCTTTTATTAAGCTGTCCTGAATTTCCTCGGGCAGTTTTAATAAACGAATCATATTTGCAACCGTTGTTCTGTCTTTGCCGACTTTTTCCGCAATTTGTTCCTGTGTAAGATTGCATTCTTCCATAAGTCTTTTATAAGCAAAACCAATTTCTATTGGGTTTAATTTTTCTCTCTGGATATTCTCGATCAATGCCAGGGCAAGCATTGCTTCTTCGGTATCGACTTTAATTATGTAAGCCGGAATTTCCCTCATTCCGATTTCGCTGCAGGCTTTCAGTCTTCTTTCACCAGAAATCAATTCATAATGTGTTGCAGATTTTCTTCTTACTGTAATTGGCTGGATAAGACCATTGGAGAGAATAGATTTTTTTAATTCTTCAAAAGCTTCCGGCTCAAAATGAGTTCTCGGCTGATAAGGATTTGGAGTAACGTTTGCTATCGGAATTTTAGCAAGCACATCGATTTGTTCTCCATCATCTTTACCTAAATTAGAATAATCAACAGATTCTTCTTCCTCTTTAAATCTTTGAGGATTCATCAGGGCATCGAGCCCTCTTCCTAATCCTGGTTTCATTTTACTCATTATTAATTTTAATTTATTTTGACTTCATTTCGCTCAAGCAATTCAGAAGCAAGAGCCATATAATTTTTTGATCCCATTGAAACAGCATCGTAAAGAATAATTGGCTTTCCATAACTCGGTGCTTCCGATATTCTTACATTTCTGTGAATGACAGTTTTAAAAACTTTATCTCCAAAATATTTTCTTACTTCATCTGCAACCTGCTGTGAAAGCCTGAGTCTAGAATCAAACATTGTTAATAAAACGCCTTCGATTGCCAAATTCTTATTAAAATGTTGCTTCACAATATTAATTGTATTCAGCAATTGTCCAAGTCCTTCTAAAGCAAAATACTCACATTGAACAGGAATAAGAACAGAATCAGCAGTTGTCAAAGCATTCAAAGTTAATAAACCTAAAGACGGAGGGCAATCAATAATAATAAAATCATAATTCTCTGCAGCTTCGGCAAGAGCATTTTTAAGCAATGCTTCCCTGTTCTGAAATTCTACCATTTCTATTTCAGCACCAACAAGATTTATATTCGATGGCAGTAAATCCATAAAAGGCATATAAGTATTGATTATTACTTCGTTTATTTTCTTTGTTCCGATAAGAACTTCGTAAACAGAAGGATTATGATTGGTTACGCCAATACCGGAAGATGAATTAGCCTGAGGGTCAATATCAATGAGCAGTGTTCTTTTTTCGGCAGCCGCCAGAAGAGAGGAAACGTTTATTGAAGTCGTAGTTTTACCCACTCCCCCTTTCTGGTTTGCTATCGAAATTATTTTAGCCAATTAGCCCTCGCACTGTACAGAAATATATCTTTTCTGTAAAGATACATTAGAAAAACTTTGTTGAAAAGATTTATCCAAAATAAAATTTAAAGAGTTATTTCCTCCCCATAATCCATAACTTTGCATTTGAATCCGGCTTTTTCAACCTTAACTTTAAACTCATAAGGATCAGCTTTTATTACAGGAAATGTATTATAGTGCATCGGTATAGCAAGACCCGGATGAACAAACTCTACGGCTTTTACAGCATCCGTAATTCCCATTGTAAAGTTATCACCGATAGGTAAAAGTGCATAATCAATTTTATTCATTTCACCGATGAGTTTCATATCATAAAATAAAGCCGTATCTCCTGCGTGATAAATAATTTTTCCGTTGATTGTAAGAATTACTCCAGCTGGTTCGCCGGCATAAGTTTTATCCGGAGTCATTGATCCGTGATGAGCTATGCTGAATTTCACTCTACCGAAATCAAAATTATGTCCTCCGCCAATGTGCATGTTATAAGCCTGGAATCCTTTATCTTTACAATAATTAGCAAGCTCATTAACGCAGATAAAAAGGGTTTTTGATTTATCGGCAATCTTAAATGAATCACCTAAGTGATCGCTGTGACCATGAGAGAGAATTATATAATCAGCTTTTACATCTTTGGATTTTACCGGAGATAAAGAATTGCCGTCGAGATACGGATCAATTAAAATACTCTTATCATCATCGGTCCTTACCTGGAAAGCGGAATGTCCAAGATATCTTAGTTTCATATTAAATACTCCTTTTCTTATTACTAAGAGAGAAGTCTCTGAAAATTGCTCAATGCTTTACTATGAATGAATTTCATCAGCTCCAGTTTAAAGTTCTCTTTGAGATTTTCTTTCTTCTCCCCTACCTTTTTTAACAATCGCTTTTGTTACACTAATTTTCTCATCTTTAATTGCGAGAATATTTTGATTCAAAACATCGAGATCGCGAATATTTCCCGAAATGTCCTGAAGAAATTCAACTCGTTTATAAAATATCAAAAATTTCTTTTTATCGAAACAGACTTTGAATAGCTCCATATTGTATCTTACTCTTCTTATTGCAATTCTTATTTTGTGAAGATTCTCAGTAGTTTCGCTTCTAAAAAAATTATCAATCTCAGTAAGGAGATAGTCAACTCTTTGTGCAAGAATTACCTTGGCAGAATCACAAAAACTTTTGTGAATATCTAATCCTTCTATTTCCCATTTTTTAGCCATAGCTTTTAGACAAAAAGTACTTTAATAAATCCTGTAATAGCTTGTACAGCTCTCATCTTACTTTTTTCATTCTCCATAAATAGTAGGAATAGAGACAAAGTCAATTTGATAATTATTTCTTGCGGCTTTAACAATTATTTCACTTTCTGCTTCAAACCCTGAGAACTTAGGAATAATCGAATTTAAAATCTTCGTTCTGTACCCTCTGAAACCACACTGGCTATCAACAATTTTGTTTTTTGTTTTTAGAGTCAGCAGAGCTGAGGTTAATTTATTACTTAAGATTCTTTGCAAAGGCATATTCTTAAAATCATTTAGCCTGTTTCCAATGACAACATCATTTTCTTTCAACTTATCTAAAAACTTCGGAATGTATTCGGGAGGATGCTGCAAGTCAGCATCGAGAGTTATAGTAAAATCAGAATTAAGTTCGATACTTTTTCTAAAACCAATACTTAAAGAGTAACCTTTTCCCCTGTTAACTATATTCTTTATAAGAACAACTTTTTCATTACCGGCTATTTTAGAAGCTGAGTTATCATCAGAACCATCGTCAACTGCAATTACACAATCAACGTAACTAAGAGTTTTCTCAACTATTTCTTCAATTGTTTTTTCTTCATTAAAAAAAGGAATGATCGCACAAGTTTCAACTCTGTCTAAGGTATTGTTCAATTGTATTTCTCCAGCCTTTAACAGGTTGTGGTTTGAAGGCTTTCGCAAGTCTTTCTCGTAGTGCGTCTTTTGAAAGTCCTTTAGTAAGTTTTCCATCTTCAGCGACAGAAATTGCTCCGGTTTCTTCTGAGACAATTACACTTATTACATCTGCCTGTTCAGAAATCCCAAGACCGGCTCTGTGGCGCATTCCTAAGGCTTCGTTGTCTTCTGTTGTTAAAGTTGATAAAGGCAATGTACAGCGTGCAGCTTCTATGATATTGTTCTTTACAATTACTGCTCCGTCATGCAATGGTGATCGCGGAAAAAATATCGATGTTAAAAGCGATTTTGTAAGCTTTGCATTTATAACTTCGCCGGTTTCTGCGTAGCCCCTTATTCCAGTTGATCTAATAATAATAATTAATGCACCATGCTGATGCTGCGAAAGTTCAAATGCAGCATCTGTAATAATAGATGCTGCTTCCGGAGACTCCTGTTTAACAAATAAATTCAGGAAGGGATTCTTTGCAACAATTACAAGAAGTCTTCTTATTTCAGGCTGGAAAAGAATAAGAAATGCGATAACCCAGATATCAGTAATCAGCTTTAGCATCCAGCTTAAAGCCTTAAGATTTATTGCTCGCGAAACAAAGGAAAGCACAAGCACAATCACCAACCCAATAAAAATCTGGGCTGCTATCGTGCCTTTCAGCAAAGTGTAAAGCTTATAAACTATGAACGTCACAATACCGATATCGATTAAATCGACAAAAGTAACAGTGATAAATCCAACTTTAAAAAGATCAAACATTTGTTTTAAGAATAACTAAAGTTTAAAAGTTTTCTTGCATTAACAGCATTAGTAACATTATGAGTCCGGATTATCGAAGCTCCGTTTATCATTGCAATTGTTTCTGCTACAGAAGTTGCAGTATCTCTTTCGTGTATATCCAAATCCAAAACTTTTCCCAAAAAAGATTTCCTCGATAATCCTACAAGAACCAGGATAACCAAGCTTTTTAAATTCCGATAAATTCTTCAGAATTTCAAAATTATCTTCGACTCTTTTTCCAAAACCAATTCCCGGATCAACAATAATATCTTTAACTCCGGCATCTTTAGCTTTTTGAATTTGTCCTTCAAGAAATTCGTAAATCTCTGAAATAACATTTTCATAAAAAGGATTTACCTGCATATTACGCGGAGTTCCTTTTATGTGCATAATCACAAGTGAAGCAGAATATTCTTTTGCAACATGCATTATTTCAGGATCAAATGTTAACCCGCTTATATCATTTATTATTTTAACTCCTGCTTTACATGCCTCCAAAGCTACACCACTTTTTGTTGTATCAATTGAAAGATATGAATCAGGTTTTTGCAAAAGTATTTCATCGATAACTGGAATGACTCTTCTTACCTCTTCTTCTAAAGATACTGGTTCAGAGCCTGGTTTTGTAGATTCTCCTCCAACATCAACAATGTCGGCGCCCTGTTCAAACATTTTCAAAGCATGTTCTACAGCTTTTTCTTTTGAAAGATAAATCCGCCGTCAGAAAAGGAATCCGGAGTAACATTTAAAATGCCCATAATTAAAGGCAGCTTAAATTCGTTATCAGAAACCTTAAAATTCATTTTATCAGACTTTTGTAGGACAATATCAGATTGAATCAAGAAGCTTATAACTCAGATAATATTTTTATTAATCTTATTCTTAAACTCGAGAGTTGTTGCAGTTATATCATCAGCTTTGAATATTGAAGAACCAATTATAAAAACATCGCATCCGGCTTTTAAAATTTCTTCTGCATTTTTAAGATCGATTCCTCCATCGACTTCAATCAAAAAGTCAGCACCCATTTCGTTTCTTAGTTTAACTGCTTCCTTAATTTTTCTTAAAGAGTTTTTAATAAAAGATTGTCCTCCAAATCCCGGGATTTACACTCATTACTAAAACCAGATCGACAAATTCGACAATATCTCTTAAAAATTTTATAGGAGTTGATGGGTTTATAACTACGCCTGCTTTAGCCCCAAGTTTTTTAATTTTGTTTACAGTGTTATTTAAATGAACATCTTCTTCAAAGTGAACGAAGATTGAAGAGGCTCCGGCTTTAATAAAATCTTCAATATATTTATCCGGATTTTCAATCATCAGGTGAACATCAAGAGGAAGTTTTGTGATTCTTTTTACTGCCTCAACTACAAACGGACCAAAAGTAATATTCGGGACAAAATGCCCGTCCATTATATCACAATGAATATGGTCGGCGCCGCCCATTTCAACAAGCCTGATTTGTTGAGAAAGATTAGTAAAATCGGCAGCAAGTATAGATGGAGCTAGAATTGGCATTATTCCTTGATTTCCTTTTCTCCCGGCTCGGCTGCTTTTGTAACAAAGAGATCGACCGCGTCTCCAGGATTTACTTTATTACCTTTACTTGGATATTGATCGAGAACAGTATTTGGCAAAAGTGAAAATGATCTTTGATAATTTATTTTTCCAACTTTTAAAGTGCTGTCTGCAAGAATTCTTTCTGCTTCAGCCAAAGATCTTCCAACAAGATCAGGAACTATTACATCTCCCTCACCTGCTCCTACACTAATATAAATTCCAACTGAAGAACCTTTTGTTACTTTTGTCCCTTCTGCAAATTCCTGGTCAAAAATCATGTTCTTGGGATTTGAAGAAGGAATTTCCTGGATGAGCCCCAATTTTAAACCAATTCTTTCAAGAGTAAGCTTTGCATCTCTAACTGATCTTCCCTTTAGATTCGGTACATAAACTACCGGCTCGCCGCCGCTTATAAAAAGGTAAACCCTTCTTCCCTCTTTTACAGTTTCTCCTGCAGATGGCTTCTGTAAAATAACGGTACCTTTGGCATATTTAGCATCATAAGTTGTATCCCCTGATACCGGTTCAAGATCATGATCTTTCAAAAGTTTGATTGCTTCTGCTTCCTTTAATCCTTTTACACTAGGAACAGTAATCTCCGGAGAGCTTACATACCACGGAAAAACCACATTATTGAGCAGCAAAACTATGACTATGAAAGCAGAAAAATAAAGAAGAAACTTTTTTACGAATGGTTTTTTTAGGATATTTTTCATCAAATCAAATATATTAAAACACCCTTTCTTTAACAACATAACATATTTACATTGTTACTTTAAATTAAGGTCAATTTTATTTCCTTATTAATCTGAAAAACAATTTTTAGAATGTTCAAAAGTTATTTTACTCTTAACAGAATTGCGATTGAGTTGAATGAAAGATTAAAGGACTTCAGCATAACGAGGGCTTTTTCTTTTGAAAAAGAAAAACTTGTCTTCATTCTTATTAAATACAGCCAAGAACTCTCACTTGAAATATCTGTAAACCCTCAATTACCTTACACAACAGTAAAAAATAAAGTCTCAATACCCAGAAGAAATTTAGTCGATTTTTTCCCCAGGTTCTTCCCTAGTAAAATTAGAAGTATTGAGATTTCGGACAAAGATCGCATTATAAAAATTTCCTCTGATAAAGCATCAATCTATTTTACTATCAGGGGAAGAGATACAAATGTTTTTCTTATCTCGTCAGGTAATGAAATTGAAAGCTTTAAGAAAAGCAGTGAGAAAATAAAAACGAATTTTATTGATGAAATATCGAAATCTACTTTCATAAATGGATTCAGAAACATTGAGATTAAAGATGATATTGTTGATCCGACAATCTTAAGAAAAGAATATCCTTTTATTGGCAAAAAAATAATTAACGAGGTAAAGTTAAGGGAGAAAGAAATTTCAGATAAAATTTCGGTAAATATTTTGATGGAAGTGATTGAAAATATTAGAAAAGATAAGCCTGCTGTTTTTATTGAAGAAGATAGTAATGAAATTAATCTTGGAGTAGAATCATTAAAAATTTATCCTTTTACTAAAAAAGAAATTTTCCCGGATATTATTACTGCACTTGATTATTTTTTAATTAAAAAGTCCTCCCTTGAAGGAATTGAAGACAAACGAAAAATTATTGAAAAGTATCTCGACAGAGAATTACAAAAGACTTCAAATAAACTAAATGATATTAATTTAAAACTTCAGAGAGGTTCCAGGGAAGAAGAATATAATCAACAGGCAAATACTCTTCTTATAAACATTAACAAAGTCCATAAAGGTTCTGATAAGATTGAGTTACCGAATGTATATGGCAACAATGAAAACATTGTAATCAAACTCGATCCAAAACTTTCGCCGAGACAAAACGTTGATAAATATTTTGAGAAATCGAGGAATGAAAAACAGAGTATGATTAAAGCAACACAACTTGCCGAAGAGACAAAGAAAAAACTTAGCGAGTTAAAAAAAATTCAGGATAAACTAATGAAAGCAGAAACAACCGAGGATTATAATTCTATTATGAAAGAGCTTAAGATAAAAGACGAAGTTAAAAAGAAAGACGACAATGATATAAAAAGTAAATTCAGACATTATCTGATTGAGAAAAAATATCATGTCTTTGTCGGGAAAGACAGCAAAACCAATGACCTTCTCACTTTAAAATTTGCTAAACAAAATGATTACTGGTTTCATGCAAGATCAGTTTCTGGTTCTCATGTAGTTTTGAGGAATGAGAATCCAAAAGAAGGTATACCGAAAAATATTTTGAAATTAACTGCATCGATTGCTGCTTATCATAGTAAAGCAAAAACGGCTGGAATGGTTCCGGTTTCTTATACTCAAAAAAAATATGTTGTGAAAAAGAAAGGAATGGAACCTGGGAAAGTGGCACTTTTAAAAGAAGAAGTTTTAATAGTCGAGCCCGGGATAAATGAAAAATGTGAGTATATTACAGATCAGGAGTTATAACTACCGTGTGGAGTTGAAGCGCCCTCCGTGTAAAACACGCTACAACCCCACAAGCGGCAGGTATTGGAGTCACACTTGTAATTACCCAATAAATATGCCGGACAAAATTCTTGGTTTATTGAAATAAATAGATGAGTTTTTAGCGAGTTTTTGTTCTTTTTCTGAGAGGTGAACTCATTATGAGAAGATGAGACTGCAAATTATTTTCGCATCATCTAAACGTTTGATGGGACTTCAATCGATTCTTCAATCCATTTTTTGTGACAGATTTTTAAACATTGCTCAACATATTTAGCTTCAATCAGGATTGACAACCTGAAAGTAGTTGTGGTAATTCCATAAGGGTTAATCTTATCAGCTAAAATTAATTTGATCGTTTCGTTGAGTATTGAATTATCTTTGTTTAACCCTTCCCCAATTAAAGATACTGCCCCAAGATTATCAAAAAAGTTAATACTACTTACTAAAATTTTTTAACAGTTCTTCTTTTCGTTTCTCCCATCCGATAATATTTTTAGTCGATATAACAAAAGATATTTTTATCCCGGAATTCTTTGACTCATTTACATTATAGCTTAACTCTCTAATTTGGATTTGATGCAGGTCTAAATAAAGTAATAAATGTTCCAGGGTATTATCATCATCAAGACTTAAGAAAACTTTTACAATATTGGATTCATTAACAACAGCAATAACTCCTGTTGGTACTTCAGCTGTTAATAAACGAACTATAGTTTCTTTGCCGGGATTAAAAGTGCTTCTTGCGTAGATCGAGATTTTCGCTTCCTTAGCAAATTGCACAGCCTGAGCATTTAAAACCTTAGCTCCCGAAATACTCATCTCCTGCATTTGCTGGTAAGAAATCTCCGGTAAATGTTTTGCAGATTTTATAACTGAAGGATCAGAAGAATAAACTCCGTCAATGTCAGAATAAATTTCACATCTTTCTGCATTTAATGCAGCAGCCAATGCAATCGCAGAAGTATCCGATCCTCCCCTACCCAATGTTGTAATATCTCTTCTATAACTTACTCCCTGGAATCCTCCTATCACAACAACTTTTCCGTCTTCAAGTTCATCCTGAACTCTAAAAGGACGCACTTCAATCACTCTTGCATCAGTATGACGGTCATTTGTAATTATTCCTGCCTGGGAACCAGTTAACGAGATTGCTTTAATGCCAAGATCATTTAATGCAATACAAAGCAGAGACATTGATACTCTTTCTCCGGTACTGAGCAGCATATCGATTTCACGGGTGGGAGGATCAGAAGATAAACTTTTTGCAGTGGCGATTAGTGAATCGGTAGTTTTCCCCATAGCGGAAACAACAACAGCAACATCGTAACCTGATTTTTTTACTTCGGCAATTATCGAAGCGACTTTTTTTATCTTATCAATATCGGCTAAAGAACTTCCGCCATATTTCTGAACAATTATTGCCATCTGATCAAAGTTTTCTCAACTCATCCATTAATTGTGTTTTAACTTTAGTTTTTTCATCAACTTTTTTAAGAAGTTTAGCAGGAACTCCGGCTACAACAGTATAAGGTTCAACATCTTTAACAACAATTGATCCCGCTGCTATAACCGCACCTTTTCCAACTTTAACACCTTCAAGTACAACAGCATTTGCTCCAATCAAAACATCATCTTCTATAATAACTGGTTCAGCACTAGGAGGCTCAACTACACCGGCAAGAACAGCTCCTGCACCTATGTGACAATTCTTTCCAACTATTGCTCTGCCTCCAACAACAACATTCATATCAATCATTGTTCTTTCGCCTATAACTGCACCGATATTTATAACTGCTCCCATCATAATTACACAATTATCTCCAATTTCAACAAGGTCCCTTATTATTGCACCAGGTTCTATCCTTGCATTATACTTGGTTAAATCAGCAAGAGGAATAGCGGAATTTCTTCTGTTATTTTCTATTCGGTAAGATGTTATATGTTCATTGTTCTCTTGTAAAGATTGTCAAATTCTTTCAGTTCACAAAAAAGAACTCCAAAACTTTTTTCACCAAAGAAATCCAGTTTCTCAAAATTTATTTTATCAAGATTTCCTTTTAAATAAACTGTAACCGGAGTTTTCTTTTCCGATTTCGAGATGTAATTTATTATTTCGTATGAATCCATAATCAGCTTTTACCAAATATTACTTCTGTGAATGAATAAAAACCGTTCTTCTTTGTTAAGAGAAATTCAGCCGATTTCAGAATACCTTCTGCAAAAGTTCTTCTTGATATTGCATGATGAGTTATCGAAATAGTTTCACCTAATCCACCGAAAGTTACAGTATGATCTCCGGCAACATTTCCTAACCTTAGTGAAGAAATCGGAACAGGCTTTGAACCGAGTTTGTTTTTAATCATCAATGCTGTTCCCGAAGGTTTATCTTTCTTAAACCTGTGATGAGTTTCTGAAATTTCGATATCCCAATCTTTTAAAATATTATTCGCTGTTTCCGTTAGTTTTAACAGAACCTGTACACCAACTGAAAAATTAAAACTTTGTACGACAGGAATTTTTTTCGAAAGCTCTTTTAACTTTTCAATATCATCATGGTTTAGTCCTGTAGTTGCAACTATAAGTGAAGAATTAAATCTTTCGGCAGTTTTAAGAGTATTCTCAAAAGCTGCAGGAAGTGAGCAATCAATTAATATTTGCGGATTTTCTTTTACATCTTCTCCATCTATATCAAGTGCGTATACTAAGTTGTGCTCCTTTTCATTAAACACATTAACTACTTCACTGCCGAGTCTTCCTTTGTTTCCAATTACTCCATATTTAATAACAGTCGAGTTCAGACTTTCACCTTAATATTTATTCATTTCTTCAATCAAAAGTTTTTCCGTCTGCTGAGTTACAGGAGACATCGGTAGTCTTAATATATTCTCGCACATTCCTAATTTAGACATAACAAACTTAATTGGTGAAGGACTTGCTTCAGCAAAGAGTAAATTTATCATCATCAGATATTTAGCATTTAATTTTCTTGCAGTTCCCAGATCATTATTTAATAGTGCGTCAGTCAGTTGTTTCATTTCTTTAGGATAAGCATTAGAAAAAACCGACACGACACCTTCTCCACCGAAAGCCATAATCGAAAATGTGTTGTCGTCATTCCCCGAATAAACGGCTAAAGACTCGGGCTTGATAGAAAATAAATGGGCGATCTGAGAAATATTTCCACAGGCTTCTTTAACGCCAACAACATTTTTACAATCGGTATGAATTTTTACGATTGTTTCCGGCAGTAAATTCATTCCAGTTCTTGAAGGAACATTGTATAAAAAGATCGGTAAACTCGTTCTTTCAGAAATGTATTTATAATGTTCAACAATGCTAAGCTGTGTACCTTTGTTATAATAAGGATTAACAATTAATAAAGCATCAACTTTATATTCTTCGGCAATCTTATTTAATTCGACTACCTTTCTTGTGTCGTTTGTCCCGGTTCCAATAATTACTTTTGCTTTGCCGCCCACTTCTTCCATAGTTACTTCAGTTAGTTTCTTTCTCTCCTCAATAGAAATTACAGGCGATTCTCCGGTTGTCCCAAGAAGAATTATTGCATCGATTCCGTTTTTAATTTGAGAGCTTAAAATTTTCTTAAGCGATGTATAATCAATTTCATTGTCCCTGGTAAATGGAGTTATGATTGCGGTTCCGGTTCCTTTAAATAACATTTCTCTCTCAGTTATTAAAAAAAATTATTTTAATATACTAAAATATAAAGAATTATAATCTTGTTTAACTAATAACGAAAAGGATCATTGAGTTAAGATGACATTACTTTTATAAAAATTGATTTGAAGAACAATCGATTTTATACTATCTTTTCAATGTTAAATATGCACCCGTAGCTTGCCTTCACTGATAAATCAGTCGGCAGGTAAACTCAATCCGTTTCCGGTAATCGACATTGCCGAATAATCTGGATAGAGTATAGAATGGAAAATTTTAATTTGTTAATTTAAATTGAAAAATTGTTAATGCACCCGTAGCTCAATTGGATAGAGCGTTTGACTACGGATCAAAAGGTTGAGGGTTCGAATCCTTCCGGGTGTACTAAGTTATCTTATAATAAAAAAAGAGCTATTAAATTAATAATAGCTCTTAATTTTTCTTATATATTGTTTTAACTAAAAAAAGTAATTGAATCCTACCAATAATTTATAGACAAGCTTCGGTTGGTTAATGGCTCTATCTGCGTCCTGGTAAGTATAATCTTTTCTTCCATTAATTATTTCACCATCAGGTCCGTAAGAAGTATCATGTCCTTCAATAATACCTAAAAAGTAATAATCGAAACCTGTAGTTAATACAAGATCAAATCTGTGTGTTACAGAAAAGTTGCTTTCAACTCCGAAACCAACTCCCCACTGGTTACTATTAATGTTAAAAAATTCGTTACCATCAATGAAATCGAATTCCGCTGTGAACTGCGAATACCTTGGTCCAAAAAACAAACTGGATTTTTTAAAAGAAAAAATTTGAACCGGAAGGAGGAAGTCCATTCTGAAATCCCAAACTCTACCACTCTTTTCAGGTACACCGTTAGTAGCATCATTAATAAAAATAGATCTTGCTTCAACAGGGTCCCCGGGATTTACACTTGTATAACCTAGTCCAAGCCTAACAGATAAAGGAATGTCCTGAGTAAAATTAGAAATTGTTAAGTACCCCTGGGTTCCCAAACCATCATTATAACCTAAATCTATTCCTGCCGATAAATAAGGACCCGGATTACTTTGTGCAACACCAGTAATTTGCAACAAGAAACAAAATGACAAAAGAAGGAAAATTTTTCTCATACGATCACCTTAGTTTTATTTATATAAATCTTCAAAATTTATCATAAGTCACAAAGTATGTTTACAAATAAAAAAGTAGAAAACAACAATCAAAATTACTTGTGTTTTAAAAGGACAGAAAGTATGCCACAAGATTTAGTTGTTGTATGAGTAAAAAAATATATTTCCAAAATAGATACATTACTTTCTTCTTTTGGATAAGAAGATTTCCCAATATGATATTCAATGACCGACTATTTAACTAAGTAATTAAGAATTGATTCTTTTTAATAATCAGTATATTTTTACTTAGATAAATTAGTAAATAACAATTATAACGAGCCCCCTTTTTAAGGGGAGTTTAACTACGGAGGGTTCTGATGCTACAGCTTAATCATCTCGATTACTATCGTCTTCCATGGAATTTAACCGATAATTCAATCTCATGGCTTGAACCGACTGCGGCTTGCAATTTATCCTGCGACGGCTGCTATCGTAAAAATGAAAAGAACAGTCATAAATCTTTGAAAGTTGTAAAAGAAGAGCTTGATGTTTTTACTCGACTGAGGACTTGTGATGGTGTCTCAATTGCCGGCGGTGATCCTTTAATGCATCCCGATATAATTGAAATTGTAAAAGATGTAAAAGCAAGAGGTTTAAAACCTATCATTAATACAAACGGTTTGGCACTCACCAAGGAGCTTCTTCATGAATTAAAGAAAGCCGGTGTGTTTGGGTTTACTTTTCATATCGATAGTAAGCAAGGTCGTCCCGGCTGGAAAAACAAAAATGAATTAGAAATGAATGAACTGCGGCTTCACTATGCAGAAATGCTTGCTGAAGAAGGCGGTATCTCCTGCTCTTTTAACTCGACTGTTTATGAAGACACGATGAAATACGTTCCCGAAATGGCGAAGTGGGCACAGAAGCATATTGATATTGTACAGGTTATGGTTTTTATTCTTTACCGGGCTGTTAATAATGAACAGGTTGATTTTTATCTCGGTCCTAAAAAAATAGAAATGCAGCAGCTTGTTTACAATGAAGAAACAACTGAAAGAACAGATATTAAAGCACAGGAAATTGTTGAGATGCTGCGAAAGGAAGTTGATCCCCATTTTGATCCTTGTGCTTATCTAAATGGTTCTGAGAAACCTGATTCTTTCAAATGGTTGTTAACAGGAAGACTTGGCAACAAAAATAAGATTTATGGTTATGTTGGTAGCAAGGGAATGGAAATTATGCAGACATTCTATCACCTTTTTAACAATAGATATCTCGCTTATGCAAAGCCTAAAGATGCACACAAAGGAAGATTGATGATGCTGCTTAGTCCTTTTGATAAAAGAATAAAGAAAACAATGTTCAATTATCTTAAAAATCCTCTTAACATTTTCAGAAAGCTTTATTATCAATCTGTAATGATAATACAGCCTGTTGATTTCTTGGAAGACGGCAGACAAAATATGTGTGATGGCTGCCCTGATATTACAGTGTGGAATGGCAAGCTTGTCTGGTCTTGCAGGATGGAAGAACAATTAAATTTTGGACATAATTTAAAATCTTATCCAAAAGATTTTATGAATTGAAATTATAAAAGATGTCATCTATGACAAAGATGACATCTTTACTCAAAAATTTTTAACCCTTCAAATATTTCAATGCCAGGCATGTAATATCATCCGACTGCTCAACACCTTCCGAGAAAGATTGAACATCTTCAAAAACATGCTGAACAAGATCATTAGTGGTAAAAGAATTTTTGTTATCAAGAATTCCAGCAAGACGCGTTTCCTGGAATTCTTCTTCATCTTTATTGAAAGCTTCAGTAATTCCATCAGTATAGAAGAACAGGCTTTCTCCCGGTTTAATCATTATAACATTTGATTCATAGGGAACATCTTTAAATGCGCCAATCATAAGTCCACCGATATTATCAAGCTGCTTGACTTTCCCATCTGCGGAAATAGATATGGAGAATTATGTCCGCCATTTGAATATTCAAATGCTCCGCTGCGTGTATCCAGAACTCCATAAAAAAGTGTAACGAACATGTTAGAAGGACTTTCTTCTGCGATAACATTGTTGACTTCCGATAAAATATTATCTGAAGACATGCCTTTATATGCAGTTGCTTTCAGCAGTGTTTTACAAACAGCCATAAGCAATGCCGCCGCAATTCCTTTCCCGGAAACATCACCGATCACAACTCCTAACCTGTACTTGTCTATAAGAAAGAAATCATATAAATCGCCGCCGACTTCTTTCGCTGTCAGCATTTTTGCATATATATCGAATTCTTTTCTGTCGGGAAAAGCGGGAAATGTTTTTCGTAGAATCGAAGTTTGAATTACGTTTGCAATATCGAGCTCCTGCTGAAGTGCAATTAATTTAGTCTGTGCAGAAAGGACTGATTTATATTCCTGGATTTCTTTTAAAGATTTTTCGATTGTTATCTCCAAATCTTTTAAATCGATAGGCTTTGTAATAAAATCGTAAGCTCCCCTGTTCATTGCTGTCCTGATGTTTTCCATATCGCCGTAAGCAGAAACAATAACGGATCGCAATAATTTATTATTAAGTTCATTTATTTTTGAAAGCAGTGTAAGTCCATCCATAACAGGCATATTGATGTCGGTTAAAACAAGATCAATCATACCATCGTTTGCAATTTTCTCAAGTGCCTGCACGCCGTTTTCAGCAAAATGAAATTCGTATTCCTTTGCCTTGATCTTATTCCGGAATTTTTGGCTGATAAGAGCCTGAAGGTCAGGTTCATCATCAACGACTAAAATTTTTGCTAATTGCATTTTATTGTTTCCTTAGATTGCGTCCGGGTAATTTAGTCTTTCTCTTAATAAATCGAACTGAAGCGGTTTTGTAAAATAATCATTTGCGCCAAGATTTTTTGCCATATTAAAATTGTACTCATCTCCATAAGCAGTAATCATAATAACTTTTAGTTCGGGATAACGTTTCTTAATTTCTTTCAGCAGTTCAATTCCGTTCATCTCAGGCATATTTATATCAGTTAATATTAAATAGTCAGCCTTGTCCTCAATTGATTCTATCAAGCTCAAGTGCAGAGATTCCGTTATATGCATATTTTATCTGCAATGTTCCGGCTTTTATTTCTTTCCTGAATTTCTGCTGAAATAAAAACTGAACATCACTTTCATCATCTACAACTAAAGCTTCAATTTTGACCTCCTGAATAAATTCAATTATATGTCTGGTCAGTCGCAACTGTTTCGGGATCTTTCGTTATTTAGCTAAATAATGCAGTATGAAGCTGCGGCTACCACTCATTCAATAATACTATCCTATTTAGGTATAACAATAACAAACTCAGTATACTTTCCTTCCTCACTTTCAACTTTCAACTCACCACCGTGAACTTTTGTAACAATATCATAACTTAGCGATAAACCTAATCCTGTTCCTTCGCCTGTCGGCTTGGTTGTGAAGAAAGGCTGGAATATTTTATCCAAAAAATCTTTAGGAATTCCATTGCCGTTATCACTAATCCGGATTTCAACTTCATCTTTTAAATTTTTGGTGGAGACTTTAAGTGTTGGAGAAAAATCATCTCCACTTTTCTTCTTTCTATCATAAGCAGCATAGCAAGCATTATTAATTATATTTAAGAAAACTCTGCTGATATCCTGCGGAACAACATTAATCTTTTCAAGCGATTCATCGTAATCTTTATCAATAGTAATATTAAATTCTTTGTTCTGTGCACGCAAACCATGATAAGCAAGATTAACATACTGTTCCAGAAGATCATTTATATCTGTTAAAGTTTTTTCTCCTGAAGTTCCTCTTGAATGAAGAAGCATTCCTTTTACGATTGAGTCCGCTCGTTTGCCGTGTTGATTTATTTTCTCAAGATTTTGCTTCAAGTTATCTATCGAAATCTGAAATGGCTTCTTCTTTATTTTTGTTTTGTAATTCTTCTTTCATTTCATCAATCAGTTCATTGCTTACTTCGCTGAAAAATTATTTATGAAATTAAATGGGTTTTTAATTTCGTGTGCAATACCGGCAGTAAGTTCGCCAAGCGAAGCCATCTTTTCAGAATGAATGAGTTGGGTTTGTGTGGCTTTAAGTTTTTCCAGAGTACCTTGTACTTCCTGTTTTTGTTTTCTTAATAATTCATTTGTTTTTTGTTTTCTTCTGCCATTAATAAAAAAGGCCAATACAATAACAATAAGTGTAAAAGTAATACCAATTAAAGAATATATAAAGAATCGTGATTGATATTCCTTTCTTGCAGCTTCCATTTCCTGAGCACGAAATTGTTCTGAAAATGTAATATTCTGAAACTGTCTTTGTTTCTCCCGGCTAAATAAACTGTCTCTTAGTGCTGCACTTTTCTCTAAATATTTTATTGTGCTATCAAGATTTTGCTTCAAATCATCCGCAATTCCTGTTGGTTTTGTAGTGAAGAATGGTTGAAATATTTTATCTTTTATATCTTTATGGGAATTCCGTTTCCATTATCACCTATTCTTATTTCAATATTTCCATTTATATTTTTTGTAGAAATTTTAAGTACTGGCTAAAAATCATCGCCACTTTTCTTCTTTCTATCATAAGCAGCATAGCAGGCATTATTAATTATATTCAAGAAATACTCTGCTGATATCCTGTGGAACAACATTTATCTTTTCAAGAGATTTATCGTAATCTTTTTCTATTGTTATATTGAATTCTTTGTTCTGTGCTCTCATTCCGTGATAGGCAAGATTAACATATTGTTCCAGCAGATCATTAATATCTGTTGACGTTTTTTCACCGGCAGTTCCTCTTGAATGAAGAAGCATTCCTTTTACAATTGAATCAGCGCGTTTACCGTGATGGTTTATCTTCTCAAGGTTTTGTTTGAGATCATTAGATATATCTGAAATGCTTCTTCTTTATTGTTCGTTCTGTAATTCTTCTTTCATTTCATCAATCAGCTCATTGCTTACTTCGGAGAAGTTATTTATGAAATTTAAGCGGGTTTTTAATTTCGTGTGCAATTCCGGCAGTCAGTTCGCCGAGCGATGCCATCTTTTCAGAATGGACTAATTGAGACTGTGCTGATTTTAATTCACTCAATGTTATTTCAACTGTTGCTTTTGCTTCTTCAAGATTCTTAAAATCTTCATAACGTGCATAAGCAATGGAAAAAGCTTCAGCTAATGTTTTTGTTAGTTCAAGTTTCTCTTCATTAAGCGGATCAACATCTCCAACATAAAGCATTCCCTGTTCAAAAGGAACAAAATGTAAATAGAGAGATTCCGGCGGCTGCGATGAACCCTGGTATGTTTCTGCATTCTGAACCTGCCCTATCTCCATCATCGATTTTGTCCAGTTAATAAATTCTTCTTTATTCCAGTGTTCTTTATAAACTTGTTTCTTTTTCCAGTACTCAACAGTATTAGCTGTAAGTTCATTTGCATTGAAAGATAAATTTAGTACACCTAGCGATTTCCCTTCCGGTGTAGTTAAATAAACATGTGTCACTGCATTATCTTCATCAATAATAAAAATGCCGCAGCGGATAAATGGAACTTCAAGTGCTTTAAGTTCACGCCAGATTAGCGGCGTGATGCGCTCGAGGTCTTTTGCAGTTCGCATGGAAGCGATCTCGGCACGGACGCGGTCGAGGGAGGCCTGCTGCAAAGCCTCACGGGCCTGTTCCAGTTCCAGCTCCCGTGTTCGCTCCCGCTCTTTCGCAACCAATCTGCGGCGCAGAAATCTGTTGAGGAGTACTATAAAAGCAATCACGAGTAATGCATAAATTATATAAGCCGCTGTTGTTCGCCACCATGGCGGTAAAATCTTTATGGTCAGAGATGTACCTTTTTTATCCCAGACGCCGTCGCTGTTCGAAGATTTCACCCTGAATGTATAAGTACCCGGGCTCAGATTTGTGTATTTGGCTCTGCGTACAGTACCTGCATCAATCCAATTCCTGTCGTACCCTTCCAGGCGATAGGTATAACGATTTCGCGACGGGTTGGCAAAATGTAACCCTGCATAGTCGAACGTAAGTTCGTTTTGGTTGTAATTCAACGTTATCTGTTCTTCCCGGTTAACCGGTAGTGGAAAAGCATTATCAAAAACACGCAGTCTTGTAATTACTGTAGTAGGAGGATTAGGATTCGGCTTAAAATCCTGCGGGTTGATTGCAGTTACTCCTTTCGGGCCTCCGATGAACATCCTGCCGTCCATGCCTTTGATAACCGCTTGCTGTATAACCGGATAGTTATTTATGCCATCTGCCTCATCATAGGTAATGAAAGTCTTTGTTTCAGGATCGAACCGGGCAACGCCACCTGATGTCGCAAACCAAAGCATTCCTTGTTTATCTTGCATGATGCCTGGTACAACATTATTAGGCAAGCCATCTTCCGTGGTATAATGATGAATAGTTTTTCCTGTATTTCTATCCAGCAGGAATATTCCGTCAGTCAAAGTTGTTACCCAAAATCGATCTGAACTGTCTTCATAAATCTGGAAAATGCCTTCTCCATCGAGATAAGTAGTAAAGGTTTCTGTTTTTTTGTCAAATCGGTCTAAACCGCCATCCTCAGTGCCAAACCACAGAATACCCTTATGGTCTGTGTACATTTGCATTAACTTATTATCACTTATAGTTTTTGGATCAGACGGATCATGTTGAAAACTCCGAAAGCGTTTGGTCTTAAAATCGTATAGGTCAAGGCCGCCGCCCCAGGTGCCGATCCACAAATGCTGGTCATCAGTTTGCCTAATAAACATCTATATTGGAATTACTTAAACTGTCGGGGTTTGCAGCATCAGCTAAAAACGTCCGATGGCTCTTTCGAACCGGGTTAATGCGATAAAGGCCCCTTTGCTGTCCTACCCATAACATTCCTTCCCGGTCTTTAAATACACTTTCCACAGGATTACCCCACAATCCGTCCGGAGCCGGTTTCGTGTCTGAGAATCGTTCAATGTTTCCTGTGGACGGGTCCATTCGAAATAGTTGGCCTGAAAAGGTTCCAATCCAAAGAGTATCTTTGCTTTCCTGATAAAGTGATCTTACGCCATTATTTGCACTAATTTCTTTTGCTCCATATAACCGAAACCGGCTGAAGGAAGGCACGATCTTGTTGAGGCCGGCACCTTCAGTCCCAAACCAAAGAATACCCTGATGGTCTTCATAGAAGGATAAAACTAAATTACTTGACAAACTTTTCGGATCGCCTGCCTGCCTGTAGGGTGTAAGAGTGTGCGTGGCGGGATCGTATCGATTGATTCCGCCGGAATGCGTTGCCACCCAGAGCATGCCGGTCTTGTCCCTATGAATAACATCCACTTTAGCGGAGAAGTTACTTGTTTTTATACCCCGGGGGGCATGCAGATGCTTCAAATCAATGGGATCATCACCCAGCGCTTCAAGCTTACTTCCCATCGGGTTATAACGATAGAGCCCTGACTGGCAGGTGCCGATATAAATAGCGCCATTGGGCGCTCCAGCAATGGCTGTGACCCGATTATCGCGTAACGATTTTTGTCCGGTTGGCAGAACACGTATAAAATTATCTGCAGTTGAATCGTAGCGGTTTAATCCTCCCACTTTTCCCGCTGGATCTGTGGCATCGCCCGTCCCAACCCACAAATTGCCATCCTGGTCTTCGTATAAGGCGCTTATAACATTGCTGGTAAGAGTTTGTTCGTTATTTGTTTCATGGGTGTAGCGAATAAACGTTCCTTTATCGTTATCAAAACGATCGAGGCCGTTTTGCGTGCCGACCCAGATAGTTCCATCTGTAGTCTGAAGGATTACATTCACTGAATCCGAGCTCAATGAAGTTGAATTACCAGGATCACGTTTAAAGTGAGTGAATATCTCTTTTCCTGAATTGAACAGGCTAAGTCCGCCCCAGGTACCCACCCAAAGCCTTCCGCCGCGATCTACATACAGGGCATTGACAAAGTTGTTTGATAGCGATGTGCTGTCAAGCGGTTCATGCCTGTACGTCTTGATATTGTAGCCGTCGTAACGGCTGATTCCTTGGAGTCCACCTACCCAGAGAAAACCTTGTTTATCCTGCACGAGGCTGTAGATCCAGCCGGAAGGAAAACCGTCTGACTTATTAAGGTGATCAAACTGGATGTCCTGTGCAAAAAGACCGGAGCTCATTGCCAGGACTAATATTAAGAAGCAATAGATGGTTCTAAGAGAAAGTTTTTTAATAATTGTGCTCATAATCATTCCGTTTTTCAAATTTGCTGGTTTGAGCAGCTCCAATATTCTGGATTGCCAAAAGAACAAACAATATTGTTACTATTTTTTCATTACCGAGTTTTTACCGGGATTTGGATTATAAATTCAGTGCCTTCACCTTCCTTCGTTTCCACTTTTAATTCACCGCCGTGCTGTTTTGTAACAATATCATAACTTAATGATAAACCCAAACCCGTTCCTTCTCCGGTCGGTTTTGTTGTAAAGAACGGCTGGAATATTTTATCTAAAATATCTTTAGGAATTCCATTGCCATTATCGCCAATTCTTATTTCAACTTTTCCATCAAGATTTTTCGTTGAAACTTTAAGAACAGGAGAAAAATCATCTCCATTTTTCTTCTTCCTGTCATAAGCAGCATAGCAGGCATTGTTAATTATATTCAAGAACACTCTGCTGATATCCTGCGGGACAACACTTATCTTTTCCAGAGATTTATCATAATCTTTTTCAATTGTAATGTTGAACTCTTTATTCTGTGCTCTCATTCCGTGGTAAGCAAGATTAACATATTGATCTAAAAGATCATTTATATCAGTCAAAGTTTTTTCTCCTGAAGTTCCTCTTGAATGCAGCAGCATTCCTTTTACGATTGCGTCTGCGCGTTTACCGTGTTGTAAAATTTTTTCAAGATTCTGTTTAATATCATTTGCTATAGCTTTTACTTCTTCTGTATTTCCCTTATCAGCTTCCTCAACCATTTCACTAATCAAATCATTACTAACTTCGGAGAAGTTATTTACAAAGTTTAAAGGGTTTTTTATTTCGTGGGCAATTCCTGCAGTCAGTTCACCGAGCGAAGCCATTTTTTCTGAATGAATAAGTTGAGCTTGAGTAGATTTAAGCTCTGTATATGCCTTTTCAATTTCTTTGGCGTGCTCAAGTTCCTGTGTTTTCTTCTCATTTTCGGCTTTAACTTGTTCGGTTTCAATCGCTAATTTTGCTGCTGTTTTTTCCTGTTCAATTGCCTCTTCGGAAAGTTTTTTAACAGTTGCTAACTGGGTCTCAAGATTTTTATTTGTTTGTGAAGAACTACGCGCAAGATAGACAGACATAGATGTTGGTATGCTGAATAAAAATACTATCCCATACAAATTATTTAAATTGGCTCTTCCAAAAAGTATATTGATAACAAATACGATGATTATTCCACATGCAAAAACACATACGCCTGCCCCTATAACCCAGGAATTGTTTTTTTTGTGTTTTATCGCTAAAAATATAACCCTGAGAATTTCAATTGAGGTAAAGCCAACTATTACTACAAATATATATCCGGTTATTTTTTCAAAAACGCTATAGAACTGGAGGATATAAGATGTAATTCCTATTAACAATACATAACGAAAAATATTTAGCAATCTTCCATAGAATATTTGATAAAGGAATGCCAGTATGCTTACAGATATTGCAAGAACAAAAAGCTGGCTAATTATTGAATCTATAAAAAAATAAGTTGTTTCCGAATGAAGAATGTTGGACAGTGCACTAGAAGCAAAAAGATATGAAAAGGAAAACGTAAAAAAAGCATAGTATAAATATTCTATATTGTTAGAGTAAAAAAGGTACAACAAAAAATATATTACTGAAATGGATAAAAATATTGCACATATAAATGCAGCTGAAGTAGTACTATTTGCCTGTGTAACTCCATAATAATTTTTTGCTTCACTCAAACTTTTAAATGTAGCATAAAACCCAACAGTGCTTCTGAATCTATGATATAAATATGGATGATCTATAGGGAGGTGATTAGAGTACCTGACTGCAAGCAAATATGTAGATCTTGAATCAAAATTAATAATTATAGGTTCACTGTTGGAATAATAAATTTCTTCCGCCTCACTATTTTTTGAAACCTTTCCAAAAGTATTAATAAGCTTTCCATTTATGTAAAATTGGGAAGCCCCGTAATGGTTAAGGGTCATTGCAACTGTTTTGTTTAACAAGGTAGAGTCAATCTTTATTGTTTCTCTGAACCAACCGATCCCGTTCCATTTAAATGCTTTCATCGAGTCGAGATCTAATCTGCAATCCTCCGTGTCCCAGCCAATGGAAGAAAATGTGGGAAGCGCCCAAATACTATCATCGCCGGAATGATAATCCCAGTTATTAAAGATTTGAACATTTCCTGCATTTAAGGTGTCACCATTTATGTAAGTAGTATCATTGGTTTGACTTAATATTGTACCAGTGAATAGTAACACTACCAGAATAATTATTTTTATAGAAGTTTTATTCATAACTACCCTTTAAGATTGAGGTAATTGAATTATAAACACAGTACTCTCATTTTCCTTAGTTCCCACCTTCAATTCACCGCCGTGCTGTTTTGTAACGATATCGTAACTTAATGATAAACCCAATCCCGTTCCTTCGCCAGTTGGTTTTGTTGTAAAGAATGGCTGGAATATTTTATCCAAAATATCTTTAGGAATTCCATTGCCATTATCACCAATTCTTATTTCAACTTTCCCATCAAGTTTTTTTGTTGAGACTTTTAGTATGGGATTAAAATCATCGCTACCCTTTTCTTCCTATCATAAGCTGCATAGCAGGCATTATTAATTATATTCAAGAATACTCTGCTGATATCCTGCGGAACTACATTTATCTTTTCCAGAGTTTCATCATAATCTTTTTCTATCGTAATATTAAATTCTTTATTCTGTGCTCTCATTCCGTGATAAGCAAGATTAACATATTGATCTAAGAGATCATTTATATCCGTTAAAGTTTTTTCACCCGCGGTTCCGCGTGAGTGGAGAAGCATCGCTTTCACAATTGAGTCTGCACGTTTACCGTGGTGGTTTATTTTTTCAAGGTTTTGTTTTAGATCTTTTGCTATTTCTTTCACTTCTTCTGTATTTCCTTTATCGGCTTCTTCCAGCATATCGGTAATTAGCTCATTACTCACTTCTGAGAAGTTATTTACAAAGTTCAATGGGTTTTTAATTTCGTGTGCAATGCCTGCTGTGAGTTCACCGAGTGAAGCCATTTTTTCTGAATGAATCAATTGAGCCTGAGTTGATTTCAGATCATTAAGTGTGTTTTTAAGAGTCTGATTCGCTTTTTTACTTTTTTTATAGTTCCTGTAAAGGATGAGTGAGATTAACAGCAAAAAAGAAAGCCCGGTTAACAGCAGATATAACCTCAACCTGTTTTGATAAGCAGCTTTTGCCGTTTCAATTTCCTGCTGACGTTCTTTTTCGCGGGCAGTTATGGTTTGCACCGCTCTTAAATTCACTTCGCCGAACAAACTGTCCCTGTAAGCATCCGCTATTTTAAGATATCGTAGTGATTCTTTGGTGTCTTTATGTTCATATAATCCGGACAGCAATTTCGCCGCAGCAAGGGTGGACGACTTTTGTCCAAAATGTTGCGACACTTCAAACCCTTTGTGTGCATAATAAAGGGCAGAATCCGGTTGGCCCAAGGTCTTAAAAAAATCTGAAATCCTGATGTAAGCCCACGTTAAAGCCCGCTGTTGTTTACCTTCAATTGCATTCTGTTCGCTTATTTTGTAATTACCCAGGGCTTCTTTATTCATCCCGGATTTCATTGCAATATCTCCAAGAAACTGGTAGACAAACGGCTCATTGAAGTTCTGCTCTTTAAAAATTTTAACGGCCTTTTTTTCATAATATGCAGCTGAATCCGGTTGATTGGACAACAAATATGCCTCTCCTATTAACATGTACCCATAAGGAAGTCCGGGATCGCTGGGTCCTGCCAGTTCTAACGAAATTAATTGGTACATATAGTTTATGGCTTTCGGATAATCCTTCAGGTTCACGTACACATCGGCCATATTGGTAAATGCAGCTCCGGTCAAAACATATACAGTAAGTGCATAGTCAGACCCAGACCCGAGTATTGCTTTAGATCTTTCTAAATGGTGCTCCTGTGCTAGTTGAATAGCTTTAAATCCTAATTCCAGCGTTTTCGGATAGTCCCCCTGCTGTTGTGCCGAGCCGGTCAAAAAGGAAAGCGCCAGTATTTGTCCCGGTAAATAATCAATCTGCCTGGCAAGTTCCAAAGCCTGCTGTCCGTAAAACCTAGAAGAATCAATATTACCCAAACGATATTGATTGCATAGACCAATTTGAGCATAAATCCTGGTGGTATCATTTTTCGTGGTGGTCAATAAGCTTTTCAGGCTGTCAACTACTTCTTTTCTCTGGGCAAAACAAGACCCGGAAACGAGTAAGAGCAGAATGGTAATCTTTAGTATTTTGGTTTTCATTTTAGTTATAACGGTAAAAATTTATATGTACCAAACCTACAACCGAGTCCCGCGGGGACGCAACATAAAAGCCTCAGTAGAGACGCACCGCGACCTGCGTATAGGCGCAGGCACATTCCTATTATAAATGGGGCTAAAGCCCGGAATAATTAGGTTTTTCCTTTACCCCTGCCTAAAGGCCGGGGCTATAAATAGTTTTAATCTTTTTTTTAGGGACACGCTATAGCGTGTCCCTACACTTACCCATTAGGCAAAGTAATCACAAACTCTGCACCTTCGCCTTCTTTGCTTTCTATTTTAATTTCACCACCGTGCACTTTTGTAACTATATCATAACTTAAGGATAATCCCAAACCCGTTCCTTCGCCTGTTGGTTTTGTTGTAAAGAACGGCTGGAATATTTTATCTAAAATATCTTTAGGAATTCCATTTCCATTATCACCAATTCTTATTTCAACTTTTCCATCAAGATTTTTTGTTGAAACTTTAAGAATGTGGAGAAAAATCATCTCCACTTTTCTTCTTTTTATCATACGCAGCATAGCAGGCATTGTTAATTATATTTAAAAATACTCTGCTAATATCCTGTGGAACTACAGTAATCTTTTCTAAAGTTTTATCATAATCTTTTTCAATGGTAATGTTGAATTCTTTATTCTGTGCCCTCATTCCATGATAAGCTAGATTAACGTATTGCTCCAGAAGATCATTTATATCCGTTAATGTTTTTTCTCCCGAAGTTCCTCTTGAGTGAAGAAGCATTCCTTTTACAATTGAGTCTGCACGTTTACCGTGCTGATTAATCTTTACTAAATTTTGTTTTAAATCTTTGAGAATTGATAAAACTTCTTCTTTATCATTTTTTTCTAATTCTTCTTCAACTTCGCTGATCAGTTCACCGCTTATCTCGGAAAAATTATTTACAAAGTTGAGAGGATTTTTTATTTCGTGAGCAATGCCCGCAGTTAGTTCACCAAGTGATGCCATTTTTTCAGAATGAACTAATTGTACCTGTGCGGATTTTAAATCTGTAAGTGTTATTTCAATTTTGTTTTTTGCATCTTCAAGATTTTTAAAGTCCTCATAACGTGCGTAAGCAATTGAGAAGGCTTCTGCCAATGTTTTTACAAGATCGAGTTTTTCATCAGTAAGAGGAGAAACATCTCCAACATAAAGCATCCCTTGTGTAAATGGGACAAAGTGAAGATGAAGTGAATCAGGCGGATTTGATGAACCCTGGTACGTTTCTGCATTCTGAACCTGTCCGAGTTCCATCATTGATTTTGTCCAGTTGATGAACTCCTCCCTGCTCCAGTGTTCTTTATAAACTTGTTTCCTTTTCCAGTTTGCCACAGTACTATTTGTAAGTTCATTTGCGTTGAAAGTTAAATTCAATACACCGAGAGACTTACCATCCGGTGTTGTTAAATAAACCTGAACATTTTCATTTTCCTCATTCACAATAAAAACTCCGCACCTGATAAACGGGACTTCAAGAGTTTTTAACTCCCTCCAGATAATCGGAGTTATACGATTCAAATCTTCTGCTGTTCTCATACTGGCAATTTCACCGCGCACTCTATCCAACGAAGCTTGTTTTACTACTTCCTTTGCCTGTGCTTCTGCATTTTGCAAATCGAGAAATCGTGTGTAACTCTGCTCAAAAACTTGTCCAAAGCGTTTCAGAATTTGGTTATCCTCATCAGATAATTTTATCCCAAAATGGTTAACTACGAAAATAAATGTGAAATGAGAAACTACAACAGATCTTGTATAGCCTCCTTCGCGGGATAAAACCTGATTTCTCCATTCAAGAGTAGATGAATTGTATGGCGGATGTTTAAATAAATGTTCGAAGAATTCAATTTTTTCCTCCTTCGTATATTCCTCTTCGAAAAATCTCTCATCTTTCGTGGTAGCCTCTGCCAGAACAGTGTAAATAGGTCGATCCAGAAAAGGAATTGCTGCTCTCTTCATATAAGTTTCAGCCACACCTGTAGAACCCCAAAATGTGAATTGTTTATCAATTTCGTCATTTTTGATACCTAGGAATACACCGGTTATGTCAAGCTTCATATTATTCAATTGTTGAGAAACCAAATTAACAACTTCCTGTAATTCAGATGAATGACGCATCGCCATCGATCTGCTGCGAACCCGCTCCAATGCCAGTTGTATTTCAGCTTCTCTTGCCTGTGTTTCTGCTTTTTCGAGATCAAGGAAACGAGTGTATGTTTGTTCAAAAACATTAATAAATCTCTGAATAATCTTAATATCAGATCCATTAATTTCTTCTAAGGTATGAACGACAACAAACCCCTGCTTGAAGAAAAAATTACTGAATATAGCCGGTTCGTGTCTTAATCTTTCCAGGTCAATATTTTCAGGTCTATATTCATCAAAAGAAACATACTTCATGATATATTTAGTCCATGTAATACGCTCTTCACCCTCAACCTTAATAACATTAACACTTTGTTGCTGTTTCCAGCCATCATACATTTGATTAAAAACACTGTATTCTTTAAGCGGTATTAATGGACCCGTAGGAATAACCTTTCCTTCATTTGTAGTTGACCAAAGCTGGCAATTATCTGATTTAGAATCTACGATTGCAATATTAAATCTGTAAGGTCTAATACCAAGAACATTTAACTGACGAAAAAGATGTGAAGCAGTTTCTGCAAGCTCATCACTTTTTTGCATCGCCATTGTTCTGGAACGAACTCTTTCCAAAGCCGCTTCAATTTCAGCTTCTCTTGCCTGTGCCTCTGCTTTTTGAAGATCAGTGAAGCGGATATAGGTCTGTTCGAATGCAGCAGCGAATCGCTTTACTATGTCCTTCTCTTCTTCACTGAAACGTTGGAGATTGTATCGCACGATGTCAACACCGGAATTCCTATGAAACCAGCCCATCATTACCATTCCTTCAGCATTTTGAATCATTTTTTTTCTAAGAGGTGGGACAGGCTGAATTTTGAACACCTCATTAAAAAAATCATCTTTTTCTTCTTTTTTTGATAAATAATCAAAAAATCCTTCTCCAGGTGAACTGAAAGCGTTGTAAAATTTTTCAAATATTGGCAAGTCAGAATACGGCAAATGATATAATTCCGGATAAATGTCTTCTTCTACCGAGGCCCAGAAATGGATATCTTTGGAAGAATCCAGGTTTAACTGAATATTGACAGAATCAATATCTGTTACAAGTATTCGAAATTCTTTGTAGAGCAATCTAACCACATCTTTTAACTCATTACTTTTATGCATACCCATACTTCTGCTCCGAACCCGTTCCAAAGCGGCTTCTATCTGTGCTTCTCTTGCCTGTGCTTCTGCTTTTTTAAGATCGAGAAAACGGGTGTATGTAAGATCGAACACACCGGCAAATCTTTCTAATAACTTTAATGTTTCATCAGGTCTGGGTTCGGGAGTTGCAAGAGATAATAAACCTTTGGGGAAAAAAGCACAGTAAATAACGCGTCTGTTTTCCTCTGAGCTAAAATTATATTTGACTACATTGTAATCTTTATATTCATCAAGGTTATTTCTAAAATCGTTATATTTTTTTAAATCGTTACCGGAAATATCAATCACCAAAGTTTTCTTTTGCTTTTTCCACGCTTTGTAGATCTTATTTATAACAATTGGTTCATTGACAGAAACCTTGAACATTCTGTTCATTTGGGTTCCCTGAACAGAAAGCCAAATCTCAAGTACTTTTTCAGATTCATTCACAATTCCAATTGAAAGCTGATCAGGATTTTCACCTAATTCACTAAACTGTTGAAAGAGAACCTGAGCAGTTTCAGCCAGCTCTTCGCTTTTTTGCATAGCCATTGTTCTTGCACGGACTCTTTCCAATGCCAATTGAATATTTACTTCCCTTGCTTGTGCTTGAGCTTTTTCAATATCCAGATACCTTCGATATGCAAGTTCAAACACTTTGAGAAATCGTTTGAATAAATTTATTTCTTCTTCAGTTAACGGATGATATGTTGAAATTCCCAGTGCAACAGGTCCAAGTGAAAACCAATAATAGTTGAGTGAGGATGCTTTGTTCAAGTATTTATCGATAAAAACATTTGTTGTTTTCTGGTATGCAATCCATTCTTTTACTTTTTTACCTTTTATCTGAGTAATGAAAGACTCTCCTTTACCTTTAAGCATTTTCAGTGCAAAAGCCTTATGAAGTTTATTATTAGTGTAAATAGTCTCGGTAATGAAGGTCTTTTTATGTTTCGCGTAATATTCATAATTCATATAAGAGCCGCGCTCCTGGTAGAATATGGCCGTTTGCACATTCCGGATTTCTTTAATGCCTAAAGATTCCAGTTGAAGAGAAATAGTCTTACAAACATCCAGCATATCTTCAGGGTTTCTCATTCCCGTTGCAACCACACGAACTCGTTCCAGGGCAGTTTCAATTTCGAGTTCACGGTTTTTCACTTCCAGTTCGATTGTGCGGCGTTTGACTGCTTCGCGCAATTGTCGGTTCTCTGCTTTAATCCGTTCGGTGTTTACCTGTTCACCTTCTCCGGCTTTGGAATCAGGAAGCGAGCCGTGCTCGTGAATTATTTTCCATCCCTTGTCCGTCTTCTGCAGCAGTGTTGAAATCCTGCCATTACCATAAAAGCTCCATTCATTATCAATCAACACGTAAAAATCAGACTGCTCAATTACAAGAACACTGTTGCCAACAAGCTGCATGGTAATTTTTCTGTTTCGCACTCCCGCTTTCCCTGCTACTTGTCCGGCTGTGGCTTTATAGAACTTCATGGCAGACCGCTTGTTGTTGAATACTTCGTTTTCTGAAGAACCAATGAGCTGGACATTTTCATGAAGAAGAGATGCAAAAGCCTGCATGTCTCCATTGAAATAGGAATCCCAATACGCGTTGTACACCTTCAGGATTTCTGCTTCAAGTTTTTTATTTAGTTTCATCGATCAATTACCGTAAGTTGAACTTTTCTGAGTAGTGTTCCTTTAATTGATTTTGCTTTCATAGGGAATCCTATATTACATTTGTTTCATCAAAAAAAAATAATAATAACTACCAGCAAAATTTCACCAATGGCATAACGCAGGTATTTGGCTACGCTATTTTCAGCAGCAAGTTTTTGGCGGATGTTTCTGAAGATTTTTACCATTAGCTATACTTCCGTTATTTCTGGTTCAATTCTGCATTAATCATTTTAGTTAATAATTTTGCTTTATTTTTCAAGTTTTTCGTTATACCAATACCTAATGTCTTTCTGGCAATATTATTCCGTAGATGATTTCGACCCAAATTAGATTCAATTTTCTTAATGATTGCTAGTTTTCTTGTTTTTTCGTTTTTTACGAAAGGAAGATTCATTTTTTGAATTGAAGCAAAAGGAGGATTAATCTCATAGTCATCAGAATCAAACCAAAACTCATCATCCTTTAATGTACTATTTTCGTCATAGTCAATGAATGTATTAAATGTATAAAGGTCAATAGTGTAATAGTTGTTAATAGCGTCATTCAGTTCTTTAGAACCCAATTGATCTGCAAGTCCCGAATTCTTTATTTTTTGAAAGGTTTGGTCATAAATTTTATAATCATTAAAATAACTTGATATAGTTAGAACAATAGAATCAATTGGCTGAGTTTGATAGTTTTTATTCCGGAAAACCAATGAATTTGCTCTTATTTGTTTATTCAAACCATTAATGATTAAATCAAATCTATTTATGTCATTATTTAAATCAACCAACATACTTTTTAAATAGGTCTTGATTTTTGCGTTTTCTTTTCTTTGTTCATTCCAATTATTGATTTGCAGTGCAACCAAAATTCCAATCACCACCAGAAGAATTTCACCAATGGCATAACGCAGGTATTTGGCTACGCTATTTTCAGCAGCAAGTTTTTTGCGGATGTTTCTAAAAATTTTCATCTATGATTTAATTCTGTTTCAATATGTTTTAACAATTGTGTTGCTTTTGTTTTTAACATTTCGTCGCCTGATTTTTGTAATTCGGCTAAACCATTTCTAAAAACAACATCATTAATTAACTCCAGTCTAATTTTGGGTTCATTGAGATTTTGAATTGCAATTGTTTTCAGTGTGTTGTCTTTAACATTAATAAAATTCATCTGATAATTTTTTTGAATTTTGCTTCTCATTCTTTTGGAATAATTAGAAAATGCAAAGTTGCTATTCTTAACAACACTTCTTGCAACAATCTGATCTACCAGGTTAGTATTATTATTAACTGTATTCCTGGCAAACCCTTCTATAAACTGGTTAAATTCCATAAGTTCCTTTTTTAGTGATTCATTATCAATAATATTGATGTCTCCGGAATTTATCATTTCTAAAAGAGTTGTGTTGGCATTGGTGAATGATATTCTTGCACTCAGATCATTTATTTTTGGAAAAATGGAGTCCATGTTTTTGAACCCGGTATTTTGTTCATAATGTGCAACTATATCTTTGCAATCCTGAAGGAAGATATCTTCAAAATCGATATAGATATCCTGTAGCTGTATTTGTTTCTTTAGATCAATACTTAAATTTTGTAAATAGACTGTTTCCCGTCTTTTTTGTTTCTGGTTTTCATTCCAATTATTAACCTGCAGTGCAACTAAAATTCCAATCACCACTAATAAAATTTCACCAACTGCATAGCGGAGATAACATTACTTTGTTTTCTGCAGCGAGTTTTTGACTGATATTTCTGAAAAATCTTACCATATTCTAATTTCTTCTGTTGAATTTCCTTTGATTGATTTTGCTTTCATAGTTATTTACTCTATTCCTGATAATTTAAAATAGAATATAAAGCATTTACAAAAAAGATGTCATCGTCCGCCTGTTGCGAAAAGATGACATCTTTATTTTGAAATTAAATTAAGAAACAAACACTATGCAAATCTATTCTGGTTTCGAAGTTCTTCCGCCGTGATCGCCAATTAAGACCCACTTGCCGTCTTTCTTCATTAGAATATCTGTCCAGATTCCCCTGCTTGTTATTCTTTTCCGGTTTTATTATTTTTTTTAATTTGTGAGTAAGAATAATGAACATAAGCAAAATCACCTTTAACCCAGATCGTTAATGGCGTAAGCGTATGAAGTACAGGCGTACTATTTTTCATATCATTTTCAATCCATTTGCTGAATTTGCTTTGCTTTGAGGAACTATGGATTGATTAGACCATCCCATATAGCTGTCATCAAAATATGTTAGAAATGTCTGTGCGTTATCTAACATCCCAGTATTTTTCAACGCCCGCCCAAACATCTTTTTGTGCATCCGACCATTGCTGTGCAAAGCTGTTTGCAGATAAAAGTATCACTACAAATAAAATAGTGAATACTGAAACTAACTTTTTCATAACACGCTCTCCTTTTTTAGTTGATGAATTTATTAATTGAATCTATAAAGTATACTGACTTATATAGAAAAATCATTCGAGTTATCTATTCCAAGATAACTCAAAGTGAACATTCTCAAATCTTTTATTTCATTTTCTTAGGAGATGCCGGCGGCATCATTGTAAAACCAAGCTGCTCCATTAAAGATTGATTATCAAATGCAACTATTTCTCTCGTGATTTTCCCATTAGAAAAGTGAAAAATACTTACTCCCCAAAAGCTGACAGGCTTACCGGTAGGAGGCATTTCACCGGGACCAGTATTTGTTCCTGTAAAAATCCAACGACCTGCCAAACCATTCTCTGAATATAATACATTATCAAAAGTTATCTTGACATCTGGATATGTGGTTCTAAATGCAGATATAACTTTTTCAATACCTTCAAAACCTTTAAGATGGTTGTGTATTTACAGTGTGTAAAAAGTTTGAATCAAAAATTGCGTCGAGTTAATCATAGTTCCCGGTATTCCAAACTTCTACATATTTATCAATGATGGGTTTCAGTTCTTCCGAAGGATCCGGTTTTGGCTGCTGGCATCCTGCTGTAAAAATGAGAGCCATTAGATTAAAAACAAAGAGCTTGTTTTTAGAATTGTTTTATTTAATTTTTTCATAACACGCATCTCCTTTTTTAGTTGATGAATTTATTAATTGAATCTATAAAGTATATTGACTTATATAGAAAAATCATTCGGGTATCCATTCCAAGATAACTCAAAGTGAACATCCTCAAATCTTTTATTTCATTTTCTTAGGAGATGCCGACGGCATCATTGTAAAACCAAGCTGCTCCATTAATGCCTGATTATTATAAGCAACTATCTCTCTCGTAACTTTTCCATTAGTTAAATGAATGATAGATTCTCCCCAGAAATTAACAGCTTTACCTGTAGGTGGCATTTCACCAGGACCTGTATTTGTTCCTGTTGTAGTCCAACGAACTGCGATTGCATTTTCTCCATATACTTCATTATCTACAGTTAACTTGAGATCGGGATAAGCTGTTCTAAAATCATGGATTGCTTTTTTAAAGCCTTCAACACCTTTTGCATCCGCCTCCTGATTTACGGTCCTTACAAAGCCAGGATCAAAAATCGAATCCAGGGAATCGATATTAATACCATTCCATGCGTCGACTAACTTATCAGAAATCGGTTTTAATTCCGCGGAATAATCTTTTTGCTGCTGGCATCCTGTTGTAAAAATGAGAGCAATTAGAAAAAACAAAACGCTTGTTTTTAGAATTGATTTACTTAACTGTTTCATAACACTATCTCCTTTTTGTTTAGTGAATTATGATTAATATTTCTTTCTATTACATATATTTAAATTATTTAGTTAATTCTGCAAATTTTGTTGCCCAATTTGAATGAGTCCAAACCTCTGCAATTCGATTACCTTCCATTCTAAAGAATGCCATTCCACGATAATGCAACACTTTGTTTGTTGCCGGAATTCCGTCATATTCTTCCTTATGAGTTCCCTCACCATAAAACATCATTGCAATCATATCACCATCAATAAGAAGTTTGTCATATCCATGTTGGATATCAGGAAAAGCAACCAAAGTTGGATGAATATATTTTTCACGAACGTTTGGAATTCCTTTCAGATTATAATCCATTCCACCAAGGTGCATTTCAACGTTTTCAGTAAAAACTTCAGGTAGAATATCTAGATTTTGATTATTCCAAACATCATCGATTAACCGATTCATTGTTTTTTTATAAGCTTCGTTGTTGTCATTACTTTTTTCTTTTTCGGTTTCCTGCTGGCATCCTGAAAAAACGATAAATGTGATAATTAAAAACAAAGAACTTGTTTTTAGAATTTTGTTAATTAATAGTTTCATAGTACTAACTCCTTTTAGATTATTGAAAAAAACATTTTTGAAAAATGCATATGTTCAATAAGCCATTTACCAACACAAATACTATTCTGAAGGAGAAGGATCTGAATTCCATATACCATAAATAGATATCCATTTCCCATCAGTTGTACGTTTTAATAGTTCAGCGAATTTCCCTTTTTCCACTATCATCTTTCCATCTGCTCCCGGATAACTCAATTGAAATCGTCCAATTTGATAACCCAAATCACCATTACTTCCTGTAGAAATGGTAGAAACAGAAGCGTCGGTTGTTCCTGCATCAATAGCTGCTTGCCAATATTTTTTAATATTATCTCTTCCGGTAACAATAAGTTCATTTGGAGGTAGCAAGGAGGCATCTTCTGAATAAAGTAATGAAGCAGCCACAGCATCTTTGTTATTTAAGGCTTTTACAAAATCATTATTCATTTGTGAAAGTTCTTCGGGGGTTGCTTGCTTATGTGATTCGGTTTTTTCTGTACAACCAGCTATTACAACAAATAGTAACTATAGCGATAACTGAGAGTAGTACAATATTAGTTTTTGATTTCATTTTTATTCATTCTTTTAAGTCTACAATTTTAAAACATTTTTGAAAAGTGCATATGTGCAATCATCCATTTCCCATCCTGCTTTACCAATACCATGGTGGCTCTACCACTTTGATAATTCATCTGCCCGCCCTTCTCCATCCAGCTAAATGTATAATAGCCTGTTACGACAGCTGTATTTCCGTTATAAATCTGAACTTCAGTATCCTGTGATGATAATTAACATATGCAAATGATGTAGTCCCTTCAATAAAATTCTTCCACATTGCTGCATCATGCCTCAGCGGCGATACTACATATGGAAATTCAGTATTGTCCGCAACGAAATTTGCTAAGTATGCTTTTACATCATGTTTATTGAACGCTTCTATTGTACTGGTAAGCGTTGCCACGACATCTTCTTTATCCCCTGCAAAAGCGCTGCCTGCTAATACAGTAAATAGAAAAATTACTATGGCTAATTTGAAATGTTTTATTTGTTCTTCCTTTTATTTAGTATTTATTTTATTTGGCTTGTTGCAAATTTCAATAATTAAAGGAGATAACTTTTTGTCATTATCTCCTTTATAAATTCGATCCTGGATACTATAATCTACTTACCGAAAACAACTTCCCTGTAAATTTCATCTGAGTGTTTACCGGTGAAATACTTACTATACGCCTTATTGAAATTATCTCTGGCTTCTTTTGTCGACCATGCTTTTTCAAAGAGTTCATTTGCTCTTTGCTCAGCTTTAATAACATCTTCCCAGGTTTTTACTTCCATAATCTGGATGAAGTCCCTGTTATTATGCCCCCACCAGTGCCGAACAGCTTTAGAGCTGACCACATACTGATTATCACTTCCGTAAAGCACTTATCTATATAAAGAGTTGCGAGTGAATCCAATTCGTTTGCTGAACCCCCGTCAGGAAAAGCTCTTTCAAAATTGGTCATCACAACAACATTACCTTGTGCCGCCTGCGCCAGGGCTGAGCTGTTCATCGAAATAAATGCGATGAACACAAAAAGAAATGCAAATAAAGTTTTCATTGTCTCTCCTTAAATAATTGTAATTGAAATAATTTAATTAGGTGTTACAGGGTCATATCCAAAATTTGCATGAACGAGTTTCCAGTCCCCATTCATTTTTACATAGACTCTTGTTGATTTAGCTTTGCTGGTTGTAATCTTTCCGTCGCTGTCCTTTATTACGCCCGCAAAATTGTAAGTAAGAATCGCAACATCACCATAAACCTGAACTTTAGGATTGAGCATTTCATCAGCAAGTGAAGTTCCCGAATTGCTTGCATCTGAAAGTTTAAAATTTTTGCTTTTCCCATCTATACGTGTTGAATAACTCTGGTTGAATTCAGTATAGTCATCAGAAATATATTTATTTCTTACAGTCATATCTTTTTCATTTTCTGCTTTCCAGATTTTGTATGTTAAAGATATTATCTCGTCTTCAACTGAAGTTTGAGCAAGTAAAGAAGATGAGAAACCAAGAAGAAAGATCACTGTCAGGTAGAAAGAAACATTTTTTAGAATTTTCACTTTTTAGTCCTTTGTTTTGTTATTTGATTAATTATTTAACTTTTGGGAGGCGCTATTGTTAAACCCTGTGCCTTCTTCATTGCTTCCATAGCTTCCTGCACTGTAATTATAACAGTTGTTTTTAATTTTGATATTGTTGCAGGATTCGAAGCAACAAGACTTGCGGCGGCGGTAGAAGCGCTATCCGGAAGTTCAATGATGGCAAAACCATCATAATCACCATATGTGTAATAGAATGCGTGAAGCTTTCCGCCAAGTTTTTCAATTAAAGCTCTAAGAACTTTTGAACGGTCCTCCGGATTTTTTATAAGATTTTGAAGTGCCTCCGGGCTATACGAAAACTGAACCATTGCCATAAACATTTCGATTCTCCTTTTTTTATTAATGTGTTTGACTAATTATTTTTCCATAGTAAAGCGAACAATTTATTTAGTTGCTGTAGCAGCTTCCTCTAAAAAGTGAGCTTCAGGCATACCAATAACCCCGGCTTTTTTCATAATTTCTTTTAAATTATCAGATTGCGCAAACTTTTGAGCGTTCGCTACATTATCCCACTCGAAGAGAATAAAAATCTCGTTAGGATTGTTGGTACTGCGAAACACTTTACCATCTTTACAACCATTCTGAGAACGAAAAGATGCATGCTCGTCGAAGAAAGGTTTCCATTTGTTGTAATCTTCAACTTTGTGATGAACTAACAGATGTGCCATTTTGTAACTCCTTTTATTTATTTGGAAAAAATATTACTTATGATTTTAATGACCGCTAAGCCATAGCTCAAAACTTTTGTTCTTTTCGCCTTCCGAATAACTCCAATCAGGCTTTAGTCTCAGACCATTTTTGGTTTTCCATATAAAATCCATTGCATCGTTAATATCAGATTGATTTGTAATTTTTATCAGGATTAACTGTATGCCTCCAATGCTTATCCGAATAGTCTCGGAATTAATATTTTGTGCAAGTAAAGTATTCTGAATAATCTCACCCTGTCTTAAGTCGTATGTTGCCCAGACTATATTATCTTTTCCCGAAAGAAAATTATTTTCATCGAATTCGATAGAAAGTTCTACATTACTGCCAAATGGAATTTCCAGGTGTTGTTCATCGGTAAATTCATCCAAATAAATTGATTTCATATTTTCCAGTTCAATTTTTCCTATGTCTGAGTATAATCCTTTAACTTTTATCAGCTTCACCAATAAACCCATCATTATTTGAATTATTACCTTGGAATTACGAAAATAAAAGTAGGATAAAAGTCCCCGATTATCTTGTACTATTCACGCAAATGCTTGGATTTTTTGGTCAGATTGTTACCCGAAAGTATTCGTATCCCCAATAATTCATCTGTAATTGTAATTATAAGAATTGATTTAACAGACAAACTTCACTAATTTTTTTTAAGCTTGAATTTTTTATTATCGCTCATTTTAGATGCGCAGCAAAACTATAGCCCAGTAGCAATACTCACAGCAATATTGTGCTTATTTTTTCGGCATTTGCCTTTTCTCATAAAAAGGGAAAGGTAATCAGTCACAAAATTCTTGCAGCTTTCCTTTTTGCAAATGCTTTATATATAATAGATTTTGTACTTATTCCAATTGAGAATGCTACCGGAATTGACCTTAGATGGTTCAAAGGCATTGGTTCTTCGTTTGGTTTTTTATTTGGTCCCCTGCTCTATCTCTATTCCAAATCGATAACTCAAAAAGACTTTTCTCTTAAGTCTTCTCAACTAGTACACATTCTTATTTTTGCTTTAGCTTTTTTCAGAGTTTTACTTGGAATAAAAATTCCTTTCATATACAGATACAGTGTCTTCCATTTTCAAACTGCGCTATATATGATATCCTGTTTTGTAGTTATCATTAACTATAGGAGAGAAATAAAAAATTATTACTCATCAATTGAAAAATTGAATCTTACCTGGATGCTATATGTTGTAGGAGCTTTTTTTATTATGTGGATGGTTGACCTGTCCATTTTTATTTTAAGTGATTTAGATCTATTAAGTGCAAGCGCCGACAGTTACTTAACTTTTATTTCTTTGATGATCAATTTTGTTTTTGCAATTCTAATCTTTTATAAGGCTTTGCAGCATCCCGAAATATTTGCAGATAATACAGTTAAGAAAAATCATAAGTATCAACAGTCCCGGTTAACAGGGGAAGAAAAATTTAAGTACCTTCAGATTCTGGAAGAATATTTTATAAAAAATAAACCTTACCTGGATCCTGAGCTTACTATAGATAATGTAGCTCAAAAACTCTCTATTCCTTCAAGATATATTTCACAGTTAATAAATGAATCACTAAAAAAGAATTTCTACGATTTCATTAATCATACAGAATAGAAGAAGCAAAGAAAATTCTAAAGGATGAGCAAAATCTGAGAAAAACTATATTGGAAGTTCTTTACGATTCAGGATTCAACTCAAAATCTGCGTTTAATACAGCCTTTAAAAAGCATACCGGATATACACCTACTCAATTGAGGAATGGGGAAAAAAAATAATTCATTGCTCAAAGTGTTCTATTTCAGGCATCAGGTCGAATTCCTAATTTTCTTGCCATACCTTTGCACTAAAAAAAAGGAGGTATTTATGAAATTCGTACTCATTACTTTTTTGACTTGCTTTCTTTTTATATCATGCAGCCAATCTTCAAATACAGAAAAATTAAAACAAGAAATCATCAGTACAGACAAGGCAATGTCCGACCTGGCTGTACAGGAAGGTTTTCTTAAAGCTATCTTATATTATGCTGATGATAACATTACTAAACTCAATGATGGACAATATCCGATCATTGGTAAAAGAGAATATGAAAAAATATATGGAAACAAATCCGGCTCTAAATCAATAACTTGGGAGCCATTATATGCTGAAGTAGCAAAATCAGGAGAGCTTGGATATACGTGGGGAAACTGGAAGTTTGCCGGAAAAGACACTACGATTTACGGTAATTATTTTACTGTATGGAAAAAACAAAACGACGGGAAATGGAAAGTAGCCCTGGATGGAGGAAATACAACCCCTCCCCCTATAAATAAATCGATAGATTAATAATCTATATAATTTGAATCTTACGCGTAGCTCCATATAAACCGTTCTGATTCATTAACCAGAACGGTTTTATACCAAATGAGTTGCCTGCGTATTACATAAGCAAGAAAATAAAATGAAAATATTAATAATTACCGCAACCATCGCGGTGTAAGTTGAGTCAAACAAAAAAACACCGTTACAATATTAATCACCACCCGGACAGAGTTAGTTTAAATGGTAATAAAAAATAAACAGGTTTAGTTACTTTATCTGACAAACAATTTTGCGGTATTAAAATAGCCAAACATAAATAAAATAGTTAGGAGGGCTTAAATGCGTATGATAATTATTATAGTTTTATTAACTGTATCATCTTTTTCTTTGGGTCAAACTGTTCCTTCAAGTTCAGTTACTTCGGAGTATATCATTACAGTTCATAAACAAAATCCGCTTAAACTTTTTGTAGAAGCGAAACTGGAGACAAAAGGAGATACTTTGTATATGAACCCGAACTGTCCGAATTATGATTATCCTGAAGGCTGGTCTACTTTTATTAAAAATCTTTCAATCTCATCTTCGAATAGAAAAACTATTCAATATCACTATGTAACAAAATCAAAATAGTGTCTTAAAATAAAACAACAGATGAGTTAAATATCTCTTATGAAATTGATTTATCATTTACACAAAAACAATGGGATGTTGGAAATGAGCAGGCAGGGTATTACAATGGAAAAGCTGTATACATTGTTTCAAAAGCTTTATTCATATATCCTATTGAAGATGGTAAGTCAATTGTGAAAAAATGTTCCGGAAGACTGGAAATTGACAACTCCCTGGGAATCATCTAATTATCATACTTTTGATATTCCTAATCAAGAACTTCTTATAGAAAACTCGCTGGAATTTGGCGATTATTATTACACAGAGTTAAAGCAGGGAGCGTTTGATTTTCGTATTGCTCTTTTGGGTGAAGCTGAAGAATCAGGTGAACTGTTCAGTACGGCATTAAAAAAAGTAGCCAGTTCATATCTCAAAATTTTTAGGAATACGCCGCCTGCCATTTATTTGATCACTCTATTTTATGCCCTCAGGATGATGGTGAGTCATTTTATAATAGTAACACTTTTACTTTTAAAGAATAAATTGGAAGAGAACAACAAAATAATCTGGGCTAATTATATGGCTCACGAATTATTTCATTACTGGAACAGTGACCTTATGAAAGCCGCAAACTATTCAGACAGGCAATGGTTCTCAGAAGGTACGGCAGAATATTATGCTAATCTTACCTGTTCGCGTTGGTATTATTGATGAGAATCTTTTTAGGAGTAAAATGGCTAAAGGAGTTAGCATTATACCAGAATTTCAGAGGCTGGAAAGACGATAAAATGTCTTTACTGAAAGCCGGAGAAAATAAAGGGAAGTATCGCTTTCTGGTTTACAATGGCGGATGGGCAGTAGCTATGGCTCTGGATGTTACTATTATGGAGAAAACAGATGGTAAAAAAACGCTGGATGATTTTATGGAAGCTATGTTCAATAAATATTCAACTACTCCATATACATTTACTGATTTGGTTAAAACAGCAAACGAAGTAGCGGGATCTGATCTAAGTGATTTCTTTGCGCAGTATGTAGAAGGCACTAAGTTATTACCGCTTCGGGACTATCTCGGGAAATTGGGATACAAAATGCTGGATGTACTTTATGATGCAGAAATTTATTTAATAATAAACTGGGAGAAAATCGCCTGAGAGATTTATGGTCGCGGAAGAGAGACTAAGAATAGGATTTAGCTAGATTTTAATGTTATGTTATGTTCAAAAATGGAATTATTCTGATCTTGTCAGTTTTGCCATTGCTCTTACAGGAAAAGTTCCTACACTTTTAAATTTTGGTGGAATTGCGCTAAACATAAAACCGTCGTGTGGTAATAAATTTAGATTACAAAGATGTTCAACAATTAAAATTTCAGCACCCAAAAGTATCGTGTGAACTGGTCTACTTTTATCTAAAATATTATCAATATTGTGAGAATCTATACCTACTAATTTTACATTACAATCTTTCAGGTATTTTGCAGCTTCCTTTATTAAATATGGATGATTTTCATAGTATTTTTCCGTATTCCAATTGACATCCCAACCAGTATTAATGAAAACAGCCCGGTTTCTAATTTCATATCTTTTCAAATGTTCTTCTGTTATCTCTAATGTTTCATTAAATGGTACCCGGATTACAATTGCTTCAAGATCGACAAAGCATTCCAATCTGACTTCCGAAAGGTCCTTTCCATTATCGAATCTATGAAAGGGGCAATCGATATATGTCCCTGTATTTGCAACCATTTCAATTTTCCCAATTTGGAATTCAGTTCCTTCTTCATAAAATTGTTTTGAATCTTCTCTGCTCAAATAGTCACAAATTATTGGTGCGGGGTAATCCCTTGTATGTTACAAGTCCGTGTTCTATTGTGTGGCTTAAATCTATAAACACATTAATCTCGAAATTTTTATTTTTTTTGATTTCATTTTTCTAATTATTTTTTTTAACTGTTGCAAATTAGTTATACATCTGCTATGGTAAAGTAGTCAATTGTGACGATCTAAATAATGAGGCTTTCTTATTAGCAGGAATTATTGATGAAAATCTTTATACCTTAATAGGACGATTTAATAATAGTATAAATCTATATTTACAAAATATACGCTAAACAAATTATATCATAAAATGATTAACAATAAGATTTTTTGTTTTTTCTATGGGTTGTTATTTATTTCATTATCGCTCATCACTGCTTGTCAAAGCAGCAAAATTGCAAATGGTCTATACCGTTATTACGATAGTGATTCTCTTATGATTTTTGCCGCAGAATTAGCGCTGGAAAATAACACGTATAAGGGATGCTTCTCTGATGATTATAATACCTTTTATTTTTTCAGAAAGTCTGAGTCTGAAGCTCATAAATATATACCCTATCAATCGAATTTTAGAAATGGTAAATGGACTAAACCTATAGTAAGCAGTTATTATAACGAAAAATATTCATATACCTATCAACTGAAAGTCCAGGGAACAAGTAAACTTATCTTCATTTCAAATATGAGGACAGAGAGAGATACTTCTGAAAACCCTAACTATAATTTCTGGTCGGTTGTTAAATCGGGAAATGAATGGAAGGCTCTGGAAGAAGTAGAGAACTAGGAATTGATTTATAATTATAACTCTCAGCCCTGTATTACAAAGGACGGAACAATTTATTTTACATCCGACACCCCTGATTGGAATAATAGACTTTCCTATAAAATGGATAGGATTAATGGAGAGTATCAAAAGCCGGAACTGTTTGAACCTGTAAACAAATGGCGTGAAAACAAAGACTGGGAAATCTATGAGTTCTGTATGGCTCCGGATAAAAATTATATGGTTATTACAATTCAGGAGAAAAGAGATGATAAGAATTTAAATACAGATTTGTATATATCTTATTTTAAAAATAATGAATGGACTGAGCCCGAAAAACTTGGAAATTCTATTACAACGGAGTCAACAGAAAATTTCCCTTACATTACTCCAGATGGCAGGTATTTAATTTTTACGAGAGCATTTTCTCAGTTTTATATAATGAACACAAATATTATAAGGAGTAATAATAATGGAATATAAAAAACAATATTTATTATGGTTCATTATACTATTTTTTTGTGGAAGTTGGTCAATAAGTTTTGGCCAAAACCGCAAAGAGTTACTTAAAATAGTTAATCAAAAGTACAGCAAATACATCGAATATTTTGCAAATCAGGATGCTGCAGGGTTAGCGGGATTATATACTTTGGATGGTTCTAGAATGTATAACGGAGGACAGGTGGTAGCAGGTAGAAAAGCTATTGAGGAAGATATCCAGAAGTATATTTCCCGCACTGGGCCTGTGACTGTAATTATTAAAGTAAAGGATCTTTGGTTTCTAGACAATGAAATTTATGAAACCGGGGAATGGATTTACAGTCACCGCGATAATGAAATGAACACCGCTTTAAGCCGGGGTAATTATTTAACTATCTGGAAGCAAGAAAATGAAACGTGGAAAATTTTTAGAGATATTAGTCTGCCATAAAATGAAATCAATAGTAAAAAGAACTGCTTTCTTCTCGTCGTTGTTATTAGCCTTAATAATATTACTACATTTTGGATTTTATAATCAAAGTTATTTCAGTCTGCAAAATAAAAATGTTGAAACAAAAATAGATGAATATGTAAAGCCATACTTGGAAATGAAAGAGTTTAATGGCAATATACTTATAGCAAAAGGTAAAGAAATTATTTATCAAAAATCCTTTGGTACAGCCGATTACGAATGGAATGTGCCAATAACGTATGAAACAAAATTTAATATTGGTTCTCTGACCAAAACGTTCACAGCAGCAGCCATTTTAATTCTAAATAAAAAAGGTATGCTCAATTTGAATGATCCGATTTCAAAATTTATTAAGAATTTTCCTGAGGGGAATAAAATTACAATTGATATGTTATTAACTCATTCCGGCGGAATACCTGCTGAAGAGTCATTTAGTGATTTTAAAGAAAAGCTGTTTTCAGCAATAACTCTTAAAGAAGCGGTAAATAGAATTTCTAAATATCCACTTGAATTTGAGCCGGGGACAAATTCAGTATATAGTAATACAGGATATGTGATGTTGGCTTATATAATTGAAAGAGCTTCCGGTATGACATACGATCAATTCTTGCATAAAGAAATCTTTAAACCTCTTGGGATGTCTAATACTGGAGAAGATTCAAATCTAGATATTGTTGAGAAAAGAGCAACAGGTTATCAAGCCGGACCACCTCCATATTATGTTATGAAAGCTCCACAATTAAATGTGTCACATTCAATTGGTGCAGCGTCAATTTATTCAACAATTGAAGACTTGTTCTCTTGGCTGAACGAAATTAGTTCTTCACGATTTTTTGTCCTTGATAGTCTTTCTTACCCTTATGGATGGGGGAAAAGAGAGTATTTTGGCAGAAAAGCAATAGAACAGTCTGGAATCTACAATGGCTTCAGCGGGTGCATGCTTATTTTTCCGAATCAGGACTTTAAGATAATTTATCTTGGTAATATTCACGCTTGCCTTCCTTTTCAAAACATGAAAACGGATCTGGCAGCGATATTATTAGGTGAAGATTACAAGATACCAATAACCCGCAAACTGAAAACGTTTACTGAAAAAGCAGATGAAAGAATTCTTGGAAGATATGAGCTTAAAGGATTGAGTAAATTTGATATTGTTCAGAGAGAAAATGGGTTGTTTGTGGAGTGGGTAAAGTTTCCGATCGTTCAATATCTGGATTTTTTGGAGGGTAATATATTTTATAACAGGATGGAGAACGCTGAGTTCGATTTTACTACTGTCTTTTCAACTGATTCCCCTAAGTTAATCTGGAGAGTGGGAGATACTGAAATTAAGTGCCCTAAAATTAAATAGGATATTCAATGGTTAAAAAAAGATTACGTAAGCAAGGAATTAAATTTCGTTTTCTGGCAGTAAGGGCTTTATGCTTTATAACAGTTATATCTTCCTTAAACTGCTTTGCACAAAATTCAATTAACTATAAGAAATTAATTCCGGAATTAGCTGCTCCCTATGTAAACAGAAATGATTTCAGTGGAGTTATTCTTATTGCGGATTCAAAAAATATTTTATACACACAAGCATTCGGTTATGCAGATTTAGCATTTAATATTCCTGTTACGACAAAATCAAAATTCAGAATAGCATCAATCACAAAGACTTTTACGGCTTCAGCTATTTTAAGATTGCAGGAAAAAGGAAAGCTTTCTGTAAGTGACCACCTTAATAAGTATTATCCTTCATTTCCTAAGGCAGATTCAATTACAATTGAACAATTATTAACTCATTCATCCGGCGTACCTGAAATTGATATGAGTGTAACTGATAATAAATATTATTCCATTGACGATGTAATTGATTTATTCAGAAACAAGCCGTTTTTATTCGAGCCCGGGACAAATCAAAGTTATAGCAGCACTGGGTATGTACTGCTTGCAAAAGTTGTCGAAATAGTTTCAGGACATTCATATCAGGATTTTCTGAAGAATGATTTTTTAAATCCATTTAGTATGAATCAAACGGGAATTTTAAATCAGAAATCAATAGTACCTGGTTTGGTTTCACCATATGTTCCGGGTAATGCTTATGCTTCATTGCAGCGTCCACCCTGGCAAAATATGGATTTGTATACAGGCAGCGGCTGTTTGTATTCCAGTGCTGAAGATATCTATAAATGGACAAAGGCTATAATAAAAAATGATAAAACTGAAATTTCGAAAGCTTCATTTCCTTACGGATGGAGCAGAGGCAGCATTGGTAATTCATCATACATTGGGCAGACGGGGGGTATCCCCGGAGTTGTTTCTGACATTACGTACTTCAGAAATAAGGATATATATATTATATGTATATCAAATATTGGATCTGCAGCGTTTTTTGAAATAAGAAATGAATTGCGAAATATAGTGTTAGGTAAACCGGTCGACGAGCCAACTACTTATTCCAAATATGAAATCAGATACCCTGATCGAAATTCGTTTTCCGGTAATTATAAATTGGATAACGGAAATATTATGCAGATTAAAAATGAAGATGGGAATTTTTATTATAAATGGTTAAATATACCTTCCTATTCAGCGCCACTAACTCCAATAGGGGAAAATTCTTTCTTCAGTCGCTGGGATTATGCTTTCATAAAATTCAATTCAGATGGAGCATTAAACTGGATACAAAATGGAACTAAGACATTAGGAACTAAGACATTAGGAACTAAGACATTAGGAGCTAAGACATTAGGAGCTAAGACATTAGGAGCTAAGACATTAGGAGCTAAAGCATCAAAATAATTAAAATGGATCAAATGATAAATAATAAACTTTATTGATATTGAGTTAGAAATGTATCTAAAGAAATGGATATGAAAACAGTTATTTTAATTTTCCTGCTAATAATACCCGGCTATATATTTTCACAGAATGAAAATAACCCTCGTTATTACAATAAACTTGCCTTTCAAGCATATAACTCCCACGATTACAAAGATTTTCTCATGTACATGAAACAAGCTTATGAATTGAGTAATACTCATCAATCATACATTTATAATTTAGCAATTGCATACTTGTTTAATGGCAATAAAGAAGAAGCGCTCCGATTATTAAAAAAAGCCTTAGACTTTGGATTTGTATATCCATTGGATAAAGATGAAGATCTTAATGGTTTAAGAAACGATCCGGAATTTAAAAAATTGATAAAGAAAAATTTAATTAATCAACAACCAATGGAAGTTAGCACAACTGTTGCAAAACTTCCTGCAAAACAGGTGATAGCAGAAGGTCTTGCATTTAATCGTGTCGATTCAAGTTTTTTTGTAAGCAGTATTTATAAAGGAATAGTTTATAATTTCAATAAAGACAATAAAATTTTGTGGCAAAGTGAGGACAATGATTTTGGAAGCGTTGCCGGATTAAAAATAGATTACAAAAAAAATCTTCTGTGGGGTACATTTGTTCATCAACCGCAGTCGAAGAATTTTGAGGATTCATTAAATGGAAACTCAGGCATCTTTTGTTATAGTCTGATCACAAAAGAAAAACTGTTAGAAATTAATGTGGCTAAAGATTCTCTGGAAAAACATTGGTTTGGAGATCTTATCCTGGATTCTCTGGGAAATGTTTATGCTTCAGACAGTTACACTGGAAAAATTTATAAATTTTCTTTCCCGGATTTTGAACCACAAATATTCTTCTGCAGATACTAATATTATAAGCTTGCAGGGAATTACTTTTACAGATGATGATAAGTATATGATTTTTGCCGATTACTCACGCGGATTATTCTTATATGATAATAAAACAGCCGAAGTTAATGAGATAAAGAATCTTACCGGAAATACTTTATTAGGAATAGATGGAATTTATTTTTATGGTAGCAATAAAATTATTGCCGTTCAGAATGGAATAAATCCCCAGAGGATTATTGAAATAACTTTAGATAAAAATTATACAAGAGCTATTAAATTAAAAGTGTTAGAAGCTAATAATCCTGATTACGATGACATTACATTAGGAACAACAATTAATAATTATTTCTATTTTATCGCAAACAGCCAGTGGTATAAGTTTGCAAAGGATGGAAGAATTTTTGATGCGAATAAATTTAATGACATTATAATAAAATATATAGAACTTGAATAATAATTGTTAAGGATGTAGTCTAATTAGTGAACTCATCTTTCTTATATTCTGAAGGACTGCATCCGAATTGTTTCTTAAAAGCGCGGGAAAAATAAGCCTGATCATTAAAGCCTACTTTATAACAAATTTCGGCTACACTTCCCGCGTTTTGCCTTAAAAGATCTGCGGCTCTTTGTAATCTCATCGACCGGATTAATTGTCCCGCCGGTTGATCAACAAGTGCTTTTAGCTTTCTGCCAAGTTGTGAAACACTCATATTAACATCTTCAGCAAGTGTTTCAACTCCGAATTTTTCATCTTCAAGATGTTCATCAATAATCTTAATTGTTTTTTCCAAGAATATCTGGTCAACAGAAACAGCAGAAACTTCTGAAGGTTTTATAGTTGTTGATTTGCTGAATCGTTTCCGAAGTTGCTTGCGTTGATATATTAAATTTTTAACTCTTACTTGTAGTTCTTTAGCGCTGAAAGGTTTTGTAATATATGCATCAATTCCCGTTTCAAGTCCTTCAATCTTATCATCAAGTCCGGCTTTTGCGGTTAACATTATTATAGGAATGTGGCTTGTCTTTTCATCATTTCTGATTTCTTTGCTAAACTGATAACCATCCATTCTCGGCATCATTACATCAGTAATAATAAGATCAGGAATTTTCTCTTTTGCTTTTGTAATTCCCTCTTCACCATTAGAAGCTTCAATTATTTGATAGTCGGCTTCGATCTGTTCACGTATATAATTACGAACATCATAATTATCCTCAACAATCAGGATTATTTCCCTTTCACCCCGTTCCTGATCCCGGATGCCCGATACCGGATTTGTATCTAAAGTTTCTGGTTCATTAGTCAGAAATTCTCCTGTAGGGTTTTATCCTGTGGAAATTCTTTTGAGGCTTTTAATTCACCAAGAGGAAGTAGAATTATAAATTCACTTCCTTCACCTTTTTTGCTGTTTACTTTTAATTTTCCCCTTATGTAATTCAACTAATTCTTTTGTTAATGCCAAACCAATTCCGGTTCCTTCGTGTTGCCTCGTGGTTGATCCATCAACCTGGTAAAACCGGTCAAAGATGTGAAGAAGCTCTTTTTCATCAATACCTTCGCCTGTATCTTTAATTTTTATCTCCACTTCTGTTGAGTTCACAATTTTTAATTCTACTTTTATCTCTCCTTCTGCGGACGTAAACTTAAATGCATTTGAAATAAGATTATAAAAAACTTTTTCTAATTTATCAGGTTCAAAAACAACAGGAATATTTTCATATTCCGATTCAAATTTCATTGTGATCTTTTGAGTTTCTGCAAGAGATTCAAATGAATAGAAAAGGCTTTTCAAAAATGAAACAATATTATGCTGTTCGGCTTTTAATTTCATGCTTCCTGCTTCGAGCTTTGATAAATCCAATAACTGATTTATTAAAGTAAGAAGTCTCCTTGCATTCCTGTTCGCAACCTGGAGTTTACCTTTTTCCTTTGTTTCTATAGCGGAAGACATAACACTTTCAATTTGTCCCAGATATCAATGTAAGCGGTGTACGAAATTCGTGAGAAATATTTGCAAAGAATTGTGATTTTAACTGGTCAAGTTCTTTAAGCTTTTCATACTCAACAAGTTCCAGTTCAAGTTTATGCTTTTTGTTTACTCTTTTTAATTCCATCATTCGTATCAGATATAATAACCCGAGGAAAAGTATAGCATACACCGCATATGACCACCACGAAAAATACCATGGCGGCAAAACAGTAAACGCAAAAATATCTTCCTTCCCAATCACACCATAAGTATTTTTGGCACGAACATGAAATATGTAATCTCCACCTGAAAGATTTGTATATTCTTTTATTGGCTCAGCAGTCCATTGGGACCATTCGTCATCATTTCCTTCAAGGTAATATTGAAAGCGATTTGATTCTGATCTATCATAACTAACTGCCGAAAAATGAAAGACCACGCTATTGTTATTGAATGAAAAAATATTTGTTTGCTTTAAAGAATCATTTGCTGTTCCATTGTAAACAATAGAATCCTGATTTACTGCCACACTTCGAATAATTGTTGAAAAGCTTCTATTATAAATTTGCCTGATTGAGGGATCGTACCTAATTAATCCCTGATCTGTGCTGATCCATAAATAGTCTGTATTATCTTGCGGGTTATAGTCTGCATAGAGTGTAAAAACAGTACTTAAATCAATTCTACGGAATACCGAGTCTGGTTGCCAATTATACCGTCCATCTTTCTGCTTAAGAGCTTTCCCAAGTTCAATGCCATCACTCGTTTTTACTAATATCCATAGATCATTTTTATTAGCTTTGTTTATCTGTAATATATAATGTGTCGAATCTGTGAATGTTTCTCCAAGTGTAAAATCAGAAATAAAACTGTTTGAACCAGGATCAAATCTGAAAAGTCCGGCATCGGTAGCGAAAAGCGTTTTATTGTTTATGGATATAATATCATACTGATTCCCCGGCAGTCCTGCCTTTTTGTTATACCGGTCTATTTCAAGTTTTGAAGATTTATTAAAAGAAAATAAATTTTTAGAATCACTCTTCACATGGACAACGCCTTCATAAAAAGTTTTAATCCATAAACTGCCGTCACTATCTTCTGTTAGCGATGCCATTTCGTCACCTATAAGAGAAGTGTCTCTTAACAATTGAAGATTGCCGTTGTTGTATTTTAAGATTGCCAGTCCAATCCTATACATTACATAGATCATGTTTGAGTCTATAGCAGATTGGTACAATGTAGGACTCTCAAAGTTATAAAGCTTTTTAAGTTTATTATTATCATCGATTTTGTATATCATAGTATTTGTAGCTGCAAGTAGTGTATTACCAATTGAGAGAAAATTTTGTCCGCCCGATGTGATATTTCCTATAGGTTTAAACATTGAGGATGATTCATCAAAATAAAACAGTCCAAAAGAATTAGAAGCATAAAGCTTGTTATTAAACCGATAAAGGGAGGATATGTATCCGTTACCGCTTCTATTTTTTGTAATAATAGTAAAAGGAGAGGATATTTCTATCCTTGAAATTCCTTCATTCATTGCAAGCCATAGTCCCCCCTGCTTATCGGGAAATAAATCATAAATAACATCAGAGGGAAGGCCGGTACTGGTATTAATTATTTTTAAAAGTTGACCCTGCTTATCAATTACGGCAACGCCCCCCCGCATTGTAGCAAAAGCAAAATTTCCATCATCCAGTTCACAGGCATTATAGATCCGGTTTTTAGTCAGAAATGAATCCGCTTCTGTTTTAAAAGTCGAAAATGTATAACCATCGTAAAGAAACAAACCCTTGTTACTTGTTGTTACCAGGATTTTATTTCCAAAAGGAAGCATATCATACACACCGATTGATGCAAATGCATCGCCATCTGGAATAAGCTTTAATGAGTTTCCCTCGATTTTCAATAGACCTCTTCCGGCATCTCTCGTGTAAACATCGTCATTTAATTTATAAAGTCTGAAAGCGTACGCTGAATCAATAACATCAATTTTGTTTCCGTTCCATCTGAAGATTTTATCCCGCGTTTTATAAAAAACACCCTGGGAGGAAGACACAACGTCCCAAACGTCACCAAATTCTCTGTATTGTTTGTCAAGGAACTTTAGAAAAGAAACAAATTGTAATTGTCCGATTGAATCAGGTGCGAGATAACCGAAATCAGATGAAGCAGCAACATAAATTTTACCAACTTTATCTATACACAAAGATCTCACAACGGAATTATTTGGTATTTTAATTAAACGCCAAGATAAGCCGTCATATTCAAGTATTCCTTCGGTGTTTCCAAAATACATTACCCCCCTTTTATCCTGGTCCACACACCAATTCTGATAACTTGCGTTATAGTTTCTGGAGCTATAATATTTTATGAATGGTTGTCCAAGACCATAATATTTACTATTTGGTATCTGGCAGAATAAAATGTTTGAGAAGAGAAAAGAAAAAAATAAAATATTATTTATATAAGATTTGGACATGTTCATTTTATAGTTGGTCAAAGTAATCTTGTACAGATTAAAAACCTTTAGATAAATAAGTTAATTTATACTTTGTTAAAAATCATTAATTATTAAGAAAATAAATGTCCCTTTCGACAATATATTATTAAACAAAGAAGTGATTTAACCGATTGTTTCCTGTCTTCCACCTATTTCCACTATAAAATATTGATAATATTTTGTAATTTTGTTCCTCTAAAATTAAGGTAATTGCCCTTTGGAAAATAAAAGTGTTGATTTAAATTCGTTAAGGATTGATAGCTCTAAAAGAGAGAAAAAATCTTCACCTCCCGGAAGAAATAAAAAAATATTTGTCTGGATAGCAACTATTATAATTCTAATTGTTGCAATAGTATTTATAAGCAGTTCCTGGGGCAGTTGGTTCTCTTCTGAAATTGAAGTAAAGCTCACAACTGTGAGCTTGCAATCTCCTTCTCAATCGGATGCAGTATTAACAGCTAATGGATATGTTGTTGCTCAAAGAAAAGCTGCTGTTGCATCCAAAGGAACAGGACGTTTAGTTTATCTTGGAGTTGTTGAAGGTGATAAAGTTAAGAAGGATCAAATCATTGCTAGACTTGAAGATAATGACATTCATGCCCAACTCGACGAAGTAAAAGCTAATCTTAAATTATATGAAGCTCAGCTCATGGAAGCTGAAAATAATTATAAAAGACAGCAGGATTTATTCAACTCAAAGGTTGTTTCTAAAAGCCAGCTTGAAGCAGCAGAAACAAATTATAACAAACTTCTTGCTTCAATTGATTTGGCGAAAGCCCAGGTCCAGGCTTCCGAAGTTGCATTGGAAAATACTTTAATACGTGCACCTTTCGATGGAACGGTTTTAACAAAAAATGCAGATGTCGGAGAAATTGTTGCTCCGCTTGCAGCTGGAGTAAATTCACGTGCTAATGTTGTTACCATTGCCGATATGAAGTCACTGCAGGTTGAAGCAGATGTTTCCGAATCTAATATTCAAAAAATTACTCCTAAACAGGATTGTGAAATTTCTCTTGATGCATATCCGAGTATTAGTTATGCAGGTTATGTTGCTAAGATTGTTCCAACAGCAGACAGATCAAAAGCTACTGTTCTTGTTAAAGTCGGATTTAAAAATTATGACATTAAAGTTCTTCCCGAGATGAGTGCAAAGGTTCTTTTCTTAAAAGGAAAAGATACAACCTCGATAAAAGAACCTCCATTGCTTATGGTTCCTTCCACTGCAGTTGTAACCCGTGATAATAAAAAAGTAGTATTTAAAGTTATTGATAAAAAAGCAGTAGAAGTTCAGTTAACAACCGGAAGAGAATTTGGAAGTTATTTTGAAGTACTTTCAGGACTTGAAGACGGCGAACAGGTAATTGATAATCCGGTTAAAGAAATTGTTAATGGTGTTTCGGTCAGTGTGAAGTAGCAATTTAGTCATGCCTGAACTTGTTTCAGCATCTTAGGAAGATCCCGAACCGAGTTCGGGATGACAACAGAGAATTAAAAAAAATTAAGGAGCAACAATGTCAGAAATCATTCAGGTAAAAAATTTATCTAAGTCTTACTGGAGAGATAGTTTTGAAATCCCTGTGCTTAACAACATAAATCTTTCTGTTAATGAAGGAGATTTCCTGGCATTGATGGGACCTTCCGGTTCAGGCAAAACAACTTTATTAAATCTTATTGCCGGAATAGACAGACCAACTAAAGGTGATGTGATTGTTAATGGAACAGATATCTCAAAATTAAATGAATCGGCATTAGCAAAATGGAGATCTTCAAATGTCGGGTTTGTATTCCAGTTTTATAATCTAATAAAAGTACTTACTGCTTTTGAGAACGTCGAACTTCCGCTTCTTCTTACAAAACTATCTAAAGCGGAAAGGAAAAAACATGTTGAAACTGCTTTAACAATAGTGGGATTGAGCGACAGAATGGATCATTATCCAAAACAACTTTCAGGTGGACAGGAACAAAGAGTTGCAATTGCAAGAGCACTTGTAACTGATCCGTTAATTCTCGTCGCAGATGAACCTACAGGTGATCTTGATAAGAATTCTGCTGACGAGATTTTAATTCTAATGGAAAGATTAAATCAAGAGTTTAAGAAAACGATTCTTATGGTTACGCACGATCCACATGCTGCAGCAAAAGCAAGAAAGCAGCATCATCTTGAAAAGGGTGAATTAATACTGGAGCAATCATGAAAGTAGTAAAGTTAATTTTTAAGAATGCTCTTAGGCATAAGCTGAGAACAACTCTTACAGTCATGGGTATTGCAATTGCGGTTATTGCTTTCGGCTTGCTTCGCACTGTAGTTACTGCATGGTACGCAGGAGTTGAAGGTTCACAAGAAAACAGGTTGGTAACAAGGCACGCCGTATCATTTATTTTTCCACTTCCCTATTCTTACTTAGACAAAATAAAAAATGTGCCCGGTGTCGAAAACGTTACATACTTTAATTGGTTCGGTGGAGTTTATAAAGACAAAAGCAATTTCTTTGCAAGGTATGCCGCTGATGCAAATACAATATTTGAAGTTTATCCGGAATATTTGTTAACCCCAAAAGAAAAAAATGATTTTAGTAAAGAAAGAAATGCTTGTGTAGTTGGTGTTGACATAGCAAAACAATATGGTTTTAAAATTGGTGATGTAATTACACTTGAAGGCGATATTTTTCCCGGGTAGATGGGATTTTGTTGTAAGAGGAATTTATCAGCCTAAATATAATTATACAGACGCAACCTCGATGATTTTTCACTGGGATTATCTGAATGAAAGAATGAAACAGGAATCTCCTATGAGAGCCAATGAAATCGGATGGTTCGCTGTAAAGATTAGTAACGCCGATAATGCAGCGGTTATCTCAAATAAAATTGATGCACTATTTAAAAATTCTCCGGCAGAAACAAAGACAGAAACTGAGAGAGCTTTTCAGCAGGGATTCTTTGCCGCATCAAGCGCAATTATAGAGGGAATGAATGCAATATCATTTATAATCGTTGGAATAATAATGCTCGTTCTTGGAAATACAATGATTATGGCAGCGCGTGAAAGAACAAGAGAATATGCAGTTTTAAAAACACTTGGATTCTCGGCTGGACATTTAACCGGATTGATAATGGGAGAATCACTTTTTATTTCTGCTTTAGGAGGAGGAATAGGATTGCTGCTTACATTTCCTCTTGTTGCAATGTTCGGAAATTTTATTCCTAAAGGCTTCTTCCCGATTTTTGAAATAGAACCAATAACAATAATCCTTGCAATGTCAGCTATTATTATTATCGGTATAGCAGCATCTATATTTCCGTTGAACCGTGCATTAAGCACAAAGATTGTAGATGGTTTCAGGTTTGTAGGATAATACCGGATTCTGGATACAAGATACCGGATTCCTGATCTTCATCCGGCATCCTGAATCAGGCATTAGGTATCATTAAAAAAAGAATTAACAAAGGAATTAAATATGGCAATTCCATTTAAATATTCAATCAAGAACTTTGGTTCGCGAAAGCTTACCACTATTATAACGATAGCAGGTATCGCACTTGTTGTATTTGTATTTGCCGCAGTTTTGATGATGGCTAACGGCATTGAAGAAACGCTCGTTGCCACAGGTGAACCGGACAATGCAATTGTCGTAAGAAAATCTGCGAATGGTGAAATCTCAAGTATCATAGATGGTGAAACACAAAACGTAATAAAAACTTTACCTCATATTGCCAAAACACAGGATGGGACTCCTATTCTATCTGCCGAACCTGTTGTAGTTATTACAGTGGATAAAGTTGGCGGAGGAATAAGTAACGTAACTGTAAGAGGAGTGTCTCCAATAGTTAATACTTTGCGTCCGGATGTTAAAATTATTGAAGGAAAGATGTTTAACCCTTCTCTGAGAGAATTAATCGTAGGTGAATCTATAACACATAACTTTGAAAATACTAAAGTCGGAAGTACAATTAAATTTGCCGGAGATAACTGGAAGATCGTTGGAAAGTTTACTACTCACGGAACCGGTTTTGATTCTGAGATATGGGGAAATGCTGAACAATTGCAAAGTGCTTTTAACCGGGGAAATGCAGTTTCATCTTTAACTCTTAAGCTTGATAATGCAAATAATTTTGAAAGCTTCAAGAAGAGCTTTTCAGAATGATAAAAGATTAACTCAGTTTGAAACCAAAAGAGAGCAGGAATATTTCGGTGAACAGTCATCTTATCTCGTAACATTTATTAAAATTCTCGGAATATTTATTACAGTTATTTTCAGTATCGGAGCGACTATCGGTGCAACAATAACAATGTACGCTGCCGTTGCAAACAGCACCGTTGAAGTCGGCACTTTGCGTGCTTTAGGATTCAGCAGAAGAAGTGTACTAACAGTTTTCCTGTTTGAATCGCTGTTAATTGCTTTGATAGGCGGAGGAATAGGAATTGTCCTGGCATCATTCCTTCAGTTTGTTTCAATCTCAACACTTAACTGGAATTCCTGGGCTGAAATAGGTTTCTCTTTTGCTCTTTCAGTTCCAATTGTTGTTGGATCATTAATATTTGCAGTTGCAATGGGAATAGTAGGAGGCTTCTTCCCTTCTGTCCGTGCAGCAAGATTAAATATTGTTAATGCGTTGAGAGCAGAGTAATAGAATGGACAGTCTTTATGTAGTCTTAAAAAGTTTAAGGGAAAATAATTGGTTAAATACAGAATTTCTTTCGCTGGTTATTGCATTACTTGCGGTAATATTTGGACCTCTTATAGCTCATTATACAGCAAAAAAAACTATGAGAGCTCAGATTCGGTCTATAAAGGAACAGATTGATGCACAAACTGAAATTGCTAAACAAAATATTAATGCAAGTGTACTTTCAAACAATCGCCAAGATTGGATTAATCGGTTGCGTGATAATATTTCAGAATTTTTATCATTAGGTTTAATTGCAAGTGAAGAGACAGTTAAAGGTATAGACTTAACAAATATTTACGAAAGAATTCTAACAATACGTTTTAAAATTGACCTTTTTATTAATCCAAAAGAAGATGATCATAATAAACTGAGTAATCTATTGGATGAATATATGAACCAATATGTTTTTAAGAAAAAATACAAAGAAGAAAACGAACCAAGGGGCTTAGCGACTCAAATAGTTAAAATATCGCAGAGTATTCTTAAACGAGAATGGGAGCGAGTTAAAACTTTAAAATAAAGAATATTCAAAGCATTATTTTTGGATTAAGACCAAAGCAGATTCATCTTATTTATAGTGTCTAACCTCAATTTCAAACGTTAATCATTCACCTCTTTACAGATTTATATATCAAGTAACTCTCTCCAAATCTCTTCTCAAGCTGCGGTTCTTCAACAAAAACCACAAACAAATGATTATTGCAGGAAGATTCCAAAATAAATTCGGAATGACATCAATAATAAAAATTAAAAAAGAAAATCGTAAATTGTACATTGTTAATTGTTCATTTCAGCCGTAGGCTGATCCGCCTTTGGTGGAAAAGCGCGCCCGTAGCTCAAATGGATAGAGCATCAGACTTCGGATCTGAGGGTTGTGGGTTCGAATCCTACCGGGCGTACTTGTTCAGTAGGCAAAAACAAAATAATAAACAATAGTCAATTGGTTTTTTCAGAAGATACATACCGTTTTATGAAAGCAGCTTTGAAAGAAGCTGTAAGAGCTTTTGAAAAAGATGAAGTTCCTGTCGGGGCTGTTGTTGTTCATCACAACCAGATAATTGGAAAAGGGTATAACCAGGTTGAAACGTTAAAAGATCCTACTGCTCATGCAGAAATGATAGCAATTACTGCCGCTGCAAATCATATCGAGAACTGGAGATTAAATGAATGCGATATTTATGTTACACTCGAACCTTGTATAATGTGTACGGGAGCAATCTTAAATGCTCGAATAAATAATTTATTCTTTGCCGAATTTGATACTAAGTTCGGAGTTTGTGGTTCATTATATAATTTGCCTGCGGAGAATAAATACAATCATACAGTAAATGTATTCTCTGGTCTTTGTGCGGAAGAAAGTAGATCGTTGCTTCAGGAGTTCTTCAGAAATCTTCGGATAATTGAAAAGCAGAAACCGCAATCCTTTTCATAATGTAATAAACCGTTAAAACGGTTAATGCTTTTTTTGTTTGTTATAGATTCTCACCTGATTTTAATTGTGTGTTTTTCTTCTGAGAAAACCTTGAATAAGATTTTGAATAACAATAAGTTAGTATTGAACTTTTTAAGGATTTTATGCGTATAATACTATTCGGTGCGCCAGGGGTTGGAAAAGGAACTCAGGCAAAAATTCTCTCTTCAAAATTAAATATTCCACATATTTCAACAGGAGATATTTTAAGATCAGCAATTGATAAAAAAACTCCACTCGGTCTGGAAGCAAAAAAAATTATGGATAAGGGCGAATTGGTTCCCGATAAGATAATGGCTGGGATCATTCGTGATACTCTGAAAGAAGAAAGAAATAAAAATGGATTTATACTTGACGGATTTCCAAGAACTGTGGCGCAGGCAAAAGAACTTGATAATCTTTTCTCCGAGCTTAATATGAATCAGAAAAAGATTGTATCCATTACAGCAAATGAAGAAGAAATTATAAAACGTCTTACAAACAGGAGAGCCTGTAAAAGCTGTAAACAGATTTTCTCATTGGATGAAATAGAAAATTCTGATTCCTGCCCAAATTGCGAAGCAAAAGATAGCTTTTATCAAAGAAGCGACGATAAAGAAGAAGTGATTAAAAAAAGATTAGAAGTATTTAATTCAACCACTAAACCTGTACTTGATTATTATAGTGAAAAAAATAAAGTGATTTTTGTTGATGGGATTGGAAATGTTGAGGAAATTTCAGAAAATATTTTGCAAAACTTGAAATGATAGATTAATAAGAATTATTCCGCTTTTTGTTTTAATATTCCCCTGTAAACCTGCCCGTTCTCAACCTTAATTATTTTTGCATCATATCTTTTTACAATTTCATAATTGTGTGTTGCAAAAAGTACAGCAGTCCCCTTTGCATTTATTCTTTTGAAAATTTCAACAATCTCATATGAAGTCTCAGGATCGAGGTTACCTGTTGGTTCATCGGCAAGAAGTAAAACAGGTTCGTTAATTACCGCCCTGGCAATAGCAATTCTTTGTTTCTCCCCTCCCGACAATTCATCAGGCTTACTGTTTTTTCTGTGAGCTAAACCAACTTCAGTTAAAGCATTAATAACTCGTTTCTTAATTTCGTTCTTCGGAGTTTTTATTACTTCCAGAACAAACGCAAGGTTATCATAAATATCCCTGTCTCTTAATAATTTGAAATCCTGGAAAACAACTCCGACCTTTCTTCTTAGCAAAGGCAACTGTCTCGGCTTTATGCTTTTAGAATTAAAATCATCCACCTGAACATAGCCTGAATCGGGAAAGATATTCATGTAAATAAGCTGAAGTATGGTACTTTTCCCACACCCGCTTTTCCCGATGAGAAAACAAAATTCTCCCTTTTCTAAAGTAAAGTTAAGATCGGTAAAAACCGGTTGATGAGGATATCCGAAATCAACGTTGTTAAATGACAGCATTATTAATTTTCCTGACTACAAATTGTGCTCTTTGCGATGATGGTTTTGCCGTTTCAAATGAAAAAGATTCATAGCAATTTATTACAAACAAATTTGCTCTTTCAATTAAGTCAAAATAAAGCTCGAAAGGATAAATTTTTTGTTTATGAACTTCCTTATAAGTGGTGCCTTTAAATCTTATTTCAAAAATGTTCCTATGAATCCTTGAATTTTTATTATACAAACTTAAATGTTTATAACGAATATTGCTTTTCCTGCTCGTTCTCACCGGAACCATTGCATGCTTCATGCTGTTTTTTTCAAGGCTTACATCAAAAGTAAAAATGCCATCTTCGTTAATAATATTGTGAATTTCTATAAATAGTTTTAAAAGGTCTTTCTTACTCGTAAGATAATTTATACTGTCGAAATTGGAATAGATAAAATCAAATTTACTTTTAAAAGGTAACAAAGGCATTTCACAGCAAACTTTCGCCAGTTTATTTTTTCCAGATGAAAGCATTTCAAAGCTTTTATCTGTGATTAAGATGTTAGGATAAGATTTTAGAAAAATGTCAGAGAACTTGCCATTACCTCCTGCAAGTTCCAGGATGCAGCTTTTTCTGTTAATATAAGGTTTACTGATTTCATAAATATAATCTGCCCACAATTCATAATTTACATGGCTCATTAAATGATCGTAAACAGAAACTAATTTCTCATAAGGCTTGACTCTCAGGTTAGTCATTCTTTTCTCTATTCCTGGAAATCAGTTCTGCGTATTTATATGCCTGTAAAAGGCTGGATTCATCTGCTTTGTTTTTCCATGCAATATCATAAGCAACTCCGTGATCGGGAGATGTTCTTATAATTTTTAAACCTGCAGTATAATTAACTCCTGAAGAAAAATTTAATAACTTGAATGGAATCAAAACCTGGTCATGATACATTCCTAAAACGAGATCATAATCTTTATACATCTCTGCGCCAAAAAAAGCATCTGGAGAAAATGGACCGAATATTTTATTTGATAATTTTAAATTCTTTATGGCGGGCTTTATTATTTTTTCTTCTTCATCTCCGATTATTCCGTTCTCTCCTGCATGAGGATTAAGCCCAAGAACAGCTATACGTGGCTTGGAAAAATTCAAATCAACTTTGAGTGTTTGAAATAAAATATGCAAAGTATTTGTAAGTCTTTCTTTGGTAACCAGATTTGGAACCATTTTTACAGGTTTGTGAATAGTTAACAAGGCTGCATTCATTTTTTTTGAAAGGAACATCATTACATAATTTTTTGTGCCCGACCATTTTGCCAGCATTTCTGTATGTCCGGGAAAATTTATTTTAGCAATATTAAAAGCCGTCTTTGAAATCGGAGCAGTTATGATTGCATCAGCTTCTTTATTAGTGACTATCTCAAAAGCTGTTTCAATTGAATGGTAAGATATTTTTCCTGAAACGGCTGTTGCTTTACCGGTAGTAACCTTTGATTTCCCTAAATCAATTACCTGGACAGGAAATGTTGAAGATTGATTAATCTTTTTTACAATTTCATATTTGAATTTTGGTTTTACAAATCGTGAGGTTTCAGAAAAGACATCCGAAGGACAAATAAAATAAAATCTGTTAGTAGTATTTGAGGAAATTTTGTTGAGAGTTTTAATTACTATTTCGGGACCGATTCCATTTATATCGCCGCAAGTAAAAACAAATTTCTTCATCAACTGCTTTCTAACGAAAATTCTCCTGTACCGTCTTCATCTACAAAGACAAATTTACGGTGAAGTTTATCATAAATCCATGTCTCAACAACTTTTCCCTGCAGGGTTGAACTTCTTTCAATCTTATCCGGCTTGCCGTATTTTATAAACACTTTACCCCGGTCGGATTTGACTCCTTTAACTCCGGATATAGTACTGAAATTCTTCAGAGTATAATCGACTCGTGTATAAAACTCAGTCATTAGCTCATTGTATTCGGTTTTAGGAGTAGGATCGAGTTTCTTCCAGTAATCAACAAGCCCTTTATACATTAAATCTTCCTTAAGATCTAACAACGAATCAACAACATCTTCATTCTCGATATTCTTAAGCGCTTTTATAGCATCCTCAGGATCTCTTAATGAAAATGGTTTATCATACCATAAAACTTCCTTTTTAAACTTTGCATCTTTATCATTATCAATAATTATAGATAGATCTCCTTCAGGAAGTTTATTACTTATTCCTGATAAAATATAATTTCTTGTTTTAATTCCTTCGCTCTTACCTGATATTAAAATCTTCCCATCGCATTCAAACAAATTAATATTTGAAACAACAGATTCACTTAACTTACCATTGTAAACTGTATCTTTCTGACTTACAACTGTCACGGATATTTCATTCTTCGATGTATCTAAAACAGGAATTATAAAATCACATTCTTCCTTCCCGAAAGGTAAAGAATCTCCAAAATTAGTAAGGCGCTTAAATTCCTGGTCATTACATTTTATTTTATCTACATCAACAATCAAAGGTTCAATATATTTTCTATTTGCGACATCAACCCTGACTTTTTCTAATTTTATTTCTTTTGCATTTTTATCTGTTACAATCGGGAGTATATCATAAGAACCCTTCGCAAGTTTCATCTCGATCAATCCTTCAGCGAATATTTCGTTGGAGTTTGTTTCTTCAAATGTGTTGGATTGAAGCTGCCAATCTTTAATCTCTCTTCTAACAAAGTTTGAATTTGTATCTGTAACTTCAAGATAAAGCCGGAACCCTGCCGTATATTGGTTATCATCTTTCAGAAAGACCAGGTTCTGATAAGGTATCTTACAAAGGAAATATACTGATGATAAAGAATCACTGGGAACAACGATGGTTTGTGTATAAATTTGTTTATGGAAAGGCTGTCCAAAAGAAACAGCGTAAGCAAAAAGGAATAAGAACAAGAATTTTTTCATACTAAAACTAAAATTTTAGTAAGTAAATTTAAGGGAGAAAAATTCCTTATCAAGGAGATAATTAATGAACAGTGTAATATCGATGCAAGCTCCGCAGCGTTGCCGGAAAGTTTAACTGTTCATATTATTGAGAAAATCTTTATTAGTCTTTGTCCCTCTCATTTTATCGAGCAGGAATTCCATAGCTTCAACAGGACTAAAATCACTTATGATTTTTCTGAGTATCCAGATCTTTGCAAGTTCATCCTCTTTCAATAATAATTCTTCACGGCGCGTACCGGATCTATTAACATCAATCGCGGGGAATATTCTTCTATCACTCAAATCACGGTTGAGAACTATTTCCATGTTACCTGTTCCTTTGAACTCTTCAAAGATAACGTCATCCATTCTGCTTCCCGTATCAATAAGAGCAGTAGCAAGAATTGTTAGGCTTCCGCCATCTTCAGTATTTCTTGCTGCACCAAAAAATCTTTTCGGTTTATGAAGTGCATTGGAATCAACACCACCTGAAAGAATTCTTCCACTATGTGGAACAACTATATTATGAGCACGTGCAAGTCTTGTTATACTGTCCAGTAAAATTACAACGTTCTCTTTTGCTTCAACCATTCTCTTAGCTTTTTCAATAACCATATCTGCAACCTGAACATGTCTTTCTGCAGGTTCATCAAAAGTAGAACTAATTACTTCTCCTTTTACAGACCTTTCCATATCAGTTACTTCTTCAGGACGTTCATCTATCAACAGAATAATAAGTTTTACTTCAGGGCTGTTTCGTGTAATGGAATTAGCAATTTTTTGGAGAAGAACTGTTTTACCGCTTTTCGGAGGGGATACAATTAAACCTCTCTGACCTTTGCCAACTGGAGTAAGTATATCCATAATTCTCACCGAATATTCACCTGGAGCGGATTCAAGTATAAACTTTTTAGTAGGATAAACAGGAGTAAGGTTATCAAAAAGAGTTCTGTCTCTTATTGCATCCGGATCAAGCCCGTTTACGGCTTCTACTCTGAGCAGAGCAAAAAATCTTTCACCTTCTTTTGGCGGTCTTACCTGTCCGCTAACAAAATCACCAGTCCTTAAAAGAAACTTCTTAATCTGGGATGGCGAGACATAAATATCGTCGGGTGAAGGAAGATAGTTATAATCAGAAGATCTCAGGAATCCGTAACCATCGGGCAAAACTTCCAGAACACCCTTCGAAAAGGTCAAACCGTCTTTAGAAGATTGGGCTTCAAGTATTTTAAAGATCAGTTCTTGTTTCCTGAGGTCAGTATAGCCGTTTATACTTAGCTCTTTGGCTATAGCATTGAGCTCTACAATTTTCTTTGACTTAAGTTCAGAAATATCCATTGGCATAAATTATCCTACTATCTGTTATAAATGATTTGTTAAATAAAACACAATATTTTCAAGGTTCTTACCGGATATGCTAAAGAGGTTTATCTTACTTACTTCGTTAACTGTTTTTTATTTTTCTTATGATAGGGTCACGAGGTTTAACCGAAACATACGTCGAAAAATAAAAAATGTCAAGTAAATTTCTTCTGTAGTAAAGATTTAATCTCGCCCAGCAAATACATACTGCCAAGTACTACAAGGCAGTCGTTTTCTTTAGCACTAAGCCCGAAATTTTCAATATAAGATGCCGGGCTGTCTATTGGTACTACTACTGTACCAGCCTCATTAGCTATCTGAACTAATTTCTCAATCTTAAAAGACCTTTCATTATTAATTTCTGTTATAAAAATTTTACTAAACACTTTCTTTAATTTTTTGAATATCTCAAGAGCATTCTTGTCATTCATAGCTCCGTATATCAGTATCCGCTCATTATACTCTTTAGAACCTTTGCTGAATTCCGAAATAAAACTGTCAACTCCTTCCGGGTTATGAGCGGAATCAAAAATTATATCCGGTTTCTTATTGTATAATTCATATCTTCCCTGGAAACCGGTATTTACAATTACATTTTTTATACCCTTTTCGATCTTACGCGTATCCTTAGTATCCAGAACTTTTGATACCACAAGTGCAGCAAGAGCTGCATTATATTTTTGATAACTTCCCCTCAAAGGCATTTTCCATTCATCGAGTTCTATTTCTTCGGTGTATAGTTCCAGAACTCCGGGCTTCTCATTCACGTAATCTGAAATTCTGTATAATTCACTTTTTGTCTCTTCACATTTTTCTTCAAAAACACTTTGTGCTTCATCTGGAAGATTCCCTGTAAAAACTTTATTATGATTTTTTATAATGGCAGCCTTCTCGCCTGCGATCTCTTTAATTGTAGTGCCGAGAATATTTGTATGTTCAAGACTTATTGAAGTTATGATAACTCCTAAAGCATTAAAAACATTTGTTGCATCTAACCTGCCGCCAAGACCGGTTTCTATAACAGCATAATCCACTTTATTATCATGAAAATAATTGAAAGCAAGAGCAGTTGTCACTTCAAAAAAAGTCAGACCATGTTCAAAAATATATTTTTCATGCTTGCTGATAAATTCTGCAATTGTTTCATCATCAACCTGGATATCATTTATCATTATTCTTTCATTGAACTTAATAAAGTGTGGAGAAGTGTATAAACCAACTTTATTACCACACTCATGCAAAATACTTGCAGTAAAAGCGGCTGTGCTTCCCTTTCCATTTGAGCCCGCAATATGAAATGCTTTAAGGTATTTTTGCGGATTGCCAATATGCTCTAGAAAAGCTTTTATGTTATCGAGACCGAGCTTAATACCAAAAGTATGAAGAGAAAATAATTTCTGTAAAGCTAATTCTAAATCCATTACTTCAAACAATGCAGGAACCCGTTAGTGATGATATTTTTTCTACTCCATATTTAATGCAATAATCTTCTAATGCTTTAATAATTTTTGTTGCTGCTGAAGGATCAATAAAATTTACAGTTCCGAGTTGAATTGCACTTGATCCGGCTATCATAAATTCAATTACATCTTTCCAATCCATAATGCCACCAATGCCTATAATCGGAATATCTACTGACTGCTTTATCTCTAAAACTTTTGCTAAAGCAATCGGTTTAATTGCAGGACCTGATAAACCTCCAGTAACGTTAAATATTTTTGGCTTCTTAGTAAATATATTAAACGATGTTCCAACAAGAGTATTGATAGCCGAAACAGCATCGCCTCCTTCATCTTTTACAACTTTTGCAAATTCAGATATATAGGAAACATTTGGCGATAACTTAATAATTACAGGTTTATCGGTAACAGCTTTTACTCCTGCTGTAATTTTCCCAACTGCTTTAACATCATTTCCAAATTGAAGTCCGCCTTCTTTAACATTTGGACATGAAACATTTATTTCAAATGCTTTTATTGTTTCTTCCTTTGTAAGAATTCTTGTACACTCTACATATTCTTCATAAGTGCTTGCAGCAATATTGCAGATTAATGGAACATCAAACTTTTTTAAGAAAGGAATTTTTTCTTTTAGGAATTCTTCAACTCCTACATTTTGTAAACCAATTGCGTTTAACATACCGGAAGGAGTTTCAACGATTCTTTGCGGCGGATTTCCTTTCCTCGGTTTTAAGCTAAGAGATTTTGTAACGATTCCACCAATAGAATTGAGATCGATAAACTCTGACATTTCATTTCCATAACCAACTGTACCTGACGCTAACAAAACAGGATTTCTAAATTTGAGAGGTCCGACTTGAACAGAGAGATCAGGTTTCATATTACGATATCCCTCAGATTAAAAACCGGACCATTTTTACAAACGAGAAGATATTTATCTTTGTCGTTAGCTGATTCAATTGGACAACCCTGGCAAATTCCAAAACCACACGCCATCGCACATTCAGTCGAAGCTTCGCAATCAAGATTATGCTGAAGACAAAATTGTTTTAAAGAGCTTATCATTGCATTTGGGCCACAGGCAAATATTTTTACTTTTCCGGATTTAAGAGTGCTAATGTTTTGAGCAAGCAATTCCACAACATTACCTTTAAACCCTGACGAACCATCTTCAGTAGAGACTTTGAAGTTCTTCATTCCATAAGTAATTACGTCCGTATTTGTTCTTCCACCGATGAATGAATGTATATTTATTTTATTGCTTATCATTCTAGTAAAGTAAGGAAATGGAGCAACTCCTAGACCTCCTGCAACAATTATTGCTGTATCAAAATCATCGTTCAGATTAAAGCCGTTTCCCAAGGGACCAAGAATATCAATTAAATCTCCTTTGTTCTTGCTTGCGAGTGCTTTTGTTCCTTCACCAAGAATATTAAACATTAAAAAGATATGATCACCTTCGACATCGCAAACACTAAATGGTCTTCTTAAAAGGGGAAAACATGTTTGGGAGACTTTTACATTTAAGAACTCGCCTGGCTTTATCACCGAAGCAATGTCAGGCGAATAAATCTTCAATAAAAAAATATCGTTTTCTAATTTTATTGTTTCTTCAACGGGAGCGTTTGTTATGAACAAATTTTACCTTTCACCTCAGAAAGCCAAACTTTTTTTCTTACAGAGATACAAATGAATTTAAAGGCAAGTATAATCTGTGAATAAATACTAATTTTATTACGATGTTGTAAATCTAAATATTCTTTTAATTATTTACGAATTTAATTTTTAGCAATATTATTTTCTTTTAAAGTTAGCCAATCTCAGGCAAACTAAATCCTGTAAATTCTCGGCTAATTTAACCGGGACATTAAAATTATTAACAATAATAGTAAAAGCAACCGGCTCATTATCGCCTGTAAATGCATAGCCTGAAAGGCTTCTCACATATTCCAGGAAACCGGTTTTAGCTCTTACCCTATTTTCGGCACTTGTGCCTTTCATTCTTGTTCCTAAAGTTCCATCCACTCCGGCAATAGGCAAAGAATTATAAAACGGAATAAAGTATTTACTCTTATACATATAATTTAAAAGTGCAACAATGCTTCTTGGTGTTATAAGATCAAGTTGAGAAAGACCGCTGCCATCAACCATAATAACACTTTCCGGATTTATTCCCATATCAGTTAGAACATTTTGAATTGCTTTAACACCTTTTTCTGCTGTCCCATGTCCTTCTTTTTCAAGACCAATGACTTTTAATAGCTGTTCGGCAAAAAAATTCTGGCTGTTCTTATTAATGGCTTTTATTATGTCTCTTAACACAGGTGAGTAATAGCTAAAAAGAAGTTCCATATTTGAATAATCTATCGGACCATCCAGATCATCAATATCGGCAGCGTAACCTTTAATTTTTATTCCTTTCCTTTCCAATACTTCTTTCAAAACTACAACAGAATATTGAGTGGGATTATTAATTGTTGCAAATGTTTTTACAGAATCGGAATCTGTTTTTATTGTTCCAAAAACATTGATGACATTTGTACCTCTTTCTCTATAAACATCGATTGAAGTAACGGAATCTTTCGGAACGACATAAATATCTTTAATGATTGCTACATACTTTGTATTCGGTGAAATACTTACATTTGCTTTTTTGCTTTTAGGATCAACAGTAACAACTATATCTACGCAGTTATCGTTAAACGATAGTGCTCCTGAAGGAGCGCTGAACCAGTAAGATTCATTATCCCATGCCCAACCATTTCCGAGTCCTACATCATCAAAAAGATTATCGTCTCCAATAATATTTCCATCAATTTCATCAATACCCATTTTTATTAAACTGTCTGCCCAATCGTTGTAAACTTTGTAAATATCGCCATCAAAAAATCTCCCTGATATTGTTGGATCTCCTCCTCCCTGGATTATAAGATTACCTTTAAGAGTAGAGCCGTCAACACTTCCGTTTGCATAAATTAACGTAGAAAACTTATAATCATCACCAAGAAGCAATAAGCCGGCAGCAGTTGTAAATAATTTCATATTTGATGCGGGGCGAAACAGCTTATCACTATTTCTTTTATAGAAATATTCTCCGGTTTCAAGAGATTGAATTACAACTCCCCAATATGCATTATTGAAATTCGGGTCATTAAAAATGTCATCCATTTGTGTCCAGAATTCCCGCATAGTGGAATAAGAAAATTTTGGTACGGAATCATTTTTTCTGTTGAGAGAATCCTGAGAATAACTAAAAGTTGTTAGCAAAAAGAAAAGAATAAGAATTCTGTGAGTATTATTTAGCATAATTTTTAAAGACTCCCTCAACTTCAGTTTTAGATAATTTACGATAAGAACCCGGAGGAACATTAGCTGTAAAACCAGCAAAACTTTTTCTGTTTAACCCTGTTACATGATATCCCAATGTATCAAACATTTTTTTTACAAAATGATTTCTTCCTTCAAAGGTGGTTACAATGACTGATTTTTTATTCGAACTCATAGGGAAAATTTTTGCAAAGACTCCTTTTTTCCCCTCGATGTAAATTCCTTTTAATAACTTTTCCATGTGTTCTGCAGTGAGAGCCTTATCAAGTTTAACTTCATACTCTTTCGGAATTTTATTTCTGGGATGAGTAAGAAAATTTGAAAACTCACCATCGTTTGTTAAAAGCAAAACACCTGTTGTATTATAATCGAGCCTTCCGACTGGAAATATTTTTTCATTTACATTAATAAGATCAACAACGGTTCTCCTCTTCTTTTCATCATCAGTTGTTGTTACAACACCCGCAGGTTTGTTAAGAAGAAAATAAATATGTCTCCTTGGATTTACCTTTTCCCCATCCACCATTACCTTATCATGCTCACTGTCAACTTTATAACCGAGCTCTGCAATTACTTTATTGTTTACGGTTACTCTCCCCTGCAAAATAAGTTCATCGGATTTTCTTCTGGAAGTAATGCCGCTTTCAGCAATATACTTGTTAAGTCTCGTCAGCATTTCCTTCTTCATTGATTTCTGTTTCCATAGAATCTTCAAGGGCGTTCATCATAATCTTTCTTTTTTGTTCGATGAAATCTTCGTCGTTCATTATTTCTTCGATCTCACGAGGCTTTGGTAAATCACTTATTTTATTCAAACCAAAATATTTCAGGAATTCCGGTGTTGTGCCATAAAGTAAAGGTCTTCCAACACTCTCTGCCCTGCCTGATATTGCAATAAGATTTTTTTCAAGTAGAGTATTAAGAATATAATCAGAATTTACTCCCCTGATCGATTCAATTTCCGGTTTGGTAATTGGTTGTTTGTAAGCAATTATTGAAAGAGTTTCGAGAGCAGCCTGGCTTAATCTTCTTTTGGATTTTTCCGAAGATAAATAACCAACATATTTTGAATATTCTTTTGTAGTTGCAAAAAGATATCCGTTTGCAATTCTCAAAATTCGAAATGATAAATTACTCTGTTCATATTTATTATTAAGCTCATCGATGCAGTTATCTATTTCTTCAAGAGATATCTGAGCATCGTCACCGTCAATCCCTTTTACAGCTTTAATAATTTCGGATCCGCTAAGAACATCATCTGATGAAAATATTAAGGCTTCAACGACCGATTGATATGTATTATCCAATATAATCTCCCTTTAATATCATAAAATCATTAAAGTTAGGAGACTCTTTAATTTTTATCCTATTCATTTTAACAAGTTCAAGTATTGCAATAAATGTAACTATAATTCTTATCTTTTCCTTTATTTCATTTACAAGATTTAGAAAATTAATTTTCTCTGCGGCTTCTATTTTACTCAGAATAAATGCTATTTGCTCTTCGATGGAAACATTTAGTCTCTTTACTTCATGAACCGGTTCTTCTTTAAAATTATCCAGCGCATGCTTAAAAGCCTTTGCCAGATCATATACTGTTACATTCTTAAGAAGAATATCATATTCAGGTACAGCAACTTTTTCATCAGCAGAAAAATTTCCCCTAAAACTCATCTTTCTTTGATTTGATTCGTAATATGCAAACTCTTCAGTAACTTCTTTGTACCTTTTATATTCGAGCAAAGCTTTAATTAGTTCTGCCCGCGGATCAATTTCTTCTCCTTTTTCATCAAATTCTTTCGGTAATAACATTCTTACTTTGATGTGCATTAAAGTAGAAGCCATTAGAATAAAATCGCCGGCAACTTCGAGATCAAGCATCTTTATCAAATTAACATATTCAAGAAATTCTGTAGTTATCCTGGATATTGGAATATCATAAATATTTAATTCATCTCTCTTGATAAAAAATAAGAGAAGATCTAAAGGTCCCTCGAACTGGTCTAATTTTATTTTGTACAATTTTAACCAAGCTTCATTTTTGTTCTTACTTCGTTCATTGTTACTTCAGCAGTAACTTTAGCTCTCTTTTCCCCATCGGCAAGAATATCTTTTACAACATTAATATTCTTTTCAAAATAATTTCTCTTCTCAATTATAGGTTCAAGAAAATGAGATATTTTCGCAGCGCAATTCATTTTGCAATCTACACAACCTAAAGCGCCTGATCTGCAGCCGGCATCTATTTCAGGAACTTCTTCTTTATTAAATTTTTTGTGATAAGAAAAGACAAGACAAATATCCGGATTACCGGGATCACCTTTTCTTATTTTCTTCGGATCGGTTACTGCCTTTTTCAATTTAGCTTTAACTGTTTCCGGATCATCAGATAAAAGAATAGTATTACCAAGAGATTTACTCATCTTCGCACTTCCATCGAGACCCTGGCAATCTTGCAAACTGTGTAAGCAATGGAATCGGTTCGGGAAAAACATCCCCATATTGAGTATTAAATTTTCTTGCAATCTCTCTTGTAATTTCAACATGAGGAACCTGATCCTCTCCGACAGGGACTGCTTCACCTTTATATAATAAAATATCCGAAGCCTGAAGAACAGGATAACCAAGATATCCAAAAGAAATATTTTCAATATGTAATTCTCTTACCTGGTCTTTTAAAGTTGGATTTCTTTCAAGCCTGCTTGTGGTGATAAGCATTCCAAAAATTAATGCAAGTTCAGTATGTTCCTTAATTTGCGACTGACGGAACATTGGACTTTTTTCAGGATCAAGACCAGTAGCAAGCCAGTCAATCAACATCTCAATCGAGTTTTCATAAATATTTTCTGTACTTAAATCGGTTGTTAAAACATGATAATCAGCAATAAGATGATAGTTTTCATATTCATTCTGAAGTTTTACCCAATTTTCCAATGCCCCGACATAATGTCCGATATGCAATTTGCCGGTCGGACGCATACCGCTAAGTATTCTTTTTTTGCGCATACTTTAAAATATATTAAACAGGTTTATTAAAAATAGCAATATTGGCTCTAATAATCTCAAGTAAAAGAAAAGAAAAAAGAAGTATTATGATAAGTAAAGATAAGGTTTCCAGTTTTCGTCAAGTTTACCCACAACATTTTTAATAAACATTATGTGGCTCGGTCTGAATGGTCTGTAAAGGAGTTCCATTCTTGCTTCTATAGGAGTTCTGTCTCCTTTTCTATTATTACATAAAGTACATGCACAAATAAGATTTTCCCACGAATCGGTTCCACCTTTTGCCTTAGGTAAAATATGATCGATAGTTAAAGGCAGGTCACTTCTTCCACAGTAAGCACATTTATAATTGTCTCTTCGTAAAATATTTTTTCTTGTAAGAACAACTCTCTTATAAGGAACACTTACAAAAAAACTTAAACGGATTATACTTGGCCATGGGAAACTTTGTTTAACAGTTCTTAGCATTTTTCTTTTATCATCAAGAACTAATTCGGCTTTCCCCAAATACATTAAAACCATGGCTTTTTTAATGTTACAAACTGTCAGGGGTTCATAGCTCTGGTTGAGAATTAAAACTTTGGCGTTGAGCTTGCCATTAACACGTTTAGAGGGTTCGAAGACTTACACCTTTTTCTTATTACTATTTTTTACTGTAATGTATATTCTTAAAATAATTCTTATAGCTAAAAGTAAAATTCCAAAAGTTACAAAGTAAATATACCAGGTAGTCGGCACCATTTTAGTCAACATCAGGATAAGTAGAATAAAAACAATAATTAAAGAACCATAGTTAAAAATATTGTAATACTTTTTAAACAAAAAATGATGCCTTATATATCCTGAAATTGTTAAACAATACTTACTATTGAAAAGTATTCACATAAAAAATAACGAAATAGCAAGGAAATTTCCAATATAATTTTAATGTCATAATTTCGTTCAGCGTGTATTTTATATATCAGGTATTGCCATTTTTATATACAATTGCAACGCAAGCAACATAATCCCTTGAATGGCTCATAGAAATTTTAAGGTCTTTATCTTTAGAAAGGAATTTTTCAAGATGCCCGAGGAATTTAACTTCAGGCATACCATTAGGAGCGTTTATAATTTCCATATCCTGCCAGCTAAGTTCGCTCTGCCAGTTTGAAGATATAGCCTTGTAGATTGCTTCTTTAGCCGCAAATCTTGCTGCAAGGTGCTGGTACTTATCTTTCTTAGAAAGACAGTAATTGATTTCATTTTCTGTGTAAATTTTATGGAGAAATTGATCACCATAATCATCAATACTCTCTTTTATCCTGTCGATTTCTATAATATCAATACCAATTCCAATTACCATTTATTTCCTTTTTTATTAAAAGTAAAAATAAATGAATAAATAGAAAAACTGCAACTTATTTATAAGCGAGACTTTAATTGATTTAATATCCAGCAACACAGCCATAACCTCTCGGATCGGTTGCACCCCAGATATGACTTTTATTGTCTACCAAAATTCCCTGCACTCTTCCAATTTCTTTAACACTGCCGATTTTATATCCAAGTTTTTCTAAATTTTCTTTTACATCTAAAGAAAGTCCGAATGTTTCATAATTAATTTCATCAGGCAACCACTGGTGATGAATGCGCGGCATATCAATTGCTTTTTTAATGTTCATATCGAAGTCTATACAATTAAGAATTACCTGTAAAACGGAAGTAATTATTGTTGAACCACCCGGAGAACCGAGAATCAAATAAGGCTTTTTATTTTTAAGCACAATAGTTGGTGTCATTGAACTGAGCATTCTTTTTCCCGGTTCAATTGAATTTGCTTCTCCTCCAACCAAGTCCGTAAATATTTGGTTCACCAGGCTTTAGCACTAAAATCATCCATTTCATTATTCATTAAAAAGCCAGCACCATCGACTACTAATTTTATTTCCGAAATAAGAATTTATTGTAGTTGTTGTGCTTACTGCATTTCCTTCACTATCATAAACAGAATAATGTGTCGTTTCTTTACTTTCTTTAAAAGAAAAATTATCCGACGGATGAATTTCTGAAGAAGGAGTCGCAATATCTTTTATTTTGTTAAAGATTTGTTTTGCATATTCTTTTGATAAAAGTGAACTAACAGGAACATCATAAAAATCAGGATCGCCAAGATGTTTTGATCTGTCGGCATAAACATATTTCATTGCTTCAACAAGCTTATGAATATAACTGCTGCTTCCCCACTCATCTTTATTGAAAGAATAATTCTCGAGAATATTGAGAAGTTCAATTAAACAAATACCCCCGGAAGAAGGCGGAGCCATTGAAACAATTTCATATCCTCTGTAAGTTCCTTTAACTGGTTCTCTTTCAACAGGCTGATAATCTTCAAGATCTTTTAAAGAAATAAACCACCATCTTTCTGAACCTGGTCAACAAATAGTTCCGCAACTTTTCCTTTATAAAAACCGTCTCTACCTTTTTCTTTGATCTGTTTCAAGGTCCATGCAAGATCAGGCTGAAAAAATCTATCGCCTTCTTCATAAGATTTGCCGTCTTTAGAAAAAACATTCATTGAAGATTGATATTTACTGAATTCGTCAAGAATATTTTGGAAAGATTGGGCTGTATAATAATCAAGAATGAATCCTTCTTCGGCAAGTTTGATAGCAGGTTCTATAACTTCATCAAGTGTAAGCTTCCCATATTTTTTAAGTGCATAAAGTAAACCTGCAACACTTCCGGGAACACCGACAGATGTTACACCTGAATTGCTAAGCTCAGGGACATAATTTCTTCCTTTATCAAGATACATATCACGGTAAGATTTAGCGGGAGCTTTTTCCCGGTAATCAATTGTTATTTCTTTTCCATCGGCAAGATGAATAACCATAAATCCGCCGCCGCCAATATTTCCTGCGGAAGGATATGTTACTGCAAGAGCAAAACCTACTGCAACTGCTGCATCAATTGCATTACCGCCTTCTTTAAGAATTTCGACTCCAACTTCTGAAGCAAGGCTGCTTGCGGAAACGACAACTCCATTTTTATATGGTATTGGGGTTTGAGAGAATAGATAAGAAGAAGAGAAAAGAAAAACTAAAAGAAAAAATCTCTTAGAAAATGTTGGCATCGACTTTTAATCCGTCTTTCTGTAACTGCTCAATCATGATTTTCGTCAATTCATTCAATTGCTTTAAGGACTGGGTAAGATCATTATATATATTTTCATCATAAATAATTTTTCCCAGGTTATTCTGCTTGTTGCTTATTTCGTCAGTAAACTTATTCAACTTTGTAAGCAGACTGTCGGAATTAATAAGAACAGTTTGTAATTCTTTTGCAGATGTGTTAAAGCTTTCTTTGTTCTGATTAAAAAAGTTTTTTGCATCTTCAGTTAACTCAACAGTGTTTGCTGTAAGCTGCTTAAGATTATTCCTGTTTTCATCAATAAGTATATTCAGTTTTTTCGTTACTTCACTAAGATTTGACATAGAAGATTTTATATCATTATTAAGTTTTTTATCTCCTAAGATAATTATTTAATGAAGTTAATGTTATTTTAAGATCAGATATAGTTGAAGAAATATCTTTTTGAAAAGATCCGACCATCGACATAACATAAGGGACATCTGCATAAAAAGTTCCGGTTTGAACCTGGTTATAATCTAAAAGATTGTTTGATGCCCCGGGATTTACCTCGACCTTTTTGCCTCCCATCAAATCGAGCATCGATACAGCAAAATTAGCATCCTCTTTTAATGCTACATCATTTGAAACTTTCATTGTAACCACAACTTTTTCACCCTTAATTACAATGTCTTCAACAAAACCTTTACGAACACCATTCACTGTAACTGGGTCTCCTACTTCAAGTCCTGCTGTGTTTGTAAATTGCACTTTTACAGTATTATCGGTAGGAGTTAAGCTGAAGTTTTTTGCCCATCCTAAAATCCAGAGAAAAACAATTATTCCAGCTAAAACTGTAATTCCAACTCTTATTTCAGTTCTTCTTTGATTTTTCATAATTCTTAAGATTTATTAATTCTTTAATTTTGTTTAGATCATCTTTAGTAATTAAACTATCAGTGGCAACAACTTTTATTGAATCGAGCAACCAATCGAGGTCGTCGCTATTTATTGATTTGCTTTTTGAAATCTTATCTTTCACATAATCCTTCAATAAGATTTTTAACGAATCTTTTTCGGGAGTTTCTTTTATATATGTAAGATGCTTAAAAGCTCCACTGACCATAAAACTGCTTATTACTTTTTTTGCAGGATTAATAACAACATCATCAAGATGATTTTGAACAATATAAAGTATGACTGCAATAATTATTGTGAGTAGCTATTATTATTTTTAGAAAGCAGCCTTTTTTTTTCATTACTCTGAACTTACTTTTTCTATAAGAACTTTGTTGATCCTCTTTTTCGAAACTTCTTTAACCGTAAACTTAAAGCTTTCCAGATTAAAATTATAACCTTCTTTAGGAATATGCCCGGCATTATTTAAAATCATACCAGCTAAAGTTTCATAATCTTCTTTTTCCTGAGAAATGTTCATGTTAAGTAATTCATTTAGTTCATCAATAGGAATTTTCCCCATTACGAGATATTTATTATCATCAATTTTTGAAACGGGATTTTCTTCTTTATCATATTCGTCTCTAATTTCCCCTACAATTTCTTCTATAATATCTTCAAGTGTAATGAGCCCTGCAGTTCCGCCGTACTCATCAACAACAATTGCAATGTGCATTTTCTTATCCTGGAATTCGTACATCAAATCATTTATGATTTTTGTTTTAGGAATAAACATAGCGCTACGGACAATTTTCATAACATCAAATTCCGGTTTGCCGTTTTTTCTAATATAAGGAAGGACATCTTTTGCATAAGCAATTCCTGCAATATTATCCAGGTTATCTTTATAAACAGGTATCCTGCTGTGCCCAGAATCTTTAATAATTTCGACAAGTTCAGTAAAGGTAATATCGTACGGAACAACTGTCATATCAACTCTCGGCGTCATAACTTCATGTACAGTGACTGACTTAATGCTAACGATACTTTGTATTATTCCATGTTCTTCTTCCAATGTTCCGATTTCATAACCGAGTTCAGCAAGCTCAGTAATTTCTTCGGGAGATATTGCTGCTTTTCCTTTATCAAAATTCATTTTTGAAACTATAAATCTGATCAATTCTGTAAGAGTCTCAGAAAAAGGATAGATAATCGCACTAAACCAATACAGTGGAATTGCAACCAGCTTTGAAAATCTTAAGGGATTTTTAGATGCCCAAACTTTGGGTGTTAATTCTGCGAAAAGAATTATTAAGATTGCTAAAATTATTATCTGAAGACTAATAACAAGTCCTTCAGGAAGCCCGCTACTTTTATGGATATCGAGAGCAAGTGAAACGGCAACTATAGATGCAGACACACTAACAATTGTGTTGCCTACCAAAACAGTTACTAGTAATCTTCTCGGATGTTCTAGAAGAGTTAATAGATATCTTCCAACAAGCGGACTCAGTTCTAAATTGTTTTTAAGCTTTCTTTTGTCCAGTGAAAATAAAGCTACTTCGCATCCGGAAAAAAAAGCAGACAGAAACAGGAAAACGAAAAGAATTATTATTCTGAATGACCAGTCAATTTCCAAGTAAAATTAATACAATCTGTTAAACAATATATTTAAAATGGAAGATCGTCGTTATCTTCAATATTTACATCAGTACTTTGAGTTTGTTCTTCAACATCCTGTGAAACTCCTGAAGAATCAAGTGGAATCAAACGCTCAGAAACTACTTCGGTAGAATATCTTTTCACGCCTTCTTTATCTGTATAATCACGTTTCGATATTCTTCCTTCAACATAAAATTTTCTTCCCTTCTTCAGATTCTCTTTCATATAATCAGAAAGATTGAACGCAACTATATTATGCCAAGTGGTTTCGTTAACCCAGTTGCCGTCTTTTCCCTTATAACTATTGCTGGTTGCAAGAGTAAAATTTGTAACGGACAAATTGTTTGTTGTGAACCTTGTTTCAGCATCTCTGCCCAGGTTGCCAATAAGCATAACTTTATTTAACGAGAAAGCCATATTACACTCCCATTTTATTTTAGGTTTAAGTTCTATCTAATTTAATGATTAAGAGGACTAAAATCTATTGTTGGTTAAATTCTAATAATTATTGACCACATAATAATAGTTACTGCAATTAAAAGTAAATTTTACTCTTATCTAAGGTATAAAATCCCATTTTTTCTGTTTATTCAGATGTCTCATAATTTGAGAAGCTATAATTATTAAAAAGCAGTTTAACTGATGATTTTATATATCATTTTTTAATTAAAACTAAACAAAAACTAACAATTTTGTTGCACGGATTTTGCTCAAAGTAAAATGTTTTCATGCAAATTATAATCGGAGATTAAATAAATGAACACAGGTGAGTCACTTATAACCATAGCTGCAATGCTTCTTTTGGCTTTGACGGTTTTGAGAGTTAATAACAGCTTGCTTACAACTGACACTGTTTTATACGATACAAAATTTGGTGTACTGGCAGTATCACTTGCAACTTCAGTAATTGAAGAAGCAAATAAAAAACCATTCGACCAGGCAGGCATTGACGATGCAATTGCCAGTCTTAATCTTCTCACACCTCCCGCGTCGCTCGGACCTACTGCCGGAGAAAAATATCCAAATTTCGATGACTTTGATGATTTTAATGGATATAAGGATACCGTAACAAATTTACCTTCCGCAAACTTTTATGTTTCCTGCAAAGTTTGTTACATAAATCCAAATAACCCCGACGTAACGTCAGGTGCGGCAACTTGGCATAAAAAAATTACAGTAACTGTTACTAGTCCTTCGATGACGGATACATTTAAATTATCGTCTATATATAGCTATTGGTATTTCAGATAAGAGGTAAAGATGGGATTCAGCACAATAATAGATATCGTTGGTTCAATATTAATCGGGGGTGCATTAATGATTATTTTATGGAGATTAAATGATGCAACAACGCAAAATACTTACAACTATAGCGGTGAACTCTCACTTCAGCAAAATCTTGCAACAACAGCAGAGATAATTGAGTACGATTTCCGTAAAATAGGTTACTGTTCTGACTGGAACAAAATCCCTGATCCATCTAAATCAATAATACTTGCTGATTCAAATAGAATAAAATTTTTAACTGATGTTCAATCAGATGGGATTGTTGATACAATGTATTATTATCTTGGTCCAACAAGTGAACTCACTCAAACAGAAAATCCAAGAGACAGAATTCTTTACAGGGTGGTAAATAGCGAAACACCTAAAGGTGCTAATTTGGGTATAACCCAATTTAAAATGGTTTACTTTAATGCTCTTGGTGATACCATTTCATTTCCGATTGCTCAACCCGGGGAAATAGCTAGTATGGAAATAAATGTAACTGTTGAGAATACAGCTGCGTATGATCAAAAATATTCTAGTGCTTTTTGGCGGCAGATAAGATTAGTCGCCAGAAATTTAAAAAATAGATAAGATAAAAAAGGAGAATGTATGGGCGGTAAAGCTGCTCTACTTTTAGTTATAGGTTTTAGTTTGATATTTCTAATAGCAACTCAGAATTTCGGAAGTATATCCAATCGTGCTGTAGATAATATGGTAGATTATACAAATGAAACTGTTGCCCATGATATTGCCGTCAGCGGCGCTAATATGGCTGCCAATGCAATATTCCTTGATAATACATGGACAACAGGTTACAGCAATGTTAATTTTAATAATGGCAAGCTTAACGTTTCTGTACAGATTGTTGATGCTTTTAAAAACATCAAAAAAATAATTTCGAATGGGACCTTTGATGGAATAACAAGTCAGGTTCAGGTAACTTTATCTCCCAGTAAGTTTTCAAAGTTTGCTTACTATTCCGTTAATGAAGGAGGCAGTATATGGTGGACAAATAATGACACTGTATGGGGACCTTTTCACACACAGGACTACTTAAGAGCTTCTTTACATCCTTCATTCTATGGTAAAACTTCAACAAAAAAAGGATTGGTTTACTATTCGAGTCAAAAAAGTGATGCTCCTAATTTTTACGGTGGATTTGATACTGGTGTAGATCTTCCTCTTCCTACTAACGGTTTAGCTCCAATAAAAACTGATGCTAAATCTGGCGGATGGGATGTTCCAAAATCTACAACAACAACTTATGATTCTGTGTACGTTCCAGGGAAAAAGAATAAACCTGGTACGTGGAACGTAACTACAACTACACAAACGGATACAGCATATGTTACCTTTGTTGGAGACAGCGTAAAAATTAAACTCGGTTATAACAAAGCCGTATCTACATACTTGTCTCAAACCAAAGCTCCAAATGGAGTGATATACGTTGAAGGCATGGATGTCAGATTACAGGGAACTGTTAAAGGTCAATATACTGTTGCAGGTGAGGGCGATATATATTTAGACAATGATATTGTTTACTCTCAGGATCCAAAAACTAATCCAAATTCGGGTGATCTTTTAGGAATAGTTGCACAAAATAACGTAATAATTACAGATAATAATGCGAACAACAGTGATATTAATATTAATGCTTCTATCTTTTGTTCAACCGGTGGATTCGGAGCAGAAAATTATGATACGAGATCTGTCAGCGGAAACATAAATCTTCTTGGTGGAATAATTCAGAATACCAGAGCAGCTGTTGGAACTTTTAGCGGAAATAGTGTTAAGTCAGGATTTAATAAAAGATATATGTATGATAACAGGTTAATGAGTGCTTCGCCGCCTTCTTTTCCTGGTACAGGTTCGTACGAAATAGTTTCCTGGTTAGAATAATTTTTTTTTCTTTGCCGAGACTTTATCTCTTATAAGATTCTTGGCAATATATTTAATTCAAATTTCATTAAAAAAATAGGAGAACACAATGGGAGGTAAAGCTTCATTACTTTTAGTTGTGGGTTTTAGTTTGATCTTTCTTGTGGCAACACAAAACTTTGGAAGCATTTCCAGCCGTGCTGTCGACAATATGGTAGATTATACTAACGAAACAGTTGCTCATGATATTGCTGTAAGCGGTGCTAACATGGCTGCAAATGCAATATTTCTTGATAACTCATGGACTACAGGATACAATGATGTTAGTTTTAATAATGGTAAAATTAATGTTTCTGTTCAGGTTGTCGATGCATTTAAAAACATTAAAAAAATAGTTTCTCAAGGAACCTTTGGTGGAATAACACGACAAGTTGAAGTAACACTGTCGCCCAGCAAGTTTTCAAAATTTGCATATTATTCTGTTAGCGAGGGAAGTAATATCTGGTGGACTAGCACCGATACAGTTTGGGGTCCTTTCCACACTCAGGACTACTTGCGAGCTTACAGACATCCAACATTTTACGGTAAGTCAACAACAAAAAAAGGTCTAACTTATTATGATAGTAAAAGTAAAGACGCTCCAAATTTCTATGGTGGATTTGGACAAGGGGTAGATCTTCCTTTACCTACAAATGGTTTAGACCCTATAAAAACTGACGCTTTATCCGGTGGATGGAATATTCCTCAATCAACTACAATAGACACAATACTGACCTGGGTTGATGGTCATTGGCAGGGGCATGGAAAACATAAAACTTGGGTCGACGGATATTATGACCAAACCATAACTACTCAAACAGATACTGCATATATTACTTTTGTCAGTGATAGTATTAAAATTAAACTTGGATATAATGACCCGCCATCAGAATACCTTACTGATGCTATAGCTCCTAACGGAGTCATTTATGTTAACGGGATGGATGTAAGATTACAAGGTACAGTTAAAGGACAATATACTGTAGCCTCTGAAGGTGATATTTATCTCGATAATGATATTGTTTACTCACAAGATCCTCAAACTAATCCAGGTTCAAACGATCTTTTAGGAATAGTTGCTAAAGATAATGTTCTTATTACGGATAATGCGGCAAATAGTGATGATATAAACATTGATGCTTCAATTTATGCTGAAGACGGTGGATTTGGCGCAGAAAATTATAACGGAAGACCTGTCAGTGGTGATATTAACTTAGTCGGAGGAATAATCCAAAACGAAAGGCAAGCTGTTGGAACGTTTAACTCCTTCGGCGTACAATCGGGATTTAATAAAAGATATTTATATGACAACAGGTTGATGTCGGCATCGCCACCATCATTTCCTGGTACAGGTTCTTATGAAATAGTTTCCTGGTTAGAATGATTCATCCAAAATTTGAGATTAGATTTTTAATTTTATTACTTGAAGTTTAAATAACAATACTAAGATACTCAGGCTTTATAACAGTTTCAGCTGCTTGAGTTTAAGGAAATATGTAAAGGAGGTTACGATGGGAGGTAGAACTGCGTTATTTCTCGTTATGGGTTTCGGTTTGATTTTTTTAGTTGTTACGCAAAACTTCGGAAGTATATCTAATCGTGCCGTTGACAATATGGTGGATTACGCCGACGAAACCGTTGCTCACGATATTGCAGTCAGCGGGGCAAATATGGCTGCTAATGCTATTTATCTTGATAATAGCTGGACTGCCGGTTACAATAACATCGATTTCAATGACGGTAAACTCAACGTAACTGTTCAGATTGTTGACGCTTTTAAGAATATTCGAAAGATAACATCACAAGGAACCTTCGGGGGAACAACACAACAGGTTCAGGTAACACTAGCTCCAAGCAAGTTTTCTAAGTTTGCTTATTATTCTGTTAATGAGGGAGGTAATATCTGGTGGACGCAGAGTGATACTGTATGGGGTCCATTTCATACTCAGGACTATTTAAGAGCATACAGACACCCGGTATTTAACGGTAAAGCTACTACAAAAAAGAGTTTAGTTTATTACGATAGTAAAAGTAAAGATGAACCATATTTCTACGGAGGATTTGAACAAGGAATAGATCTTCCACTCCCTACAGATGGATTATCTCCAATTGAAACTGTATCACAAAATGGAGGATATGAATTTTCCGGCAAAGATACAGTGTATCTTACTTTTGCAGGTGACAGTTTAAAATTCAGATATCAAAATGTAAAAAAAGACACAACAGTTTTAGCTTCAAGCTTTGCTCCTAACGGAGTAATCTTTGCTAATAATGCAATAGTTAGAATTAAAGGCACTGTTAAAGGGCAATACACTGTTGCTGCTTCAGGCTCTGTTCCCAAAGGAACAATTTATATTGATGATGACATAGTATATTCTCAGGATCCACAAACTAATCCTAACTCAAATGATCTGTTAGGAATAGTTGCAAAAAATTATGTATGGGTTACTGATAATACCGCTAATCATAATGATATTAATATTCAGGCTTCGGTTTATGCTGAAACAGGTGGATTCGGAGCGGAGAATTATACAACAAGACCTGTAAGTGGTAATATTAATTTACTTGGGGGAATTATACAAAATACAAGACAGGCTGTCGGTACATTCAATGGTTCCGGTATTTTATCAGGGTTTAATAAAAGGTACAGATATGATGATAGGTTGTTAATTGCTTCTCCCCCTGCCTTTCCCGGCACAGGTTCCTTTGAAATAGTTTCGTGGCTTGAATAAAGTTTATTAGTTGAATTATGGCTCTGCAATTAACAGAGCTATTTTTATTTTGTTACTGTTACAACCCATGCATCTTTGTATTTTTCGCTAGACCAGAGATCACTCTTAATCTTTTCTGCTTCTTCCTTAGTTTTAAAATGATTTTTTAATTGAACCACAAACAGGTTAACATCGCTGTTATAATTTACAAGTATTTCTTTGGAAAGAGCATTCCTGCTTTCTTCAGCAAAGTTTTCTGCCCTATCTTTAGTAGTGAAAGCTCCTATCTGAATTAAGTAATATTTTTGCAGGGTATTATTATTTTCTTTCTGAGGTACTGTTGAAGTATCTTCCGGAACTTTGTCAAATACATATACGCCTTCATTGCCGGTTGTATCTTCTTCTCTCGTTTGTTCTACAGAAGATGAACATGAAATAAAATGGAGCAATGGGAAAAGTAATATCAAAAGTAATTTTTTATTCATAATTTTTCTAAAGTGTTATTTTCTCTTCTCAACTGTTTAATCTAAGATAATATGAAAAATCAATATTAAGCAACTATATAAATAAGAGCTTAAAATTTTCTATCTGATTGTAAAAAGCTCAGCTCCTTTTTCTACAGTTTTACCTTCACTGATTTTTATATTTTCGATTATTCCCGAAATGGGAGAACGAATATCATTTTCCATTTTCATTGCTTCTAGGATCAAAATAGACTCACCAGAAGTAACTTTATCGCCAGCTTTCTTTTTTATTTTGATTATCATTCCCGGCATCGGGGCTTTCACTATAGCTTTGGAATGTTGCGCTATCTTAGCGTTTATTAAGGTAGAAGCCTTCTCTTCAAGAGAAGTTCGGACTAATGTTTCAAAGACATGTCCTTTTAATGTTACAAAATATTTTGAATTCTCTTCTGATTTTAACGAGACCAGAAAACTTTCATTTCCAATCTTTAATAAATAAGTGCTATTGTTAATATGTAAAATAGAGTATTCATATTCTAAATTATTTATTTCAAGCTTATCATTTTTATTGAAACCGATTTTTAATTTTTTATCATTTACAGAAACTATAAAATCATTCATTCAACAGATCCAGCCATTTATTAGAATCATTATTATTCTCACCCGGACTAATTTTTTCACTTAGAACGTTATGCTTTTGAAAGACAGCAGAAAAGACAGCGGATATTTTTTCGGAAGATGTTCCGTTCTTATTATTTGACTTCTTTCCTAAAAACTTTCTTTCTACAAAGTTGATATCGAAATTACCTTTAACAAAATCTTTATGTTTAAGTATCTCTGAAAGGAAAGGAATATTTGTAATCGGTCCGGCAATATGATATTCACTTAAAGCCCGCAACATACGCGCAATTGATGAATCTCTATCTTTCCCATAACAAATAAGCTTTGAGATAAGTGGATCATAATAAAGAGAAATTTTAGAGCCAACAAGGAAGCCATCATCAATTCTAACTCCAGGTCCAGCCGGTCTTAAATATTCAATAATTTCTCCCGTTGAGGGAAGAAAATTATTTTGAGAGTCTTCCGCATAAATACGACTCTCAATTGCATGTCCTCTTGCTTTTATATCTTTCTGAGTAAAGCTTAATTTTTCCCCGGCAGCTATTTGAATTTGTTCTTTAACAAGATCAATTTGAGTAATTAATTCCGTAACAGGATGTTCTACCTGTAATCTTGTATTCATCTCGAGAAAATAAAAATTTTTATCTTTATCCATCAGGAATTCAATCGTGCCGGCGTTATAATATCCGCAAGCTTTTGCTGCATCAATTGCTGCAGTTGTAATTTTTTTACGCGTTGCTTCATCTACAAAAACAGACGGCGCTTCTTCAATTATTTTTTGATGTCTTCTTTGAATTGAGCATTCTCTTTCATAAAGATGAGCATAATTCCCATGCTTATCTGCAATAACCTGGACTTCAATATGTCTTGGCGATTCAATATATTTTTCAATGTAAACATCATCATTTCCAAATGCTTTTAAAGCTTCTCTCTTTGTTGATTCAAAAGCAGAGTCAAACTCTTTTACTGAACTAACTTTTCTCATCCCTTTACCTCCGCCTCCTGCAGAAGCTTTTAGCAGAATTGGAAAACCTATCTCTTTACAAAAACTAATTCCCTCCTCTTTACTTATCAACAGGTTCTGTTGTACCGGGAACAATAGGCACTTTATTTTTCTTCATCAATGCCCGGGCATCAGTCTTCTTTCCCATCATAGCTACAGATTTTGATGAAGGTCCAATGAAAACAATTCCTTCATCTTCAACTGCTTTTATGAAATCTGAATTCTCGGAAAAGAATCCATAACCGGGATGAATAGCCTGAGCTTTTATTTTCTTCGCAAGATTTATGATCTTTTCTTGATTTAGATATGAAGATGATGCCTGTGCCTCGCCTATTTCATAGACTTCGTCCGCGAGAATTGTATGTAAAGAATGTTGATCAGCTTCGGAATAAACTGCTGCAGAAGTAATTCCCATATCTCTGCAGGCTCTGATTATTCTTACAGCAATCTCTCCCCTGTTAGCGATTAAAATCTTTTTAAACAAAAAAATTCCTTGTTAGCTCTTAAGATAAACCAATATTTATTAATCCTATGTATTTATTTTAGTTCTGCAATCGTAATTCCATCGCCACCAATTTCTATTGGTGCAAAATAAAAAGTTTTTACACTGCTGTGTTTCGAAAGTATTTCTTTTACAGTTCTTTTAAGTACTCCTGTTCCTTTGCCATGTAAAATTTCTATTCTTGTCAAACCTGCAGAGTAAGCATTATCCACAAACTTATTTACTTGCAATTCTGCTTCTTCGGGACGTTCACCTCTAATGTCAAGTCGTATTTCTGCTTCAGAATTAATATATGAATATTCTCTATTCTTTATCTCTTCGATTTTTGCTTCAGAATGAATAAGACTTTGCAATGGAACAAGCATTTTCACTTTCCCTGCAAGCACATTTGCCTTCTTAGAATCACGAAACACCTCGAGAATTTGTCCAGTCGTGTTAGTTCCCTTTAAAGAAACATAATCTCCCTCATTAAAACTTTCATTTGGAGCTTCCTGTATTTCAGGAACAATTGTTTTATTTCTTTCCTTAATCTCTTTTATAATTTTCTGCGAAGTTTTAATTATATCTTTATCTGCTTTAGATTCTTTTAATTCCTTAACTATCTTTTCAAATTTTGAATTAATATTCTTTATATACTCTTCTGCTTCATCTTTTGCTTTAGAAAGAATTTGCTTTTTATCTTTTTCTAACTTCTCAAGGTTTTGTTTATAAAGATTAGAGAGCCCACTTAATCTTGCATTTTCTATTTCAACCTTTTTTAATTTTTCCGCTACAAGATTAGACTTTGTTTCAATATCGACAAGAAATTCTTCCAGTTTATGTTTGTCGCTATCAAGATGTCCCTTTGCAAGATTAAGAAAGTTATCGTCGAGTCCTATCCTTTTTGCTATCTCGAAAGCATAACTGGAACCGGGGATTCCTTGTTTAAAAGAATATATTGGTTTAAGATTTTTTGAATCAAATTCCATTGCAGCATTTTCAAAACCGTTTTGGTCGTGAGCAATTAATTTTAAACTTCCATGATGTGTAGATGCAAAGACTAAAGCGTTTTTTTTATGAAGAACTAAAAGAACAGCAGCAGCCAACGCAGAACCTTCGGAAGGATCAGTTCCGGTTCCAATCTCATCCAGCAAAACGAGAGAATCAGAATCCGCTAACGAAAGAATTGTTTTAATGTTAGACAAATGAGAACTAAAAGTTGAAAGATCATCTTCTATAGATTGCTCATCACCAATATCGACTAAAATATTATTGAACTTATGAAAGTTGGAATCCGGACTTGCTGGAATATGAATTCCGCATTGAAGCATTAATGAAAGAAGTCCTATAGTTTTTAGAACCACCGTTTTACCCCCGGCATTCGGACCTGTAATTACAATTACGTTCCATCCATTATTTTCAACATTAAGTGGAACTGTTTTATCCCGCCCAAGTTTTTTTATGAGTATCGGATGTCTTGCATCACGAATAGCAATCGGTTTACTTTTATCAAAAGCTGGGAAAGAACCAATAATTTCTATTGAGTATTTGGCTCTTGCAAAAATTGAATCAAGATAACCAATAGTTTCATGTGTAGTTTTAAGCTCTTCTGCGACAGAACCGATTTTTGTAGTTAGCTCTTTAAGTATTCTTTCAATTTCTCTTCTTTCTTCAAAAGAGAGTGAAACAATATCATTGTTCATTTCAAGGGTTTCTTCAGGTTCAATATAAACAGTTTGTCCTGTTGCAGATTCAGAATGAATAAATCCCCTTATGTGTCTTTTGTGCTCAGCTTTAACAGGAACTACAACTCTGCCGTCTCGCAAAGTTATGTAATCTTCTCTTACTAATTCTTTTTCTTTTAGTGATTTGGTAATCCTGTTTACCAAACGAATAAGCTCTTCGTGTTTATCCCTGATTTCTTGTCTTATATCAGAAAGTTTAGCGCTGGCTTTTTCTTTTATTTCGCCGTTTTCATTTATCACTTTTTGAATATGATGTTCTAAAACTTTATCAACAAATAAATCATTAGTTAACTTTAACAAACCGGGAGCAATTTCAGAATTTGATTTCAGATACTGAACAAAATTCCTCGAAGATATAATTAACGACAATATCTCGAGGATCTTCTTACTTTCAAGCACAGTTCCTTCAATTTTACTTTTAGCAAGAGACGTTTCTAAATCAGTTAGATAAATTAAGGGCGGATATAAATCTTTTATCAGAATTTCCTTCGCTTCACCAACTAAATTTCCTTCGGTAACAAATTCAGGTTGGCTAAAAGATGGAGTGAGAGTTTGAATTATTGCTTTCCCCTTTTCAGTTATACAATAAGCGGAGATATATTGAAGAATTTTTGGAAATTCTAATTTCTCAAGTACCGTTTGCAAAATCATTTTAATGTGTCTTTGTCTCTTATATAATCCTTAATTATTTCTTTAGGTTTAGCTTTGTACTGTCTTATATATTCGATAGTTGAGGGAATTATACCATATGCTTTATAGTAAAGGAAGGAATTATCTTTTGATTTCTTGCTGGGAACGTTAAAAATATTTAGTATGATCATAAAGGCACTTATAAAAAATAATATTTGAATTGCCCCAACTAAACCACCTACCAACTGGTTAACAAAGCTATTTACTTTATCGAAAGGATGAATATATCTTTTAAGAACAGAAAAAATAAAAATGACAAACAGGAAAATTATTATCCCGGCTATTATTTCAGACAGGTAAATTTCAATCTCTGTGATAGACTCAATTATTTTCCCAAATGAAGAAGCAAATCTAATGGCAACGAAAACAGCAAGAACAAACCCTATCAGACCGATTAGCTTTCTTACAAATCCGTCTTTATAACCAAGAACGAATCCTATCAAAACTATAGCAATTATTATTATATCTAAAATGCTCAAGAATTTCCTAAGAATTTTTCTACTTCCTGCTTCACTATTTTCCCATCAGCTTTTCCTTTAAGCTCTTTCATTACCATTGGCATTAATTTAGGAAAGTCGGCTTTAGAGTTTGCCCCTATTTCAGAAGCTATTCTAGTAATTTCTTTTAATATCTCAGCAGAATCCAATTGCTTTGGCATGTATTCCATCAATATATCAAACTCTTTTTGTTCTTTATCGGAAAGATCTTTCCTTCCGGCGTTTGTATATTGTTCTATAGCTTCTTTTCTTTTTTTAACAGCAGTACTAAGAAGCTTTATTTCTTCTTCGGGGTTGAGCTGTTTGCCTGTTCCGCTTTTCTCAAATTCCAGGATCAAAGCTCTGATGGAACGAATGGTTTCAAGTCTGATTTTATCACCACCCTTCATCGCCGATTTCATATCTTCGTTAATTTTTTCTTTAAGATTCATATTTACCTCTTAAACTGAAAAAGGCAGGTTAAATTTATAAAACCTGCCTTAACATTTGAAAATTTTATTTCTTATTAATTAAATCTTAATACTAGCAGAATAATTTATTCTTAAACAATATGCCTTTCTTAATTCCTGCTGTATATCTGTAACAATTCCCATATCGGAACCTTTATCAATTCTTAACGAGACTATTACATTAGGCAAACTCTGGCGTTTATCATACATAATAGTTTGAATCTCACTTAGCTTAACTATACCATCATTAATCTGTATTCTTCCATCTTTACCAACCCATATATAAGAAACTAATCTTTTGTTTTCTATTTTTTCGATTGCTTTTGCTTCAGGCAGTTTAAACTCAACAAGTAAATTTACTTCGCGAAGAGTAGTAACAACCATAAAAAACATCAACAACATAAATACGATATCAGGCATAGACGTAGTTGGTATTTCCTGTTTAACCGCTGCTCTTTTTGTCTTAAATTCCATTTATGATACCTTAAATTTTACTTTTTAACTGATTCAGGTTCTGCAAGTGAAATAATAATAGGGATCTTATCTTTTACAACATCCTGGTTTTCAGCATTAAGATTATTAAACTTATTTCCATAATTAGCGGTTGAGTAATCATCCCTTACTTCAAAGTAAGACTGCTTAATCTGATCCAAAACCTGGATATATGCGTTGTAGTTTGTCTTGCGATCCGTTTTTACAGAAACAATTAATTTTTTATTCGATGGAAGATTAATTTTGGATACAATCCTTGGTTTCAGATTATCCTTAACCTGGAATATAGAAGTTGGTGTTCCATCAACAAGCACGTCTCCATTTTCATTTACCAAAATGGCAGCCATACGGTCTTTCGGAACTTCAACTGTTTGGATGTCCTCAACATATTCAGGTAATGTTAGTCCTATACCGGTATCTACATCAATAATTGTAGAGACAAGAAAAAACAACAATAACAAAAATGCTAAGTCCGCTTGTGAAGCAGTAGGAATTTCAACATTTCTTACAGTTTTTTTCTTTAATAGAGCCATTTTCTATCTCTTTTTTTTAATAACTATAATTTCTTTGCTTGCTGCATCTGATATAATGTATCAATCAATTCAACAGAACTCTCTTCCATTCCAGCAACGAGTTTGTCTATTGCAGAAATAAAATAATTATAGAATACCTGTAAAATCATTGCTACAACCAGTCCAAATAAGGTTGTTAAAAGTGCTATAGCAATACCATCTGCAACAATGGATGGAGAAATTTGGGCCGCTTCTTTAATAGCATCGAATGCAGTAATCATACCCTGGACGGTTCCGGTAAAACCCAACATAGGTGCAAGGGTAATAAATAGTGAAATCCAGATCATACCTCTTTCAAGGAAGCCCATTTCAATTCCACCGTATGTCATAATAGCTTTTTCAGCTGCTTCAATACCTTCGTTTGCCCTCAGCAAACCGGCTTGAAAAACTGATGCTACAGGACCTCTTGTTTTTGAGCAAACGTCCATCGCTGCATCAACTCCACCAGATTCAAGAGCTTTCTTAACTTGAATAATAAAATCTTTTGTATTTATACGGGCACGGGACAGAGTCCACAACCTTTCGAAACACAAAGCCAAACCAACAATTAAACACCCTAAAATAGGATGCATAAATAAACCGCCGGCATTATATTTTTCTGTTAACCAATTTAATGCGCCTTGATTTTGACTAGTAGCTTGAGCTATAAGATTTAATGTACTTAGCATAAATGATATTAAAACCATAAAAAGTATCCTCCAGATGATTAATTGATGCTATAGATAGTATAAAAAGTGCATAATTTTTGAAATGTATTTGTGTTACAATAAAGATTTTGAAAAACAAAGTCAACCATATATTTTCCTGTCAATCTTAACATTTACCTGAAATCTGTCTGTAATTGTAATGATATTCCCGGTCATAAAATTAAAATTGTTAAAGATGTTATTAACTAATTCACCAAGCTCTTCGGGCTTTACCCATTTTTCATAATCAGAATCAGGCATCCATTTCCTATTTGCCGGAGTATCTATCATATAGGGGGCAATTGCATTGGCAGTCATTCGTATTTCTTTTCCTTCTAATGCGAGAGTTTTAACAAAATGAATCAACGCTGCTTTTGATGAACCATAAGCAGAATTCTTTTTTGACGGACTTATTCCTGTAGTTGCGGCTGTAAAACAAATTGACCCTCCTGCCGATTCTTTAACAACCAGTGAAAAATGTTTTGCAATAAAAAAATTAGTCTTAAAGTTAATATTGATCATCTTATCCAATTCATCGGCTTCACTTTCCCAGATATTTTTTCCGCCTACAAAACCACCGACAGTTGAGTATAAAAAGAACAGAATATCTTTTGAAGATTTTATTTTTGAAAATGCATCAACAACATTTTTCTCTATTGAGAGGTCTTTTGTTTGGACTTTTTCAATATTATCTGATTTCGGCAAGTCATCCAGTTTACTTCCGAATAAATATATCTTACTAAAATCTTTTTTAGTTAGTACCTGTGTAACACCCTTTCCTAATGCACCGTTAGCTCCAAATATTAATAGTACTCTTTTCATTATTTCTTTCGTGCTAAAACAAATTTAGTTATGACCGGATAATGATCGCTGTAACCACCGAGATATCTGCTGCCTCCGTAAGTTGGGAAAGGCGCTCCTTCATATTTACCCGATCGTGTAACCATCATTAAAGGTTTATAAACCTCAAATGAATTACATACATAATGAATGTTTTTTGAATCTATCAGAGCACCGGATATTATAACCTGATCGAGCATATTCCAGTCATCACGGTATTTATAGCTCCCTAATCCGTTTGCAAATGAAGGATAAGCAAGATTGTAGAGTTCTTTGTAAGATTCTATGTGATTTGTAGTGTCGCAATAAAAAGGAACAGCATTTAATTCTTTAAGAATTGAATTGTTATTTGGCTCGTCATTAAAGTCGCCGATGATAATAATTTTTGATTTAGCATTTTGTTTGAAATTATTTTCTATATCATGTTTTAAAGTCTGTGCGGCTCTTACCCGGTTCTTTTCAGATTTTTCTTCTCCTCCCCTTCTCGACGGCCAATGATTTACATACACATGCAGCGTATCTTTATCTTTTGTTATAAGATTAGCATTCAAAATTAATCTGGTTGGGTATCCATCATCAAGTTTTATAGTATCACTTTTTATACTTAGCAGGGAGAATAAATCACCATTGTAAATAAGACCGTTATCTATTCCTCTTCCATCAGGAGATTCTTTATAAGCAACTTTGTAATTCTTATCATGTAAGAATTTTATAATCATGCTATCAAGAAGAGACTGGTGTTCAACTTCGCAAACGCCTAAGATATCCGCTCCCTTATTGTTGTTCATAGATCTGATAACACGCGAGAGATTGTACAGCTTTGTATTAAGTCTATCGATCGTCCATTCTTTACTACTCGATGGCAGGAACTCTTCATCATTTTTATTTGGATCGTCTATAGTATCGAATAAATTCTCTAAGTTCCAGTTACCGACAGTAATAGTATCCGATGATTGCGGAAGAGCTACTCTCGATAGGGCTATTAAAAATATTATTGCTATTATTTGATATTTTTTCATACGCTAGCTTTTAACTACAAAACAATTAATTGCACAATTATAAAAATGGGCAAAAGAATAATTAAAGAAAATTTAATCATATAATTGAAAAAGTGCGGCATCTTAATATTATTTTCTTCTGCAACAGCTTTAACCATAAAATTAGGACCATTACCAATGTATGTCATGCTTCCGAAGAAAACTGCTCCTATACAAATTGCTTTTAATAATTCCTCGGGAATTCCTGCTATAAGAGGAAAAGAATTTATTCCTAAACCTAAAGCTAATGAGTGAAAGGTAACTGCCGTAGGCGTATTATCTAAAAAGCTGCTTAATAAACCAGTGTAATAATAAAACTGAGTTGTAGATGTAATACCCAAAGTGTGAGCATTTAATTCAAGATATAACAAGCATGGAACCATAGTTACAAAAATTCCTATGAACAAATAAGCAACTTCCTGAATAGGTCCCCATGTAAAATTATTTGATTCACGAACAAGCTTTGGTGTAAAAAGCATTGAAAGATATGCAAGCAATAATATTACTGCTTCCCTGATAAACTTAAAGTAAGGGTTAATTCTTACAAATGGAAGATATTGTTCGTTCAAAAAAGCTACAGCAAGGACAACTCCTGCAAGCCAGAAGAAATTTATTTTTCCCTGAAGCCTTAGGGGACGTATCATAGTTTTGTCTTTTATTATTGCGGACACAGGTTCCTTTTTATGATAATAACTATCAACCAAAAAATATACTATCAAAAGAAGTCCGTTTGTTAATAGCCATTCGGGAAAAAGTTTAAAGAACCATACAAATGGTGCACTTCTTAAATACATCATGAACAACGGAGGATCACCTAAAGGAGTTAATAACCCGCCGCAGTTAGCTACAATTCCTATAAAGAATAAAATTGTATGAACCTTATATTGTCTTTCTTTGTTAGTTTGAATTACCGGGCGTATTAAAAGCATAGCAGCACCGGTAGTTCCCATAAAAGAAGCAAGTACCGCTCCTATAGCAAGAAATGTAGTATTTACTATCGGTTTTGCTTCTATGTCTCCTGTTAAATAGATACCACCGGTAATTGTGAAAAGAGCCCCGAGCAATATTATAAAAGGCAGATAATCGAAAATCATTGTCTCTTCTAATCTATCAGAAAATCCAGCAAACAAAAGATAGATAATTATAGGGATGCTCAGAATGATTGCAACAATTAATTTGTTCTTATTTTTTTCCCAGAAGTGATTCCAGAATAATGGGAAAATTGCTATAGAAAGCAGCATCAATACAAACGGCAGCAAAGCAATTAATGGTATTGTAGGTTCGCTATTCACAGTTACTTCCTGATTTTTTAGTTAATTATTTAATTACAGATTTAAACGAGTTATTACTCCATGAAGTTTGTTGTACGGAAGATCATGAAATCTAACAAAAGTAGGAGTAATCTTCTTAAGAAATGCAAACATTTTTAGAAACGGGTTGCTTGTAATTATATCTTCAACTCCATAAAAAATAACTTTTTCAGATAAACTAAGTTCCTTAAAAATATCAGTAAGGTTTATTACTTCCATATAACCGGCGTTAATTTCTATTCCTGATAGTCCGGGAGCAATGTTCTCCGTTTTCCTGTAATTTATTCCGTAAGGTTCTTCGGTTATTTGAATGGAAACCAGGATATTATTTTCATAAATGATATTTCCTCTTATTATACAGTGAACTACATACGGAGGAATTTCATTAAGCGACTTTGAAAAAAATAGAGCTGTTCCCTTAATATTATTTTGAAGTTCATATATCTGTCTATAGCTTTCAAGAAAAACATCCATCGGCAATGACCGGAAGTTTTTCCTCATTATTCTATTTCCCTGGATCCATAAATTAATTACCAAGTAAGGAATAGATGCAATGATGATTGACCAGTATCCACCATGCGGAACTTTATTAAACACTGCAATTAAGAAGAAAAAATTCACTATAGAAGTTAGAAAAGCGATAATCATTTTTATCCAGTTTTTGTTAACCTTAAATATCCATATCATAAGTATAGTGCTTATAGTCATAGTAGCAGTAACGGCAAAACCGTAAGCAAATGCAAGATTAGTAGATTCCTTAAAAATCATGATAATTGCCAACACTGCTATTAATAAAGTCCAGTTAACAGCACCAATGTAAATCTGCGACTTAAGCTTAACCGAAGTGAATTTAACTTTCATTAAAGGAAAAACATGAGTTGTTATTCCCATGTAAACAAGGGACATAACAGCACTTATCATTGCCTGAGAAGCAATTATTGTTGCAAATAAAGTAAGCAGTAAAAAAGGGACGTAAAGAATTTCAGAGTGAGACCTGAACATTTCGAATAAAACCAATCCCGTTTTCTTATGTGTCAGTAAAAATGCTCCTTGTCCAAAGTAGTTAACGATCAACGCAAAGAAAACAAAGTACCAGGCATCTCTAATTGGCTTACTTCCTAAATGTCCCATATCCGCGTATAGTGCTTCGCCTCCTGTTGCACAAAGAATAACTTCACTAAGGACAAAAAAACCAGGCAGCCCGTTTCTCATAAAAAATTCTATTGCATAGTAAGGACTGACAGCTTTTAACACTCCAGGCACTTCAACGATCGACAAAAATCCAATTATAAAGAGAGCGGAAAACCAAACTAACATTATCGGTCCAAATGAAGAAGATACCTTATCGGTTCCTTTAACCTGAAATATAAAAAGCCCAATGGTAATGATACAGGTTATAATTATGATTGTACTTACGCTGATGTTTCCTACGCCGGGAATTAATTGAAGTCCTTCAACTGCGGAGAGAATACTTATTGCCGGAGTAATTACGCCGTCTCCCATCAAAAGGGAAACTCCTACATAACCTAAAAATCCCGCGAAGGCAAACTTTCTTCCACTTTTTAAAGATCTTGTTAAAATTTCTTTTAGGACTATTATTCCACCTTCACCTTTTATACTTAAGCTCATAGCAAGCCACGCATATTGTATAGTAACTAAAATTACAAGTGACCAGAATATTAAAGAAAGGATGCCGATAATGTTTTCCGGAGTTGGTGCAGTAATAGCAAACACTACACCTAAAGTATAAATAGGGCTTGTTCCGATGTCACCGAAGACAAGTCCCATAGCCTTTAGAACGCCTTTGAAAAAAGATGTTTCTGAATCTTCCATAGTTGTACTGCAAATATCGAATAAATTCAGCAAAGTAACCATTAGGAAGGCTTTATTATATTAGAAAGATTTAAAAATCTTTGAGTAATTTCTAAAAAAGATAAATTCTTATGCAGAATAAATAATGTAAGCTTTTAAGATTAAGGTAAAATCAGGAAGTGACTTTATAAAATAATCGGTTGTATAAGATGCTCTTATTTCTCTTCTTCGTAAGCTGCTTTTTTTAATTTATGGCGAGTGAACTCTATAAGTCCGGGAAGAATTGAAATAAATATTATCACGATTATAACAAGAGAGAAATTATTTTTCACAATTGAAAGTCCGCCGAAGAAATACCCAAGTGATGAGAACAAACCAACCCAGATTATTGCAGCAGTAATATTAAACGCTACAAAACGCGGATATGTCATGCTTCCAACTCCGGCTACAAATGGAGCAAAAGTTCTGACAATAGGAATAAACTTTGCAAGTATAATTGTTTTGCCGCCATTCTTTTCATAAAATTTATGCGTACGGATTAAATATTCTTTTTTCAGGAACTTCACTTTTTCCTGTTTAAATACTTTTGGACCTATATAATTTCCAATCCAGTAATTAGTAGTATCTCCGCAAATCGATGCTACTGCAAGAACACAGAATAAAATTACAATATTAAAGGGACCATCGGCGGCGGCAAATGTAGCTGCAGCAAATATTAAAGAATCTCCGGGAAGAAACGGCGTCATTACAAAACCTGTTTCAGCAAAAATTATTAAGAATAATATTGCATATGTTAAAACTCCATAAGCATTTATAATCTCACGTAGATGAACATCGAAATGAAGTAAAAAATTAAACAGGTCTTTTATGAATTCCATACTGTTAAATCTCTCAACAAAAGTGTATTCTAAGTTATACTTTAAATATGATTAATAACCGGCAAAATTCCGACTCCAAAATATCATATTTCATTCCAAAGTGAAGGATAAGTATATCAAATTTTCATCATCAGTTAGTCGCTAAATCTTAGTCAAATTAAAAACTTATTCAGCTTCCAAATAAATTCATACCGATTTTTATAATAATACGTAATATATACTCAACATTCCTCAAGTAAGATCAATAATAATGTTTTTCATTTCTTTTCCTTAGTCCGAAGTTATTTTTATTTTAGAATTAAATATGATTTTTAGGAAAACTCTAGGAGAAAAAATGAAAAAATATTTATTTCTAATCATTGTCCCGCTTCTAATCAATTCCTGCGGTACTGTAAATAACAAGGAAGAACTTAAAGCTCTTGCAGAAAAATATTTCCATGGGATTTACGGATGTGATACCTCGGTTGTTGACGAAATAGCAGCAAAGAATATTGAAATCTCTTATCCCATTTTCGAAAGAATCTTTGGAACACCCGTTATTAAAGGTCGTGATTCTGTTAAGAATTTTGTCAAACATTTTGCAGCACCTGGAAAGCTCTACAAATTAATGTTGATGAAACTATAGCCGAAGGAAACCGTGTTGTAATTGTATGGAGATTCAAAGGGCGTAATGTTGGTCCCATTGCAGGCAATCCGCCTACAAACGAGGTACATAGCTGGGGCGGAATAACACTTTTGCACTTTAATAGTCTAAATCAGATTACGCAAGAGGTCGGAGAAGAAAGCGAACCCGGACCATTTGCACGATTAGACGTAAAAAATAATTAGCTTGCATCAAGCATATAATATCTAACCTCCACTATCCGGAATCAAGCATCCGGTATCTGGAATCTGGTATCTTGAATCATGTATTCCCAAATCATAAATCTTAATGATTGCTCAATAAACTGCTCTTGACTATGGTTTAGATTCTTCGGAATATCGCCCATTCAAATTATTCAATTTTAAATTAATTTTATAAAAACTTTCAGCAAGGCACTCTATGAAATTCTTATTATCATTTGTGTTTCTTTTCGGCATACTGTTCTCTCAATCATTTGCTCAGGATAAAACGCCTGATGAGGATATGTTCCTCTTTCATGAAGACAATATTTTTCCTTATATGCAGGAGAAATATGAGAAGGCTTCTAAAGACTTTACCGATATGCTAAAGGAAGCCAACGTTGAAGGTTCTTACCGTTTAATTCAGATTGAGTATTTTACTTACGATTATATCGTACCTGTAAAAGACTATGATGGTTTGGCAAAATATATGAGTTCAAGACGCGAGGTGATGGATAAGATTGATCAAAAAAAGAGAGCGAAGGTAAACAGTGAGTTCGACGGATGCTATGCATCGCACAAAAATTTTCTTATGACTTTAAGAATTGACCTCTCTTATAAACCTAACTATGGATTGAATCCTGACGATAGCTTAAACTTCAGGCATATTGATTATCTGCATATAATTCCTGGTAAAGAAGGAGTTGCAGAAGAACTTCTTATGGATGAAAAAGTTCTTTACGAGACAAAGAATATCGAAGAAGGCTACAGAGTTTATATGGGAGGCATTGGTACAGATATGCCTCTGATTACTTTTGTTCAGCCTGCAAAAGGAAGAGTAGATTGGGCTATGTTATCCGACAGGCAGAATAATCAGCTCGGTGATGAAGGAGATAAATTGTGGAACAAACTTATGGCAATAACCCAAAGCTTTGAACATAAGAATGGAATGATGAGACCTGATCTCAGTTACACACAAAAAAAGTAAATGTCATTCTGAATTTATTTCAGAATCTTTATAATTCGGAAGATCCCGAATCAAGTTCGGGATGACGTCATATGAAATTAGGACATCTACGTTTTTCCTAACACTTTTTATCTTCTTAGATTTATTTAAATTATAAGTTGTTTCTAACAGCAAGTAATTGGAATATGAAAAAGATTATCTCCACTTCCCTTCTAATCGTTTTATTGTTTCCCGGTTTTATTCAGCCGCAAAGTGTTCGTAACAAACAGGATAGAACACAGATAACACAGATTGTCACGGATAAATAATCTGTGAATATCCGTCAAATCTGTGTCATCCGTGTTCCATAAACGAAATGAATTTAAACTTAATCTAGTTATCATTATTTTAAATATATAATAACAACAAAACATTTATGCACGCCAAATCCACATACACAGTAAAAAAATGGGACGAGAAACCTTACGAGGAAATCTCTTCTTCAATGAAAATGACAAAAGCCTCCGTTGAGTTTGAAATGAGCGGAGAACTAATAGCCCCGACATTTATGTCGGGGAATAAGAATACCCAAAGGGAATATGGCTTCAGCCACAATTCAAAGAATTAATTTTGGCTAAAGCCCAATATAGTTTGTTAATTTACCCACGACTTGAAAGTCGTGGCTATTTTAAAATACATTTTTATCAATCTTAAGAGAGAACATCTATTATGCACGCCAAATCCACTTACACAGTAAAAAAATGGGATGAGAAACCTTACGAAGAAATCTCTTCCTCAATGAAAATGACAAAAGCCACCGTCGAGTTTGAAATGAACGGAGACTTAACCGGCAAAGCTTCTAGTAGAGTACTTAATGTTCTACAAACACTTCGATGAAAAAGACCCGCATAAAGCCTTTGCTGTTTATACTGGCTTAATCAGATTTACCGGAAGCGTAAACGGAAAACCCGGAAGCTTCGTAATGAAGGACAACGGTACCTTCGAAGGCGGCTCTGCAAAATCAACATTGCAGATTATTTCCGGCTCAGGCACAGAAGAATTAAAAGGCATTTCAGGTTCTGGGAATTATATTGCAAACCAAAATGGGTTTAATATAGAACTGGACTATACATTGTCATCCTGAACCTGCCTTTGACCGGAAGGCAGGTTGGATTTCAGGACACTTCTTACACGGATTCTGAAATAAATTCAGAATGACACTATCCCTCATTTCGTTCGTTTCAACTTCCTCACTTATCTTCAAATTAGTAAAAATATTAATAACTGATTCTTAGCATGAGTAATAAACATTTTTTAACGGCTTCAATTTTTTTAATCACTTCTTTTCTTCTTTTACCCGGATGCAGCAAAAAAGAGGAAGACAAAGGAAGTCCTGAGTATATAGCATTACTATTAAACAATGGCATAAAGAAAGGATTGAACACCTGAAAAAAGAAAACGGCTGGTTAGATCTTGCAGGACTTTTCTGGCTTAAAGACGGAGAGAATACATTCGGCACAGGCCCTTCAAATGATATAGTATTTCCGCAAGGAAAAGCTCCTGACAAAATAGGAACATTTATTCTTAAGGACAGTACTATTTCAGTAAAAATAAATCCCGGTGTAGAAGTGATGAACGATAAAACTCCGGTTAAAGAAGACTTCATTAAAAACAGATCTTTCCGGCGATCCGACAATATTGTCAATCGGTTCTTTAAGATGGTATATAATACAACGTGATGATAAATATGGTGTGCGCCTCCGAGACATTGATGCAAATCTTCGAAAGGAATTTAAAGGAATTGATACGTACCCAATTAACGAAGATTGGAAAATAACAGCAAAGTTCGAACCTTACAATCCGCCGAAAACAATTACAATCCCAACTCAATAATAGGTACAGTTGAAGAAGATATGGCGCCCGGCGCGCTGGTCTTTGAAAAGGATGGAAAGGAATACAGGCTCGATCCTGTAGTAGAAGGAGATGAATTCTTTATAATTTTTGCAGATGAAACAAGCGGTGAAGAGACTTACGGTGCGGGAAGATTTCTTTATACAGCAATGCCAGACTCAGCAGGAAATGTAATTCTGGATTTCAACAAAGCTTATAATCCTCCCGTGTGCTTTTACACCTTATGCTACTTGCCCGCTTCCGCCAAAACAAAATTATCTGAAACTCAGAGTTACAGCAGGTGAAAAGAAATACGGGAACCATTAACACTTGCCACTCTTTCATACGTTTCAACTTCTCTAAGTTATCTTTATTTTTGCTATCATTCTCAAACGTAGCACAGAACAATTATTCTGTGCTACTGCAATAATTTATGGGCGAAATTACAAAATGATTATCAGGAAATTTCATAGAAGAAATCTTCCTCATTTGTATTATAATGACGGAACTTATTTTATAACTTATCGTTTAGCCGGAACAATACCATTACATATTTTAGAACAATTTCAATTGGGACTATCTAAATCAGGTGAAGAAAATTTGGACAAAAGAAACAAAAGGATTTTTAAGAAATACGATGATTATCTTGACAAATCATTAAGAGGCATAGATTATCTCAAGAAAAAAGAATTTGCAGAAATAGTCAAGCATACTCTTCATTATCCGGATGGAAAAGATTATTTTTTGATTTGTTATTGTATTATGCCGAATCATGTACATTTGGTTTTCGATTTGTTAAAGATGAACAAAGGTGTCAGCAAAATAATGCAGTCGATAAAAAGAATATCTGCATTGCGGTGTAACAAACTGTTAGATAAAAAAGGTAAATTCTGGCAGGACGAAAGTTTCGACAGATTAGTAAGAGATGATGTTGAGCTTTACTTCATTATCAACTATGTAATAAATAATCCTGTAAAAGCAGGTTTGGTTGATGATTGGGAAAAGTGGGAGAATACTTATCTTGCAAAGGAATATATATAAATAAAATTACTCGTAGCACAGATTACTAATCTGTGCTAAACAAAAAAAACATAAAATAAAACAAGCACAGAATAATTATTCTGTGCTACGGAATAATAAAAATATATGTCCAAAAAATTTATAATAATAGATGCGATGGCGATGGCTTACCGAGCCTACTTCGCTTTTATAAACAGACCTCTTGTTACATCCAAAGGCGAACCGACTTCTGCTGTCTTCGGCTTTATCAATCAGTTAATCAAAGTCTTCACAGATCATAAACCGGATTATATTGCCGTCGCTTTTGATTCAAAGGGAAAAACTTTCCGCCACGATAAATATGAAAACTACAAATCGTCGCGTGCAAAAATGCCGGATGATATGTTTCCCCAACTAGATCGGATAAAACAACTAATTGAAATAATGAAAATCCCTCTTTACATCATTCCAAAATATGAAGCAGATGATATAATCGGAACGGCGGCTTGCAAAGCTGAAGCAGAAGGACTTGAAACTTTTATCATCACTCCCGATAAAGATTTTAACCAGCTTATAACAGATAAAGTAAAAGTCATAAAACCCGGCGGCAAAGCGACTGATGAGAATGTCCTCTATGATGTGGCAAAAGTAAAAGAAGAATTCGGTTTTGCACCAAAACAGATGATAGATTACTTAGCACTTATCGGCGATTCTTCGGATGATATTCCAGGTGTTGCAGGAGTCGGACCAAAAACTGCAATTCCTTTAATTCAAAAATATGGTTCAGATTGAAAATCTTTACAAACATATTGATGAAATTGAAAAGCCCGCGTTAAAGAATAAGCTTATTGAAGGAAAAGAAAATGCAATTCTTTCAAAAGATCTTGCTACAATTCATTGCGAAGTTCCGCTTGAGTTTAATTTTGAAGATGCAAAATTCACAAAACCGGATTACGAATCTCTAAGAAAAATTATTGTCGAACTCGAGTTTAAAGATATTTACAACAGGCTTCTTTCCATTTATGATTCCAACTCTGCCGATGCAAAACTAAATGAAGTTACTGAAGATGATGTTTCAGGATTCGATGAATCAAAAGTAAAGTATAAGCTGATAAAAAATCTTAAAGAAGCAGAAGAGTTGGCAAGTTATCTTAGCAAAAAAGAATTAATTGTTTTTGATACTGAAACAGATAGTCTTAACCAATTTGAATTAAACATTGCCGGAGCTTCCTTTTCTTCAAAAGAAGGAGAAGGATTTTTTATTCCAATACAACCCGACAATTATGAAAAACTTATCACGAATCCTGATGAACGATTAAGCATTCAGGATTTTACTAAAGTTTTCAAAAAACTCTTTGAGAATAAGAAGATCAAAAAAGTCTGCCAGAATGCAAAGTTTGATATTGCTGTTATGCGAAACCTCGGAATTAAAGTTGAGAATTTTTACTTCGATACTATGCTTGCAAGTTATGTCATCGATCCGGACCAGAAACACGGAATGGATGATCTTTCAGTAAAGTATCTTAAGTACAAGCCTATTCCCCTTTCCGATTTAATCGGACCGAAAAAAGATTCAACAAAAATATTTGAAGTTGAAACAGAGCCGTTGGGAAAATATGCGAGTGAAGATGCGGACATCACTTACCAGCTTTATGAAATTCTCGATAAAGAAATAAAGAAAGAAAATCTTGCCAAAATTGCTTATGATATCGAATTCCCTCTTATTCCTGTTCTTGAAGATATGGAAAGAGAAGGAATAAAAGTTGATAATGATGCTTTGAAATCTTTAAGCGATGATCTTCAGATTCTTATTGATAATTACACAAGTGAAATTTATAAGTCCTGCGGTGAAGAGTTCAATATAAATTCTCCAAAACAAATGCAGGAAATTCTTTTTAACAAGCTCGGATTAAAATCGGGAAGAAAAACCAAAACCGGATTTTCCACCGATGCAAGATCACTCGAATATTTAAGAGGCGAACATGAAATAATAGAACTGCTTCTTGAATACAGGCAGATAACAAAATTAAAATCTACTTATGCTGATGCGCTCCCGAATCTTATAAATCCTAAAACCGGAAGAATACATACAAGCTTTAATCAAACAGTCGCATCAACAGGCAGACTTTCCAGCAATGATCCGAATCTTCAGAATATTCCTATAAGAACTGACCGCGGGAAAGAAATAAGAAAAGCTTTTGTGCCAAGAGATAAAAACCACGTTATTCTCAGTGCAGACTACAGCCAGATAGAATTAAGAATTATGGCTCACATTTCCGGCGATGAAGCACTTTCAAAAGCATTCAAAGAAAAAGAAGATATTCACCGAAGTACTGCGGCGCTTGTCTTTATGGTAAGACCGGAAGATGTAACACCGGATATGAGAAGAAAAGCAAAAGAGGTGAACTTCGGAATTCTTTACGGTATCGGTCCATTTGGATTAAAGACAAGATTGGGCGTTACCCAAAGTCATGCAAAAGAAATTATTACAACTTACTTCAACACATTTAAGCGAGTTAAAAATTTTATGGATGATTCTGTTATGCAGGCAAAAGAAAAAGGCTATGCAGAAACTTTGTACGGGCGCAGAAGATTTTTAAGAAACATTAACAGCGGCAACAGAGTTGTTAGACAATTCGAAGAAAGAGTTGCGATTAATATGCAGTGTCCAGGGAACTGCCGCAGATATGATAAAGCTTGCAATGATTGATATTTACAAAGACTGGAAAAAAGAAAAGCAAAAACAAAAATGGTTTTGCAGGTTCATGATGAATTGGTCTTTGATGCACACAAAGATGAAGTAGATGAACTTCGTCCTTTGATAAAAGAATTGATGGAGAATGCTTTGCCGTTGAATGTTCCGGTTCTTGTCGATACTGGAGTTGGAGATAATTGGCTGGATGCACATTAAGAAATAGTAGACAGTAAGCAGTAGACAACAATAAATTGAAGAATAATCCGTGAAAATCCGTCTAATCAGTTTCATCCGTGTTCTATCATGAAATTAGAACCATCAGAAATAAAAAAGATCCTTATCATCAAGCCGCGCGGGATTGGTGATGTTGTGCTTTCCACAATTCTTCTTGATAATCTCAAGGCTTATTTCAAAGATGCAAAAATAGATTACCTCACAGAACTATTTGCAAAACCTGCTGTGGAAAATTTAGCAGATGTAAATAAAGTTTTAACAATTGGGAAAAAGGAATTTTCTCTTAAAGTTGCAACGAGAATCAGAAAAGAAAAGTATGATATGATAATTGACACCTGGTCAAACCCAAGAACAGCTCAAATGACTTTTTTTTCAGGTGTAAAATACAGAGTCGGTTTTGGCTACAGAGGGAGGAAATATGCTTACAATATAAAAGCAATTTCGGAGAGAGGTTCTCATCATATGGCAGAACATAACCTGGAATTACTAAAAACAATGAATGTTCCTATCATCTCAAAAAGAATTCATTATAAAATTAAAAATGATGAGAACGAAATCGCAAAGAAGTTCATTTCAGAGAACTTCAAACCGGGTAAAACAATAATTGGAATTGTACCATCTGGTGGATGGGAATCCAAAAGGTGCGAACCGGAAAAATGGAGTGAAATATGTTTTGCACTTTTAGCTAAATATAATTGTTCCCTTTTAGCTATATCCGGACCAGGCGATGAAGCTGATGCAGAATTTATAAAACATAAGCTGGGCGAAAAAATTATTCATTCTCACAAAACAACACTCAATGGACTAACGGCATTACTTAATAATTGTGATATAATAATTGCAAATGATTCGGGACCAATGCACATTGCCGCCGCATTGGGTAAACCAACGTTAGGATTATTCGGTCCTACAGATCCTTATCACAGTCTATCCTTATGGCAATAACGAATGGGTAAGATTAGACGAACTATTCTGCATTAAATGTGATTTGCTTGTTTGTCCCTACAAACATGAGTGTTTTAGGAATCTTCCAGTGGAGCGTGTCTTAGACAGATTTGATAGACTGATAAAGAAAAATTCTGTTAATATTAACAAGCAATGAAAAAATTCGAAATATTTCTTAAAAATATTCTACTAAGACTTCTTCTATTTATTTCATTTACTCAAAGAAAATCTTTGGGGAAATTTTCACCCGACCAGAATACAAAAATTTTATTCATAAGATTAAATAGGATCGGAGATGCTTTAGTAACTACTCCTCTGCTCCACCAAATTAAAAAAAATACGGGTTGTTCAATTTTTGTTTTAGCAGATAAGAAAAATCATTTTGTCTTTGAAAATTGTCCTGACGTAGATGAGGTTATACTTTATGAAAAAGGTATCGGCAAAATCAGAAGACTGAACAAATTCATTAAAAAAAATAATATTGAAATAATTGTTGATCTTCACGATGATGTTTCAACAACAGTCAGTTTTATTATATGGTTAACAAATGTCAAATATAAATTTGGATTAAGAAAGCTTAACGAAAAACTGTACACAAAAACGGTTGAAAGACTTGATCCAACGAAATATCATGTAATAGAAAGAACATTGGAATTTACCAGGCTCTTCGGTTTTCAACCTGACTATTCTGATGCAAGAATTAGTTACAAAATAAAAAATTCTTCTTTGGAATTTGCGGAAGAGCAAATAAGAAGCCTTAAAAATAAATTTCTGATAGGCATCAATATAACAGCAGGCAGCGATGCAAGATATTGGGGAATAAATAATTTTAAGCAACTGATTAAAATTATCTCCGAATATAATGTTAATGTTGTTTTATTTAGCACAGAATCTAAGTATTCAGATGCCAAACAGATAGCCGATGAGAGATTTATTTACCCTGTTACTAATGATTTTGATATTTTTGCAGCAGGAATTTCTAAATTAGATATGTTATTTACTCCCGATACTTCTGTTATCCATGTAGCGTCAATGTTTAAAATTCCAGTGTTTGGTATCTACGTTCATTACAATACTGATGAAATGATATGGTCACCCTACCGTACTGATTTTGATTGTGTAATTACAAAAGAACCGACTTTCAAGAATCTGCATTTTGATGAAGTAACGAAAATATTTATTCCTTTTTTTGAAAAACATTTGTACAAATGAATCTTTTCTCCTTAGCTAAACGAATAAACAGACCTTTAATTTTAGATGGAGCGATGGGAAGCATGCTTCAAGAAATAAAAGTAAAATCAAAAGGTTCGCTTTGGATGTCTTATGCAAATATTGAAAATCCCGATAAAGTTTATTCGATTCATAAAAAATATATAGAAGCAGGTGCAGATATAATTACGACAAATACTTTTAGAACGAATCCGACTGCTTTGAAAGAATTCCCAAAATTAAAAAGTGAAAAGCTTGTAAAAGCAGGTGTTGATCTTGCAAAAAAAGCAAAAGGTAAATTGCCTGTACTTATTGCCGGTTCTAACGCTCCTGCAGAAGATTGCTATCATGAAAAAAGAACTATTTCAAAAAAAGAGCTAAGTTATAATCATAAAAAACATATTGATCTTTTAATGTCTGCCGGATGTGATTTCATTCTTAACGAGACACAAAGCCACTTGGATGAAATCAAAATTATAGCACAATATTGTAATCAACGAAAGGTTCCCTATGTCCTTAGTTTTTTCTTTAAAGATAATTTAAAACTTCTTTCAGGCGAAAACCTTTTTGATACTGTAAAATTGGTTATGGAATATGAACCTCTGGCAATTGGATTTAATTGTATTACTTACAAATCGTTTAAGAAAATATTTAACAAAGTAAGTTCAAATTACAATTGGGGATTCTATTTAAACTGTGGTGGAGGCAACTATTCTGACGAAATTATCAAATGTGCAGTTTCGCCCGAACAATATATCTCTGATGTAAAACAAAGCTTAAACAAAAAACCTTCGTTTATCGGAGCGTGCTGCGGTTCTTCACCTGAACATATTAAAGAAATAAAAAGATTTTTTGATGGAAGAATTAAAAATTAAAGCGTACGCTAAAATTAATATTGGACTAAACGTCATCTTCAAAAGACAGGATGGTTATCATAATATTGAAACAATATTTTATCCAATAAAATTGTGTGACAACTTAACAATTAAACAATCTGACAATTTTGCATTTACCACAAACGACAAGGAACTAACTTCTAGATCTGATAATCTTATAATTAAAGCAAAAAAAAGATTAGAAGAAGAATCTGGAAGAAAAATTAATGTCCATATTCATCTTGAAAAAAACATTCCAATTGGTGGTGGTTTAGGAGGCGGCAGTTCAGATGCAGCATCGACTCTAACCGGCTTAAACAAGTTCTTTGATTTAAATCTTAGTAGTGAAAGGTTATTTGAAATTGCATTATCTATTGGTTCGGATGTTCCTTTCTTTTTGAATCCGAAACCATGTTTTGCCGAATCAAGAGGAGAAAAACTCACTTATCTTAACCTTGTCATTCATCATCCGATTCTCATTGTTAATCCCAATATTCAAATATCAACTAAATGGGCTTATGAGAAAATTGTTCCAAAGAAGCCAGAGTTGAATCTAAACAAAATTATAGAGGAGCATGATAACGATTTCAGAAAGTTAAAAGAAAAAGTAAAAAATAATTTCGAAGGAATTGTGTTTTCTAAATATCATCAAGTCAAGGAATTAAAAGATCAGCTTTATAAAAGCGGAGCTTTGTTTTCTTTGATGTCGGGAAGTGGGTCAACTGTCTTTGGAATCTTTAAGGATAGTTTTACGGCAAATGAAGCTAAAAAAAGTTTTGAGAATAATTACTTTACCTTTATACAGAATTAAAGTTGGTTATTATTGATAACTAATTACTTAATAATCAATTAACTTACAACACTCTCACTAATTTCTATTATACCACGGGAGGCATTAAGCTTAAAATTAGCTCCAATCGGTATTGTAATATTATCTCTTAAATGTCCGTGAGCGAAATTATAAATGGCAGGAACCTTCAACTTATTAACATAGTCTGATACAACTTCTCCAAGTGATAAAGTTTTCTTTTCAGGATCGGATTCGAAACAATCTGTAAATGCTCCCAATATCAAACCTGAAATCATATTAAACACGCCGGCAAGTCTTAGTTGATTAAACATCCGATCTACTCTATAAGGTGCTTCACTAACTTCTTCCAGTAATAAAAGCTTATTTTTCATATCGGGGAAAAATTTAGTGCCGGTAAGCGATACGAAAGTTGAGAGATTACCTCCAATAATTCTTCCTTTTGCCGAACCTTTAACAAGCGGAAATGTCTTTTCATGTTCCGGTAATTTTATTCTACCAAATTTTTTATTTGATGTTATCAGTCCCCAAAACATTTCTTCAGTATAAGGACTAACAGAATTGTAAAAATCTACTGCAAGCATAGGACCGGCAAATGTTAATAACCCGGTTTTTACTAAGAAAGCCATCTGCAATGCTGTTATATCACTATACCCCACAAAAATTTTAGGATTACGTGCAATTAGTCTAAAATCAATTTTATCAAGAAGTCGTGGTGAACCGTAACCCCCTCTTACACAAATAATAGCTTTAACACTTTTATCAGCAAACATATCGTGGAGATCATTTACCCTTTGTTCATCGGTTCCGGCTAAATATCCATGATAATTACCTACATTTTTTCCAATTTTAACCTGGTAACCCAAACTTTCTAAATAACTAACTCCCTTGTTAATCCTGAATAAATCATCGGGTGAAGAGGAAGGTGAGATAATTCCTATCACTTCTCCCTTCTTTAACCGTTTAGGTTTGACAATTCGCATTTGTCTTTGATATATTTGAATAAAAATAAATTTAATCAAAGTAAAAGAATGTTACAACCTTAAATAATTAGGCGGATTTGTCTTTTATCTTGTCTTAAAATATATTACTTAGGGTTTAAATAATTGAATGTATGGAAAAATATTATTTATTGATTAGTTAATGATAACTTTACAATATCTTAATATTGCACCTTTAACTTAAGAAAATTAGAGACTATTTTTGTTGATAATGCCTGAGAAAAAAAAGAAGATACTCTATATATGTGGTTCGTTAAATCAAACCACTATGATGCATCAGATATCCAAACATCTTACCGGGTATGAAGCATATTTTTCTCCTTATTATGCAGATGGATTTGTTGGACACTTAGCTAATACTCATTTACTTGACTTCAGTGTTTTGGGCGGGCAATTCAGGGAAAGAACAATGAATTATCTCAAAGTAAATGAGCTTAATATAGATTTCAAGGGTGCATTAAACAATTACGATTTAATTTTTACCTGCAGTGATTTGATTACTCCAAGAAATATTCTCAACAAAAAGGTTGTTCTTGTTCAGGAAGGAATGACTGATCCTGAAAACTTTATGTACTATCTTGTTAAAGCTTTGAAACTTCCGAGATGGCTTGCAAGCACTTCAACAACCGGTTTGTCCGATGCTTACAGTAAATTTTGTGTGGCTTCCGAAGGTTACAGAGATCTCTTTATATCAAAAGGTGTTAAACCTGAAAAGATTTGTGTGACAGGAATACCAAACTTCGATAATTGCAGAAAATATCTTGATAATGATTTCCCTCACAAAAATTATGTACTTGTCGCTACTTCCGACACAAGGGAAACTTATAAGTATGAAAACAGGAAAAAGTTCATTAAGAAAGCTCTTAAAATTGCTAATGGTCGTCAACTGATTTTTAAACTTCACCCGAATGAACTTGTTGAAAGAGCAACACAGGAAATCAATCTTTACGCTCCAGGGGCACTCGTTTATTCGCAGGGTAAAACGGAAGAAATGATAGCTAACTGTGATGTTTTAATTACAAGATTTTCAAGTGTTGTTTATGTTGGACTTGCTCTCGGAAAAGAAGTTTATTCTGATTTTGATTTAGAAATACTCAAAAGATTAAAGCCTATTCAAAACGATGGAACTTCCTCCCAAAATATTGCCCAGGTTGGTGCGGAACTTATTGAAACAGAAAAATCAAAAGAACCTGTTTATTTTGAAAAAAGTATGATAAGAAAATTCAGCTTTGTTGAGAGGATAAAAGAAAAACGAAAATATGCTAACGCAAAATCATAGTAACAGGATTTGATTTGGAAGATTTAGAGAGAGAAAAAAAAATTGTTACTGTAATTCAGGCAAGAATGGGCTCTACAAGATTGCCTAACAAGGTATTTTTGCCTCTTGCTGGTGAACCTTTACTTTACAGAATGTATGAAAGAGTAAAAGCCTCGCCTCTGACAGGAACTATTGTAGTTGCAATACCACATGAACTTGATGATGATCCAATTGAATCTTTATGTAAAGAAAAAAATATTTTATTATTCCGCGGCGATACTCTTGATCTTCTTGACAGACATTACAAAGCAGGATTAAAATTTAATGCTGAAGTTGTTGTCAAAATTCCTTCCGATTGTCCTTTGATTGATCCCAAAGTAATTACTAAAACTATAAATTATTATTTAGATAATGCTAATAATTACGATTATGTAAGCAACCTGCATCCTCAAACTTATCCTGATGGAAATGATGTTGAGATTATGTCAATGGCTGCATTAAAGAAAGCCTGGGAAAAAGCTTACAGAGATTTTGAAAGAGAACATACAACACCATACTTCTGGGAAAATCCTGATCAGTTCAGAATTGGAAATGTAAAATGGGAAACCGGTTTTGATTATTCTATGACTTACCGCTGGACTATTGACTACCAGGAAGATTATCTTGTTTATAAAAGAAGTTTATGATGAACTTTACAATCAAAATCCTTTATTTGGAATTAATGATATTCTTAATCTTCTTTCTTTAAGACCTGAACTAATGAAGATAAATGAGAAGTATGTCGGAGTGAATTGGTATCAGAAATCATTTAAATGAATTAAAAACAATTACTGCAGAACAAACTAAACAAGTGTAAGTGCAAGAGTAATTTCAAGTTTCCTTGAACTTGCCCTTGAACCTGAACTTCAAAAAATTATGAATAAAAAAAATAAGATCGAACTTGAGAATATTGCTTACAAAGTCAGAGAACATATCATAAGAATGTCGACAGATGGCGGATGCTTTACAGGAGCTTCTCTTTCCTGTACAGACTTAATTGTTTACCTTTATTCAAATTTCTTAAACATCAACAAAAATAATCTTAAAGATCCTAACAGGGATTATTTGTTTTTATCAAAAGGACACGATGTTCCTGCACTTTACGGAACATTTGCAGAGCTTGGCATAGTCGAAAGGGAAAGATTAAAAAATCATTTGAAGACAAACGATTTTATTTACTGGCATCCAAATGTTAATATTCCCGGGATTGAATTTCATTCAGGCTCTCTCGGACATTTACTTTCTGTTTCAATGGGAGTCGCTATGGATTGCAAAATAAAAAAGCAATCAAATAAAATAGTTGTAATTCTCGGTGATGGGGAACTTAATGAAGGAAGTATCTGGGAAGGTTTGCTTGTAGCTTCATCATTAAAACTAAATAATCTTATTGTTATTGTTGATAGAAATGAATTCCAGGCAAATATGAGAACAGAGGAACTTGTTCCTCTTGAACCTTTAACAAATAAGTTTGAAGCATTTGGCTGGAAGCCATATAAATGCAACGGACATGATTTTAATGATCTTGAAAAAACTTTTGAATCTCTCCCCTCTCAACGGGAGAAACCAGTTGCTGTTATTGCATCAACAGTAAGAGGAAAAGGTTTGCCAAGCATAGAAGCAAGAGCAGACAGATGGTTTTGCAATTTCACTCATGAAGAAGTTGAACTGCTCTTAAAAGAACTTTACAGCAAAGAAAAAACAGAACTAAAATCAGAAACTTTAATAGTACGATAATGAATTACGAACAAAAACTTTTTGAACTTATTCAAAATGATGACCGTATAATTGTGATGACTGCAGAAAACCGTGCGTCAATAAGAAATTTGCCTTCTAAAATTGGCGATAGGTTTATCGATGTTGGTATTGCAGAACAAACAATGGTTGGAATGGCAGCAGGTCTTGCTTTAAGAGGACGAATTCCTCTAGTACATGCTTTATCGACTTTTTTAACTATGCGAGCTTTTGAATTTGTAAGAACAGATGTCGGAATCGGAAAACTTCCTGTTAAACTTATTGGTGCTGTTCCCGGATTTTTATCTGATGGAAATGGACCAACACATCAGGCAATTGAGGATATTTCAATTATGCGGGGAATACCGAACATGAATATTTTTTGTCCTGCAGATGAAGAAGATCTTTTAATCGGTTTGGAAAAAGTTGTTAATAGTCCTTATCCAACTTATATCCGCTATAATAATTTAACACCTTCTGTTAAACATGATCCAAAATTTGAAATCGGTAAAGCAGAAATAATTGCTGAAGGCAGAGATGTTGTAATTATAACTTATGGTATTTTACTAAAGCAAGCTATAGAAGCAGCTGAGATTTTAAAAGTTGAAGGTAAATCTGTAGGAATAATTAATTTAAGAACCGTCTCCCCTGTTGATAGAAAAGCAATCATTAAAGCTTGCCGGGATTCATCTCTTATTGTTACTCTTGAAGATCATTTCCAAACAGGCGGTTTATTTTCTATATTGAGTGAAATTCTTATTGAGGAAGAATTGATTTGCAATGTCTTGCCTATTGCTTTAAAAAATAAATGGTTTAAACCTGCTTTACTTCCCGATGTTCTTGAATATGAAGGATTCACTGGAGAAGCTATTGCAGAAAAAATAACTCTTGAACTCGAAAAAGCAAATTATCAAACAGCACAGTTTTATTTTTAGTCGAAGGGAAAATTGCTATGCCTAATTCAATTAAGTTTAATAATAAACTATCCGGATATAACTAAGTCAGATGAGCTTTATAAAAAAGCTCTGGATTTAATTCCTTGTGTTACACAAACACTTGCAAAAGGACCGGCACAATTTATTAAAGGAGTTGCTCCAAAATATTTAGTAAAAGGTAAAGGTTCACATGTCTGGGATGTCGATGGAAATGAATACATAGATTTCAACATGGGAATTGGTCCATTGTCACTGGGTTATGCTTATGATAAAGTTGATAATGCAATTAAAAAACAACTTGAAGATGGAATTACTTTTTCATTAATGCATCCTCTTGAAGTTGAAGTTGCAGAATTAATAAATGAAGTAGTTCCAAATGCAGAATCAATAAGATATAGTAAAACCGGAGCGGATATTACTTCTGCTGCAGTCCGTATTGCGCGAGCATTTACAGGAAGAGAAAAAGTTCTCTGCTGCGGTTATCATGGCTGGCACGATTGGTATATTTCTGTAACAGACAGAAATAAAGGAATTCCTGAGACAATAAAAGATTTAACATTCACTTTTAATTATAATGATATCCAGTCTGTTATTGATTCTATCGATTCAGAAACTGCATGTGTAATTCTTGAACCTTTTGTTTTTGAAGCACCGAAAGATAATTTTTTACAAAAACTAAGAGATGTTTGCACAGAGAACGGAACCCTTTTAATATTTGATGAAATGTGGACTGGCTTTAGAATCGCATTAGGCGGTGCACAGGAATATTTTGGAGTTGATGCTGACCTTGCATGCTTTTCAAAAGCTGTCGCCAACGGAATGCCAATTGCAATTCTTACAGGAAGAAAAGATATAATGCAGCTTTTTGAAAAGGAAGTTTTTTTCTTTACAACTTTTGGCGGAGAAGCTCTTTCTCTTGCTGCAGCAAAAGCAACAATTGAAGAAATAAGAGATAAAAATGTCCCTGCATATCTTGCTAAACAAGGCAAGAAATTAAAAGAAGGTTACAATAAAATTGTTAGCGAACTTGGAATCGATTATTCAAAATGTATTGGTTATGATTGCAGATCCATTGTTACTTTTGATGCTGCAAAATCAGGACAAAATCCGCTTGAAATGAAATCGCTTGTTCAACAGGAAATGATAAAAAGAGGAATCCTCTGGGGCGGATTTCACAATATGAGTTTCTCACATTCTGATGAAGATGTTGAATATACTTTAAAAGCTTATCGTGATGTTTTACCGATTTTAAAAGAAGCTGTTGAATAAACAGGATGTCCATGGGTTTTTAAAAGGTGATCCTGTTGAGCCTGTTTTCAGAAAAACAAGCAACTTTAATACAAAGCCGAAACAAAAAGCGTTAAGCTTATAAAGGAATTTAATTGAACGATTTATTTTCTTTAAAAGATAAAGTTGCAGTTGTAACCGGCGCTTTAGGTTTGTTAGGAAAAAATCATTGTTATGCTCTTTCTGAAGCCGGAGCCAATGTCATTGTCGTTGATATAAAGGAAAATGATTGTAAAGAATTTACTGAAACTCTAACAACAAAAAGTATCGGTGTTGGATGTGATATAACAGATGTTGAATCAGTAAAGAACCTTAAAGAAACAATATTAAAAACTTTTGGAAAGATTGATATACTCGTGAATAACGCTGCAATAAATGATATGTTTGAAAACCCTACTGTTGCCGCAGAGCAATCGAAGTTTGAGAATTATCCATTGGATCTTTGGCAAAAATCATTGGATGTTAATCTAACAGGAACATTTCTTTGCTCTCAGGTTTTGGGAACAGAAATGGCAAAAGCCGGCAGAGGAAGTATTATAAATATTGCTTCAACTTATGGTATTGTTGCTCCGAATCAATCAATTTATAAAAAAGAAAATGGTGAACAGAGTTTTTATAAATCTGCAGCTTATCCTGTTACAAAAGGAGCAATAATTTCTTTTACAAGATTTCTTGCCGCTTACTGGGGAGACAAAGGAGTAAGAGTAAATACGCTTTCCCCAGGAGGAGTAGAAAATAACCAGGAAGAATATTTCATAAAAAATTATTCCAAAGCAACACCTTTAGGAAGAATGGCTCAGCCAACCGATTATAAAGGAGCAATTGTTTTTTTAGCAAGTGACGCATCGAATTATATGACAGGAGCCAACTTAATTGTTGACGGAGGCTGGACTACTTGGTAACATCCGATAAACTTCGAAAGAAAAATATTCATCTTGCAAAGAAAGCAAGAAAAATAAAACTTGTTCTTACAGATAATGATGGTGTTTTGACGGATACAGGCGTTTATTATTCCGATGACGGAGAAATGTTAAAACGTTTTTCTATTCGTGACGGAATGGGCGTTGAAAGACTTAAGAAAATTCTTGGAATTGAAACAGGAATTGTCACAGGTGAGTTATCCGGTTCGGTTAAAAAAAGAGCAGAGAAACTCGGGATAAAAGAATTACATCTTGGAATAAAAGACAAACCGAATCTGCTGAAACAAATTTTAAAAGAAAATAAACTGAAAGCTGAAAACGTTGCCTTTATTGGAGATGATGTTAACGATGTCGAGTTAATAAAAGCAGTCGGTTTAACTGCTTCTCCTTCTGATGCAATGCCTGACATAAAAAAAATCGTTGATTATGTATGCGATGAAAAAGGTGGGAATGGTGCTTTCAGAGAATTTGCTGAGCTTATAATAGTTCTTAACCAGAACAAAAAATAATTAACTAAGATTTTTCAAATAAACTATTGAGGGTCACAATGAATAATGAAAGAAAAATCAAAGCAGGCAACCGGTATATTGGTGATAATGAACCGGTTTTTGTAATTGCCGAAATAGGGATTAATCATAATGGTTCTGTTGATATTGCAAAGAAGATGATAGACGGAGCAATATATGCAGGATGTGATGCTGTAAAATTTCAAAAAAGGACTCCTGAAGTTTGTGTACCAAAAGACCAGTGGAATGTAGAACGTGATACTCCATGGGGCAGAATGACTTACATAGACTACCGACATAAAATGGAATTTAATAAAGAAGAGTTTGGTAAGCTAGTAAGATTTTGCAATGAAAAAGGAATGATGTGGTTTGTATCCTGCTGGGATGAAGAAGCTGTAGATTTTATTGAAGAGTTTGATCCTGTAATGTATAAAATTGCATCTGCTTCTCTTACCGATGAAAGTCTCCTGCTTAAACATAAATCGCTTAACAAGCCTTTGATGATTTCAACAGGTATGTCAACAATGGAAGAAATAGAATCGGCTATAGATTTGGTTGAACCTTATGAACTTATGATTGCCCATTCAACTTCTTCTTACCCATGTAAACCAGAAGAATTAAACCTAAGAATGATTCTAACATTAAAAGAGAAATATCTCTCTAATCCGGTTGGATATTCAGGACACGAAGTTGGTCTAGCGCCGACATGGGCTGCTGTTTCTTTGGGAGCTTCTTTTGTTGAACGCCACATTACTCTTGATCGTGCTATGTGGGGAACTGACCAAGCTGCTTCTGTTGAAATTATCGGGATGTCAAGATTGGTTTCAAATATCCGTGATATTGAAAAAGCCTTAGGTGACGGGATTAAAAAAGTTTATGCCAGCGAATTAAAAAATCTTCAAAAGCTTAGAAGAGTAAAATCAACCTTTGATGAAATGCAAACTGTTTAATTATTTTTAGAACTATGACTGCAAACATTTTTCAATCTACTATAGATTTTGTGAAAAGTTATTTTAACAGCCTCAGTTATGCTGAAGGGATTTCAATGATCCTGATCATTTCGGCGGCGGTTCTTTTCGTATTGCTTGAAAGAATTTTTCCTTACAATGAAGGACAGAAAATAATCCGGGAAGGATTCTTTAATGATCTTGCATTGTATACAATTGCTCAAAGCTATATTCTTAGCATAATCATCTTCGGTTATGTAATTTATTTTATTGATAACACTACCGGGCTTTCCAGGTTAAAATTATTTGCTGATGTACCAATCTGGCTGCAGCTTATATTCTTCACAATTACGTCATGATTTATATATTTACTGGATGCACAGACTTCAGCATAAAAATAAATTTCTGTGGAGAATTCATGAAGCACATCATTCGGCTAAAAAAGTTGATTGGTTGTCCGGTTCAAGATCTCACGCTTTCGAAATACTTATTAATCAGACTGTGGAATTTATGCCTATTGTGCTATTGGGTTCTCCTGTAGCAGTCATAGCTTATAAAGGAGTGATCAGTGCTGTCTGGGGAATGTATATCCATTCAAACATCAATATAAGAACAGGCTGGCTGCAGTATATTATTAATGGACCGGAGATGCACAGATGGCATCATTCAGATAAAGTTGAAGAAGCATATAATAAAAATTTTAGTACAAAGATTGCAATATGGGACTGGATTTTTGGTACGGCTTATTTCCCGGACAGAAAAGCTAAATATTATGGTCTTTCAGATCTGAATTTTCCTAAAAATTTTATAAGGCAATTCTTTTTCGCTTTCAGAAAATTCGGTAAATAATTCTCCACCCTGTCCCCTATTTTAAGTATAATTTCAAGTAAAATTGAGATGCAATATTAAGTTTTATAAATCGATGACTTTTCCTTTTGCTTTTAAAAACTTGTTACTATATTTAGAGCAGTCATAATCTTATAGAGAGGGTAAAAATGCAAAACGTAAACAGTTCAACTATACAAATACCAACAGATATTAAGCCCGTTATTGATGAAATTATAGCCGCACATAATGAAAAGAGAATAAAAACTCTCAAATTCAGTAATCCAACGATTTGGCAGATAATTGACGAGCCGGAACCGGAAACAAAAAAGATATACATCCAAATAGTACCAAAGAAAAAAGTATAGCTAAAAACCTACACCAATCAGTTATACTAAAGTTAGTTTAATCCTTCCCCCTTGCCTTAATTTTTGTTAATAATTTAGTTACCTCAATTTCATCATTTCTTAACATTAGTTAAATAACTTAAACCAGCTAAAAATTTTCTTTTAGATAAAAATGAAGATTGCTCACATTTCTGATCTGCATTTCAGCACATTTTTTAAGAACTCCAATCTGCAAAGCATAAAACATCTTATTAGGTATATAATCCAGACAGATGTGGATCACATTGTAATTACAGGCGATTTAACTGATAATGCCGACCCAAAAGATTTTGAAATACTACGAAAACTATTTAAGTCATTTAATATTTTAAGTAGTGACAGGCTTACGCTGGTGATTGGGAACCACGATATTTTTGGCGGATTACAAACTCCTGAGGACATATTAAATTTCCCGGAAAAGTGTAAGAACGTACAGTATGATAAAATGGTTAAGCTATTTGGTGATTATTATTTTGAAAGCTTTTCCGGAGTAATTAAAAATGAAGAGAATCATTTCCCATTTATAAAACAGTTAGATGATATTCAGTTTATAGGTTTAAACTCAATAGCGCGTTATTCAAAAGTAAAAAATCCTTTTGGATCCAATGGGAAAATTACTGATGAAGAATTAATAGAAACAGGAAAATTGTTAGGAAATTATTCTTCAGAAAATCAAAAGCGAATAGTATTAGTTCATCATCATTTCAACAGGATAAAACTAAAAAAGGATAGTTTTGCTTCGGGCTTCTGGCAAAAAATTGAAAAGCAAACTATGAAACTTAAAAAGAAAAAGAGAATAATCTCCTTCTTTAAAGAACATAATATTGATATCGTCCTTCACGGACATTGGCATTCAAATATGGAATACAGCAGAGAACAAATAAGATTTTTTAATGCCGGTGCAACAATAAAAGGAAATTTCCCGAATGAATTGCAGGTTAATTATATCAACACCAGCCGTGATATTACTACAATGGAAACACATAAGCTTATGGCCAATTCTTCAATTATAATTCACAGGAATTCTTTTCAGGAAGGCATTGAAAAAGTGAACGAAGAGTCGGACGAATTAAAAATAGCTGCTAATTATTAGCTTTAAACTTACCTTATAAATTTTCCAGGACATAAGAATTGTAAATCAGGAAATATTCCTGGTGCCATTCGTTTTCTTTATTTTTTTCTGAAAGAAGATAAAGCCTTTTCAACCTATCTATAATTTCCCTTTCCTTTTTTATTTCACGGTCAGTTACAGACTGATCGTTTTCTATAATTTCTATAGGAAAGTTTATTACTATTTCTTTCTTCGAATTCATATTTAACCCTCTTCCTTTTTCGAATTCGGTATAAAATATAACCTTCGCGTTTTATTACAATATTAAGAGAAGATTAAATTTATGTTACGTAATAATTGAATAAATAAAGGATGCCATTTCTGGCATCCTTTCGTCGAAGGGGAACATAGAGAGAGATGAACCGAATTTACTTCTTTATTTCAAACAGAAATAAACAAAGGTAACTTAACCTATCAATGTTAAGATAGTGTTAAGAGAACTTTATAGATTTGTTAAGAGTGTAAAAACATTTTATGTCAAAGTAGACTCTAAGTTTATAAGCCTAAACCTTGAATTTTAAAGCTAATAACTGAGAGATTTATGCAGAAATTCTATCTGTTAACAATTTGGTAACATTAATATAAACCTGCCTTAACATTAACTCATTTCTTATATTCTAAATTAGCACCGTCGAAGTTAAACTTTAACAACTTCATTTTTATAAATCACTATTTAATAATAACACTTAAAGGTTATTTTCTTATGAAAAATTTACTTTACTTTCTCTTAGCAGTTCTCTTTTTGGGAAATGCAATGGCCCAGGATAAAGCTGCTGTCGGAAGCGTTGGACAGGTTAAGTTCAGCGGTTTAATGTTTGGGGATTATTTTTATAACGCTTCAGCACATGATTCTTCTCAGAAAAACTTCAATGGATTTCAGTTTAGAAGAATCTATATAACCACCGATTATGATATTGCGGATAATTTTTCAACCCGTTTTCGTCTTAGAAGCTGATCAGGGAGAAATTACGAACAACGGCAAAATCACCACGATGGTTAAAGATGCCTGGTTGAAATGGAAAAATATTTTTTCCGGATCTGATCTTATATTTGGTATTTCTCCAACACCGGCATTCGATGTTTCGGAAGGTGCATGGGGACATAGATATCTGGAAAAAACTGTCATGGATTTAAATGGTATTGTACCATCTCGTGATCTTGGTGCGGATTTAAAAGGTAAGTTTGATGAAAAAGGAACTGCAAAATACTGGGTAAAAATAGGAAATAATTCAGGCAATTCCCCGGAAGCTAATAAGGATAAAAGAGTTTATGGTTTGCTGGAATTTGATCCTTCTCCAGCATTATTAATAACCGTATATGGAGACTATGCTTCTGGTCCCACGGTTGCCGGAAAAGATCAAAATGGTATTGTGGGTGCTGGCTTTATTAACTATAGAGAGAAGGGTAAATTTTCCATTGGAGTTGAAGGTTTCATAAGATCAATTCAAAATTCCTTTACTCCTCCTAATGGTACTTTGGGATCGAAAAGTAGTTTTGGTTTATCTGTTTGGGCTTATGCTAATTTTAGCAGCCAGGTACAAATTGTAGGACGTTTTGATACCTATGATCCAAATACAGATGCCAGTCAAGATAAAGATGGAAAAAGTTTAATATTAGTTGGACTTCAATTAAATCCTATCGATCACGTCAGCATTACTCCAAACGTTGAAGTTTTCACTTGGCAAGCTGATTCGCCTAATGGTGGAGATAAAAGCGACATTACGCCAAGAGTTACATTTTACTGGGAATTTTAAGAATAAGGAAGTTTAATCATATAAAGTTGTCGTGATTAAAAAATAAAATAAATAAAGGAGTTACTATGAAACTGAAAATTTTTTTGCTGGCATTAGTAGTGGCTGGTGCTTTTGGCCTCGATACTTTTGCACAGATGAAACTGAACGGAGCGGGTGCAACGTTCCCGTATGTAATTTATTCAAAATGGTTTGATGAATACCATACAAAAACGGGAATTGAATTTAATTATCAGTCAATTGGAAGCGGTGGAGGAATTAAACAAGTAATTGAAGGTACTGTAGATTTTGGAGCTTCCGATGCACCAATGAGTGATGATCAGATAAAACAAGTTATGGACAAACAGGGAACAGAAATTCTTCATATCCCTACTGTTATGGGTGCTGTAGTTGTAACTTACAATGTTAGTGGATTAGGGAAAGGCTTAAAGTTAACACCTGATGTTTTAGCTGACATCTATCTTGGCACAATTACAAAATGGAACGATTCAAAAATCAAGGACATAAATTCAGGAATGAATTTACCTGATGAGCCAATATTTGTTGCTCACAGATCTGATGGAAGTGGTACAACAAATATCTTTACAGGATATTTAACTAAAGTCAGTAAAGATTGGGCAGATAAAGTCGGACAAGGTACTTCGGTTAACTGGCCTGTTGGATTAGGCGGTAAAGGTAATGAAGGAGTTGCCGGAATTGTTAAACAGACCGATGGTTCAATCGGTTATGTTGAATTGGCTTATGCTGAAAAGAATGATTTACCTTATGCTTCATTAAAGAACAAAGCCGGAAATTTTGTAATGCCAACTTTTGATGCAGTTTCAGCAGCGGCAGCAGGATTTATTAAGAATATGCCTGCAGATTTGCGCGTTGAAATTACAAACGCCGATGGAAAAGATTCATATCCAATTTCAGGTTTTACCTGGTTGCTTATTTATAAAAATATGAAGGATAAACAAAAAGCAAAGGCAATAGTTAACTTTCTGAAATGGGCTGTAACCGATGGCGAAAAATATGCGAAAGACTTATATTACGCTCCACTACCAAAAGAAGTTGTTGAATTAGACAAGAAGAAGATCGCTCAGATTTCTCTAAAATAGTTGATGGATAATAATTCAGAAGAACAAAAAATTAATCAGCAGCAGGAAATTATTGGAGATTCGGTTTCTGCTGCTGATACTGTTTTAGGAAAAAACAAAATTGGCAGAAACCTTGGTGATTTTGTCTTTAACAATATTACCAGGTTCTTTGCTTTTTTGTTATTTGTTCTTGTAGTCTTAATGGGCTACATGATGTACCAGCAATCTATTCCTTCTATTGAAAAGTTTGGGTGGAAATTTATTACCAATATTGGCTGGGATCCTGTTCAGGAAACTTTTGGTGCTTTGCCTTTCATATTCGGCACAGTATATTCATCATTAATAGCTTTAATTATTGCTTTACCTTTAAGCGTGGGAATTGCAATTTTCCTAACAGAATTTATTCCCAAGTGGCTCGAGGGACCACTTTCAATGCTGGTCGAACTTCTTGCAGCTATTCCCAGTATCGTTTACGGTTTGTTCGGAATGTTTGTTATGGCTCCCTGGCTTCGTAAGGTTATTGAACCTTTACTCGGTGATCATCTCGGGTTTGTATTTTTATTCAAGGGTCCACCTTATGGATTAGGTATGCTTGCTGCAGCTTTGATACTAACTATTATGATACTTCCGATTATTACTTCAATCTCAAGAGATGTTCTTAAATCTATTCCAAACTCTCAAAGAGAAGCATCTTATGCACTTGGAGCTACAAAATGGGAAACAATTAAAATTATTCTTGAAGGCGGTAAATCCGGTATACTTGGTGCGACTCTGCTTGGATTGGGACGTGCAATCGGAGAAACAATGGCTGTTACTATGGTAATAGGTAATAACCCGCAAATTTCTACTTCATTATTTGCACCTGGTTACACAATGGCAAGTGTAATTGCAAATGAATTTACGGAAGCAACTTCAAATCTATATTTAAGTTCACTTATTGAAATTTCACTTTTACTTTTTATACTAACTATAATTTTAAATTCTATCGCAAGATTAATTGTTTGGAGCGTAACGAAAAAATATGTTAAGGGAGCGCAGCTATGATAGCTTATTATAGATGGCGCAAAATAAAAAACCGTATAATGTTCTCTTTGTGTTTGATCAGTGTTTTAGCAGCACTTATTCCACTTTTTATTATTCTTTTCTATACACTTTCTCAAGGAATAAGTTCTATCAACTGGGACTTCTTTACAAAAATGCCAAAACCTGCCGGTGAAGCCGGCGGCGGAATGGCAAACGCATTGGTAGGTTCAGCAATTTTATTAGGCTTAGGAAGCATAGTAGGATTGCCTATCGGAATTCTCTCAGGCATTTATCTTTCAGAGAGCAGACATAGTGTATTTGCCGGCGCAGTAAGATTTTTGGCAGAAGTATTAAACGGAATCCCTTCTATTGCAGTTGGAGTTTTTGCATACATAGTTATTGTTATCCCAATGCATAGATTTTCTGCTATTGCAGGTGGCTTCGCGCTCGGTATTTTGATGATACCTGTTGTGACAAGAACCACTGAAGAAATGATGAACCTCGTTCCAAATTCATATAGAGAAGCAGCATTAGGATTGGGAATTTCAAGATGGAAGACAACTTTATTCATAATTCTTCCGACTGCATTAAAAGGAATAATCACTGGGGTTCTTCTTTCAATTGCAAGAGCCGCTGGCGAAACTGCACCCTTATTATTCACTGCATTAGGGAATAGATTCTGGTCAACACAGCTCGATCAACCCATTGCCTCTCTTACTGTATTCATTTATGATTATTCAAAAGCTCCCTTTGACGACTGGATCCGTCAGTCATGGGCAGCAGCATTAGTTTTAATCATGGTTATTTTGTTTATAAACATCACCTTTAGATTGGTAACGAGAAAAAGATAAAATTGTAAATCAATTGAGTAGTCAAGTTGGAAGAACTATTAGATACATCTAAGAAAAAAGACCATAAGCCGGAACCTGCGACTAAAATTCAAGTTGATTCTCTCAATGCATTTTTTGGAAAGAGTAAAGCATTGCGAGATCTCTCAATGAATATTTTGGAAAATAAAATCACTGCGATTATTGGTCCGTCTGGATGTGGCAAATCAACTTTACTTCGTTGTTTTAACAGAATGCATGAAGAAGTCGGCGGCACTATAGAAGGAAAAATATTATTAGATAAAGAAAACATATTTAATCATGATCCTGTCTGGTTAAGAAAAAAAGTAGGAATGGTTTTTCAAAAACCAAATTGTTTTCCTACTATGTCGATTAGTGAAAATGTAACGATAGGTTTACGATTAAATGGAACACATAATAGAAAAAAGCTCGCTGAAATTGTCGAACAAACATTGAAACAAGCATTCCTCTGGGATGAAGTAAAAGATAACCTGAAAATTTCGGGTGCCAGTTTATCGGGAGGTCAGCAGCAGCGGTTGTGTATAGCGCGCACTTTAGCTGTAAACCCGGAAATTATTCTCCTTGATGAACCAACAAGCGCACTCGATCCGATTTCAACAGCAAAAATAGAAGAAATGCTTTTGGGATTAAAAAACAGTTATACAATAATTATTGTTACTCATAATATGCAGCAGGCTGCACGCATAAGTGATTACACTTCTTTAATGTATATGGGTGAGTTAGTCGAATACAATAAGACGACAAAAATATTTACAGCACCTTCTAAGAAGCAGACAGAAGATTATGTTACGGGAAGGTTTGGATAATGGAAAGACATTTCGAAAAGGAATTAGAAGAATTAAAAACCGTTATTAATAAAATGGCTTCCCTCGTTGACGAGCAGGTAGAAAATTGTTTTGATATTATGGCAGAAGGCAATGTTGATCTTTACAAAAAAATTAAGCAAAAGGACCGTGAAGTTGATGCTTATGACAATTTAATAATGGCAAAGTGTGAAAACCTTCTCGCACTCTTTCAGCCTGTTGCAAGTGATCTTCGCTTTATTCTTACTGCAATAAAAATTGACAGCCAGCTTGAACGCTGCGGAGATATTGCAGTTAATATTGTGCAGAGAGTAAGAAGAACTGAAAATTTTAATGAAATTATTGCCGGAATCGACCTTCTTAAAATGGGTAATACAGCACGTGTTATGGTTAAAGATGCGATAACAGCATTTATAAACCAGGATGAGCAGCTTGCAAATAATATCTGGATGATTGATAATACAGTTGATGACCTAAGTAAAAAAATATTCAGCCAGCTTGTTGAAAAAATAAAAACCAATCCTGAACTTGCCGAACCTTGTGCACACCTAATTGTACTATCAAGACATATAGAAAGGCTTGCCGACCACGCCACAAACATTTCGGAAGACGTAATCTTTTTAACGGAAAATGAAATTGTAGCTCATAGGAAAAAGCTTAAAGATTTTCATTTACCTGATAATAAGTAAGAGCTTTAAGTATATTTTTTGAGACGGAATTAAGTGTGTTAAACAGAAACTTTAATTATTTCTTCAGCCCAGGTTTTTATCTGCTTCTCTATAAGATTACGAATATCCTTCGTCCCTTCGAGCTTTTCTTCATAAGTCCCTTGTAAAGCAGAAGGATCCGGGAAACTCCAATGAATTTTTTCTGAAACACCTGGAAATATCGGACATCTTTCGGCTGCAGTTTGATCGCAAACTGTTATAACATACTTGAACATTTTCCCCTGCTTGAAATAATCAAATACAGATTTTGTTTTGTTGCCTGATATATCGATTCCAATTTCTTTCATCGCATCAACAACAACTGGATTTAATTTACCCGGCTCAAGTCCTGCACTTTCAGCTTCAAATTTATCACCAAAATAATGATTAAGAAAAGCCTCCGACATCTGGCTTCTCGCACTATTATGAACACAAACAAATAGAACTTTAATTTTTGTCATTTATTTTCCATTATAAAATTTTGATTATTTAAATTTAAATATTCTTCTTTTCTTTTATGTTAAGGAATTGTTAAGATTTAACAATAATATTATTGAAAGTGAAGTTAATTTATAGATAATATTAAATACAATCCGCCAAGTATTACTAACACTCCGCAAACTCTTTTTATCCATAAAATAGTTTTAGATTCTTCAGACCAATTTAAATATTTCTGAACTTTTCCGGTTAATGTTCCGGCCCCAACAATTACTGAACAATGTCCAATTCCAAATGCGAGTAAAAAAATTAAAGCAAGAAAATAATTTGTTTGTGCAGTTTGAAAAACAACTCCAAGCACGGGAGCCATATATGCAAATGTACACGGACCTAATGCAATTCCAAAAAGCAAGCCGAGTATCAGTGCTGCAAGCAAACCTTTTGATTTTGTTCTTCGTAATCCGGCTGAATTCCAATCAAGTTTGATAATGTCTAACAGGTAAAGTCCGACTATAAAGAATATTCCGGCAACCAAGATAATTCCCAACGCTTCCAACATCTCCCATCAAACGCCCAAGTGAAGCGGTAATTACTCCTATTGCTGCAATTGTAAGTAAGATACCAACAGCAAAAACGAGAGATATATTAAATGTTCTTCCGATTGAAATCTTTCCCTGTGAACTTATGAAACCAACAACAAGGGGAATACTTGACAAATGACATGGTGAAAGGAAAATACTTAAAACTCCCCATCCGAATGAAGCAATAATAGCAAGCCAAACGGTGCCTGTCATTGCCTCGTAAAGTGTAGTAAAAATACTTTCAATCATATCAGCCCTTTATTTTTTTTGCTTTAGTCCTTTTCCTTTAAGAATCTTATCAATTTCTTCTTCAGGATAAAATCCCTCGTGGCGGTGAAATTCTTTTCCATTCTCATCAAGAAATACTTGAGTAGGAATCAGTTTGATGCCATACTTTTCTGCATACGGTCTTTGCTCTTGTGTCCACACATCATAAAAAATTACCTTAACCTGATTGTCATATTTCTTCTCAATGTTTTTCATAACCGGCTGCATCGCTTTACACGGAATACAGTTAACTGAACCAAGCTCAATAAATGTAACTTTGGCTTTTGTTGTGTTGTTTTTCTTTTCTTTTGATTGGGCTGAAAGAACAAAGCTCACTGCAATTATAATTGATACAAGAAATATAAGTGTTGATTTTGTTTTCATTAGTTTATTCCTTCTTTTAACCATTTAAGAATTTGATCATCCTTTGGAATGATGCCGAAACTTTTTACTTTTTCATTTACTACCAAAGCTGGTGTCATCATAATACCATAGCTCATCATATCATCTATATCTTCTACTTTAGAAATTTCTGCTTCGACATTATTTTTTGTGACAACGTCCCTTACCTTTGCTTCAAGTGTTCTGCATTTTGAACAACCGGGACCAAGTATTTTTACTGATAACATTTATTTTTCTCCTTCTAATAGTTTTAATGAATTTGCAATTGTATCGTTATCAATTGCCTGTTTCATAACTCCGGCACAAAATGTTTTAATAGTTCCATTGGTGATTTTTTCTGGTCAGTCATTTTATCTCCTAATTATATTATTGTTTTATTATCACACTTATCACACTCAAACTGTAAAGTTGTATGATTGATTTCGAACCGCTCGTGAAGTTTATCTTCAATCTGTTTTTGAATTTCAGATGTCTCACTAATAGTAATATCATCCACATCTATGTGCGCCTCAAAGTGAGTATCGTTATCGTTTAATTTCCAGATATGAACGTGATGAATATTTTTTACTCCAGGTATAGTTTCCACCAAAAATTTTAATTTATTCAAGTCAACTCCCTCCGGAGATGACATCATCATTACGTCAACCGATTCCTTTACAATCTTATATGTTTCTTTTAAGATGTAAACCGAAATAAGAATAGTTAATAGTGGATCAATCCAGTTAATCTTATAAAAAATTATAAACAGTGCACCGATTATAACAGCAAGAGAAGAAACTGCGTCACTCAACAAATGAAAATATGCAGCACGAATGTTGAGATTATTCTTTGAACCGTTTTTAAGCAATAGTGTCCCGGCTACATTAGCAATTAATCCTAACGAAGCAACAATCAACATTAAACTTCCAGTAATCTGTGGAGGGTTAGTAAATCTTTCAATAGCCTCTTTAATTAAAAAGAAACTAATAATTATGAGTGTACTTGCATTTATTATTGCAGCTATTATCTCAGCGCGTTTTAATCCAAAAGTATATTTGAGTGTTTTGGGCTTTTTACTTAAACGCATTGCAATGTAGGTAATTATAATTGCAATACCATCGCTAAAGTTATGCAGAGCATCAGAGATTAAAGATAAACTACCGGAGATAAATCCACCAATAACTTCTGCAATAGTTATAAGAAAGTTAAGAGCCATTGTAATGAACAGATTTTTCTCTGAAGTATTTTGTTTGGTGTTAGGCAAGTGTTTATGTGACATAAATATTATTTAACCTTTTTCAAATAGTCTTTAGAAGTTCTCACAACACACTCCAAATCATTTTTATTGCAATTCCTAAAAGCACAACAGCATAAACCTGCTTTACCATTTTTGGTTTTGCTTTACCGGACATAAACATTGCACCAAGCTGCGACGCAATTATTACAGAAATAACAACCAAGATTGTTAAAGTCCAATTCATTTCACCTTCAGCTGCGTGTCCTAAATATCCACTAAATGACGAGAACGTTACAACGAATGCTGTTGTAGCTGCGGCTTCTTTAGTTTTATAACCCATCCACATTAAAATTGGAGCGATGATAAATCCGCCGCCGATGCCGAGCAATCCACCAGCAAACCCGGCTAAGGCACCAACTCCAGCACCAATGATTGATCTTCTCTTCAATGGCATTACTTCTTCCGGTTCTTTTTGATTGGAAGCCCAAAGAGTTCTGACCGCTGCAATTGCCACTGCAATTGCAAACAATATCATCAATGGCTTTTCTGGGACAAATTTAGAAGTGTAAGCACCAAGCGGTGAAAAGATTAATGCGGCAACTGCCATAGCAGCTCCGCCTTTCCAATCAACTAATTTTTTTCTTGAAAAAGGAATTAGTGCGAGCAGTGTGTTCAATCCGTTCAGCAAAAGTCCGAGAGGAATTGCAACTTCTTTCATAGGAAATCCAGCCCATTTAAGAATAGGCACGTAAACCATACCACCGCCTAAACCAAGCATTGCAAATACGAATGAGACAATAAATATTAGTATAGATACTATTATGTATAACATTATTTATTTTATTTTTTATTCTCTTGATATTGCGAGCATAGCGAAGCAATCTCTCTCAAATTGTTGGGATTGCTTTGTCCCGATTTCTCGGAACTCACAACGACACAGTACATTTATTCAATATTCGGTAAATGAATTATAACCTCTTCACTCGTTCTTTCTGAACAAGAAATGCAAACCTTCTTACCATCCTTTACGCGCAAGTATCTTTCAAAAACATATTCGCTGCAAACTTCGCACTTTGCTTTGTTGAAAGAACCTTTAACAGATGTGTAATTGTAATTCTGTAAAACTGTTACATTGAAGAGTTCTTCATTTGTAGCATTGAGAACCATATTGATAATATCAAGACGTACATTTTCCGGTATCTCGGATGGTTCAATTCCTTGTTTACGAAATTTGAAAAATTCGTGCGGTGCAAGCTTATCCTGGAATTCATTTTTCAATACAATTCTAACAGCGTCTTTTTTACCCGGATACCAAAAGATTGCTGCAATCTTTCCGTAATTCATTTTTTCAATCATTCCTTTGCCGAAAGTTGCACCCGTTGAAGACATAATTCCGTCTTGCATACAACCCTGCGGATGACCGATACCCATTTCAGAAAATACATGCATTTGATGATCTAAACTTTTTCCAACGCCTAATTTTTCTAATGCAACGGTTCCCATTCTGTAACCAATCGGCATAAAAGGGCAGCGATGTCCGTGAAATTCAAAAGTCCATTCTGGTAAGTGTAAACAACCTGCATAGCCTCGACAATCTCTTCGTTTGTAATACCATTTTGCTTTGCCATATTAGTCCACATCTGAGTACAAGTATCACTGCCTAAAGCTGCGGCAACTCCAATACCAATAAGTATTTAATACTTATTGGGAACCTTTTGGTATTTCTCGCTCTCGAAGATGAGAGACTTTTCTTGCATTTGGTTCTCTGCAAACTCTGATGCAAAATGTTTTAATAGTTCCATTGGTATTTTATTCATTTTATTCTCCAAATTATATTATTGTTTTATGATCACACTTATCACACTCAAATTGCAAAGTTGTATGATTGATTTCATATTTATCGTGAAGCCTCCCTTCAATCTGTTTTTGAATATCTATGGTTTTACTAACCGCCATATCTTCAACTTCAATGTGTGCTTCAAAGTGGGTGTCGTTATCATTCATTCTCCATAAATGAATGTGATGAACATTTTTTACTCCGGTTATCGATTCTACCAAATTTTTTAACTCATTCAACTCAATTCCTTTCGGCGATGACATCATAATAACATCAAGAGCTTCTTTAACTATCTCATAAGTTTCTTTCAAGATGTAGACGGAAATTAGAACTGTTAAAAGCGGGTCTATCCAATAAATTTGATAGAAAATTATAAATACTGCCCCGATGATTACCGCAAGAGAAGAAACAGCATCGCTCAATAAATGAAAATATGCTGCACGTATGTTAAGATTATTTGTTGAACCTTTTTTAAGTAGAAGTGTCCCAATAACATTAGCAATCAGTCCTAATGAAGCAACGATTAACATCATACTGCCAGTGATAGGCGATGGATTGGAAAATCTGTCAATCGCTTCTTTGATCAGGAAGAAACTTATAATAATGAGTGTAGTTGCATTTATAATTGCAGCAATAATCTCAGCGCGTTTTAGTCCGAATGTATATTTGAGAGTTTTGGGTTTTTTACTTAATCGCATTGCAATGTAGGTAATTAAAATTGCAATACCATCGCTAAAGTTATGCATCGCATCAGAAATTAGAGACAAGCTTCCGGAAATAAATCCACCGAGAACTTCTGCAATCGTAATAAAAAAATTCAGAGCCATTGTGATGAAAAGATTTTTCTCTGAAGTATGTTCTTTGGTGTTAGGCAAGTGTTTACGTGACATAAATATTATTTAACCTTTTTCAAATAGTCTTTAGAAGTTCTCATAACACACCCCAAATCATTTTAACTGCAATTCCTAAAAGCACAATTGCATAAACTTGCTTTACCATTTTTGGTTTTGCTTTACCGGACATAAACATTCCGCCAAGCTGCGATGCAATGATTACTGCAATAACAACTAAAATTGTTAAAGTCCAGTTCATTTGTCCTTCTGCTGCGTGTCCTAAATATCCACTGAATGACGAAAAGGTTACTACAAAAGCTGTTGTAGCTGCAGCTTCTTTGGTTTTATAACCCATCCACATTAGAATTGGAGCTATGATAAATCCGCCACCGATGCCGAGTAATCCGCCGGCAAACCCGGCAAATGCGCCAACTCCTGCACCAATAATTGAACGTTTCTTCAAGGGCATTACTTCTTCCGGCTCTTTTTGATTTGAAGCCCAAAGAGTTCGAACCGCAGCAACTATAACTGCGATTGCAAATAAAATCATCAATGGTTTTTCCGGAACAAATTTAGAGGTGTAAGCGCCAAGTGGTGAAAAGATTAATGCGGCAACTGCCATAGCAGCTCCGCCTTTCCAATCAACTAATTTTTTTCTTGAAAATGGAATTAATGCCAGTAATGTATTCAACCCATTTAGTAAAAGTCCAAGTGGAATTGCAACTTCTTTCATAGGAAATCCAGCCCATTTAAGAATTGGGACATAAACCATTCCACCACCTAATCCAAGCATGGCAAATATGAATGAAACTAAAAAAATTAATGCTGTTACAATTACATATAACATTTATTTTGCTTTAAGTTTATGTATTCCCGCTTTTGCAGGAATAACTATTAAAAATTTTTATCCAATCTTTGGTAAATGAATTACTGTTTCTTCAGCTTCTCTTTCAGAACAAGGAATACATACTTTCTTTCCATCTTTTACACGTAGATATCTTTCAAAAACATACTCGCCGCATACTTCGCATTTTGCTTTATTGAATGAGCCTTTAACAGGATCATATTTGAAATCTTGTAATACTTCTACATTAAACAGATCTTCATTCGATGCATCAAGAACTATATCAATTATATCTTTTCTTACATTCTCAGGAATTTCAGAAGGTTCAATTCCTTGTTTACGATATTTGAAAAATTCATGTGGTGCAAGTTTATCCTGGAATTCATTTTTCAGAACAATTCTTACTGTATCTTTTTTCCCAGGATACCAGAATGTTGCGGCAACTTTTCCGTAGTTCATTCTATCAATCATCCCTTTGCCAAAGGTAGCACCAGTTGCAGACATTATTCCATCTTGCATACACCCTTGCGGATGACCGATTCCCATTTCTGAAAATACATGCATCTGGTGATCGAGACTTTTTCTCAACACTTAATTTTTGTAGTGCCACGGTTCCCATTCTATAACCGATTGGCATAAACGGGCAGCGATGTCCGTGAAATTCGAAAGTCCATTCTGGTAATTGAAACATAGTAACCTCCTAATGTAATTTTTCCATGTGATCTATTATTGAGAATTTAATAAGCTTAATAATCATATTTTCATCATATTCAATTTTATAAAACACTTCATTGCTAGTATCCAGTACAATAACTGATGGCGAAAAAATATTTCATATTTTATTTGAAGCTCATTATGCCAGTATGAATCAACAATCCAGCAATCATATTCTTCATTATTTTCTTTAATGAATTTTAGAATATCTATCGTTTGGTTTTTACACATCTCAAGTGTGCAATAGCAAGACATTGAAGCGCTGAAAAGAATAATTTTTGTTTTTGTTGATGAGAAAAATTTCCGCTTGAGGTAATCGTAAAAAGTATTGCTGAAATGCAGATACCATTGATTGAAAAGAGACAAAGCAGAGTCAGAAGATATGTTCTTATATTCTGATTCAAATTCTTTGAAGTGATTTATTAAGCTGTCGTAAGCTGCTTTCGCAGTTGAGTATTCTTTTACAAATTCTATATTATCAACTTCTGAATTAAGAATTAAATTAAGTGATTTCAGTTCAGTTACGGGTAATGATTTATTTTCCTCAAATGAAAGAAAAACATCTGCAGCAGCCTTGTTAATAAGCAAAGGCACTTGTGCATATAAATGCACTACGCCGACATTAAACGTTATCAAGGTGAGCAATAATCTTAGCGTCATAAAATTCTTCACTTAAAATATCGATCCATAAATAAGTCCCGTGATTGTTGCCATTATTACAACAAGCGATACATATACAACTGTTTTTTGTGTTCCGATTACGCTTCTTATTACCAGCATATTTGGCAAAGATAAAGCCGGACCCGCAAGTAGCAATGCAAGCGCTGGACCTTTTCCCATTCCGCTGTTTATTAATCCCTGAAGAATCGGAATCTCTGTTAACGTTGCGAAATACATAAACGCACCCGTAATAGATGCAAAGAAATTTGAAAACAATGAATTACCACCGACAAGATTTGCAATCCATTCATTTGGAATGATTCCGCCATTGTCATTGTTTGAACCGAGTAAAAATCCTGCTACTAAAACTCCTGCTCCAAGCAGAGGCATAATTTGTTTTGTAAATCCCCACGTTTCTCCAAGCCATTGGTTTGGTTCATCTTTTGAAAAGTTAAGAGCAATTGTTGTTGCAATCAACTGCAACAATAAAAGGAATAATTGGATTATGATAAAAGAAAATTGCTGATATTATTACCGCGATTGTTCCAAGAATAACATAAAGTCTTTTTTACTTTTATTATGTAAGCCATCGAAAGGGCAAACCCAATTCCGAATATTGAAGTGATAAACCATTTGTTTGCAAAAACACAATACCAGAAACCTTCAGTTGAATCCGGCTTTCCCCAATTAACAAAAACAAGAATTCCAACAAGAATAAAAAAATGAAGTGCTGTTTGCCAGAAAGGTCGCGGTTCTTCAACATCGGGCATTGCAAGCTGATTGTTCTGCACTTTCTTTTTCTTCTTTTCGATAAATGAAAGCCATTATCAATCCGATGATAACACTGAATGAAACTGCGCCGATTACTCTTGCAACACCTAATTCAATTCCGAGTATACGGGCAGTTAAAATTATTGCAAGAATATTTATTGCAGGACCAGAATAAAGAAAAGCCATTGCTGGACCTAAGCCAGCGCCTCTTTTATGTAATGTTGAAAATAGAGGGAGACACTGTGCAAGAGCAAACAGCTAAGATTGTCCCCGAACACAGAAGCAACAAGATATGCAATCCATTTTTTTGATTTCGCACCAAAATATTTTACAACAGCATGCCTGGCTAATAAAAACAGCAATTACTCCGGCAATAAAAAATGCAGGTATAAGACAAAGCAGAACATGTTCCTGTGCATACCATTTAGCAAGATGCGAATGCTTCGATAATTGGTTTCTTAAATGATTCATTCTCAATCGGCAGTAAAGTATGCAAATAGAAAGAACCCGAGTATCCACAAAAACGATTTATATTGTTCTTTCCAGTTCAAGTTTATATCCCCTGCTTTCTTATTCTGAATATTGCTTTATGATTTCCTGAATTTGTTCAACTGTTGGCACACGTCCTTGAACAGCTATTTTATTATCTATAAGTAATCCGGGTGTTCTAACAATTCCATAAGATAATATTTTATCATAGTCAGTTATTTTTTCTATTTCTGCTTCAAGGTTTAATTTTTTTATTGCCTCCGATGTCCGCTTCTCAAGCGTAACACAATTCATACAACCGGGACCAAGCACTTTGATATTCATAATTATTTTCCTCTGTAGAATTAAACTTCTTCCAAAACTTTTATTTTTTCTTTTATTGATTTACGCACAACACTTCCTGCAGTATCAAAAATGTCAAAAATTCTCTCATCAGCTATTTTATAATTCACTCTTAATCCATCTTTCCAGGAAATTACAATTCCTTCCTGTACAAGAATTTTCATATGCCTTGATAGGTTCGATTGCTCAAGTTCTAAAGCTGGTGCAATCTCACAATTGCATTTTATTCCGTTTTTTAAAAATTCAAGAATGCGTATCCGGTTGGGATGAGCAAGTGCGGTTAAAATGTTTGCTTTTAATTCCTCTTGTGTCTTTTGCATATTTAAATCCAATCATTATGAATTAATTGACTATATGAGTAACTACTCATATAGTATGCCGGAGAGTTTTATTCATATTCTTCTGAATTAGAAAGATGAGATTTGGAAGATTCTTATTTATGGGAGAATTAAGATTATTTATTTTCAGAAATGAAAAAGAAAAGCAGATGATGAAAAAATTCAGCATCTGCTCTAAAATGTATATGAGATTAAATGAAAGAAAGGAGTAACTATACGATGATTTAAAATTTCATTTTGCTTTATCTGTTTTTTTCCTCAATACTTTCTTACCTGAAATTTCTGTCGCACATTCGGAAGCTTTTATATCAGATGCTTCAACTTCATCACCAAAATATTTCTTCTGGAAAAAGAGAGCTACATTTACTAGCAATATTAAAACAGGAACCTCAACAAGAGGACCAATAACTGCTGCAAAAGCTTCCCCGCTGTTTATTCCGAATACTGCAATTGCAACTGCAATTGCCAATTCAAAATTATTACTGGCTGCGGTGAAAGAAAGCGTTGTCGTTTTTGAATAATCCGCACCGACTTTTTTCCCAAGATAAAATGAAACAAAAAACATAATCACAAAATAGAAAACCAAAGGTATTGCTATTCGCACAACATCTAATGGAATTTTAACAATGTATTCTCCTTTAAGTGAAAACATCACTAAGATTGTAAACAGCAAAGCAATTAAAGTAACCGGGCTAATTTTAGGAATGAATTTTTTCTCATACCATTCTTTACCTTTTAATTTTAATAATATCAATCTTGTCATCATTCCCGATATAAAAGGAATGCCAAGATAAATGAAAACACTTTCGGCAATTTGTCCGATAGTTATATTTACAACAAAAGTCTGAAGTCCCAAGCCACTTGGGAAAAACCGTTAAGAAGACATAGGCATAAACAGAAAAGAATAATACCTGGAAAATAGAATTGAATGCTACCAATCCCGCCGCATACTCTGTATCACCTTTAGCAAGTTCATTCCAAACAATTACCATTGCAATGCAGCGTGCAAGACCAATCATAATCAATCCTGCCATATAATCTGGATAATCCTGTAAAAAAATTACAGCAAGAAAAAACATTAGCACAGGACCAATAACCCAGTTCTGAATTAATGAAAGAGAAAGAATTTTTACATTCTTAAATACGTCTCCTAGTTCTTCATATTTTACTTTTGCAAGAGGAGGATACATCATTAAAATTAATCCAACTGCAATTGGAATATTTGTTGTACCTGATTGAAATGTATTCCAGAAATCAACAACTCCCGGAAATAGATAGCCGGAGAATACTCCGACAAACATTGCAAGGAAAATCCATAGTGTTAGGTATCTATCTAAAAAGGATAATTTTTTACTTAACGAAGGCATTTAGTTCTCATTATTATTAGAATCTATATTATCAAATCTTGAGATTCTTTTTCTCATTTCTTCGGCTATATATTTACTATCGCTTCCCTGCTTTTCTAATTTCTCAATAATGTTTTTATAGCTTTCTTCATCACGGTCCTGGCTTAACTTAAACACATTATCAATTTCGGTTACTTCAATTTCAAAGGCTATTATTGCTTTGATTAACTTGCTAACATAATCCTTTGACAGGTTATCAAATATTGTAGTGGATTGTGAGTTACCGTTTTCAAAATGTAATGTGGTTTTTTTCAGAACATTGATTAAGCCTTCTTCATCCAGAAATTTTAATAATCCTTTTACATGAACGCTCATATAATTCCATGTAGAAGCCTGATGAGGATTGCTGTACCACGTTGCACTAACATATGTGTGCGGACTACTAAAAACAGCAAGAACTTTTGGATTTTTTTCAAACGCTTTATGATGATCTGTTTGCCTCATTATATGTCCTGTAAGAAAGAGCTTCCCTTCCCTTTCATCGATAAATACAGGAACCTGGGTAGCAACCGGTTCGCCTTTTTCAGAGCAGCCAGCTAAAAATGCAAAAGGATGTTGATGAATGAACTGAAGAACAACTTCTTTATTGTTTTCTTTATAATATGGCAGATTGTACATACTATATCACTTAAGATTATTTGAAAATCAGGATAAACAAAGATAGTTTAAAATTTTAATCTTTGTATTAACATTTAATTATTAATATCATAACAACTTCTTAACCAATTTTTAACAATGGAGTTATTATCCAAGTTTAAAAAAATAATTATATTAGTTTTCAATTTTATAAGTCCGGAAAATATTTACTTTTAGATAACACTTTAAAATTTATTTGGATAAAGGTTATGAAAAAAAATTTAACACTTGTCTTCTTCCTGATCTTAAGCATCCATTCGGTTTATTCACAATCAGGAAAAAATACCAACAATGTTATCATTGTTGTAATAGATGGTGCAAGGTATAGTGAAACGTTCGGTGCAAAAGCGAAATACATTCCTTACATGTATAATGATTTGAAACCATTAGGCACAGTTTATACTAACTTTAGAATCTCTGACGAAGGACAAACTAAAACTTCCCCCGGTCATAGCTCGATGTTAACAGGTACATGGCAGCAAATTGCCAATGATGGCTCTGAAAGACCAACCAAGCCAACTCTTTTTGAATATTTTAGAAAAGAAAAAGGGACTTCGGTTACTGAAAGTTTTATGATTGCCGGGAAATCTAAATTAGGTGCTTTATCATACAGCACAGATAATAAATACGGGAAAAACTACAGGTCATCTGTTGATTGCGTAGATACCACAGACGATCAAGTTTATAATAATCTTATAAAAATAATGAATAAATATCATCCACGATTAACTATGGTTAATTTTCCTGATGTTGACCTGAGAGGACATGCTCACGATTGGAATGGTTATTTAAAAGCCATAACAAACGCGGACAGTCTTGTTTACCTCTTATGGGAAAAAATCCAGAGCGATCCTTTCTATAAAAACAAAACTACTTTATTTGTAACAGATGATCACGGCAGGCACACAACTGATTTTACATCTCACGGAGACCATTGCGATGGATGTGAACATATTATGCTATTAGCTCTTGGCAAAAGTTTCGCAAAAAATAAAGTGATTTCTGACGTTCATTATCAATATGATTTATGTGCAACAACCGGTGAATTGATGGGCTTCAAAACACCAAAAGCAATTGGAAAAAGTTTACTAAAGAAGTAATCAAAAAATATTTTTTTGATTACCATATTATATTCTGTTAACCTCATAAATAGTCTTGATTTTTTACAATACTTATTTACTTTGCTGTTTATGCTTTTATGAATGTCGGCGCTTTTTTTGTCGTAATGATAATTGCTAACAAAATCGGAAGTGAAGAAACTGATGATTACAAAGGACTCGGTTACTCGATGCCTTTCCTCGGATTTTCAATTGCAGTTTTCCTCGTCTCATTAACTGGAATTCCTCCTACGGCGGGTTTTATTGGAAAGCTTTATATCTTTATCGCTCTTGTAGATGCAAAGATGATTGTCGTTGCTGTAATAGCATTGCTTAATACAGTTGTATCACTTTATTATTATATAAAAAGTCTTGAAGAATTTATATTTAATAAGGCCGGAAAAAGAATTGCCTGTTGTCCCTGTCTCCCCTGCCGCATTTGCTATATTAATATTTTTACTTATCCCAATATTTCTTTTCGGCATTTACTTCACACCTCTCATAAACTTTGCAAAAAGCTCAATTGGATTGATGGGGTTTTAAGTGCTCATAAAATTCTGCCGTTTAATGACTGATTGATCTGAATGACTGAATGGAAATCTCATTCAACCATTCATTCATACAATCATTCAAATATGTTGTTTTAACTACTGACATTTCTAATGAGTTATAACATATGTTGTTTTAACTCTGCGTTCCTCTTGTTTCTCTTTCTTAAAAAACTAAGTTTGAATCGCAATACGAATGGGACATCTTAATATCTGTAATATTTTGATCATAACTAAGGAGATTGATAATAAATGCCTGATTGTTTTATAAGCTATTCTAATAAAGACAATAAATTAGCAGATTTTATATATTCAGAATTAAATCGACTTGGTGTAACATCTTTTAAAGCTTCTGCATCATTGCTGCCTGGTCAACAATGGTCTACTGAAATTCTTAACAATCTCAGAAATAGTAATTGGGTAATTGTACTCGCAAGCCGAGAAGCCTGTAAATCAGCTTTTGTAAATCAAGAAATTGGTGGCACATTGCTATTTTCAAAAAAATTAGTTCCTATTATTTGGGATATTGCCCCAGAAGAATTACCGGGTTGGATGAATAATATTCAAGCATTAGATCTTAAGGGTTCGACAATGTTTAATTTGAAGAATCATGTAGCTGCTATTGCCAATAGAATCAAACAAGAAAAAGCACAAGGAATGCTTATTGTAGGCACTATCCTATTAAGTTTGTTTATACTCGGAAATGAGTAAGATTTTTGTTCATAGCTAATTTTCATAAATCACGGAAAACTTGTTGTAGTTACAAAAAATGAGTGACAATTATTGTGGATTTTTTTATGGAAAATAGCGGTAAATATCTTTTCGATGAAGAGCACGTTCAAAAATAATTGTATCTCCATCCTTTTTTATTCCAAGTCGGTAATCACCAAATCGAATCTTATAAAAACCAGGATAATTTTTTAATTGTTCAACCTTCTTGCTTTCAAAGATTGTATCATATTTTACGAACTCTTCAAAGACAAATGTTTCAATCTCTTTTCTTATCGAAGAAGGGATTCTTGCAAGTTCTTTGAGAAAACGTTTGCGATACTCTACCGTCACTCGTTCTTATCCAGAGTTTTATAGAAATCCTTTGCTTCATGCACTGAAAGTTTCTCTTCTTTTTCAGTTTCTTTAATAAGCTGTACTAGAGCAAAATTCTCAAGAATCTCTTCTATTTTTTCAAATGTATTTATGTCAAGCTGAACAGCAATCTTTTTATTATTTTCGTCCACAATATATTTAGGTCGGATATCAGTCATAATATTAATCCTTTTTGTTTAATAAAATAGCAAAGCACAATTCTATATACAATCTTTAAAAAGTGATTACATCTAAAGATAATCCTTAATCTTGCATTTCTATCAATTTTTCCATACTTTTATACCCGACTAAAGAAGTCTTATTTTATGTTAAAATTATCTAAAAAATCTGAATACGCTTTAATGGCAGTAAAGTATATTGCTTTGCAGCAGAATAAATCATGCGTAACTGCGAGAGAAATATCTAAGAATTATAATTTGCCATACGAACTTATATCTAAAGTTCTTCAACAGTTAACAAGATACAATGTTGTACTTTCAATTCAGGGAGCAAAGGGCGGATACAAACTTGGTAAAGGTACTTCGGATATATCTTTAATTGATATTATTTCTGCCGTCGAACCAAGACATCAAATAACTAATTGTATGATGGAAGGAAGCTCCGTTAAAGATTGCAATCACTATGATTGCTGCATGATCAGAGATCCGCTTGTTAAAGTTCAAAATAAAATCGATAACCTTTTAAAGAATATAATGGTTACAGAAATAATATAAAGGGGATAATATGAAGAAAATAGTAAATAAATATCTCGAGCAGCTAAAATCTGAACAACAGATTTTCTTAAGTTACTTAAAAGCTAAGTTCCCGGTATTTCATAATTCGAATTTCTTTTTCAGAGATCTTCACTATGGAGTTAAAGGATACTTTGAAAAAAAAGGAAAAGGAATGTGCTATACCGATTCACAGGAACTAGCAACTAAATATGCTGAGTATCTCGAGGAGCAAGGAATATTTGTAAAAACATCAGCTAATACATGGAAAGTAGATATGCCGGAATTTGTAACAACAACTCCGGGCGATCCGTTATAATTCTAGATGTCTTGAATATATCAGATAATTTTGTTACTTAGTTAAACAAATGATAGGTGAAACATGACAAACGTTCAGAATGAAACCGAAATAAAAATTACAGAAAAAGCCGTTAACCAGGTTAAAGCGATTATGAAAGAGAATAAAGTTCCTGAAAACTTTGGCTTGCGGGTAGGAGTAAAAGGCGGCGGCTGTTCCGGGTTAACTTATACGCTCGGTTTCGATGGAGAATACCGTGAAGGTGATACCATTATAGAAGAAAATGGTATTAAGCTTTTTGTTGATGGTAAAAGTCTTTTCTATCTTTCAGGAATGGAACTTGATTTTACCGACGGATTAAACGGCAGAGGATTTATTTTCAACAATCCTAACGCGACCAAAACCTGTGGATGTGGAGAATCGTTCTCTGTTTAACTAAATCGCTGATGTTTCATGAGGTGCAAAATTGAAGCGAAGAAATTTTATTTTTACTGTTGGAACTATCCCGCTTATAGCGGGTTTTGAACCTTTAACAAAATCACTCGAAAAAATATCTAATCAAACCAGAAGGAGGAGTTTAATGGGAAAATTTGAATTGCCCAAGTTACCTTATGATTATGATGCATTAGAGCCTTATATAGATAAGACTACAATGGAAATACACTATACCAAACATCATAACGGTTATGTTACAAATTTGAATAACGCAGTTGCAGGAACAGATATGGAAGGCAAATCTCTTGAAGATTTACTTAAGAAAGTTTCCGGTCTGCCAACTGCAGTAAGAAATAATGGCGGAGGTCATTACAATCATTCGTTGTTCTGGACTATAATGAAAAAAGGAGGCGGCGGTCAACCCGATGGTCCATTAGGTGAGGCTATAACTTCATCTTTCGGCACATTTGAATCTTTCAAAGAACAATTCAGTAAAACTGCTGCAACACGTTTCGGTTCGGGCTGGGCATGGCTTGTTGTAAGCAATGATAAACTCGTTATTACTTCTACACCTAACCAGGATAATCCTGTTATGGATGTTGCTGAAGTAAAAGGTGTTCCTATCCTTGGTCTTGATGTTTGGGAACATGCTTATTATCTAAAGTACCAGAATAAACGCCCCGATTATATCGCAAATTGGTGGAATGTAATAAATTGGGCAGAGGTTGCTAAAAGATTCGTTGACGCCAAATAGAAAAAAATATAGTAATCTATTTTAAGTTATGCCGGACTTTGTCCGGCATTTTGTTTAAATTGTAGTTCTAAATTAATCAAATCCAATAATGAACAAATCAATTCCTATTTTTCCTTTAAGCCTGGTTGTATTCCCTTTCTCAAAAGTTCCATTGCACATTTTTGAGGAGAGATATAAGAAGATGATAAACAAATGCATTGATGAGAAAACAGGTTTTGGAATCGTAAGTCTTATTTTGAGTGAAATGTCAAAGGTCGGCAGTTATGTAGAGATCGTAAAAGTTGAAAGAAAAAAAGAAAATGGTGAGATGGATATTATTGTAAAAGGTATAAACAGATTTAGAATTCTTAAAAAGATTAATCATTCGGATGGATACATTGTTGCTACAATCGATGAATACATTGATGATTCAGATGAGATTAATACTCTTCTTTTGAAAGAGCTTCGTGAAAATTTCGAAGGGATTATCAAGAAAATAAATTTTACTCTAGAAGATTCTTTCTGGAAAAATTATAATGATACTTCCCTTAAATCCTTCAAAATAGCTGAAAAATCGGGCTTAAATCTAAAGCAAAGACAAAAGCTTCTTTCTTTAAGAAAAGAAAACGAGAGGATAAATTTTTTACTCAAGCATCTAACAAGTCTTGAGAAAAAGATTTCCGAAAGGTTTACAACAGGGGCAATTGTAATGGGAGATGGGTTTATAAATTAAACTTCCGACCTGATATACTTTTCAACTAAATTTAATCTGTTAACAGCTCTGGCAAGTGCAACCCTCGCTCTTTCAATATCTGTATCTTCGGTTTTTTGAGTCAATCTTTCCATAGCTCTTTCTTTCGCTCTTTGCGCTCTTTCAACATCAATCTCTTCAATAGCTTCTAATGCATCTGCAAGAACAAGAACATTGTTTTTTAAAACTTCTACAGTTCCCCCGCACGTCGCAAAATATTTAGTTGTTTTATCATCCACTTTTATTTTAATAAGCCCGATCTCAAAAACACTTATTAAAGGAGCGTGGTTTTTTAAAACCTGGAAACTTCCTTTAACTCCCGGAATAGTAACTGATTGGATGTTCCCTTTATAAATACTTTTTGCAGGAGTAATTATTTCAAGATAAAGAGCTTCAGCCATTATTCACTCATCTTCTTAGCTTTTTCAACTGCTTCTTCAATTGTACCTACATACATAAAAGCTGATTCAGGAAGATCATCATATTTACCGTCAATTATTCCTTTAAATCCTTTTATTGTATCTTCAATCTTAACATACTTCCCTTTGTATCCTGTGAATTGTTCTGCAACATGGAAAGGCTGACTGAAAAATCTTTGTATTCTTCTGGCTCTTCTTACCACAACTTTATCTTCATCGGATAATTCATCCATTCCAAGAATATTAATAATATCCTGCAGGTCTTTATATTGCTGAAGAATTTCTTTACATCTTTTGGCAACATCATAATGTTCCTGCCCAATAATTCCAGGTTCAAGAATTCTTGAAGTAGAATCAAGAGGATCGACAGCGGGATAAATACCAAGCTCGGAAATCTGACGGCTTAATGTTGTTGTTGCATCAAGATGAGCAAAAGCAGCTGCCGGCGCCGGGTCAGTTAAGTCATCAGCAGGTACATAAATAGCCTGTACGGAAGTAATAGAACCTTTGTCGGTTGAAGTAATTCTTTCCTGCAGAGCACCCATTTCTGAGGCTAGAGTTGGCTGATATCCAACTGCAGAAGGCATACGGCCTAAGAGAGCTGATACTTCTGAACCTGCCTGTGTAAAACGAAATATGTTATCTATAAAAAGAAGAACATCTCTTCCCTCTTCATCACGAAAATATTCAGCAATTGTTAAACCAGTTAAACCGATTCTCAATCTTGCTCCCGGTGGTTCATTCATCTGCCCGAATACCAAAGAAGTTTTTTCAAGCACACCCGATTCTTTCATTTCAAGCCAGAGATCATTTCCTTCACGGGTTCTTTCTCCAACTCCGGCAAATACAGAGTAACCGCTATGTTCCTGTGCAATGTTATGAATTAATTCCTGTATAATTACTGTTTTGCCTACTCCTGCACCGCCAAAAAGTCCGGTCTTTCCACCTTTAGAATAAGGTTCGATAAGATCAATAACTTTTATTCCAGTTTCAAAAATTTCACTGTTGGTTGTAAGGTTCTTAAACTTTGGTGGGTCTCTGTGAATAGGATATCTTTTTTCGGATTTAATCTCTCCTAATCCATCAATTCCTTCTCCGATTACGTTTAAAAGTCTGCCAAGTGTATTTGGCCCCACAGGAACGGAAATAGGTTCGCCACTATCAAAAGCCTCCATCCCGCGAACAAGACCATCGGTAGAATCCATAGCAACAGCGCGTACCGTATCCTCACCAAGATGAAGTTGTACTTCGACTATAAGATTATTTTCTTCTCCTTCGGTGTTTGTGCGGGGTATCTTAATGGCATTATAAATTTTAGGCAAATGGTTTTCTTCAAATTCAATATCGACTACAGGTCCAATTACTTCTACTATTTTTCCTTTATGTCCATTATTGTTCTCGGGCATTTTTTATCCTTAATTTTTAAAATTTTGAAGCTTAAAAATACCAAGTTGCTAAAGTATTTCCAAATAAATACAAAGAAAGGAGTTACAGACTTTTACTTAATTAAGATAAGCTTCTTTGAAGCTTGAAAATTCCCCGCTTTTAGCCTGTAAATATAAACACCGCTCGGCAGCCCATCCGCATTAAAATCAACTGCCATAATGCCTGCAGGAGCCTTTCCTTTAAATAAAGTTTTAACTTCCCTGCCGAGCATATCAAATAACGTAAGATCAATCTCCTGTTCAGTTGGAACCTCAAATCTGATTGTTGTAACAGGATTGAACGGGTTAGGATAATTTTGATAGAGCTGAAAAGTAAATGACGCTGAATGTCGAATTCACTTCAATAATTTTTGAATACTGAAAACTTCCATCAAAATCTGTTTGCTTTAATCTGTAATATTGAACACTCTGCATATAAACGCTGTCATTAAAAGAATAATTATTAGTTTCGCTTGACGTTCCTTTTCCATCAATAAATCCCAACGAAAACCAGTTCTGATTATCATAAGATTTTTCCATGTAAAACCCTGAATTATTCAATTCGGTAGCAGTTGACCATTTTAATTTTACAATTCTGTTTTCAACAAAAGCATTAAATGAAACAAGTTCAACAGGAAGAGGAGATGGTACAACAAAAACACCCGTACCGCCTGCATCATTATATCTCTTTTAAATTCCTGCATATATTGATTTGCAATATAAGGATCATGTATTATTAAAGTGTTTTCATCATTATCATTCTCAGCCGCAGAAGACCAGTTATGCGAGCCGGTTATTACTACAGGGTCACTATCAGGATAAGAAGCATCAATAATTCCATATTTATGATGAAGAGTTGGAGAAGGGTTTGCAAACATCTCTCCATAATTTTGCAAAGTATAAAATTCGGTCCCGTTTGCATCAGTCTGATCAACAACTCCTCTCAGGTCATTCATTCCCGAATTATGACGTAAATTATCGCATCTCTTATATCATCTCTTGTAATAACATATTGAGCAAGATAAATGCTGTAATCTGCAGAATTGATCTGTGTTATAATTTTGCTCGTTGTGCCATCGGAAGGACTGAAATAGCTTTCTATCTCTCTTCCGCCAATTGTAAAATTGTGAGTTGTATTATCAACCTTCTGATATCCGAACTTTGCATTTGAAGAATTAGGAGTATCGGTATCACTTCCCCACATTTCTTCAAACTCTGTTGTATAAGCAGAAGCTATCGCCGGATCATTTATTTCGACCACATTATTTTTCCAGTTTAATTCAGTCGATGTAACATTCCATGAACCTGTCCACAGCCAATCGTTTGTTGCAACATTATCTCTCCCATCAAATATTATAAACTTATTATGCATTATGCCCGGAAATGCCTGCGTTTCAGGCGGGCGCTGGCTTATCTCTATTCCGTTATTAATTAATGTTTGCATGGAATTTTGAATCGGATCATCGGGATAACGATGATCGTAAACAACTCTTATTTTTACTCCTCTGTTCTTTGCGAGCACAAGTGCATCGGCAACTTCAGGCATACCGGAAAAACTATAAAGAGCAAGATCTATTGAATAAGTTGCCTGATTTATTCTTTCGATAAGCTTATCGCGAAAATTAACATTTCCTTTGGCACTGTTGCCGGGAATAGCAACAGTCGTGTCAACAGGAAAATTAAAATAAACATTGATTGTTCCTGAAGTTGGATTCAATGCGGCAGTTCTTACTGAATAAAGTGCGCTTGAACTTGTACCAATACCATTGGTAGAATATACTTTGAAATAATAAAGTGTAAAAGGATCGAGACCTGAAACAGTTACTGAATGTATATTGGTATCGTCATTACTTACAACAGAATCCAATTCCAGTGATGAAGTTAATCCATATTTTATCTGGCTATTACCATTTCTTGCAGTGTTGAAATAAACTGTGAAAGATGTTGTACTAATGCTTGAAGCATAAACCGGAGTAAGAATGAGAGGAGCGCCATCATATACAATGTCCTGAATAAATCTTGGTTGTAACTGGTAACCACTATTGTATGGTGCAGAAGTCTTATATTGTCCAAGGATTCCAATTATATCTACCTGACCAGTCGGAATTTGAGAGCCGATAATTGATGTAACATTGTTATCAATTCTAAGTCCCGAAGGAAGAATACTTGTAGCATCTGTAATATCGTAGTTAGTTCCGCTCGCAAAATTTCCTGAACCGGAAATTGTAACATTATTAATACGAACTAATAATCCTTCATATTCTTCAAAGCCATTCCAATCTTGATTTGTAATATCATTAATTGTAATAACAGTTGGTTCAGGCACCTGAGTATGAGAATGAATAATAACAGCTGAACCGGCACTGCTGAAATCAAATTCTGTTAGACCATTATAATTAGATATTGTAGATGTGACTGTAATTGAATCCCCGAGAGAAACCTGACTTGTAAATGAATTACCGAAAACTGAAATACCCCCGGTTGCATCCTGTATATTACTCGGACTTCCAAACTGATCAGAGCATGTAACAATACCTGAGACTGTAAATGCCTGTCCGTCATTAACAGGAACTCCGCTAGTATCGTTCATTCTTAAATCTGCTATTTGTACAACACTCTGAGAATGGATTAACGAAGTAAAAAGTAATAAGAGAATAAATTTTTTCATTATAAGATTTTTAGCTGGCTTTGATTCTTACTTTAATCTTTTTTATTGAATATCTGTTGAAAGTATAAATCTAAGAATCCTGTTATTGCCTGAATCGACTACATACAGAATCCGGTCAAAGAAAGCTACGGAGTAAGGCTCATTAAATATATCGGGACCTCCGAATGATTGAAGTTCATCTCCCAGGGGAGTGAATTTGTAAACGCTGTCTTTTTGAGCATCGGCTACATAAATATTACCTGCATCATCTAAGCACGAGCCTTCAGGCTGTGCAAATTTGTTAGGCATCATTAAAGCACCACCATTAGACGGAGTAAGTCTTGCTTCATAATCTGAAGAAATAGGAGTAACAACGTAAGTTAGCCATTGAGTTTTTAAGCTGTTGTTCCCTGTTAATGTTTCTATAAAATCTATATTCTTTCTATTAAAAGATGTGAGAGAACTAATTTGATTAGCTGAAACCAAACCTGAACTGATCGGGTCAATATTAGGAACTCTTCCTATTAAAGTGTCCCCTTCTCCGCCGCCATAAGAACTCTTTGGAATGAAAATTAAAATTGAATTATCTGGATCGACAAAACTTGTATTAGCAGAACCGGTTCTGGCAACATAAAACCAGTTATTATAAAAAGTAGATACTGCAGTATAACGTCTATCTGGATAATTCAGATCTGTAGCTCTCGGCAGTAACCTGGTTATCGGGGCAGAAGCAATCTGATGATCTGCTGCAACCAGGTTCAATTTATAAACTGCACCAAAAGTTTGTGTTTGTCCTTTTACTACAGTATCAATTTCAGCACAAACAATTAAATTCAATTCATAATCCTGTGCGAGTGCAATCGGTCTTTTTATTGTTCTTGTACCTAAAAGATCTCCATTAAGATTCATCATTACAATACGGTCATTATACGTATCGGCCACATAAATGAAAGGCTCTTTTCCAATAATCATATCCTGTGGTTTATTGAAGCCGGTCCATGGTGGATTTATCTGAACATAAACGGTATCACCAGTAATATTAGCATTACCTCCACTGGAAGTTAATTGGCTGATGTCAAATTTATCGGCACAACTAATTAACAGCGGAATTACTATGATTATATAATATTTCAGATACTTTTTCATTAAAAGCCTAATGTAATTGAGAACCTTTGTGCGTTTCCTAATCTTTCAAAATTAGTAAACGAATAATCGACAGAACAGAATGCAATGCTTATAGGAATATTTGCTCCAAAACCAAAAGAGTAATTTTGTTCATCCACATTAAATTTATATCCGCCTCTTAAGTAAATTATATTCTTCCAGCTGTACTCTAATCCAGTTGCAACGTTTTCACTATTATCATTAGGATGATTTAATTGTATTGATGTAGTTATTTTATTATCTCCCGATTCGTATGGTTCGAAAGCAAAACCTATTCGGAAAATTGTCGGCGGGGAAAAAGATTGCCAATCAGATTTTTCTCTTTTACCTACGAGAACTACTTTACCATCCGGTGCAAGCTGGTTTCCAAAATTAGAAACGGTAACCGCAAATCTTGTTGATCCTAACCCAGTCCAATAATATGTTCCGAGATCGATCATAACACCGCGCATTTTTAATTTGTCTAAAGTTTCTTCGATATATCTTATAGTTCCTCCAAAGCTGAATTTGTCGGTCATCTTTCTTGAATAAGTAACAGCAAAAGCAAGATCACCATAGCTGAAATATTCTCCTGTTCCAAATGGTGCAAACTCAGTCGTAACGGGCATATCTTTTGTTGATAGAGATGTAAACGCAACTCCAACAGCATTCTCAGCATCAAAGTGATAAACTCCTCCAAAGAAGTCATGATAAATATCAACAACCCATTGATTGTGTGAAAACATTAATTGGTTCTGATCGAATTGTACCAATCCTGCAGGATTCCAGTACAACGCAGATGCATCATTAGCAATAGCGATAAAAGATTCTCCCATTGCTGTCGACCTTCCTCCTACACCAATTTTCAAAAATTCTGCAGTAGAAATACCGGCTCTTTGTCCTCCAAGATTTGGAAAGAGTTGAGCTTTGGATGAATTTGTTATTAGAACCAAAAACAGAATTACTAACAAAATTAATTTGTCATTCCCGTGAATGCGGGAATCTCCTGCTTTGTGCAAAATTCTATTTCTGTTCAGAAAAAACATTTTATATGAAACTCTCTGATAAGTCTTTCCATTCAGGGTTTATAGATTCAATCAATTTGATTTTCCAATCCCGATTCCATTTTTTTAATCTTTTCTCTCTTAGAATAGGGCATTTATATTAGTTGTTTGTTCAAAATATACAAGTTTATCCAAGTTATATTTTTTGGTGAATCCTTTGATAATTCCATTCTTATGTTCGTAGATCCTTCTCATCAAATTATTTGTTACTCCTATGTATAAAGTACCGCTCTTTTTATTTGTTAGAATATATATGTAATAATCTTTCATAATGAGATTCCCACTTTCGTGGGAATGACATGTTTTCTTAAAACTTTAAGCTGATCCCTAACTTTACATTTCTTCTTGTTAAATATCTCGAAGGATCATAAGGATACGGTGAAATTGGTAATTGTAAATCAGGATAATTCGGGTCGTTCCAACTATAAGGAACCGGGTCACCACTTTCAAAAGCTTTGCCTGTTACAGGATTAATTATTGCGGAATTTTTTATGTCTAATAAATTGTTTATTTCTACAATAAACGAAAATTCGAGAGCACCTATAGAAAAATATTTTTCAAAATTTAAATCGATCCAAAACCAATTTTGACCAACGTCCGTGTAAAGATCAGTTGTGGAAGCAATATATATTGGTCTTCCCTGGGAATCATATCCTGTAAAATATGCAGGAGTATATCTTTTACCAGACTCAAGGAAAAATCTTAAATAAAGATTGTAATCATCAAGAATTCCATTTCCAAAACCGAATAAAGCTTCATCTTTACCTACATAAAAATTAGTAGTTAAAGAAGCTGTAATTGGTCTGTCCCAGGGCATATATTTTTCTTTAACGGATTCGTTTATATCGCCCTGCAAAACTAAAGCACCTTCAGAAGCAGATGAACTTTTACCTGTAACTATTGCATAAGTTGCAGATGCGGAACAGTTAAACCAATCGCCAATTCTCTTTTTAAATTCTACTTCAATTCCACGTGAGCGTGCATAATCGGAATTAACATAAGTAATAAAATTCTTGCTGATAAATCTTGCAGAAGAGATCTTAGCAGATTTTGTGTTGATGTAATCAAAAATATCTTTGTAATATGCAGTAACTGTAAGAACATCATTCGGAGTAAACTGAGTTTTAAGTCCGAGCTCATAAGCAACTGTTGTTTCAGGATTCAGATCAGGATTACCAAACTGCTGAAAAGATGACTGTGCATTTAAAGGACTTAATTTAGCATAAACAAATTGTGGTCTTGGCCATTTACTGAAATGACCATACGAGAAAAATAGAGTTTGGTTGTTGGAAACCGGGTGAGATATTCCAATGCGCGGACTGAGTCTTGCTTTAAATCTTCTGCCGCCGAACCATCCAAAAGTATCGTTGTGGTAATTTTCTCTTGTTTGATCCGGAACAGTAATAACATCAGGATTGTTTACAGCATCATCTACATATTTACCTGGAAACCAATAATCAAATCTTAATCCCACATTCAGAATCATTCCACTAAAGTTTATATTATCCTGTGCATAAAAAGCACCCATTGCAGGATAAACTTTATATATATCATTATTCAATCCTAACTCACCAACCCATGGTTGATAAATATCGATAAGCTGCATTTCCTGGAACTTTGTTTCAAAGCCGGCTTTAAATTTATTCTTTTCATCAAAGAAACTTGTAATGTCACCTTTCAATGAAAACTCATCCACATAATGATCATGCCAGGTATATGGATTTCCAAGATCCCAGAATCCATCTCCCGGGATAACTCCAATTGTATCGTGACCTAGATTATAATACTGAATGGGAAAATTGGGAATGTCTTTAGGCTGAACATAATCGTACCACTTCTTGCCGTTGGCATCTACACGTAGATTAGTATAAAAGTAACCGAGAGTTAAATCATAATAAGTTTTTGCGTTTAGTGTTTGAGTAATGCTTAACGAACTATATTTTGTGTTATGTGTAAAGACATTAGCATTAGAAAGGATATTCTGAAATTCATATTGATAGCCAGGACTCGGTTCAACAAATTCAAGATTAGTTTGAAGTGCACCTGTATTCTGACTTATAGAAACTGATTGATTAAAGGAATATGAAACTTTAAAAGTCGGTGATGGTTTGTAAGTAAGATTACCAAGCCAATACCAATCATTATTAGCTTCGGGTGCGAACTTGGTTCCATAAAAAGTGGATGAATAAAGTTTTCCCGCAGTAGGTTTATAATACCCCTGTGTAATTCCATCTGATAGACCGGCATAAAAACTTCCGAAGAAATAAAGTTTGCCGGGAATTTCAATTCCGAGCTGTGGCAAAAGAGATGATGTTATAGGTTCCGGTCCACCAAGATCCATTTCAAGAATTTTATTATTAAATACATGAGGTGAAGAACTGCTTGCAATATTATCAGTTTTAAAGGAAATATAACCGCTGTATTTGTCTCCACCTTCTTTTGTTTTTACATTTACAACTCCCGAAGTTGCCTGACCATATTCAGCATTGAAGCCGCCGGTAATAACATCTACTTCCTGGATAGCATTTGCACTTAGCTGGAGACCAAATCCGGTTCCTGCTAAAGGATCCTGAATAGAAACACCGTTAAGGAGAAAAGCATTTTCATAAGTTCTGCCACCACGAATATGAATTTCATTATCCGAATGAACTACACCTGCCTGCTGAGAAACAACATCTGAAATATTTTCCACAACTGCATTCTTAATATCTTCTGCAGAAATTGTTTTTTTGCTTTGGGTTTCTTCCACATCAAGCAGAGGTTTCGAGCCGACAACAACAACATCTTTATCCAGAGTTAGTGTAGATCCACTCATCTTAACATTTAGTTCAACTGTTCTTCCTCCTTCGATTTTAAACCCGGTATATTCCTCCGTTTTATAACCGATGAAAGAAATTTTTATATCATAACTTCCTGGCGCAATATTATCGATCGAATAATGTCCGTTAACATCTGTAGCTGCACCGTAATAAGTTCCTTTTAAAATAATATTAACACCTATCAAAGGATCGTTATTTGCAGCATCTATAATTTTACCGGCAAGCCTTCCATTGTTCTGGCAAAATACTGTAGCCAGAAAATAACTATGATAAAGAAAATAACCGGTAGAATTTTTTTCATCATGGTGTCAATCCAAAATCCTGAAAGAATACTTTGTTAAGTAAACTTTTTACATTGGCACTTCCACCATCTGCTTTATTTAAAGGCACACCTATGAAAAACAATTTCTTTTCCAGATCGGTAAAACCGATGTAGCCTTTTAATTCGTTATTCGGGAAATAATATATTGGAATACCTCCCAAAAGATTCAGATAGAAAGATTTCACTCTGAATATGCCTGAATTTAATTCTAAATCTGGGTACGCAGGTTGAGTAGTATCGGATGAAATTTTAGTCCCGCTTAGCAGAGTAGTTCTGGTATCACTTGAGTCGGTATTTATTGGCAAAAAACTTTGAAGCACTGACAGATCAACTGTTTGAGGAAACTGCATTGAGAAGGCTATTTTTCCACCGTTGCCAATATAATTCTGAGTTGATGAACTTAACAAATCCAAGGACGGATTATTATCTGTATACCAGTAAACATATTTGAAAAGCTTCAACGTAAGTAAAAAAGTTACATTCAAATATGGAGGCATTTGATTATGAAAATCATAAACATCATATTTATTTTTCAAGTTAAGACTGTCGTCAAACATTTTAGAATAAAATGAAGCAGCATCATCCTGAGTAACGTAATCATCAACTATTAAAAGATTTCCTTTCGGTTTTTTTACATACCATGTCTTCCCGCTTTCCGGTAATTCTATAAAATCTGTTTTTGCACCTGAAATATCCTCAGCCTGTACAAAAAATTTATTATTTCCATTTAATACAATTCCCGGAAGTTTTTGTTGTGCAACATTCGATTCAAGACCACCGATTAAAATTTCAGTTAAAGGAGACGAAGACGAAAAATCGGTTGTTCTTATCGAAATATTTCTAACACTTCCATCAAGAGAGACAATATTATCGGGATTGCTAGTATCATTAAGTGCAATGTTTATTTTAAGAATAGTTCCATCACCATCAATATCACTGGCATCCCAGCCAAAAGACATTACAGGAAAAGAAGTATCGGGCAAAACAGTTAGTTGATCCCAGCTAATAACCGGTGCTGAGTTCTTAATAGGAAAATTAGCAGAAGCCGGGTTAGGATCGATTAAACCAATATCCACAAAACTTTCTCCCTGATCCCACACACCGTTATTATTTTTGTCAGTGAAAGGTTCGGGCCCATAATCAATTCCATTCTGAATAATATCTTTATCGTAAACACCATTACCACCGTTATCAACTGCAGAAACATGAAAAACATAATTTGTGTCAGCAACACCAACCTGTAATGCAAAAAGACTGTCATTCGATTGAGTAAACGACCAGTTTTTCCCGTCCCACGAAAAGTAATATCCAATGACAAATCCATCAGGATCGTCGCCCCACCAGTGTATGTCAATCTTGCTTGGCTGACTGCTGATTGATGAATCAGGATACAGAAAAACTCCTGTATGCGGCGGCTGATTACCAATTGGATTATCAACTACTTCCTTGGTACATGAAAAGTATACAAACACCAGGAGGATAATCGATATTACTTTTATGGATTTAAACATAAAAATTATAAATCTCCGGGGTTTCACATATTGGTTACTATGTGAAAACCCCGGTGGTCCGTTTCCTTATTTTAAAAGAATCATTTTTTTAACCTGGAAATAATTTCCTGCTCTTAAACTATAGAAATAAATTCCCGAACTTAAGTCACTAGCATTAAATCTGATGTTATAGTTTCCGGGAGCCTGATTTTCACTCACCAAAGTTTTTACTTCCTGCCCAAGAATATTAAATATCTTCACCGAAACTAAACTTTCTTTCGGAATTGAATATTCAATAGTTGTCGAAGGATTAAACGGATTCGGATAATTTTGTTTTAGAGTATAAGAAGTCGGTTGAATTGATTTTTCATTTTTTACTCCTACAACAAATCCTGTGAAATCGTCATTTTGCCTTGGAACTATTTTATAATAGCTATGTGAATAGAATAAAATTCCTTTTATTTCAGAGAAGGAAGAATTTAATTTAACCTGAATGTTGTTTGGATCATGTGCTAATGTAGAATCCCAGTCATTGTTATAGTTATGATTACCATCCTGAAATTCTATTCTTGCATCACCCGAACCATCATTTATAAGGCTTTCACCAAAATTATAAGAGTTCGGTCCCGGGTCGCCATCAGCATTTTCATCTGTAACAACTACATTTTTATAATCAATTAAAACACTTTCCCATTGTTCGGCACTTACAACTGCACCAGTTGAATTATCGATATCGCCTGTCTGCAAGTCTACCGGATCTGGTAAAGGATTATTATGTGAATTAACAGTTATTTGTTTTAAAGAATCAATTGATGTTACACTATAATTTTCCGTTATTCGTCCGTTTAATGTAATGTTGTCGCCTCTTTTAAATTTCAAAACGTCGGCACCATTTATTCCTAAAGTTCCGATCATTATTCCACTCCATGCAGCATTTTTATCCTGCATATAAATACGCATTGGAGTGCCACTTCCAAATCCGGGAATATCTGAAGTATCAGCGGTTACAATTCCTGAGAGTGTTACATAATATCCATTGTATGAACTATAACCACTTCCCAATGGACTATATTGTACATCACGAATTGTCAAAGGAGAATCCATTACTTGGTAAAAATAATTTCCACTTACAGTATCACTGGGAACATAACTCACTAAATTTGAATCGTCATCCGCAGTAATGAAATAATCTACTATTGTCGAATCTTGGACTATTCCCGGAATAATAGCGAAGAAAATTGTAGTATCCGCGCTGGTTTTAGTCATATTTGCAATTACTCTGTCTTGATTTTCTATTCTATAATGGAGTTGAACTTTATTCAATGGTGCAGTATGATCAACTACCTTTGCATAAATAGTATCTTGCTGATCTGAGCCTACCATTACAGGACTTCTTGTTATATCAGAAATTGCAGGAGGAATCGCTTTTATTTTTACATCATTAGGATAAATTGGAAGTATCTCGTAAGTATCCTGATAAATTGTTAAAATTCCTTTTATATAGCTTAATGGTGTACCGTCCCCTGGGGGCTGATATGTAGATCCGGGTACTTTGTTGCCATCAGTTCTGTAATATCTTGACTGAGGATATACAATAATATGATTGCCGCTCACATCATTAATATTATAATTTCCAACAGCCGGGTTTCTATCACTTGTAATAACATTATGCAACTCGACATACATTCCGGATAATTTATAATTGTCCTTATTTGTCACTCCATTATCTACTAAATCCGTCATCGATAATTGTAATGGCTCTGGTCGTTGTGGTAAATTACTTGCAGAAGGAACTACTGGGTATTGCTTAGGACCAACCAGCACGAATAATTCATTTGTTTGACCATAATTAGTTACTATGCCAGTTAACCGAACAATTTCCGTCGTATCAATTAAGTCAAAAACTGTTGCCGAAGCCGCAGTACTGGTATCTCCTTGTAAAACATTTATTCCAGCCCACTCAGTTGCCTGTAAAGAAGTATCACGGAGATAAGTACCCCACCGTCCACCATAATACATCACTGGAGTTCTATTTGTTAAGGAATTAATAAGAGGACTAATCATTACATATCCTACAACCTGTACAGTATCTCCGGTAAGAGCAGATGGTTTCCATCCTTTCGTACCAACTGAATCTACATATTGAAGATCATGAATCGAAACCACTGGATAAGGTGATTCTTGCGCCATAACTATCCCTATTCCAAACAATACTAAAAACGGTAATAACCTGAGTCTCATATTATCTTTCCTTTCTTATTTAATTATTAAAAATTTTCCTCTTTTAATATCTCCTGTATTAGAATCTTTAACCGTATATAAATACAAACCTGTGGCAATTGCCTGGTCATTATCTGTTAAAAGATCCCATGCGTCTTCTCCGCCGGTCATTATTTGATTTCCACTACTTGCATAAGTTTGAAACCACTTTATGTTTGAACCATTATTACTTTGATGATGTTCTATTCTTTTTACGATATCACCGGAAAGTGTATAAATAACTATTTCACATTCGGAAGGAAGATTATAAAAGTATATTTTTCTTAACCTCTCTGTGCTTCCATCCCAGTAAGCATTTCCATAATAGGGATTTGGATAAACGCCAATTTGAGCTGTGTCTTTATTATTCGGCAGCGTACCAGGAAGTATTCGATTCATAGAAGCAAGCGGACTTGATTCCAAACTTTCCAGATTATTATCCGGGTCACCTTTGTCAAATGCAGTTACAGAATACAAATACTGCCAGCCATTCAATAAATTGCTAATATCAAATTTGTAATAATACTTTGTTGTATCATCAGGAAATGTAACTGGTTCACTTAATTCAACTTTTGAAAAACCTGTATTAAATCCATACGCATCGTTTGCGCTATCAAATTGTGCAAGCGTTACTAACGAAGACAAAGCATCCTCAGCTAGATTAAGATCAAATCCGGCTTCTGTTCTATAAATTCTGTATCCTTCAAAATCTTTTTTTCCTGAAATCGGATCTACAGAAGATTCAGCTCGTTTATCCCAATAAATAGTTGCATCCTGGTTTCCCGGAACAACTTTTACTATAGGAGTAAGAGGAGGCGCAGGTAAAATATATCTTGTAATCTTACCATTGGCATCGAGGTCTTCACCGGGATCAAGTATTCCATTCCTGTTTCTGTCTTCTCCAAAATATGCGCGTCGAGCCCATTCGGCATTTGAAAATAAATTAAACTTCTGCTCTTTAGTATCTAATGAAGCAGCATCAGAACCATATTTTTTTGCGCAAACAATTGCAAACACAACATTAATTGAATCACCGGGTGCAATATGTCTAAAAGGACCATTTGTTATTAATTCAGAACGATTTGATGGAGTTTTTAAAGCTGAGGGATCTACTCCATTATTATACCTGTTTGTTCCACCAAAATATCCCTGCATCTTTCTGTATCTGTCAACATCGATACTGGGAGAAAAGAAATTAGGATCTGCTGTGTTTTTATACTGCCAGCTTACAAAATTTACAGAAGGGATTGTATCATTACCAAAAATAAAGACACTATCTAAAGTTGGAGTAGAACCAAGCGATTGAATACCGACATAACTATTAGTATATCCAACATCACCTGTTGCATCGTATGTGTATGCAATTTTCATCGAATCGCTGTAACCTTCTCCACCTTTATCGAAGAATGGAGCTCCAATTCTCGGCGATGTAATTTTAGTATTTCTTACAACTGCATCAGTCCACAATCCTACATAAATACTATCTATATATTTTTTGCTTACATTTTTTATTGTATAATTCATTATCACAAAAAAATTAGCAAAAGGATAATTCCATGCATAACATTCCTGGTGCACCGCAATACCGAGAGGGTTATGATCCTGAATTGTTTCTCCATTAGAAAGTGTCTGATTCGTATCGACATAATCCATTATAAAATCCTGATGGGAAATTGCATAAGGATCGTAATATCTTGAGTTGAGGAGAGAGGATCTTTCAACAATTAAACTACCGGGACCATTAGTAAACTCAAACCCACCTCCACGGGTTGATACAGAAGATGCATCGACAGAGCCAGTTGTAACAAAAGGACCAACTCTATTATGACTAAGTGAATCTGTACTTAGAAAACCACCTACCCACAAACTGCCATCAAAGATATGTTCAATGCCGCTTCCAAGTGGATACTCACAGCTTGGCTGCTGTGGCCACAGAGCAAAACCATTTCCATACATACCAAAGTTCGTTACGGTAAGACCAATGTTGCCGACATTGGTGTATTTCGAATTATCATCATCCAGGGTTTTCATTAATTTTTTATCGTCACCAGGATTTGGTGCGAAGCAAAGAGAAAGTAATATTGTAGTAAGAAGTAGTAAATGTTTTCTCATTAACGTAGCCAGAAAAAGAATTTAAATTAACAACCTCTCTAAAGCGGTAACTGAAGATAATAATATTTATTTAGGAAAGAAATATCCGGGTGTTAAGTTTTTATGACTTTTTTAGACAATCACAAAATAAAAAACTGTCCGGCTTGACTTTAAAAAATTGCCCTTGCGTGCTGGTCGGCATGATATGAACTTCGCACGAGCGGAGAGGACTCAACAATCTTAAATCCTTTTTCTAATCCGATATCTTTATAAGATTTAAATTCTTCCGGGGAAACAAACCTGTCAACAGGCAAATGATTTTTTGTCGGTTGAAGATATTGTCCTATAGTCAGAGATATCGCAGCCGTGACGCAACAAGATCATCCATAAGATTTAACACTTCTCCAGGTTGTTCACCAATACCAACCATAATTCCGCTCTTTGGTTTTTAATCCTCTTTCTTTTCCCGCAAAACGGGATCCCGCTTCACGGGAAAACCATTTAATTAGATTAAGACTGCGTTCATATTTTGCCTGAGGTCTCACAACTTTATAAAGTCTTGGTACTGTTTCAAGATTATGGTTAAGTATGTCGGGAGGATTTTTCATAATAATTTCATAAGCTTCCTCAACACCTCTGAAGTCAGGAATTAATATTTCAACTGTAGTATCCGGCATTTCTGCTTTAATCAATTTTACACACTCACTAAAAATAGTTGCTCCTCCGTCGCATAATTCATCTCTGTTTACAGAAGTTATCACAACATGTTTTAGATTTAATTCCTTTACAGAATCTGCAACTCGTCTTGGTTCGTTTAAATCAAGTTCAGTTGGGATACCGACTTTTATATTACAAAAGCCGCAGCTTCTCGTGCAAGTGTCGCCAAGGATCATAAACGTTGCAGTTCTTGCATTCCAGCATTCAGCAATATTAGGGCATCTTGCTTCTTCACAAACCGTGTGAAGTTTCTGTCTTCGCATTAGGTTGCGAACATCAGTATAATTTTCTCCCGTAGGAAGTTTAATTTTCAACCAATCAGGTCTTTTTCCTAAAGGATTGGATATTTTCTCTTTTTCTTCCTTGTACGTTCTCTGGTATTTATTTATTACAGCCATAAATTTATATCGATTCTAAATCAAAATTTTCAAGAGTATCTTTTAAATATTTCAGGAATTTACCACCGAGCATACCATCAATTAATCTATGATCGAAAGAAAGGGTTAAAGACATAATATTCCTTATAGCTATATTATCAGCTCCTTCAACTTCAACGACAACAGGTTTCTTAACTACAGAACCAACACCAAGAATTGCAACTTCCGGTTGATTGATAATCGGAGTTCCGAATATAGTTCCAAAGACTCCATAGTTTGTTATTGTAAATGTTCCGCCAGATATGTCATCTGGAGTGAGTCGTTTATTCCTTGATCTCATTGCAAGATCGTTAATATCATGTAGCCAAACCAATAAGATTTTTTTGTCCTGCAGCTTTAATGTTAGGAACGATTAAGCCGGAAGGCTCAATGGCTACGGCAATTCCGAGATTAATAAATTTCTTCCTGATAATTGTATTTCCTTCAATGATAGAATTTACAAGAGGAAATTCTTTTAAGGCTTTTACGCAGGCGATCGCAACAAAAGCCATATAAGTAAGTTTAACTCCTTCATTCTCGATATATTCATCCCTGTGTGTCTGGATAAAGTTATGTATTCTTGTCATATCAACTTCAAGCATAGAGGAAACGTGAACAGAAGTGTCCCGGCTGTTGACCATATGCTGCATAATTTTTTGCCGGATATTATCCATAGGAATTTTTTCAATCTCATCATTTGAATAAGCAGGCTGATACGAAACTGTTTTTCTCTCTTCCTGAACAGTTTCTTTTTTAACAGGTTGTTTTTTTCTTGTTTCGACATAGATTAAGAATATCTTTTTTAGTAACTCTTCCTTCTAAACCGGTACCATTAATTTTTCTCAATTCTTCAATAGAGTACATTTTCTTTCCTGGCTATGTTAAGAACAAGAGGAGAATAGAAACCAGATGATTCTTTATTTTCATCTCTTGCAACAGAACCGGAAAAATTCTCATGCATAGCAGCCGGTTCTTCTATTTCTTTTTTCTTTTCAACTTTAGCCGCAGGAGTTTTCGTTTCTTCAGCAGGTTTTGTTTCTGATTTTGTAATAACAGCTCCTTCAGAAGTAGAAATTCTTGCTACTATAGTTCCCACTTCAACTGTTTCCTGTTCGGCAACCAGAATTTCTACAAGGGTACCATTTTCGGGTGAAGGAATTTCTGTGTCAACCTTGTCGGTGCTTATTTCAAAAATCGTTTCATCTTTTTTTACTTTCTCTCCGACTTTTTTATGCCATTTAATAATTGTCCCTTCCATAACCGACTCACCCATTTTTGGCAAAGCTATATCAATGATGTTACCAGATGGAGTTGAAGTTTGTTTAACCTCAGGTTCTTTTTCCCGGGGAGTTTCTTTTTTCTCTGCAGTTTCTTTTTTAACTGGCGCACTGCCATTTTCACTTACAATGCAACAACGGTTCCAACATCGACTGTATCACCTTCATTTGCTTTAATTTCTTTTAAAACCCCATCAACAGGAGAAGGTATTTCCGTATCTACTTTATCCGTACTTATTTCAAAAATTATTTCATCGCGTTTTACTTCCTCACCAATTTTCTTATGCCATTTAATGATTGTGCCTTCACTTACACTTTCACCCATCTTGGGCATTATAATATCCATTTTTTTCTCCTGCGGTTCCTTTTTTGTTTTTTAATACTCTAATAATTTTTTTATTTCTTCATAAATATGAGACCTGCTGGGAAGAATTGCATTTTCCAGAATTGGAGAATACGGAATATGACAATCTTTAGCTGCAACTCTTTTCACAGGTCCATCAAGATTATGGAAACAGTTATCCGCAATTAGCGCGGCTATCTCCGCTCCGAATCCTGAGGTAAAAGTATCTTCATGAATTACAATTGCTTTCCCGGTTTTTTTAACAGAGTTAAAAATTGTTTCTTTATCAAGAGGAATAATTGTTCTTATATCAATCACTTCAACTGAATATCCTTCATCTTCAAATTTTTTAGCAGCCAAAACAGAATCCCACAAAGAAACTCCATAAGAAATAACTGTTACATCAGTTCCTTCTTTTACAATTTTAGCTTTACCAAAAGGTACAAGATAATCTTCATCTGGTTCAGGTGATTGTGATGAACTTTGTCTGTATAATCCTTTATGTTCACAGAAAATAACAGGGTCATTAATTCTGCATGCTGTTTTAAGTAAACCTTTTGCATCTGCGGCATTTGAAGGATAAGCAATATATATTCCCGGTATATGAGCAAAGAAAGATTCAATATTCTGGCTGTGATAAAGACCGCCATGTATATAACCACCAACGGCAACTCTTATAACTACCGGTGCAGACCAGATATTATTAGAACGATAACGAATAGTCGAGAGCTCATCTTTTATCTGCATAAAACCTGGCCATATATAATCACCAAATTGAATTTCAACAACAGGTTTTAATCCTGTTAGAGCCATGCCAGTTGCAACACCAATAATACTTGCTTCTGCAAGCGGAGAATTAAAAACTCTTTTATCACCAAATTTTGTTGAAAGACCTTTAGTTGCAGTAAATACTCCTCCCTTTTTATCAGCAATGTCCTGACCGAAAATATATATCTTGTCGTTAGCTTCAGCTTCTTCGTGTAAAGCATGATTTATCGCATCAACCATAACAATCTTTTTACCCGATGGTTCAGATTTTTCATATTCAAGTTTATCTTTCGTGCCGCTGTCATCAAAAACATACCAATCAGATTTTGCTGGATCGGGATCAGGCATTTTCTGAGCTTTGTCTGCTACGCTATTAACTTCCTCAGCAGCTTCTTTCCAGATTTTATCAATTTCTTCTTTGGTAATTTTATTTTCGCTTATCAAAATTTTAGAAAATTTTTCAATAGGATCATTCTTTAAATCTTCTTCAAGCTCTTTTCCATCTCTGTATTTTTTCTGATCATCAGATGATGAATGTGAAAGTAATCTCACAACTTCAGCTTCAATTAATGCAGGACCGCTTCCACTTCTTATATATTCCAAAGCTTTTCCAATTTCCTTGTAAGATTCGGAAAAGTTTGTACCATCTATTTTTGCTCTATAAAGATTTGAATAACCACTCATCATTTCAGAAATAGAACCATCCTTGCCACCACTTTGATTTTCTACATGGACGGAAATCGCGTATTTATTATTCTCGACCAAAAAAAGTATAGGAAGTTTTTCCCTGCTTGACCAGTTAATAGCTTCATGAAATTCTCCTTCACTTGTAGTTCCTTCACCGCTGCTTACATAAGTAATATAATCCTTACCAGATTTTTTTGCGGCGAGAGCTGCCCCAACTGCTTGCAAAAACTGTGTTCCTGTAGGACTGGATTGAGCCGGAAGATTCATATTCGGATGTCCCCAATGTTCCGGTAATTGCCTGCCACCGCTCGATGGATCATCTGCCTTTGCAAAGCATTGTAAAAAGAAATCCATTGGCGTGATACCTATTGATAATACAAACGCTAAATCACGGTAGTAAGGAAAAAGCCAGTCTTTTTTAGGATCAAAATAAAGACCTGCAGCAACCTGAACAGCTTCGTGTCCGGAACCCGCTATATGAAAAAAAGTTTTCCCCTGTCTTAATAAATTCATTGCTTTGTTATCAATAGTCCTGGTCTTTATCATCAGGCGCAAAACATCGATAAGTTTTTCTTTATCCAAAAAAGAATTTATTTGTCCAGCTTTACCATTCTTACCATTATCCGAAGAATAATGTCCATTATTTTTTTCAACTACATCATTTTTAGGGGATTGTTTTTTCGCCATTACAAACCTTTCGTTTTTTAGTTGAGTATTTTCTCAGTTCGTAATTCTGCTTCGCTTATTTCGTTAACTGAATCATAACCAAATACAGACTTGAAATTTTCCAGCAATAAAACTTTCACATCAGAAATATTTATTTCCCTCCCGAGTTCTTTTTTTAATGAAGTTACTTCTTTGTCCGATATTCCACATGGAATTATTCCTTTAAATAAAGAAAGATCGGTATTTACATTAAAGGCAAAACCATGCATCGTAACCCATCTGACTTATTTTAACACCAATTGCAGCAATTTTTTTATTGCCTATCCATACTCCGGTATATTTTGGATTTCGCCCAGCATCCAGTCCATAATTTTTGCAAGTCATAATTATCACTTCTTCAAGTGCACGTAAATATTTGTGAGTATCTTTTTGCCAGTCTTCAAGCTTAATAATTGGATACCCAACAATTTGTCCCGGTCCATGATAAGTAATATCACCGCCCCGGTCGATTTCAAATACTGAAATCTTATTTTTTTCCAGATAATCTTTTCCACTAACCAAGTTTTTCTTATCGGCAACTTTGCCAAGAGTGTAAGTATGCGGATGTTCAAGAAGAATGAGAGTATCCTGAATTTCTCCATCAACAACCTGGTTAAAGATTGTTCTTTGTAAATCCCAGGCTTCCTTGTAATCAACCATTCCTAAATTACTATAAATGAGTGTTCTATTTTTTATTACATCATCCATTTTCCATCAACCATCTTCCATCTTAAATATGAATTACTTCTCCATAAGCTGCAGCCGCTGCTTCCATAACAGATTCGGAAAGAGTCGGATGAGCATGTATAGTTTTTATAATTGAATGACCTGTTGCTTCAAGTGATTTTGCAATTCCTAATTCTGCAATCATTTCAGTCGCTTCACTTCCGATTATGTGTGCACCTAAAAGTTCACCATATTTTGCATCAAAAATTAATTTAACAAATCCTTCTCTTTCACCTATGGCAAAAGCTTTACCACTCGCCATAAAAGGAAATTTACCAATTTTAACTTCATAACCTTGTTCTTTGGCTTTTGCTTCTGTTAAACCAATACTCGCAACCTGCGGCTGACAATATGTACAACCGGGAATACTATCGTAATCAATGTCAGGCTCATTCAGTCCTTTCATCTTTTCAACACAATGGATTCCTTCTGCAGATGCTACATGTGCAAGCCACGGCGGTCCGATTACATCACCAATAGCATAAATTCCTTTTACATTAGTTTCATAAGTTGATTTATTTACTTTGATATGATTTTTGAAAATTTCGACTCCTAATTCTTCAAGACCAAATCCTTCGATGTTTCCTAAAACTCCAATAGCATTTAAAACTCTATCGGCAGAGAGTTCTTTCTTCTCGCCATTAACACTTATTGTAACTTTAACTTTTTTTCCGGATACTTCTGCTTTTTCAACTGTTGCTTTTGTAAAGATTTCAATTCCCCGCTTCTTTAAACTCTTGGCAAGAGTTTGAGAGACTTCTTTATCTTCTATAGGAAGAATTTCGTCAAGCATTTCTATAATAGTTACTTTAGTTCCAAGGACATTAAAAAAGTAAGCGAACTCAACTCCGATAGCACCAGCGCCAATAACAATTAATTCTTTCGGCTGATCTTCCTGACTTAAAGCTTCGAAGTATGTTATAATATTTTTGTTATCTACAGGAATTGCGTTCACAGTTCTTGGTCGTGCACCGGTTGCAACAATTATTTTATCAGCTTTGATGTTATCAATTTCTTTTTTGTTCTCATCAAAAATTTTAATCTCGTTTTTTGAAGTGAGTTTTCCGTAACCTTTTATGCGATCTATCTTATTTTTTTTAATAAGCATCTCGACATTTTTGGTAATTCTGTCTGAAATATCTCTGCTTCGTTTAATAATCTTTTTAAAATCATAATTCAGATTATCATAGCTAATTCCAAAATCATCTGCATGATTTTTAATTGCATCATATATTTCAGCATTTTTGAGAAGAGATTTAGTGGGGATGCAGCCCCAATTAAGACAGATTCCACCTAAAGGGCGGGTGTCAATTATAACAGTCTTAAAGCCAAACTGACTGGCACGTATAGCTGCTACATATCCCCCTGGACCACCGCCTAAAACGGCAATTTCATAATTTCCAGGCATAAATCTCTTGTTTTTGGTTCAGTTTCAAATATAAGTATCACTTTCCTAAAATAAAAATAAAGAGTTAAAAAAAATGACTTATAAGTCAACTTGACTTTTTAGGACTAAGAATCTTAATTTTTTATTAAACATCTTACAACTCAATGAAAATTATGATAACTACTAAATGTTCGAACTCTTAGGATTCATTTCTGCTGTTCTAATTGGGATATCTTTAGGAGTAATGGGAAGCGGCGGTTCAATTCTAACAGTTCCTGTTCTTGTCTACTTATTTAATGTAGAGCCGGTTTTGGCTACAGCTTATTCCCTATTTATCGTTGGACTAACTGCTTTAGCGGGCTCAATAAAATATATGAGAGAGAATCTTCTGAGTTATAAAACTGCTATAGTTTTTTCTATACCGGCTTTTATCGCAGTTTTTATCACCAGAAAATTTATCATATCCGCCTTACCGGAAATCGTTATATCGTTAAACGGATACAGCATATCTAAAGGAACATTTCTCTTAATTGTTTTCGCAATTTTAATGATAATGGCTGCAGTTTCAATGATAAGAGATAAAAAAGCAGAAGTTGAAGTAAAAAATATTAAATTTAATTATCTATTTATTTTGGCAGAAGGTTTTATTGTTGGAACGCTTGCCGGTCTTGTCGGAGCAGGTGGAGGATTTCTTATAATTCCTGCTTTAGTTTTGTTTGCAAGGTTGCCAATGAAAGTAGCTGTCGGTACTTCTTTGTTAATTATTGCAGTTCAATCCTTAATTGGTTTTACTGGTGATATGGGGAGAGGAGAAATAATAGATTGGACGTTTCTTTTTGAAATTTCTGCAATAGCTGTTATAGGAATCTTTATAGGAACATTTTTGTCGAAGAAAATTTCAGCCTCAAAACTAAAGCCTTCTTTCGGATGGTTTATTTTAACTATGGGAATTTATATAATAGTGAGAGAAACATTTTTAAAATAACAGGAAATTAATATGTCAAATAATGAGCTTGTTGATCTTGACTCAGCCGAATTTTCACAAAAGTTAAAAGAAGACAGTAATGGTGTTCTACTCGACATAAGAACTCCGCAAGAATATAATCAAGGACATATCCCCAATTCAACATTGATGAATATTTATCATCCATCTTTTCTTAATGAAATTCAAAAGCTTGATAAAAGTAAAAATTATTATCTGTACTGCAGAAGCGGGAACAGAAGTTACCAGGCAGGACAATTAATGAAAAAGTTAGGGTTTATAAATGTTTACAATTTAAGATCTGGCATTTTGGATTGGGATGAACCGTTAGAATAATTTTTGCGAGAGAAAATGATTTTATGATGTAAAGCTTGCCATTGCTTCTTTTAAACTTTTGTAAACCCCAAAAACCTTAACCATTCCTGTTAGTTCAAGAATGGACAATACATCAGAATGAACAGCTATTAACTTTAGCGACCCGCCTGTGTTAGTTATCGATTTCAAGGCTATAACCAAAGAACTAATAAAAGTTGAGTCAATAAATTCACACTGACTAAGATCCACAATAACTTTATTATTTTTTTCTTTTATATCTTTTAATAGAAATTTCTTAAACTTTTCGGCGTGTTCTTTTGTAGCTCGGGTTAAATGTACATACTTAATAAAAATCCCCTTTTGTTCTTCCTGAGTAAAATCCATCAACATTCCTCAAATTTCTGAAGGGATAAATATAGAAATTATTCTGATAAAAAATTCAACATTTTTTTAAATTGTTTCAAAGATTCCGGATTTGCCAAAACATCTGAATTTTCAACATTTTCACCATTAATTAATCTTGTAACAGCTATTTCTACCTTTTTGCCATTCAATGTTCTGGGGATATCTTTTACCTGAATAATTTTTGAAGGAATATGTCTTGGAGAAGCTAAATTTTTAATATTGTCTTTTATTTTACTTACAAGTTTATCATTTAAGATACGTTTCCCATTTAGAACAACAAATAAAATAATCCTTATATCGTTCTGCCAATTCTGACCGACTACTATACTGTCTTTAATTTCTTTCATTGATTCAACAATTCTATATATTTCTGCAGTTCCGATTCGGACTCCGCCGGGATTAAGCGTAGCATCTGATCTACCGTAAACTATAACTCCACCCGATTTTGTTATTTCTATGTAATCGCCGTGTCTCCAAACTCCAGGGTAATAATCAAAGTAAGCAGATTTATATTTCTTTCCATCAGAATCATTCCAGAAAAACACAGGCATTGAAGGGAACCTTTCGGTACAAACTAATTCTCCTTTTTTCCCAATTACAGAATTTCCTTTTTCATCAAAGGCTTCCACTTTCATCCCTAATCCCCTGCACTGAAGTTCCCCTGGATAAACCGGTAATACCGGATTTCCCAACATAAAGCAAGAAATTATGTCTGTTCCTCCTGAAATAGATGATAATTGCAAATCACTTTTTACATTTTTATAAATCCATTCAAAGCTTTTCTCCAGGTAAAGGAGATCCTGTAGATAAAATTGTTTTGAGAGAAGAAAGATCAAACTCATTCTTAAGTTTAATACTTGAATCCTCACAAATTTTTATAAACTTCGGACTTGTTCCAAATACAGTTATTTTTTCACTTTCAATCTTCTCCCATAAAGCCTCAACATTGGGATATACCGGACTTCCCTCATATAAAAAAACAGTTGCTCCCAAAATAAGTGAACTCATTAACCAGTTCCACATCATCCATCCACAAGTCGTATAGTAAGTTATTGTATCACTTCTCGAAACATTTGTATGAAGAGAAAGTTCTTTAAAATGTTGAAGCAAAGTTCCTCCGGCTCCATGAACTATACACTTAGGTTTTCCTGTTGTGCCTGAAGAGAACATAATATAAACAGGATGATCAAAACTTAGTTGATTAAATTCTATTTCAGTTGATGTATTTCTAAATAACTCATTGATATATAAGTATTTCTTGGTTTTCTTTAATAAATTACTATTATCCTTTTCTATACCAGAAAAGTCATTAAAGCGCGGTATAAGAAAGACTCTTTGAATACTTGGAACGTTATCAACTACACTTTCTATTTTTTGTTTACAGTCTATAACTTTTCCGTTATACGAATATTCCTCTGATGCAAAAACTATTTTCGGTTCTATTTGAGAGAATCTATCTAAAACTGCCTGAGTTCCAAAATCCGGGGAGCAAGATGACCATATTGCACCTATACTCGTTGTCGCAAGCATTGCAATTATTGCTTCAGGCGTATTAGTTACAAACCCAGCTACTCTATCTCCCTCTTTTAAACCTAATTGCCTTAAACTGTAAGCACATTTTGCAACTAAGTTATAAAGTTGGTTATACGTCAACCGGACTGTTGGCGCATTCTCTCTCGTGCTAATTATAGCGATATGATCATCTTTATATCTTAAGAGATTTTCGGCAAAGTTTAACTTAGCACCTCCAAACCATTTGGAGTCCGGCATCTTATCTTTTGAAACAATAAAATCATAATCTGAGGAGTGCTTTATTTCAGATATATCCCAAATAGATTTCCAAAACCTTTTTATATCTGAAACGGACCATTTGTATAGTTCGTTATAGTTCTTGAATTTTTTGCCGGATATTTTTTCTGCGTACTTAAGGTAGGCAAACATGTTGGAAGATTTAATTCTTTCTTCAGACGGTATCCAGATCGGTTCTTTCATTAATCATACATAATTGTTACTAAAATCTTCCAGCGTATAAAGCGGTTTTCAGACCAAAGTTATCATCATGAGAATCCATTGCAGCTTTGGCCGTTAGCTCCAGATAATGCTTAATCTTTAAACGGTTTTCATTTTTATAATCTAAAATTATTTTAAGCATGTAACGATAATTTTTCTCTCTGTGATAACGAAAAAATGCTTCTTCATCCGGTTCATAATTTTCAAACTTACTTTCTCTTATTTCTTTTATAAAATCATCAATTTCATTTTTAGAAGGAATCTTTTCAATATTTCCAAGTCTACCCAGATTGTTACCAGAGTAAACATCCGATTCTTTTATAAATGATGGAAGACTATCTACTCCAACTCCCTGTTTAACAGGTCTCTTTACTTCAATAATGGCATCTCCATAAGCACGAGAATAATAATTTGCAGACATTCTCGCAACAAGATCTATAAGCTGAGGTTGAATAATTCCATCTTTGAAAATATCTTCTGAAATATGGAACTTTAAGACTTCACAAATAAAAATGTTTGCCGAACTTCCTCCTTCTCCGTAACTAATAACATCACGAACTTTACATTCCATCTGAAAGGGAGACTCTTTTACCCTTTTCGGTTTTACAATATCGGAATCAATTGGAGTGAGACCACTTTTTTCAAATTCGTTAACTTCTGGTGGAAATTCTGCCGAAGCCAAACTTATTTGTTCAACCATTGAATAAGTCACACATTGAACTGCACACTCTTTTGTTTTTATCAGATTATTATAAGTGTCTTTGAATGATGAATCTCTTCTTCGTGTTGGCGAAAAAGCAATTATCGGAGGATTAGAACCAAACATATTAAAAAATGATAAAGGCGTAAGATTTGATTTTCCATCTTCTGAAAGAGATGAAACTAATGCAATTGGTCTGGGACCAATTCCGCCGATCATTATTTTATGAACATCAGGCGGCGGTAAATCTTTAGGTAAGAAATGAAGCATTCTTATACTTTCTTTTTTTTCGAAATCGAATAATCTTTTTTTGCTTTTACTATTTTATTTTTCAATCTTCCAAGACCCGTAATTTCAATTTCAATAGTATCCCCGGCATTTAGCCAAACAGAATTGTATTCTTCCCCTTTTTGTTTAGCCTCGAGAATTCTAGTCCCATTAAGTTCAAGAAAACATCCTGTTCCAACAGTTCCTGATCCAATTAAATCGCATGGAAATAATTCTACGCCATAAGAAGCTCTTTCAATAATTTGTGCGAATGTCCAGTTCATATTCTTAAGATTTCCCGACGAGACTTGAACACCGTTGTGAAAGGCTTTCATTTCGAGATCATACTTATTGCCAAAAGGAGTTGTAATTTTATATTGTTCAATTTCTTCAGAAGTAACTAAGTAGGGGCCAAGAGTAGTTGCAAAATCTTTTCCTTTTGCCGGGCCAAGATTTAATTTCATCTCTTCCATTTGCAGAGAGCGAGCAGATAAATCATTCATGACCATATATCCTGCAATATAATTATCCGCATCTTTAGCTTTAATATTTTTTCCTTGTTTACCAATTACAATGGCACATTCAAGTTCAAAATCAAGTTTGTTTAAGTGATCAGTTTCAACTATAACATCACCTTCACCAAAAACGGCATTGTGATTCGTAAAATAAAAAACCGGAAATTGATCGAACTCAGGAATCATTTCCACTCCCCTGTTTCTTCTTGCAGTTTCAACATGCTGTCTGAAAGCATAGCCATCTCTGAACGATGTAGGATTTGGAACCGGAGATAAAAGCTTTGGTTTCCTTGACTATACAGTTTTTTATCTTTCCTTTCTTAATTGCGTTTTCAATTTTCCTGGCAAGGATGAGATTCGAATTCCAATCTTTTAAAAATTTTCCCATCCTTGATGGAAGATTAATATTAATAGCTTCTGCTGATTTTGCTAAATCATATACTTTGCCATTGTACTCAATACCAATCCGGTCTCTTTCTTTTAGATATGAAACAAAACGCATAACTATTTCACTTTATGTTTCTTCAATAAATCCAGATATACTTCACTAATAATTTTCAGTGCAAAATCAGTTTCTTCCATTGTTCCTGAATTTATTCTTATTCCATTTGGAATTCCAAATGCTTTAACTTGACGAAGTATCAAACCTCTGTTAAGACATTCTTCATTAAGATCGAAAGCAAAATCCTCGGAAGGAAAAATCAATAAAACAAAATTAGCGGCTGTCGGAACCTGTACAATTCCAAGCTCGTTAAATTTTTTAATCATCTTATCAAGAGAAATCCTGTTCAATTCCACAGTCCTTTTTAGGAATTCATCATCGTTTAAAGCAGCAATTGCAGCTTCCTGGGCAAGATGATTTGGCTCGAAAGGTAATTTTACTTTATATATTTGCTTAATTAATTCTTCAGGACCAAATGCAAAACCGATTCTTAATCCTGCTAAGCCATAAGCTTTTGAGAGTGTTCTGAGAACAATCAGGTTTTCTTTTTCATATTCTAATCCATTTGGATAATCAGGATGAAACTCAGCATAAACTGTATAAGCTTCATCTAAAAGAACAAGAATATTTTCAGGAACTTTGAAAAGAAATGAATCGAATTCATCTTTTGTAAACATTGTTCCTGTCGGATTATTAGGATTTGCAAGATAAATTATTTTTGTTTTAGAATTTATCCCGTTGGCAATTTCTTCAAGATCCAAATGATAATTCTTTAACGGAACTTCAACTGATTTAAATCCATATTTATTGACATTAACATACCAGCCGATAAAGGTTCCTTGTGAAGTAAGCAGCTCATCATCTTCTTCAGTAAATGCAGTAATAATATATTGTAATAAAGAATCTGAACCGCTTCCGGTAACAATTTGCTCAGGTTTCTTATTATACTTTGCTGAGATTGCACTTACAAGCTCATAAGCTGATGGATTAGTGTACCTGTGAAGTTCACTGACATGTTTTTTTATAACCTCCGCTGCTTTTGGCGAAGGTCCAAAAGGATTTTCATTTGAAGCAAGCTTTACAATTTTTGATAATCCTTTTTCTCTTGCTAATTCATCAATCGGTTTGCCTGCTTTATACGGCTGAAGTTTTTTCACGTGATCCGGAATTTTAATCATAATAAGTTTTCTGTTATGAAAAACTATTTCTTCTCCAACCAGGAATGATGATAATCTTCAACCATGGTTTCTTTTACATTCTTCGTTACTTTTAAAGGAGTAAAAGTATCAATCATAATTGCATATTCATCGGTTTCTTTTTTGCCAATTGAAGCTTCGGTTTTCCCCGGCTGCGGTCCATGAGGAATGCCCATTGGATGTAAAGTTATCGAACCTTCCTGTACGCCAGTTCTCGACATAAAATCGCCCCAAACATAATAGAGAACTTCATCGCTATCTACATTCGAATGATAATAAGGCGCCGGAATAGCATCAGGATGAAAATCAAAAAGTCTTGGAACAAAATTACAAACGACAAAATGTTCGGTTGTAAAAACCAAATGTATCGGCGGCGGCAAATGAATTTTTCCTACTTTAGGCGCATACTCTTTAATATTAAAAGTGTATGGATAAAGAAATCCGTCCCACCCAACAACATCAAATGGATGATGAGGAAGCTCATATTGGAAAATTCTGTTTGAAACTTTGAGTAATAATTTAAACTTTCCTAATTTATCAACAGGTTTCATAAATTCCGGAACTTTGAAATCTCTTTCATAATAAGGTGCATCTTCTTTTAATTGTCCATATTCATTTCTGAAATGTCTTGGGATTTCAAAAGGAGTATCTGATTCAACTATAAATATTTTTGCTTCATCATAACTCTTGAATTTCATCTGGTAAGTCGTTCCTTTGGGAACAATTATATAATCCCACTGTTCAAAAGGAAGTCTCCCATATTCAGAAAGAAAATCACCTTCACCATGATGAACAAAAACTAATTCGTGCTTATAACTATTTCGATAAAAAAGATCTGAGTCTTCAGTTGGATTTGCAGTACTTATAATACAATGATCGTTCTTTAAAAATTCATTCCTGGCAGAATAGAAATCACCTTTGGTCCTTTTTCTGTCAGTCATAAAATGATAATATTGCAAAGGTGCGTCAGTCCACTCATTTGTATTCGATTCCTTAACTTCACCGATACTGTCAACCTGCGGCGGCATATAGATATGATATTTATTTGAATATATCCCGGAAAAACCTTGCGTGCTGAAAAGTTCTTCCCTGTAAAGAGATTTACCATCTTCTTTGTAAAAAGTTGTATGTCTTTTGGGAGGAACCTTACCGACTCTTACATAAAAAGGCATTTCAAACCTCCATTAAAAATTTTATAAACATTTCAAATTTCTCATGCATCATGCAACATGCATCCAAGCTCTCTGTTGTACATTGCATGATTGCATTGATGTATGATTGCATGAGTTATTACAAAATCTAACTTTCTTTATCAAGCGTTCCTCTTGCTTCCTGATCTCTTTCAATTGATTCAAACAAAGCCTGGAAATTACCTTGACCAAATCCTTCCGCGCCTTCTCTTCTTTGAATTATTTCATAAAAAAAGTAGGTCTGTCTCCAATTGGTTTGGTAAACAATTGAAGCAGATATCCTTTCCCTTCTGTATCACAAAGAATTCCATACTTTTTTAAGTCATCAATATTTTCCGTGATCATTTTAGATAACTTCTTTTCTTTAAGAAGATCATAATAAGTTTCCGGGAACAGAAAGAAACTCAACGCCGTTTTCTCTTAAAGCTTTTATGGTGTTAATAATATTATTTGTAGAAATGGCAATGTGCTGAATTCCGGATCCAAAATATTCATCAATATATTCTTCAATCTGCGATTTCTTCAAACCTTCATAAGGTTCATTAATCGGATTTTTAACTCCACCACCACCATTTTTAGAACGAACAACTTTTGAAAGTAAAGCAGAATATTGTGTTGAAATATCACCTGCACCGAATTCAATAAATGTTTCCAAATTCAAAGTTTTGTTAAGATAATTTTCCCACAAATTCATTTCATTTACTCTAACATTACCAACAACGTGATCGACCTCTTCAAGTCCCGAATTTTCAGAAGCTATATTTATTTTCTGTATCGGTTTTCCAAAACCGGGGCGAAAAATACCTTTGTAATTATCCCTATTGATAAAAACAATTTCAGCATCATCATAAAGTTTGATTGCAGCTTCTTCTATATAACCATTTTCATTTTCAAACTTTTTAGGATTTCTAACTGGAATTCCCCCATTCTTTAATGCTGTCATCAAAAGCTTCCTTAACATTTTCTACACTGAGTGACCATCTTTTAACTCCATCACCATGTTTCTCCACAAAAGATGCAACTTCATAGTTACTTGGTTTGATTGCTGAAGTAATTACAATTTTTATTTTGTTCTTAACAAGGAAATACGAAGTTTTATCCTTTACTCCTGTTTCCGGACCACAATAGCCGACTATATCGAATGCCATCGCTTTGGCATGCCAGTAAGTCCACATTTTGGCTGAACCGACATAGAACTCGATAAAGTCGTAACCTCTTATTTTTAATTGATTTGACATTGAAAACTCCTGACTTTTTTGATGTGTCTAATTGCATCAAATTTAAGTCAAATTGGAGTGATAGTAAAGGATAAAGCACGCTTCAAATTAAACATTATCGAGAAGCATAAATGAATTCTCAGAAAACTCTTTTTTATTTCCACCAAGATTTTTGTTTTCAAACCTGCAAACACTTAAAACAGGACACACTTTGCAATTCGGATTTGCCGGTTTACAAATCTCTCTTCCTAATCTAATAAGGTTTGTATGAAATGAATGTGCAACTTTATCAGGCAGCTTTCCATTAATAGAATAAAATGTTTTATCGGGAGCAGAAGTTTTTACTATTCCAATTCTGTTTAATGTGCGATGAACGTGAGTATCGACCGGACAAACATTTCTTCTTAATGAAAATAAAAGGACACAGCTTGCAGTTTTAACACCTATTCCCGGGAATTTTATTAATTCGTCTAAGATTTCTTCATCTTTCATTTTTCTCAAATGTTCAAGCGATACTTCTCCTCTTTCCTTCACCAAAGAAACAAGAAGATTTTTTATTGCTTTCGATTTTTGTTTCCCAAGTCCTGCAACTTTTATAAGTTTTTCTATTTGCGAAGCTCTTAATTCGGCAACATCCTTCCACTTAGGATATTTTTGTTTAAGATTTTGAAAAGCTTTGTAAGAGTTTTTATCATTTGTATTTTGTGAAAGAATTGTGGCTATTAGAAGATCAACAGGATCAGGCGGAACTTTACTTTTGAATGGAGTTCCAAATTTCTTTTTAAGAAGCTTATCTATAACAAGAATTTTATTTTTCATTTTAGCTACGGAAAGATAAAGATTCTAACTATTTCATTGAAGTTCCCTTCTTCTTATTTTGCATTATATTTTCTTCTCAATATTTAAAGGAAAACAAATGCCCACTTTGATGATAAGTATTTCCGGGATCAGAGGAATAGTTGGTGACGGACTCGATCCTGAAGTTCTTGTAAACTTTACAAATGCTTATGCAGATTTTGTTTCTGAAAGGAACTGTTGTTGTTGGTCGCGATGCGCGTATTTCCGGTGAAATGGTTCAAAATATTGTTACCGGAACTTTACTTGCAAAAGGATTGAATGTGGTTGACATTGGAATTTGTCCAACGCCGACAGTTCAATTAACAGTAAAAAAACTTAAAGCTAACGGCGGAATAGCAATATCCGCAAGTCATAATCCGAATGAATGGAATGCACTTAAGTTGTTGAATAGTACCGGACAATTTATGACTCCTGATGAAAATAAAACTTTAATGAAATTACTTAATTCAGGAAAAAAGACTTTTAAATCGTGGGATAAATTGGGAAAGAAGACATTTAGTGAGGGAGTAAAAGATCATGTAAAAGATGTATTAAATCTTAAATACATCGATGTAAAAGAGATAAGAAAAAGAAAATTTAAAGTTCTTGTTGATTGTGTAAATGGAGCAGGAGTCTATGTTATTCCTGATTTACTTAGAGAATTTGGCTGTGAAGTAATAGAAATGAATTGTGAAAAAACCGGGATCTTTCCAAGATTTCCTGAACCTCTCCCTGAAAACCTAACAGAAACAATGAAAGCAGTAAAAGAATCAAAAGCAGATTTAGGAGTTGTTGTTGATCCTGATGTTGACCGTCTTGTTTTAATTACAAATGAAGGCGAACCTTTTGGTGAAGAAAATACAATTACTCAGGCTGTAAGATTTATTCTTTCAAAACAAAAAGGTAATGTAGTTGTGAATCTTTCAACAACAAGAGCTGTCGATGATGTTGCAGAAGCTGCCGGTTGTAAAGTTTTTCGTTCTCCTGTTGGTGAAGCAAATGTTGTAAAGAAGATGAAAGAAGTAGAGGCGATTATTGGCGGCGAAGGAAGCGGCGGCGTTATTTATCCTGCACTTCATTATGGAAGAGATGCTTTAGTTGGAATTGCAATTACACTTCAGCATCTATTAGAATTCGGGAAACCAATTTCAGAATTAAAGAAAGTTCTTCCCGAATATTTCATTGCCAAAAAGAAAATTGAACTCGGAAACATAAAACCTGATGAAATAATTAAGTCCTTAGCAGAAAAATATAAATCCGAAAAAGACAAACACTGAAGATGGTTTAAGAATAGATTTTAATGATCATTGGGTTCATTTCAGAAAATCAAATACAGAACCGATCATTCGGATAATTATTGAAGCAGAAACTAAAGGCTAAGGCGAAGGAATTATCGAAAAAATATTTTAAGTAAATTGAAATTAAAAGATACTTTGATTTCGGATTGTGAATTTCGGATTAAGGATTTAAGTTTGCAATCCGAAATCCGAAATCCGCAATTAGTAGAGCTTACTTCGTTTCTGTATGTAACTGAACAGTGCTTTATCGAAAGGCGTAGAAGTTTCTAGAAGATTGTATTCAATGTTGGCATTAAGGCATTCTGATTTAATTTTTCCTGTAAACTCATTCATTGCTTCCCTGTAAGATTTTTGTATCTGGTACGGCTGTGTGGTCATTTCTTCAGATGTTTCAAGATCTTTGAATATTGCATCTTTACCAAATGAAAAACTTCTTTCAAGTGGATCAAGAACCTGGAAAACAATTACTTCATTCTTTTGATATCTGAAATGTTTTAAAGCTTTAAGAATCGAATTCACATCATCAAAAAAATCTGAAACAATAATTACAAGTCCTCTTCTTTTAATCTTTTCAGCAATAAGATTAAGGCATTCTGCTGTCTTTGTTTTTTCTGAGGGCTTAACTGCTGCAAGATTTTTTAACATCTCATGCATATAAGGTTTAGACATTCTCGGTGGAAAGTATTTTAAGATTCTATCTGAATATAAAGCTAAACCTACTGCATCCTGCTGCTTAATCATCAAATACGATAAAGCTGCAACAAGAGTTGAAGCATATTCAAGCTTCTTAAGATTATTACCTGAAGAAAAATTCATCGAGTTGCTTGTATCGAGAAGAATGTAACTTTTTAAATTTGTTTCTTCTTCATATTGTTTGATAAAAAATTTTTCGGTCTTTCCATAAATTTTCCAGTCAACGTCCTTTAGTCCGTCACCTTGTATGTAAGATCTGTGCTGGCTAAACTCAACACTAAAACCGTGGTAAGGACTTTTGTGCATTCCAACCATAAATCCTTCAACAACTAACCTTGCACGTAATTCTAAAGAATTAAGTTTTGATATAACAGATGGATTGAGAAACTTTTTATAATCCTGTGCTGAAGGGTTCATTTTCCACTGATTTCTATTTTCTTCTTTAGAATTTCTTCAGGAGTTAATCCCATATTATCGAGTTCATCTTTTGCAGAAGAAGCGAGTTGATTATCCGGATATTTCTGTAAGAAAAGCTTGTAAGTTTTTGTAGCCTCGTTGTAATCTTTAAGATCATTTGCATAAATAAATCCAGCCATAAATAGAGACTCCGGTGCCTCTTTACTTTTAGGATATTTTTCAGCAACAGATTCAAAAACTTCTGCGGATTTTCTTAAGGATTCTTCTTTGGAAACATCTTTGATTTTATTATCATGATATAAAGTGGCTTCTTTAACTAAGGCTTCCGGGGCGAGCTTACTTTCCGGGAATTCGCTCACTAATTTTTCGTAAGATATTATGGCTTCAGGAATGTTTCCGCTTTTAGCGCTTTCGGCTGCTTTATCTAAATATCCTTTGTCTGAAGTTTTACTGCAGCCTGTCAAAAGAAAAATAAAAATCGTAAGAACTGATAACACTTTTTTCATTTATTTCTCAGGATGTTAAACAACACAGGGATTAAATTATCAAATATGTTTTGAAGTAACAATACAGATGGAAATCATTAAGGTTGCTAAACCTCAATTGATTTCTGCGGCAGTTTCTTGTTTTTGTTTATTGAATCTTCTTCTAATTTCTTCTTATAATCAACCATTTTTTTGTGTAAAGAAGAATCTGAAGTGCTTAAGATTTGGACGGCAAGTAATCCAGCATTTTTAGCCTGGTTAATTCCTACAGTAGCAACAGGAACACCGCCAGGCATTTGCACAATTGATAACAAAGAATCCAAACCATCTAAAGATTTTGCTTTTACGGGAACACCTATAACAGGTAATGGGAAATAAGAGGCAGTTACTCCAGGCAAATGAGCAGCTCCTCCCGCTCCTGCTATTATTATCTTGATTCCCCTTTCAGGTGCTGTGGTTGCATATTCAAACATGTATTTAGGAGACCGGTGAGCAGAGATAATTTTAATCTCATACTTAATATCGAATTCATCCAATACTTTTGCAGCTTCATTCATAATAGTAAGATCAGAATCGCTTCCCATTATAATTCCGACCAATGGATTTTCAGAAGACATAAATAATTCCTTTTCTAATTACTTAAATAAAATGTTATTCGAAATTTGTAAGTGCAAAATACAAAACTGATAAACTCGTGAAAAGTCTTTCGGAATAAGATCCAACTCAATAATATTGATAAGCATACTGAATGAATCCAGCTTGTTCGTCTTTGTTGTCATATTTAGTTTCTTCGATAATATTACCCTTGTCATCATACCTGAGAACGTATTTGTAAATTAAATCACCATTCTCATCATAAGTGTAAGTTTGGGTTTTCATTCCGTTGTCATAATCGTTTTCTATATTGTAAACTTCTTTTCCCAAAGATGAATACCATTTCTCTTCAACAAGATTTCTATCTCCATCATAATCATAGACATAATATTCTTCAAGATTGCCTTTCATATCATAACAATAAGCTTTTGTTTTATTTCCATCGTCATCATAATCATATTTATAATAATTTATCATTTCGCCTTTTGAATTATAGCGGCTGGTTTTTATTCTTTTGCCATTGTTATCATAAGTATAAGAATACTTGAATTGAATACTGCCGTCATCATTATAAGTGGTAGTTTCAGTTAAGAATCCTTTTTGATCATAAGTTTGGATTGAGAGTTTTTCCCCGTTAACAGGCTTTCCTTTGGGAGTTAAATCAAAGCTGACTTTTTCAATACTCTTGATTTTTGAAAAGCTGATATATTCTCTTTCAATAAGATCAAGGCTCTTTATTTCCTTTTCAGTTTTAAGGTGAACTTCCTTCTCTTTTTTTTCTGTTTCCTTTGAAGAAGAACAACTATAAAAAAAAGAAAATACAAGTAAGATTATTAGAGAGGAAATTATTTGTTTTCTAAACAAAATCATTTTACAACTTCTTTACCCTTGTCAAATTTCTTTTCATAAATAAGTTTTCCCTCTTCATCATAAGTTATTGTACTACCGTTTCTAACTCCATCCTTAAATTCTCCGGTTTCCTTCAGCTTACCGGACGGATAAAACCAGACCCACTTTCCATCAACAAGATCATTCTTAAAATTACCTTCCGATTCAAGTTGACCATTGTTGTAATAATATTTCCATAAACCTGTGTTCTTATTATCTTTTATTTGCCCTTTAATTTCTAAAGTATCGTTTTCGTGATAAAGCCTGAATTCCCCATCCTTTTTACCATTAACAACATCGTATTCAATATTTTTGTTGTTAACTTTTCCTTTCATCCTTCCCGTAAAAAGTTTCCCATCTTTATCATAAACAAGAGAATCTAATGTTACCTCCTTTTTCTCTTTCTTCTCTTTATTTTGATTAGAACAAGAAACAGGAAAGACTAGAAACATTATACATATAAAAAAGAAAAAAAATCTTGCGATCTTTTTCACTCTAACTGAAGGGAACAAAACTGGTTTTGAAATCATAATTATTCTTAATTAGATTTAGAAATCTCCTCTTTAATTTTAGAATATACTTTCACAAGTTTTTCCTTAGTTAAAAGAAGATCCTGCGAAATTACTTTTACTTCCCCGAGTACAGGCATAAAGTTTGTGTCCCCATTCCACCTTGGGACAACATGAAAGTGTATGTGATCATCAATACCTGCGCCGCTTGCTTTTCCAAAGTTAGCACCTAAATTAAAACCTTCTGCATTCATAGTTATCTTCAACGCTTTTACTGCAAGCTGAAGTTTTTCCATTATCTCAGCATTTTCCTCATCTGTTAAAAGCTGAAACTCATTTTTATGTTTATAAGGAATGACCATTAAATGACCATTATTATATGGATAAAGATTTAACATTGTGAAAGTAAGTTCGCCTTTTTCAACGAGTAAATTATCAGGATCATCAACATTATGCTTGCGCAACTCACAGAAGACGCATCCCTTTTCTTTATGCTTATCCATAAACGAATCAATGTACTGAGAGCGCCATGGAGACCAGAGTTTATCCATAAACTCTAATGTCCTTCCTCTCTCGATTTGTTATATTCATCTATAATTTTCTGTTCTATTTCTTTCGGGACATCCTCATAGTGAGCAAATTTACGAGTATGGTTCCCGCGTCCTTGAGTTAAGCTTCTTAAATTAGAAGAATATTTATATAACTCGGCAAGAGGAATGTTTGCTTTGATTTTCTGAAATCTCCCGTCACTATCCATACCCAAGATTTTCCCTCTTTTGCTCGATATATCTCCCATAACGTCGCCCATATATTCTTCCGGTACAGTGACTTCAATTTCATAAATTGGTTCAAGAAGGCAAGGTTTCGATTCCATAAAACCTTTTCTGAAACATTGGGAGCCAGCAATTTTAAATGACATTTCATCTGAGTCAACATCATGGTAAGTACCATCAAACAAAGTAACTCTAACGTCAACAACTTTATTACCGGAGATTACTCCTTTTTCCATAGTCTCTATAATTCCCTTTTCTACTGCAGGAATAAATCTCCCTGGAACAACACCTCCAACAATAGCATTAACGAATTCAAATCCCTTACCACGCTGCAATGGTTCCATTTTAAAATGAACATGCCCATACTGTCCTCTACCGCCGGATTGTTTCTTATGTTTATACTCAGCGTCTTCAGTTCTTCCTTTTATTGTTTCCCTAAAAGGAACCTTAGGTTCCTTCAAGTCAACTTCAACACCATAACGTTCTTTTAATCTTTTTATAGCAAGTGAAAGTTGTAATTCTCCCTGCCCCGAAATAATTGTCTGTGAAATTTCAGGATCAAACTTCACATTAAAAGAAGGATCCTCTTCGTGAAGAGTATGCAACCCTGATGCTATTTTATCTTCATCACCTTTTGCTTTCGGTATAATAGCACCTCTGATTACTGCTTCCGGAAATTCAATTGGTTTCATCGTTGCAGAAAGATTTTTTGAAGCCAGAGTATTATTTGTGTGAGTGTCTTTCAGTTTAACAACAGCTCCCATATCGCCGGCTACAAGCTGAGTAACTTCCTTCCTGCTGTGCCCGTTAAGAATTGAAAGCTGACTCAATCTTTCTGTTTTATTATTATTTTCATTTAACAAGTCCAAACCGGCTTTTATGCTACCAGAAAAAACCTTGAACAATGACATTTCGCCTACGTGCTGCTCAGATATTGTTTTATAAATAAATATGACCGGTTCACCTGAAGCATCATACCTGACTAATACTTTTTTATCTGAGTCAGCAAAAGTAGCGTCTTCACCACCTCTATCGGCAGGAGAGGGAAAATAGTTTGATACGAAATCCAGGAAGTTATTTATGCCAACTCCTTTAGTAGAAGACATCGAAAATACCGGACTAAAACTTCTTTTTAATATTGATTGTTTTATTCCAATGGCTAAATCTTCTTCAGAAAGAGTTCCCTGGTCAAAATATTTATTCATAAGCTCTTCTGATGTTTCAGCTACTTTTTCGATTAATTCTGTTCTATAGTTTTCAGCTTTAGATTTTAGATTGTCAGGTATTTCACTTTCCTTAACATCTCTGCTTCCCGGTTCACCGTAAGTGTAAGCTTTCATTTTTAGAACATCAACTATAGTATCGAAATTAACTCCTTCCGATACTGGAAAAGTAACTATGATAGCACCCGAAGATAATCTTTCTTTTGCAAGCTTTTCGGTTTCTTCAAATTTGGAATGTTCGTTATCAATCTTATTAATTATAACAGCAGAAGGTAAATTGTATTCATTTATAAATTGTGCTGTTGCTTCAGAACCAACTTCAACTCCTTCTGCCGATTTAAGAACCATAACGGCTGTGTCACATACACGCATAGCAGATTTAACATCACCGATAAAATCGGAGTAACCTGGCGTATCCAGAATATTTATCTTAACATTATTCCACTCGAGGTGAAGGAGTGAAGAAGAAATTGAAATTTGTTTTTCTACTTCATTTGTTGTTGAATCGGAAACTGTATTACCTTCGGCAATAGTTCCGATCCTGTTTGTTTCATGAGCAGTAAATAAAAGTATCTCGGACAAAGTAGTTTTTCCACTACCATTATGTCCAATAAATGCAATATTCCTTATGGAATCTGTAGTGTATTCTTTCAAAGGATAGCCTCCTAATATTCAAAGGTGAGGAAATTAGTTTTAAATGTTGTTTTTTCTGAAGGTGTTCCAAAAAGTGTTAACTCCGTTTGCGAGTGCAGAGAGGTTTCTAATTAATCCCGATACGGAACCCTCAAAACCTCCCCTAAGTTTTTCTTCAAGCTCTAAAATTGTATCTACTCTGATCCTGATATCATCAATAATTGATTTTGCGGTCTGAACAGGTTCGTGAACTTCTTCAGACAAAACATTTAGCTTTTCACTTAGCTCAGTAGTAGATTCAATTAATGGTTTTAATTGATCCGAAAGCCCTTTAACATCCTTGTGGATTTGATCAAAGGATTTAGTAATTTTTCCTAAGTATATGATAAGAGCAACACACAAGCATGTTGTAGCAAAAAGCAGAAGAATCGTAAAAAATGTTGTTACATCCATATCATATTTTTTACTTAAGAACTTTTGGATTCTTTATAAGCATCAACTCCAGCTTTGAAAGCACTTTTTAATTTGCCCGATTCATCTTCAACTGTTTTTTTACCGGTTTGATATGCAGTATTGGCTTTAGCCTTTGCATCACTAAAAACCTTTTCGGCATCTTTCAAAAGCTCATCAGATTTAACTTTTGCATCACTTATAATTTTTTCTGATCTTTTCTTCCCCTCATTAATTAAATCTTTTGCTTTTGTTCTGGCATCAGCGATATATTTATCTGCATCATCAAGATATTCATCAGTTCTGATTTTGATATCATTTCTCAATTCCTTTCCACTTTTGGGGGCAAAGAGAAGTCCTAAAACTGCACCAATAGCACCACCAGCTAAAAGACCAATTAGCAATCCTTTTCCAGCATTATTATCATTTCCCATGACCTAACCTCCTTTTATTATAGCATTTACATATTGAGAATATAACAACGCCTCTCATGAAAATCAAGAAACTTTACTTTAGCTGATATATTAAGTCTTTATATTTATTATTAATGAAATCACATATTTGAAGCGATTGCTTTAGCGAACTCAGAAGTTTTAACTTCCGTTGCTCCTTGCATTAGTCTTGCAAAATCATAAGTTACGACTTTTGATTTGATTGTTTTCTTCATAGCTTTTTCAATCTGTCGGGCTGCTTTCTTCCAACCAATATATTCAAGCATCATCACACCCGAAAGTATTAACGAACCGGGATTAACTTTATCCATTCCTGCATACTTAGGTGCTGTACCATGTGTTGCTTCAAAAATAGCAGTTGAATAACTGATATTTGCTCCCGGAGCAATCCCAAGACCACCTACTTGTGCAGCTGCAGCATCAGAAAGATAATCACCATTAAGATTAGGAGTTGCAACTACTTCATATTCGTCAGGTCTGAGTAATAACTGTTGAAACATGCTGTCGGCAATTCTATCTTTGATAATGAGTTTCCCTTCCGGCATTTTACCATTATGATTTGACCACAATTCTTCTTCAGTAACAATTTGATCTCTGAATTCGGCTTTGGCAACTTTATATCCCCATTCCTTAAAAGCGCCTTCAGTAAACTTCATTATGTTTCCTTTATGAACAAGGGTAACACTTTTTCGTTTATTAGCAAGCGCATATTCAATAGCTTTCTTTACTAATCTTGTGCTGCCGAATTCACTCATCGGCTTTATTCCAATTCCAGAGGGAACTCTAATCTTTTTGTCGAATTTTTTATTTATATAATTGATTAACTGATCAGATTCGTCTGTGCCTGATTTAAACTCTATTCCTGAATAAACATCTTCAGTATTTTCCCGGTATAAAACTATATCGAGTTTGCCCGGAGCTTTCATTGGACTGGGCACTCCAGGAAAGTATTTAACAGGTCGTACACAAGCAAAAAGATCAAGCAGTTGTCTTAAAGCTACATTTAAGCTTCTGATTCCGCCGCCTACTGGAGTTGTTAAAGGTCCTTTTATTGCAACGACATATTCTCTTATAGCTTCTACTGTCTCTTCAGGAAGCCATTTATTTTTACCGTAGACAGAAAGAGCTTTTTCACCGGCATAAATTTCCATCCATGCAATTTTCTTTTTTCCTCCATAAGCTTTTTGAACAGCTTCATCCAAAACTAATTTTGTCGCACGCCAGATGTCAGGCCCTGTCCCATCGCCTTCAATAAAAGCTATGATAGGATTATCCGGTACTTTTAGTTTTCCATCTTTAACAACTATTTTTTCTCCGTTTAGAGGAATGGTAATCTTTTTAAATTTTCCCACTTTTAAATCTCCTAATTAATTATTCGAAATTGTTTCCACTGAAATCTTACCAAATCTTCGCTGGTAAAAAGTTACACTAACAATTCCAACTAAGACTGCAAACCATAATGTAACTATCCTGACAAGAAACGTTGAAGCAACTGCGATTTCTTTCGAAGCTCCATATTTGATCAACAAAAATGTTAAAGAACCTTCAGTCACTCCTAAACCGCCGGGCAACATAGTAATTGAACCGGCAATAGTTGCAAGCGCATAACTGAATGATGCCCACATCAAACTATTTTCAACTCCAAAATTACTCAGAATCAAGTGATATCCCAAACATTCAAAGAACCATCCAACCAGACTCAACAAAATCATATAAAACAAAGGAAGAGGCTGAAGCAGCTGAAAAGAACTCTCGTAAGCATTATGGACTTTGGCAATATGTTTTTTAATAAAATTTATTCTTTCAATCAAACCAATTAAAGGTAGAGCTAATTTTTTATTTCCTATAACTATTAAAATGATAAGAAAGAAAATTCCAACACCTAATGTTATTTCTCCGCCATATCCATAAATATAAGCACCTGTTAATCCTATAAGAATTAAAGAAACGAAATCTGTAATCCTTTCGGCAAAGATCACGGGGGCAGTTTTACTTACTGCTGTTCCATTAATTTCTTTAACAAGATATGATTTCAACAACTCACCCATTTTACCGGGCGTTACACTCATTATCAAACCCGACATAAATATAGAAAGTGAATCAATTTTTTTTACATTTACTTTAAGAATGGAAAGATAATAGTCCCACTTAAGAAAACGCGTAAAGTAATTTAACAGAGATAAAACTAGCAAGAGAGGAAGAAGGAGCCAGTCAAATTTTTCAAATACTTTAGCAACCTGGCTGAAATCCGCATAGATTGTAAAACCCAGGTATAGCAAACCTCCGAAAGCCAGCGATATAAGAATTTTTTTCTTTAATTTCTTTAGCAACTTATATCACTTTCAAAAGAGATTTGTAAACTTTTGTGAGTGGTAAACCAACAACATTATAATAGCATCCGTTTATCTTTTCCACGAAAACAGCTCCAAAATCATCCTGAATACCATACGCTCCTGCTTTATCCATTGGGCTCCCTGTTGATATGTAATCAACAATTTCTTTTTTATTTAGCTCTCTAAACTTAACAAATGTTTTTTCATATTCCGTAATGATTTTCCCATTAACTGAGTTAAAAACTGAAAATCCTGTATACACTTTATGAGTTCTTCCGCTTAATTTTTTCAGGATTTTTTTTGCATCCTTTTTGTTTTTTGGTTTTCCAATTATCTGATTATCGAGAACAACTATTGTATCCGCTGTAATAATAATTCCTCTCTTAACTATTTTCTTTGCCATGTCCATTTTTTCAAGAGATAGTCTTTTTACCGCTCTAACAGGCGATTCATTCTTTTTTATTTTTTCATCAATATCAACACTGAAAGTTTTAAAAGGAATGTTCAATTGCTGCAGCAGTCTTTTTCTTCTTGGCGAAGATGAAGCTAAATAAATTTGAATATTGGATTCAATCATTCAGATAGGTAATTTTTGTTCCCGGGAAATAGTGGAATAAAATTTCTTTAAAACTATATCCCAATTTTGATTGATTAATTGCACCCCATTGACAAAAACCAACTCCGTGTCCGTACCCTTTTCCTGTGATAATAACATTTTTGTTTTCATCAACATTTATATCAAACCAATTACTTTTAAGAATGGTTTTGTTATTAGCCGTTCTAATAATACTTCTAATATTATTTCCAAAAATAGAAATACTTTTACTTCCATCTGTTGCTGATAGCAAATTAATTCTTAATTCATTAACTCTTCCAGATTCAAATCTGCTGACAATTTCAATTGCATCAATTCGATAATAATCAGAATCGACCAAACCAGCGTTTCTAAGCCTATTTATAAATACATCTTCAGGATAAGTTTCGATCCAGTTAAAAGATGGAGAGATCGAACAGTAAGGGGGATCTCCATCCTCGACTCCTTGCAAATATGGAATTGGATTAAGTCCAAAAACATTTTGCACTTTTTCAGTTCTGCCACCACAGGTTGAGTGATAAAAAACTGTAGCTATTTCTCCATCATAAGTAAGAACCAGCCCTTTGGTCTCATCTACAGCTTTATTCGAGATTTCTTTTTCAACATCAACACCTCCGTAAACCTGATCTCTCGTATCGATGAATACATCAAAATTATTTCCATTCCTTTTCATTTTATTTAACGAATATGTTCTCGCACAAATTGCAAATGCTTTAAGAGCTTCAAAATGTTCTTCGCCTTTCCCAAGCGGCATTTCTTTAGGGATAACTCCTTTTAAGTATGACTCCAGATCAACAGAATTTATAACAGCAACCGAATCAGCATTATTGATAATCTTTAGACTTCCTCTGAATTTCATTCCTTTATAAGTTAAAAACTGTGTCGTATCTTTTGGATATAACTGAAAATATTCAGCCTCAAAAAATTTATCCTGTATTGTTAGAGAAACGCGGTTATCAATTGCAGAAACAAAAAGCTTATTTCCCGGATTTACCAGGATTGTTTTTTTACCTTCAATGTAAATGTAAGAAGGCACTTCAATTAATATTTCTTTCCCATTAATATTTTCATCAACAAGAAGTCTTATCTCATTTAAAACAGATTTAGCTTCTGGTTCTTTATTTTTGATTGACGACATTCGGGACCCTGAACAGCCCATACAAAAAATTAATACAGATAAAAATGCCGTAAGACTTTTTTTTAACATTTACTAAATTTTTATTTGAATGAATTGAGAAAGGGAAAGATGCATCAGGCTTTTTATTACCTGAACATTGCTTTAATGCTGCCCCAGGTCCTTTTCAAACCTGATATTTTGGGTGTAACTGATATTGTAGCAGAATATGAAATTGTTCCGTCATTATCAACAATTTTTAATCTATATTGGAAAACATAATCATTAGCTTTGAAAAGTGATTCATCAAGAAATGAATAATAAGAATTGTTTCCCCTAGGCTGCATAGGTGAACTGATTTCTGAAAATGATGATTGCGAACTACTTCTCTCTACAACAAAACTCTGTATATTACTTTCGTCACCAGTTTCCCATTCAACTTTTATATTTTCGCCTTCACTGTGTGCACGAAAATCTGAAAGTATAGCTCCTGCAAATAGTGTTGATATAAAAAGTATCAGAAAAAGTCCAAGTAACACTTTTTTCATAGTCAAAATATATTTGAGTTAGCGTATAATGTCAAGAATTTTTAGCAAAAAGGCGGGAATTAATATGCCTCAAAAAAGCTTATAAAGCATATTTTAGAAGATTTAATATTAAGGAAGTTGGCAATAAACTTTTTAGATAAGAATTAGATCAATGTCCCCACTCGTCAAGCCTGAACTTGTAAAGAATAATAAAAGAATAAGCTATTATATAAATCGGTAAAGCAGCCCATGCCCACGTTATACCCAGCTTTAAATAAACACCAAAGAAATAGGCGAGCGGTACAAATATTAAAAGGTTTGTAATTACTTCAGCCATCATTACAAAAAAAGTTTTTCCCGCAGCCTGTAACCCGTTTGCAAGCACAACACCTGTTGCATAAAAGATTTGTGCAAAGCCAGCGATTCTTAATATCGGTTTTGCAACTTCGATAATAGATTGATCATTCGTAATTATTAAGAGAACATATTGCGGAATCAAGAAGAAAATTATTCCGAGTATAAAAGTATAATATGTCGCAATTTTTGCAGTTTCAAATCCATATATTTTTGCCAAGGCATATTTTCCTGACCCGATATTATTTCCAACTAAAGTTTGAACTGCTGTACCAAAACCGAAGCAAGGAAGAAAGGAAATAAAAAGTGTACTTATAACTGCTTGCGATGCTGCCTGTTCAAGCGTACCTATTAATCCTGTAATGGCAACAAAACTAAGAAAGCCAACAAGAATAAAAATATTCTGAAAAGAAACAGGGAGAGAAATTTTATAAATATTTTTGATTATATCGAGATTGAAATTTAAAGTTCTTAAATGGTCTGTAATTTTTTCTATAAGAAGGCAAAGAAATTACAGTAAAGTAAAAAATAACATCAAAAGAAGTCGCAAGCGTAGATGCAAAACCAGCACCCGCAAGACCCATTCTCGGCATTCCAAGATTTCCATAAATAAACAAAGTGTTAAAAAATATGTTGAGCAAATTTGTTATTGTTCCCGAAAACATAAAAATCTTCGGTTTGCCGATACCGAAAAAAAATCCTCTGAAAGAAACTGAGATTAAAAATGCGGGAATTCCCAGGAAGCGATAATAAACATAATCGCCCGCATAATGCCCAACGGTTTTATCTGCTGCAAGAAAATCGAGAATAGTATGTGCAAGAAAAATTCCAATAAGTGTTACACAAACTCCGATAATTAAGGCGATTATTAAAGAATTATTTAGAGTAACTGCACAGGCATCTTTATCATTCTGACCAAACTTTCTTGCAACTATAACATGCGTTCCGGTTGCAAGACTTGAAAAAAAACTTATCAAAGCCCACGTTGCAAGAAGTCCCAATCCCATCGCAGCAAGAGCGTATGTTGCTTCCTCTAATCTGCCAACCATTGCAGTATCAACCAGTGATACAACCATTTGAGTCGAGAGACCAGCAATTGCAGGAAGTGCGAGCTTAAGAATTTTTTTATAGTAGTTATTCTGAGGTAATAAATTCATTAAAAGCAAAGATATGAAATGTTAAATTCTATAAAAAATTGTTATAGAATTTAACAAGCTCTCCAGAAAAACTTATACGAAAGTAAAAATCTATTTAAAATTACGTGCTATATGTTTTCATTATATCGTATGCATCCTGGTTGCCTAATAAACGTGCGCTGTTTAAATCAACTAATGCTTCTTCCCTGTTTCCCATCAATAATTTTGCAGTTCCAATCATCGCATATAACTTTGCATATATCGGGTTGGACTGAACAGATTTTTTCAAGCCGTCCTGAGTAGCTTTTTTCTCAGATGCAACTTCAGCCTTAAAATGCAGCTTGAGTGCCTGAAGACAATCTTCAACAACACCTTCATAATCATGCATTTCCAGTTTAGCTGCGCCTCTGTGTGTATAAGAATGAGGAAGCTGTGGATCGATAATTATTGCTTTAGTAAATTCGAGTAATGCACCTTTAAAATCCCCAATCAACATTTTATTGTTTCCCTTTACAATATATTCAGGTGCGCCGTTTTTAAATGGACCGATTTTCATAATACCCTCACACTGAATTAGATTACAACATTGAGTAAATATTTAATTAATTACTCTCTCAATTTTTTTTGCCCTGTTGAAGGAATTTCAAATGATATGCCGTAAAAAGAGCTGATATTGAAACGGTTTGTATAACCTATAAAACCTAAATTGCCTCAAACTAAGATTAGTTTGTAAGATAAAACAAGGAGTACTATAATGAGTAAGTCAAAATCCGAATTATAAATTCAAAACAATTTTTGCGGCCCAGTCCGTAGAAGATGGGTTTTGCTTATCAGGAAAGCCCGGAATTTTAAGTGTACCCTTACCATCTGATTTAATCATTACCTTATCTTTCCATTCACCGGTATCAGGATTAAACCACTGAAAAAAATATGAAGCATTAGATTTAAAATTAGTTAGCAAGGGTAGCATAGATTGGTTTTCAAAATAAAGTAGAGCAAAATCTTTATCAGATGTTCTCATCATATAAGACCATCCATCTAATCCTTGTTCCGGACTTCCAGGAGCTTTGTTTGGTATAACATCCTGACGAGCTAATTCTAGTTCCTGATATACTTTCCCTCCACATAGAATAAATGCTTTTAAATATTGCATGTAAGTTGCCGACTTATATTTAAATGCATCCCAAACATGAGGACGCATTCCTGCGGGTTCACCGGTTGTAGTCATATCATAAGCAGCCGTACCATGCACATGTCCCGAAAGAGCTCCTGATAAAACAGAGCCGTACATTTGAGCACGGGAAAAATAATTGTCCCTTTCAGAGTTCGCTGGCGGACGTTCGCCGTTAGGCATATTAATTTCATGATTCCATCCGGTATAATATGGTTCAAAATTAATTGCAGGGTATGGCGGAACAAGTCTGAAAAGAACCTCGATTGAATCTGCCACTCTATGATCTCTCGGTTTATTTCCTACACTATGCATTGTTAACCATGGACAATCTTTGCCATGTCCGAATTGAACATATGTTGAGTTGTTGATCAGAGTTGTAACAGGTTGTCCAAAAGGCATTGGTCCATATTTTTTCAAATGATAAGTTAAAGCTTCATTAAATTCATCAGCGGTAAGACTATATTCTTTTGGAATCCAATCAAGATGTATTTCACTGTATATAAAATTATATGCACCATATCGGGAAGCAAGATATTGTACATATCTTGAATATGATTCGTTAAAATTAAAATAAGCTTTCCAGGAAGGACACATATCTCTTCTTACAGTTTCCAGTAAAGGAACAAAACCCTGGTCAGAAAGATATTGCATTTTTTTATCGAGACTTTGGAAATATTCAGGATTGATATTGTCAAAATCGGCAACACCTGGATGATCTTTCGACATCCTAAATGGTTTGTTCCCGAATTCATCACGCATATCTTTTGCTGTCATTTTTCCATCTTTAGTCAGATAGCCAAATTTTTCCCAGGCATTTCTCACATAAATTCCATTTGAGTCTGCATATGTACTTGCGTTATAATCTGATTCCCAATTTGGAAAACATGCTATCATACTAACAGAATTGAATCCCTGTTTCTTTCGATAAGTTACGGCGTCTTCAAACCCCATTCCCGGACCTGGCTCATAGTTATCCGGAGAAGCAGCATTTCTAAAAGGTAATCGCCACGTTGCACCTGCAAGCCACGTATCTCCCACCATAAAAAAAAGTGTCCCGTCAGCATATTGTAATGCGTGTCCATTTGGTGTTGGACGAATAAAACCATGCCTGTTAGGGTTTTGTTCTTTCTCTTCTGCCCTCCAATCAATAGCAGTAAATTCCCCTTTATGGTTATTTAATCCAGCATCATCAGTCTGATTAGAACCACTTTCCCATTCCCATTTGCCTGGATTAGTCGCAACTACTCGAACCACAAAATTATTATCACTATCCCAGAAACCATAAACACGTTTTGAGAAACCCGGTCCTTTTAGCTCAACCCAGCATTCAACATCGGTATAATAATTCTCATAAACTTTTTCTGCCTTTAATTTTATTTCTTTCATTTCCCAGGTATGAACTTTTAATGGATTATCTGCTTTAATAAAATTTGCAGAGAAAATCGTAATTAAAACTATAATGTAAATTGGAATTAGTTTTTGAAATTTGATCATAAGAAAACTCTTAAGGTTTGATTATGTGACGTGAACTTCACGCTAAGTTTGAAATTAAGTTTGTGGAGCTAGCCGGGATCGAACCGGCGACCTTCTCGTTGCGAACGAGACGCTCTCCCAGCTGAGCTATAGCCCCAAAAGTTTTATTTCAAAAATGTTTTTTCGCAAATGATCTTCCTGAATGACTCTTTAAATATTTTTCAAACGAAAGATCTTTTTGTTTATCGGTAAAAGCTATCACAGTGTTGATTCTCCATGGTTTATATTTTGAAGTATATGGAACACTGCCATCATTATGTTTTATTACCCGTTTTTTAATATTTGTTGTATAACCTGTATAATATTCATCAGGATAATTTTTGCTTTGAAGTATATAAACATAAAAATACATTTCCCAAAAATATTATTTGGCTTGCCAAGACGAAGTTTTGAGCAAGGTGATTAAATATAAACACGGCTTCACCTGATAAATCGGGTTATGCCGATGCAGACTTCATTTTTCGCTTTGCTCAAAACGAAGTCTGGTGGAGCTACGGGGGATCGAACCCCGAACCTCTTGGATGCCATCCAAGCGCTCTCCCAATTGAGCTATAGCCCCGTTTTCAAATTAACAATGAACAATTTAGAATTAAAAATTTATTCTAAAGTGCAGTTCAAAATAATTACAATGAAACTGTTTATCAACATTTTTATTTATAATTGACTTGGATGAATTTGTAAATGAAAGTAATTTTATTTTATGAAAAAATTATTTCCTCTTTTGCTTTTATTTTTTTACGTTGGTTGTGATGATACAACTATGAACATTGACAAGAATATTATACCCGACTCGGGTGTAAGTTACTCACAACATATACAACCAATATTTAATGCAAAGTGTGTGAATTGTCATGGAGTTGGCGATACCGAAGCCGCGCTAAATTTAACTACGTGGGCAGGTACAACTGCGGACCCAAGTGTTGTTTTTCCCGGGCTACCTGGTAATAGTAAGTTGGTTTGGAGTATTGAAGGAAATCCAGCCGTGTCGCCAATGCCTCCAATTGGTTCGTCATATCCGGCTTTAACTGAAAATCAAGTAAATGGTGTAAAAACATGGATAAAGGAAGGAGCAAAGAACAATTGATTATGAATTACTAATTTTAGATTTTGAACCTGACAAAAATTAAAGCCATTTCATTTTTTTGTACCAGTCAACTGTTCTTTTTATTCCTTCTTCAAGTGAGATTTCCTGCTTAAAGCCAAAATCATTAAAGGCTTTTTTGTAATCACATATCCATGCCGGCTGAGTAATATCTTTTGCCTTTTCAATATTTAATGTTGCTGCTTTACTACTGAATAAAGAGAAGAACTGGGCTATTGCAGCAATTATATAAACTACAAAATGTGGGACTTTAACTACTATCGGTTTCTTATTCATAACTTTTGAAGTAGTATCGCCTACTTCCTTCCAGCTATAATATTTTTCCGAAGTTATAAAGTAAGTCTGTCCTATTGCTTTTGGGGATGTTGCTGCTAAATACAAACCTCTTACAACATCACTAACGTGAATAAGACTTACTTGTTTATCATGTAAACCAATTGTGGTCAGTAATCCTTTGTAAAAAGTTTGGAAGAAAATAAAAATCTCTGTATCTCTTTCTCCATAGATTGCAGCAACTTTACAAATTGTAATTGGAAGTTTGTCCATATAATTTTTTGCAAGTTCCTCCTGTGCAAGTTTACTTCTTCCATAAGTAGTTATTGGATTGCGCGGAGAATCTTCATTAATAGGATTGCCCAATGTTGAAGGTCCGGATGAGGTTTGACTGCTTACAATCAAAAATCTTTTGATATTTCCTTTGAACCCAAGTGCAACATCAAGTAATGTACGAGTTGTTTCAACATTACCAGCAAAATATCCGTCGAGCTTTTTCGACTTTACAACTCCTGCAACATGATAAATATAATCTGCGCCTTCAAAAACTTTTCGTAATCCTTCTTTATCAGTCAATTCGCATATATTAAGTTCGACATCTTTACCTTCAAGCCACTTAAGACTGCTTGTTTTCCTGATAATACACCGAACTTTATAATTTTTCTCCAATAATAAGTCTACGAGATGGCTACCTACAAAACCCGAGGCTCCGGTAACTACAGCAATTAATTTTTTATCCATCTGATTTTATTGATTTTCAGACTATTTAATTTTACATTGAACGGCTAAATTTAAGAAATATATTGTGATTTATTAGAATTAAAAGCCACATTTTAAGGAAGTAAATTGGATCTTTTCAAAAAGTGTTATGACTTTACAAGGGCTGATGAAATAAAAGAAGCGGGATATTATCCCTATTTCAGGCCTATTGAAGAAAATGAAGGACCTGTTGTACAAATTGAGGGTCGAAAAGTTATTATGGCTGGTTCTAATAACTATCTTGGTCTTACAGCTCACCCAAAAGTTAAAGAAGCGGCAATCAAAGCGGTTCAGAAATATGGGACGGGTTGTTCCGGCTCTCGATATCTTACAGGAACTCTTGATCTTCACATTGAACTTGAAGAACGGCTCGCAAAATTCTTTAACCGGGAAGCAGTCCTCTTATTCAGTACAGGTTATCTAAGTGGACAAGGAATTATTCCTACTCTCGTCCAGCGGGGTGAATACATAGTTTCAGATAAAGATAATCATGCATGTCTTGTTGTAGGGAATCTTATGGCAAAGGGAGCGTTAGCAGAGTTTGCCCGTTACAAACACAACGACATGGATGATCTTGAAAGAGTCATTTCAAAAATTCCAAAAGAAACAGCAAAGTTAGTTGTAAGTGATGGAGTATTCAGCACAGGCGGTGAAATTGTTGATTTAGTAAGATTAAACAAAATTGCAAAAGAAAATAACGCAAGAATTTTAATTGATGATGCACACGCAGTTGGTGTTATCGGTAAAGGTGGAAGAGGTACAGCAAGTGAGTTTGGATTAGAAGGCGAAATTGACATGACGATGGGTACATTTAGTAAAACTTTTGCATCTCTCGGAGGATTTGTCGCCGCCAAAAAAGAAGTAATAAATTACATTAAGCATCATTCACTTGCGCTTATCTTTAGTGCATCACCTACTCCCTCTTCAGTAGCTGCAGCCATAGCCGCTCTAGATATTCTTGAAGCCGAACCGGAAAGAGTTGATAGGTTAATAAAAAACGCCAATAAAATGCGAACTGGCTTAAAAGCTGAAGGATTTAATGTTATTGAAGGAAGAACAGCAATTGTTCCTGTTATTGTTGGCGATGATCTACTTGCATTTAAAATGTGGAGAATGCTTTACGATGCCGGTGTTTTTGTAAATGTTTTTATTTCACCTGGAGTTCCACAAGGAAGACAAATGATGCGGACAAGTTATATGGCAACGCACGAAGATAAGCATCTCGACAAAATCCTGGAAATATTCCGAGATACAGGCAAAAAATTAGGTTTAATATAATTAACAATTCGTTGATGAATTGAACTAAACAAAAAATCTTTTAAGCATACCGCAAACAAGGTATGCTTTTTTTATTATCCGGAGTTCTAAAATGAGCGACATAAATATTACAACGGTGCAGAACAAAAATGAACTAATGAAGTTTATCAAACTTCCATGGAAAATTTATAAAAACGATCCGTATTGGGTTCCGCATCTTTTAATGGATAGAAAAAAAATCCTTGATAAAGAAAAAAATCCTTTCTTTAAACACGCAGAAGCTGAATACTATTTAGCAAAACGAAATGGTGAAGTCGTAGGAAGAATTGCTGCAATAAAAAATGATCTTCATAACAAAGAGCATAATGATAAAGTCGGCTTCTTCGGATTCTTTGAATGTGAGAATAACCAGGAAACTGCAAATATGCTTTTTGATTCTGCAAAAGAATGGATCAAATCAAAAGGATTAACTTCTATGCGTGGACCGGCGAATCCTTCAAGTAACGATGAGTATGCTTTATTAGTTCATGGTTTCGAAGACACTCCCCGTTTGCTAATGACTTACAATCCAAAATATTATATAACATTGATTGAAAATTATGGGTTTAAAAAAGCAAAAGACCTTTATGCTTATAAACTGGAGAATAAAAAAGTCATTTCTTCAGATAAATTGAAAAGAGTTCAGGATATTGCAAAACAAAGATCCGGAATTAAGATACGCCCTCTTGATATGAAGAACTTTAATAAAGAGCTCGAGAATTTTAAGGACGTTTACAATAAGACATGGGAACCCAATTGGGGTTTTGTTCCGATGACCGATGAAGAAATTGATGCAATGGCTAAAGATCTGAAAACACTTATTGAACCTTCGCTCGTTTTGTTCGGCGAAATCAATAATAAGATTGTCGGCTTTGCGCTGGTGATGTTAGATTATAATCAGATATTCAAAGGAATGAATGGTAAACTTTTTCCTTTCGGTATTTTCAAACTAATGACACAAAAGAAAAAAATTAAGTGGGCAAGAATTGTTGTGCTGGGAATTTTACCTGATTATCAGCGTAAAGGATTGGATTCTGTTTTTTACTGGGAAATCGTTAACCGTGCGCATAACGTTGGAATTGATCTTGGTGAAGCAAGCTGGGTACTTGAAGATAATGAAATGATGAACCGCGGAGCGAAGGTTATGAATGGAGAAGTTTATAAAACTTACAGGATCTATGAAAAAGAAATTTAAAGTTTATTACGGCATAGATTTTATAGCTTCATCATACTTGGTTACATGCCTCGGGTCAATCTTTTTAAGCGTTGTAAATAAAGCCGGATTATTTGTGTACTTTAAGTAATCTGCAATCTCTCCGTTTTTCGCGTCAAAGAAAGCTTTAATAAGAGTTGTATTCAGGTCTACTTTTGTTCTTAGTTGATCGAGTGTGTGAACAAGGTTTGCAATATTTTCCAGAGCGATTTCTTTATGATCATTAAATATATCAAGACCATTATAATGATAATTATAAAACGCTTCTCTGAAAGGTCTGAATTTATCATTCAACAAATCCGAAACTAAATTCCATCTGCTGTATGACAAACCTGCTGCCTGCCACCCCCCTGCATTAGAGCTCGAGTTACCGAGAGTAACAATTCCAAAAGCCTTTGAGAAATATTCCGTTCCTCCAAGTTCTTCATAAGAATCATAATCAAGACCGATTATTATGTTTGCGTAGTAATCTAGAAAACTGATCAGCGGATCAAACGTAGATTGGTTTGCATACAAACTTTGTCCCTTTTCATATCTGAAAGACCAGGTATTATCGTTTACTCTTAACATCGATGTATAATTTATTGTATTATAAATCGGTCGCTGGCTAACAATAACTGCCTGGGCAGAATAGTCCACATCACTCGATGCCGTTGAAAAGAGAATATTAATTGCACAATGAATTTTAGGTCCGACCCAATCTTTGCCGGTAAAGTGTGTCATATTCATATAATCCTGGACAGCCTGTCCAAAATCAGCAAGAAGTCCCCTGTTGTTAGCCGGCAAACTCTCATAATTAACTGTAACAGTACATTCTAATTCCTGAGCAAAAGAAATCGAAGTAACAAAAAGAAAAAAAATTATAATTAGATTTTTCATCAGAATTACCTATTTGGCATTTTAATGTTGATTTAATATATGAATTTGAATATAATGTAACAATAATTTTAAAGTAACCGGAAAATAAATGGGTACGTGGGGGTTTTTACTTTTGTTTTTTATTATTGTTTCCTTTTGTTCTCCTGCTCTCTCTCAACAGAGTGCAGGTGCTAAACAAATTTCTTTATCCAATTCAGATGTTGCTTTATCCAACGATGTTTTCGCAATATTTAATAATCCTGCCGGACTTGCTCAAATGAATTGGCGTGAGGTAGGGATTTATTATTCTCCGGCTCCTTTCGGTTTTACGGAACTTGCAAACGGTTTCTTAGCTTACAATGAACCATTCTCATTTGGTTCTGTTTCAATCGGAGCAATGACTTACGGCTTCGATCTTTATAGAGAAACAAAATTCATCACCGGATTTTCTTATAACTATAATAATAATTTTTTCTTCGGCATTGCCGCAAATATTCACAATGTTTTTATAAAAAATTATGGGAGCGATCTTGCTTTTTATATTAATGCCGGAGGTCTCGCCTGGTTAACAGATGATTTAAGAATAGGATTTTCAATTCAGAATCTTAATCGGGCAACTTTCGGAAATGAAGAAGACCAGATACCGATGATTTTAAATTCCGGTTTTAGCTATGATATTTTATCGAATCTAAGAATAAATGCCGCAGTTGAAAAAGATATCAGGTACCCTTTCTCTTTTAAATTCGGAATCGGTTACGACATTATAAAATATCTTTCATTAAGAACAGGCTTCTCTACAGAGCCATCAGAATATTCTGCAGGAATAGGAATTAATTATTCAATCTTCAGTCTTGATTATGCTGTATTTAATCATAACGATCTTGGCTTAACTCACCAGGCAGGAATAATAATAAGTTTTGGAGAAGAAGGAGAACGCACAGTAAAAATAAGAGAGCATCTCTTGGGTAAATAAAAAATTTGTATCTGTTTTAACCACAATAAAATAATCGAACCTAAAAAAGAAGTGATGGGAAAAGTAGAAATCCTTTTAATAATTTTTATAATATCATTTCTTTATTCACCATTTCTTTTCTCTCAAACAGATACTAACTACACAACCACAGAAGATATTTTAAACAATCTTTTGGAAGAATCGCAGGATGAAAATATCTCTTCTGATCTTTATGATATACTTGAAGATCTAATTCAAAATCCGGTAAACATTAATACTGCGAGTAACGAAGATCTACAAAGAATTCCTAATATCGATTTCTCAACTGCTGAACAAATAATAAATCACAGAAGAAAATATGGATTTTTCTTTTCGACAAGTGAACTATACGCAATAAAAGAAATTCCAACTGACGTAGTAAAAAAGATTATACCTTTCGTAACAGTTTCAGAATCAGCAGTTTCAATAAATAAAAAATCATCCGGCAGTTTATTTTCCAACTCAAAAATTTATTTCAGAAGCAGAACTAAAAACGAACTTCAAACAACAAAAGGATTTATAGAAAATAAATTTGCAGGTTCAAATTTAAATTTATACAACAGGCTTCAGATTAGAATGTATGATAATTATCAAATTGGAATTCTGACAGACAAGGATGCAGGTGAAAAAAATTTAAATGAGTTTACTTCTGCTCATTTCTTTGCAAATGATTTAGGACATCTTAAGAATCTCGTCATAGGAGATTATTATCTTGAATTCGGCCAGGGACTTACATTATGGAATGCTTACGGGTTTTCAAAAGGTGCAGATGCTGTTTATCCTGTAAAAAAAAGTGAAAGAAAAATCGTCCCTTACACAAGTTCTTCTGAAAATAATTTTTTAAGAGGCATTGCCGGAACAATTGATTTTAATCCTTTATCAATTTCATTATTCTTTTCTAAAAATAAATTCGATGCAAACATTGACGAAGCTACTGGTGAAATTACTTCAACTCCGTTAACCGGTTTACATAGAACTGATACAGAAATAAGTGAAAGAAAAACCGGGGAAGAAACATTATTCGGAGAAAGAGTTGATTTCTCGAATGAAAATCTGTTTAAGATTGGAATCCTTCATTACCAATCTGCTTTCAATCATCCTTTCCAGCCATCCTCTGTCTATGATATTAACGGAGACAAATTCAGTTATACATCCACCGCTTATGATATTTTCTTTTCTAATATTAATTTCTTTGGAGAAGCAGTTTATGATGGAACTTCAGTAGCTTCGATTACTAATCTTCAACTTTCTTTTAGTAGAAATCTCCAGTTTGTTTCTTCTGTAAGAAGCTATCCAAGAAATTTTGTTAATCTTCATGGTTTTAGTTTTGGAGAAAGATCGGGTGCTGGGACAAATGAATTTGGGATTTATAACGGATTAAGATGGAGATTACCTTTCGGCATTCTTAACCTTTACTACGATCAATTCAAATTTCCTTATGCAGATTTTGATAATCCATTACCTTCTGAAGGAAATGAAATTTTTGTCGAACTCGATTCAAAACCATTTAACAAAGTTGAAACATTAATCCGTTATAAAAATGAAAGAAAAGAATTAAGTTTCGTAGTTGAAGATGATAAACTTATCCTACTTAGGAAAAGAGAGAATTTCAGACTGGAAATCTCTTATGATATCTCAAAACAATTAAGATGGAAAAGCCGGTTTGAATACAATCTCTATTCAGTAAAAGATGCAGACCTTTATGAAAAAGGTTTTCTTTTCTTTCAGGATTTAAGATTTATTCCAACATCAAATCTTAATATTTATGGAAGAATAGTTTTCTTCAAAACAGATTCTTTTAATTCCGCAATTTATGAATATGAAAATGACCTTACAGGAATATTGACTAATGTTGCCATGTATGGAGAAGGAACAAGACTTTATTTTCTTTTAAGATATAAAGTACTTTCTCACATTGCTTTATCAATTAAATATTCCGAAACATATAAACCGAAAGAAAAAACTCTCGGGTCCGGATATTCAGAAATTAATGGAAATCTTGATAACAGGGTTAATTTGCAACTGGATATGAGTTTTTAGAAAATCGCTAATTACCGAACCAACTCAATTCACTCTCGGGTCTAAAGGTATGCTCATCGGTTTTCGGAATTTTAATTTAGAAAAATCCTGATGTATTGTATTCAAAATGAAATTAAAATCGGTTGGTAAGACAGAACTAAAAACTTTTAAGACTGGTGATTTTCCACTTTTAAACCATTCACTTCCATAATCCTGTGTGAGTTGCCTGTTATAACTCCAGTTCTTTTTATAAAACGATTTAGGTACTTCCTCGATTAAAAAGTTATCGGGAATTTCTAAATCGATATAATAATATTCATTTCTTATTGAGGAAAAGGAAACTGAGTTTGCTTTTAGTTCCAGAATACACATTGCTAAAGATGAACTAAAATAAAGAACTCGTTGAGTTAAAATATGCCAACGACCTGGCGTTCGACTTGCTCCTGTAGGATCACCCGGATCATAAATATTTCTACAAATTCTATAAAGCCGAAGCAATTAATAAATTCCAAATTCTATTTGGTGTAATACTTCTTCAACCCTACGCCGTCCTGATTCAGTTTTAATAACATCAACAGGTTTTTTCCCATCCAAAGCAAAAACAGGATTATGAAGCCATTGATTCAATTCCTCATCGGTACCAAGGACTTTTTTGCCTAATTCTAAAATTGATTCTAAAATCAGAAGACTATCACTCCTTCGTTCAGATATAACACCGGATTTCTTAATTTTTTTTGTCCAGCGGCTTAATGTTTTTGGAGCTACATCAAGCACATCGGCAATGTCTCCTATTGTGAGTGCATATCTCTCATTAAGCTCTTTTATCTTTCCAACATCAGTGCTGGAAGTATAAGCATTCCTTTTTTGTGCCATAAGACAAATGTCCCTTCTTAATAGGACAAATATACCAAAGGTAAATCAAAAAGTCAACAAATTTTCTGAGGCTATATTATTCAAAAGGCTTTTCATAATTGAACTATTTATTTTCACCTGACCGTCCTGTTATCAGTCTTATTCCGCGTCTGAAAGTTACGTAGTCCCAAACCCACTCAGCCATAACCCTGAATTTATTCCTGAAGGAAATGAGATATAGAATATGGATTAAACTCCAAAGTACCCATGCAAAATATCCTTTGAACTTGAGACCACCAATTACACAGACCGCTCTCGCTCGTCCGATAGTAGCCATTGTTCCTTTATCAAAATATTTAAATGGTTCTCTTAGGTCGGCATCTTTTCCTTCCATAATAATTTTTGCAATATATCTTCCTTCCTGCATCGCTGTCGGCGCAATTGCTGGTAAAAGATTTCCATTCTTACCTTTTAAATATGCCGCATCTCCAATAACAAAAATATTAGAATCATCTTTTAATGAGAGATCGGGCTTAACAAAAACTCTTCCTATCCTATCACATTCTGTTTTCAATGTTCTAATTAAAGTTGGAATTGTATTACCGGCTGCCCAAATAACATTTTTTGTTTCAATAAATCTATCACCGATTTTTACACCATCACCATTTATATCTGTAACTCTCTGATTAAAAATAAGCTCAACTCCTAAAGATTCGAGATCCTTTGCAGCTCTGTCTGAAAGATCGGGTGGATATGTTGTTAAAACTCTCGGCTCACCTTCCACTAAATAAATTTTTGTCATATCCGAGTTTATTTTTCTAAAATCTTTCATCATCGAAATGCTAACAATCTCCGCAATAGCACCTGCCATTTCAACACCCGTAGGTCCTCCGCCGACAATCACATAAGTCAAATATTTTTTTGCTTCTTCCTGGTTATTTAGCTTCTCAGCTTTTTCAAGAGAAGATAATATCCTTTCTCTTATATTAAGTGCGTCATTTAAAGTTTTTAAACCCGGGGCATATTTTTCCCATTCATCTTTTCCGAAATAAGAATGCCTTGAACCGATCGCAACAATCAAGTAATCAAAAGGATATTTAAAATTTTTGGTTACCACTACCCTGTTTATTCTATCAATATCAATTACTTCATCCATTACAACTGTTATATTTTTATCCTTACGCAACACAGAACGTATAGGTTCTGCAATATCTGCAGGTGATAAAGCAGCAGTTGCAACCTGGTAAAGCAAAGGTTGAAACACGTGATGGTTTGTTTTATCAATTACGGTTATATCGGCATCATAATCTCCGAACTCTTGCGCTGCCGATAATCCGCCGAATCCCCCGCCAATAATTACAATCTTTTTTTGCATAACATCTCTCCATTTATAACTAATACTAAAGCCACCTGTTATTATTATAATAAAACTGATTTGAGTTTCAAAATAACCGGGCATCTTTCGTTTTTAAACTTAAATTGGTACTTTCATATATGAATTCCAAAATGGTTATATTTGTTTAGGTTTTCTGTCGGATATTTATTTCAAATTTTTAATAAAAACTATCAAGTAAATGCCAATATCAAAAACTGATCCTAACAATAACAAAGAAAATATCAATCCTTCTATAAGCGAAATTGTTACAGAAATTGCCCACGAACTGCGCACACCTATAAACAGTATAATGGGTTTTGCTTCTTTGTTAAGTGAAGATAATCTAACTGCTTCTCAGGCAGAATATGTAACAACATTGAAAGAAAATGCATTTAATCTTCTGGCTTTGTTGAATGATCTTATCGATCTATCAAAGCTAGAAGAAAAGAAAAACAAGGATACTTTTGAAGAAGCTAACATCAGAAGTCTCGTAGGAGAAATCCTTAACCAGTTTAGCGATAAAATCACCAAGGAAGAACTTGATTTCATTATTAATTTTGAAGCAGGCGTTCCGCAGTCTGTCAAATTAGATTCACAAAAGCTTAAAAATATTTTAACAAATATCTTAACATTTTCTTTGAGGTTAACAGGTAAAGGGAAAATTACAATCCAGGTTTCGCAGACTGAACCCCAAAAAATTAATTTTAAGATTTCCGATACAAGTGTCGGACTTACTTCAACAAAGATTAAGGATATTTACTCTCCGGCAATAATTTCAGACCTCGGTAATCCAAAGATCGGACACATAACGGGATTAGGATTATTCGTTGCAAAAAAATATATCGAACATCTTAAAGGGAACTTAAATATTACGAGCTCAGTTGGTAAAGGAGTCGTTTATAATTTCTCAGTGGGAATAGAAAAACAATCCTCTATAGAAACTCAAATTAGTGCGCTTCCAAAACCGGGACAGAAGAATAATGTACTTGTTGTTGAAGATGACTATGCTACTTCTAAACTTTTAAGTAACTATCTTAATAAGTGGGGATATGAACCACGCATTGTTAACTCGGGAGAGCAGGCTCTTAAGGCAGTTGAGAAAGAAACTTTTCTTGCAATATTAATGGATATAGTTCTGCCGGATACAAACGGTCTGGAACTGCTGAAAACTCTAAGAACCCACGAAAATACTAAGCATACTCCTGTCATCGTTTGCTCAGTAGAAGCTGAACAGCAAAAAGCATTCTTGATGGGAGCCGTTGAGTATTTTGTAAAACCAATAAACTATAATTACTTAGTTGAAGTTCTAACAAGCTATAGACTTAAAAAAGATTCTAACATTCTTATTGTCGATGATGATGTCCCAACTTTAAACCTGATTAAAGAATCTATTTCCAATCTTGGTTTTAATCCTGTTGCAGAATCACATTCATCGAAGGTTTTAGATTTGATTAAGGATATGAATCTTGATCTTTCTATAATTGATTTGGACATGCCGGAACTTAACGGGTTCGATTTAATCAAGCAGATAAAATCTAATCCTAAATTTTCAAATCTTCCTATAATAATTTATACAGGAAAAGAAAATTACCAGGACGATTTGAAAAAGATAGACGGACTATTTGAATACCTTCTTGAAAAGAGCAGCGTAAATATTGAAGATCTATCCGCAACAATTAGTGCGATGATAAATCGATATGATGAACCTGCCACACCTGAAGAGCTAATTAAGAAAAATGATGTTATAAAAATTCTGTTGGTTGAAGATTATAAACATTCCCAAATTATTGTAACAAGACTTCTTAAAAAGAATAACTTTGAAAACATTGCTGTTGTAGAAAACGGTTTGGAAGCATTTAAAGAAGTTCAAAACCAAAAGTATGATTTGATTTTGATGGATATGCAAATGCCTGTTATGAACGGCTTTGAAGCTACTGAAAAAATCAGGCAGCTTGCTGATTATAAAGACACACCGATTATAGCATTAACAGCTTTTGCAATGAAGGGAGATAGAGAAAAATGTCTCGATGCCGGCACAACAGATTATATCTCCAAGCCGATTGATAGTAATGAGTTTATCGAAAAAGTAAAATACTACACAACGAGCAAAGTAAAAGCTGAATAAAGCTTCTTAAGTGTGATGTTAGAACAGTTCAATTATGGGCCAGCGAATGGGAAGCTAAATATGTAATAAAAAGGAAAAAGGAGGATTAATAATGTATCCAACACCAACACATATTTATATGGATTATTCAATTGATAAGCATCATCCCGGGAAACCAATAGAAAAAGTTCCATTTGAAAAGATTACAGAAAAAGAATTATTGATAAGGCTCGTAGCACTCGGTCAAAGCTTCCGTTCTATGATGATATTCTTTGTCTGGATAGCGATAATCCAGATGGTTTTAGGAATTGTCTTAATAACATCCTTGGTTAAATAATCCTTTGTCATTCCTACGTAAACGTGACAAAACCAGCTATTACTATTATGATGACATCGTATACGGTACGAGAGCAGTTTCTTTAAAAACAGAAGATGCCGGTTACTGACCCCTCAAGTTCACTCAAATAATTCTTCAAACTTTATTAAATTTGTAAATCTTTAATCAGAATTTTATGATCAGCGAAACAATAAGAACGAGATTTGCACCCAGCCCAACAGGTTACCTACATGTGGGCGGCTTAAGAACTGCTTTGTATAACTATTTATTTGCAAAAAAAAATAAAGGCAAATTTATTCTTCGCATTGAAGATACTGATAGAGCGAGATATGTAGAAGGAGCGGTTGAGAATCTTATTTCAACTTTGAATTGGTCAGGATTAAATTATGATGAAGGCCCTGGAAAAGATGGTGGGTTCAGCCCCTACCTGCAATCTGAACGATTAAACATTTATAAAGAGCATGCAGAAAATCTTATAAAAAGAAATAAAGCCTATTATTGTTTTTGTTCTCAGGAAAGATTGAAAGAGTTAAGAAAAAAATTAGAGAAAGAAGGACTCCAGGCAAAGTATGATAAACGTTGTCTAAATCTTACAAAAGAAGAAATTGAGACGAAACTGGCGAATAAAGAAAATTATGTTGTAAGATTAAATGTTCCCGCAAACAAAAACATTATTATCGATGATGTCATAAGAGGAAGAGTGGAATTTAACAGCGATACAGTCGATGACCAGGTTTTAATAAAAAGCGACGGCTATCCTACTTATCATCTTGCAAATGTTGTGGACGATCATTTAATGAAAATAACACATGTTATCCGCGGTGAAGAATGGCTTTCATCAACTCCAAAACATATTTTGCTTTATGATTTTCTTGGATGGAAAAAACCTGTCTTCGCTCACCTCCCTCTCCTTCTTAATCCGGACAGGTCAAAACTAAGTAAGCGCCAGGGAGATGTTGCAGTTGAAGATTATAAAGCTAAAGGATATCTGAAAGAAGCTCTTATAAATTTTGTGGCTTTGCTTGGATGGACAGCGGGAGACGACCGTGAATTTTATTATTTAAATGAATTAATTGAAAATTTTTCTCTTGAAAGAGTGAACAAATCCGGAGCAATCTTTAATGTTGAAAAGTTAGATTGGCTAAATGCTGAACATTTAAGGAAAAAACCAAATACAGAAATCCTTGTTCTGCTGAAGGAAGAATTATCCCGATCAAAATTTAATAAACAAAACTATTCTGATGAATATCTTCTTCAAGTAATTGAAGCAATGAAAGAAAGAGTTTCTTTTGTAAAAGATTATCTTGAAAAAAGTCCTTACTTCTTCGAAGCACCTGAAGAATATGATAAAGCAGTTATTGTAAAAAGATGGAAGGCAAATTCATCAGAATTACTCAAAAAACTAATTGATAAATTTGAGAAGCTTGAAAATCCTGTAAAAGAAGATTATGAAAACATTCTGAAAGAAACTGCTTCTGATCTTGGAATTGGTAGTGGAGATTTAATTCATCCATTAAGATTAGCAATCTCAGGAGTTGGCGGCGGTCCGGGAGTTTTTGATATTACCTATATCCTTGGTAAAGAAGAAACAATAATAAGAATGAAAAAAGCTATTGAAGCTATTCACTAAAAAAATTAAATCCGAAAACTGAAATGAATGAAATAAACGAAAATCCTGAAATAAAAACTACCAACTTCGTAAAAGAAATAATTGATGAACATCTTGCAAGTGGAAGGTTCAATAAAGTTATAACCCGCTTCCCTCCTGAACCAAATGGTTATTTGCACATTGGTCATGCAAAATCTATTTGCCTTAATTTCGGCATTGCAAGAGATTATAATGGTAAATGTAATCTTCGTTTTGATGATACAAACCCTGAAACTGAAGAAGTTGAATATGTTGAATCAATAAAAGAAGATATTAAATGGCTCGGCTTTGATTGGGAAGACAGGGACTTTTACGCATCTGATTATTTTGAACAGTTGTATGAATATGCTGTCATGCTTATCAAAAAAGGAAAAGCTTATGTTGATTCTTCTTCAATGGAAGAAATAAAAAATACAAGAGGAACTCCAACTGTTCCAGGAAAAGAAAGTCCTTACCGAAACAGAAGTGTGGAAGAAAATCTAGATCTTTTTGAAAGAATGAAAAAAGGTGAATTCAAAGACGGTGAACATGTTTTAAGAGCTAAAGTTGATATGACTTCACCCAATATGAATATGCGCGATCCGATAATGTATAGAATACGGCATGTGTATCATCATAGAACCGGCGACAAATGGTGCATTTATCCTATGTATGATTGGGCACACGGACAGTCTGATTCAATCGAAGGAGTTACTCATTCAATCTGTACACTTGAATTTGAAAACCACAGACCTTTATATGATTGGTTTCTTAACGAACTTGATGTGCATCATCCACAGCAAATTGAGTTTGCAAGACTGAATCTCAACTACACAATAATGAGCAAAAGAAAACTTCTTCAGCTTGTTGAGGAAGGATATGTATCCGGTTGGAATGATCCGAGAATTCCGACAATTTCAGGATTAAGAAGAAGAGGTTACACTCCTGAATCAATTAGAAATTTTGCTGAACGCGTTGGAGTTGCCAAGCGTGACAATACAATCGATGTTGCATTGCTTGAACACAGTGTCCGAGAAGACCTCAACAAAAATGCAAAGAGAGTTATGGCTGTATTAAGGCCTTTAAAAGTTGTTATCACAAACTATCCTGATGATAAAACAGAAGAACTTGATGCAATCAATAATCCTGAAGATCTTTCTATGGGGACTAGGAAAATTCCTTTCTCAAAAGTTATCTACATAGAAAAAGATGATTTTATGGAGAATCCATCTAAAAAATATTACAGGCTTTCTCCCGGCAACGAAGTAAGATTAAGATATGCTTATATAATAAAGTGTGTCGATGTTGTTAAGAACGAAAACGGAGAAGTTACAGAACTTCATTGTACTTTTGATCCTGAAACAAAAAGCGGTTCCGGAAATACAAGAAGTGTAAAAGGAACAATCCATTGGGTTTCAGCAAATCACGCAATTAAAGCCGAAGTAAGATTATATGACCGGCTCTTTATAAAAGAAAATCCTGAAGAAGATAAAGAAGTTGATTTTAAGACTTTTATAAATCCTAAATCCCTTGAAGTAATAAAAGATGGCAGACTCGAACCGGGTCTCTTAAATGCGAAATTAAATGATAGATTTCAGTTCGAACGATTGGGTTATTTCTGTCTTGATAGCATTGATAATAAAGAAAATAATCCGGTATTTAATAGAACAGTACCTTTAAGAGATTCGTGGGGAAAAATCGAAAAGTCTCAAAGAAAAAATTAACGAGGAATTTATTTTCCATTAATATTTTTTAGTGAGACAATCCTTTTTTTCAGTGCTCCTATTTGAAACACTACCCTCTTTAAAAACCTACAAAATCGTTCTATATCTCACTTTTTAGGGGTGGCATATCACTTGTAAAAACAGGTTTGAACTAAAAAATTAATTACAAAATAAAAATGAAAAAAACATACTTCGCAAATAAGCATTCGTTATACAAACATTACTTATCCAATGGTACTACCAGACAGGCAAATGGCGATTATCCCGGTGCTATATTTCACTTTACTAAGGCAATTGAAGTTAGCGAATTAAATGCAGAAGCATATTTGAAGAGAGGAATTGTTAGAGCTAACCTAAAAGATTTGTTCGGAGCGGAAAAAGATTATTCCAAAGCGATTGAACTCGATCAAAATTTTACTGAAGCATATTTTAACCGTGGTTTGTTCTGGTATAGATTTGAAAGCTATAAAGACGCGCTTGCAGATTTTTTGAAAGTAGTTGAAATAAATCCTAACTTCAGTGGTGTCCATATATTTATCGGTGATGTTTATTGGAAAGACAAAGATTATGCACACGCAGTTATATATTATACAAAAGCAATCGAAGTCGATCCTTCAAATATGAGTGCATATTATAAACGTGCTCATGCAAAAAGAGTGTTAATGGATTATGATGGTGCCCTTGAAGATTTCAACAGATTTATTACTTTAACACCTAACGTAGGCCAAATAGGATTAACAAAAGCTATAAAAAGATTGTTCTGGGAAGAAATCAAAAAATCAAAATTTCAATTCAGCAGTCTTAATTGATTAAAAAGTTTTTAATGAATAACTTGGTATATAATAATAAGGTAGATAAAATGAACGCATTCAAGATTTTATATTTTCTCTGGTTAATTTTTCATGTTTCAGCTTTAATTGTTTCAGGCTGGTTTAGTAGAATTACTTTTAGGAAAGGTGTTAGCTGGAGCGAATTAATCGGCTACTCAAGCAAGTTTTATCCCTTTCAGACTTTGGATATTTCTAATTACGATATTACCGAATTCATAATTTATTATGCAATCATTCCTTATTTAGTTTACAGGCTTATAAGTACAGCTTATATATGGGGAAAGAAATACTAATAATTCAAAAAAAATAAATCGCTAATTAAAATCCCACAACGTGGGATTTTTTTATACCTGCTTTAAACTTTTATTACCATTCAGAACTTAAAATAACTAAAAAAATCTTATATTTACACCTCGAAATTATAGTGATATCTTGTTTATAAACCATAATGCCGAAGTGGCGGAATTGGTAGACGCGCTGGACTCAAAATCCAGTCTGGCTCACACCAGGTGCCGGTTCGAGTCCGGCCTTCGGTACTAAGATTTTCTGCTTTATTATGTTTAGTGTTTATGCAATAAAAAGTATAAATCATAATTTCATTTATATAGGAATGACGGAAAACCTTGATGAGAGATTAATTAGACATACTAAAGGTTATGTCAAATCAACAAAAAGATTCGCCCCATTTAATCTGTTCTATTCCGAAAGTTGTGAAAATGGAGGACAAGCTCGTCAAAGAGAAAAATTTCTTAAATCAACTTCCGGTAAAAGATTTTTGAAATCTATATTAAATAGTGAAAAGTACACTGGCGAAATTGGTAGATAAACTGGACTCAAAATAAAATTACAGGTGCCAGTTTACTAACCAGACTTGGTTGGTTCGAGTTCGGCCTTCGGTACTATGTTTAATCTGTAAAAATGAAGAATAAAATTCTAGACGGAAGCAGTGTCACTCTCAATTATAAAGCATCAGTTTGGGATGAAAGGTGAAAGAATATTTAATGTTAATGTTCCTGCAAATAAAAAGATCAGCAAATTAGAGATAATAGATAAAACTCTACGAGATGCTGATCTAAGTAATAATAAATTGTTCTTGAATTTAATTTAAGATTATTCGCTCCACAATTCTTTTGGAAAATTTATAACAGAAGAACTGTTATTACTAGTAACAATTATTTTTAATTCTTTAATTTTCTTGGAATCATAAAATAGTTTATAATTATTCTTCACCGTTTCAATTTTAACTTGTTTATCACCTACACTTAATTTTGCTTTTGGTGACAAGTCTACTAAAAGATTATCTTCTTTGTCATCGAGAAAGGATTTTGCATTCATAACTATTGCAAAAGGCTTTTTGCTGCTTATAGCTTTATTATATGCCACCATTGCTTCGATATCTTCTCCTCCCGGAGTTAATTGACCGGGTCCATACATCATCATTGAAATAATTTCTTTTAAAGAATCATCACTCATTACTGCAAAATTTTTCCCATAAGCGCTTCCTTCTGAACCGTGACACCTTGAGCATGATTCCTTAAAAGTCTTAATTGGCGAATTAGAAAAATCACCAATCTTACTTAAATCTGATTGCAAATAAATACTTAAAGGAAATGATATCAATATGAAAAAGGAAGCCGAAGAAAATTTTTTTCCATTTATTTATTTCCAACATACTTAAGCCTATAAATAGTATTGTTCATATCATCACTTATAAGCAAAGTTCCGTCAGGCGCTTGAATAACATCGACAGGTCTTCCGAGAACTTGCTGATCTTTTGTAAGAAATTTTACATAAGCTTTTTCACCGTAAGGTTTGCCGTCTTCAAATAAAACCCTGTCAACTTCATAACCGACTTTAGTACTACTGTTCCAGGAACCATGGAAAGCAACAAATGCATCGCCTTTATGATCAGCAGAAAATTGATCGCCGGTATAGAACATCATTCCATCAGGAGCCCAGTGAGCACCGGTACACCATTCGGGAACAATCGTTTTGGCGGCAAGTTCTATAATATCTTTCCTATTCATGTATTCATAACGGGGTACTCTGTTTCCCACAATAAAAGGATGTCCATAAAAACCACCTTCAACATATTTATTCATTTCACCGGGAGGATTATAATCTGTAATTGGCTGCATTCCAAACTTGTCGCCGAGTTGTTTACCAAACCAATCACTTCCATGGTCCATTCCCCATACCTCATCTGTGCCGGGACGAACAACTAATTTTTCAGTATTCCTGATTCCTGAGCACCATAATTTTTTATCTTTACCTTCAAGATTGAATGACCATATCTTCTCTCTGTCGGTATTCACCAAATCATTTAAATTTCCCTCATCACCTATCCCGGTATATATTCTTCCATTAAGAATTAATAAAGGACGCCAATGATGTCCACCTCCCGAAGGCAAAGTTCCTTCAGGAATTATAGTTACTTTTTCATCGGCTACACCATCATTATTATTATCGCGAAGTTTATAAATGGCGCCACTTTCAGAATACCATAACCATCCGTCATACCATAAGACAGAAGAAGTTTCATTATCGGATACATGGAACTGAGTTAAAGTTTCATAATATCCATCGTGATCTTTATCCTTAGCAGCCATAATTATTTTATCAGGATCAGTCGTATAATAGAGAGTTCCATCTGGTCCAAAGCACATATGTCTTGTTCTTTGATCCGAATTGACTGCAACAGACAATTCATATCCTGATCTTACCCATATTCCCGGGTTAACTTCTCTTGATGTATTCTGACCATCTGATGAACACGAGAAAAGAGCAACTGATGAAATCAGAATCAAAATTTTAACAATTATATATCTGTTCATTTTAAATCCTTCAAGTTTGGTAAAGTGACGATTTCTGTTTCTTAAATTAAAAATAGAAACGAATAAATGAAACATCTTCACTAATCCTCTTAATTATCTGAATATCCACTCTACAAGGGTTGGTGTTTCATATCTTTTAATCAATTTATTAAAAAGATACATAATTAAATTTCATTCAACTGAGAATTTTTTGCACAAAAAAAATTGTTTAAATACATTTTTTCTATCAAATGAACTTGACCCACGGGAAAAAATCTATGGAATAGATATTGGCACATTAAGGAAGTGACTGATGAACAGGAGAAGAATTTACGTGTAATGGAGATTCAGTGTTGATTTTAGAAAGTTACGATGATGTTTCTGCTGATTTCCTTCCGTAAGATCAAATCTCTTAATTTATTGTTTTTAGAATTCTGACATCGAATAGGTCTTACAGGAAAACCTATAAAATTATAGAAGGAGATGACACGATGGGAGGCAAAGCAACTTTACTTTTGATTGTTGGCTTTAGTATGATTTTTTTGGTAGCAACACAAAACTTTGGAAGTATAACCGTCCGTGCTGTCGATAATGTAGTGAATTATACTGATGAAACGGTAGCTCATAATATTGCTGTAAGCGGAGCTAATATGGCAGCTAACGCTATTTTTCTGGACAACAGCTGGACATCAGGTTACAATAATATTGATTTCGAAAAAGGTAAAGTTAATGTTACCGTTCAGGTTATAGATGCCTTTAAAGATATTAGAAAAATAACATCCCTTGGATCCTATGAAGGAAAAACTGCAAAGGTTGAAGTAACATTATCTCCAAGTAAGTTTTCAAGATTTGCATATTTTTCTGTGAATGAAGGAAGCGGCATTTGGTGGACTGAAAATGATACTGTTTGGGGACCTTTTCATACCCAGGATTATATCAGGGCATACAAACACCCGGTATTTTATGGTAAGGCATCAACAAAGAAGAGTTTAATTTACTATAGTAGCAAAAAGAAAGACGAACCTAATTTTTACGGAGGTTTTGAAACAGGTGTAAGTCTTTCACTTCCTACTGATGGTCTATCACCAATAGAAGCAGAGGCTGATAGTAACGGTTATAAATTTACCGGCAAAGATACTGTCTATTTAACTTTTGCTGGAGACAGTTTAAAATTCAGATATCAAAATGTTAAAAAAGATTCTACCGTACTCGCCTCAAGCTTTGCTCCAAACGGTGTAATCTTTGCTCAAAATGCAATACTGAGAATCAAAGGAATGGTTAAAGGGCAATATACTGTTGCTGCTTCAGGTTCCGGTTCTCAAGGGAATATATATATTGATGATGATATAGTATATTCACAAAATCCACAAAGTGATCCAAACTCAACCGATCTTTTAGGAATCGTTGCCAAAAATAATGTGCTGGTAACCGACAATACACCAAACCATAGTGATATTAATATTGATGCTTCAATCTATTCGGAAACAGGTGGATTTGGAGCGGAAAATTATTCAACCAGACCAGTAAGCGGAGATATAAATTTGCTTGGAGGGATAATTCAGAATACAAGACAATCCGTTGGAACCTTTAATGTCTACGGCGTACAATCTGGATTTAATAAAAGATATATGTATGACAATAGATTGTTAACTGTTTCGCCACCAGCATTCCCCGGGACAGGTTCCTATGAAATTGTATCCTGGTTAGAATAACAGGCAAACAACCGGAATCTTGAACTCTAAATAGTCACAATATTAGATTCGATAAAGATAATTTGTATCAATCTTCAAAGTATTCGTTGAAGTTTTCATCAATATACCCGGCCTTAATTATTTCTTTTCCTGTTGAATAATCCCATATTCTTATTTCGGCAATGCCGTATTTAAATTCAGAAATATCATTATATCTAAAAGGTATCAGGATTTTGCCGTCTCTTGTTATCCAGCTTTTCTTATGTTCATAATTGACTACTTCTGCTTTACCGTCTTTAAATGGGTTTGCTATTTTGAATGAATAAGGAATAACCAATTCATTTTGTTTGTTTATAAAACCCCATCCTGTACCGCTATTCACAGGGGCGAGACCTTCGGAAAAACCGTTAGTGCTTTTGTAAGTACATGGTATAACAATCTCATTTTTCTCATTTACATATCCCCATTTACCCTCGGACTTAACTCCGAAAAGATTTTCATTGGAAAGCAGAATGCCCTGATAAATAGTTGGAAGCAAAGTATCTCCATTTGTATTAATAACTCCATATCCTCCCTTTTTAATTTTAAAACAATTCCTTCCTCTTTCCGGTCTTTGATCGAGGTCCAAATCAGTAATAGGTTTCAGATTACTATTTAATAACCCGTATTTCTTATTCTTTTGCAGCATAACAAATCCATCACTGAATACGCTAACGTAGTCATACTCAAAAGGAATAAGAACGGAATTTTGCTTATCTATTAGACCAAATTTCCCATTGAGCCTTACCGAAGCTTTACCGGCACGAAACGGATAAGCCGATTCATACATAAAATCAATTACTACTTTTCCTTTCATATCGATGTAACCATATTTTTTATCGATTCTGACAACACAGAGAGAATCCTTGAAAACCCCGGCTTCTGCATAGATAAGTGGGATAACAACTTTCATTTGTTCATCTGTAAAACCATACTTCAACGAGTGGACCCTGTAAAGGTTTTCCCCTGCTTTTACTACTTCTTTATATCTTAGCGGTATTAATTCTTCACCTTTCTTATTTAACAAGGCACGTATATTTCTTCTGGTAACAATGAGAGTTTCTCCGTCTCTTGTTTTTATGTCCTGGTATCCAAATGGAATTATCACTTTACCGTGAGCATTAATAACTCCGTAAGATCTTTTTTTCACAGCAATAAACAATTGGGCATCTATAGGATATATTCTATCATAAATAAGTGGGACTGAAAATTCTTTTTTTTGATTGCAGATTCCCCACTTATCACCTTTACGATATGGGATATATATATCAGAGTCTAAAGGATTTGCAGACGATGAAAATAAAAGCAGCGATATTATCGAAACAAAAAGAAGAGACAAAAATTTAGAAGTGAATTTCATAACATCAAATAGTATAAAAATTTATTCGATATAATTTTATGTTTCTGTCCATTTGCAGCCAATTTCATACCAAATAGTAAGCATTTTTTCTACTTTGTTATATTTTTTTATAATTAAAGGAAACTCATTAAGTTTAATTATAATTTCTCCTAAACTTGTGGGAATTCAAACATCTGTAGTTTAAGGATAAATATTAAGGGAAAAGCCTATGCGAGCTAATGCAATTCTTGAAACTGTTCTCTACGGTTCTGACCTTGAAGTGCTCGAACATTTTTATATAGATATTATCGGCATTAAACGAATTGCGGGAACACCCGGAAGAAATGTTGTATTGCAATGTGGCAACAGTGCGTTGATACTTTTTAATGCGAATGCATCATCCTAACCGGGAGGCTTATTTCCCGCTCACGGAACTGAAGGAGCCGGGCATATTGCTTTCGTCATAAAAGAAGATGAACTTGAAGCCTGGCGTATCCATCTTGATGACAAGAGAGTAGAAATTGAAAAGGAAGTAACATGGAGTGAAGGCGGTGTTTCAATTTACTTTCGTGATCCTGCTGGTAACAGTGTTGAACTTGCACCGCCAACTATCTGGGATGGTCTTGGGAAAAAACTCCTTTGATTTCACAAATGATGTTACTTATAAGATTGAAGTACCAGATGCGGGAATTGGTTATTGGAGAGTAAAAGTTAAGAGAAAATAGTAAGTTTGAGTTTGCTGGGTATTGGAAGTTGCTAAAAAATGAAATTTAAAAGAAAGGATTAAAATGACATCATTTATAAGAAGAAATATTACTTCAGCATTTCTGCTCTCTGGAATTGTTTATTTCTTTTTTAATAATGTTAATATTTTAGCTATATGGTTTATTATCATTTTAACAGCTTGCCTAATTAATACTTTTAAATTTAGAGAAAAAAGATTTAAAAATTATTGGATTTTATCTGCGGGAATTATTTCATTTATGATATTGAACTATAGTCCAAAGATTGCTGATAGTCTAAAACCAAACTTATGGATAAATGAACCAGAAGTTGAAACGATTTATGGAGATTCTACTGAGAATATTGCTAAAACAATTATAGATACGCTAACAACAAAAGGTAATGATGTTGCTAATAATAATTCTGAAGCTATCTCTTTTCTTAAACAATTGTTAAATAATGATACAAGCGAGCTTACTTCTAAAGAAAGTATTAGAATGCAGCTTCGACTTTTTTACGCCGTTATCTTTACAGCTTTAATGTCATTGCTCTTTACAATTAAAAGTACATCTAAACAGAATATTATTAATATGCTTCTCATAGTAATATTAGCAATATTCAGCTTAGAGATTCATCTGTCTGATACTTACAAACGATCTAATGCAGCATATCAAATCAGAGCCAAAGCTATTGAAATTATGATTAACAATAAATTATCAGAGTCTGTTTCATACAAGTTGGATTTTAGAACGTTGCATAAAAAAATGAAATCGGCATCTAAAGGTAGTTTAAAAAGAAAGATTTTGACCGCTTTTGTTATAGACCCCGAAAGATTTAATCTTTTATGTTTTCCCATTTATTCTACTTCTAATCTATGATATTGTACAATTTAAGAATCGTCCAAAATTCATTGTCCATCATGGTTTTACAATAACTTCTAAAGAAATATTTAAACAATAAACCTTCCTTCATTGTTTAGTCAGATCGTGGTTTGTGACTTCCCAAATTATTTCTTATAACAAATGTTTCTGTCCAGTTTACAAACCGAAAGTTGGAATCAAACATCAAGAATCCAGCATCGAGTATCCGGAATCTGGCATCAGGAATCCGGCATCAGGATTTGCACCGCGGGTCGCTACTTTGTAATTGTTCAATAAAAAAATATTCCGTAGCTTCACGTCTCAATTTCCAGGAATGAAATGAAATACATACTTGTAAGTTATAACTTTTCTTATCTCAGTTAACTTCCTTCAAGCCCAGGTAAACTTTGATATTGATCAGAACAAAACAAACCATAGTTTAATTAGCAATATTGGCAGTGATGCTGTTTCATTTTATCAAGACTTCAATAGATTTTGTACAAAGTCCTTTTCATTTCGATAGTCAGGATTTTTTAATGACAGGTATAATTACAGGTGTAACCGCTTTATCTTTCACTCTGGATAATTCAATCCGTAAAGAATGTAAAGAACGTTGCATAGCTCATCTATGGATAACATCACAAGTGTTGGTGAAAAATTTGGAGCCGGACCATACGCTCTGGCTTTAAGCGGAGTGCTATATCTTAGCGGGCAGGTTGTACAGGACAGCGAATTAAGAAAAACAGGAGTGATACTTGCTGAAGCAATTTTCCTGAATGCAATACCAACAGAATTATTAAAGGTTGCTATGGGGAGAAGTCGCCCTTATACCAACGAGGGAAACTATGATATAGATTTCTTCAGGATTAATGATGATCATAATTCGCTTCCTTCCGGTCATACTTCAACTGCATTTGTGATTGCTACTGTATTGTCTCAAAGAATTGATAACACATTTGCATCGATAGCACTTTACTCTTTAGCCGGATTAACTGCAGTTCAGAGAATTTATTCAGACAGGCATTGGTTTTCCGATGTTGTTTTAGGAGCTGCTGTTGGCACCGTCGTAGGACTTAAAGTAGTTAAGCTCAATTCAGAAAATGAAGACGAAACCTCTTCCGTAAAGATGAATGTATATCCGGTTTTTAGTCACGGAAGTTTTGGTGCAGGCGTGGCGTTAAACTTTTAGAAAATCTTTTCTATTATTTCCTTATCGTAAGAACACACTATTATAAACCATTTTGACCTCTCCCTCGCCCCTCCTTAGTAAGGAGAGGGACGGGGTGAGGTTAAACGCATCCTGTTCCTACTTTTTATGTTTTCTTTCCCAGTTGTATTTCTTCTTTAACAAATCTAACAAATTTTTATCTGCTCTATTGGGAACATAAGATTTGTCCGGGTTGAACTTCATAATCTTATAATCGACTGTAGAATCGACAACAACTTCGAGGATTTTGTAATCAATATTTTTATCGGGAATAAATTTCTGGATATAATAATGTGTGCCGTTTGGACCGATTAAAACATTATCATCAAGCTTATTAAAAAACATAGAATCAGGTTTGGATAAATTCCCTTTTAGTTGCAACTGGTATAAAAGAGAATCTTTCTTATTTTCCTGAGAAAAAAGAAATGTGGAAGCCAGAATAAAAATCAAAAATGTAATTAGTATTTTCATAATCCCCTCCGGTTTTTATCTAAAAATTTCTTCTTTAGACCATTGCAACATCTTATTAGTTCCGTTCATTCAGTATATAGTATCAAGTATCCTGTATCAGGAATCCGGTGTCAAACTTTCGTTCCCCACTCCCCTATTTCTTTTGCAATCTCTTTAAGAACTTCTTCATCATTTCTCACAGAGCTTTTTAAAAGATGAAACGAATGATCAGCGCCTTCAATAATATGAAGCGTTGCTTTGATTTTTAACTTCTTTGTAATTGGTTTTAACAATTTAAGATCGGCAAGCTTGTCTCGCGTTCCCTGCAGGAAAAGCATCGGAACAGAAACATGAAATAAATGTTCTCCTCTTTCATCGGAAGGTTTACCCGGAGCGTGCAAATGGAAAACCAAAGAATACAATTCCTTTTATTCCATTTAATGGCTCTTTAGATGCAGCCATAGAAGTCATTCTTCCGCCCATTGACTTTCCTCCTGCAAATAGAGGAATATCTCCGGCATGTTTCTTTGCGGCATCAACTGCCGAACGAATTGTTTGCATCAATATTGGAGCGGGATCAGGTCTCTTAATTTTCTTTTCTGTGTATGGAAAATTATATCTTAAAGTTCCAATATTTTCTTCTGCAAGATAACCTGACATCTTTTCCATAAACGGATGTTTCATTCCCGCTCCTGCACCATGTGCAAAGAGAAGCAAAAATTTTGGTTTATCCGGCAAAAGAAGAATTCCACTTACTTCACCTGAACTTTTAGAAGCTACGAATTTTATGTTGCTGGAATTTAATTTCATTTCATTTATCATTTAATGGTTATTTACTCACCTCTTTCCGAAGGAATCCCTTCGGGAAAATCCCCTCCAAAAGGAGGGGACTTTTAAAGTTTCTTCAATAAATTTCTGAAAATCATTTTTGTAATCTTCCTTGGTTTCTTCCCGGTAGAAATTAATTGCCAATCCGCATTGGCAGATTCTTTTGCAACATCAAATAGGCTACTTGTCTCTTTCTTTGAAATAATATCAATCCTGCAATTAAAACCAAAAGCATACAACCCCACAGGCTTTATCGAAGCAACTAATTTCTTTCGAGAAAAAATATCCATTGCCGGAAGCTTCTCGCCATCAACAATAACTGAAGTTTTCTTAAAAGAATAAATATCCATATCTTTTATCCATTCTGAAAGGACATTATTCAACTCACTTATTCTTTTGAATAAATACTTTGCTCTTTTAGTCTTTTCTTTCTTTGTAACTCCGGGTGTTAGAGAAAAACCTACAGGCGATTTTTTGCTTTTACTCATTTTGTTTTTGATGATTAAAATATTTAATAAACACAACAAAATCACTTCAAAAAGAACCAATTAGTACAACTATTTCGAATATACTTTAAATGTGATTAATAAATTTTCATTAGCTTTACAAAAGAAAATTTTCATTTTAAGAAAAAATCTCCAGGAGCATTTCTTATGAAATATTTTAAACTACTTTTTCTCTTTCTATTTTTTAATGCTTCATTATTTGCCCAGCTCGGCTACACCTTTGACAACAGCTTAACTCTGCCTGATACAACAATTGGATTAGGTGCTTTTTCACTTCCCATCCCTTCTGAAAAAGTTGATGTAAAAGCAGTAGGAATGGGAAAGACGCAGATAGCAAACGGAAAAGATTTTAATGCGATGATGTATAATCCTGCTTTGCTCAGTAGAAAAAGATTTTCAATCGATGCTTTGAGCGTAAATGTAAGTTTGCCACCAAAGACTTATGATGCTGCTAACTATTTAACACATCATCTTGACGAGTTCAAGGATGCCGTTTCGTTAAAAGAAGTCTGGGCAGGAGTTGGTGATTTTAATAATGCAGTCAAAACCGGCGATATTACCCAGGAGTTAGCAGCATTGAAAAGAATACAGGAAGGGATGAGATTTCCAAAAGAGATACTGGACAATGTAGTTGGCTCGACAGACAACCCTGTAACTCATGGAATAAGAATTACTCCTGCTTTTTCTTTACAAATAAATAATTTCGGATTTACACTTTACAGCGTGGCACAATCCGCTTTTCAAGTTGAACAGAGTCCTATAATTGATGCGCTTCTTGCTGTTCAACTTCCCAATGATTTGAATGACCCACAGCAGGTTGCTAATGCAATCTTGTCTTTGCAGGGAATTCTTCAACCATTACAAGAGTTAAACAATTTTGATGACGCATTACCTGTAGCTTATTCTCTTTCTTATGTTGATCTTGTCGGAGCTTTCGGTTATTCCTATGATGTTACTCCAAACCTAAGTATCGGCGTTAATCTTAAAGTCGTTCATAGAAGATTTTCTGCAGAAAGAATTTTATTCAAGGAATATGAAAACATTTTAAATATATTTAAGAGAGATCTGAATCAATATATAACCGGAGTTACTCTTGACATTGGAGGACTTTATAAATTTCCTAATGGGACAGAAGTCGGTTTATCAATTCAGAATATAATTCCCGTACAAAAAATTACTTCTACATTAAAAGCAAATTTTGATTTCACATACTTCGATTATGAAACGAATGACCAGGGGAAAAAAGTAGTTAATGCCCAGGGTGATACTCTTCTACAATCTGTAAACCAACCTGTAAAAATAGAATGGCCGTTCGATCTAAAGCTGCCGATGATTATTAACGTTGGAGCAACTCATCCAATTACAGAAAACTGGGATGTATCTCTCGATTGGGTTGATGTTTCTAAACAAGAGGATGTTCTATACGTAGATTATCCTGAAAGATTCAGAATTGGAACAGAATACAGGCTGGATGCAATAAAACAAAAGCTTGGTGTTGCATTTAGAATTGGGATGGCTGATGAAAGATTTACCGGAGGCATCGGGTTTAATATATTTAAGGCACTACAAATTGACGGAGCTTATGCTTATGATAATTATGTTGATGCTTATTCTTATTATGCACAGATAAAACTCGGCTGGTAAAAAATAAACAAACTATAATTTATTTTGGATTTTGGATTATTGTAGGGACAAGTCTGTGACTTGTCCCTCAACTAGAAATAAAATTTATTTAACCTATTGACTTTGAAAAAATTGTTCGGCAAATTTTAGCTCCATTCTTTGAACAATGTAAAGATATACGAGACGGCTTCCTTTCCTGAGTGATGATGATAATAATCTGAATCATTTCCCTTAAAATTGATTTCTGTACCTTTGCTTTTTATAAGTGTCTTTGGTTGTCCTTAAAAAAATATTATACCATCAATCAGGAGGTTCAAATGAAAAAACTATTCTTTCTGTTCCTTGCACTTTCGTCTTACAGCTTTTCACAGGATTCAACGTCAACAATGTCTGTTGAAAGCACGCGTGAAGTAATGATGAAATATCTTCATTCAGAACATGCCGATCTTAGCATGATGGCTGACGACGTTGTCTTTACAATAATGGGTACAGGTGAAGAATATAAAACTCCTGATGGTGTTATGAAAATGCTCGATTATTTTTACAATGTTGCTTTTGATGCTTATGCTGAACCAATAAGCGAAATTTATGGGGAAGGTAAAGCCGTTTATGAAGGGACTTTTATAGGCAAACATATAGGAGAATTTGCTGGTATCCCTGCAACGAATAAAGAAGTGCGCGTTCCTTTGTGTGTTGTCTATGATCTGGAAAACAACCAGATAAAAAGAGGGCGTGTATATTTTGAAATGCCTGTTCTGCTCAAACAGCTCGGAGTTGAATAAGAAATTCTATTATTAGAGAAAATCATTCCAGATGTAGGGACAAGTCTGTGACTTGTCCTTATCTTTAAAAATTATTCAGGCAAATCAAAAAACCAGATGCGACCTGTCAAATATTAATCTTCAGCAATTAAAATAATGGGGAATTTTTTACACCGAAAAATTGCAGTCTTTTTTATAGTTATTATAATCTAATGGTATTATTTTTCAAGCAAGTTTTTTACTAAAAACTTATTTAATGATATATGGGAAAAAACAATTTGTCCTTCTTCCTTTTACAATTACAATTAAGTAATTTTCTTTCTATAAACAAAAGGGGTTCTTATGAAAACGCTTTTATTCCTGATGCTTTCCTTTTTAACTTACGCACAAAGTCCTTATCCTGATACTTTATTCTTAAATGATGGAAGAACATTCCCATGCCTGCTAACACAAATCAATGAATCGAGAGTAGAGGTAACTTATTCAAAAGATATCATTCGGGTAGTCTTCATTCCATCAGTTCAGAGAATTTCATTAGAAGAACATGGAATAATTTATTCTTCCACTTCCGGTTTTGTAAAAGGTCTTGATTCTTTACAAGCTTATATAGATAAAAGGTCAAAAGAAATAGGAGAAGAGGAAGCAAAAAATGAGAGTTTGATGAAAAATAATCCTGATAAACAGATTTTAAATTTAGATAGAAAATGGTCTTTTGGAATTCTCCTTATTCCCTATTATTCAGGTACAATATATAACCTTAGCTATAATAATTCATATCCTCCTTATAGTGTTAGCACTTATGGTTATTCAAATAATGAAATAAATATGGAGGGGCAATTCTCTTACGGAGTCTCTCCAAATACCCGGCTGACTTTTGATGTTGCTTACAATTCAACTTTTAATGAAACAAGAGACGAGCAACATAACAGAGATGTGGGCTATGTTTATGACTCTGGAAGCTTAAATACCAGTGGTCTGGATTTATTAGACTTAAGCCTTGGTGCAAAATATTATTTTATAGATTTTTTTGCTGAAAAAGTCAATGCTTATGTTCTTGCGGGAATCGGGAAACAATTTGCTTTTGTTAAAGAGGAATCTAAAAATTTATATCCGCAACAACCTACTTATATAACTGAGGATAACAGGGAGGAATATTTAAAAGATTTAAATTCGCCCTGGCATTTAAATTTTGGGTTTGGTGTTGAATACCTTTTTAACGAATCACTTTCATTAACATCCAACATTCGCTTTCTATATTCAAGTGTAAGTGCTAAATATAATTCCAGATATTTTTATATGACTCAAGTCCAAACTAATTCAGAAGAGTACACTAATTCCCAGTTTATTACACGGATTGGGGTAGGATTGAATTTTTATTTTTGAAAATTTTTGATGCAAATAAATAAGTTTTAGAAGCCAAAAGGGGTATTACAATGAATAAGAATATTTCGTCAACAATATTTTTCTTGGTCTTAATATTTTTCTTTTCTTATTCATATCCGCAGGTTATTAAGAAGAATGGGATATTATTCAGGGGTCATAAATTAAATCCTGATTTTGTATTAATAAAAAATAATAAAACAGCATCGCAAAAATCTTCTTCTTATGTGGAAATAAATGCTGATCCAATTGAGCCTCCTTTTGTAAAACAGGATTTTATGGTTAACACTTTTGACGGGGAATACGGTGCTGACCAGACAGGAGTAAGTGCAGCTATTGATGGGAGTGGGAACTATGCTTTTACCTGGCTTGATTACGAAATGGCGTAAAAGAGATATATGCCCAATTCTACAATAACAATGATGAACGAGTTGGTCCAAACTTTAAAGTAAATGAATATGAACTTGAAGGAAATAATTCTCCTTTTATTGCCTCAAATAAAAATGGAGACTTTATTATAACCTGGCTGCAAGATTTTAGCAGTGTTATAGCTCAGAGATTTACAAAAGATGGACAAAAAATCGGAGGGAATATCCATGTAAATACAATATGGGGAATGAATACAATGGAACCATCGGTTGTAGTTAATAATGACGGTTCTTTCCTTGTCATGTGGGCTTCAGAACCCGGTGACTGGAACTTCCAGGTTTATGCAAGATTATTTGATAAAACAAGTAACCCTATCACATCTGAAATAAATGTTAGTGAACCTAATTATAGGATTTCGAGCATAGGACAGGGAAAACACGTGGCTTTAGATGAACAAAATAACTACTGTGTTACCTGGAGTTCTTACGCTGATAATAATTTTTCAAATATATTAATTCAGATGATTGATAGCAGCGGACAGAAAGTAGGGAATAATATAATTGTCAGCAGTTTAAGCGATAGTTCCAACAAGTATTTTCCTGTAGTTAGTTCTACTGACGATGGACATTTTTTAATTACCTGGGATTATGAATCTCAGTACGGAGGTGGAGGTGGAGCAAGGATTTACAATATCGATGGATATTTTACGACCGATGAATTCAAACTACTTAATGACCAAAGCTCGTGGCACAATGTTTCTTCGGATAAGGATAGTATTTTTCTTGTTTATTGGTTAGGAACTGACTGTCAATATTTACAAAAAATAAAAACAACAGGAGAACTTATAAGTGACACAGTAAGAGTAAAATATAATTCAAATAATACATTTTATAGTTATGCCGGGGGTATAACTGATGTTTATAATGATCATTTTTACACAGCACCGGAATTTAACTTAAGAAATGATGAAGATGTTTATTTGCAAAAATTTAATCTTGATCTGGAACCCGTTGGCTCTTTTTCTAATATTTCTGATGATGTAGGAAGTGCCTGGCAAAGAAAATCTTTAGTAAAATTTAATAACAGAGGAGAACCAATAGTACTCTGGGAAGACAAACGAAATGGAAGATACGATTTATATGCACAAGTTTATGATAAAAATTTTAATCCTGTAGGGAGTAACATACAAATTAATGAGACAAATGCCGAACATTGGTTTTTATATGATAAAAAGGTTGAATCTTTATCTGACGGAACTTTTGTTATTGTATTTGATGGGTCTGAAATATACAGTGATGATAAAGTTTTTCTTCAATTGGTAAATATTTCGGGTGAAAAAGTCGGACAAAATAAACTGGTAAAAGATGTAGATTATCAATACGATTATAATTTAGCTCTGAATATTAATTCTGAAAATGAAATTTTGGTTTGCTGGTATAATGGGTATGGAGCTTACTTAAGAAAATACAATGCAGACCTGTCCCCTCTCTCAGATGAAAATAATTTCATTGAAGGCTCATACTATTATTATCCCTTCTCAATCTCTATAGATTCAGAATTCAATATTTTAGCAGTTTGGAACAGTTATAACAGTAATGAACAACAAAACGCTAATAATATAGAAGGAAGATTTTTCGATGAAGATGGTAAAGAAACTTCGGAGATTTTTAATGTAGCTAACCCCGATAATACTCCACAATATCTAACATGTAAAAATGATAATAAAAGCTATGCAGTTTTATATAAAGACAATTATAGAATCCATCTGAAAAGAACATATAAAAAAGAAAATAATGAATATACTTTTGATAATATTTTTTATTCTTACGACTATACACAAGGTCAATTAAATATTGTTGGCTTCGAAAATCAAAAAGTCTTTATAACCTATAATTCTTTCACAGATGTTAATGGTTTTTATGCAAATGATAACAGACGAATATCAAATTATTATAAGCTTCATCAATACGATTATATTAACAGCTATTATGATGAATATAACGGGAATAACAGCGCTGATATTTTTGAGGATAAATTAATTTTTACTTATGAAAGTAATATAAATAAAGGAACCGGCTACGATATCTGGGCCAACGTGAGAAATGTTGACAGTGTAAACTTCAATAAAGAGATTTTTTATTATCCTTCAAATACTGATGTTCTATATCCCAACTACCCAAATCCATTTAACCTGAAAACAAAAATACCTTATGAAATACTGGCATATAGTAAAGTTAAATTAGTCATATATGATATTCTTGGGCGGGAGGTAAAAGTTCTTGTCGATGCTAACCAGGAAAAAGGTTTGTATGAGGTTGATTTCGATGCTTCTGGATTAGCCTCGGGAATTTATTTCTATAGACTCGAAGCTTTTAATACAGCAGTAAAGAAAATGATTTTGCTGAAATAATTTTAAATCTTTTCTTATTAATCTGAAATTACTTATTCTTCTTTCCATAAAATTTCTATTTAATTAAACTTCATACAATATGAAAAAGCTTCTTGAACTGGTAGCATCATACAGTACAGAATATCTTTCATCGCTTAAAGAAAGAAGAGTTGGACCTTCTGAAGAAGATCTTAAGCTTCTTGAAAAACTCGATCTTCCTTTAAAAGATGAATCAACAGATCCGGAAGAAATAATAAAACTACTTAATGAAGTAGGTTCCAAAGCGACAATAGGAATTTCAGGTGGAAGATTTTTTGGTTTTGTAATTGGCGGTTCACTTCCTGTAACTGTCGCTGCAACCTGGTTAAATACAGTCTGGGATCAAAATGCCGGATTGTTCGCCGGTTCTCCAATAGGAACTGTCCTGGAAGAGATAAGTTTAAAATGGCTTCTAGATATTTTTAATCTTCCAAAAGAAAGTGCAGGAGCTTTCGTTACCGGAGCTACTATGGCAAACTTCACTTCTTTGTCTGCAGCAAGAAATTATTTACTACAAAAACAAGGATGGGATGTTGAGTCAGATGGTTTGTTTAATGCTCCTCCAATTGATGTTATAGTTGGAGAAGAAGCTCATCCAACCTTGTTCAGGGGATTAGGACTTTTAGGATTGGGAAGAAAAAGAGTAATTACTGTTCCTGCCGATAACCAGGGAAGAATGAGATTGGATAAGCTTCCAAAAATAGATCGCCCAACTATTCTTTGTACACAGGCAGGAAATGTAAATACCGGTTCATTTGATCCGATCAAAGAAATATGTGAAGAAGTTCGGGGTAATGATGTATGGGTTCATGTTGATGGAGCTTTCGGATTGTGGACTGCTGCAACATCATCTAAAAAATATTTAACAGAAGGAATTGAACTGGCAGACTCCTGGGCAACTGATGCACACAAGTGGCTTAATGTCCCTTATGATAGTGGTTTAGCCTTTGTTAAACATTCGGAATCATTGAGATCGGCTTTGTCTTTAACTGCTCCCTATTTGCCTCAAGGAAAACACCGCGAACCTTCCCAGTTTGTTCCCGAATTATCAAGAAGATCGAGAGGAGTTGAAGTCTGGGCTGCCTTATATTTTCTTGGACGAAAAGGATTATCAGAAATGATCGAAAGAACTTGTCGACATGCAAAAAGATTTGCAGAAGGTTTAAGCCAAGCCGGATATCAAATTCTGAATGAAGTTGTTATTAACCAGGTTCTAGTTTCATTTGGTGATGCTGAAACAACAAACAAAATAATTTCAGAAATTCAAAATGATGGCACTTGTTGGTGCGGTGGAACCATCTGGCAAGGAAAAACAGCAATGCGAATAAGTATATCTTCGTGGGCTACTACAGAAGAAGATGTTGAGAAAAGTCTGGGAGCAATGATAAGAATTGCAAAGAAACATGTTTAATATTGTAGGGACACAGCACGCTGTGTCCCTACTAAATTTATAACCCAGACAGAAAATCTTTAATTATTTTCTCAAGCTGATCAAACTCAATTAAGAATGCATCATGTCCATATTTTGAAGTTATAGTCTTATATTCTGAGTTTGGAATAAGAGATGCTATCTCTTTCTGTTCATGTTCCGGATAGAGAACATCTGTTGAAATCCCTATACAAAGAGTTTTTGCTTTGATACTTCCCAAAACTTCACTTAAGTCTCCCCTACCATTTGAAACATCATGAAGATCCATTGCATAAGTTATATATAAATAAGTAGTTGCATCAAAACGATCAACAAGTTTCTTCCCCTGGTAAGAAAGATAACTTTCAACCTGGAACTTTTCCTTTTTTGTAAAAACATCTTTACCATTGCTTATAAAATCCCTTCTAAACCTCATGTCAAAAGAAATATCACTTCTATATGAAATCATTGCCGTTTCTCTCGCTAAGGAAAGTCCTTTAGACGGCTGTTCTTTATAATTCCCGTTATTCCATTCAGGATCATTTAAAATTGCATCTCTGGCAATCTTATTCAAAGCAATGCACCACGGTGAATGTTTTGAAGCGGTTGCAATTGGAATTATTGATTCAACAAAATTCGGATACATCAAAGCCCATTCGAGAACCTGCATTCCACCCAATGATCCACCTGAAATAGTTTTTAACTTTGTAACACCGAGATGCTTTAACAATTCATACTGAACTCGAACCATATCTCTTACCGTTATCATTGGAAAATCAAGATTGTATTGTTCGCCTGTTTCAGGATTGATATCTGTTGGTCCAGTAGTACCATAACAACCTGATAAAAAGTTTGAGGAGATAATAAAATATTTTTGCGTATCAAAAACTTTTCCTTCACCGATTAAAGGGTCCCACCAGCCTTTTTTGCCAAGGAACATTTTATTGTATTTGTAAAGAAACTCATGTCCTTGAGAATTATTAAGTTCGTCTTCTGTTACGATACCTGCAGCGTGAGAATTCCCTGTTAAAGCATGACAAACTAAAATTGCATTATCACCATTTTCATTTAAAGTACCATAAGTCTGATAAGCAACTTCAACATCAGTCAGTTGTTTCCCTGATTCAAGCAACAAGGGATTATTTTTATCGTGTAGTTTTAGAAAATTTGTCTTCGCTTCTATTTCAGTTTTTAAAGTTACACTCATTATATCCTCAGAAAATACTTTTTATTTCCGTAGCACAGAATCATATAGAGATGACATCTTTTGTAAAGATGTCATCTCTTAATAACTTAAGCAGTTACCGGAGAATTAACAGCAGCTTTTAATGCTATATCAAAGTCTTCGATTATATCATCGATATGCTCTATTCCAACAGAAACACGAACCTGCTCAGGAAGAACTCCAGCATCTTTCTGTTCGTTTTCTGCAAGCTGTTGATGCGTTGTTGATGATGGATGAATTACAAGAGTTTTTGCATCTCCAACATTAGCAAGAAGACTTGAAAGCTTAACATTATCTATGAATGCTTTTCCGGCTTCTGCTCCACCTTTAATTCCAAAAGAAAGAATGGAACCGAAAAATCCTTTCCTCAGATATTTCTTTGCACTTTCATGATAAGGATGGCTCTCCAAACCAGGATACCATACCCAATCAACTAATGGATTTTTTTCAAGCCACTGAGCAAGCTTTAAAGCATTGCTATTGTGTCTTTCTATTCTCAAAGAAAGTGTTTCCAAACCTTGTAAAAACAAGAATGCATTAAAAGGACTTAAAGCAGGACCAAGATCACGCAATCCTTCAACTCTTGCTCTTATAATAAAAGCAATGTTTCCGAACTGCGAACCTTTACCGAACACTTCATTAAAGTTTAATCCATGATAACCGGGAGACGGTTCTGTAAAGATCGGGAAATTGCCGTTGCCCCAATCAAAGTTTCCGGAGTCAACAATAATTCCACCGATTGAAGTGCCGTGTCCGCCAATCCATTTTGTAGCAGAGGCAACAACGATATCTGCACCATGTTCAATTGGTCTTACCAGAAAACCTGCGGCTCCAAATGTATTATCTACAATTAGTGGAATACCATGACGATGAGCGACTTCTGCAATCGCTTTTAAGTCAGGAACATTCAATCTCGGGTTGCCGATTGTTTCAAGGTAAAGAGCTTTTGTTTTTGGATCGATCAACTTTTCGAAATCTGCCGGATCATCACCTTCGACAAATTTAACATTTATTCCAAGGCGTGGCAAAGTAACTTTGAACTGATTGTAAGTACCTCCATAAAGAAGACTGGTAGAGACTATATTTTCTCCGGCTTTTACTATTGTAGTTACAGCAACGAATTGTGCCGCCTGACCAGATGATGTAGCAAGTCCTGCAACTCCACCTTCGAGAGCAGCAACTCTTTTTTCAAAAACATCTGTAGTAGGATTCATTATCCTTGTATAGATGTTGCCAAACTCCTGCAAACCGAATAAAGAAGCTGCGTGTGCTGCATTCTTAAAGTTGTAGGATGTTGTTTGATAAATTGGAACTGCCCGTGCGTTTGTTGTCGGGTCAGGCTCCTGACCAGCATGAAGCTGCTGCGTTTCGAACCGGTAGGTTCTTTCTTTTCCATTTGTGCTCATAACTTCTACTCCTTTGTATTTAGTTATTAGTTATTGATTATGATTCTTACTCAAGCTCCGATTAAAAAAAAACCTCTCCGGGAAGATTCCGAAGAGGTTTTAAAAACATCTTCTCTCATCTTTCCCACAATTTCTGTATTACAGAACGGGGCAGGAAGTAGCACCGGCTTCAAGGGTTTTAACCTGAATGGTTGCCAAGGTTTCACAGGGCCTGTTCCCTCAACCTTTCTCGATAAGAGCTTCGAGCAAAATAATGTCAAAAAACGAAAAAGCCCTTTCGAATGTATCAGAAGGGCTTGTGTAATCTTTATTTTAAAGAACTCAGCAAGTGTCCTTCCGGTATGATGAACACATCATACAGCAACAACACATTGCCATAATATTTAATTTCGTGTTAATATTTACTTTTAGGTTTTTCATTTGACGTGAACAAATATATATTTAATATGCCGCCGTGTCAAGACCAATTAAAAAAATTATTTAATTCATTGAAAGTAGAAAATCTTTAACCTCACCGAACTTCGCTGGAAGCCGTATTGACTTCTTCTCTTTCTTAAGACTTTCCTTTAGTCTTGCAGGGATTTCAACTTCAATTCCAAGAGCAGATTTAACAATATCAAGAAATTTAGAAGGATGAGCGGTCTCCAGAGTTATTATGAGATTATCTTCTCCATATTTTTCTAAATAATCTTTAGAAGCAAGATAACCTACTGCTCCATGCGGATCTATAACATAATTATACTTTTCATGGACTTCTTTTATTGCAGAGACTGTTTGATCATCATTATAACTTTTTGAAAAGATAATTTTTTGAATACGATCAAAATTGTTTCCATATAAATCAACTATTCTTGAGAAGTTACTTGGATTGCCAACATCCATAGCATTTGATAAAGTTCTGATTGAAGGTTTAGGCTCAAGTTTTCCCGTTTGTAAATATTCTGCAAAGACTTTGTTGCTGTTTACTGCAGCAATAAAACGTTCAATGTTTATTCCCATTTCTTTGGCAAATAATCCTGCAGTAAGATTACCAAAATTGCCGCTTGGAACACAGAATATAATTTTCTTACCAAATTTCCTTACTTGTTTATATGCATTCAGATAATAAAAAGATTGAGGAATTAATCTCGCAATGTTTATCGAATTAGCAGATGAAAGCCTTAGTTTTTCATTTATATCTTTATCAACAAATGCAGACTTTACAAGTTTTTGACAGTCATCAAAAGTTCCGTTTATTTCAAGTGCAGTAATATTTTTGTCAAGAGTTGCAAGCTGTTTTTCCTGTATCTCACTTATTTTTCCTGAAGGATAAAGAATTATAACTTTGATTCCTTCAGCAAGATAAAAACCATTGGCAACGGCACTTCCTGTATCTCCTGAAGTAGCGACAAGAATAATTAATTCTTTGTCATTATCTTCATTGAAGTATGAAAATGTCCGCGCCATAAATCTCGCACCAAAATCTTTAAAGGCAAGAGTTGGACCGTGGAAAAGTTCAAGTATAAAATGATTATCATTTAATCTTACAGCAGGCGCATCAAAATTTATTGCATCATAAATAATCTTTTCTAAATCACTTTCTTTTATTTCATTACTAACAAAACCTTTGGCGGCTTCAATTGCAATTTCCTGGAAAGATTTAGATCCGATGTTGTCAATAAAATTTTTAGATAGAATTGGAATGGAAGCAGGCATAAACAAACCGCCGTCTTCGCTCAAGCCTTTTAAAACAGCTTCTCTAAAAGATACTTTTAATGATTTATTATTAGTGCTGTAATAATTCATTACTTTGAGGAAAGGATTTTAGGGCCTTTTTTATTTATCCCTGATATGTATATGTTGCAATCTATATCAATTTTATCGAGAACTTTTTTCATTTCCTTTGCAACATTATTTGCAGAAGCTTTTGATCTTGTTAATGCAAAAAGAGAAGGACCCGAACCAGAAATGCTGCTTCCAACTGCACCTGCATCGAGTGCTGCTTTTTTTATTTCATAAAATGAAGGTATCAGTAAAGATCGAACAGGTTCAACAATAAAATCATTTATTGACCTGGAAATAATTTCATAGTCTTTTTTCATAAATCCTGCAACCAAAGATGCAATGTTACTCCACTGTTTAACGGCATCAGCAAGAGTGATTTCTTTTCTAAGAAGTTTTCTCATATCGGATGTGTTCATTACTATATGCGGATAGATTATAGCACAAGTGAGATCATCGGGATAATCAATATTTATTACATCCAGATCATCGCTGCATTTTATAACTACAAGTCCTCCATAAAGAGATGCTGCGACATTATCTGCATGATACCTGCCACCGCTTGTTAGCTTCTCTCCTTCAAGAGCAAACTTGAGTAATTCTCTTTTACTTAATTTAGTATTAAGAAGGCGATTCAAAGCTACAACTACAGCGACTGCACTCGCAGCACTTGAACCTAATCCTGTACCGAGAGCCATCTTTTTATAAATCTCAATTTCGATTCCTTTATCGAAACCTATTTCATCTAAAAATGATTTAGCTGCAACACCGGCTGTGTTCTGTTCAATATTTTTTGAAAGCTTTCCTCCATCGCCGGATATTTTTTTTATTGAAATGCCTTTTGAATTTTTTAATCTTACAACTACTTCATCGCCGGGCTCATTTATTGCAAAACCGAGGACATCGAATCCACAGCCAACGTTTGTTACAGAAGCAGGTGCAAAAGCCCGGACTTCCTTCATTATATTATTCCTTTAGCTTTCATTAATTCAGCGCAAAGTATCGCACCGCCGGCAGCTCCACGAATCGTATTATGAGAGAGAACAACAAATTTATAATCGAATAATTTATCTTCTCTAAGCCTTCCTATCGCTGCTGCCATTCCTTTGTCAATATTCCTATGAATTCTCGGCTGAGGATATTTGTCTTCTTCGAAATAATAAATCGGATTCTCAGGAGCAAAAGGTAATTTCAATTTCTGAGGCTCTGCAGAAAAATTTTTCCATACCTCTTTAATCTCTTCAACAGAAGTTTTCTTTTTCAACTTAACCTGTACACATTCTGTATGACCATCAATTACACCAACTCTGTTACATTGAGCACTGATTTTAATATCAACATTTTTTATTCCTGCAGGATCAAACTTACCAAGAATTTTTAACGGCTCGCTTTCCATTTTAGGTTCTTCACCCCCAATAAAAGGAATAACATTATCAATTATATCAAGACTTGAAACTCCAGGATAACCTGCGCCGGATAATCCCTGCATTGTTACAACATTGACCTGCTCTAAACCAAATGCGTCTTCAAGCGGCTTAAGCGCAAGCACCATTCCTATTGTCGAGCAATTTGGATTCGTGACAATTATTCCGCCATTATACTTCTGAGATTTAACAAGTTCAAGATGATCTGGATTAATTTCCGGAACAAGCAACGGAACGTCAATATCCATTCTGTGATTTTTTGAATTGGAAACGACAACATATCCGTTTGAAGCAAGCGCATACTCAACTTCACCAGCAATAGAAGAATCCAAACCGGAAAAAGTAACTTTGCTTTCAAGTCCAGGTTCGCAATTTTTAACAATTAAGTTTTTAACATTTTCAGGAATAGGAGTTGACTGAATCCAGTTAACGGCTTCTTTATAATGGTTTACCGGCTGATCTTTCTGAAGCAGCTACTTCTTTAACTTCAAACCATGGATGATTTTCTAATAATTGAATAAACCTTTGACCGACGCTACCTGTAGCGCCTAAAACTGCAACCGGAATTTTTTGTGACATTGTTCTCTACTATTTTTTATGAATTAATATTCTTTAACTGACGGTCAGTCTGAGCTTGTCGAAGACTGACACTATAATGAGTTCACACTTCGACAGGCTCAGTGTGACAAGAAATTTTAGCATCAACTTAAATAATTTGAAATCCTAATTACATCCGCAAAAACTCCTGCTGCGGTAACCTCTACTCCGGCTCCCGGACCTTTTATAACTATTGGTCTGCTTCCGCAATTGACTGTTCTAACAGATAAAATATTATCAGAACCATCAAGAAAATAAAACGGATGATCCACTCCAACTTCTGTTAGTATAACTTTAGCACTATTATTATTAAGTTCTGCAATATAACATAGTTTCTTTTTTTCCCTTTCAGCATCTGATCTTAATTTTTCGAAATATGAATCATAATCTTTTAACTTTTCCAAAAATTCATCCGCAGTTTTAATCCCCATTAATTTTTGCGGGACAATATTCTCAACTTCCATCTGTTTAAACTCGAGAGGAATTCCAATTTCTCTTGCGAGAATTAAAAGCTTACGCGCTACATCGGTCCCTTTAAGATCATCACGCGGATCCGGTTCTGTAAAACCCTTTTGTTTTGCTTCCAAAACAATCTCACTGAATTTTTTATTCTTATCAAAGGAATTAAAAATGTAGCTCAAAGTTCCTGATAATATTCCTTCAATTTTAAGAATTTTATCACCGCTTGAAACCAAATCTTTCAATGTCCCGATTATAGGCAATCCTGCTCCAACATTTGTCTCATAAGCAAACTTAACATTGTGCTTCAGAGCCAGTTCCTTTAATTCAACATATTTATTGTACGCAGAAGAATTTGCAACTTTGTTTGGAGTAACTATCGAAATATTAGATTTAAAGATTTCTCCATATGTTTTTGCAACTTCCTTGCTCGCTGTGCAATCGACAAAGATGCTGTTGCTTAAATTAAGTTTGACCATTTCTTTGACAAAAGCAGAAAGGTCTGTTTTTTGCTCCGAGTTAAGAAGCTTATCCTTGCAGCCCGTTATGTTAATACCGTTTGCATCAAAACACATGTTTTTGCTGTTTGCAAGACCTACTATTTTCAGTCGAAGTCCATATTCTTTTTTAAGATAATTTTCTTGTTCATTTATTTTTTCAAGTACAGTTGTACCCACTTTACCCGGACCAACAAGAAATATATTAGCAGTTTTAACAGAAGATAAAAAGAAAGCATCGTGAAGAACGTTTAACGCCTTTGATTCGTCCTGTCTCGGAATTACAACCGAGATGTTTCTTTCCGAGGAACCCTGAGCAATAGCAGAAATATTAATACCGTTTTTCCCAAGTGAATTAAAAACTTTTCCCGAGATGCCGGGGGTTCTCCTCATATTTTCCCCAACGACTGCAATAATCGATAACGAACTTTCTACTTCAGGTTTGTTTACAAGTCTTTCTTTAATTTCATACTTGAATTCCTGCTCAATAGCTTTTTGTGCAGCTAAAGCGTAGGCAGGCAATACAGCAATACAAAGTGAATGTTCTGAAGAAGCCTGCGTAATTAAAATTACACTGATATTTTTTTCAGCCAGGGCACCAAAAATTCTTTGTGAAGTACCGGCTACACCTACCATGCCGCTTCCATTAATTCCTAATAGTGCAATGTTATCGATCGAAGAAATACCTTTTATAAGATATTTGCTGCCGTTTGTTTTGCTTCCTATTAATGTTCCTTCAAACTTAGGATTAAAAGTATTTTTTATTCTTACAGGAATTCCTCTGCTTAAAGCCGGCTGCATTGTTGGAGGATAAATTACTTTAGCTCCGAAATGAGAAAGTTCCATTGCTTCTTCATAAGAAAGATTTTTTATCGGGAAAGCATTTTTAACTTTTCGTGGATCAGTTGTTAAAACTCCATCAACATCTGTCCATATCTCAATTTCTTTAGCTTTCAAAACAGATGCAAGAATAGCAGCAGTGTAATCTGAACCACCTCTTCCTAAGGTAGTTGTTTCTTCATTAACAGTAGAACCAATAAAACCGGTAACGACTTTCAGTTTTTTAGAAGTGTTAAAATTCTGTTTGATTAAATCACTCGTCGCCGTGAAATCCACTTTCGCATTTCCAAATGATTCATCAGTCTTAATAATTTTGCGGCTGTCGATAAATTCAGAATTAATCCCAATCGAATTAAAATAGTTTGTAACAATATATGTTGATAACCTCTCTCCAAAACTCATAATAAAGTCCTGGCTTCTCAATGATATTTCTTTAACTAAGAATACTCCATGCAAAACATCTTCAAGTTCGTTAAGTGTAAGCTTTACATGCGAGAGAGTTTCGGTTTGATATTTTACCGGCAATAATTCTTTAGCGACAGAAATATGAAGTTCTTCAAGTTTTTTGAACTGCAATTCATAATCTGAATCCCCTTTGGATGCGGTAACACTCATCTTAATAAGATTATCTGTTACTCCGCCAAAAGCAGACAAAACAACTACAATCTCTTTATGTTTCTTGAGATTGTCTTTTAATATTGAAGCAACATTTTTTATTCGTTCAACGTTGCCGATCGAAGTTCCACCGAATTTAAATACTACCATTTTTTTGTCGCTAATTTATAATTTCAAAAAAAAACCGGCTCCTCTTTGAAGCCGGCTTTTATTATACTCTATGTTATTAAATAAAACCCTGCTTCAGCCTCCAGGCATAGTTGTCTTCATTGTGCCTTTAGTGGTACATTTATCAGCAGAAGTTTTATATGTGTAATCGTTTAATATCATATTAACAGGTGTAAAACTAATACTAAAATAATGTTTTGTCAATAGGAATTTTTCTCAGCATAAAATTTCTTTTGTCCCAAGCGTTTTCAAATAGGTTCAGGTTCAAGATTATTTATTACATTTATATGAAAAAAATATTAGAAATACGTTATGACTTTCACCGAATTCAAATTATCACTCAACCAAAATTCTCCTCTGGAAAATATTAATGAATTGTTAATCGCACTTTGGTATGATGCAAAAGCAGGCCCATCTAAAGACGTGGCAAGCTGGGAAAAAGCACATAAAATAGTTCAGGATATTAATGGTAAAGATGCGGCATGGGTTCATGCATATCTTCACAGAAAAGAAGGAGATTCCGGAAATGCTTCTTACTGGTATTCAAAAGCAGGAAAACAATTTTCTAATAAAACTCTTGATGAAGAGTGGGAAGAGATTGTTAAGGCGTTGTTAAATAGGTGAAGTGTCAAGTGTACGATCAAGTGCAAGGAGACAGGTTTTAAAAGAATCATGCCTTCCATCCATTCGTTTAATTAATATCTATCCAGCTTAAACTTCTCACCAAGATAAAGTTTTCTTACTTCTTCATCGTTTGCTAAGTCTTCTGCATTCCCCTGTTTAAATAAAACACCCTCGATAAGAATATAAGCATTATCAACTATGCTTAAAGTTTCGTGAACATTATGATCAGTAACAAGAACGCCGATTCCCCTGTTCTTAAGATTAGAAACAATCGTCATTATATCTTCAACAGCAATTGGATCAACACCGGCAAAAGGTTCATCAAGTAAAATAAAATTAGGATCTGTCGCTAAGGATCTTGCTATTTCTGTTCTTCTTCTTTCACCGCCGCTTAACTGGTAACCCATGCTTTTCCGAATATTTGTAATGCTTAAATCTTCAAGAAGCTGCTCACACTTTTCTTTTCTCTCCTTTGAATTAAGCTTCATCATTTCAAGCACAGCAATAAGATTCTGTTCGACAGTAAGTCTTCTGAAAACCGATGCTTCCTGCGGCAAATAGCCAATTCCCATTCTCGCTCTTTTGTACATTGGAATTGTCGTGATATCATTATCATCGAGAAAAACTTTACCTTCATCCGGTCGAATCATTCCTACAATCATATAAAATGTCGTAGTTTTTCCCGCACCGTTTGGACCGAGCAATCCAACAATTTCTCCTTTGGAAACCTGTATAGAAACGTTGTTAACAACTTTTCTTTTTTTATAAATTTTTACTAAGTCTTCGCTTCGTAGTGTTTTCATTATAGTATTGTGAAACGGCAAATGGCAGACGGCAAACGTAATTTAATTTGTTTTAACAATTAGTTAGCGTTGCAAATATATGATTAATTAAATTACTAAAATCTACATAATCATTCTGAATCTGCCTTTCGGCAGACAGGTTTATTTCAGAATCTAAAATATCGGAGACCCTGAAATGAATTCAGGGTGACTCAATTCCATTTTCCCTCACCATTTTCCGTCATCCATCAGCAGTTCTTTCTTCCTAGGTCGGTTATCATAAAACTTAAACAGCGGCAACGTAAAAGTTAACTCTTTCCCTTTCACTTGGTTTTCAGGATAGAACTCACTTGCAGGTGTTCCATAAAGTCTAACCTCGCTAACTTCCTTGTTATCAAATACAATTTTTGCCGATTGAGAAGATGATCTTGTTAATCCGTTAGGTTCTTCATCTTCATACAAATAATAGATGCTTAAAACATTTCCATAAATTTCTGTCCTGTTCAAAACTCCATTATCAAAATTTAAACCAACTGTATCACCGCTTGTCTGATCATACCGGTTTGTATATTTTTCATTCTGTGAAAGAATAAAAGCATTACCAAATACTTTCAGTAAATTTATCTGGTTTTCTACTAAGAAGATTGCAACAGAATCCCCTGTCAATTGTGAATTATTATACCAGAGTACAGGCTGATTTGCTTCATCTTTAACTTTATAAGTTATGATCTCACCTTCATTCCGGTGATAAATTGTAAAATCATTAATGCTGGCAAATCCGCTTCTTACAATTCTTACAGAGTCTTCAGCTTTGAAACAGATTAATTGTATCTCTCCAGGCTTCCATCATATTACTTCTGATAACAAGTGTATCGATCTTCATTGTAAGGATTGTATCAATAATTCCTGTGTTAAGAGTATCGGAAGTTTTGTTGTATGAAGTATCAATTTGAATAAGCAAAGGATTTTTATCAATCAGAGTGTAAAATCTTTCCGCATAATCTTCAAGATGATCGCCATAAATCTGGACATTATTTTCGGAGCTGTTTATGCCGACATTATTATAAGCATACGTTACTCTTTTATTTCTGAAATACTCGAGGCTGTCCGCAGTTATAATATTTTCTTCCTGCACTATCTTTACATTATTAACAGCAATCATCCTGTCTTCATCTTTGTAATAAATTAATTTTTCCGAAGTCAGAGTTGCGGAAGTATCATACAGAGTTACGTTACTTTTAAATAACGCTTTATGTTCATCGAAGAAATAATCGCCTGAGTCTGCAACTAAAATTACTTTTTTGTCATCGAGCTTTACACCGCAATTACTTGTTGCCTTTTTAAGATTACCTGAATAATAAGCTGAGTCGGTAGTTATCGTCATCGTATCCTGTTTAACAATAACATTTCCAATAAGATCAGCATCATTTCTTGCTAAGTATTGAATAGCTTTATTGCACGTCATTACAACATCTGCCTGCTTTAAAACAACATTGCCATAAACTTCACGGACAGATTCCCCATCTAAAACTTTTCCGACAAGACTGTCCCCAACAACAGTTATGTATTCATCCTGTTGGGGATAAACATTGGCTATTGAAATAACAAAGATGATTATTGATAAAAAGTATTTCATTCAATTGATTTCATAATTCTTAATCTTACTCCTAATCTTAATTCGATAATCCTTTTGAGTAAGAGTACGATTAAGATTAGGATTAAGAAACTTCTTGCATCTTGAGCTTGAACTTGCTCTTACACTACAACGAATCTCTCTTAGTTATATAAGTAATATTGTATATAACATAATTCTGGATATGCTGGTCAGATTCAAAACCGTACCCTTGTATTTTTTCTTTTGGAGAAAGGATCGTTACAAATTTATCCGAGACAATTTTCTTATCCGAATTTCTCCATTTAAGTTCTTCTGTTGTGATAGTTGTTCCGCTATCACTTACAACAACCACACTATCTATAGCATAAAGATCTTTTGTAGCATCATCGACTCTTCCTTTTTTAGCAGTAAGAGTTGTAGTTTTAACTCCGGCATCATTATAAAAATCTACTTTTATTCCACCGTCCATTAACGTTTCGCGTGTGTCATCAAAAACCTGCAAGTGACCTGCTTTAAGAACTGCAGTTGTTTTTCCTGAGTCAGAAAAAAAAATAGTGGCATTCCAGCTTTCCTGGTCAGGAAGCTTCTCAGCATTTAATGCCGTATTTACTGCAGGTTTAACTTTTTGATTTGAGCATGAACTGAAAGCTAACAAGACAAAGAAGATTAAGAATAACTTCATCTTTGTCTTATTCCCAGTTTAACAAGATCGTGAAGATGAATTATTCCGACAGGTTTGTTGAGATCGTTTACAATTATCAAAGTTGTAATTTTAAAATTCTCCATCGTCTGCAATGCAAATGAAGCAAGGTAACTGTCTTTCATAACTTTTGGGTTGCGCGTCATAATATCTTTTGCTTTGAGAGCTTTAATATCCATTGTCTTTTCAAGAAGACGTCTTAAATCGCCATCTGTTACAACACCAGTTAATTTTCCGTCTTTATCGACAACCGTAGTTGTGCCTAATCTTTTAGAGCTTATTTCAAAAATCACATCTTTAATCGAGGTATCTTCTTTTACAACCGGGACATTTTCTCCTTTATGCATAATTTCTTTTATGGAAAGAGATAATCTTTTTCCCAGACTTCCGCCCGGATGCAGAACGGCAAAATCTTCTTCAGTAAATTCCCTCATTTGTAAAAGAACGACAGCAAGTGCATCGCCCATTACAAGCGCTGCAGTTGATGATGCAGTCGGAGCAAGATCAAAAGGACAGGCTTCTTCTTTCACACCCACATTGAGTAAAACATCACATTCAGATTCCAGTTTACTGTCTCTGTTACCAGTCATTGCTATCAGCTTAACATTTAATCTTTTTAACATCGGGATAAGATTTGCAAGCTCTTCGGTTGCGCCGCTTTTTGAAATCATAATCACAACATCTTCTTTTCTTACCATTCCGAGATCTCCGTGCAGAGCGTCGGTTGGATGAAGATAAATTGATGCGGTGCCTGTAGAATTTAAAGTTGCAACAATTTTGCGGGCAATAAGTCCCGATTTTCCCATACCCGTCAGGACTACTCTTCCTTTGCTTTCATATAAGATTTGCAAAGCTTTTACAAATTCATCATCAATGCTGTTTATCAAATCGGATATAGCATTGGTTTCTATTCTTACAACTTCTTTCCCCTTCTTTATGATTTCTTCTTTGTTCACTTTTATCCTTTACTGAAAATCGAAAATATTTTTTTTCTATTTGCCGGAGTTGATTCGGTTGGAACAATATTCTGAATATCAAACTTTCTTAAATACCTGTTGTAGCTGAAGAAAGCAAGCATAAGTTGTTCATTATCAAAATTATCTATGTTTTCAAAAAAAGATGCCGGCTTTAATGCAACAGAAGCATCTTTAATATTGCTGATTCTCATCAGTTCATTATAAAAATTAGTAAGAGGAATAAGAAAATTTATTCCGCTTTTATACTCGTGAAGCCAGATTTTTTTATGAGCCGGAGCAATTGCAAGAATGTATTCATCTTTCAAAATAATTATTTCTCTTACAAATGAATTATCATTAGGAGCTTTATCTCCGGGATTCCATTCCGAGTAATTCCATTTTTTAATTTCAGTCAGATTTTCCGGAAGTGAATTCTGATTTCTCGCAGAAATATCAAACTCAATTTCTTCATCGAGTTCTTCGTGAATTGTAATATCTATCGTTCCTTCTTCGTAAACATTTGTACCGATTGCAAAAACCGGGGAAGAAGGGAAAGACAAATCCGGTTCCGTTCCCTCTTTGCCGAGGACAAAATTTCCACCGCCAAATCTTCCCGAACCCGTAACAACTAAATTGTTAATCTTGTTTCTATAGGAAGCGTAACCTGTTTTATTCTCGGGAAGAATTGAGAATAGTAAAATATTTTCGGTCTCAGTAAGATTTCTTGGAAACATTATTTATTATTTCAGATTGTCATTCCCACGCAAGTGGGAATCTATTAAAAATTAAGATTTCCGTTTTCACGGAAATGACATTAGGTATTTTATCTTTAATAACCTTTTGCTATCCTATCGATCTCTTTAATTGTGGCAAGAAGATTTTTTAATTCATTTAACGGATACTGACTCGCTGCATCACTCAAAGCTTTTGCTGGTTCGGGATGAACTTCAAGGAACAAACCATCGATTCCAACAGCGGCAGCTGCTCGTGCTAGCGGTTTAATAAATTCAGGTTGACCGCCGGTTTGTTTATTTCCTCCCGGTCTTTGTACCGAATGAGTTGCATCCATAATAACCGGGTAACCAAACTTTTTCATAATCACTAGCGAGCGCATATCAACAACAAGATTATTATAACCGAAAGTCGTTCCTCTTTCTGTGAACATAATTTTATTATTTCCGGTTGATGAAATTTTCTCGGCAGCAAAGTTCATATCTTCAGGGGCAAGGAATTGTCCCTTCTTCACATTAACGATTTTATCACTTTTCCCTGCTGCAATTAATAATTCAGTTTGTCTGCAAAGAAAAGCCGGTATCTGCAAAACATCAACTGCGTCTTTTAACTTTTCTACTTCGCTCGGTAAATGAACATCTGTTAAAACCGGTACATCAAAATTCTTTCTTACTTTGGAAAGAATAGCAATTGCTTCATCGTCTCCTATTCCTGTAAAAGAAGAAACACTTGTTCTGTTTGCTTTTTTATAGCTCGATTTGAAAATAAAAGGAATGTTCAACTCAGAAGTGATCTGCTTTATTTTTTCTGCAGTTTCAAATACAAGCTTTTCACTTTCAACAACGCAGGGACCCGCAATAAGAACAAAAGGATTATCTCCCCCAATTGTAAAATCTTTTATTTTTATCATAAAAACTTAGTTTATTATACCAATAAAATTATATAATAAACTAAATATAAGAAAATGGTTGTTGATTTATGAGGTTAAATTCGAAAAGAAATGATCAGATTTATTGCTTGCCCATTTATAAATTCTTAGAGCCGCATAAATAATTTACTTATTCCTATTTATATATGTTAAATTTTTTCTCATTTCCTTTTTTGTATAAAATACTCTGCAATGGTAGAAATATACTTATAACAAAAACAACAGCAACTCCACTATAAATTATAATCTTATTACTTTGATAATAACCATAAGCCATTGAAATTACCCCAATCAACAAAATGCAAGCTAAAATCAGTGTACTGGTTTTAATGGAAGAATTGTGAGACATTTGATAAACTCCCTGATTTTGATAGGCAAATATAAGAAATTTATTTCGTGATTTTATGAATTAATATAAACGGTTGAAGCTGTTAAGTATGTTATGGGTTTCTTTAACCAATGGATAAATCCATTGGTTAACCTAAAATAAATCGATAAGCTAATTCACTATTAGGTTAACTTCGGGATTTATCCCGAAGTATTTAATAGCTAATCTTCACCAAAGAAACTGCCTGACGAGGCAATTGCATTTTTATTGTTGCAGTATTATTTGTGATTTTTATTTCATCAGGTTCCGAAAGCATTTCTAATTGTCCGGCTTTTTCAAGTTCAGTCAATCTGATCGGTAGTTGGATTCTGTGGCGATCCCATCTTTTTCCAGACTTCATAAGAATTACTATGATCGTTATCTATCCAGTATTGAGTAAGAGTTGCCTTCCCAGCAGGAATTCCTTCAATATTAAGTATTACAGGTGAACCATTATCTTTAATATCCAGATCGTGATAATTCCAGAGTAAAACCGTAACTGTATTTTTATCTTTACAAGCTAAAGCATTTATATCTGTTTGCTTACCTCTAACACTTGAATCACAAATAGTTTTAAAATCATATCTCAGATCACCCGAAACATCAACACGATCACCAGACATCATTCCCAGCATCCGAAAAACATTAAGTACCGGTTTATCCACACCATTGGTAGCTAAACTTCGATACCCAGCAAACCAGGGTTGGTTTTCAAATTCAAAAGACCAATTAAGATTTCCAATCAGGTTAATTCCATAGTAGTCAGCCATATCATATATGCGGGAAATAACTGCGGCAGTGTAACTCGAATACATTGTACCATTGCGGTAGGCGTTTTCAGGATTTGTCATAACTCCGCAGGCTGCACACCCCTCAGGATCGGATTCACCAATAATAACCGGAAGATTTTTGATTTCTGGAAATGAAGTAATTACTGAAAAATTATCTCTTGATATTATCCAATTGAGATTTCATTCCCATTTGCACAACTCCATTTATAATTTTAGGAGATCCTTTTGCATGAAATCCGATATAATCAAGCGGTGCTCCAATTTTTCCAGTAGCTGAGTTGGTATCCGATAAGCAGTGTTGAATAAATTTCCTTAAAAACCATGCGCCGCCACCTGTAGAATGCGGACCACCAATGCGTGCAGTTGGCAACGCACGTTTCACTGCATCGGAAGCATAATCATACATCTTGCAATAATCTTTTACTTTATCAGTCAGACATGAAATAAAAAATGTCCGGTTCATTCCAGACTTCCCAATACCAGCTTTCAACTTCTGCTTTTCCATAACGTTCAACACTATGCTTAACCCATTGATAAATAAGTTCAGCCCATTTTTTATAATCTTTAGGTGGATATGCCCAGCCCGTTTCAAGCTTGTTAGAAGTGCCGGCTTTCCAATGATGCTGATATGGTTCGGGATTGGTTGAAAGTGCTTCAGGCATGAAACCAATTTCTACAAGTGGTTTCATTTTTCTTTCGATATAAGTATCAAAGATTCTATCAACAATCGTCCAGCTATAAACAGGATTTCCAAGACTGTCTTCCGTATACATATTTGTAGAACCCCATTTAAGTGCCGGTGTTCCGTCACCTGTTGTCATTAAATTATGAGTACGAATGTAAACCGGAGCGGGACTTAAATCTGCTAATTCCGATAATAACTTTTTCCCATTTTTCATATACGTATAATTAGGTTCATCGTATCCAAACCATGCCCAAATATGTTTCATCGGACCTTTATCTTTTGTTATATCTACATTAATTGTAACAGGTGTGTTTTGAGAGAAAATAATTGTACAAAGACAAATAAAAAGTAGTAATATTTTATACTTCATCTTTTAACCTATCTGACAAGAAATAATTTTATCAACTTTAATTTACAAAATATTAATACCGGTAAAGAATTACAATTATTATTTGTAAGCCAGCATAATACAGTAAAACGGTTGAAAACCGTTAGGGTATGCTATAATTTTCCCCTTTATGTCCAATGGATAATTCCATTGGTTAACCTGACTTTAAGCCTATAAACTATTCTTCTATTAGATTAACTTCGGGATTCATCCCGAAGAAGAAAAAATAGTTGCGTAAAAACAAGAACCGTTTTAACGGTTTTCCTTTCTAAGTCCCAAAGTGGTTTGTAAAGACTGAGGAATACCAACGTTATTTCTTCAACATAGGTATTAGGGAAATAGAGATATCTTCAAATCGAGGTTTCTTTCCGACAATATTTTTTTCAAATCTTGTAAGAAATCAGCTGGTTTTGATACTATTATATTAAATTAAATTGTGTTTATCATAATTGTAAAAGGATAATGCCGGAAAGCGAACAAAAACGGATATTTTATGATTGGCTTAAAAAATATAAGGGGCTGCTCTTTAAAGTTATTCGTGCTTATGCTTTTAATTTAGATGACCAGGAAGATTTATTCCAGGAAATAACAATACAGATATGGAATTCTATTCCCAATTTCCGGGGGGATTCTGCAGCTTCAACCTGGGTTTATCGCGTTTCATTGTACTCAGCTATTTCCTGGTCAAAGAAAGAAAAGAAACATAATACTGGTAAACAATCACTGGATGGAATTAGCCATATGTTGACTGAAATTTCGAGCTTCAAGGATAGTCGGGTAGAATGGTTATACAAACAAATATCAAAATTAAATGAAATAGATCGTTCACTTACCCTCCTTTTACTGGATGGCTTTAGCTATAAAGAGATGGCAAATATACTCGGAATTTCCGAAAGCAATGTTGGCGTAAAGATTAATAGGATTAAAAAAGGTCTTATACAAAAGTCGCAGGAGGAATTTTAAAATGGAGTTTGAAGATATGAAAAAAATATGGGATGAACAGAACAACGAAAACATTTACGCAATAAATGAATCGGAATTGCACCGCCGTGTTATTAGAAAGAAAAATAGAGTTAAACGTATGATAAATAAATTTGAGTGGACCCTCCTGATTGCAATGATTTGTTGCGGATTACTTGCTACTATTATGGGAATACTGCACAATCAATTGTTTAAATTGGCTGATACTTTAATCTTTTTCTTGGTGCAGGGTATATTTATAAAAGCAGGCGGGACAGGATAAAATATGAAGGTCAGTCGAATCTCTCATTATTAGGATGACATGGAACAGACAATACGAAGCCTTGATTATCATGCTAAACGGCAGAAGTATTTTATGCTATGGTATATGTTGCCGATTTTTTTCACAATTATAATAAATTTAGCTTTTTCTTACAGCAGCCATGGTGGCTCGTGGGTTATTTTATAGGCTCTTTTTGCTTTATGCTTATTGGGCTATAAAAAAAGAATTGCGCTGCAGAATTTTACCTAAAAAGGAAGACTTGTTGCACTTACGCAGTTTACTTTTGAAAATGAATAAATTGATCATCTATGATGAATTTTAAAGAAGTATTATATTATTTCCGGAAATTGTGAATTATTTTGCAATCCGCTGTTATTAAAAAATCAAAAAAAAATAAAAACTATTCTTGAGAATTTTCTGTTACGAAGTGATTCGTGATAACTTAGAAAAATCAAATGAGGAAAATACAATGAAACATTTACTTTCAATTTTAATTTTTGCGTTTTTAGGAATTATTAAAATTCAGGCTCAGCAGCCTCCTGTTATTGACAGAGAATTATTCTTTGGTGACCCGCAATATTCCGGTGCAGAAATTTCACCCAATGGTAAATATATCTCATTTCGTAAGCAGTTTAATGGTGTAATGAATATATGGGTCAAAGATATCAATCAGAAATTTGATGAAGCACATCCTGTTACTGCTGATTCAATAAGACCTGTCAGAAGTTATTTTTGGTCGCGGGATAGCAAATACATACTTTATGTACAGGATAAAGGTGGCGATGAAAATTACAGAGTTTATGCTGTTGACCCGGATGCTGCCGGAGATCCTGTACCTGCTTCAAAGGATTTAACCCCTCTTGATAAAGTTCGGGCAGAAATAATCGATGTCCCTAAAAATACACCCAACGAAATATTAATCGGTTTGAATGATCGCAATCCTCAATTACATGATATTTATCGTGTAAATTTGACTACTGGTGAAAGAACTTTGGTAAGAAAGAATACCGATAATATTGCAGGCTGGCAAACTGACCTTGAGGGTAATTTAAAATTAGGACTTAGAGTAGCTTCTGATGGCGGTACCGAAATACTAAAGCTGTTAAAAGATACGGTTGAGACTATTTACAAAGTTAATAGCCAAGAAGAAGCAGGTCCTATCAGATTTACTGAAGACGGAGATTCGTTTTATATGACTACAAATAAAGGAACTGATCTGGATAAATCCGAATTAGAACTTTATAATTTAAAAACCGGTAAAACAAAACTTCTTGATAAAGATCCGCTAAACGAGGTTGACTTTGCAGGCGCTATATTTTCGGATGTTTCAAATAAATTATTGGCAACATATTATTTGGGAGATAAACTAAGAGTTTATCCAAAAGATGAAGGTTTTAATGAAGTATATAAAAAATTAAGAAAATCTTTTCCCGAAGGAAACTTTGGTGTAAGTTCAAAAACCGCAGATGAAAAAATTTGGATAATATCAATTTCAAGTGATGTTGATCCTGGCTCAGTATATTTATTTAATACAGACACCGGAGATACCACTCTTCTGTATCACTCCAGACCTGATCTCAACAGCGATTATCTTGCTAAAATGAAGCCTGTAACTTATCAGGCACGAGATGGTATGAAAATTCACGGTTACCTTACTTTGCCTAAGGGACTTGAACCGAAAAATCTTCCGGTTGTAATGTTTGTTCATGGTGGTCCATGGGCTCGTGATATGTGGGGATATGATCCTGTTGCCCAATTTCTTGCTAACCGGGGATATGCGGTATTTCAGCCTAATTTTAGGAGTTCTACTGGTTATGGTAAAAAATATTTAAATGCCGGCAATAAGCAATGGGGACGAGGAGCAATGCAAAACGATCTTACGGATGGAGTGAAATGGCTGGAAAAAGAAGGCATTGCAAATCCGAAAAAAGTGATAATTTCAGGAGGATCATACGGCGGCTATGCAACACTTGCCGGTTTGGCTTTTACGCCTGATCTTTATACAGCAGGTTTTGATATTGTTGGTCCTTCAAATATCATCACATTGCTAAATTCAATACCTCCTTATTGGGCACCGATAAAGAAAATTTTTGATATTCGTGTTGGTGATATGAATAATCCTGAAGATCTGGAAATGATGAAAGAAGCTTCTCCGCTAAATTACGCAAAAGATATTAAAGCTCCCTTATATGTTGTACAAGGTGCCAATGACCCGAGAGTAAAAAAAGCAGAATCGGATCAAATCGTGGTTGCATTAAGAGATCTTCACCGTCCTGTTGAATACATGCTTGCACCGGATGAAGGGCATGGCTACGCAGGGCTTGAAAATAGAATGGCGATGTTTACAGCGATGGAACAATTTGTTGCAAAGTATCTCGGAGGTCGGGTTCAAAAAGAAGTTAAACCGGCAACAGAAAAAAGATTGGAAGAAATAACTGTTGATATCGATACTTTAAAACTGCCTGTGGCGGAATCGACTTCTGAAAATATTTTAAAGTTCGATAAGTTTGATGGCTCTAAAATTCAAACCGGTACCAATAAATATGTTGTGAAAATAGAAACCAGCGGAAGAAATATAAACCTGAATTTAGAGAGAAGTATTGAAAGAGCTAATATTAATGGTATGGAAATAATCCGGGTCATTGATGAATCATCCGGGATGATGAGTGGAATTGATACACTTGAGGTAGATGCAAAAACTTTACTGCCTGTTAACAGAACCATTAAACAAGGTACTGCAATTGTTCACTTAACTTTTGCCGGAGACTCTGTAGAAGGTGTTATTGATATGGGCACAAGCAAAATGCCTGTAAATGTAAAATCAAACAATCCGATTTTAACAGATGGTGCAGGAGTTGAACTGGCGCTTAGAACTCTTCCTTTGCAAGAAGGTTATAAAGGTGAATTTAACGAATTAGATATCATGAAAGGCTCTACGAAGAAAGTATCTTTTTCAGTTACAGGAAGTGAAAAAATTAAAATTGGTGCAGATGAATTTGACACGTATAAAGTACAACTAAAACCTGAAGATGAAAGTGAAGGAACTGCTACGTTGTGGATTGATAAGACTTCACCTAAAATGATAAAGATGGAACAAGCCCTGAGTGCCCAAATGGGTGGTGGTACGCTTACTTTAGAGTTAACAAATTAAGATTGTAATTTATAAGCTAGCTCAAATAGATAGAAATATTTTTGGTTAAAAATAGTGAGAGTAATTGAAAGCCACGAAGTGGTTTGTGAAGCCTGGAAGAATATGCGTCAAATAATTTTATCAACTATTTGATTGGAATTGCAAAATGAAAAGAAACATAAAATTAGTTCACGGCTTAGTAATCGCCTTCTTCCTGTTATTCACTAATGTAAATATTTTTCCTCAGGACAATAACAAAAACGCCGAAGGAAACTGGCTCGGTTCATTAAAAATTTCAGGTATAAGTTTGAGAATTGTATTTCACATTTCGAAAACAGAAGATGGAAATTATAAAGCCACTATGGATTCGCCTGACCAGGGCGCAAAGGATATCCCTGTTGAGAAAGTTTCACTCTATGGAGACTCAATAAAAATGGAAATGCCTCAGTTAGGCGGTGAATACAAAGGAAGATTTGATGATGAAGGAACAAGCATTGAGGGTTTCTGGACTCAGGCCGGACAAACTTTTCCATTAAACCTGGAAAAGACCGCAAAACCTATCGTCATAAACAGACCTCAGGAACCAAAGCCGCCATTCCCGTACAATTCAGAAGATGTTACTTACGAAAATAAATCGGCAGGAAATAATTTGGCAGGAACTTTTACTTACCCTAAAGAAGGAGGCCCGTTTCCCGCTGTATTATTAATCACCGGTTCGGGACCACAGAACAGGAATGAAGAATTACTCGGACACAAACCATTCATGGTTTTATCCGATTACCTTACAAGAAGAGGAATTGCTGTTTTACGTTTTGATGATCGCGGAGTTGGTAAATCTACAGGCGATTTTCAATCGTCAACTTCCGCAGATTTTGCTACCGACGTGCTGGCAGGAGTTGAATACCTTAAAACCCGGAAGGAAGTAAACAAAAATGAAATCGGATTGATCGGTCATAGTGAAGGAGGACTCATTGCTCCAATGGTTGCAGTCGAATCTCCTGATGTGGCTTTTATTGTTTTAATGGCGGGTCCCGGAGTTCCGGGTGATTCAATACTTATTATGCAGTCAGCATTAATTAGTGCAGCAGAAGGTAGTTCATCTGATGATATAGCTAAAGCCAAGGAAATAAATAGAAAGGTTTATGACATTATTAAAAGTGAACCGGATAGCGCTGAAGCACATAATGAAATAGCCGACATTTTTGAAAAATATTACAATTCGCTTTCTGATTCAGAAAAAGAAAAAGCAGGAGACAAGAATTCAGCATTAAAAATGCTTAGCAGGGTTGAATCGCCGTGGTTCAGATTTTTCCTTAAATATGATCCTCGTCCTACTCTTGAAAAAGTAAAATGCCCGGTGCTTGCAATTAATGGTGCAAAAGATCTCCAGGTCCCTCCAAAAGAGGATCTTGCGGCAATAAAAGAAGCTTTAACAAAAGGCGGAAATAAAAATTTTAAGACGGTTGAATTGAAAGGATTAAATCATTTGTTCCAGGATTGTAAAACCGGTTCCCCGGCAGAGTATAATATTATTGAAGAAACAATTTCACCAACGGCATTAAAAACAATGGGTGATTGGATTCTAAAAATCACAAAATAATTTTTTGTAGGGACAGGGCATGCCATGTCCTTGTTTAAAGGGGAATTAAAGCATTATTATTGTAATCGCCGCATTGCAGATTATTTTTGTTTCCCCGGAAGTCACGAACCTTCGCGACGGCCTAAGGATTTCATTTCTGATAACACTCATCAATAAATTCAGCTATATCACTTTTCATTTTTTCGTGAGCCGGTTTATGCAGGTACATCATATGTCCAGCTTCGTAATATTTTGTGGAGATATTTGACTGAAATTTTTTATCCATATTGAGATGTGAAATTGTATATTCTGTTGCTAAAAATGGAGTAGCCAAATCATAATAGCCTTGTAAAACAAGAACCTTCAGATTAGGATTGTAGATCATCGAATTAGCAAGATCAACACCAGTATTAACAACAATTTGTTGACCACCTTTAATCGGTTCTGTGTGGCGCCATTTCCAATCTGAAATGTCACCAAAGACATTATATGTTTTTCCCATTCCGAATTTTAAGTCTTGATGTATGTAATCAAGAAAGGCTGCTGTAAAGGCGGAAAACATTGAAGCTTCCTGCGGATCATATTCTGCTTTCTCAGAGAGAGGATCAAAAACAGGACCTAAGAATCTTGCATCATACCTTCCAATTACTTCATTATGTTCACGCAATAATTCCTGAGTATATTTACTTTCTTCAATTCGTAAATTCGATTTTTTTATATACTCTGTTGAAAGCCCTGTAAAGTTGTGTAATTTTTCTGCAATAATATTTCTCTCGGAATCACTTAAAGCATTGCCCTGCATAAGTGCATTATTATATTCCCCGAGTGCAAATTTTCTTGCTTCATCAAGAATTGGTTGCAATTCTTTTGGTTGATTTGGTAGTAAATGATGATACCAGGAAACCGCAGTAAAAGTCGGTAGAAATAAAGGAAAAGGTCTTTCATTGCCCGGCATATTAAATATTGCATCTATATCGAGAGCAGTCGAGATAAGTATTACTCCGTTAAAATTCATGTATTCATTTGTCTGAAGATAATCTACAATTCCTGCAGACCTTGTAGTTCCATAACTTTCACCAATTAAGAACTTTGGCGAATTCCACCTGTTATTATCGCTAACATACTGTTTAATAAACTGGCTTATTGATTGAATATCAGAATCGACTCCCCAAAAATCTTTATTCTTCTTTCTTACCAACTGCTTTACTAAAACCTGTTCCTACCGGATCTATAAATACAAGATCTGTTTTATCGATTATACTGTTTTCATTATCTATAGTTTTATAAGGTGGCGGTGGAGTATAATCTGCATCAGTTGTTTCAACTACTTTTGGCCCTAAAGCTCCCATGTGCAGCCATATTGAAGAAGAACCGGGTCCGCCGTTATAAGCAAATGAAATCGGACGATGCGAAACATCTTTTACATCATCAAGTATGTAAGCAAAATAGTTTATACTTGCAGTTACACTATCATTTTTGTCTCTGATATTAATTGTTCCGGCGATGGCAGTGTAATTAATATTTTTTTTATCGATGACAATACTATGATGTGTAACCGACTTTTCTTCCTTTGGAATTTTAGTTTGTTCTGCTGAAGTATCTGGTTTAGTCTTCTCTTGAGAAAAAGAAGGTTTTGCAACAACCAGAAGTAAACTCAATACAATAAAGATGTACTTTTTCATTTTTATCCTATTAAAAAAATTAAATGAGTTAGCTAACTGCTTATTGTTAATTTCACTAATTAATTTGGATAAAGCAATTGCCTAATAAAGTTGATAACTTATCTGGCAAGGCAGGGCTTATTCAACAATAAAAACGGTTGAAACCGTTAAGGTAAGTTATAGGCTTTTCTTTATATCCAATGGATAAATCCATTGGTTAACCTGAGATAAATCGATAAGCTAATTTACTATTAGGTTAACTTCGGGATTTATCCCGAAGAATAAAGAAGGCTAATAAGGAAAGAACCGTTTTAACGGTTTATTCATTTACAAGGAAATTCTGTTACGAAGTTAAGAACCCTCAACATTTGCTGATTATTAATTTCAACCATTAATTTGGTTAAAGCAATTATCTTTCCCCTAAAGTCACTCCTTCAGACTTCTCATCCTTTACTACCACCTAATTCACTTTGATAATTTTTAGATAGTTTGTATTATGACACGACTCATTTAATCATTTTTATTAATATGATATGAAAAGAAGCATTTTATCTGTCCTTCTGTTCCTATTATTTTTAAGCACATCTCTAGTTCGCACAGCCTGCAAAAATCTTAAACTCATCTGAATTAAAACTTGCTTTAGAAAAGCTGAATACTTTAGGTAGTGTTCTTTATGTTGCAGCTCATCCTGATGACGATAATACATCTATGCTGTCATATTTTTCTTCAGGGAAACATTTAAGAGCAGGTTACCTTGCTATGACACGAGGTGACGGTGGACAAAACCTGATAGGAAATGAACAGGATGAATTATTGGGAATTATAAGAACTCAGGAGCTTCTTGATTCGAGAAGAACCGACGGCGCCGAACAGTTTTTTACAAGAGCAATTGATTTCGGTTATACAAAATCACCAGATGAAACTTTGAAATTCTGGGGACACGATGAAATACTTTCCGATGTTGTTTGGGTTATCAGAAAGTTTCGTCCCGATGTTATCGTCACAAGATTTCCGGATGATGGCAGAGGCGGACACGGTCATCATACTGCATCTGCAATTTTAGCAGAAGAAGCTTTTAAACTTGCAGGCGATTCGACAAAATTTCCTGAGCAATTAAAGTATGTTAAAACCTGGCAGCCCAAAAGATTATACTGGAACGGTTGGGGATCTCAAATTGGAGATAATGGAAATGTTATAAAATACGATCCGGGTGAGTTCAATCCTCTTTTAGGGAAATCATATACTGAGATAGGAGCGGAAAGCCGTTCACAAAATAAAAGCCAGGGAGTTGGCGGAATAGGAAGAAGAGGTGAAAGCGCAAATTACTTTCAGTATATCGAAGGCGATCCAGCAAAGAATGATTTGTTCGATGGAATAGATTTGACATGGAACAGAGTTAAAGGTTGTGAAAAAATAAGCAGCCTTCTTTCAGAAGCCAATAAGAAATTTGATCCCGAAAATCCTTCTGCAATTCTTTCTCTTCTTTTTAAAGCATACTAATGAAATGGAAAAGCATTCCGATAATTATTGGATTACTGAAAAGAAAAAAGAACTACGAAATGTAATTCGTTCTGCCGCAGGATTATGGATTGAAGCAACTGCAGATAATTATGCTTACTCACGCGGAAGTGAAATAAAAGTAAATACAGGAATTGTAAACCGTTCGAGATTATCCTTTGAAATTGGAAGGAATAAAAATATCATATCTTAAAAGCGATTCTCTCATAAATCAAAATCTTGCTGAAGGTGATTTTCTATCGCACGATTATTCTTTTAGTCTTCCTGATGATATTGATATCACACAGCCTTACTGGTTAGTAAAGAAAAAAGTTAAATTCAGATATACCGTGGACGACCAGAGATTAATAGGAAAAGCAGAGAACGATCCTGCTTTAACTGCCGAATTTATTTTATCATCAAAAGATGGGAATATTACTTTAACAACCCCGGTTTTGTACAGGTGGAATGATCCTGTTGAAGGAGAAAAGTACAGACCGATAGAAATTATTCCGAAGGTAACAATTAGTCTCCAGGATAAAATTTATCTCTTCCCTACTGATGAAGCGCGTGAGATTTCCTTTTCAATAAAAAATAACGTCAATTCTTTCAGTGGAAAAGTAAGACTTAATTTGCCTGCGAGCTGGAATGTTTCGCCATCTGAAATTCCAGTAAGCTTTAATGAGAAAGGCCAGGAAAACCAGGTGAGCTTCATGATAACTCCTCCGAAGCAAGCCGAAGAATCTGAATTTACTGTTGAAGTAGTTTCCGGTAACGAGATTTATAATAAAGGAATGGTTACGATAAGTTATCCTCACATTGTAACACAAACTCTTTTTCCTGATGCAAGCGCAAAGTTGGTAAGACTCAATACTGAAAAAGTCATTAGCAATATTGGATATGTCGAAGGTTCAGGAGACGATATTCCTAAATATCTTAAGCAGCTTGGTTATAATATAGAAGATATATCCGATAATCAAATTGAAAACGGCTCATTAAATTACGATGCAATTATAACAGGCATAAGAACTTATAATACTAGAGAAAGATTATCCACATTAAATAAAAAATTACTCGATTATGTTTATAATGGCGGAACTCTTGTCGTTCAGTACAGCCAGAACGGACGCCTGGTTACAAATGATATTGGACCTTATCCTTTTAGTGTATCGAGAGACAGGGTTACTGACGAAGAAGCACCGGTAACATTTTTAAAGCCGGATGATCAATTGTTAAACTATCCAAATAAAATAACAGAAAAAGATTTTGCAGGATGGGTACAGGAAAGAGGTTTATATTTCCCAAGTAATGTCGATAAAAGATATACAACTATTCTTGCAATGAATGATAAAGGTGAAAGTCCGTTAGATAATTCTATAATTTATACAAAGTATGGTAAAGGAATTTTTATATATACTTCTCTTTCTTTCTTCAGGCAGATTCCGGCAGGAGTGCCCGGCGCATACAGATTATTTATCAACTTAATTTCTGCAGGTCATCAGAGTGGATGAAAATTTAGAAGCGAACCATTCTGATGATAAGCCGCCGGTTTTAGGGTCGTGGGGAAAAATTTATTCTATCGTTTTATTTGTCCTTATTTCATTAATTATACTCTTCTATTATTTCACAAAGGTTTTTGAGTGAGCATAATAGACTGGGTGATAATGTGCTGCTTCCTTCTTTTTGTTGTTGTTTACGGAGTCTGGAAAACCAAAAGCACAAAAACCATGGATGGTTTTATTCGTGCAAACAGATCAACACCGTGGTACATTGTTACTATTTCTGTTATGGCTACGCAGGCAAGTGCAATCACTTTTTTATCTACACCTGGACAAGCTTACACAGACGGGATGCGTTTTGTTCAGTTTTACCTGGGATTGCCAATTGCAATGATAATCCTGAGTATAACTGCAGTTCCGATTTTTCACAAGCTCAACATTTATACTGCTTATGAATATCTTGAAAAAAGATTTGATCTCAAGAACAGGGTTCTCGGCAGTGTTTTATTTCTTACACAACGGGGACTTGCTGCAGGTTTTACAATTTTTGCTCCGGCATTAATTCTTTCGGTTCTGCTTGGATGGAATATTGATTATGCAATATTTGTTATGGGTGGATTGGTAATTATTTATACAACTGTCGGCGGTTCTGTTGCAGTTAACAAAACTCATATCCAGCAAATGATAATAATAATGGTGGGAATGATTGCCGCATTTGTCGTTATAATATCTCTTTTACCTCCCGATATTTCATTTAAAGATGCGGCTTATGTTGCAGGCAAAATGGGAAAACTTAATGCGATTGATTTCTCTTTCGATTTAAATGACCGTTACACTTTCTGGTCCGGAATAATCGGCGGAACATTTCTTATGCTTTCATATTTCGGAACAGATCAATCACAGGTACAGAGATATTTGGGAGGAAGTTCCATAAAGCAGAGCAAAATGGGTTTACTTGCAAATGGCATTGTTAAACTACCAATGCAGTTTTTTATTCTTCTAACCGGAGCAATGGTTTTTGTTTTCTTCCAGTTTGTAACTCCGCCTCTCTTTTTTAATCCTGTCCAGGAAAATAAAGTGAAGTCGGGAATTTACTCTGAACAATATAAACAGCTTGAAGAAAAATATCACAGTCTGAATGAGGAAAAACAGAAACACTTAAGAGGAATGCTTTCATCAATAGATGACGGTAATAAATCCAGAACTAATAATGAGCAAGAAAAAGTTGAAAGCATTCATAAAGAAGAAATTAAAACAAGAGAAAGTGCAATTACACTTATTAAAGAAGCGAACCCCGGCGCAGATACAAATGATACTAATTATATTTTCCTGAATTTTGTAATTCACTACCTCCCTATCGGTTTAATCGGACTTGTGCTTGCTTCAATTCTTTCCGCATCGATGTCTTCAACTTCTGCAGAACTTAATGCTCTTGCTTCCACAACCGTAATCGACTTTTATAAAAGATTAATTAAAAAAGATGCTTCCGATTCTCATTACTTAAAAGTTTCCAAACTTGCTACAATATTCTGGGGAATTTATGCAATTGGGTTTGCACTTTTTGCAAACAGGTTAGGAACTTTAATTGAAGCTGTCAATATTCTTGGTTCTTTAGTTTATGGAACAATTCTGGGGATTTTTCTTGTAGCTTTTTATCTTAAGAAAGTAAACGGCACTCCAACTTTTTATGCTGCCTTAATTGCCGAGCTAGCAGTTCTTTATTGTTTTATTTTTACAAAAGTTCCTTTTCTCTGGTTCAATGTTATAGGCTGTCTCCTAGTAATTTTTCTTGCATTAATTTTTAATACTTTTGTGGCAACACAAAAAAGATAAAAAGGTCTTACATGCTTCTCCCAATCGGAGATGATAACAGGGACAGAAGAACCACTCCTCTTGTTAATTATTTCCTTATCATTGTAAATATTCTGGTTTTTGTTTTTCTTCAGGACATTGGGTCGAATGAAAAATTCACAAATTCATTTTCCTTAGTTCCCGAAGAAATTGTTACTGGAAAAGATATTGTTACAGATGGCGGAGTTTATACTGATCCTCAATCCGGAGAAAGAGTTCGTGCCATGGGTTTGCAGTCTACACCTTTTTCGGTTTACATCACTTTTTTTTCTTCAATGTTTATGCATGGAGGAATAGCACATCTACTCGGTAATATGTTATTCCTTTTTATTTTTGGAGATAATGTAGAAGACAGGCTCGGGCATTTCAGATATTTTATTTTCTACCTGATTGTAGGTGTACTGGCATCGGTTTCACATATAATTGTAACATCTATGTTTGGCGGAAATATGCTCATTCCTGTTCTCGGAGCCTCCGGTGCAATCTCAGGAGTTCTTGCAGCATACTTAGTTCTTTACCCGAAAAAAAGAGTAAGAGTACTTGTATTTTATTTTCTTACAGAAGTTCCGGCTATTTTAGTAATAGGGTTGTGGTTTGTGTTCCAGCTAATGAGCGGAATAGGAATGTTAGGATCAAACCTTGAAAGTGGAGTTGCGTACGGTGCACACATTGGTGGATTTATTTCAGGTTTAATTTTGGTTGGTTTCTTCTTGATAGGTCATAAAAAAATGTAGGGAACAGTTTATAACTGTTCCCAGTTAATTATTATTGAGAATTATATTTATAAAAATGGAATGGTCAGAGACCATTCCCTACATGTATAAATTTTCGGGATGATTCTTTTCTATATCCCATTTTAAGGGATTTAATTGAATGTAATTTTGAATAAAATATAATTCGTTTTCACTTCTTATTATTCTATCATAAAAAGACTTTTGCCATCTGAATTTTTTATCAATTTTTAATTTTTCATTAATCCTTTTCGATGAAAATGTTTTAAAGCCTCGCATAATTTCCGATAAAGAATAATTTTCAGATTTATTATTTTTGTTTTTCAAAGTATTATCTATAATAATTATTCCATGTACGTGATCCGGCATAATTACATAATAATCTAACTCGCAATTAAAATAATGATTCGGAAGGTCTAACCAGGTAGCAGGAAACAATTTTGCCATATTCATTAAGAAACATCTTTTCATTTTTTATCTTACCAAAAAAGTCAATACGTTCTTTTACACAAATCGTAACAAAATAATATCCACCTAATGAATAATCATAATTTTGTAACCTGTTTCTCTTTCGATTTGGAAGCCCCATATTCCATATATTATTTTTTGAGAAAAAATTAAAACGTAGGGAACAGTTTATAACTGTTCCTCATAAATATTAAACAATCTTTAAAGGAATGGTCACAGACCATTCCTTACATCATAATCAAAGATATCGAAAATTAATCCTCATCATCATCAGTCTCTTCACTGAACAAATATTTTTCATATTTATGCTTTACCATTCTTGCTTCGACAATAAAATAAACATCTTCTGCAATATTAGTCGCGTGATCGCCTAATCTTTCAAGCATACGTGAAATAACTAATAATGCTACCGCTGTTTGAATATCATCGGAATTTTTCTTCATTATCTCAATCAGCATGTCGTGATTTTCTTTATTAAGATTATCCAGAATTTTATCGGTCTCAATTACCTTCTTCGCAAGCTGTGCATCATCCTGAACAAAAGAATCAATCGAGTTGCGGATCATCTCGCGCGCAATCTTTGACATCTCTGCAAAATGTGTTTTGCTTAATCCACTCAGGTATTTTACCAATAAGCCTGGAATTCTCAATAATATTTACAGCAATGTCTCCCATTCTTTCAAGGTTCGTATTGATAGTAAGCGCGGACATAATTAAACGAAGATCCATTGCAACCGGCTGGTTCAAGGCAAAAATCTTCTGGCAGATCTTATCTATCTTGAGATCATACTTATCTACCTTCTTTTCTTTTTCCAGGACAATATCTGCCAAAGCAGGATTATCCTCTTCAATCGACCTGATTGCAAGATCAACCTGTTCATCTACAAGGCTGCACATTTTTAGTATCCTGGTTTTCAGCTTTTCTAGCTGCTGATCAACTTGTCTTTCCATAATAATAACTTTATTAAATGTTAAGTATTAAAAAAGTAACTAATAATTAAAAAATCAACCGAACCTTCCACTTACATAATCTTCAGTCTGCTTCTTTGCAGGACTGGTAAATATCTTTGTTGTTTTATCGTACTCGATCAGCTCCCCGAGATAGAAGAATGCAGTCTGGTCACTTACTCTTGCAGCCTGCTGCATATTATGAGTAACGATAACAATTGTGTAAAGTTTTTTTAACTCATGAATTAGCTCTTCAATTTTAGCAGTTGAAATCGGGTCGAGAGCGCTTGCAGGTTCATCCATTAGAACGATTTCCGGTTCAACAGCGAGAGTCCTTGCGATACATAATCTTTGCTGCTGTCCTCCGGAAAGACTAAGCCCCGGTTCATTTAACCTGTCACGAACTTCTTCCCATAGTGCCGCCTGCTTTAAAGTTCTTTCAACTGTTTCGTCAAGAATTTTTTTATTTCTTATTCCATTGATCTTTAAACCGTAAACAATGTTTTCATAAACCGTTTTAGGAAAAAGATTAGATTTCTGAAAAACCATTCCGATTCTTTTTCTAAGATTAACAACATCTATCTGCCTGTCATAAATATTTACATCATCTATTACTACTTCACCTTCAATTCTTACATGTTCTATAAGATCATTCATCCTGTTTAAAGTACGGAGAAAAGTCGATTTGCCGCAGCCGGATGGACCAATAAATGCGGTCACTTTGTTTGGGGGAATATCAAGTGAAATATCCTTTAACGCCTGCTTATCTCTATAATAAAGATTAAGATTCCTGGTATATATTTTAACTTCTTTTATCAAAGATATGTTCTATTTCAATCAATCAAAGTTTTCAGTAACGTTTTTATTTTATATAATTGGAAAATATACATGAGAATTTGCTAACGATTTTAAGACTACTATTAAATTATTGTTAACAATTGTTTTAATAACCTAATAAATAGCTTCCCTTACTCTTGCACTGATGTAATCCATAACCCAAACGACAAAAGCAATCATCAAAACTATAAGACCTACTTCATGCCACTGCGCCAAACCCTGGTATTGAATAAGCATAGTTCCGATTCCACCGCCGCCGACGAGACCAATTATCGTTGCCATTCTAACATTTATATCCCATCTGTAAATAGTAAATGATAAGAAAGGAAGTACAATTTGCGGAACAACCCCATACCAAACTACCTGAATTTTATTTGCTCCGGTTGCAGAAATCGCTTCCATTGGACCTTGTTCTATATTCTCAATTGCTTCAGAATAAAGCTTGGCATTGGATGCAATTGAATGTACAAGCAAAGCAATCATTCCTGCATACGGACCGATACCAACCCACACAGAAAAAATGATCGCCCAAATTAACGGCTCAATCGACCTTACAAAGTTTAATACAAGCCTAAGAACATAATAAACTGCAAATGAAATTTTATTATCCCGCATAAGATTGCGGGCAGTGAAAAAACTTAAGAACAATGTAGGCGGGATTGAAATTAAAGTCGCCAATAAAGCGATATAAATTGTTTCAATTATTGCAAACAAAGCATCATCAAAAATTCCAAACTGGGGCTGAAAAAGTGCACCGAAAATTCTTTCGGCACCAGCAATGCCTTCACTGCCGAAAAGATCGACAATTGATAATCTGGTTACGATCCATCCCGCGATAAAAGTAATATCAAACAGGAACCAGGCGAAAATTTCAACGGTCCATTTAGTTGTTTTGTTATCTTTCGCTATTCCAAAAAGTTTGCAGGATAATGAAGTCCTTGTCCATGCCCAGATTATTCCTACCACTATACTTATAACGAAAAGAATTCCAATATCTCCCCACGAAAAAGGCAGGTCTCTTATCTCAAGAATAAATTTATAATATATTGCTCTCTTAAGAATCAGCAGTGAATAAAACACAAAGAAGATATCAAGAAAAACAGCTTTTATAAAATTAAATTTATCCTGCCTTTGCTTGTTCCTCTCTATTATTTTTTGAGGAAGAATTTCAATCTCTGGGTCGGCTATCATCTTATTTCTACCTCTTCTGCTTCTTCTCCGTAAATAGTTCTGAACCATGTTTCATCTATTTCCCCCGGAAGCCCTTCATAAATTATTTCTCCTGCTTTTAGTGCAATAACTCTAGTCGCATATTTTCTTACTAAAGAAAGAAAGTGAAGATTGCAGATAACAGTTGTTCCAAGATCTTTATTGATCTTTTCAAAATAGTGCATTACTGAGTTAGAAGTTGCAGGATCGAGAGAAGCAACAGGTTCATCTGCAAGAAGCAGTTTTGGATTCTGCATAAGACTCCGTGCAATTGCAACTCTTTGCTGCTGTCCTCCACTTAACGAATCAGCTCTTATCTTTGCCTTTTCTGTAATTCCAACTGTTTCAAGACTTCTGTATGCCTCATCTGTCGTTTGTTTATCAAATCTTTCAAGAATAGAATTTAATGTAGAAAGTGAACCGAGTTTACCGCTGAGCACATTGGTAAGAACGGATCTCCTTTTTATAAGATTAAAATGCTGAAACACCATGCCGATTTGTGATTTAACCTTTCTTAATTCTTCTCCTTTAACGTGAGTAATATCTTTGCCTAAGAAACTTACAGTGCCCGATGTCGGTTCGACTAACCTGTTAATACATCTGAGTAAAGTTGATTTACCTGAACCGCTAAGACCTATAATTACAAGAAACTCGCCGGGTTGTACAGAAAAGGATACGCCTTTTAAAGCGTGAGTTCCGTTATTATAAATCTTATGTAATTTTTTAACTTCGAGTATCATTTCTTTACTAATTTTTCAAAAGATATACCCTGCGCCTTAAGCATCCTTCTTAACTTGTCATAATCCTTATCCGTTGTTGGAATAAGCCCTTCAATATCAGCGATATCGAACATTGCTTTTTTCCCCTCATCGGTACTGACAAACTTCAAAATAGCTTTTATAATTTTATTTTCCATCTCCTTATCCATATCTTTTCTGAATACCCAGGGATCATTTGGTATGTCTTCAGTAAAACCGATAATCTTCACTTTCTTTTCAACATCAGGAAACTGCTGCTCGACCCGCATTCTTGCATCGAGAATTTGACCTGTACTTTTTCTTGGCGGAGCATAGTATGTCGCACCTACATCTACCTGCCTCTGATAAACCATAATAACAACATTGTCATGCTTCATCGCAAAAACAGATTCGCTCGGTTTAATTCCCATACTATCGAGCATTGCTTTTGGGAGGATATAACCTGAAGTTGAAGAAGGATCGACATAAGCAATTTTCTTCCCTTCTATATCTGCCAGAGAATGAATTCCAGAATCAAACCTTGTTATGAATTGTCCCTTATAACTTATTTGATTACCTTCTCTTACAACTCTTAGTTTAGCTTCTGCTCCGTACTTTTCATTAGCCATTAAATAGGAAAAAGTATTCATACCGGCAATGTCAGCTTTCTTGGTTCCAAAAGCTTCGACTATAGCTACGTAACTTGCTGGTACAGCAGTAGTGTAATAGTAGCCGGTTTCTTTCTCAAGAAAGTCAACTAATTCTTTTGCATTAGTTGTAATTCTGTCAGCATCAGTAGATGGAGTAAAGTACATTTTTATAGGATTATAGCGGGAGCCAAGAGCACCTTCATTGAGCTCTCTTGCCGATAAAATAATTACAAATAAAATTATTGGCAGCAGGTAAAGAAAATATTTTAAGATTTTCATAGCAATATATAACGGTTAGATTAATATGCTAATAAGTTTAATTTCTGGCAAACCGGTTAATTAAAAAGTAGAAGATTTAATCTATTCTTAACAGAAGAAATCTGATGCCCTGTAATTTTTGTCTATAATTAAATGATATTAATCCAGCTCAGTTTCCTGTGAAGTAAAAATAATTATTCTTTTTATCTGAATCGGGAATGGAATCCGAACCGAGAATGATTGAGACAGGCTTCTCATCTAATTCTTTATCAATTGTTATAGTGCTGTCTCCGTTTTCCCATACTTCGGCGGTTTTATCAATTTGAATTACTGAACTGTCTTCGCAGGTAATCGTCAGTTCTACCGGAGTTGGTATGATCCCAACTTTCTCTATTTCAATCTCAAGTTTACCATTATTCATAAGAAGCATTTTTTATTGCAAGGTCAGGATAACCACGTTCGAAAAACCATGGTTTCCAGTACCAGCTTAAATCTTTTCCGGTGACTTCATTAAAAGTAAAAAAGAAATCATAAGGAATAGGATGCTTTCCATGCCATCTTTTTATGTATTCGTGCAAACATTTATCGAACAATTCTTTGCCAAGTGCATCACGTAAATAATCGTAAGCTAAGCCGGGACGAAAATAAATTGAAAATTCCCTTGTCCAGCCTTTTAATTGATAATTAGGTATCATCATAGGCATTTCCATTTCTTCTCCGGCAAACCTTTCATAAGCTTTAAGCATTCTGTACAAAGGATTATATTTCCCTTCTTCAGTCTGAAAATCCAAAGGAAGAAATTGAGCCATCCCTTCTTCCATAAAAGAATATTTCTTCTCGTTTATTCCTACATAAAAAGGAAAATATTCGTGTGCCGTTTCGTGTGAAGTAACTTCGACTGTTCTCCATCGTATTAAATTTGATTCTTCATTAATCATCATCGGAAATTCCATCCCAGGTTCAGTACTGTTGAAAACTGTTAAAGATGGAAAAGGAAAAGGAACACCGGGTAATGTGTTTGAATAATAATTGACTGCCTTTCTTGTTATCGCCGCAACTTCATAAAAGTCTTTTGATTCTTCTTTATAAACTGCAGCAATATAAGTTCTCCTGTCTGAATCTTTATCGGGAGCAATGCTAACGCCATCCCACAAATAATGATCGCTCATAGCAAAAGCAAAATCAGTTATGTTATTTACTTTATACTTCCATGTATTACTTGCTGAATCTTTCTTAAATATTTCCCCGGTATTAAGATCATCTTTTGTTATTATATTGATGACTGAATCGGATGTGTGAGCTTCATTATATCTTTCAAGATATTTGGGCATAAGTACTTCTTCTGGATTCTGAAGAATTCCGGTTGCCCAAACCGGAAAAGTATTCGGAACAGTTATTTCAACATCATAATTTGAATAATCATTATAAAATTCCTGTTCACCATTATATGCAAGAAAATCCCAGCCGTCGATATCATCATATACTGCAATTTGCGGATACCAGTAGGCTATAAAAAATGAAGTAGAATCATAAGCACCCATTCTTGGATTACCTTTTCCCCATGGAATGGTAAAGTTCCAGTCAATATCGATACTTATCTGGGAATCCGGAAGGAGAGGTTCATAAAGGAAAACTGTCATTAAAGTATTTCTTCTTCTCACAAAATTTTTATCATTTGGATTTACTTCAACATTATTCATTATTAATTTTTCAATCTCAACACCATTTGTAAGATCATCTTTTGGGATTGAAACATTCCGCTCAGTTTCAGGTTTGTTTAAAATCCTGCACTATGTTGAAAACAATTTGGTCAAGCGTGTCAGGACTATTATTATAATAAACTATTTTTTCACTTCCTTTAAGAAGACGGGTTTCAGGCTCGACACTTACTTTAATTTTGTAGTCGGCAGAATTTTGCCAATAATTTTTACCGGGAGTTCCATCAAAAGATCTTGTCCCATTATCGTAAGCTTCAAGCACATTTCGTGGAATAAAAAGGTTGCTTTGAGAAAAGCTTAATGAAGAAAGGATAAATACGAAGAGAAATGTTCTAATGTAATTGTGCATGGTTAATCAAAAAGTGAATCTGTTTTACTCTTAAACCTCGATTTACCAAAACGTTTATAAGCTAAGTCAGTTGCTTCTCTTCCGCGTGGTGTTCTGTGAATAAATCCCTGCTGAATTAGAAAAGGTTCATATACTTCTTCAATTGTTCCCGGATCTTCATTAACAGCAACTGCTAAAGTTCCGAGACCAACAGGTCCGCCGCCATACTTTTCAATAATTGTAAGAATAATATCTTTATCCATTTCATCAAGCCCGAATTCATCTACATCGAGAGCTTTAAGCGCTTTCTTCGAGATATCAATATCAATAGCTTTTTTATCTTCAAAGTCTGCAAAGTCGCGGGTTCTTTTAAGAAGCCTGTTTGAAATTCTCGGTGTGCCGCGTGAACGTTTTGCTAATTCGAAAGCAGCATCTTTATTAATTTTTATATCAAGAATTCTTGCTGAACGTGTAACTATACTTTCGAGGGTTTCCGAATCATAATAATCCAAACGGAATTTAATTCCGAACCTGTCTCTTAAAGGAGAAGTAAGCATTCCTTCGCGAGTTGTTGCTCCGATCAAAGTATATTTCGGTAAACTTATCTGAACTGATCTTGCATTTGGTCCGCTGTCAATCATAATATCGAGCTTATAATCTTCCATTGCTGAGTAAAGATATTCTTCTATGACAGGACTTAAGCGATGTATCTCATCAATAAAAAGAACAGATTTTTCTTCAAGGTTTGTTAAAATTCCTGCAAGGTCTCCGGCTTTTTCAAGAACAGGACCCGAAGTAATTTTAAGCTTAACTCCCATTTCATTTGCGATAATATAAGCGAGCGTAGTTTTACCAAGTCCGGGCGGACCGGTTAAAAGAACATGATCTAAAGCATCGTTTCTTTTGTTGGCAGCTGAGATAAAAACGTTAAGGTTGTTTGTAATTTTATTTTGACCGGCAAATTCTTTAAGAGCCATCGGTCGGAGGGTTTGCTCATACTGCTTTTCTTCAACATTTGCTTCCCCGCTAAGTGCACTGGATTTAGCCATAATTTTTTAAGTAACAAGCTCTTTCGTTTTTAATTTCAATTTATGAATAACCACAACCATACCAACCATTAATGTAATCATAATAAGTGCAGTTCCAACTGTGTTAAAGACATCAAAACTTTGACCGAATGCTGCAATCAATCCCGGGTTCCATGCACTGCCGTATAATATTATAAGATGTACGACATAAATAAGCAATGTGTTTCTGCCAATCAAAATTATTATTCTCGGAATTGTATTTATCTTTATTGATAAGAAAGAAATCAATCCGTTTAACATAAGAACAAAACCCACACGCAAACAAATTAATCCGTAATAGGAATCATACATATTGGGATCACCATAAAATTCTTTTTCAATCAGGTTGATAACAAAGAAAAGAGCTATAAGTATCATTCCCCATATTGCAAGCATCCTGCTGAACTTTGAAGTTTTAAATATAAGTGGATTTTTTGCGAGGTAACTGCCGAGGACCCCTCCGCATATAACATAACCAACCCACGGGAAAAGCGGAAAGATTGAACCGGTTCCATAATAAATATAACCTGCAATAGGCGCAGGAAGAATGCCAACCCAATTTATATTTGTAACAAAAGGATAAATGATAAAGAAAGATAAACCAGCCAAAGAAAAAACTATATAGTCGGGAAGTTTTGCTTTCTCAGCTATGTAAGCCGATATAACTAGGAACAAAATTCCAAACCCGATAAGGTGTAAAACATCAACCTGTATAAATGTTTGCCAGCTTAGATCTGTTACAGTCGAGAAATCAAATAACGATGCGGATGGATATCTTAAGAGATAACCTAACCCGACAAGAAGAAGAAATCTCTTAATTCCTTTTTTAACTCTTGGATTAGTTCTGAATGGTTCATCTGCAAGTCTGAAAAGATAAGTAAACACAGTACCTGCAGTAAACATGAAAATCGGGGCAGTCATTCCGCGCATAAAAAGCCATGCAGCAAAAAATGGCGAGTCCATAGTCCTGTGATCCGGTGAAAGAAGAACATCAACAGTGTGTCCCTGTACCATCATCAGAACTGCGAAAGCACGCATCAGGTCTATAAATATTATACGATTCTTTTTTGAACTTTGTGACATCTTAATAAAAATCTTGCCCTAAATTAAGGAACAAAAATAATTAAAACGGAGGAATTTATGAATCAACTCTGCCAAAAAAAATCTGCTAAAAGGCTTACTTTCTCTATGGTTTTTGCAGTTCTTCTAATTTCCTATTTATAAAATCCGCACGGGGCATAAAGCCCAAGGCTTTCTTATAATTTTCAATGGCATTTTCTTTATCGCCTTTTAATTCGTACGCCTGAGCTAATCCGAGATAAGCGATACCGGAGTTTGGATACATTGTAATATTAAGTGTATCAAAAGCAATTGCCTCATTAAACATTTTTTCATCTGTAAGTTTTTTGCTTAATGAGGTTAAAGTATGATCTTTAAAATCATAAGCGAAAGCTCCGTAATACCTGTTATACAAATCATGGTAAGTTGACATTGCTTTCTCCAGTCCATCATCCTTTACAGATTTAAAAAGTAAATCTTCGAGAGGGAGCGGTTGGGCAACACCTCGGTGACAAGTAATGCATTTTACTTCCATAACATCGTCACTATATTCTTTAAGAGAAGAAAGATATTTATTATTTATGTCCCCCATCATTTTGAACATAATTCTTGCTTTTTGTTTTGCTGTTTTTACATCTGAGGCAAAATTAAGATTATTAAAAGATTGTCCTTCTCCTTCTTCATGACAAAATCCGCATCTGACGCCCAAGCCTTCTGTAAATGATCTCATTACATCGACAAGTTTATCCTTAGTAATATCTTTAGGTAATACTTTTAAGTTTGTAAATTTGTCCGGTATCTGAGCAAAAGATAGAAAAGAAACAAGAAGAACTACAATAAAAGAATATAACGAACCCTTAAGCATAACGACCTCTATTAAATGTGAACAAGAATTATTATTTCCTTTCGAATTTACTTTTAAGAATAAATAAAAACAAACCAGTTTGAATTACGAATTATGAATTCGAATTTACGATTTATGATTTACGAAATACGCTATGTGCTTTGCTTCTCACATCTTCCTCCAAAGGATGTCCATTCGGACAACTTCCATCATCCATCCCTCTTCGCTAAGGCTTCGCGGGGACAAGTTTTACATTTTCCGTTGTTTAACATAAGTTGCAATAAAAATAATTATATCCCGTGTAACCAATTATGAAATACTCTTTTATCTCTTTAATCATACTAATAAGTTTTATTAACATAAACGCCCAACCTGTTAAGCTCTGGGAGGTCGATTCGGTATATAAAGCTCCAGAGTCAGTTGCTTACGATAGTGTAAGAGGCTTTTTATATGTGTCCAATTATACTGGCATGGTAAAGCCGGGTGAAGTTTACGGAAAGCATTTTATATCTAAATCAAATCCTGAGGGTAAAATAATTAATGCTGAATGGATCGGGAACCTTACAACTCCAACCGGGATATGTATCTTTAAAGACATGCTTTATATTGTAGAAAGATTTGGAGTAGTTAAATATGATTTAAAAGCTGATAAGGTAGCAGACAAATTTTTTATACCGCAAAATGGTATAAATGATATAACCGTAGCTCCTGATACAAGCATTTATGTTTCGGTTGCTGACAAAGACATAATTTATAGAATAAAAAATGGTAAAGCAGAGGAATGGTTAAACAGCAAAGAGATAAGCAGACCAAACGGAGTGCTATATGATGAAGGCAAATTAATTGTCGGAGTTAACGGGGATAGTAAACTAAAGGCTGTCAACATTTCGGATAAGAAGGTTACAGACATTGCCCAACTGGGACCGGGAATAATAGACGGAATACAAAAATGTGGTAAAGGCTGGCTAGTTTCTCATTTCGAAGGCAACCTCTATTTTATCAGTCTGACTGGTGAAGTTAAAGAACTACTAAATACCCGCGATAAAAAAATAAATATTGCAGATTTCAAATATATACCTGGAAAAAATTTGATAATCATACCTGACTTATGGCAAAACAAACTTATCTGTTATCATTATAAACCGAATGAAAGATAAACGGAATCGTTGGGATTTACGATTTAAGATTTCCGCCTTCACTTCGTTTTGGCGGACAAGTTTGATTTACGAAAAAAGCCTTGTCATTCTGAGCATAGCGAAGAATCTTATATACATTTAAGATTTACGAAACAACGCTTTGCTCTCTACCCTTCCCCCATCTTCCGTCTTCCATTTTAACTACCGAAGCTTTAGCGAAGGTAGTCATCCATCTCTCATCATCTCATAATCACATCATCCATCGAATTGTGAATTTTGATTTTTGAATTATGAATTTTCATCTTCCATCAACCATCATACGTCTTCCATCCAGTATCCGGCATCTTGCAATAGTTTAACATTTAATTTAAGTTGCAATTGTTAGTAAACAACACTCCCCTATTATGGGTTAAAACTTGGGAGGGGAAATTGAAATCTTGGAGGGACTAATGAAAAAGCTAGCAGTACTTTTACTTGCAGTCGCAGGTGTTGTAACAATTTATTTATTTGCGAAAGATAACAACAAACTTCCTGAAGGATGGTTTGCTGCGGGCAATAAACCGGCTGAGTATGAAATGGGAATTGACAACTCTGTTCACGAGAGCGGCAAATCGAGCGCATTTATAAAATCCAAAAATCCCGGCACAACTGAATTCGGAACTTTAATGCAAACCATAAGCGCCGAGAATTATTTGGATAAGAGACTGCGCTTGACCGGCTTTATCAAAACAAAAGATGTTAAGGGCTGGAGCGGTATGTGGATGCGCATTGACGGTGAAGGAAAACAACTTAGCATTGATAATATGGTAAACAGACAAATAAAAGGTACAACAGATTGGAAACAGTATGCAATTGTTCTTGACGTACCTGCAAACAGTAAAACAATTAATTATGGTGTACTGCTTGGCAGCGACGGAGAAGTATGGTTTGATAACTTAAAGCTTGAAGTTGTTGATAAAAATGTTCCAGTTACATCTGATTCAACAAGAAATGAACCTCTCAAAAGAACCGGTTAACCTGGATTTTGAGGAGTGAGATGAAAATAATTATTACTAGAAGTCAATCAGAAAATATTTCCTGATAAGATAGATGAATTGATATTATACATTTCAAATAAGTTATAATAATATGGAGGAAAAAATGGCAATTCAAATTTATGGCAACTGGGAAAAAGGATTTTCATTAGATTTACATACTGAAAGTAGCGAGTATCTTGGAGTAGATGCTTTGGGTCACGACAGATTTAAAACAACAAGGACAAAAGTCGGCGAATTACTCTATAGACTTAAATATAAATCTGATAAGACAGTACTTCCTGATATAATAAACAATATAAAAAGTTCTATAGGAAATATTGATAAAATGGATATGATTGTTGCTGTACCTCCATCAAATAAAACTCGAAGTTTTCAACCTGTTTATGAAATTGGTGATAGTCTGAGTAAAGATGCTGGCGTTCCTTTTATTAAAAATGCATTAGTGAAGAAAAGCTCGTCAGAGTTGAAAAATATTGATGATATAGCAGAAAGGGAACAGATATTAAAACAATCAATTTCATTAAATAGTGGAGTTGATTTTTCAGGTAAAAAAGTATTACTTATAGATGATTTATATCGTTCTGGTGCAACACTTAGAGCTGTAACCAATGTCATTTTAGAAAATGGAAACGCCAAAAATGTTTTTGTTTTAACACTAACTAAAACTAGGAGTAAAACTTGACTAGTGTTTTTTTAGGTGGATCAAGAAAAATTACTAAACTTAATAAAGACATTAAGGAACGACTATTAAATATAATTAACCAGCAATTTGCAATTTTAATTGGCGATGCCAATGGTGCTGATAAGGCTCTACAACATTTTTTGATAGAAAAACGATATAATAATGTTTCAGTTTATTGTTCAGGAAATCGTTGTAGAAATAACTTAGGCAATTGGGGCACTGTAAAAATTGGTAGTGATTCTAAAACAAAGAGTATTAAATTTTATATGCTAAAAGATGCTGAAATGGCTAACAAAGCAGAATATGGTTTTATGCTTTGGGACGGTAAGAGTGCAGGGACACTTAATAACGTTTTAAACTTATTAACAAATCAAAAAAAGACCTTAATTTATTTTTCACCTCAAAAAAGATTTTATACAATTTCTGACATCAATTCTCTAATAGAACTTCTTAATTATTGTGAAGAAGATGATTTAAAAAAAATAAATGAGAAAATAAATTATTCTAAAAGATTAGAAGAACTTAAATCTCACCAATACGAATTGGTTAATTAGAGAGATCTAAATTTTAACACGTTAGTTGTTTTATAAAATATAGGATAAATATATGGCTCAAAACCCAAATCTTATGTCAGACGAAAATAAAAAAAAGGCAATTGACAGCTTGAATAAAAAGGGTGTTAAAAAGGTTTGCCCAATGTGTGGCAATAACAATTTTGTAATTGCGGATGGTTACTTTAACCAAACTATGCAAGGCAATCTTCAAGCTGGAATTATTATAGGCGGCCCTTCTATACCAACCGTTGCCATTATTTGTACAAATTGTGGTTTTATAAGTCATCACGCCTTAGGTGCTCTAGGCCTCCTTCAAAATTCAGAAGGGGGTAAATGATGTCTAGTAAGTCTCAAATAGAATTCGAAAAGGAATTTTCTGAAAAACTCACTATACATAAGAATCTTAATCAAGAGGTTGTAGTTACAACCGTTGATAAAGTAAGGTTGTGCTTAATGAAAAATAGAGATTGTCTTACTGCAAAAAATGAATGGCTAACACCGTTGGGTATCTTCTTAGCTTTGCTTACAACCTTAGTTGCAGCAGAATTTCGCAATTTTATTTTTGATCCAAATGTATGGACTTCAATTTATGTGATTGGAACTATTCTTTCTTTATTTTGGTTATTACGCTCAGGATACAATGCTTATAAAAATAGAAATAGTGGCTCAATTGATTTTATTGTCAATGAAATGAAATCTCAAACCGTTTCTGATGAAAGTGTAAATATCCTTAAAGATGATCACTGATCACTTTTAATAAGTAAAGGATTAACTTTGAAAATCTTCCACATCAACTAACATTTTTCCAGTTCCCTCCTTTCTTTTCCCATTAATAATCATTACTATAAAAACTAATACAAAGAGAAAAAAATGTTAAAACAGTTATATTTTCATTTTATTTCTTTTAACACCGGGATAAATCCCGGTGAGAATCTTTAACGAAGAATGATTTTCTTCCTTTAGCTTTGCTTTTATCTTGCCTGTCACTTTTGTAATCATCTCCCCGTCACTTTTAAAGTGACGGGGAGTTTACATTAAAGGTTCTCACCTAACTTTAGTTAGGTGCTCTAAAAAAAACGCAAAATAGAATAACCGTTTTAACGGTTTCTCTTATACAACATTTTTTTAAGCACACTTCCTTTCTTTTCCCATTAATAATTATTACTATAAAAGAACTCACTCTGTAGTCTCTCTCTTTTATAAGAGAGAGACTTATTATCACTAAAACTATAAATGATTTTTTCTATCAGAATATTCGAGGCTAAAAAGAATAACCCTTACCATAAAATTTCTATTCCCTTCCTTTCCCATTAATAATCATTACTATAAAAACTAATACAGGGGAAAAAACTGTTAAAACAGTTTTCATAACTATTTTATTTCTTTTAGCACCGGGATAAATCCCGGTGAGAATCTTGGACAAAAATAATTTTCTCCCGTTAGCTCTGTTTTCATCTCCCCCGTCATTTTAAGGGTGACGGGGAGTTTATACATTAAAGGTTCTCACCTAACTTTAGTTAGGTGATCTAAAAGAAAACCGCATATTGCAATAACCGTTTTTCCGAAGGAGTCCTTTGGACAACGGTTTCTCTTATACAAACAATTTTTAAAGCACACTTCCTTTCTCTTCCCATTAATAATTATTACTATAAAGAACCGTCTCTTGACTTATAAAATCAGAAAGACTATATTTAGTCTAAAAAAGGATCGGTTATGAAATTGAGCGAGTCCGTAAAATCAATAAGCTATTTAAAAGCCAATGCAGCGGATCTTATAAATAATATTAACAAGAATCAAAAAACCTATGTTATTACTCAGAATGGCGAGGCAAAGGTAATTGTGCAGGACATAAAATTATATGAAAAGACCCAGGAAACTCTTTCAATGTTAAAATTACTGGCAATGACAAATGAAGAAAATCCAAGTGCAAAAGGAATAAAGGAAACTTTTAGTGAACTTCGCAAAGAACTTAATCAAAAATAATTAAGCGCTGTAAGAATGAAATATAAAGTTATTATAGACCCTCTTGCTAAAGAAGATATGAGGGAAATATTTTCTTATGTTTCAATAAATGATTCCCTGGAAATTGCAAACAAACTCCTCGATAAAATTGAAGAGACCTGCTATAAATTAGAGAAATTCCCCCACAGGGGACATATTCCCGAAGAACTAAGAACTACCGGTATAAAAAGATACCTGGAAATTCATTATAAGCCATACCGTATTATATACGAAATTAAAAAAGAAAAAGTATATGTTCATTCGGTGCTTGATGGTAGAAGAAATATACAGGAAATATTAAGTAACAGGATAGTAAGGTAACTTATCCGCTCTAATCATTTTTCTCCTCTCTTTCCTTTCTTTTCCCATTAATAATTATTACTATAAACGACGGAATTAAAAACATAAAGCGGGAAAACAATGTATACTGGTATAATCTTCGTTCTCATAGCTGCTGCCGGCTTTTTTGTAATTACAGGTTTCAGAACCGGCAAAAAGAAAAGAATAATTCTCGGCGCTCTCATCGCTCTTTTCACATATCTTTTTTTCAGCGGTCTCAATTTCTGGGGAGAGATGCTCTGGTTCAACAATCTCGGATATGGCGACCGCTTCTGGGTATATCAATCGGCAGTAATCGGTTTTGGTTTAGCAGGTGCGGTGCTCGGTTTTTTCTTTACATGGATATTAACTACAACAATACCTTCAAAATATTTTAAGCGTTTTGTGTGGGCAGTAGGGTTTTTAGTAGGCGGTGCATGGGGACTTGCAAGCTGGCAAAGCATGTTAAAGTTCATCAACATGGAAAATGGAGACATTGCAGATCCCATCCTTAAAATGAATGTAGGGTTTTACTTCTTCATCCTCCCCTTCTTAGATAAAATAGATGTCTTCTTCCTTCTTATTACACTGCTGAGTCTTGGCGCATTAATACTTGCAACATATTTCAGAATCGATGAACGAGGGAATGTAAATATAAACTTTTCAGGACTCGATCTTGTTGATCAGACAAAACTCCACAGGGGAATTTTAAGAAACGGAGTGTTCGTAATTTTTGTTCTCGCTTTCGGAAAATATCTCAGCCGTTATCATTTAATGTACTCCACAACGGGAGTGGTTAAAGGTCCCGGCTGGGCGGACGTCAATATCGTTTTACCTGCTTACAACATAATAGTAATATTAATGGTTCTGTTCGGCTTAGCTCTTTTAATAAAACCTGCACGTGAGGTTATTCAGAAATTCTATTATAAAATTGGAATAAAAAATGTTCATTCTGAGCCGGTGCTGCTCGCAAGTGCGGGTGGTTCAATCATAATAATCTGGCTGCTGGGTTTAAGTATAATTCCCGGTGTATTCCAGTGGCTTGGGGTTGGTCCCAACGAAATCACTTATGAAAGACCTTACATAGAAAACAATATTAAGCTTACGAGGTACGCATATAATCTTAATAATATTAATGAAAAAGAATTTCCGGTTTCCGAAAACTTTACCCGGGCAATGGTCGACAGCAACAGCGCTACTTTCAATAATATCCGCTTGTGGGATTGGCGCGCTCTCGATGCTGTGTATAAACAGTTCCAGGAAATAAGATTGTATTATGAGTTTACTGATGTTGATATAGACCGTTATAAATATGGCGGGATGTACAACCAGGTTATGGTTTCTGCACGCGAAATGGAAGCGTCAAATCTTCCGCAACAAAGCCAGACTTTTGTAAACCAGAGATTTAAATACACTCACGGTTACGGAATAACATTAACAACTGTAACTGATTTTACTCCCGAAGGACTTCCGAATCTTTTAATAAAAGATATTCCCCCTGTAAGTTCTTATAAAGAATTAGAAGTTAAACAGCCGCAAATTTATTATGGTGAATTAACGAACTCACACGTAATTGTTAATACGACAGAATCGGAATTTGATTACCCGAGCGGAGAGAATAATGTTTATATTAAATATCCCGGGACTGGCGGAGTGCAAATTTCAAATATCTGGAGAAAATTTTTATTCGGGTGGATGTTTGACGGAACCCAGCTATTCGTTTCTAATTATCCCACACCGGAAAGCAGGATAATGTTTCACAGGCAGATCCAGGACAGAGTTAAAACGCTGGCTCCCTTTTTAACCTTCGATGCCGACCCTTATATAGTTTTGGCAAACGGAAAACTTTACTGGATAATTGATGCTTATACTACTTCAAAATATTTTCCTTACAGTGCAACATTTAATTCAACGGAAAACATCAATGTTAAAGAAGGTGATGTAGAACATGTGTTAACAAGTGAAACTGCACCGGAACTGGATGGAGCAAATTATATGCGCAATTCGGTTAAGGTTGTAGTCGATGCGTTCAACGGCTCGGTTGATTTCTACAATTTCGATGAAAAAGATCCATTGATAAAAGTCTGGTCTAAAATTTTTCCGGGTATGTTCAAATCAAAAGATCAAATGCCTCCCGCATTAAGGGCACATGTAAGATACCCAATTGATTTTCTCCTTGTGCAGGGACTTATGTATGCAAAATATCATATGACCGACCCGAATGTTTTTTATAACCAGGAAGATCTCTGGATAAGAGCGACAGAAAAATATTATGATAGAGTTCAGCCGGTTGCTCCATATTATATTATGTGGCAGCTGCCGGGAACCAAAACACCTGAGTTTGTGCTTATTCTTCCTTTCACTCCAAAGAACAGGCAGGTTATGATTGGGTGGATTGCAGGTATGTGCGACTCTACTGATTATGGGAAGTTTATCGCATATAAATTTCCAAAGGATAAAAGAGTTCTCGGTCCGCAGCAAGTAGAAACAAAAATTGATCAGGATAGTTTTCTTTCAGGGCAATTGTCTTTGTGGAATCAGAGAGGCTCGAATGTTATCCGTGGAAATGTTCTCGCAATTCCAATTGAGAAAACAATAATTTATGTCGAGCCGATTTATCTCCAGGCTGAAACAGCAGCTTACCCTGAATTAAGGCTTGTGGCCGTGATGCATGATGATAATCTTAGCTACGCACCAACTTTTGGAGAAGCTTTAAACAAATTATTTGGGGAAGCGTCAGCAGAAAATTCGAAAAAAACAGAAACAGTAGAGCAGGAAGTCCAGCAGGACCAACAACCAAAGACTTCAGTTTCAGATCAGATAAAAGATGCAAATAATGCTTTCAATAATTACCTGAGGCTGCAGGGAGAAAAGAAATTTGAGGAAGCTGCAAAAGAATTGCAAAAGCTTCAGAAGACTTTGCAGGAATTGTCTGAGAAGAAATAATGTCTTCATAAATGTTATCAACGATGTCTCTCTTTAGCTAAAGAAAATATTAAAAATAGTTCCTCATCTTCACATGTAGGGGAAATCTTTAAAATACAATTTGAATTGCCACTTTAACTTATTGGGCTAAAGCCCGGGCTAGTTCAGTCTTTATATTACCCCGACATAAATGTCGGGGCTATTTACTGCTAATCAACAAAACTCTAATTAGAAAATAATTCTCACCTAGCTTTAGTTAGGTTATTCAGGAAGAAGTAAAATAGCAATAACCGTTTTAACGGTTTAAGAATTACCGCAGTCTGAAGACTGCGGCTACCTCGCATTATTCAGATTCCGTCTCTAAAATTTTTACATCCTCTTTCAATCTTTCCATTTCTGCAGGAAGTGTTCCGTTGTAAACTCCTCTTATTCTCCCCTGCTGATCTACTAGAATAAAGTTTTCACTGTGTAAAAAAGTATTTCCTTCTTTCTGCAGAGTATAATCACCATCAGCAAAATATGAGTTCCTTGCAAGGTCATAAATTTTCTTAATATCGCCTGTAACCATAAACCATTTGCCCATCTATTGCATTCTTTTTTTCAGCATACTTTTTTAATACCGGCACAGTATCGATTTCAGGAGTTACTGTATGTGAAAGTAGTAAAACATTATTATCATCCTTAAAATATTTCTGAAGAAGCTGCATAACTGCTGTCATATTTGTACATAAACCGGGACAGGTCGTAAAGAAGAAATCAGTAATATAAATTTTACCTTCAAAGGTTTTATTCGTAACAGTATTTCCGTTTTGATCTGTGAGAGAAAAATCTGCAATCTTATGAATATTCTTATACTCATCTGAATTCTTGTTTATCCATTGAGGAGTCAGATCATCGGAAATATAAAATGGAAGTTCGTCCGATGGTTCAGCTTTACTCTGATTGCAGCTTTGAAGAAGTGGAACTGTTATCAGAATAATTATTATCAGTGCTGCTTGTAAATTGTCCTTTGCCATCTTTAACAGAATAGCAAAGCCTCGATTTAACAACGCCATAAGTTTTTCCATTTTTCACCACATAGTTTATAAAAAGTTTCCCGTTCTCGCGCCAGCCTTTCTGGCTTCCGTCTTCTTTACCGTTTTTGTAATTCATCCAGATAGATAATTTTCCATCAGGATACCATTCTTTGAACGAACCATTATAATTCCCTTTAGAAAACTGGTATTCAAATTTTTTATTTCCATTCGGCCAGTATCCTGAGTTCGTACTATCTTTCATTCCATATTTATAAAAGCGTTCTGTATAAAGTTGTCCGCTGTAATACCATTTTAATTCTTTGCCCCATTTTTCTCCTTTATAATATTCAGTCTGTGATTTCTTCTTGCCGTTAGTATAATTCTCAATTAAAACTCCGGAAAATAATTCTCCCTTATAGTAAACCAATCCGTTTTTAATTTGAGAATCATTTTTATTCACTTCAACAGAAGGAATAACCACCTGTAAATCTTTATCTGCATTTTTAGTTTCAACAGTTTCGCAGCCTGATGTCACAAAGCCCGGCAAGTATTAATATGATTAAGAAATATTTCATTCTACTTTTTTTCATCCTCAATTATTGTGTTACTGAACCGGGCGTACCGTAATACTGTCCGCCGTTTATGTATGGAGAATCACTCGTAATGTGATAATGATAAATCCCGTTTGGATATTCCTTCGTCGGACCGAAGTGTCCATGATATTGATCGAGATCATCGTTTGTAACTAACTTTCCATTTTCATAAGGTCCGTAAACCGGAAATCCATCCAGCAGAAAACCGATAAGCCCATCTTCACCTTCTTCAGAAGTTATGTGTAAAGGTTCTACATGATAATGATAAACTCCCGATTGCTGTGGATGACCATTGTATTGATCGAAAGAATTTATTTCATCGCCGAGTGCTCTATTCGGTCCTGCATATTGATTGAACAATGCAACTCCATTTATTGCAACTCCAATTGGTCCAAGCTGTGTGTAAGAATGTGTAGATGCTTCCTGTGGATTGATTGGTATTTTAAGAACTATATTTTGTTCAACTATTCTATTCGGGTTTAACTGGAAATTCGGATTATTTCCATTGTAAGCTTCATAATTTGGATCGTTAACATCGAAGTAAGGACTTTTATGATCAGGAATATCTGTTGTTGTGATTACAACATAATCTCCCTGGACTGAAAGAGAAACATTGCTGGAGAAATTTTTGAAAACATCCGGTAATTCCTGTGATGTTCCGGAACCAGAATCTGTTACTGTTGTTCCTGAATCATTTGAAGTTGAACTTGCAGGATTAGTGCATCCTCCAACTAAAAACATTGCTAACAAAAGACTAAATAATGCTTTCATGATTTAACTCCGTCTCGATTATTGAATTATCTTTACCTTAATTAGTTAGATGTTTTTATGAAAGAAAACTTGCGGTGTGTAAAAAAATATTTTAATGACATATTAAGAAACAAAACGAAGAAATCAGGGAGTCTGTCAGTCTGAGCGTGTCGAAGACTGACATTAAAAAAAAAGTCACACTTCGACAGGCTCAGTGTGACAGTAAAAATTTTTAAGACAAAATATATTGTAACAAATTAACGTGGCGGACCTGGACGCATTTCTCCGCCAGGAGGCGGCATAGGTCGGTCTGTCTTTTGGTCCAAACGATGAGAGGAAAATATCTTTTAATTTTTCTCTTTGTTCAGGCGTACAAACAGATGCAAGCTTTTGAAAATGTTCTGATAAAAACATTTCATATCCTTTTTGTGCAAAACCAATACTGTCAGTTAAAGCATTTATCTTTTGCATATCCGGTTTTTGATTGAATGACTCGGATAAAATTTCTCTTTTATACATACCGATTTTATCTTCAAATTTTCTTGTAGTTTCAAAATGTTCTTTCCTGTATCCATCAAACTTTTTTTCCTGATCAGCATTCAAATCCAATTCTTTATCTAGAAAACGGTTTACATTTTGTCTGTCCGGATGAGGCGGAGGCAGCTTGGGATGGTTAGCTTCCCTGAACCAGATAAAGGATAAGCAGCCGATGTTTATAACTACTAAAATTATTATCAGGATGTTTGTAAGTTTTTGTTTTGCAAGAATGTCCATTTTATTTTCCTATCATTTCGTCTTAACTGTGAATAGTAAGAATGACTAATCGAATATTCAGAAGAAATTGCAGAAAGATAAGTTTGCTTTGTCGAAGTAGTTTCGCTCTCGGAATTTGAGAAAAATATCGCTGTACAAATATTTATAATAAGAACAACAAATAAAATTGCAGGACGCAGAATGTTCCCGCTTAAAGAAAATCTTTTCCCTTTTGTTTGCGATCCTTCAATTTCAGATTGAAGTTTTGTGAATAAGTAAGGATTTGCCTCGAGGTTTTCAATTTTGTCGAAAGCATTGAGTGTTTTCTCTACTTCTTCTCCTATTTTTTCTTCTTTATTCATTTTTTCTGCCTCATATATTATTTGACGCCTTTATTTGAAAAAACCTGCGCTCTCATATAATTTTCTTTTCATAATAATTACGGAGCTTCTTTTTTAGGTTTTCTTTTGCCCGGTGAATTAGTGATTCGACAGATGAAACTGTCGTATTCAGAATTTCAGCAATTTCCTTATAACTCATTTCATCATATTTACTTAATGTAAATGCTGCCTTTTGATTCTCTGGTAATAATTCAAGAGCTTCATTTAAGATTCTGATTCTATCCTTCTCTTCTATTTTGCCGCCCGGATTTAGATTTTGATTATCAGGAATATCTTCTTCAACAGTATCTCCACTGAAAGTGTTTTTAAGAATTGCGAAACGCTTTTTTCTTTTCTTCTTTCTTATAAAGTCCAAAGATTTAGTTACAGCAATTCTGTAAATCCAGGTTGATATTTGGGATTCGCCTCGAAATGAAGAGATTGATTTATAAACTTCAATGAATACTTCTTGTGTTAAGTCTTCAGCATCTTCCCTGTTGCCGACGAATCTGTAACATGTATTTAACACTTTTTTCTGATGTTCATCGACTAACATCCTGTAAGATTTTATATCTCCTTTTTTTAAATCTTCTGTTAAATTTTCGATGGGCATATATCTGTAATTTAATTTAGCTGGTGTTGAAATCCAATTTATATGCTTAATCTCCCTGTCATAAACTGTTAAAACAGTAAATTATTATTCTTTCCATATATAACACCTGGATAAATCCAGTGAGAATTTTTAGAAATGATTAAAGGTTCTCACCTAACTTTAGTTAGGTGATATAGTGAAAGAGAAAAACAACAATAACCGTTTTAACGGTTTTAATAACACAGTCTAAAGACTGTGGCTACCAAATTTTTTCCAGATTTATTTTTTAGGATAATCAACTTCTTTCATATCATATAACTTATTCAACTTTAAGACTTCCAAGCCTCTCGGCTTAATACCTGTAATTATAAATGGATTTCCATGGTAGAGATTAATATTGTCGGAATATTTTCTTAAGATTTCATTTGTATCTTCAAAAGCCTGCGACATGTTTGCACGATCTGAAGCAGTCAGATACTTATCAATTGTGCTTTTATAATCAGGCAGAAGTGGGAGAATAACATATTCATTTCCCCTGTTTGTTGTTCCTTTAAAAGCCCATGTCGGTATATAAGATACATTTGAAATATGAATATCATTACTCCGGTGATCTTTTGTTATTTCAAAGTTCAGAATTGCACCAGCATCCGAGTAACGCCATCTCTGGTTTGAAAAAAAATTCCCCATCGAGTAAGCAACAAATCCTGTATCGAGTCTTGCGTTATTTGTTTTAAAGAATTGTACCGGTTCTAAAACATGGGGATGCCCCCCGATAATTATATCAGCACCGAATGAAATTGTTTTTGCTACAACTTCTTTCTGGTAAGAGACGGGTTCTCTTTTATATTCTTCACCAAAATGATAATGAACAAGCACAACCTCCGCACCAATTTTCTTTGCTTTTTCTATATCTGATTTTATTAAATCAAAATCAATAAGGTTTATTAGATAAGATTTCCCATCGTGAACAGGGATACCGTTTGTTCCATAAGTATAAGAAAGAAAAGCAATTTTAATTCCTTTAATATTTATAATTCTTATAGAATCTCTGTCTCTTTGAGAAGTAAAAGTTCCGTTATATAAAAGATGATTTTTCTTTAATACATTTATAGTCCGTAAAAGCCCTGATTCACCTTGATCAAGCGAATGATTATTTGATGTTGTTATCAGATTAAATCCTGCATTATAAAGAGCAGTTATATAATCATCCGGACAATTAAAGAAAGGATATCCTGAATAACCTTTCGACTGCCCTGCTGTTACTGTTTCAAGATTACCAAAAACAAAATCGGACTGTTTAAAATATTTTTTTACTTCCCTGAAAACCGGATTAAAATCGAAACTATCTTTATCTACTCTTGCGTAATTAAATTGAACTGAATGACACATTAAATCGCCTACGACAGAAATTCGCGCAGTAACTATAGAATCTTTTTCCGAAAATCCATAACAAAATGAAAATGCAATGGTGCATATAAAAGCAATTAGCATAAATAATTTCATATAAAAATTTTCAGGAGATTCTAAAGAAATAATTTCAATTGAATTGGAGAAAAGATGCAATTAAATATTGCATTTTGCAAATGAGAATTGAACGAACACGCTTAATAAAAAAGGCTGAACTAAAAATTTAATCCAGCCTTAATTATAGAACCCGGTAATTAATTAACTGCCGGATTTAGCTGCTTTTCTTTCAGCTTTTACGTTTTGTATATCCTTACGTACATCCTGAGCGAGTTTTCTCAGATCACTCAGTCCTTTTCTTACTCTCGTACCCGCAGCAGCCTGGCCTCTTTCATAGAATTTTTGGAAATCGACCTCCAACTCTTTTACTGCGTTTACTAGGTCCTGGTATCTGTTCATATTGTTCCTCCTTTATGTTGGTTGAGAAAAATGTTATTTAAGTCTACCTTCATACTCCGATAGACAGGTTTTCCAGAACTATTTCTGCAATATCTTTTACTGAAACTTCTTCCGATTTTTCAAAATGTTTTACGCCATCGTTCAGCATTGTCATACAGAATGGGCAAGCTGAAGCAATTGTATCAGCGCCAGTGCTGAGCGCTTCTTTTGTTCTTTCGACATTTATTTTACCACCTTCTTCATCTTCAAGAAACATTCTGCCGCCGCCGGCTCCGCAGCAAAATCCTTTGCTCTTGTTTCTTTTCATTTCAACTAAATCGAGACCATTAATATCATTTAATAATTCTCTCGGCGGATCGTAAACATCATTGTATCTGCCGAGATAACAGGAATCGTGGTATGTTGCTTTCGTTCCTGCACTTTCATCTTTAAGTTTTAATTTTCCATTCGTTGATTAATTCATTTATAAACTGTGTATGATGTTTGACTTCATAATTTCCGCCAAATTGTTTGTATTCATTATTCAAAGAATGAAAACAGTGAGGACACGAAGTAACAATTTTTTTAACTTCATAATGATTTAATGTTTCAACATTTTCATGAATAAGCATTTGTGCGATGTATTCGTTTCCAAGTCTACGGGCTGTATCGCCATTGCACTTTTCTTCTGTGCCGAGAATCCTGAAATTTACATTTGCTTTTTTCATCAATGAAGCAAATGCTCTCGAAACTTTTTTGTAACGGTCATCATAAGAACCTGCACAACCAACCCAATACAATACTTCACAATCTGAATCTTCAGACATGGTTTTAATTTCGAGTCCTTCTGCCCAGTTTGCTCTATCGGCATGATTAAAAGCCCATGGAGTAAAATTAGTTTCAAGACTTTTAAATACATTACCAAGATTCGGATGAAATTGTGATTCTGTAAGAACAAGATCTCTCCGCATATCAACTATAGAATCAACATGCTCGATCATTACAGGGCATTCCTGAACACAAGCCATACAAGTCGTACATTCCCAGAGTTCAGTGTCAGATATGTAATCGTGAACAAGAGTTCTTTCAAAAACTTCTCCGGATGTTTCTCCATTTACAAGAAGTGGAGCTTTATCAATTGTCCTTCTTCTTATATCTACAATAATTTTTCTTGGAGATAATGATTTTCCAACTGTCGCAGCAGGACAGGAATCAGTACATCTTCCGCATTCCGTGCACGAGTAGCCATCGAGAATTTGTTTCCATGAAAGCTGCTCAATATCTGCTGCGCCATAAACTTCAAGAGTTTCATCTTCAAGATTAATCGGCTTAAGCGTTTTTCTTTTTTCATCAAGATTAGCAAAAAAAGTATTTGGCAATGAAGTAAGTACATGCAAGTGTTTTGAATAAGGCAAATAATTTAGAAAGCCAAAAATCACAACTATGTGCGCCCACCAGAAAAATTCATAATAAGTATTGGCCCCTCCACTATTACTGTAAAATATTCCGGCTAAATATTGTGAAACCGGTCTTACTTCATATTGACTTAAAACAAAATTATGTTTGGCAACAAGAGAAATATTTTCTCCAAGCATAAAAACACAAACAAAAATTATCATCATCAAAATAAAAGCAGCATCGAGTTTGCCTGACTTGTCTACTTCAAGTCTTGGAATATGGCGAATGAATCTTCTATACAAAGCATACAAACAGGAAGCTATCACAAGAACTGAGAAAATATCCTGAACAAAAGTTATAGCAGAATAGCCCGCACCTGTAAATTTAAGATTAAAAGGAGAGTAAAATCCCTGGATAATGGCTTCACCTATTGCGAATAAAAACAAAACAAACCCCCAGAAAATAATTAAATGAAGAATTCCTGCTTTAGGATCTCTCAATAATTTAGTTTGAGCAAATGCAATTACCCACACTCTTTTAAGTCTCTCGCCTATTTTATCAAATCTGTTATCTTTCTTTTTCGCAACAAGCATGTACCGAATTAAATTTCTGCAGCTCCAAACAAAAACTGAAACCGATATAAGGAAGAAAAGGATAAAGATGATATTTTTTAATTCCATTTCATATCCTTATGTGCCGAATATCTTTGCAAAAATTTTATTCTGTTTTCCTACCTTTAATTCCAAAATAAATTGTTGAAGCGGCAAAAGTTTTTATTATCATCCAGATTGAAAAAACTGCAGCCCCGGATTCTACCGCCGACCAAAAATCTTTTACATAAAATGAGTATAAAAATAGGGTACCGACGGAAAGGATAACTATATCTGCTAAAAACATGGCCAAGGTTACTACAATGTAAGATCTATTCTTCTCAACTATATAACCTGTAATAAACGCAGCAATTGGAAAAGCAAGTAAATATCCGCCAGTTGGACCGAACAACCTTGCAAATCCTATGGCACCTTCTGGTATTTGGGCAAAAACCGGAAATCCGGTAACACCAAGCAGAAGATAAAGTAATTGACTATATGCGCCTTTCCTGGCTCCTAAAAAAGCTCCTGATAAAAGAACAGCAAGAGTTTGCAAAGTCATAGGTACAGGTTTTATCGGGATTGCTATTTGCGCGGTAACTGCGGTTAATAAAGTAAAAGAAAATACCCAAACAAATTTGTTCTCAGCTATTCTTAGCGCAATTGCTTTAATCGATATGTTTTTTGCAGTATGGTTCATGAACGAGTTTCCCTTATTAAATTTTAACTTTCCAAAAGAATTACAAAGAAATCATTATTTGCAAAGTATTCACAGGTATTAGCAATTTAAACCCCAATTTTAAAAACCCTTGAATTATGAACAAAAACAATATATAAAGATAAGTCAATATTCCCTACAAAAATATTAAAATCGCCGTTTATTGTTGATAAAAAACGAAAATCTTTGCTCATCTTTATCAAATATGCGGATTAAAGTTAGAAAAGTCAAGAATTTAGGCTGTTTTCAAACTTTTTTATTTATAGTTATTTTTGTGAGAATTTTAGCTTAAAGAACTCTATTTTTATTAAATGTAAGTTTTTGTAATACTTTAAGTTATCTTTATTTTAACCTGCTATTTAAGTATTTTTTGAGCAGATAAAGATGAAAATCATTTAGTGTTTTTTCTTATTAAAAATTGTGGCTGCTCTTCTGATTTAATTAAAAAGTGAAGAGTGATGATGAGATACCTTCTAGTAATACCTTCTATAGATATAAAAAACGGCAAAACTGTCCGTGTAGTTCAGGGTATACCTGAACTTGACTGCCACGAGTACGGCAGTGACCCGGTTGAAATGGCAAAAATCTGGCGTGCAGAAAATGCTAAGCTTCTTCATGTCGTAGATTATGATGGAGCCATTGAACATTCAAAAATAAATTATCCTATTATTGAGGAAATTTGTTCGTCTGTTATTATTCCTGTGGAATTTACGGGTGGCATCCGGAACCTTGATGATGCAAAACAAATTTTAGATACCGGGATCTGCCGTTTAGTAATAAGCACAATGGCAATAGAAAATTCTGAAGAGTTTAAAAAAGTTTTTGAACATTTCGGCCCTGAAAAAATTTGTATAAACCTTGATATTATTGGAAAGGAAGTTGTTGCAAGGGGCAGGCAAAAGAAGACAGGAATTTCTTATATAGAGTTTGCCAAGAAAATGACTGAACTTGGAGTGAAAAGATTTATAGTAACAGACATTGGCAGAAACGGCGTTATGGGTGGACCTAATCTCGAAACTTCAAAAGAAATTGCTACAATTACAGGACAAAAAGTTACGCATTCAGGTGGAGTAAGAAATAAAGATGAATTGCTCGATATTCAGAATCTAATGCCTTTGGGAATTGATTCAGTTATTGTTGGAAGAGCTTTATATGAAAACAGGTTCCCCTGCCAGAAACTCTGGCGCGTTGCAGAATCAGGCATATTTACTTGAGGTAATGAATGAAAGAGAAAAAAATTGTACATAGCAGTTTCTGGACAAATATATTTAATTCTCCTGCAAAAAAATCAAACTTAAGGAAATCTCTTCAATCAATTCCTTTATTCAGCGGATTAATGGGAAGAGATTTTTCTATTCTTATGAACATAATTCATAACAGGAATTATCTCGCCGGTGAATATATTTTTTACCAGGGTGACCCCGGTATAGGACTTTATATTATAAGCGATGGAGAAGTAATAATTCAAAGAACGGATGAAAGCAATAATGTTGTTCCCCTTGCAACATTTTACCAGGGTGATTTTTTCGGAGAACTTGCTCTTGTAGATGGAGAAAAAAGATCAGCTTCTGCAATAGCAAAAACAGATTGCAGTCTCGAAGTAATTTTTAAACCTGATTTAGATGAATTTATCGAAGCATATCCGCGTAAAGGAATTAAAATACTCCAGGGAATTTCACAAATAGTTGCTGTCAGGTTAAGAAAATTGAATGAAGATCATTTTTCTTTACAAAATAAACATAAAGAAAATTCGGAGAGTGATTATGGAATTTGAAATAAAAAAAGTATTAGTCCCTATAGACTTTTCTGATTATTCCAAAAGCTCTTTAAAATATGCCGTGAACTTTGCAAAAAACTTTAAAGCCTCTTTGATACTTGTTTACGTTGTCGAGCCGGTTATTTATCCGCCTGATTTTAGCATGGGCCAGATTGCTATTCCGGCAGCAGGTATTGAAATGGATAAAAGAGCAAAAGAAGAATTGGATAAGCTCGCAAAAAAAGAGATCCCTTCCGATTTAAGTGTTAAGAAAATTATTAAAACAGGGAAACCTTTTGTAGAAATAATTGAAACTGCCGCCGATGAAGATGTTGATTTAATAATTATTGCCACACATGGTCATACCGGCGTTGAACATATTCTTTTCGGAAGTACCGCAGAAAAAGTGGTAAGAAAAGCTCCTTGTCCTGTGCTTACTTTACGTGAACCTGCTAAGGGATTTATGTTTAAGGAAGCGATTAATAAAGCGTAAACTTCGGGCAGAGACTTTGGGACAGGTGAATTTGAGACGAGAGAATTTGAGATATTAGATTTTGTAAAAATAATATTAGCCATTAAAAATCGGGGGTAAATATGAAAATTAGAAATCACAGAGAACTTGAAGTTTACAAAATAGCTTTTGCTGCTTCAATGAAGATCTTTAACCTTTCTAAATCATTTCCTAAAGAAGAAATTTATTCCTTAACAGATCAAATAAGAAGATCATCAAGATCAGTTTGTTCAAATATTGCTGAAGCTTTTCGTAAAAGAAGATATGAAAAATCGTTTATATCAAAATTAAATGATTCTGAAGGAGAGGCAGCAGAAACACAAACATGGTTAGAATTTTCTTTGGAATGCAAATATATCGATAGAAACGATTATAATTTTTTAATAAATGAATACGAAAATGTTTTAGGTAAACTAATAATTATGTCTAAACAACCAGAAAAGTGGTCAGTTTAATATTTCTCAAAGTCACAAAATCTCATATTCAAAATCCCCCGTCTCATAGTCTCTTGTCTCATAGTCTAAATTAATTCTTTCTGTCAATGACAAAATCAACAAGGGCTTCAAGAGCAATTTTACTCGGCGAATCCGGAAAAACTTTTAATGCTTCTTTTGCTTTTTCAGAATAAGAATGTGCTTTATCGAGAGCATAATTAATTCCATCATTCTTCCGAACGAATTCTATAATTTCATTAACACTCTCTTTACCATTTACATTTTTAATTAATTTCCTGATGTTCGAAGCTTCACCATTAGAAACTTGGTTTAAGGAATATATTAATGGGAGAGTGATTTTCTTTTCTTTAATATCCCCACCGACTGGTTTCCCAATAAGTTTCGTCTTCCCTTCATAATCAAGAATATCATCTCGTATCTGGAAAGCAATTCCAATTGATTCACCAAATTGCTTCATTGCATTATGATATTCAGGATTATCAGAAGCGCTCATTGCCCCAATCTCACAACAGGTTTCTAGTAGTGATGCGGTTTTATCGGATATGATTTTAAAATAAGTTTCTTCATCAATATTAAGTCTTCTTGTTTTCTGTATCTGAAGGAGTTCACCTTCTGCCATTCGTTTTACAGTATTAGTAATTACTCCGAGGAAATCATAATCTTTTCCTTCAACCGCAATCATCAATCCACGGGAAAGTAAATAATCTCCCATTAAAACTGCAGCTTTATTTTTAAATATTTTATTAATAGACCAGAAATTTCTTCTTTTGTCTGCATTGTCAACAACATCATCGTGAACTAAAGTTGCAGTATGCAAAAGCTCAACAAGAACTGCTCCCCTGTAAGTTCTATCATTTACTCCGCCAGCTACTTTTGCAGACAGAAGTACAAGAAGCGGTCTTATCTTTTTTCCCTTTTGCCTGATTATATATCGCGCAATTAAATCAACAAGCCCGACTTTCGATTTCATCGATACTTTAAACAGCTCGTCGAATTTGTCGAGTTCAGTTTTAATGGGGCTGCTTATTTCGGAAAGATCTCTGCGGGTCAATTTTTACTTTGAGAAAGTTTTGAAACTAATATACTTATTTCATATAAGACAACCAATGGAACTGCAAGCACAACCTGAGAAACAGGATCAGTACCCGGAGTTAAGAAAGCGGCAAGAATCATTATAACTACAATAGCATGCCTGCGGTATTTTTTCATAAAATCCGGAGTTAAAATACCAAGTTTTGTTAGGAAAAATGAAATCATCGGTAACTCGAATACAAATCCTGAAGCCAACATTACACTTATTACAATAGACATGTATTCATCAATAGCAAATTGATTTTTTATAATCTGTGTCCCGAATTTGGCGGCAAATTTAAGAGTCAAAGGAAGCATTGCAAAATAAGCAAACACGATTCCAGCAAGAAAACATGCAGAAGAAAAAATAACAATCCAAACAACATATTTGCGTTCTTTTTTCTTAAGAGCAGGAGCAATAAATTTCCACAACTGATAAAAAAGATTAGGAATGCTTAATACAGAACCGCAAACTATTGCCACTTCAACATATAAAAATAACTGTCCAAATGGTTTTAGATTTTGTAGTTCTGCTCCTGAATCACGGGCAGGCTTAAGAAGTACAACTTCTACAAGAAAATCTATAAAAATCCAACAGATGATTGTTCCAACTACAATGCCAATAAGAGAGTAAATAATTCTCCATCTGAGTTCTTCAAGATGTTCAAGGAAGGTCATTTCCCTTTCATCTTCTTCTTCCTCACCTTCATCGACATTCACTTTTACTACTTCTTCAGAAGACATTTGTCTAAGCCTTTATTAATTTAATTCAGCATAAAGAGGAAACTGCATACAAAGCTGTTTAACATCACATCTTATTTTTTCAAGTCTAGCATCGTCTTCAAAATTGTCTATTGCAACATTCATAAAATCGGCAATCATTTTCATTTCATTTTCTTTCATACCTCTTGTTGTTACAGCTGGAGTACCAACCCTGATGCCGCTAGTAACAAAAGGACTCCTTTGATCAAATGGTACCATATTTTTATTAACGGTAATTCCCGCTTTACCTAAAGAATTTTCAGCTTGTTTTCCTGTTATGTTTTTGTTTGTCAAATCGATAAGTAAAAGATGATTATCTGTACCGCCAGAAACAATATCAAATCCATATTCAGAAAGTTTAGTTGAAAGTGCTTTTGCATTTTTTATTATTTGCTGAGCATAAGCTTTAAAAGAATCTTCAAGAGCCTCACCGAACGCAACTGCTTTTGCCATAATAATATGCATTAAAGGTCCCCCCTGAATGCCGGGCATTACCGTGCTGTCAATAAGTTCAGACATCATTTTAGTACGATCGCCTTTGGGCGTTTTAATTCCAAAAGGATTTTCATAATCTTTTCCAATCAAAATAATTCCACCTCTTGGGCCACGAAGTGTTTTGTGAGTTGTAGAGGTTACAATATCACAATATTTCAATGGATTATTGAGAAGTCCTTTCGCAATTAACCCGGCAGGATGTGCCATATCACAAACAAGAAAAGCTCCAATTTGGTCGGCAATTTCCCTGAACTTTGCATAATCCCATTCTCTTGGATAAGCACTGGCACCTGTCATAATCATTTTAGGTTTTTCTTTCTTAGCTATATCTTCTATTACATTATAATCTAATGTTTTAGTATCCTTATTTAAGGTATAACCTATTGCCTGATATAACTGTCCAGAAAAATTAACCGGAGAGCCATGAGTTAAGTGACCACCGTGAGCAAGACTAAGTCCTAAAAATTTATCTCCAGGTTTAAGAAGAGTCATAAATACAGCCATGTTTGCCTGCGATCCGCTGTGAGGCTGTACATTTACATGTTCTGCATTAAAAAGTTTTTTTAATCTTTCTCTTGCCAGATTTTCAGCGATGTCGACATATTCACAGCCACCATAATATCTTTTGCCCGGATAACCTTCTGCATATTTGTTTGTTAAAACACTCCCCGCTGCTTCAAGTACAGCCGGACTTACAAAATTTTCAGATGCAATTAATTCAAGATTTTCCTGCTGTCGTTTAGTTTCAAGATTTAAAACATCCAGTATTTCTTTGTCGTCTTTCAGGTGAGTATACATAATCTTTCTAAAATTTTATTTGAAAATTATATTTGAAATTTAAGGCTAATTACCAATGTTAGCAATCATATAAAAAGAAAAAGGTTCCAGAAAATTCATTCTGAAACCTTTATATTTTAAGAATAACTAAAGTTTTCCATTAAGGTACTGTAATACTCTTACCTATCCATTCATAACACTTTCCTGTAATAGGAACGCTTTGCCCTGACTTTAAACCTCTGAAGAAATAATCTTCCTTACTCGGGACAGAACTTGAAAGAGCAGTAATTCTTTCCTGAGCCTGTGTTACAGAAGGATCAATACTTTTTGCTCTTTTATATGTATCTACTGCAAGCAGATAAACTAATTTATCTTCGAATTCAAAACCACAGCTTCTAGCTGCTTGTTCATATAAATTTCCTATATAATAAATAGGCAGTCCCCAGCCATTCCCGACTTCACTTGCTTTTTCAAATTCACTTCGTGCGATAGCAAATTGATTTTTATCCTTGTATAGGATACCAAGATTCAAATAATCTTCTTTCTTATCAGGTTCAAGAGAAATTAATTTTTTGTAAGCAGTCTCGGCTTTATCAAGTTGTTCGTTTTTATGATAAGCCGAAGCTAACTGTGTCCAATAGCTTGCTGATGAAGGACTTTTTGATACAAGAAATTCAAGTGCAGTAATAGCTTCAGGATACTTGTTATCTCTTATAGCAGCCGAAGCATATTTCCATGCCTTTTCAAGACTTTGCGGATCAAGATCCCATTGCTTCTTTGCCAGGTCAACAAGTTCACCTATATTATCAACAAATCTTTCTTGCTTTTCTGGCCAGGCTGAGTTATCAGGTTCTCTATTACTAAGATATTGATATATGTCGAGTCCCTTTAATTTGTAATCAGTACCTTCATCTTTCTTAGAAAGATATATTTCTCCTAATCTATCATAATAGTAAGTTGAAATACTGGAATCTGCAGCTATTGCTTTTTCATATTCACTTATAAGTGTTTCAGGATCTACACCAAGCCAGGTCTCCGAAATAAAAGCTTTCCTAGCCAAGAAATAACCTTTTGCTTCAAGATCATTCTCCGAAGCAAGATTGTATAAATAAAGAGTTGTATCCGCAATAATTTTGGCTTCATTTTCGGAAAGACCGGAAGAATCATGCATATACCAGAGAGCATCTTCCATCTTATAATAAATCCACTTTGCAAATTTTTTCTTATCCATCTGAAGTACATCCCAACCATAAGGAAGAGCACTCTTATAATCTTTGTTCTTGTAATATTCCGAGAACAAACTATACTTAGTAAGAAGTTTCAAAGAATCAGCAGAAGTATCTGAAGTTTGAGCCGATATTACTCCTGTAACTATCAACAGTGTGAAAAAGAATATTTTAACAAATAGCTTCAAGTTAACCTCAAATATTTTATAAAATTAATTTCGTCCTCTAACAAACCAAAGCTCACCAAAACTGATACCTAACGATACCCTGATAACATTTTCTTCAATCAAATTAAGATCTTTGTTTCCTCGCATTGAATATTGAACAGCTAAATCCAAAGTATTTTCATTACTAATCGGCATCGAAAGACCACCTGAAATCGAATATTTATTTATTCCTTCATTATTAACCAAATATTGTGTCGCTTCATAACTTAAACCTGCACGCCACATTATTTGTTCCCAGAAACTACTGCCTGGATTCTTTGGAGGCTGGTATTCAAATCCTAAGCTAACTTTGTGAAGATTACGTAGTTCAGAACTGTTGACCCCATTGATTTTATATTCGGACCATGGCTGGTATAAATAATCTAAGCATAACAAATATTTCTTATTAAAAACAGTGCTGGTTCCCAATGTAAGCCTGAAAGGAATATTAATTCTAGTCTTTCCAAATTCAATTGTATCTGTACTTGTTGAAGAAGTCGATGTTAGAATTGAGTCGGAATTTATACTACCAACATAACTTAATGAACCACCAAATCTAAAATCAGATACAGAACCAGAGTCCACTAAAAAACTTAAATCGGGACTAATAAAACCAAAAGTAAACCCGACACCATCAGGCCTGTAACTATTTTCATATTCAGCATAGGAATCGGATGCATTTAGAAAATCCAATCTGGATTTGTAATTGAGATTTCCAAAATAATAATCAAGAGAAGAGCCAACAACAAGATCAAAAGGCAATTTGTATGAGGTACCAATAAAAGCTTTTGTTAAGCCTCCCGAACCTTCATAAGTGAGGCTGTAAGGATTATCTGTATAATTAGTTTGTACGCTTTTATAACTTACATTCGAATAAGGGACTATTCCTGCAGCGGCTCCAATTCCATACAACTGGCTAATTGGGAAAGCTAATGTAAAGCCGGAAAATTTAGTATTAGAAAAATAACCACTATTAGTATTATCAGATAAAAACATACCGTTAAAATATAAGCCAAATTCTATTCTGGTTTCACCGATTTTGTACCATCCTGCAGGATTTAAAGAATTAATAAAATCATAGTCTGCAACAGATACTCCAAGCTGTCCCATACCTATCCTTCTTGCAGAATAATTATACTCCATATCTCCAATCCCGATCCGGGAATATGCTGAACTGTTCTGTCCAAAGTAAGCAGGAGAACTAATTAAGAAAATTATATATGTAATTAAAAATTTTTTCATTATTCTTTTGAAGTATAAGTTATTTTCAAATAAGGACGATCATTAATAACGGCAGAGTTACTTCCCTTAATTACAAAAAGTTCGACGCCATCAGAAGGACTATAAGTAGAAAGAATTAAACCATTATTATTACCTTTAACCCACTCTCTTACGAAACTGGTAATATTTCCTGTAAATTGATTCCCATTCCTTGCTAAAGTTGTATAAGCAGATATACTATCTAAATTGGTGCTATCCAACGCAAAGTAAACATCAACATTATTTGAATAACTATCACCAACAAGTGTTTCAAGGGTATCAACATTTAATGTTAATTCTGCATCATTTATTATAACATCTTTTGGGAGTTTCGGTATTTCAAAAGACAACCTGGAAAGAATTAAATATCCGGACCTCAAAAGAATATTTCCGGGAGATACAGAAGGTATGTTACCTGTTACAATGCTTACATTATAATCGGTATAAAAACTTATAGAATCTTCATAAACACCAGGCTTTTCAATTATAAGATACATTGTAGGATAATCTAAATAAGTAGAACTAAGAGCCTGGTAGCCAATAACCTGGTTTAACCCAGGAGCAGGAATTATATAAATCCCTTTGTTTTGATCTGCTAAGTTCGTATCTGCAGCTGCCTGCAACCATTGCAATGCAAGATCATTACTAATGGTAACATTAGTTACAGAATCTGTAATTTCTTTTTGAGTGGAAACGTCTCCGGCATCATATTGTAAACCCGGCAAACTGTCTTCACTAAAACCTGAAGTCCATTCGGAATTTATTTTATGAACAGAAAAATCAAAAGTATTGAGTGTATCGCCAAAAGCATAACTCCTATGGAATTGCATAACTGCACTTATAATGTTTATGCTGTCGTTATTAATAGCCGAGATAATTGAATCATCCAGTACAGCTCCAAATTGAACAAGTGTTGAAGCTTCCAAATCTGGAGTTCTGCCCACAAGAAGAGTATTGGCTCCTCCAAGACTAGAAATCTTATGGAAGTATGACGATGTTTGTCCGATTGAATCATCAACTGAATTGATAGTTTTGGAACTAATAAAATCATTGCCGAGAAGATTAACCCCAATTGGGGTTGGGGCATCACTGCAGCTGCTTATAAAAAATGTTACTAAAAGAACAATGACACTATTTTTTATCACTAATTACTCCGGAAATATCTTTTTGTATAAACCTACCTGCTTCTAAAATATTATCGGCAACAAAAGTCGGAATTTTATTGAGTTTTTGCAATGTATAAAAACTATCATTGCCATAACCCGTTTTTACAAGTATTGTTTTAACTCCCGAGTTCATCCCGCATTCAATATCGGATACTGCATCGCCTATTAAATAAGAACCTGTTAAATCGATGTTAAAATCTTTAGAGGCTTTTAAAACCATGTACGGTGCCGGCTTTCTACATGAACATTCCTCTGCTGAACTATAATCCGGATGAGAAGGACAATAATAGAATGCATCTATTTCAGCATTAAATTGGCTGAGAATTTCATTGATTTTTTCGTTCACAGATTCGACTTCTTCTTTGGATATTAAACCTCTTCCTATTCCGGATTGATTAGACACAACAATAAGTTTTAAGTTAAGATCATTTTTTAATAAAGAAAGGGTTTCTCCGGTACCGGGATAAAGTTTAACTTTTTCAGGATCGCCTAAATAACCTGGGTCTTCGTTAAGAGTACCATCTCTATCGAGAAACACTGCATGCGTAGGCATTAATTGCTGCTGTTCAAAATCGTTTTATAAAGTTCAAGATATTTTTTTGCAGACGACAGCCAGCTGAAATCAGACTTCATACCATTGCGCATTATTTTTGCCCAGCTCTTTTTATCATCAAAAAGTTTAACGGCTTTTTTCACCTCTTTAAGAAGCTCTTTAGAATCATATTTCTTAAAAACGAATCCGTTTCCTTCACCATTCTTTTCATTAAAATTTATTACAGTATCTGCTAAACCGCCTGTTTCTCTTACAATAGGAACCGTACCGTAAACAAGAGAATACATCTGGTTTAATCCACACGGTTCATACATAGAGGGCATCAAGAAAATATCTGCTCCTGCTTCGATGAGATGCGCTAATTCATCATTAAAACCGAGATACGAAGCAAACTTGTTTTTAAACTTCTGACTCATCTTTTCAAAAAATGTGTGATACTTTTTATCCCCTGTTCCTAAAAGTACCATTTGAATATCGAGCTTCATCAGGTCAGGGAAAATATCACTTATCAAATCCAATCCTTTTATATTATATAACCTGGTAACGATTCCGATGATAGGAATTTTCTCGTCATATTTGAATCCAAATTTTTTAGCAAGCTCCTGTTTATTAATTAATTTACCTTCAAGATTCTTTGCAGAATATTTCTTCGGAAGATGATTATCTTTTTCAGGATTCCATACTCTCGTATCAATTCCATTAACAATGCCATACAAATCATTTTTCCTTTTTGAAAGAACCGGTTTTAATCCTTCACTTAATACGTTATCTGTTCTTATTTCATTTGCGTAGGTTTCGCTAACAGTATTTATCACATCGGAAAACATTAATCCTGTTTTCAGAAAATTCATTCTTCCGTTTTTTAATACTCCTTTATTCGAGTTCAATTCTTTGGGAAGTTCTGTCTTATCAAATACTGATTTAGGAAAATCTCCCTGGTAAGCAAGGTTGTGAATTGTAAAAAGTGTTTTGAATTTCGAAAACATTGGATCATCTTTATAAACAGTTTTTAAGTAAGCTGGAATCAAACCTGTTTGCCATTCATTGCAATGTATAATATCGGGCAGCCATCCTAATTTAGATATCAATTCAAAAACAGAAAGATTAAGTAAAATAAATCTTTCATCATTATCTGGATAATCCTTTCCTGTTTTTGGATCCATGTAAAGGCTGTTCCTGCTTCCAAAATATTCCTGGTTATCAAGAAAATATATTTGCACTCTTACTTTAGGACCGGGCAAAAAACATGACTTCAATGAAAACACAACATCCTTATCGCCAATTTTTACTGTAAGATCTTTTAGTCTTACAACCTCATGAATTTTAAACTTCCTATCGTCAACTGCGCCATATTTTGGAACTACAATACGGACTTCATGACCGATTTCTGAAAGCATTTGCGGCAAAGCTGCAGAAACATCAGCTAACCCGCCAGTCTTCACGAATGGTACTATTTCGGAAGTAACAAATAAAATTTTAAGCTTTTTAGAAGGCATTTTGCACGCAAAATTTATTTTTTATTCAGCTAATTTACTAAAATATCGGTAGTTTCTCAAAATTATTATATTATATACCTTTATGGCGCATGATGAGCAGTCAGATACAAAAATCTTTTAGTAATCTTTAATATCCTTTATATTTAGCTATAGAAAACAATTTTTTATGCTATGAAGAAGAAACTAACCATTTTCGCTACTCTTTATTTGTCTGCTTATTTTTTATTCATGTAGCGCTTCTACAGGCGGCAGATATTCAAACGATGAAGGGAAAAAAGATAAGAATGAAACCACGACTAAAAAAACAAATGAAGTAACAAAAGAAGATTTTGATTTTACACCATACCGAACAAAATTAGACATTCCCGAAAAGAAACTTAATTTTCCTGCTCCTTCAAAAAACCTGGATGTATGGTATGGCTACGAAGAAAAAAATATTGACACTCTTTCATCATCACAGAAAATAATTAATAAAGTAGGCGGTTATCGCGTTTTAGTTATTGCAACTGATAACTTGGAAGAAGCTGATAGTATGCGTTCCAACATTTATTTTAAGACAGCGCAGAAACAAGTGTATATAAGTTTCGATCCACCTTTCTACAAGGTAAGTGTTGGCGATTTTAAAGATTATACCAACGCAAATAATTTAAGCTTTAAGCTGAAACAAATGGGTTATTCTGAAGCAAGAGTTGTTAGCGACAGCATAAATGTTTTTGAACAATGAAAATAATCCTTTCCAATCCTGCTCAGATAATCACAGTAAATACAAAGGGGAAAAACTATAAAAGGGGTAAAGAACTTAAAGACATTTCCGTAATTGAAAATCATTCCATAGTAATTGAAGACGGTTATATAAAAGATATAACTCCAAACCCTTCCATTAAAATATCTTCAGATGATAAAATAATAGATATAAATGATAAAGTTGTTCTTCCCGGTTTAGTCGAATGTCACACTCACTCAGCTTTTGCAGGTTCACGGGCAGATGAATTTAGAAGAAGGCTTTCAGGGGAAAGTTATGAAGAGATTGCAAAAAAAGGCGGCGGAATAAATTCTACAGTTAAAGCTGTAAGAAGTTCTTCTGTTGAAGAATTGATAAATCTTCTAATTCCAAGGGTAAATTATTTTATTTCACAAGGAATTACTTCTCTCGAAATAAAAAGCGGCTATGGACTAGATCATGAAAACGAACTAAAACTTCTTCAGGCTATAAATTATTTAAAAGATATTTTCCCAATCGATATTGTTCCGACTTTTCTTGGCGCTCACACTTTCCCTCCGGAATTTAAAGATAACCACGAAGGTTACATTGATCTATTAATAAACAAACTCATCCCATACATTTCTTTACACAAGCTTGCTAAGTACTGTGATACCTTTTGCGAAAAGACTGCTTTCTCTTCTTCTGAAATAGAACGAATATTTATTAAAGCAAAAGACGCCGGGCTCGGCTTAAAACTTCATACAGAACAGTTCAACAATATTGGTGGAATTGATTTGGCTTTAAAGCATAGTATCACAAGTGTCGATCATCTTGAAGTTGTTGAAGAATCAAAACTAAAAGCATTGGGAAGTTCTGATATTGTTTGTACAATTTTGCCGGGAGTTTCTTTCTTTCTTAATTATCAATATGCGCCTGCAAGAAAATTAGTTGATAACAATGCGGTTGTTGCTTTGGCAACGGATTATAATCCAGGTACTTCCAATATTGCAAATTTAAATATTATTATGAGTCTTGCTGCCTTAAAAACAGGAATGACGATTGAAGAGACAATCAGCGCTGTAACAATAAATTCTGCAAAAGCGATTGGACTAAACAAAGTAACAGGAAGTATTGAGATTGGAAAGCAAGCAGACTTTGCGGTGTTCGATACTTGCAATTATTCCGATATAGTTTATAATGTTGGAAAGAATCTTAATTGTATAACGATAAAAAAAGGAGAAATAATTTATTCAACAAAATAATATGAAAATAATTGAATGTGTTCCCAACTTTAGCGAAGGGAAAAATGAAAATACTTTTAATGCAATTAAACTTGCTATAGAAAAAACTAATGGAGTGAAGCTTCTTAATCTTGAACCAGATGCAGATTACAATCGTGTTGTCGTTACTATTGCAGGAGATGAAAACGGTATTCTTGAAGGAGCGATAAATGCCTGCAAAGCTGCTGCTGAAAATATCGATATGACAAAACATAAAGGTGAGCATCCGCGACTTGGAGCACTCGATGTTGTCCCTTTTGTTCCTGTTAAAGAAGCTACAATGGAAGATTGCATTAAGATTGCTGAAAAATTTGGTGAAAGAATTTCTCAGGAACTTAATGTACCTGTTTATCTTTATGAAGAAGCAGCAAGAAAACCGCAAAGAAAGAATCTCTCTGATATAAGGAAAGGAGAATATGAAGGACTCGAAGAAAAGTTAAATGATGTTGAATGGATTCCTGATTTTGGCGAAGCAAAATTTAATTCTAAACTTGGCGCAATTGTAACTGGCGCAAGATTTTTTCTTATTGCTTACAACGTTAATATCAAATCCACAAATGTTAACATAGCCAGAGAGATCGCAGAAATTTTACGGGAATCCGGAAGAACAAGGAGAGATGACCAGGGAAATATTATAAAAGTTAATGGCAAAGCTGTTAAAGAACCGGGACGACTTAAGAATGTAAAAGGCATGGGAGTTTCGCTCGAGAAGTATAACATAACACAAGTTTCTATGAATCTTACAAACTATAACATTACTCCTCTTCATATTGCTTTTGAGGAGGTTAAGAAAGAAGCTGCGAGATTAGGAACCGAAATTAATGGAAGTGAGATTGTTGGGCTCGTACCACTCGAAGCACTTCTTAAGGCAGGAAGATTTTATTCCGGCGATAAAATTACAAATGAAAAAGAATTAGTTGATCTTGCAATCGAAAAACTTGGATTAAGTTCTTTGAATAAATTTGTAAAAGATGAAAAAATTATTGACTATATGATTTAGATGTCACACTGAGCAAGTCGAAGTGTGACACTTGGTAAATGACTTCGTCAGTCTTCGACAGGCTCAGAATGACAAATACTTGAGAAATAATTATGAACACATCAAACACAATTAAAAGCTATCTTGATGAGCTTTCTTCAAACTCCCCTACTCCCGGCGGGGGAAATGTTTCAGCATTTTGCGGAGCGCTTGCTTGCAGTTTGGGATTAATGGTTTGCAATCTTACAATTGGTAAGAAAAAGTATGCGGAAACTGAAAATGAAATGAAAGAAATCTCTATTGAGCTTGAAGGTTTTAAAAATGATTTTCTGAAACTTGCGGATGAAGATAACAAAGCATTCGAACAGGTTATGGAAGCGTTCAGGTTACCAAAGGAGACCGAAGATGAAAAGAAAACAAGAAGTGATAGAATTGAAAGTGCGACTATCCAGGCTGCTGCTGTTCCATCGAGAGTTATAGAAACCTGTCGAACTGTAATTCCTTTTATAAAGACAATTGCTTCCAAAGGAAATCAGAATTCCTTATCTGATACCGGAGTTGCTGCAACTTTGCTCAAAACTTCTGCCGAAGGAGCTTACCAAAATGTAATGATAAACTGTTCTTCGTTATCTAATAAAACTTATGCAGCAGAGTTCCTTAAAAAGGCAGAGGTAATTAACAGCGAAGTTAAAATTTATTCGGAAAATATTCTTAATGAGATTAAAAAATCTCTCACTAATTTTTAATATTACCGTTCATCATTTTTTTTGTAAATAATATTTGCTTTGTAATTTCTGTTATTTAGATTTAGGTAAGGTAAAAACTGATAACTAAATCTATAAAAAGAAATAATTTTTTCTATTGTCTAACCATTCTAAAAAAATAACCTGAGTTGTTTATATGAAAAACTTATCTAGATCTATAATAATAGTTCTTTTTGTTTTTTTGTCTTTGACTTCTGCAGAGGATAAATCCAATCCTGATTCACTTAAGAATGTTTCCCTACCGGGGCTATCATTCAGAAGTATTGGTCCGGCAATAACCGGCGGAAGGATTTCTGTGATAGCTGTAAATCCTTTTGACCATAATGAATATTTTGCTGCATCCGGGCATGGCTCGTTGTGGAAAACAGAAAATAACGGGATAACCTTTAACCCTGTCTTCGATAACCAGGGAGCTTATTCTATTGGCGCAGTCGATATAGATCCTTCCAATCCTAATATTATATGGGTTGGTACAGGCGAAAACAATAACCAGGGCAATGTTATTTACGGTGATGGCATTTACAAAAGTGAAGATGGCGGAAAAAGCTGGAAGAACATGGGGTTAAAGAATTCTGAACAGATAGGTGGAATTATTGTTGATCCAAAAAATTCCGATATAGTTTATGTAGCAGCAATGGGACCATTAAGAAATGCAGGCGGAGATAGAGGCATTTATAAAACAACAGACGGTGGAAAAACATGGAACAGAGTTCTTTCTGTAAGTGATTATACAGGATGTTTTGAAGTTCATATGGATCCAAGGTATTCAAACATTCTTTATGCAATTGCCCATCAAAGAATGAGCAACTTATACACAGGAATTTATGGTGGACCAGAAAGTGGAATTTACAGAAGTCTCGACAGTGGAACTACATGGGAAAAAATGACCAAAGGATTACCGACTGAAGATATGGGCAGAATCGGACTGGCAATCTCTCCAGTAAATCCCGATATTATTTATGCGATTGTTGAGGCAACAGATAAGGATAAAGGAGTTTATAAAAGTAATGATCGCGGAGTAAGCTGGACAAAACAAAGCAGTTACATTTCATCTTATCCTTTCTACTTCCAGAAAATTTTTTGTGACGTTCACGATGTAGACAGAATTTACAGCATGGATGTTTTTATTCAGGTAAGTATCGACGAGGGAAAGACATGGAAGAATCTTGGAGAAAATCATAAACACGTTGATAACCATGCTTTATGGATTGATCCTGATAACAACAAACATTTAATATCCGGATGCGACGGTGGTGTTTATGATACTTATGACCAGGGAACTAACTGGGATTTTAAATCAAACATTCCTATTGCAGAAGTTTATAAAGTAACAACCGATAATTCACTTCCATTTTATAATGTTTATATCGGCACACAGGATAATAACAGTTTGGGTGGTCCTTCAAGAACTATAAGTTCTGCAGGCATAAATAACAGAGATTGGTTTTTTACAAATGAAGGTGATGGTTTTCAAACTCAGGTTGATTGGAAAAATCCAGATATAATTTATGCTATGTCGCAAAACGGCGGGCTTGTAAGATATGATAAGAAAAGTGGTGAGAATTTATTTATTAAACCTTATGACTTTGCTGATTCGGCATACAGGTTTGATTGGGATGCTGCTTTGCTCATTTCCCAACACGATAATAAAAGATTATACTTTGGCGGCAATAAGATTTTAAGAACCGATGATATGGGAAGTACATGGAAAGAAATTAGCCCTGATCTTACACGGGGTGTCCCAAAGGAAATGCAGAAGCTTATGGGACAAAGCTGGAGTATTGATCAGCTTGCGCATAAAGGTTCCAGGGCTCAGATAACAACTATTGCAGAATCTCCTCTTGATGAAAATATTTTATTTGCAGGATCGGACGACGGGCTGATTCACTTTACAACTAACGGAGGAATCAACTGGACTAAATCATCAACTCCCGGTTTACCTGAATATGCCAGGATAAATAAAATCGTTGCTTCCAACTTTGATAAGCTTGTTGCATATGCAGCCTGCCATAATTTTTCAGGCGGAGATTATCAACCTTATCTTTACAAAACTACAGATGGTGGAAAAACATGGTTTCTTATAAACAACAACCTGCCTGTTAAAGGAAGCACTTATTCATTTGCTGAAGATTTTGTTGATAGGGATCTGCTTTTTGTCGGAACACAATTCGGAGTTTATTTTAGCAACGATGGTGGAAATGAATGGATTCCTTTGAAGAACGGAATTCCAACTGAATGTATAACAGATATGGTAATCCAGAAAAGTGAAACCGATCTTGTAGTTGCAACTTTCGGAAGAGGAGTTTACATTCTTGATAACTATTCCCCTTTGCGTTCATTATCTAAAGAGACTCTAAAGAAAGAAGCATACATTTTCCCAATTGAAGATGCATTGATGTTCATACCATCAAACCCTTTCGGTTTTAAAGGAATTGGATTTATGGGAGCCAGTTTTTATTCCGCTCCTAATCCGCCGGTAGGAGCTGTTTTTACTTACTACATCAAAGATGAATACAAAACTTTAAAGGAATTAAGGAGAGATGAAGAAAAAGCAGAACAGAAAAAGGGCGAAGATATAAAATATCCTCCTTATGATACTCTTAAAAATGAAATGAATGAACCGGAAGCTTACCTTCTTTTTACAATTTCAGATGCTGAAGGAAACACTGTAAGAAAAATAAAAACGGATATTAAAAAGGGTGTAGAAAGAATTGATTGGGATTTCAGATACGACAAATTTACACCCATTTCCCTGGAGCCGGTTGATAATTCTATTCCTTGGAATGAGCCTGATAAAGGTTATATGGTTGTCCCGGGAAAATATTTTATTTCACTCTCAAAATTTGCAGATGGAAAATTTACAGAACTCGTACCCAAACAGGAATTTACTTGTAAAACGTTGAACAATACCACTCTTCCGGCAGAAGATAAAATTGCTCTCGATGCCTTTAATAAAAAAGTTGCTGAATTAACAAGAGCAATTTCCGGTGCGGATGCTTACAGGAAAGAGCTTAACGATAAGATAAGTTACTTTAAAAAAGATGTATTAGAATCACCGGAAGTTCCTGATTCTGTTTACAGACAGGTGATTTCATTAGAACAGGAACTTAAGAACTTTAATATAAAATTAAACGGAGATCCATTAAGAACAAGATATGAAGGAGCTTCGCCTACATCTGTAAAGGATAGAGTTGATTTAATAACATCTGCTTTATGGAGTACAACTGCAGCACCAACAACAACTTTTAAAAAATCTTATGATACTGCTGCAAATGTTTTTGATCAGCTTCTTGCTTCGTTAAAATCAATTGATGAGAAAACAAAGCAGATTGAAAAAGAATTTGAAAAGTTTGGTGCACCATATACACCGGGACGTTTCCCTGAATGGAAAAAGAATTAATGATTGAGGATTTATTATTATCCAATTCGTTAATAAGAAAGTTTTAAAAATCTAATGAGTTGAGAAAATTTTTATCATCAATTTAAAACTTCTTGCAATAATTAAGTAGATAGCTTATTTTAAAGCAAGCAAAAATTAGTATTGCTGCTTTTTTAACTTGGGAGGGGAAAAGGATTAATTGAGAAAATACCAGTTAATTGCCTCCGAAGATTTGCATGACCTAAACAAAATTAATGCGCTCCGGTTCTACACGTTTTCAACGACATCTATGGTTATTATAGGCTTGGAAAATTTGTGGGAAATATAAATAGCTTAAGTATATAAAGCCATAATAAAATGGTTGAGGAAACAATTAAAATGCTTTAAAACAAGGAATGTTTAAGGAATATTTTGGGACATCTAAATACTTTTATATTAAAATAAGACATCGAAAAAGGGGAAAAATCTTGAAAGCATAAGGAATAAAATTTGTGATTATAGACACATAAATACTTATATTGTAAAATGATTTTGTACGAAGAAAAAAATCGAAGCATCCCCCAGAAAATGATAATTGTTGCGTTGGAACTTCTATTATTGTGGTTCTCATATTGGATATTGTTTCAAAACGGTGGCTACAAAATTTTATACAGGCTTAGGATAGAAAACATTAGTGCATCCATTGAGAGAAGAACAATTATTTTTGTCTTTTCGATAGTAGTATTTCTGCGAATCGGATTTATGATGATTTATCTTTTAAAAGAAAAATCCCATGGGAAGAAAGCATAAGCATATCTTTTGCTTTTGGACTTTATTATGTGGGATTTGCTTTGTTTGCATTAACAACACCACAGTCAATAGATGTTATTGATTACCTGGGAATTTTAATTTTTGCAGTAGGTTCATTCATCAATACTTGTTCTGAAATTCAAAGACATCTTTGGAAGGAAAAAGCTGAGAACAGGCGGAAAATTTATACGGAGGGATTGTTTAAATATTCAATGCACATTAATTATTTTGGTGATCTACTTTGGGTAATTGGTTATACGATTATTACAAGAAATATATTTGCTTTAATTATTCCATTATTTCTTTTTCTGTTCTTCTCTTATTACAATATACCAAAACTCGAAATACACCTGAGTAGAAGATATGGCAAACAATTTTATGATTATGAGAAAATCACAAAAAGGTTTATTCCTTTTATTTATTAAAATTTTAACAGGAATTTTAAACAAAAAATATAGATTTAGTTTAGTGCCGATATTAGGTACCCTTTTATTTGGTATTGCATTTAAAAAGTAATTATTAAGATATTACGCTAGCAATTTTGGAAAGCAACAGTTAAAGAAATTTGTTACAAGTTTAGATTCTTTTAAAAATTTAATTAAGATAAAAACCTGTGGCAGATTTTTATTACGTTGCTTTTTTATTTTTAAAAATACAAAACAGAACTTTAAAAATTCCGCAGGACATTTATTACAAAAAGTTACGGGGAGAGACATGTTCATTTCTGTATTTACATCTCAATTGAAAAAATAATATTATAATCCATCTTGAAAAAGGGACAAATATGAAAGATGAAAGATCGGGTTCTGCAGGTTCAGGGTTGTTTCATAAATTTTTGTTCATAAAAAATCCGGGACTGATTTCTTTAGTATTTTTTTCTCTCAGCCTAACAATCCTTAATTATGCACAGGAAGTAAAAATTTTTAATAATAATCCGGCTCTTATCAACTCAAATAATTCAGCAACTGCTAACAATTCAGCTGATACTTTACAAAACTCAGATAGTAGCACAGTATCAACCGGGAATGATCTTTCATCTTTATCTTTAGCTTTCAAACCAAAGCTGCTGCCTGATAATATTAGTTTCACAGAAAAATTTTTATGGGGCGAAAATGGCTTTATGCGCAAAATCGGGATAGCCGGTCCGCTTACTGCAGAATCAAGAAAAGACGAAATACAGGCAAGAAGAACAATGCTCTCGATACACCAGATTGCAGGAGTGACTACATTGGGATTAATGTTAGCTTCAGCTTATTACGGACAGAAAGTAATTGATGGAAGACGGAATTTCTCCGGGACACATCAAACTTTGGTTACATTTACTATAGGGACTTATGCATTAACAGGTTTACTTGCGATTTTATCACCTCCGCCATTATCCGGAGAGATGACGAAGAAAGTACCACTTCAATTCACAAGACTTTGGCGTGGATACATTTTGCAGGGATGATCATAACTCCGATTATTGGTTCAATGATTTCACAAAGGCACCACGTTTTAAATATGGACAAAGCACATTTTCACCAGGTGTTAGGTTATATCACTACCGCCACTTTCGCGACGTCAATAATTGTTTTATTTTTTTAACGAGGCAAATCTATGAAAACAAAATTGTTTGTTCTTGTAATTTTTGTATTGGTTTGTTTTGTGAGAGCCCAATCGGACCGGTTGCAATCTGACAAATCTGAATCTGTTATTTCTTATGAATTAACTCATCCTCTTCATGAAGTTGAAGGGATAAGTAAAAGTGCCGATTGTATCATTGAGGTTGATAAGAACGCAAAGCAAATTAAGGCTGTTTTAGTTGATGTGGGGGTTACTACATTCAACAGCGGTAATTCGAACCGTGATTCACATGCAATGGAAGTTATAGACGCCATTACTTATCCTGATGCAAAATTTTTAAGCAGTTCAATAACTCAAACCGGCGACAGCTTGAAAATCGAAGGACAAATGACGTTTCATGGAATAACAAAAAATATTGAATTAGATGCTGATGCAAAAATGGTCCGGGAACAAACTTGAAGTTGATGGAAAATTCGATCTTAGTCTTACTGCTTTTAAAGTAGAAAGACCGACATTATTATTTATGCCGGTAAACGACTTGTTGAAATTCAAGTTTAAAGAAGTTTTTGATTTATAAGAACAACAATAATGAAAAAAACTATTGCCATTTTGTTCTTATTTGCTTCAATCGGTTACTGTCATACAATAATTAATAGTAGCCAATTCATACAAAAAAAATCCGTAAAACAAATTATATTTTGGGGACCATCCGAAAACGAATTAGATAGCACAATGAATGATAATGACACAGAAGTTTATTCTGATTATTATTATTATGCGGGAAAAGCTAATCCAATCTTAAAGGAATTAGGAATTGAAATTAAAGATACAACATCCCGACTAATAAAAATTAATTATGGTAATGATAAGGTAGAGATTTTCAAAAGAGAACAAAACTCGATTGGTTATATATTCACTGATGGAGAGCAAAGACCAGAATTCATTAAGGTTGTATTGACAGATGTTGACCTTATTTCAAAGGCTAAAGAATTTTTTCACATTAAATAAGAGTTCTATTTGTTAAAGTAGACAAAGATAAGACAATTGTAATTATTCTTTAGCAGGATGCAGCCAGCGCTAATGGATTGCCTCGAATAACTTTTGAGAGACCTTTATTTTCAGTTTTATTTTAATCTTGAACTGCTTACTTTTCATGCAAACAATAAAACTATTTCAAATAATAAAAAATCAACTATGAAAACTTTAGCACTATTTGCATTCATCTTTTCCTTTCTCTCTTTTTCTTTTATATCGTGTAATTCTTCCAAACAAAAAGCCGGGGAAGATTTTTTAACCGAAGCAATGGATACAACAGCCGATCCCGGTGTTGATTTCTTCCAATATGCAACGGGAAGATGGATGAAAGAAAATCCTATACCTGCATCCGAACGATATTGGGGTTTACCAAATCTTGTAGATGAAGAAACTTACAATAGGTTAAAAGGAATACTTCAGGAGGCTGCCGCTTCTAACGCTCCAACCGGAAGCAATAAACAAAAAATAGGTGATTTTTATTTTACCGGTATGGACACATCAAAAATTGAAGAGCAAAGTATTTCCCCTGTTCAGCCGGAACTCGACAAAATAAATTCTATAAAGACTAAAAAAGATTTATTTGAAACTGCTGCAATGCTGCATAGAGAAGGTGTTGGTAGTATCTTGTTCGGAATGTTTGTAGCACAGGATAATAAGAACAGCGAGAAGGAAGCTTTATATCTCTGGCAAGGCGGACTCGGATTACCGAACAGAGAATATTATTTCAGAAAAGATACGCGCACTGAAAATATTAGGTCGGAATATAAGAAGCATGTCGTTAAAATGTCGGATCTTCTGGGAAAGAAGTACAGCGATTCCAAAGAAAACTTAAATTCAATTTACCAGATTGAAAAGTTTCTTGCTGATTCATCCAGGAAGCTTGAAGACTTGCGTGATCCTTATGCAAATTATAATAAGATGTCTGTTGATGAGCTTCAGAAGCTTACTCCTTCAATCGATTGGAAACTAATGCTGAGTGATATGGGAGCCGGTAATCTTGATTCTGTTATTGTTGGTCAGCCGGAATTTTACCGCGAACTTAACGCTGCAATAAACAAATTCAATATTAACCAATGGAAAGCTTACCTGAAATCTCATTTTATTGAAGATTGTGCAAACACTTTAAGCAGCAAAATTGATGATGAGCATTTCCACTTTAGAGGAACAATTATGTCTGGCGTTAAAGAGCAACGTCCAAGATGGAAAAGAATACAGGATGCAACCGAAAACGCTATGGGTGAATTGATTGGACAGATTTATGTTGAAAAATATTATTCTCCGAAAACGAAACAGAGATATGAAACAATGGTTGATAATTTTATTGATGCTTTCGCAAACAGGATACGCAATTTAGATTGGATGAGCGACTCGACTAAACAAAAGGCGCTTGCTAAATTGTATGCTATAACAAAAAAAGTCGGTTACCCGGATAAATGGAAAGATTTTTCAAAGCTAACGGTTAACAGAGATTCTTATGCAAGAAATACAATCATGGCAAGTGAGTTTTGGTTTGAGAGAGATTTAAATAAGCTTGGCAAACCAGTCGACAAAACAGAATGGGATATGACTCCGCAAACCTGGAATGCATATTACAATCCATCCAATAATGAAATAGTACTTCCTGCTGCAGCTTTTATTGTTCCCGGTGTTCCCGATTCACTTGTTGATGATGCTGTCGCTTATGGTTATGCCGGAGCTTCTACAATGGGACACGAAATGACTCACGGCTTCGATGATGAAGGAAGACTTTATGATGCAAACGGAAATTTGACATAACTGGTGGACAAAAGCAAGATGAAGAGAAGTTCAAAGAAAAAACAAAGCTGATGATTGAACAGTTCGACAACTATGTGGTGCTTGATAGCATGCACATTAATGGTAAAGCAACACTTGGAGAAAATATTGCCGATCTAGGCGGACTGGTTATCGGCTGGGATGCTTTCCAAAAAACTGATGAATTTAAAGAAGGTAAAAAAATAAATGGGCTTACCCCTGCTCAAAGATTCTGGCTTGGTTATGCATATTCCTGGTTGGGACATATGCGACCGGAATTACTCGCTCAACTGGTTTTAACTGATGTGCATTCACCGAACTTCTTACGCGTGAACGGACCATTTAGTGACCTGCCTGCTTTTTATGAAACATTTAATATTAAACCCGGGCAGCCGATGTGGAGACCTCCAGATCAAAGAGTGAAAATCTGGTAATTATAAAAGAATACTGCAATGTGTAATGGAATATTATATGAACTAAAAATAGTCTTCGTATTACTGTTGGCTATTGTCTGTGTAGGTTGCAAGGACAATGGTACTGGTCCATCAAGTGCCACGAACTTGATTACCAATTCTACCTTTGAGCGGAATGGTAAACCATCGTTGGATGGTTGGCACAGATGGGAAGAGTCGGATACCTCTGTCACGGAGTTCTCTCAGGATATACCTTCAGGCGGAGGAGGATTTTCCATAACATTTCAAGCAAGACAATTTTCGCCGTGTCCTAGTAATTCCATCTACGCAAACTTAACGGTTCCGTCAGGAAATCATCTGTATCGTATTTCAATTTATGGGAAAAGAACTGGAATTGGGGGTGCTATTTCTGTATATGTTAATCGCCCTCCCTGTGAGTTAGAGCGTGAACCTTTCGTTACAATGCCGCTAACTGACACTGTATGGACGCTTTATTCTTTCAGCGATACTCTTAGCACTATCTCAAGTGATACAGTATTTATTATGCTAGTTGGAGGTGCCACTGAAGTAGCTGGAGGCACTACCTATTTTAATACTTGTAAGTTTGAGAAATTAGATTGAAATGTTCTCTCGATACATCACTTAAATAGAGTGTTAGATGGCAACATGTTAGGCGCAACAATATTTGAAGATTAGAGAACCTTAATTATTTTTGCAAGCTTAAACACCTGATAATAATATGGCAGAAGCAAATCCCAACTCACGGTTAGAAGCTTTTTGCGATGGAGTATTCGCAATTGCTTTAACTTTGTTGATCATCGATATTAAAATTCCATCAACAGAAAGAATTGATACCACAAATGATTTGTGGCTTGCTCTTAAGCATATTCTCCCATCTATATTTGCTTTTGTATTAAGTTTTATAATTATTCTTATAACCTGGGCTAACCATCACGGTGGTTTAAAATTGATAAACAGGTCATCTGCTGCATTTATCTTTGCAAATGGTTTCTTGCTGCTTACCGTTGTGTTTATTCCGTTTCCAACCGCTTTGATGGGTGAATATCTTTTAACAGATCATTCCTCTCCCGCAGTAATTCTTTATGTCTCCACTATGGCAATTCAGGCTATTGGCTGGATTTTATTTACAAGTGCGGTGATTAAAAATCAATTAGCTAAAGACGAAAAATCTGAATTGACAATTCGTGAGAACAGAAAATATGGATACTTCGCATTTATAGTTTATTCTATATGTGCAATCATTGCATTCTGGTTTCCTCTTGCCATTGCAATTATTACAACATGTATATGGATTTTTTGGCTGATAGTGTCAATTAGTTTTAAGCACGAATGATGATGATGAGTTTGATTAGATGATTTTGAAATGGAAATACTTACTTACGTGGATTCCCGGTGTTTTCATTGCAATTGTTAACGGCAGTATTCGTCAATTCATTTATCGAATTTATTTCGACGAGCTTACAGCTCACCAGTTATCGGTTTTAAGCTTTATCCTGTTGTTCGGACTTTACGTTTGGTTTATTATTCCCTGGCTAAAATTGAATTCAACTGCAGAAGCTTTAAGGGTTGGGATATTCTGGCTTGTAATGACCATCATTTTTGAATTTGTTTTTGGACACTTTGTTATGGGTCATCCGTGGACAAAATTATTCCACGACTATAATTTCTTAGAAGGCCGCCTATGGGTTGTGGTTTTGATTTGGGTAACGATTTCTCCATTAGTTTTAAGACAATTACGTGCGATGTTAGATCACTATCAAGATGAAAGTGCAAAGTGAATGAAAATTATAATAAGGCAGATATCAAGAATTGATAAACTTAAGCTAAAAACTGTTTTTCTGCTTTTTGTTGTTTTAGACATGATATGTATGGGCATGGGAATGGGTGTGCCAATTTTTAATATAGTTTTTGGGTTTTTGGTTGGATGGTACATAGCAAGGAGAATATCTCTCAACCCAAACGAAATGAAAGATATTTTTAAAGAACTCTTGTTATACTCTTGCATTACTGCTTGTGTTACATTAGTTGGTATGATTCTAATCTGGGGGTGGAGCATTACAATATTGCAAGCGTCTGACGAAGAGATTGTAAACTTTGGCTTACCTTTAATTTTGTATACACCGCGAGCAAGTTTAATTGGTTGGTTAATATTAATGATCTTAATTTCACCGTTCTTGCAGTTATTGACCACCATATTTGCAGGAAATTTAACACTGTTGTCGATTTATAGTAAAAAGAAAGTTTTAGAATAGTTTGGCTCACACACCTCCAAGAGTCTCCTCTCCACTTCTGCCCTCTGCCTTTACAAGATTATGAGTGATGAGATAATGAGAACACTTTGCGCTATGCTCTTTGCCTTTTCCCATAATCTCAAATTCCCAGAGTCTCAAAGTCATTTCTCCCTTTTGCCGTTTCACATCTTCAATTCTAAATTCTACATTTTACATTCTAAATTTTTTAACTTAATTTTACCCCAGTATTAACAACAGCTCCCCTATTTTCTTTATTTGGGTTGGGGAAATTAATTTTACTTATGAGTTAGTTTAATGGCACTCCAAAAGCAAAGAGAAGGACTGTCCGCTGAATTCCATCTTCTTCCCTTGGATAGCCGCGAAGCAACTATCGGAGATCCAGAGATTATAAAGTGGACGTCTATCAATCATTTATGTGCAAGTGAAGTTGCGGATGCAACACTTTCTGATGTTTACGGAATAAAGAATAAACGCCTTCGAGATGCAGCTACATATAATGTCAAAGTTTACATAAAGCAAGCTTATGAATTCTACAAAGCGGCAAAATCAATAAGTTCAAGAACAGCTCCTCTCTTTTACTATTATTCCTTTCTTAACTTGGCAAAAGCTGTTTGCGAAATGAAGAAACCAAAATTCCATAAAAGAGCTGAGACTATCGACACGGCATAAGTTGGAAGCCAAGTAAGGACTATATGGTGAATATGGAGAATGAATATGTTAGTATAACAACAAGAGGTGTTTGGCATGAGCTATATGAAGCAATAACAGGCAACTCACAAAAAATTCCAAATCCAACTAAACTTAAGATTAAAGATCTTTTTGCATACTCGCCAGAAACTACAATTGAATATGAAAGGACCTATGGGCAACCTGTTAGATTACTAACACTTAAGAAATAGATAGTCTATTTGATCTGAAAAAAAATGAATTCTGGATTAAGTTCTCAGTAGAGAAAGAGAAAATGAAAGAATTAAAACTCAGCCGCCCAAAGCTTTAGAGCAAATTACATATAAAAGTAACAGGTATATACAAGTCGAGAACCAAAACAAGGAATTATGGAGTTTTGAGCTAGAGAATGCTAAAAAAATTCCAAGTGGTCAGAGATATGGACTGTACAAATTAGTAGAAGATGAAATTAATCAGCTTAATCTTTTTGTACATATGGGATTCGATGAACTAATGTATTCAATACCAGAACAAAGTCATCTTCCTCTGGAACTTCCACAAATTAGTATACTTTACAGTTTACATTTTTGGCTTGCTTCTCTTGTGCGGTATGATCCACATAGTGTTGCATTCTTACAAGACTCAAGATACTGGATACTGATTATGGTTTTTTAAATCAAAGTAGAATATGGCTACTTGAATTATTTGAATGGCAACTTTTTCAAAGAGAAACAACATTAAAAAGTGTTCGTTAATTTGGAAATACTAGACTAGCGAATCAAGTACTCCACAGTGCGCTTCTTTAGCTTTCACCCTTCCTAATTAAAAAAACAAATCCTATTTTATAGCTTAAATTTTTCTAATTATAGAACAACGGAGTTACTTTGAAAATACAATTTTGTGGAGCCGCACAGACAGTTACAGGCTCACAGTTATAATTTAATTTGTAATTTTAACAACTACTTTACCTCGCGGATGACCTTGTTCCAGATAGTTAAATGCCTCTTTGATCTGCTCGATAGAAAATATTTTATCAACCTGCACTTTGATTTTTCCACTATCAACTAATTCAGCCAAACGATTTAAATGTTTTGTATCTGTATTAGTTACCTGTCCAATAACCGTAACGTTAAACCTTTTAGCTAATTCCGTATTTGGATTTCCCATCATTGAAACAAGAACTCCTCCCTTCTTAAGAACCCGGAATGATTTATTCTGTGTTTCACCTCTAACCGTATCTAATACGGCATCGAATTCTTTCAGCATTACTTCAAAAGTTTCATTCCGGTAATCTATCACCTGGTCTGCACCTAATTCTTTAACGTAATCTACATCATCTGTCTTAACAGTAGTAGCAACAAATCCTCCTAAAGACTTTGCTAATTGGATAGCTATTGATCCAATACCACCGGCGCCACCGTGAATGAGAATTTTCTTACCCCGCTCAAGTTTTATATGTCCCTCTAAAGCTTGCAAGGCACTTACACCCGCAAGAGGCAAGGCAGCCGCTTCAATATAATTTATCTTCTGAGGTTTGAGAGCTGTGTTTGCCGTATTCGCTACTACAAACTGCGCTAACGAACCAGAGCCGCCATTTAATACAATTGCTTGTCCGTATACGGAATCGCCAACTTTAAAGTTTGAAATGGCTTCTCCTACTTTAATAACAATTCCCGAAAAATCTCCTCCTAAAATTGTGGGAAATGAAAGAGGTACCATCTCTTTTAAATAGCCGGCTCTTATACTTCCATCTACAGGATTAAGACCTGCTCCATGAACCTCTACCAATATCTGGTCCTGAGCCGGATCAGGTATTTTAACATTGTCGTTAATTTTCAAAACATCATTATTACCATAAGCGTTAATTTGTATTGCTTTCATTTGGGTATCCTTTTTCCCTTCTTTATTAAAAAACATTTGCTTGATTTCTAAATTTATTTATATTTAGTATAAAAAAGTAACCAATTACCTAAAGTATATCGGTATACTTTTATATACCACCTAATCAGGAAAAATTTAATGAAAACCGAAATATCCGGTCTGTCAAAGAATCCGGGTGAATGTTCTAAGCAGCTTCTTGAAATTAATGACGCATTAGATATTATCCGCGGGAAATGGAAAATTAAAATTATTGGTGCGCTAATTTTCGGAAAGAAGCGATTCAAAGAGTTGCAGCGTGAAGTATCCGGCATAACAGCCAAAATGCTTTCCCAGGAACTACGGGATCTGGAAATGAATCAGCTTGTGCAAAGAACAGTCTACGATACCATTCCGCCTACTGTCGAATATTCAATTACGTCGCATGGTCAATCACTTGAGAAACTAATTTTAGAATTAAGAAATTGGGGAAGAAAGCATCGGAAAAAAATTTTAGGAAAATAAACGACGATATTCTTTTTTAAACGTAAAAAACAACCTATATTTTATAGCTTAAATTTTTCTAATTACAGAACGGCGGAGTTATTTTGAAAATACAATTTTGCGGAGCCGCACAGACAGTTACAGGCTCACAGCACTTATTAACGGTAAATGGGAAAAAAATTCTTTTAGACTGCGGTCTTTACCAGGGAAGAAGAAAAGAAGCATTTGAAATAAACAAAAACTTTCCTTTTAATCCTGCGGAGATAGATGTTATGCTTTTATCTCACGCACATATAGATCATACCGGAAATATACCCAACCTTGTTAAAAAAGGATTTACAGGAAAAATTTATACAACTACTGCAACTATAGATCTCAACCAGATTATGTTGAGAGACTCTGCACACCTGCAGGAAAGAGATGTAATGTTCGTGAACAAGAAAAGAGCAAAGCAGGGGAAAAATCTTTTCGAACCTCTTTACACAGAAGAAGATGTTGAAACAGCAATGAGCAATTTTATCGGGATACAATATGATAAAGCAATTGAAGTTGCTCCGAATGTAACTGCAACCTGGCGCGATGCAGGACATATTCTCGGTTCAGCAGGAATTACTCTTGAAATAAAAGAGAATGGAAAGCTTACACGTTTAGGATTTTCAGGAGACATCGGGAGACCTGAAATGCCGGTGATAAGAGATCCCAATCTTCTTACAGACCTCGATATTTTAATTATGGAAAGCACTTACGGTAACAAGCTTCACCCGGTTGTTCCGGAAGTTGAAGAAGAACTTGCATTGACAATAAAAGAAGTTATTGGAAGAGGCGGTAAAATTATTGTTCCGGCTTTTGCCGTCGGCAGAACACAGCTGCTTGTTTATTTTTTGCATAAATTAATTGATCAGAACCGCATTCCTCCCTTCCCTATTTATGTTGATTCTCCTCTGGCAGTAAACGCAACCGAGGTTTACCGAATGCATCCCGAATGTTTCGACAGGGAAACTTACAGAGTCTTTCTTAATAACTATGAAGATCCTTTTGGATTTAACAGGCTCACTTATATCAGGAATGTGGAACAATCCAAAGCATTGAATGATAAGAAGGAACCTTGCATGATAATTTCCGCTTCAGGTATGGCAGAAGGCGGAAGAATTCTTCATCACTTAGCAAACAATATTGGAAATAAAAATAATCTTATACTTTTTGTTGGCTATTCCGCAAAAGAAACTCTTGCAAGAAAAATTATGGATGGTGAACCTGAAGTAAATATTCTCGGAGATGCACACAAGGTTAATGCACAAATAAAAAGTATGGATTATTTCAGTGCCCACGCAGATCAGAAAGGTCTGCTCGATTATCTGAAACTTTCTCCTCAAAAGAAATTAAAAAATATTTTTCTCGTACACGGTGAAAGCGGAGCAATCTTTACCTTTAAGGGATAAAATATTAAGCAAAGGATATGAAAATGTTTATTATCCTAAGAAGCTCGATGTGTTTGAGTTATAATGTAGTGAATTTAATTAAGAAAGTTCTGATAATTGGTTTTAGTGTTTTTATACTAGCAGGCTGTGATCAGGCATCTAAGAAAATTGCTCAAAGTGAATTAAAAGACAAAACTATTCAATCTTATTTAGGGGGAAGTTTACAATTCTTTTATGTTGAAAACTCCGGCGGTATGCTGAGCTTTGGAAGCGAATTAAGTGAAAAGACAAAGTTTATTTTATTCCAGATTATTGTGCCTCTTATTCTCTTCTTATTGTTTCTTTATACAATTACAAAAAAAGGATTAAACAAATGGGAAATAACCGCTTTAATTTTTTTTCTTAGCGGTGGAATAGGGAATGTAATAGACAGGATTTTAAATCACGGAAAAGTTATAGATTTTATAATTATAGAAATCTTCGATTATCATACCGGCGTTTTTAACTTAGCGGATTTTTATGTTTTCTTAGGATTGATAATTTTATTCCTTTCGAAAATTATATCTAGAAAACATTCCGTAGAAATATCAATTTAATTTTAAGGATGAATAATGTTATACAACGTTAAAGTATACTGGAAAAAGAAATCCGATGAGAAGTTCACAGATAATAAATACAGCAGGGCACATAAATGGATTTTTGACTGCGGTATTGAATTTCCTGCTTCTTCGTCAAAACATATAGTACCACTTCCAATGTCGGATGAATCAGCAGTTGATCCGGAAGAAGCATACATAGCTTCATTGTCGAGCTGTCATATGCTTTGGTTTTTATCAATCGCTGCCAGGAAAAAATATATTGTAGAAAGTTATGAAGATAATGCTGAAGGAACTTTAGAAAAAGATGAAAATGGGAAACTGGCAATGACAGAAGTTACGTTAAAACCTAAAGTAAACTTTATAGAAAATACTCCGACCCAAAACCAGTTAGAAGAAATTCATCACTTAGCTCATGAAGAATGTTTTATATCAAATTCTGTAAAAACCAAAGTAAATATTGTTCCACAATAAAAGAGAAGTAAAAATAATGAGAGACCTCGCTATAAAATTAGAAAACCGACCCGGTGCTTTGGCAGAAATGGGAGAAACTCTTGGAAATGCAGGAGTAAGTGTTGAAGGCGGCGGCGGATTTGTTGTTGAAGGAAAAGGTATTGCTCATTTTTTATTTGAAGATGCGACCGCCGCCAAAAAAGCTTTGGAAGAAAAAGGAATTAAAGTTCTTGCAGATCGTGAAGTGCTTGTTCAGAAACTAAAGCAAGATCAGCCAGGACAATTAGGAAAAATTTCACGAATGATGGCAGATGCAGGTGTAAATATAGAAGTTATTTATAGCGATCACCAAAATCAGCTTATTCTTGTTGTAGATGATACTGAAAAAGGTCGTGTTGTTTCAGAAAAATGGAAACAGCAATAATCAGACAAGAAATTATTAAAAAGTAAAAAGCCCGCTTTTAGCGGGCTTTAATTGTTAATCTTAGGAATCTTCCTGGTTGCAGAAGACTCTCATAAGATTACCCTCTCAATTCAATTACATACCTTTCTTACGTGTATAATCAACCACCATTGATTTAAATTCTTGTCCACCCGGGTAAGTAAACATTTCAAATGTGTGATGATCATTATCAACAGCCTGGTAAGTTTCCATAAAAGGCTCATCATTTTTGGTCATTGGATCAAAATAAGTCCCTTTAAATACAACCTTTTTAGCTGCTTCATCATATTTACCTTTACTGATCATTATTCCGGTTCCCATATTATCAATCCACGTATTAATAAACTCTTTGGCTGCATTATCAAAAGCAGTCAAACTAATTCCTTCGAATGGCATTCCCATCATTTCACTAGTTGTAGTTGACTTCTGGTATCTTCCTCCGAGAATCATTTCTACCTTAGTTGTTCCTTCGCTTACAACAGGGTCGTCTCCTGGTTTCATCCATAAAGTTGATTTTGTATCCCAGTTGCCTACCTCATTGGCAAGCATTTGATGCATTGGGCCTGGTGTCATATATTCCATATAGGCCTGATTTGCATCGCTGGTAGAATCCTGACCAAAAGAACTAACTGAAAAGATCATTAAACAACAAGCCATCACAAAGAAAAGTTTTTTCATCTGGACCTCCTGAGATGTGTTTTATTATAAATTATAATTATTTTTTCCGGGAAGTTAGCTAGAGTGAATCTATAGAAAGGGAAATAGAAAGTCAAACTTAAAAATGATAAATGAATATTATGTTTTTATAGCCAATGATTTTTTCTAAATTTATGATATGAAAATTGAATTGAAAACTGCTATTTTAATAATAATAATCAGTTCTTTGATTGGGCTCACATATAATTATTTCTCTCCCGTTGGAATTCCATTTTTCCCTGAACAAAAAACTTTAAAACAGGCAAATGATTCGCTGTTTTATTCTTCTTTACAGGATAGCAGTAAAATAAAAAATATTGATAGCAGTAAACAAAATGAAATTCACAATAATGATAAAATAAAAGAAGAATCTCCGCAGGTTTCATTAAAGAGTGATAATGAAAAAAAAGCATCTAACAATGAAGTAAAAAAAGAAGATATCCAAACAGAACCTTTGTCAATTAACCTTAAGCAGGCATATATACTCTACCAAAAAAATATTCTTTTTATAGATGCGAGGGAACCTGAAGATTACAATGCCGCACATATTAAAAATGCTATTAATATTCCGATGGATCATTTCGAAGATTATGAATATATGCTTAAAAAAATTCTTAAAAATCAGCAAATTGTTACATATTGCGCCGGCTCTGAATGCGACCTGAGCATTGTTCTCGGCAATGTATTATTCGATAAAGGATATAAAAAGTTATATGTTTTTTTCGGCGGTTGGGTTGATTGGCAAAAAGCAAAATATCCTATCGAATCATCTGAAAGTAAAAGTGAAAAAGATACTCTCAAATAAATATTTCCTGCTCATTTGTAGAATTGTAATCGGGTTTATTTTTCTTTATGCAGGAATGGAAAAAATTTCCGATCCTTCAGGGTTTGCAAGAGCTATAAATAATTATAAGCTTCTTCCTTTTTCATTAATAAACATAGCTGCCCTTATCTTGCCGTGGATTGAAATGACAACAGGAATTCTTTTAATCTTCGGAATAAAAGTAAAAGAAAATGCTTCTATAATTTCTACTTTACTCGGAATTTTTACTATAGCAATCATTATAAGTCTTTTCAGAGGATTAAATATTGATTGCGGTTGCTTCGGAACTTTGAGCGGGACCAAAATAGGATTTCTGAAATTAGCCGAAAATATTTCAATGATGTTAGCAGGAATTCTGTTGATTTATTTTGGTGGCGGTTCGATTAGTATTAACTCGAAAAGTCTATATTAAATTTTAAATAATAAAACCAATTAAGTGAATAGCTTGTAAACCGTTGAAACGGTTGAGTTATACTATGGATTTTATATTAACCCACGGATTAATCCGTGGGTTACCTTAAAACAAAAAATATTTTTTTTAACTGTTTCAACAGTTTTAAGAAAAACAAACAGGTATAAAATGTCGGGGCTATTTGTACTATCTATTCAAAGCTTTTACAGCAATATCCTTTCTGTAATACATTCCATCAAAATGAATTTCATTAATTGCTTCGTAAGCTTTGTTTCTTGCTTTTCTTAAATCATTTTCATTAAGAACTGCGGTAACACCTAATACCCTTCCACCGTTAGTAACAACTTTATTATCAACTTCATCAGTCCCAGCATGATAAATTAAAATCTTCTTATCATCTGTATCGAGCCCGGAAATTTCAAATCCTTTCTGATAAGAATCAGGATATCCTTTTGAAGAAGCAACGACACAAACAGCGCAGCCGTCTTCATAATAAACTGAATCTTTATCAAGTTCTTCAACAGCAGAAGAATAAAGCAGTTTCAGAAAATCTCCTCTTAGAAGAGGAAGCACAACCTGTGTTTCAGGATCACCAAACCGGCAGTTATACTCAACTACTTTCGGTCCCTCTTTGGTTATCATTAACCCAACATAAAGGCATCCAGAAAAAGGACAATCTTCATTTCTCATTCCTTCAAGAGTAGGTTTTATAATTTCGTTTTCAACCAGTGACAGAATATCAAAAGTAACAACAGGAGCCGGAGAATAAGCTCCCATACCGCCAGTGTTTTTGCCGGTATCGTTATCACCAATTCTTTTATGATCCTGGCTTGAAGGTAAACAGATAAAATCCTTTCCATCTGTTATTGCAAAAATAGATGCTTCTTCCCCTTCCATAAATTCTTCGATAACAACTTTATCACCTGAAGAACCGAAAACCTTATCCAAAAATATTTCTTTCAAACCTTTTTCCGCTTCTTCAAAATTTTTACAGATCAAAACACCTTTACCAGCAGCGAGTCCATCTGCTTTAATAACACAAGGATATTTCGTTTCCTTCAAATAAGAAATTGCTTTATCATATTCGTTAGATTGAAACTCAATAAAACCTGAAGTTGGAATGTTATATTTTTTCATCAACTGCTTTGCAAATGATTTATGAGCTTCAATTTCAGCAGCTTTTTTACTTGGACCAAAAACCTTAAGTTCTTCATTTCTTAAATAATCACTTAAGCCTTTTACAAGCGGCTGCTCTGGTCCTATAACAACTAAGTCGATTGCTTCATCTTTACAGAATTGAAGTATCTTTTCTTGATCGGAAGGATTTATTTTAATGTTTTCCCCAACTTGTTTAGTCCCGGGATTTCCGGGTAAAATGAACAGCTTATCAAGAAGAGAACTCTTGCTTATTTTAATTGCTAAAGCATGTTCTCTTCCTCCAGAACCGATAAGCAAAACTCTCATAAGACATCCTTTTTTGCAATAAGCTGCATTTGTTTTGTCAATTGTTCCGTGAGAGCATCCCTTCTATATTTCTGTAATACATCTTCATCCGGAACCGGAAGCTCATTTTTTTTGTAAAGTTCGAAAACTTTGATTAATGTGTTTTTAATTTCTTCAACATTATCAGGTTCAGTTAAAAAAGAGGCACCATATTCTTCAAGTGTTAGTTTTGCTACTCCATCGGGAACACATCCTATAATAGGTTTTCTTGAGCCCATATATTCGAGTAATTTGCCAGGAAGAATCGCATCAATATTTTTTTTCTTTCCCACCATCAACCAAAGAACATCACTTGAAATTATTTTTTTAATCGATTCCTTGTGATCAACATAGCCAAATTCTTTAATAAATTCTTCTATGTTTAACTTCTTTATTAAAGCTTCATTTTCTTTACCGAGATATCCGACAAAGTTAAGCTGTATTTGAGAAGCTACATCCGGCCTTTCAATTGCTAAATTCTTGAATGCCTGAAGAAAATATTTTGGAGTACAATATTCAATGAATACACCGGAATACGTTATAATCATTTTGTCATTTGGTTTTGGTTCGGGCTTCACATTTTCAAAATCCTCCTGATCGAAACCATGAGAAACAATTACAACATCATTAAAGGTTAAAAACTTATAAGCATTAATTAGTTTTTCTTTAATCTTCCTGTTCGTTACAACAATTTTTTCCGCAGCTTTTAACGAGAGATATTCCATCCTTTTATGTAATGCTTTATGAAAAAGAGTAGGGTAAAAAGCAAAGTAGCTTCCATACCAGAGATCCCTGTAATCAAACATAATCGGGACATCAAGTTTTTTTAACTTTCTTAAATAATAAAATGATGAGAAAGGTGGAGCAGTAATAAATATTACGTCGAAATTTTCTTTCTTAAGTAGACTTTTAATTTCGTCAGCTGCTTTTTTAGACCAGGAAATTTTGTTATCAGGAATGAAGAAAGTCTGGCTGATCATACTTAATATTTTTCTTACAAGTTCCCTGGGAGGCTTTACAGTACTATATTTTCTTGATAAAAGTGAATTCGGTTCTTTCCCTCCGACTCTTATAATTTTTATTCCGGCATTTTCAGCTTCGGCAGCTAAGATTTTATCGTGAGCAAAATAAGCAACATTTCCTGAAGTAAGAACGGTTGGTTCCCAATTATAATTTTTCATGTACTTAACGAATTTAAGCGTTCTCTGAACTCCACTTAAACCCATCGGAGGAAAATAATATGCTACTACTAATACTTTATACATTTAATAACCAGAACTTTATGTGTGCCCTCTCAAATAAATCTCAGCTCTGGATGTGATAATTTGGGGCCTCTTTTGTAATTATAACATCATGGGGATGACTCTCTCTTATACCTGCAAGAGTAATTTTAATAAACTGTGTTTTAGTTTTCAACTGATTAATATTTTTTGCACCACAATAACCCATTGCCGCTCTCAATCCACCTGAAAGCTGATATATCGTATCAGACAAAGGACCTTTATATGGAACTCTTCCTTCGACACCTTCAGGTACAAGCTTAGCAATATCATCTTCAACATCCTGAAAATACCTGTCTTTGCTTCCCCGCTTCATAGCGGAAAGCGACCCCATACCGCGATACATTTTAAAGCTTCTTCCTTCAAATAATACTTTTTCTCCAGGACTTTCTTCAACACCTGCGAAGAAGCCGCCAAGCATAACGGAATCTGCTCCCGCAGCAATTGCTTTAGCAACATCTCCTGTTTGTTTAACACCTCCATCAGCAATTACCGGAATACCTTTTTTCTTTGCGCCTCTATAAACTTCTGAAATTGCAGTTATCTGTGGAACTCCCACGCCCGCAATAATTCTTGTAGTACAAATAGACCCGGGACCAATACCTACTTTTACAGCATCAACACCGCAATTTAATAAATCAAGTGATGCCTCATAACTTCCTATATTTCCAGCTATTAGTTGTTCATATTTGAATTTTTTCCTTGCATCCTTAATAACATTCATTACTCCTACTGAATGCCCATGTGCTGTATCAATAACTATTGCATCGACTCCTGCATTAGACAAGGCAGATATTCTATCCATAGTATCAACTGTAACACCAACGGCTGCTCCCACTCTTAATCTTCCATGTTCATCCTTGCATGCAAAGGGATGTTTTTTCTTTTTCATAATATCTTTGAATGTGATTAAACCTTTTAAGATTCCATTACTGTCAACAACAGGAAGTTTTTCAATCTTATACCTTTGAAGAATCTTTTCTGCTTTTTCAAGATTGGTTCCAAGTGGAGCTGTAATCAGATTCTCACTTGTCATTAAATCTTTAACTTTCAGTTTCCTGTTCGGTTCGAACCTAAGATCTCTGTTAGTTAATACGCCAACCAGTTTATGTTTATTATCAACAACAGGTATTCCCGAAATTCTATATTTCTTCATTAATTCAAGAGCCTCACCAATAGTTTTATCAGCCGTTAATGTAATGGGATCCCTTATCATTCCGCTTTCAGAACGTTTAACTTTATCAACTTCACTGCATTGTGCTTCAATGCTCATATTTTTATGAAGAATTCCGATACCGCCTTCACGGGCTATTGCAATCGCCATTTCAGATTCAGTAACAGTATCCATTGCTGCTGAAATTAACGGAACGTTAAGCTTTATATCGTTAGTCAAGCGAGTTGAGATATCTACTTCACGAGGAAGAATCGCTGATTTGGCAGGCACAAGAAGGACATCATCAAATGTTAATCCTTCCAGAAAACTTTTTTGATCTTTAATCTTTTCCTCCTAACTTTTTAATCAAAGGCTGCGAAGCCTGTTATATCTTCACCTATAATAAGAGTGTGCATCTCATGAGTTCCTTCATAAGTCTTAACAGATTCAAGGTTAGCCGAATGCCTCATCACCGGGTATTCATCAAGAATTCCATTTGCACCAAATATTTCTCTTGCAACTCTTGCAATGTCGAGAGCTTTTTCACAATTATTTCTTTTAGCTAAAGACACATGTGTATGATTCAATGTTCCGTTATCTTTCATTCTGCCAAGCTGAATATTAAGAAGCTGAGCCTTTGTTATTTCAGTCAGCATATAAACTAATTTTTCCTGTGTAATCTGATAAGCAGCAATTGGTTTGCTGAATTGAACTCTTGACTTAGCATAATTCAATGCAGCATCATAACAAGCCATCATTGAACCGACAACACCCCAGGCAATTCCGTACCTTGCCTGATTCAAACACATCAATGGATTTTTTAAACCCTCAGTTTTAGGCAAAAGATTTTCTTCAGGAACAAAAACATCTTCAAATACTAATTCTGAAGTAACAGATGCGCGCAATGAATGTTTCCCTTTCATTTCAGGTGCAGAGAATCCCTTCATTCCTTTTTCGACAAGAAAACCCTTTACAACACCATCAAGCTTGGCCCAAACAACTGCAACATCTGCAATAGTTCCGTTTGTTATCCACATCTTTGCGCCATTAATTTTATAACCACCATCGACCTTTTCAGCTTTAGTTACCATACCTCCGGGGTTTGAACCATAGTCAGGTTCAGTTAAACCAAAGCATCCGATCTTTTCTCCTTTAGCTAATTGAGGAAGCCATTTTTCCTTGTGTTCTTCACTACCAAAAGTAAAAATAGGATACATAACAAGTGCACTTTGCACAGAAGCAAAACTTCTTATTCCGCTGTCCCCTCTTTCAAGCTCCTGCATAACAAGTCCATAAGCTACATTATTCATTTCGGCACCACCATATTTGGCTGGCAGATTTGATCCAAATAAACCAATCTCTGCCATTTTAGGAACAAGCTGAAGTGGAAACTTGCCTTCCCGGTTATACTCTTCAATTATAGGGATTACTTCATCAGATACAAATTCTCTTACAAGATCACGGATCATTATTTCTTCTTCAGAAAGAAGAGATTTGATATTAAAGTAGTCTACTCCATTAAATTTATTCATTGACGTAAATATTCATTATTATAAATCAAAATTATCAAATAGGCTCATGATAATCAAACTGCTTTTACTGTTAACAGTTAATTTAAATTAGCAACGAAAAACTACTATAAGTGTGTATGATCCAAATTCTTCTGATAAATTATTGGGTATTTTTAAATTATAGGTTTTTTTAGATTGAAGCTGGCTCGAATTTTCGAAATTTCTATATATTAAAATTTTTTATTATCGTCTCAAAGGAGATCTGTATGTCTATACGCCCGGTTAAAAAAATATTAAAAGCACAGCCGACAATAGAAGGTGCGGGAGTAAATCTGCGTCGTGCAATTGGTTTTGGCGACCCTTCAGAAGTTGATCCATTTCTTCTTCTTGATGATTTTCGCAACGAGCATCCGGAAGATTATCTGGCTGGTTTCCCTTGGCATCCGCATCGTGGAATCGAGACTATCACTTATGTGCTTGCCGGAAGCGTTGAACATGGAGATAGCATTGGTAATAAAGGTGTAATCTCATCCGGTGATGTACAATGGATGACTGCTGGAAGCGGAATAATTCACCAGGAAATGCCGAAAGGTGACACCAAAGGAAGAATGCATGGTTTCCAGCTTTGGGCAAATCTTCCTTCAGCATTAAAAATGACAACCCCGCGTTATCAGGAAATTAAATCACCCGATATGCCTGAAGTGACAGATGATGATGGAACTCATGTAAGAATAGTCTGTGGAAATTTCTGGGGAAAGAAAGGTCCGGTAGATGGAATTGCTGCCGACCCAATTTATATCGATGTTTCAGTACCGGCAGGTAAACGAAAATCTTTAGCAATCGATACAAGAAACAATGCCTTTGCTTATATCTTTGCAGGTTCAGGAAAATTCTGTAATGCTTCAGGTCCACTTGCTGTACCAACAGAAAGCACTGGATGGCTCGATACAAATCCCTCTGTAGAAGCAGACAATCGCTCACTAATTCTTTTCGACAGTGGTGATGAAGTAACCGTTCAAGCCGGAGATGAAGGAATTCGTTTTCTACTTATTTCAGGGAGACCCTTAAAAGAACCTGTTGCATGGTATGGACCAATTGTTATGAACACCCAAACAGAACTAAGAAAAGCTTTTGAAGAACTTCAAAATGGTACTTTTTTAAAAACTAAATAGAACAATGCTTTAGAATTTTTTAGCATAATAAAACTTGTCCTTTTCTGCCAAACAGTTCACTTTCTGTAAGTTTAACAGTACGGGTGCATAATTCAGGATAGTTGACTAGCTAGGTAGAGAGGAGAGACTCTATTTTCACTTCAGCAAGCGCCCATTTCATCTCGATTATCCCGATTGACATTTGAGTAGCAACATTATATTTTAATTAACAAGAACGCGCTTTTTAGTTTTCGTCAATAAAAAAATATTCTTCCAAATTTAATTAATTATTTAGCTTTATTTTAGGTGCTTTAATGAACCAATCTGTAAGCATTGAAGAATTAAAAAATGTTATTGCCGTTCACGATCTGCCAGATGAGCACCTTGAATGGATTATAAGTCATTCAGATTATGTTGAATATGAAGATGGCTCTACAGTTCTTAAAACAGGTGAACCTATTGATGAAATGACATTTTTGTTAGAAGGAAAAATGAATTTTTATATGAATATAAACGGACGCCTGGTTTATTATTTCAGTTTTGAGAATAATAATCTTACAGGAGGAGTAAGCGGTCTCCTGCCATATTCAAGGATGAAAACAACTCCAGGTACTTCTTATGCTGTTGGCAAATTGAGAATGCTACGACTTCATAGAAAATATTTTCAGGAGCTTGAACAACTTAACCCTGATTTTATACAGCGCCTTATCGGCTATATGACTGAACGAGCCCGCGTTTTTGCAACTACACAAATGCAGCAGGAAAAAGTAAGTGCACTCGGAAAGCTTGCTGCGGGAATTGCTCACGAAATGAACAACCCGGCAGCTGCTATTAACAGAATATCAGAAGAATTGAATAAAAGATTAAAGTTGAACTTCGAACTTACAGAAGAAATGCTTAAACAAAATATCACTCCCGGACTTATCCGAAATATCCGGGAAATAGTACGAAATAATGAAAATAATCGTTCTGCAGAAACTAAGGTTACTCCGCTTCAACGTATTCAGAAAGAAGATGAATTGAACGAATGGCTGTATGCAAAAGTCTCTAACGACAGAAGTGAAATGGCCGAAACTTTTGTAGATACGGGTTTTTCGCCAGATGATCTTGAAAAAATTATTGTTGATGTCCCGAATGACTCTATTCAAAACATACTGGATTGGCTTGAAAATTTACTTAGCTCAGAATTATTAATAAAAGATCTTGAAAATGCTTCAGATCGTATTACAAAACTGGTGGGCGCCATTAAATCTCATGTCAGGATGGATAGAACGGGAGATCTGGACATCACAAATGTTCATAAAGATCTGGAAAATACTCTTATCCTTCTTGGATATAAAATCCGTGATAAAAACATACAGATCAAAAAAAAATTCTGTGATGATATGACGGATGTCGAGGCATATATCGGCGAGTTAAATCAGGTATGGACAAATATAATTGATAACGCTATTTACGCCGTTCCACAAAATGGCGAAATTGAGATCGAAACGAAATGCGATAAAAATAATATAACTGTAGTCATTACTGATAATGGGAATGGTATTCCTAAAGAAATATTATCACGGGTATTTGATCCTTTTTTCACAACAAAAAAAGTGGGGGAAGGAACAGGAATAGGACTCGACATTGTAAAGAATGTAATAACCCGGCATAACGGTGAAGTAAAATTAAATTCTGTCCCGGGTAAAACTGAATTTATTATCAGGATACCGGTTTCGCAAAGCTTGATTAAAAAAGAATAAAAGATGAAACTCCCATTCATTGTAATTATTGATGACGACACACAGGTGTTAAGAGCTATACAGCGGGATGTTAGAAATAAATTCCGTGAAGAGTATAAAGTTCTTGCTGTTGAATCTGCTGTTGAAGCTCTCGGAGCCGTAAAAGAATTAAAATTAAAAAATGAAACAGTAGCACTTTTTATTTCCGATCAGCGAATGCCTGAAATGGAAGGGACTGCATTTTTAGATAAGGCAAAGGATATTTTTCCTGATGCAAAAAAAGTATTGCTAACTGCTTACTCCGATATTGAAGCTGCAATAAAAGCTATTAACACATTAAAATTAGATTACTATCTTCTTAAGCCGTGGAGCCCTCCGGAAGAAAAGCTTTACCCGGTAATAACTGATCTTCTCGAGGATTGGCAGAATAGTTTTATTCCTGAGTTTCAAGGAATAAAAATTATAGGTTATCAATGGTCCCCCCTTTCTCATAGAATAAAAGATTTTTTAACCGGAAATTTAATCCCTTACAAATGGATTGATGTTGAAACAAATGAAGAGGCTTCAGAATTAATAAAGACTCATAAAATTGGAACCGATGATTTGCCGTCAGTTTTATTTGAGGATGGAGACTTGTTAAAAAACCCAACTGAGATTTCAATAGGAGAAAAAATCGGTTTAAAATCGACTGCATTACAGGAACTTTATGATGTGGTAATTATTGGTGCAGGACCCGCAGGTTTAGCAGCCGCAGTTTATGGCGGAACTGAAGGGTTGAGGTCAATTATGATAGAAAAGAAGGCTCCCGGCGGACAGGCTGGTACAAGTTCAAGAATTGAAAATTACCTTGGATTTCCTTCAGGACTTTCTGGCTCCGATCTGACAAGACGAGCTTTAACTCAGGCTTTAAGATTCGGAGTTGAACTCCTCTCACCCTGCGATGCTATTGATATAAATATAAAAGACAATTATAAAATTTTATCTCTTTCTAACGGTCCTGAAATAAAAACCCACTCAATTATAATATCAACAGGTGTTGATTACAGAACTCTCGATGTTAAGGGAATAAATGAATTAACGGGTGCCGGTGTTTATTATGGCTCGGCAACTGCAGAGGCGCATTCCTGCAAAAACAAAAATGTTTTTATTGTTGGTGGTGGCAACTCTGCCGGACAAGCAGCTATGTATCTTTCAGGTTTTGCAAAAAATGTCTTTATAGTAATCAGAAAAAGTTCTCTTGATTTAACAATGTCACGTTACCTGATTGATCAGATTAATAAAACAAAAAATATTTCCATTATGCCTGATTCTGTAGTCGCCGAAGCATCAGGAAATAACCGGCTGGAATGTGTCACTATAGAAAACATTAAGACCGGCAAAATTAAAACCGACGAAGCCGGGGCGCTGTTTATTTTCATTGGTGCAAGACCTGTGACAGATTGGATTAAATTAAACATTTTTAAGGATTCAAAGGGGTTTATTGAAACAGGAAGAGATTTATTTAAATATGAAAATTTTAAAAGAACATGGAAGCTTGAACGCGATCCTTACCCGCTTGAAACCTGCATACCGGGAATTTTTTCTGCAGGTGATGTAAGAGCCGGTGCTATAAAACGGGTAGCTTCCGCAGTGGGTGAAGGAGCAATGGCAATTAAGCTTGTTCATGAATATCTGGCAGGAGTTTAATATTATGCAGTATAAAATTTAAAAAAATATTTTGAGGCAAAGATGGATAGATTCATAGTAATTTCACCGCATACATCTGAAGATTGCAAAATGGCCGTAAAGCAGTTTAGAAAGTATAATGCCAGTTTCCTAACCCATTTTGAATGGGGCTGTATGGACAATGATCATACTGCTTATGTAATAACTGAATCTGAAAATCATGAAAGTGCTAGAATGACTGTCCCTCCCCTCTTCAGAGAAAAAACAAGAGTTGTGAAGCTTACATATTTCGATCCGATGAAAACAGAAGATCCTTTTCATAAATAGAGTGAAAAAGAATTGACTAAGATTCAGGAACTGTTGCTATTTTACTCTTAAATACTGTACGCTGAATAGATCGTTCTCGTCTTTCCATACTTTTTTAACATAAAAATAGTCAGAGACAAGTTCTGCAAATCCTTTTACATCATATTTATAAGAATATTCAGTTATGATATGTTCTCCCTTTTCAAAAATGATTTCCTTTTTTCCTAAAATTATTTTCTGATCAATTTTACTTACCAGATGCATTTCAATCCTGCCAAATTCTTCATTATAAAATGCTAAATGTTCAAAGTTTGAAAGTACAAAATTTGTTTCTAATTCATTATTTAAATGTGCCAAAATATTTAAATTGAACTCCGCAGTTACTCCATCTTTATCATTATAAGCTGCTTCAAGAATGCTTACATCCTTTTTAAGATCAACTCCTATTATAAGTCCCCCGTTGGAACCTATAGCTTCCGCAATTCTTCCTAAGAATTTCTTAGCATTATTTGGTGTAAAGTTACCAACTGTCGACCCGGGAAAATAAACTGCTATATGATCGTACTTCTTTTCAATTTTCGGTATCTCAAAATTTTTAGTGTAATCGGCAACAAGCGGATATATATTTATTTTCGGATAATCTTTATTTAATATTTCAGCGGACTCAATTAAATGTTGTTCGGAGATATCAACCGGTATATATGCGGCAAGCCCCGGAATATGATCTAGTAATAAACGTATTTTTATACTGCTTCCGCTTCCCAGTTCAATCAGCAAAGTTCCTTCACCGAGCAGTGCCCCTATTTCTTCAATATTATCCTGCATAATTTTTATTTCAGTGCGGGTAGGATAATATTCATCAAGCTCGCAAATTCTATCAAAAAGTTCCGAACCTTTTTTGTCATAAAAAAACTTACTTGACAGACGCTTAGGTTTTTTACTTAAACCTGACAGAACTTCAGATAAGATGTCTTCATCAACAGTTATTTCAGTTGCTATTTTCATCTTTAGTTTTGAATAATTTTATTTCGCATCTTTTGCTAAGCGAATTCCCATAAATTGCCAGCGCGCATTCGGCGGGAAAAAATTTCTATAAGTGTTTCTTATATGTGTAATTGAAGTAGCACAACTTCCACCGCGCAAAACCATTTGATTAGACATAAACTTACCATTGTATTCACCTAATGCACCGGGGAGAGTCTTGTACCCGGGATAACCTGTGTACGGACTTTTTGTCCACTCCCATACATCTCCATACATCTGTATAAGATCATTTCCCGGTTTAGAATTAAATGCAACCGGATGAAAATTTCCTTGCTCAACAAAATTGCCTTCTAAATTTAAATCGTGAGTCGCAATTTCCCATTCTGCTTCCGAAGCTAATCTTGCACCTGCCCATCTTGCAAATGCATCTGCTTCATAATAACTAACATGACAAACAGGTTCATTTAAATTTATTTTCTGAAATCCTGTTAATTTAAAATTCCACATCTCACCGTCCCTGTTTTCCCAATACATTGGAGCCTCCCAATGTTCATTTTCAACAGTTACCCATCCATCCGACAGCCACAATTGCGTGTTCTTGTATCCCCCATCTTTCATAAATTCCAGATATTCCCCGTTCGTAACCAATCTTGAGCCAAGTTCGAAGGATTCTAAAAATTCTTTGTGACGCGGCAGTTCATTATCATAAGAAAATCCATTCCCGTCGTGACCGGTTTCATATAAACCTTCCGGGAACATTATCCATTTCATCTCAGGAATAATATTTATTGATGCAAATTCTTTTCCTGAGTACACAGGATGAAGCGGATTGACAGAAAAAACATTCTTGATATCAGTAAGCAATAATTCCTGATGCTGTTGTTCGTGATTAATTCCAATTTCTATTACAGGAGTAAATTTATCTAATTCTTCCTCGCTACATTTAGAAATAAATTCAATCATTTGTTCATCGACATATTTTCTGTAATCAAAAACATCCTTTACAGTTGGGCGGGTAAGATACCCGCGGTGAGCGCGCGTATGCCTTGGACCAACCTGAACATAGTAAGAATTAAAAATGAAGTTATATAAAGGATTCAATTCCTGATAATTCTTACCAGTTTTTTTTAACACAAAAGTTTCAAAAAACCATGTCACATGCGCAAGGTGCCATTTAGTGGGACTAATATCCGGAATAGTCTGTACAACAAAATCTTCAGTAACCAAAGGTTTAGTTAGTTCCAAAGAGAAATTTCTTACAGAAGAAAATTTGTCTATTAATTCTTGTCTTCCGGTTTTATAATCGTACTTCGTACTTAAAAGTTCCTTATTATTCATAGCAAAAACATCCTCTTTATTTCTAATAATTAAATAAGATATGAAAATATTTTCTTTATAAAAGTCTAATTATTTATTTACAAATTTGTACTATATAAAAAATATAATCTTAAGATATGAATTTTTTACTTTTAGTGTTTGATATGAAGGTGAGAGTTATGATCAAGAGCAAAACTCTACGAAGCTATCTTTCACTTAAAGTTTCAGAAAGTTAACTTTAGCGAAGTAGAGCGGAGAGGCCGGGATTCGAACCCGGGGTACAGTTTTACCCGTACGGCGGTTTAGCAAACCGCTGGTTTCAGCCACTCACCCACCTCTCCGTAAGCTGAAAATGTTTTAATTCCTTATCTCGAATATAGAGAAAATTAGACTACTATTAAAATTCTATTAAGGATTTACTAACCTTTTATTTTTTTATAGCCATAGACAATCAGGAATAAAACAAATGATGTTACAACTGCAGCAGGTCCGCTTGAAAAATCAAATTTGAAGGCTAAAAATATTGAAATTGGAGGTATTACCGCACCGACTAAAATAGCAATTAAAAAAACATGAGAAACTCTTTTAGAAACTAAAAGACCAATTGAAGATGGAATAATTAAATAAGAAAATGTAAATACATCCCCTACAAATCGAGTTGTGAGAGAGATGCCCATTCCAACAACAATATAAAAAATCAGCAGCCATAATCTTGAGTTTATTCCATGCGCGCTCGCAGAATCCGCATCGAAAGTTACAAACTTTAATTGCTTTTGAAAGATTGTAAAAATAATCAGTGTAAAAAGAAAAATTCCAACAAGTGTGAAGAATTGCGACTGCCCGATAAATAAAATATCTCCTTTAAGAATTGATTCAACTTCCGATACTTCTGCAATAGGACTTTTCTGAATGAACATAATTCTTAATGCAACAGCAACAACGAAGATTATTCCAAGTATTCCATCTTGTGTTAAGACTTTTTGTCTGTAAGTTTGTGAGAAAATTAAAACAACTATTATCGCAAAAAGAAGTGAGAAGAATGCCGGTTCAAAATTATGAAGAAATGAATGTTCACTAACTGTAATCCCGAACAATGAAGCAACAATTCCTTCAACATTTATTATATGAAGAAAAGAGAATGCAACACCTGCAACAGAAACCTGTGTTAATGTGGCACCTAGAAAAACTACTCTTTGTGATACAACAAAAGTCCCAAGAAAGCCGCATATCATTCCTGCCAAAATGCTTCCCATAATTGCATATGGGAAAAGTTGAATAAGCTGATTTACTGTTTCCAATTTTAATTCCTGTGTTTTGATGTTATAACATATTCGCCGTCGATAGTGTTAACGTGAAAATCAGATGAATATGTTTTTCTTAAATTTTCTTCCGATAAAACTTCTTCGATCAAACCATACTGGAAAAAATCTTTTTCCATAAGAATTAATCTTTTAACTCCGTTTGCAACGTCGCTTAAAAGATGACTGACCAAAAGAATTGTTAGTTTGTTTTGATCATGTAATCTTGAAATTAAATCAAGCAAAGAATAATGTGATGGCGTGTCCATTCCATTTGTCGGTTCATCCAGAATAAGAATGTTTGGTTCTACTGCAAGGGCGCGTGCAATTAATGTCCTTTGCCTCTGCCCTCCGGAAAGACTATTGTAGTTATAATTTTTAAGATGTTGAATGCCTACATATTCGAGACTAACATCAACTGCTTCTTTATCTTTTTTTGTTGGTTTATCAAAAACACCCATAAGAGAATATCTTCCCATCATAACTACATCTGCAACTGTGTAAGGAAGCAAGGGCTGAACAGTATCTCTTTGCGGTACATATCCAAACCTATGTGAATTTTTCTCAATCGTCCCGGAAAGTGGTTTGAGATTTCCCAGCAGAGTTCTTAAAAATGTAGTCTTGCCGGCACCGTTGGGACCAACTATGCCGACGAAATCATTTTCGAAAATAGAAACACTAATATTTTCTATTATCTTCTTTTTACCGTAACCGATTGTTACGTTGTTAAATTTTATTATCGTCTTTTCCATTTTACTTAAGATTGTTTTAATAAATTCTGATAACTCTAACTATTATTAATTATCTGGTCAACTATGTAATCCATCATTTTGAAATAGCTGTCTATTCCTTCCATTCCATAAACACCAACCGGAACTTTTAAAACTTTTACTCCTGTTATTTGTGCAATCTGATTCGGCGCTGAATCACTATAATAATTTTCCATAAGTATTATTTTGACACCACCTCTTTTAATCAGGTTTATTACTTCGGCATTGTGTGAAGGAGTCGGTGGAATACCCGGCTTAGGTTCAACATAACCCGCTATCTTAAGCCCATACTGATCGGCAAAATAAATCCAGCTTGAATGAAAAAATACAATTGGTTTGCCTTTTGCTTTAGCCATTTTATTTGCCCACTCGGATATTTTTGCATCGAGCTGTTTTACATAATCGTTATAATTTTTTTCATAATAATCGGTATTCTCCGGATCCTGTGTTGACAATGCATCAAATATTTCTTTTGCCATTATTTTTACATCAAGAGGATCAAGATAATAATGTGGGTTTCCGTAAGGATGTACATCTCCGTAACGCGCATCCATTTTTGTTGTTGGAACTTCTTTCTTGTCAATGTCGCGGGAAAGATCAACAATCTGAACATTCGTATTCCTTGAGCCATCAATTAATTGAGGGAGCCATTTTTCAAGATCCAACCCAACTTCAAATATCAGATCGGCATTTCTTAATTTTAACATATAGCTTGGCATTACTTCAAGAAAATGCGGATCCTGGTTGCCCCGGCAAAGATAATCCACATCTACTTTATCTTTCCCGATATTTTTTACAAGATCATAAATAATAGTTAAAGTTGTAACAGCTTTTACATTTGCAAAACTCAAGCTGCTCATAAGCATCATAAATACAAAAAATAATTTTTTCATTTTTTTACCTCGTTAATAAATTTCTCTTAAAATGGATGAGCTTTATGCGGTCCTAAAGAAAATATCATTTGTAATGTGATATTTGTTGAACCGTCTCTTTGTGTCCCATCGGTATAATTATAAAACAAATGTTGAACATTTAATCTGAAAGCAAGCGTGTGCTCTACAGGATAATATCCAAACCAGGCTGTTAATCCCTGAGTATTATTTTTGTCATCATTTGATAAAGTATTGTAACCCGGGAACATCATCCACAATTCCGTTTGTATAATCGTACTTCGCACCAAAGCTGTACATTTTCTCGAACAGATAATCTACATATATAAAAGCACCGTAAGTATTAATTGTTTGTAAACTTTGCATCAAAGAATTTATTCCGATTGCTCCATCTCGCAAAACATCACGATGATTAAGAATTGTTTCTCCCTGGATTGTTAAAGCAGTATAATCGTCTGGTCGATATTTAAATTTAAAGTCCAATCCTGTATAAGTATAATTAAGTGATTTATTTATCATTGCTGCAGTTGTATCGCCGAGAGCATTTAAATCCATTTTAGCATGAACTCCAAAAGATCCATTTAATCCTACTCCCAGATCTGAATAATCACTGAGAGCAAAGAATGTTCCTAATCTTCCTACAAATATTGGACTTCTGCCACGATGATCTGCAATTGATTCTTCCGTAGGATCTGCAAGTTCACCATGAGCTATTCCATCTCCTTTAAAGATTCCAAGATCAAGATTTGAATAAAATGAAGTCGGAAGAATAAAACTAAAATTAAATCCTATATCGTTAAATCCATCAGGTCCAAAATATACCTGGTGAAACAATGGACGTTCAACAAATGCCCAGGCATGTGGATGAACAATATTTAACTGTCCAAACCCGACAAGATATTTTCCAGCTTTAATCTGGACATCTAATGGAAGTCCTCTTACAATATTGGCATACAATTCTTCGATTGAAAACTTTCCACCTTCATACGAAATATTTCCCGCGCCGCGTGCATAAGGATTTAAGTAACCGTCAACAAAAAGTTCCATCTCCGGCATTTCAAAATTTATTTTTCCTTTGTCGGGAGAATCTTTCGTTAAATCGGTTGTAGTATTAAAAGTCCCGATAAGACTGATATCAGGGTTTACGTTTGACTGACAAAACCCTTTTATTGTAATGACGAATATGAATATCATTATGAAATGATTTTTCATAAGTATCTCCTAATTATTTGTTATAGTAACTATGTTCGATCTGAATAAGACAAATGAAGATATTTAATTGGAAAGGTCAGGAGATGGGGGGAGGTGCGCGAAGTGTTAAATAATTAAAAAGGAGATTGTTCTTAAAATCTTTCTTCTCAACTAACTGTATTTCACAACATAGAGTTAACGGTTTAACAATTCCTAATGATGTGAATTGGTAATTAAGAATCGTGCTGGAAAAACTGTTTAAGAAACAGGGAGAATGTTCATCAGAAAGATCAGAACTTGCTAAAGGAACCTGGTTGCAATCTACATTGAAACTTTGGGGATTATCAAAATCATAATGATGGTGATGAAATATTTCTACAACAACAAATGATAAATAAATAAATAGGAATAAGCTTGAAAATACTCTCCCGTAGCTATTTATACGATTATCCATAGTTTAAAATAGCAATAAAATGTTAAAGGAAAAATTACAAGTTATTTGAGGTAGATAATAACTTTATAAATGATACGTTAATTTAAAAACAACATTTCTTCTTTCTTCAAAATATGCACTGTTAAAAAATGCTCCCTTAATTAAATGAGAATGATCGAACAAATTTGTGACATAAATTGAAGGCTGAATAGTTTGGTTATCGCCGATGTTAAAAATATATCCGCCCGAAAAATTGACTATCCATGCCGGTGTAGTATGTGCACCCTGGTTCAGTTCAAACAAACCAGTTTCAAAATCATAATCATCATTGCCGTTTGTTAATCCGCTACCATAATTAAAGACTAAATTCATAAACAAATTATTTTGTTGATAGTTCAGCCCGGTCACTAAAGTCAACCTTTGGTCGTGGTCAAGATCAAAGGGATTTACGGCATATTCTGAAGGAATAAATCCTCCCGATATTAATCCATGTCCATATCCGTGAATAACAGAACCATTAATGTAAAAGGAAAATGGACTTGAAAGCTCGTTGTAATCGAGACTTACTTCCAATCCGGAGATTTTTACTTTTTCTATATTCACATTTATTTTTATACTGCTTGCACCTAAAGATTCATCATCTAATCCAGGCAAAGCATCTTTATAAAAATAATCCACTTTGAGGATTAAACCCGGATTAAAATTATGGATCATTCCTGCTTCATATAAATTATCTTTTTCAGGATAAGTACCTGAATCCAAAGTCGAACCTCCAACTACTTGTGATAAATAGTTCAAGCCTTCGACATTAGTTGGAAGAAAAAGCCTATCATAGCTAAAGTATATAGTATTTGCTTCATCTATAAACCAGCTTAGTTTTAGTCTTGGGCTAACTTGTCTCTGAAGCGGAATTGATGGTGAAATATACTGATCGTATCTTGCACCTGCTTCAAATAATACAGCCTCAAGCGGATTAAACCGTGTTTGAAGAAAAATTCCAAAATTGGAAGAAGGAAAATTCGAATTAATAATTGGTCCGTTTCCTTCAAAATTCTTTAGGTAAAATGATTCATTAGCATTTGTAAGACTTAATTGAAGTCCAGTCTCATATTCAAACTGATCAGACAATCTGTTGGTGTATTTAACTCTTCCTCCAAAGGTAAAATATTTTCTATCCTGATCGACAGTGTAACTTGAAGTTGAATCATTTAACAAGTCTTGTCTTGTTTCATCATATCTATAATCGGTTAAATATTTCAATCCCCTTTCGCTTGAAAACAAAGCGATTAAAATTTTGCTTTGATGATCGGGATAGGTAGAAAAAAGATGGTAATAGGACAAAGTCTGAAATGCATTATAGCTGTTTTGTGAATCAATATTTGTCCCCTCATCAGGATCAAAAGGAATCTGTGTTTCAACTTTGCTGTAATTAAGATTCGAAGTAATAAAGTTATTCTCGTCTAAAATATAATCTATTTTACCATACAGGAAGTAATCAAATCCATGATCGTGAAAAAGACTATCTACTGGTTGATCCAATCTTCTGTCGGTTTCCTGTCTTGAGCCGGATAAATAATATTTTATTCTCCCGGTGGAATTACTAAAAGAAAGACTCTGCCCATTTGAGTTAAGCACTTTGTCTCCATTGTCTGAAGTTAAATAACTGCCGATGTAACTTGATATACCAAGGTGAAAACCATTTGTTGAAATTTTACTCTGAATATCAAAAACAGCCGCAGATTGTCCGCCATATTCCGCCGGAAATCCGCCGGTGTAAGCAGTAATACGCTGAATTACTTCCGGGTTAATAATTTCATTCATATCTCCCAAAACTCCTAACGGTACAGGCACTCCATCAAGATAATATGATGAACTGCTGTACTCATTGTGCTGATCCCTGATTACCAATTCACCAACCGGTTGTCTTACTGCTCCCGAAACATTTTGCTGGATTAGTGTAGTTATTCTGCTAACCGGAGAGGCATGATACTCTTCAGTCGTAACTATTTGATTACCTGTCTTAATATCTATATAGTTTGAAACATGTATTCCCTTCAAAGCATTGACTACCACTTCACCTAACGACACGCTTGTGGGAATCATAAGAATTTTTATGTGAACAGGTTCTTCATCTACAACTATTGATATTGCATAATCCCTGTAACCAATACAGTGCACCGCTAAGTTATATTTACCCGGTCCTACATTTCTAAAAACAGTGGTACCGTGAGGATCAGTTATACCTGCTTTTACAGTTTTATTATCTTCTTGTAAAAATAAATTTACGAGTTCAATTGGCGTGTCGTTTACAGAATCTACAACTGTTATTATTAAATTTGATTTGTTTGATGTATCCTTATTCCCATTTTCGTTTGCTGATACATTTACTCCCAAAGTAAATAATATCATAATTATAAAATAGAGATTCTTAATTTTTTGTTTCTTAAACTTTATTAAATATTTCATATTAAATTTCCTATTCCATTTATAGTTGAATGAAATCCGTATTATCTAAATAGCTAATTAATTGTATGGCATAACACATTACTGATTATCTGTTTCAGAAACCCAGCTATGATTATATTAATTCTTTTTTTAGAGAGAATGTTTTAAATATAGTGTTATACTAAGGACGTTCGTGACACTTCAGGTGGGCGGAAAATATCTCCAGACTCATAAAATATTGTTGTTGGAACATATATTTTTACCAAGCCATCAGAATATAGTATGTTTTTAGGAGTAGAGGAATCTGCTATCAAAGCAATTTGTATTATGTTATTTGAATAAGATGAAAGAGAACAGAAATTATTCTTAATATTGCTCAATAAATTTTTATTGTGATTAAGAGTAGTTTTAAGAATTTTTGCAAACTCTTTATCTCTGTTTATAATTTTGTGGTTAAAGCATACCCCGGAATTCACTTTATTATTTACTTCATCGTTATTGAATAAAAAATCTTGGGCTTTAAAAAGACCACTCAGCAGAGTAAAAATATAAACTACTGCTACTATAAATCTTATTGATTTATTATTTCTAATCAAGTTTTAAGCTTTCTGGTATTGCTGGTTAAAATATATAAAATTGTTATATCATTCAAAGCAATACACAATTTCCTTTGTCGTAAACTTATTATAAACGAAGACCCCGGCATTTTACCGGGGTAGCTGAATAAATTATTAAATATGATATGTTAATTTCAAAACAACATTTCTTCTTTCTTCAAAGCTGGCCCCGCTGAAGAAAGCACCTTTGATAAGATGACTATGATCAAGAATATTGGTTATATATAACGAAGGTTCTAAAGTTTGATTATTACCAACGTTAAACGTGTATCCGCCGGATATATTAAATATCCACGATGGAGTTGTGTGTGCTCCTTGATTGAATTCAAACAGTCCCGTTTTAAATTCATAATCATCGTTGCCATTTGCTAAACCTGAACCATAAACGCCGGTTAAATTCAGGAACCAGTTTTCAGGCTGATAGTTTAGTCCAACTACGGCTGAAAGCCTCTGGTCATGATCGAGATCAAAAGGATCTGTACCCGGATCGGCAGGAAGGAATCCACCGGAAACAGGTCCTGTACCATAAGCGTGGATTATTGAAGAGTTTAGAAAGGCTGAAAAAGGACTGTTCAGATCATTATAAGTCAATGCCAGTTCTATTCCTGTTATTTTAACTTTATTAATATTTACATTCACTTTAATTGTACTTGAACCGAGTGTTTCGTCATCGAGACCAGGGCTCGATTCCTTATAAAATCCGTCAAGCTTTGAATTAAAACCATTCTTCCAGTTCCTGATAAAATCAATTTCATACAGATTGTCCTTTTCGGGAAATGTTGGTAAGTCGGAGTTACCAAGCTTTGAAGCGACCGCACCAAGATTTTCAATATTAGTCGGCATAAAGATTCTATCATAACTTAATGAAATGGTATTGAATTCATCAATCAGAAAGTTCCATTTGATTCTTGGGCTTAATTGAGTCTGGTTGGAAATAGATGGTGCATTATGAATATCATACCTGAAGACCAAGATCGAGCCTTGTCCATTCAGCAAAATGTAATTCACTTTGAGCAAAAGCACCGAAATTGTATCCTGTAAAATCAGACATAACTGTTGGACCATCTCCGGAAGTATTAAAAAATCTAAAGTCTTCGTTCCCTGATGTATTGCTGTAATCAAATCCTAAAGCATATTCAAATCTGTGGGACAGTCTTTGATCATATTTTGTTCTTATACCCAAAGTCGTGAAAGTTCTTTTCTGATCAACCTGGTATGCGGTTGTCGTATCATCGCCAAAAAAGGTTGTATTATCGTCATAAACATTAGGTAAATATCTTAATCCTCCTTCTCTTACTAATGCTCCTATAAATAAAGAAGATTCATGATCCACTTCAGATGAAATAGTGTGATAATACGATAATGTTTGAAATGCGTTATAAGTATTCTGATCATCAGCAGCAAAACCTTCAACTGGATCGTATGGAACTTGCGTTTGCGTTTTACTAAAATTGAAATTGCATGTTATATAATCATTTTCGTTTATTAAATAATCAATTTTGCCGAATAGAAAATAATCGAAACCGTGATCGTGAAAAAGATCAAATACCGGCTGATCGATTCTTCTGTCGGTTTCCTGTCTCGATGCAGAAATAAAATATCCAAGATTACCGGAATGATTACTTAAGGATAGACTCTGACCATTTGAATTCAAAGCTTTAAACTGTCCGACTTTGTCTCCTTCAAAACTATTACTTGAAGTGAAATAACTGCCGGCAAAAGATGAAAGGTCCAAATGAAATCTTCCTGCCGGAACGCGGGTTTGAATATCCATTAAGCTTGAAATTTGTCCACCATATTCTGCCGGAAAACCTCCCGTATAAAAAGTAACACGGGAAATAATTTTAGGATCGACAATTTCATTTAAACCACCGAAGACGCCAAGTGGAATAGGAACACCATCGAGCAGATAAGTATATTCCCCATGCTGTCCTCTTATATGCACTTCCCCGGTTGGAGCTCTTACTGCACCGGCAAGGTTCTGCTGAATCAAAGTCGTCATTCGTGCCGTAGGGGCAGAGTGATATGTTTCCCCCTCAAAGACTTGTCTTCCGGTTACAGTTTCAATTGAAGTAGATATTTTTGTGGTTTTACTTCCTTGAACTACAACCTCTCCAAGCTCTACAGATTTTTCTGAAATTTTGACGTGGTAATTATTATGTTCGCGGTCAATCGTAATTGTATCTACGTAATCCTGGTATCCAATATAGTGTGTAATGAGTTTATAAGTTCCAATTTCAACATCTGCGAATAATGCTTTACCTGCCGGGTTTGTTACTGATGCTGCAATTATAGAATTTTCTCTTTCGAGGATTACGTTAACAAGCTGAAGTGGCTGTGAATTTGCTTTGTCTATAACAGTTACAGTAAAGTGTGTTTTTTCAACGGCTGATTTTTCGGTTTTATCATTTAACCAACATGAGTAAGAGTAATTCGAAAATAAAATAAAAAATGTTAATAGAAAAATTATTTTTGTAAAAGAGTGATCTATCCCTTTGTTTATAATATGATATTGCTTTTCCATTTCTTTTCCTTTTCAAATATTTATTGGATTATTAGTTAATGTTTGAAAGGAATCAATAACAATTATTATGTGTGATGAAAGCAACCTGCTTCAATAAAGATATACTAACAAAGTTGCTGTAGAATCAGAGATTAATGCTTAACAAAAAGCATTATAGGTCTGACATTAGGCTTAAAAATTTATAATTATTATTGATTCAGGAAAAGAAGGCAGGCGGCGCCCTGGGAGATTTTTGGGAATATTCTTCTTCAGAATATTTAGTTATCCAAACGTGAGAAAGGTTTGATTCTAAAAGTGAAAGAGATTGAACTATATCAAATGAAGAATAATGAAAGTCGCTTATTGTTTGCGAAAACTGATGAAGGCTACAAACACTTAAAAAATCCTGGCTTAAATCATTATATGGATTGGATGCCTGAGAATCTGAATAAGAGCTTTTAACATTCAGGTCAAACTTATGATAATGGATTGAGCCGAGAAAAATTAAGGATAGGTAAATAGTTAGAAAAACTATCCCGGTCTTCTTTTGATATTTTACATTGAATGATTGCATTTTGAATAATTAATTTAAGACTCCAATACATTCAGGTCAATGGGAAAATATAGGAAATAAATATATACTAATTAAACAGCCATATCGAGAATACTTAATGAATTAAAGAAATTATATGGTTGTCAATTTCAGAAAAAAATATCTAAAATAAGATCTTAAAATTAAAAAGCGGCATCAATCATTGACCAATGCCGCTTATTGGAAGGAGAGAGATTTGGGGAATTACTTTCTTCTTCTATCTTTTGTGTTATCAGAATTATTGTTTTTTTCTACTCTATTTGGTGCCGGTTTTCTGTTAGAGTCGTTATTTTTTCTTACTTCCGGCTTAGTTTCATTTCTCTTTGGCACAACGATAGGTTTATTGTTGTTAATGTTTTCCTTTTTTATTTCCGGCTTCCGGATTTCATTTGTGCTTCTATTAATATTTACATCAACTTTTTTAACTTCTTTTCTTTCGATTTTCTTCTCAGGAACAATGATATTTTCCTTTTTCTTTTCAATCTGAGTATTCGTTCTTACATCAGTTTTATTTTCTTTTCTGATGTCAGGAATATTTTTAGGAGCTTCTCTTTGTTTAACAACATCGTTATTTCTTTCTCTGATTCCTTTATTATCATTTCCTATTCTAATTTTAGAAACATCGATGGAAGCTCTCCTATTTTGTTTTTCAATCTTTACATTTTTTACATTTGTCCTTGTCAATTCATCTCTTGAAGGCATAAATGTTCTTATAGCTTCATTGTCTTTTCCTCTGTACTTCTCGACTTCCTTGTAATCACTCACTCCAACAATATCACGTTGCTTTATATTTTGACCCGTTCTTTCTCTTACATAATTAATATCAACACCGTTGTTCACTACTCTGCCGTCTCTGTAGCCGTAGTTATTACGGTATTTTGTTCTGTTATAAATATTGTGTCTGTACTTTGGAGCAGCATAATATTTATAAACATAAGGATCGCAGAAATATCTGTATTTTACAAAATGCCAGTTATTGTAAGGCACGTAATAGTCATTGGTATAATGCACTCCAATATTTATAGTAAATACCGCATAAGGAGGAAGCGGAGCCCATCCGATGTAATCACTGTCGTAACGCCAGTCGACCCATGCAGGCGCCCATTCATTATCAGGAACCCATAACCAGCCGTAATAATCATCATAGTACCAGCGACCGTAATGGAAAACTATATAACCGAAAGGTTCGTAAGAATCCCAGTACCAACCGTCGCCTGTCCATATCCAGCGCCCGTCTCTATATGGAGCCCAACCTTCTTGTATGTCAGTCGGACGCCAAACGACTAACCCATCATTAATTTCCATCCAGGTTCCATAAGGTGCTAAGTTTGTATAGAAAAACCCGTATTCAAAGCCCGGATTATTAATAATTTTAGTTTCTGATTTTGTTGAACTGATAAATCCCGTAATCAGAATTGCGGTTATTATAATTAGCTTTTTCATTTCATACCTCAATAAGTGTTTTAACTTCATATTGTAGAAAGCCAATGATTATGCCATCGGATTATCATAATTTTGGATGATATGAAAGGATGAATGCGAAGATTTGTACACAAAGATGAACAGTCAGACAATTAAGTAGACAATGAAATATCAGCGTTTAATTGTACGATCTTTCCATTTGAATTTTCCAAAAGCCCCGGCTATACTGAATAAAACTATGTAAGGAATATGAAGAAATTCGGAGATGAGAAAAGGTTTAAGCAAATCTTTATCAAACAATAATTTTACACCTTTTTTAAGAACGGCATATTCTAAAATAATTTTGATAAAAAAAGAAATAAGAAATGTTATTAAAAAAATTGAAGTGACTACAAACCCAAGTATTAGCTGCACTATTAAACCAAAGTAGAAAAGAAAAATTAAAACCAACTTCAGAATAAGAAATTTATTTATGTAGAATAATCCTTTGCTCGCCCATCTTTTTCTTTGTTGATAAAATTGTGAGAAAGTTTTGTTCGATGCTGATAACACGATTGCTTTTCGGTTCATACAAAACTTAATTTTATCTTTTCCTTTTCTCCAGATCTTTTGCATTAAAATTTCATCATCACCGGAAGCAAGGTGAAGATTATCATCAAAACCATTTACAGATTTGTAAGAGCTTTTTCTGTAAGAGGAATTTGCCGCATTGCAAATTGTCGGCTTGTTAATTCCGATTAAGCCTGCACCTGCAAGGATTAGTCCGGCAAATTCAATCCTTTGGATTTTATCGAACAGAGTATTCCCTTTTTCAAACTCAACTGGACCGGAAATAAATCCGGTATTTTCATCATAATAACTTAGCATGGTTTCAAGCCACTCTTTTTGATGAACACAATCTGCATCGGTAGTTACAATTATTTCTCCTTTACAGTTTTCTATTCCAAATCTTACAGCTCTTTTTTTATGAGCATTTGGTAGAAAATCATCAGGAAGAGAAATAACTTTAATGTTAGATGATTTATTTGCGTTCGTCAACTTTGAAAGAGAATCATCAGTTGAAGAATCATCTATATAAATTACTTCAAATTTATCTTTAGGATAAGATTGATTTTCAATACTCTCAAGACTCTTCAAAATATTTTCAGATTCATTTCTGAATGGAATTAACAAGCTGACAAATTCATCTAATACTTTAGATTGTTCATCCGAAGAATGCTTACCTAACCCAATATAAATAGATAAAATAAAATAGACGTAAAAAAGTAGAAGTATTGTAAAACAAATAATGAGTATCAGTTCAACCATTATTTCTTCTTAAATAGTAATGCTAATCCAAGTAAAGAAGGAATAAGAATATTTATAAAGAAAAGAAATATTGCCGCGTCAAAAGCGGCGGCGGCATTAACTCCCATTTGTCCGAGAAAAAAAACTGATGCACCTTCTCTAATTCCAATTTCACTTAGAGATATTGCGGGGAAAAAAGTTTTTGTAAACATTACGAGAATTGCCGCCCAGTAAAAATTCACAAAGTTAAATTGATTACTGAATGCCGAAATGAGAATCACGAACTGAGTTGTAAAACAGAGATAAAAAAGAATCGAAATAGAAAACATTTTTAATGAATAATTTTTATCGAGGTTCTTAATAAAATTCATCTTGCTAAAAAATTTATAATATCTCGATTTCCTGATTTTATTAAAAAGAAAATTATTCCAGAATTCAGGATCTATCAGAAGGAGCATAAGCAAATAAAAGAGAGTAAATACAACTATAAACAAAGCCGCCGTGATATAAATAGTTACATCATAATAAAAATGTAAAAACAAAATACTCGACAAAGCTCCGGCAAAAGCGACAATAGAAAGCGGGAAAAATTTATCGATCAAAGTAGCGACTGTAACTTTTAACAAAGTTTTTTCTTTTAAATAAAAATGCCCTACCGAAATATTCACCAAGTCTGAAAGGAGTAAAGGCACCTGCGGCAAATCCCTGGAAAAGCGAAATCAAAATTACTTTCTTTTCTTTATAATCTAAGATTGTGTCACAGGTTATTTCCCATTTCCAATATTGTAAAAACACATTCGGGATCAGCAACACAAAAGCAACTGAGATGAGTAAATAATTTGCATTACTAAATGCTTCAACAATCTCAGATATTTTTACGGTCGAGGCAATAAAAAGAAGTAAACCGACAGCAACAACTATTTTAAGGACTAAAAATATTTTATTCTTATTAACGACGAATGAATTAGTTATGTATTTTTTAATTGCTGCTGATTCCACAAAAAACTTTCAATGTTCAAGTTCTAAAATATTTATTTTCAATCCTTCGGTACAATTGGTGCACATGCTTAAACCTTTCCTGTTGTTAAGCACTCCCTGCCTGAAATCCTGGTAAGGCTTTGACAGCCAGATATCTTTCATCGAATAATCTTTCAACTCTCCCAGACCAAAATTAGCATCTTTATCAAAACAGCAAGGAACGACTTTCCCGTCCCACGTTATAACAGAAGTTCTCCACAATGCAAAGCAATGATCCTTCAATTTATTTTTTATTTTTACTTCGCCATCACTTACAACATACCTTCGGTATTTTTGATTTGAAGGTAAAAAGTGTAAAGCATTTTCATAAGATGAAACCTGCATCGTTTTAAAAACTACTTTATCAACACCTGTATCTTTTCCGTATTTTATAACTTCATCAAGCATATGTTCATTTTGCTTCATTACAATGAACTGAAACTCGACAAAAGGTTTTTTCTTTTTAAGTTGATTTCTTTTTTTGATAAGCATTCTTAAGCCATCATCAGCTTTTTTAAATGAGCCCCCAACCCTATAATTCCGGTAACTTTCTTCATCTAATCCATCGACAGAAAAAATTAATTTATCCGGTGCATTTTCAATTATGCTATCAACTGTTTTTTGATTTATGTAATGCCCGTTCGTGCTTATTGAAACATAAATATTTTTACTCTGTGCATATCTTATCATTTCAGGAAGATTTTTATTTATGTAAGGTTCTCCCTGGAAATAAAGCTGCACATAAAAACCGGTATCTTTAATTTGATTGGCCATGTTTTTAAAATCATCTACAGAAAGTAAACCAAGAGGACGGGTTAAAGTTCCTAAACCCGAAGGGCACTCAGGGCATTTTAAGTTGCAATGATTTGTCGGTTCTATAGAATAACTTATCGGCATACCCCAAACAACAGGCTTGCGTACAATTCGGGATGCGGTAAACGAACCAATGACTTTTAAAGCGTTTAAAGCCCTTGAAATTGTAAAATATTTTAAAAGATTAATCTCCAACTTTAACCGCCGGTTTTTGCTTATGAAGATAAAGAATTATTAAAAGCTTTAAAAGCCTTATTAATGAGACAGTGGCAAACCATTTAATTTGTTAAGCTTAAGAGTTTTTCATACTTTTCTATTATAAAATCAAAACTAATCGGAGAATTAATGCAAATTAACTTTGGAGATATTCCGGGACAACATAATCTTTTCCTCGATTATCTTTATGAGTTTGAAAGCGTAAAAAAATTCTATAAACACGACTTTCGAAATAAAGAAGAATATTTAAAGATCTTCAAAACAATTTCCGAGACAAACAGAGAATTCAGAAATGATATCCCCAAAATAATTAACAGTCAATATCAGGGTTTTAATCTTTCTGAAAAAACTAAGAACAACATAGATTTACTGAAAGAAAAAAATACGCTTGCTGTTGTTACGGGACAGCAGCTTGGAATTTTGGGTGGTCCACTTTATACTTTATACAAAATAATTACAGCAATAAAACTTGCAGAACATTTAAAAGAAAGATACGATGCCTATAACTTTGTGCCTGTTTTTTGGCTCGAAGGTGACGATCATGATTTTGAAGAAGTGCGTTCTTTAAACGTTATTAACGAATTAAATGAAGTAACAAAAATTTCTTACGATGATGAAATAATTGATGAAGAAATTCGGCAGAGTATTGGCTATTTGCAGATTAAAGAAACTATATCCTCATTTTTTGATAACCTCAATAAGAATCTTCGTGATACTGAATTCAAGCCTGAACTAATTAAGAAACTAAAGGAATTTTATTCAGTTGGAAAAACATTCAAACAATCTTTCAGGGAACTTATTTTCTGGCTCTTCGATGAATATGGTTTAATAACCTTTGATCCGCAGGATATTATAATTAAAAATCTCCTGAAGCCTGTCTTTAAACAAGAGATAAATAATTTCAGACAGAATACAGAAAAACTTGTAGAAGTCAGTGCAACTCTTGAAGAAGTTTATCACGCTCAGGTAAAAGTAAGACCAGTAAATCTTTTCTATAGCAATGAAGATGGCAGGTTTCTTATCGAACCAGTGGAAAATGAATTCAGGCTGAGAAGGAAACGGAAGAAATTTACACTGGAAGAAATTATAAATGAGATTGATAACAAACCTGAGAACTTTAGCCCGAATGTTTTACTCAGACCGATTTGTCAGGATTACCTTTTGCCTACTGCATTTTATGTCGGCGGACCAAGTGAAATATCTTATTTTGCACAACTAACGCCTTTATATGATCTTTACAATTTGACATCGCCTGTAATTTACCCGAGAATATCCGCAACCATTTATGAAAAAAATCTTGAGAATATTCTTGAAAAATATAATCTCTCTTTTAAAGATGTTTTTGTTAATTCTGAAGAACTGAAGACAAGAGTAATTAAATCTCTTTCGAAAAATTCTATTGACGATATTTTTGCAGAGTCGAATAACCAAATAGAAATAGTTATCGATCATCTTAAAGAGAAGCTTTTTGAGTTTGATAAAACAATTGCGGATGCAACAGGCAAATACAGACAAAAAATTCTTAGCTATATCGATGAGCTAAAATCAAAAGCAATTGATGCACAAAAAAAGAAACACGAAATTACTTTAAGGCAAATTGATAAGCTTGCGAATTCCCTTTTCCCAAATAATAATCTTCAGGAACGTGAATTAAATTTTGTTTATTTCTATGATAAATATGGGGATGGTTTTATGAAAAAATTATTTGATGAATTTAAGATAAATAATTTCGATCATCAGGTAGTTAAATATTAGTCATTCCATTATTCCTTGTCGGAATTAGATTATAGTATTCTCTGTTCCAGAATCAAAAAAATGGAGTTTATTTATATCAAGTAAAACCTCCTTCATAGTTCCTGCTTCCGGCTTTTCTCTTGCAGGTATTCTGCAAACAAATTGTTCTCCATCAATCGGGAAGTAAAGAAATATTTCATTCCCCATCGGTTCAACAACTTCGAGCTTAACATTTATTTTTGCAAAATTATTTGAAGCAGGCACTGAGTCGGAATCATAAATGTCTTCAGGACGTATTCCCAACCATAAATCTTTATTTAAATAAGAATTAAGTTTCTTTTCATAATTCTTATTTAATAAAAAGTTGAGACTTCCCTTCTCGCTCTTAAAGGTAAGATTTCGTTTTTAACAATTGTTCCTTTAACAAAATTCATTGAAGGACTTCCGATAAACCCTGCAACAAATTTGTTTTTCGGATTATTGTATAAATTAAGTGGCGTATCAACCTGGTTAACAATGCCATCTTTCATAATTACAATTTTATCTCCCATCGTCATTGCTTCAGTCTGGTCATGAGTAACATAGATCATTGTTGCTCCCAGCCTTTGATGAAGCTTGGAAATTTCTGTTCTCATTTGCACACGAAGTTTTGCATCAAGATTACTCAATGGTTCATCGAATAAAAATACTTTTGGTTTTCTTACTATTGCCCTGCCAACTGCAACTCTTTGTCTTTGACCGCCGGATAAAGCTTTGGGTTTTCTTTCAAGATATGCTTCCAGATCAAGAATCTTTGCTGCTTCATTAACTCGGTTTCTTATTTCTTCAACATTAAATTTTCTTAACTTTAATCCAAAAGCCATATTATCATAAACAGTCATGTGAGGATAAAGTGCATAGTTTTGAAAGACCATTGCAATATCCCTGTCTTTTGGGAGAAACATCATTAACTCTTTTATTATCAATAAAAAGGTCACCGGAACTTATTTCTTCCAAGCCCGCTATCATTCTTAATGTTGTAGATTTACCACAACCGGAAGGACCGACAAGAACTACAAACTCTTTATCTTTTACTTCGATGTTAATATTTTTTGCAGCAATGTTTCCCCTTTCATAAATTTTTGTAACATCTTTAAATATTACTTCTGCCATTATCCTATTATCATTTTTACCTGTTTAAGAAAATCAGGATTAGAGATTGCAACACAATCAAAGTTATCCACTTTTCCGCCGTCATTCAACAACATTGATAAGTATAGCAAATGTCATTGCAATTCTATGATCATCAAAGCTTTTAAAAACAACATTTTTATTTTTTATCTGTCCGGATATTGAAAAGCCATCTTCAAATTCATCCACATTTAATCCTAAAAGTTTATAGTTATAACACAGAGTTGAAATTCTATCGCTTTCCTTTTTTCTCAACTCGCTTGCATTTTTAATTGAAAAATTTCCCTCTGCAAATAAACCGGCAACGGATAAGAATAGGAATTTCATCAATGATATTCGGAATTATTTTTTCAGGAATTTCAACGTTATTCAACTTACTGTTTTCTACTGCGATATCACCATAAGTTTCGCCGCCGCTGACAGATATATTTTCATAATTAATTTTTGCTCCCATCTTCTCGAGTATTGCAAGATAACCTTTCCGGGTTTCATTCAATCCAACGCTTTTAATTCTAAGTGATGAATCTTTAGAAAGAAGCGCAAGAACAATAAAAAAGGCTGCAGAAGAAACATCTGAAGGAACAAAGTATTCTGCAGGAACAGGGTAATTAATTTTAGAAACCAAAACCGTATTTCCGGATTCGCTTTTCTTAACTTCAAGTCCCAGCATTTTCTCTGTATGATTTCTTGAAGGAAGATTTTCTGTAATTGATGTTACTCCTTCACAATGAAGTCCGGCAAGAATCACAGCACTTTTTATCTGCGCACTTGCAACTGGAAGTTCATAATTAATCGGATGAAGCTCTTTTGAAGATAAAATTCTTAATGGCAGCCTGTTATTTTCAGATTCGAACTTTGCGCCCATTTGTGTCAAAGGAATTGTAACTCTATCCATCGGTCTTTTAGAAAGTGATCCATCCCCAACAAGAGTCGTTTCAAAATTTTGTGCGGACAAGAATCCGGTCATAAGTCTTGCAGTTGTTCCAGAGTTGCCGCAATCCAAAGGTTTTTGAGGCTTAATAAAATTCTTAAATCCTTTCCCTGTTACAATAAATTCCGAATCATACTTTTTAATTTCTGCACCAAGCTGTTCAAAACATTTCATCGTTGAAGCAACATCCTGACCATTTGAAAGGTTTTTTATTACAGATTTCCCTTTTGCCATAGAAGCAAAAAAAACAGATCTGTGAGAAATTGATTTATCACCCGGAAGGCTGAGTTCTCCCTTTACTTTGTCAATTTTATTAAATTCCTGAATCATACTAATCTATTCCTGATGCTTGATACCAGATTCCTGATACCGGATTTGATGTTGCATACATTTTCCATCATACATTTCCCATCTTCCATTATTTTTTATTAATCCATTCTTCAATTTTTGAATTTAACTCTTCTTCAGAAAATTCAGATTGATTGTACATTCCTTTAATACTTCTTTGTCTTAAAGCCTCATAAAGACAAATTGCTGCCGCAACTGAAACATTTAAACTCTGCACCATTCCAAACATGGGGATAATAAATTTTTCATCGGCAATTTCTTCGGCTTCCTTTGAAACTCCGCGATGTTCATTTCCAAAAACAATTGCAGTCCTTTGAGTAAGGTCAAGATCATAAATACTTTTTGAACCTTCTGTAATTGAAGAAACCAGGATTTTAAAACCGTCTTTCTTTAACGATGTAAAACAGTCTTTTATGCTTTTATACTTTTCTCTTTCAACCCATTTATAAGCAGAAGCTGAAGACTTTTTCCCAATTTTCGGGAATGGTTCTATATTATAAACAAGTGAAACCTTCCCGACTCCAACGCTGTCACAGGTTCTGAAAATAGCACTTACATTATGCGGATCGTGTATATTCTCAAATACAACATGAAGTGACTTCTGCCGGGATTTTATTACAGAAATAATTTTATTTGTTCTTTTTTCAGATCGAATTGTCTTCACAAAATATTAGAATGTAGGGGCAAGTCCATGACTTGCCCAATTTTTAGGTTACTTATTAAAAACTAATTTATAAACAGTTTTATTCTTACTTCCTCTTGCTTTATCAATCTTAAATTTCTCCTTATTATCAATTTTAAGATAATACGCAGCAAGATCAATAATTTTATTCATCACAGTATCTTCATCGTGAGCCCAGCATTCACATCCTTTTAATGAAGGAACTTCCGCAGTAAAGCCGTCATCTGTTTTTTTGATTACAAGATCTAAAACCATTAATAATTACTATCACTTTTCTCACCAGATACAATCTTTACACTTGCACTTGCACCAATTCTATCAGCGCCGCTTGCAATCATTGCCTGTGCATCTTCTTTGGAGCGAATTCCACCGGAAGCTTTAACTCCAATACTGCTTCCGACGACATATTTCATCAAAGCAACATCACCTACTGTTGCGCCGCCTTTGCTAAATCCTGTGGATGTTTTTACAAAATCCGCTCCTGCCTTTTTGCATATCAGGCAAGCTTTAATTTTTTCATCATCAGTAAGCAAAGCGGTTTCAAGAATTACTTTGCAAATTGCATTATTCTTTTTAGCGACATTTACGACCTGGCTTATATCATTAAAAACATACTCGTAATTCCCCTGCTTATGCTGACCGACATTCATAACCATATCTATTTCATCAGCACCGTTTTGTATAGCTTGTTCTGCTTCAAATCTCTTTGTCTCTGTTGTATTCGAACCGAGAGGAAAACCAATAACAGTACAAATTTTTACTCCAGTTCCTTTTAATAAACTGCGAAGAAAGAGAAACATAACCAGGATTAATACAGACAGAAGCAAATTTAAATTTTGCTGCTTCATCGCAGAGTTTTCTTATTTCGTCAGGAGTTGCATCAGGCTTTAATAAAGTATGGTCTATTTTTGATGCAAGATTTTTATCTGGCAAAGCTTCGCCAATTCCTAATCCTGCAGCTACTCTCGATGCACCAACGCCCATAATGTTCTGCACAGTTTTGGGTTGTGTCACAACATTGGTCTCCCAACCTTTACAGGATTCTTCCTTGCAATAAAAATCTCTTAATGTTTTTTCAAGAAATTCCTGCGAGACATCTGTATTTGAAATTTGATAGTTCATATCATTCCTCAATTGTAAAACCTACTTTTTTCTTTGGCTTTTCGGGTGGCGCCAAAAGCTGATTAATTACCTCGAATATTGCTTGTATTTGTTGATCATGTGAATCAATTTTCAGTTCTAATTCTTTTAATTTCTGAGCGAGTTCTTTATGTGTTGAAAGTATTTCTCTTAATTTAACAAAAGCCCTCATAATCTGAATATTTACTTTTATTGCCTTCTTGCTGTTAAGAACACTCGAAAGCATAGCGACGCCTTGCTCAGTAAAAACATAAGGTAAATATCTTCTTCCTCCTCTTCCTTTTTTTGAGGTCGCAATTTGCGATCTCAAAGATTCATATTCAGGTTTAGTCAATTGAAACATAAAATCCTGAGGAAATCTTTCAAAATTTCTTTTTATTTGTTCATTAAATCTTTTTGTTGGAACATTATAAAGTTTAGCTAAATCCTGATCCAACATCACTTTTTGATTTCTAATGAGGTAAATCTTCTTTTCAATTCTATCTAACGATATAACTCTATCTTTTATCATTATTATTGCTGTTTATATTTATGAGGTCGCAATTTGCGACCTCATAATTCTCTTCTCTTTTGTTTGAGAAGACAAATTAGAACCTCAAGAATTATTTAATTTGCACATTATACTTCAAATAAGCATCAAAAGTATTCTTAAGCAGCATTGCTCTTGTCATTAATCCAACTCCTCCGGGAACAGGAGTAATGTAAGATGCTTTTTTAGAAACTTCGTCAAAATCAACATCGCCGACAACGCGGTAACCTTTTTTTGCAGTTTCATCTTCAATCCTGTTTATCCCGACATCTACAACTACAACTCCATCTTTAACCATATCAGCTTTAACAAATTTTGCTTTACCGATTGCAGCAATCAAAATATCTGCTTGCTTTGTAAAGTAGGAAATATCTTCTGTTGCGGAATGACAAATTGTTACAATAGAGTTTGCATGTTCTTTCTTCTGAAGCATAATATTTGCAATCGGTTTACCAACAATATTGCTTCTGCCAAGAACAACAACATGCTTTCCTTTTGTATCTATGTTGTAACGAATTAACAGTTCCTGAATTCCGGCAGGAGTACAAGAACGAAAAGTTTCTTTTCCAATTACAAGTTTTCCAACACTCATCGGGTGAAAACCATCGACATCTTTTTCAGGAGAAATTGCTTCAATTACTTTATCTTCATCAATATGCTTCGGCAAAGGAAGTTGAACGAGTATTCCGTGATAATCTTTATTATTATTATATGATTCGATTAGTTCAAGCAATTCCTTTTCTGAAATGCTTTCGTCTCTTTTTTCAGTTACAGTCTTCATCCCGATTTCGTTGCAGTCTTTGGTCTTGCTGTTCACGTAAATTTCCGAAGCAGGATTATTGCCAACAAGTATTGCTGCTAAACCGGGAACATTTTTCTCCTGAGCCTTTAGTTTATCAATATCAATTTTTAGTTCAGTCCTAATATCCTGAGCTATTTTTTTGCCGTCTAACAATATCATTTATTATCCATTATTTTTTTCTCCATTCTGATCTGGCTTTAGCCAAAGAAGAATCTCTTAAATTATCAGAGACTCTTCGCTCCTACCTTCCGGTAGGCAGGTCGCTCAGAGTGACATCGTTCAGTTGATATTCTATTTGATATTCTTCTTTTAAATAATTTTTTAATTCATCATCTTCTAAAATTTCTTCCATAAAGGGATTTGAATTTTGCCACCCGGTTTTTCCTGTTTGCCTGAAATTTTCCAATCTTCTCTTTGTTGTTTCGCAATACACAGGATTTATATCAGTAGTGTAACACCTTCTTCCTGAAATTTCCGAAGCAACAAGAGTTGTTCCTGCATGAGAAAAAAAATCAAGAACAAGGTCATCAGGTTTACTGCTGGCTTGAATAATCCTTGTAATAGCTTTAAGAGGCTTCTGTGCATAACATCCATTTACATTTTCTTCCATTCTATAAAATACCTGTTGAACATCAACCCAAACATTTCCAGCACGAATAAATTCGGACTTCCCTCTTTCAAAATTCTCTGTGACTTTTCCATTGACCTTTTTATAATAGCCTCTCAATATTTTTGGTATATCCGTGTATTCAGAATTAATATCAAAAAAAGGATTTCCTTTTGTATAATATAAAAGTTCCTGTCTGACAGACATCCAATTCTTCTGTGTACCGTAACCGCGCTGATTTCTCATCGTAATAAAACTTCTGGAATCAAAATCACTTTCTTTCATCATAATTAAAAAATCAGGAAGCGGCTGAAAATGGTTATTCTGATCTGCGCCAAGCCAGATATAAAGTGATGAGTTGGGAAGAAGAAAATTGTAACTATTATCAATCCACCTTTTACTCCACTCAATAAAATTTTCTAAATCCCTTTCATCAAACGCAACAAAATTATATGGCGGATCCTGAATTGCAAGCGTTGCTTTTTCTTCCGTTAATAATTTTTTAATTGAGTTTTTATCTGAAGCATCGATACAGGCAATCTTATGTTTCCCCTCCGGATCATTCCAGATGTCACCTGGTTTAAAATTGCAGTGCTTAAGAAGTAACTCCTGCAGCCGGGAATCGATATCTATCCTTGGTAAAGGAAAGTTAACCATTATGTTTCTATTTTAGTTGTAAAAGAAGGAAAGAGGATTCTCTCAATTTCAACTGTCTTGCCGGAGTCACAATCAATTTTCAAGAACATTGCACAAAGATGTACATCATTTTGTGCCGTTTCATATTTCTGAGGAGTTTGATATATAAATCTATTAATTGCCGCCTGTGTTTTCATACCGATCACAGATTCATAAGGTCCGCTCATTCCAACATCAGTAATATAGCCCGTACCTTGCGGAAAAATTCTTTCGTCTGCAGTTTGAACATGTGTATGAGTTCCAATAAGCGCACTGATTTTACCATCGAGAAAATTTACCAATGCAATTTTTTCAGCAGAAGCTTCTGCATGAAAATCTATAATAATTATTTTTGCTTCATCTTTAAGTTTTGATAAAATCCATTCGGCAGTTCTGAACGGGCAATCAATTGTAGCCATAAAAGTTCTGCCCTGAAGATTAATAACTGCAACCTTTCCTTTTTTTGTTTCGGTAACGTGGTAGCCATTACCGTAAGTTCCCCTCGGATAATTTAAAGGACGTAAAACTCTCGGTTCTTCTTTAAGATAATCCTGCGACTGATGTTTATCCCAGGTGTGATTTCCACCAGTAATAACATGTACACCAAGATCAAAAAGAATCTTTCCTTCCTTGCTTGTGCACCCTTTCCCATCTGAGGCATTTTCCCCGTTGGCAATAACAAAATCAACTTTATATTTTTGCAATAAACTCGGCAGCCAGGTTTGGACAAGATCCATTCCCGGTTTGCCAATAATATCGCCGACAAAAAGTACATTTAAATTATTCATACTTGCTTCGATAATATATCTAAAAATGAAGAAAATAGGAAAAGTTCCGGAACAAAGAAGATATCTAACATATCCAGGATTCTTTGAATGTATTATTTTTTAAGATTAGATTAATGTTATGATTTCCAACGATCTTTTAAACATTCCTTTCGATGAAGCTGAATATTCCGTTCTTGATGTTGAAACTACAGGGTTATCTCCACGTTATAATGGTGTAATTGAAATTGGAATTGTAAAAGTTAGAGGGTTAAAGATTGTTGATAAATATAGCTCGATCATAAATCCCGGACGACCGATTCCCTACTATATTTCTGAGTTCACAGGAATTACAGATGACGATACATACAATGCCCCAATGTTTGAAGATGTAGTGGATGATATTTTAAGATTTATTTCCGGTTCTGTTTTTACTGCACACAATCTATCTTTTGACCGTAGTTTTATCAATAAAGAATTCATAATGATAGAGACGAGAGAAACCTGCTAATCTTCAATTATGTACTTTAAAATTAGCAAAAAGAATTTATCCCGAATTAAAAAGCAAATCTCTCGGCAGTTTAAGTCGGCATCTTAATGTGAAACTTTTAAATGCTCATAGAGCCTTACCTGACGCGGAAGCAACTGCTCACGTTTTAATCAAAATGTTAAAAGAAATTAAAAAAAAGAACGAGGTAAAAACATTAAATGAATTATTAAGCCTGCAGGTTATTTCTACTGAAAAAGAAAGTAAAATAAAAATAAGCAAACATCTTAAAGAAGATGTGCTTTCACTTCCTGAAGCGCCGGGAGTTTACTACTTTATTAATTCAAAAGGGAAAGTTATATACATAGGCAAAGCAAAATCATTAAGCAAAAGAGTACGTTCTTATTTTCTTTTAACTGCGCCGAGAAAAGCAAAGAGAATGATCAAACAGACAAAGCGGATAAAGTATGAAATTACTAACTCAGAATTAACCGCACTTTTGTCCGAAGCAGAATTAATAAAGATGATAAACCCGCGGCATAACCTTCAACTAAAGCATTACGGTAATAAATATTTCCTGCGGATAAATCAAACACGCCCCTTCCCCGACTTGGAAATCTCCAACAACTTTGATTTTGATGGGAATGATTATTTCGGTTTGTTTGTTACAAAAAAGAAGGCTGAAATTGTTTACGAATTAATTAACAAGGCTTTTACTTTAAGAGAATGCAGTAACCAGGAATTTATTAAAGGTAAAAGATGTTTTCTCGCAGAGATTGAAAGATGTCTTGCTCCTTGTGAGATAAAAGATGTAGAACCTTACAATGAGGAATTAAACAAAGTTTATGAGTTTTTGTATGGCAAGAATCAGGATATTCTGAACAGGCTTTTAAATAAAATGAAATTTTATTCTGAGAAGCAGAAATATGAAAAAGCCGGGGAAATAAAATTATTGATCGATTTAATACTTTCTCAAACACATAAAACATCTATCTTGAAAGAACCTGTTAATTCAGCAAACGTTCTTTTCCAGGTCTCGGAAATATTTGGAACTGATTACGTTCTGATGATCGAAGGGAAAATCTATATTAAAGAATACAAGGTAAACAAAGAAAACAATTTTGAAATTGCGATAGATGATTACTATGCAGGCACGCTTAATACAAAACCTTTACCAAGTGAAGAGGATCTTGAAAAGATGAAAATAATTCTGAACTGGATAATTAAAAACAGGAATAAAGTCCGCGCATTTTATCTTAAAGATTATCAGAATAAAGAGGAATTGTTTGACAAGTTAAGTGGTAACAAAAGTTATGTTGATGCGTTATGATGAGCCTGTAATTGAGACAAGTGATGTTGATGATTTCAACCAAAATCTTTTTGCCGAAAGTTTAAATTGAGTCTTGCCCTAGAAATAAACTGCGAAAAATCATTTCTGATAACAAATCCGGCTCTTCTGAAATATCTGGTAAAATTTATTAAGTGGAGTAAAAGTTATAGCAGAAATAAGAAAACTTTAAACAATATGATTGTAACTGCAAAAAGTGAATTAAAAAGTTTTTCTGCTGTTCAATCTTTTATAAATGAATTTAAGAAAATAGTTGAAACAAATGATGATTCACGAATTATAGATTTCTTAAATCAACAAGAAGAAAAGATTAAAAACAGATATTTAAATTTGTTTAAGAATTCTCTCCCCTACTTCAAAAATTCAAAAAGGATAGTAACTCTTTCCAAGAGCAAAACCGTATTAGAAATCTTAATAAGATTAAATAAACTTAGGAAAATCGCTGTGATTATTGGAGAATCCCGTCCTCAGCTTGAAGGAAGATTAATGGCAAAAGAACTACTGAAACACAAAATAAAAGTAGAAATCATTGCTGATGCACTTTTACCAAACGCCATTGAGAAAGCTGACGCTGCAATTATAGGTGCTGATATTGTTCTTTCAAATGGAGATGTTGTAAATAAAACCGGAAGCAGAAGTTTAGCAATTGCTTGTAAACATTTTAAGAAACCATTTTATGTTTTAGCAACGTCGGATAAATTCTCTAAAAAGAATAAATACATTCCGGAAAACAAAAGCGGAAATGAAATCTGGAGTTACAATCATAAACTTTTGACAAAGACTAATTATTATTTTGAAATTGTTGAAAAGAGATTAATCACCAAAACTATTACCGAATGATAGAACACGGATTAGACTGATCAGGCAGATTTTGACGGATTTTTCTTTTTATCATTTGTGAAATATTTTCTCCTGAACTCAGGTTTTTTCCCAAAATTTAGAAGTAAACCAACTTCAATATCTGTCGCTCTTAGGTAATTTAATAATTGTGCTTCATATTCTTCACAAATACTTTCAGCAGCTTTTAATTCCATAATTACTATTCCATCCGCAATTAGATCTGCAAAATAGTCTCCAACTAGTTTTGATTCATAGTATACTTTTATTTTCTTTTGTTGCGCTACTGAAATCCCAATTTGAGTAAGTTCAATTCGCATTGCATTTTCATAAACTTTTTCAAGAAATCCATACCCAAGTGTATTATAAACTTTATAGAATGATTTTAATATTAAATCGGTAATTTGACTGTGAAGCATTTTTCCCTCCATAATTTTTTAAATATCCGAATTAATCCGTCAAATCCGTCCAATCCGTGTTCTATTATAAAAATAAAAAATTTTAAATTCCAATTAAGACTCACAATTCTACAAGTTGTTTGCTCTTAATATTAAATCTTATCGTAAGCATCGTAGCTGAAGCACTTAGTCCAAGAAGAAGTCCTACCCAAACTCCCTGAACACCAAAGTGAAAGACAAATCCTAAAACATAACCGACCGGAAGAGCAATTACCCAATAAGCAATAAAAGTGATCAGAGTTGGAATTTTAACATCAGTTAAGCCTCTTAAAACTCCGATACCAACCCCCTGTATTCCATCAGACACCTGGAACATAGCAGCAATAATTATTAATGATGATGCGATCTTTATTACTGCTTCGTCATCAATGTATAATGTTGGAAGGAGTTTATTCAAAGCGATAAAAATAATGCCGCAAGTGAACATAACTGAAGCGCCAATACTGATTGCAGTAAAGCCGGCTTTTCTAACCTCAGATACATCTTTTTTACCAACAGCATTTCCGACTCTTATTCCGCCTGCGGCAGATATACCGAGCACTGCCATAAAAGTTATCGATGCAAGATTAATTGCAATCTGGTGAGCGGCAAGAGGATCTGTCCCCAGCCATCCAATCATTATTACAGCAAAAGAAAAAGCGCCAACTTCGAAAAAGTACTGAAAGCCGCTTGGTAAGCCAATGGACAAAATCTTTTTTATAACAGGTAGATTTATCTTTTTAAAATGAAAATTAACATCATACTGTTTAAAGTATTTTTTGTTCATTACATAAACCATAATTACAATTGCCATAAATACTCTTGAGAAAAATGTTGCCCATCCGGCTCCGGATAAACCTAATGCCGGCATTCCGAGATTACCATAAATAAAAAGCCAGTTGGCAAATGCATTTATTATATTGGCAACGATTGCAATTATCATTGCCGGTTTCATTATAGAGAAACCTTCAATAAACTGTTTATAGGTGTGGAAAAGCATAGCAGGCACAATTGACAGCGCAATTATCTTTGTATATGAAGAAGCTTGTACTGCGACTTCAAAGGGTTCGTTTAAATATTCAAAAAGATTTGAAGCGAAAAAAACTATGGACATTAGAATCAATCCCAGACCCATATTAACAACAAAAGATTGCCTGAAATAAATTCCACACTCTGAAAATCTTTTTGCTCCGACTAAAATTGCAATAAGCGGAGTTACCGACATTGCGACTCCAACGCCGATAATAAAAATCAGCATAAACATGCTATTTCCCAGGGAGGCCCCGGCAAGAGGCACAGCGCCCAAACCACCGACCATTACGCTATCAACAACTCCCATCATTATAAAACCAAGCTGACCAATTATGACGGGGTATGCGAGATTGAATGTTTCGCTAATATGTTCTTTAATGCTTTGCAAGAGATTTTTTCGGATTTAAGGAAAGATCTATAAAAGTAAAAGACTAATAATTAATTCGAGCAAAAAATTAATTATCACCTCATTATAATTTTGGCGGAGAAGGAGGGATTCGAACCCTCGGTACGCGTTAACGTACACACGCTTTCCAAGCGTGCCAGTTAAACCACTCCTGCACCTCTCCGAAAATTAGGAAACTGCTTATCCAACCAAGCTCTCCCTTGACCGGATTTTAAGTATTTTTCTCTCTTTAATGCTTCAGCTTTTGTTAAGAACTCTTCTTTATTAATCAACAACCATGGAATTCCGCCTTTTGTAAATTTATTGCATCCACGATTATGCTCACCTAACCTTTTCTCAACTCTATCGGTTGATCCTACATATCTCTTCTTTAATTTTGAACTCCAAAGTACATAAACAAAATACATATCATTTACTCCGGTGCCAGTTTCCGCCAAAGGCGGATCAGCCTTCGGCTGAAAACCACTCCTGCACCTCTCCAAACAAGGTTTCAAATATACTTATTTTGATTCTCTTACCAAAGATTCTAACCATAGTTTTGCTAATGTTATTCTTAAAAGATTATCTTTGTTATTATGGTTCTGATAATCTTATTTAAATCATTTCTGGCGCTTGCTTCTGCTCTTTTCGGAGCAACAACGACATTTATAATAGAGTTAAATCATAAAAAGCTTTGCATTCTTATTTCATTATCTGCAGGTGCTCTTCTGGGAGCCGCAGTATTTGTACTTCTTCCTGAATCTTCGCACGAATTAAACATCGCCGAAATTGCCCTAAGTGTATTATCGGGATATCTTCTTTTCTGGGCAATCAGCAGGTACTATTCCCACGTCTGTCCGGCTTGTTCTGCTTCACACTTTGATGAACAAACAACAAAAAAATTCTCGGAAATTTTCCTTGCTCTTATTACAGCACTCTCTTTTCATTCACTTCTTGACGGAGTCGCAATATCAACAGGCGCTGTTCATCCTGGAGAGCAAAGTTCAATTTTTACCGCAATTGTAACTCATAAATTTCCAGAGGGACTGGCACTTGCTTCCTTAATGCTCGGTGCAGGTTATACTAAAGGTAAAGTAATTTTATACACAGCACTTGTTGAATCAACAACTTTACTCGGTTCACTCCTGGGGATATTTCTCTTAAAGGAAGGGATTTCTCTTTTCTTTATGGGAATTTTAATGGCTCACATTGCGGGAGGTTTTATTTATTTGGCTTTACACGCTGTGTTAGGAGAAATGTTAAGACATCATAAAGCTCTTGTTATTACGTCTTTACTTACAGGATTTTTATTAATTTTATTTGTACATGGAATTATCGATTAGTTATTTTATTCTTTCAAAAATTTGCATTATGGGAGAGATGCCAGAGTGGTTGAACGGGGCGGTCTCGAAAACCGTTGAGCTGCGTTTGTGGCTCCGAGGGTTCGAATCCCTCTCTCTCCGCAATGAAAATCAATTAATAAGTGATAATAAATGAAAACTTGTCCCAACCATCCTGATAGAAAAGCAGAATATGTCTGTCACGGATGCGGGAAATATTATTGTAAATCTTGCTTAACAGAAGAAGGAGAATACTACTTTTGTAGTGAACCTGTTTGCCAAGAATTATTGCAAGATGAAAGGAATAAACAATTACTGTTACCTTCAGAAGTTATATGTCCAAATTGTAAATCAGAATTAAAGTTAGATGATGATGAGCGCAAAGCAGGAAAGATTCATTGTCCTGAATGTGAATCATATATTGATTTTACAGTAAAGCCTCCTGCTGTTAAAAGCCGGAAAGAATATTCGCAGGCATTTTCCTCATTAAACCAGGGAGATATTGGAATAGTTAAATCTATTCTCGATGACGGAGATATCGATTATTATGTTTTTGGAGAGAATTTTTTAAGTGTGGATCCTTTAATTCAGCCGGCAAGATTTTTTATAGCAAACGATCAAATTGATGAGGCTAAGGAATTACTAAAAGATTTTACTTTTAAAGCGTTTGGAACATCAATGAGACAGGACAAAGTAGATTAATTACGAAAACTTTTTGTCCTTTTAACAACATAACTTTTCGGGGATGAAATAAAAAAATATACAAGAAGAAAAAAAGAAACTGTGATAAAAAAACCGTAAAAAAGTAATATGTAAAGCATTTTAATACTCCAGGTTTTCAAGTTATTTTATTTCATTTTTTAACAATTAAAATGCCATTCGAGGAATTATTTGAAAGGTTATCCTAAAAATGCTTTTTCCAGTCAATAAAGAGCACTGAATCCCCATTGGATTCAAAAATGAGACCTCCATATTTATCAGTCCGGTAAATTTTTGAACCAAAATTTTCCAGTCTTTCAACTATTTCTTCCGATGGATGCTTAAACTTATTTAAAATTCCACAGCTGATAATACTAAGTTTTGGCGTAGCATAATTAAGAAAATCAGAGCTGCTGCTCGTCTTACTTCCGTGGTGAGCAACTTTCAAAACATCTACATCTAAAAATGATTTATACTCCGAGTCATAAACTTTCTCAATTTTCTTCTCCATATCTCCCGTAAAAAGAAATGATGTATTACCATAAACTATTTTTAATACGCCGCTTTTATTGTTAGTTGAAAGTCCTTTGTTTTCAATTATGTTTTTAGTATTCAAAATATAAATTCTTACTCCGTCAATTTTCAATATTTCTTTCTTATAATATTCGATAGGAATGTTTTTTCCTCTTAAATACTTTTCAAGTCTTAAATCTTTTGCTAAACTGGAATCAATAAGTGGCTTAAAAATTTTCCTAATTACTCCTGCATTAACAAGAGAGACAAATCCGGCATAATGATCGGCATCAATATGAGAGATAAAACCGTAATCAATTTTATTTATTCCGAGATATTCTAATAAAGGGAGAATAACCTTCTCACCATTATCAAAAGATGGTGTTGCATTTCCTGCATCGATTAAAGCCGTTGTGCCTTTAGGAAATCTAACAAGTAGGGCATCTCCCTGCCCGACATCTATCGCAAACACTGTTAACTTCCCTTTCTTGAGTAAAGAATAATTATCTAACGTGGATAGAAATAAGAAGTTTAAAACTACCAAGATGATAATCACTATCTTCATAAAAGTCGTTTTCATTTCTTTAAGAGAATACATCATAAAGAAAAGGAAGAAATAAAAAAGCAGTGAATCATACAAAGAAAAATTCTTTACTGCTATATATGAAAAACTCTGGTTTCCAGAAAATCCTACAATAAAGAATAATAATTTTGTGATGAGTTCATTTGCCAGGACAAAATAAATTGCTATGAAAGGAGAAATGATATTTATAATCAAAGTAAAAATCCCAAGACCGACTACAACAGCAATAATAGGAATCACAAAAAGATTTGCTATAAGTGAAATAATAGATAGTTTTCCGAAATACATTAGTGTGAACGGAAGTGTTCCTATTTGCGCACTTAATGACACTGCCATAAAAAGGAGAATATATCTTAAGAATTTCGACTTCAATTTTAATTTGGCAATTACTTTTTCGATCGGTGAATAGAATAATGCAATCCCAAGAACGGCTGAAAATGATAATTGAAATCCGGGGTTAAAAATTTCTTCAGGATTCAACACAAGAATTATTATAGAAGCGAGAGCCAGCGAGTTAAATAAGTTTGTCGATCTGTTTGTCATAAAAGCAATAATAATTATAACAGCCATTACGGTTGCGCGAAAAACAGAAGGCTGTAATCCTGTAATGAACATAAATAGCAAGAGTCCAACAATTGTTAAAATTGATCTGAGATATATGTTTAGTCTTCCAAAAAGAAAAATGAAAATGATGGCGACAAATCCTACATGCAAACCGGAAACAGCAAGAACATGAATGACTCCGGCATTTATAAACTGAGTTTTTGTTACATAGTCAATTTCACTTCTGTCGGCTAAAAGCAATCCTTTGAGAAGCGAAGCCGTTTGTTTGTTATGAAGAGATTTTATTTCCCAATCGAGAAATTTTCTCAAAGAAAAAATAGCCGATTCAAAAATATTCCCCTCGTTATTTAAAATAATAATATCTTTTGTACCATAAATATTTAGCACGCCGCTAATACCCAGAGAGTTTAAATACTCATTGTAATCAAACTCTCCAGGATTTCTCATCTCCCTTCCTTTGTAGTACGTTCCGGAAAGTTGAAGATAGTCTCCTGGTTTTAATACTTCATAAAGTGAGGCTAATTTTTTCCTGCTCTTTTCTTTTATTTTACATAAAAATTTTACATTTCTTACTAAAGTCTTTACTTCTTTTTTAAGTGAGTCTGTTTTAAAATCGAATGAAAGCTCTTCATCACTTAATAATTTTATATCTATGATTTTCCCATAAACTGTGAGATCTTTTATTCTATAAACATCCTGTGGCAAAATATTATTGGTATTGGCAGAGTTTTCCATTAACAGATAACCACTGCAAAAGACTGCCAAAAGAATTGCAATAGATGCTGACGTTTTAGAAAACTTAACAAACAATAGTGAAAGAATTACAAGACATACTAATGCGATGACTAAGATTGAAGAATCAATGTCTGTCATCTTATAAAATAAAATGCCCCCGGAAAAGAAAATGGCTACCTTTATAATCGGATAGCTGTTCATTAAGAATATTTAATTATTGCGTCCTTTATTTGTGAAATATTTTTTATTCGTTTATAAATTTTTTCGGCGCTTCTTCCTGCAGTAATTGTAAGTGAAGGATTCAGCGTATGCGTTTTAACGGAAAGATCTTCAAAGTTCCCATGATCTGAACAGATTATTAAAGACAATTTTTTGTAATCCATTTCGTTTATTATCGTAAAAAGAAAATCATCAAGAGTTTTTAAAGTTGTGGCAATTTCCCCGTCATATCTTCCGTGCCCAATATGATCGGTTAAAAAATATTCATAAAGCGTAAATTTATTTTTTGAAGCGACCTTTAATAATCTCCTTGCAGCAGTCTCCGGCTTAATTATAGGCAAATTATAACCGAGTTTAATGTTCCATCTTTCATTTGTTATTTCTGCTGTTAACGCATTACCTTTTCTTACATCTGTAACTCTGTTAAGTCTCATGCCATTTAAACGGCAGCTTAAAGATGTAACACTCAATCTTTGCTTTCCAGAATTTATATAATCAAAAAAAACTTTGGGATAAGCATTAGCGAAGAATGCTTTTTGCCTTTTCTTAAGAAAATGGAGAAAAATATTTTTTCCTTTAATAACAGGAACTAATGTTGAATACGGATAAGGGCCAAAATGTTTTCCAACAAACTTTGCTGCATTCATTCCACAAAATATTGATGTTTGCCCCGTTCCGCTTTGAGGTAATCCTTCCATTCCAAGTCTTGCATCTGTAGGAAAAAGAAATCTATTTCCCTTTTTCAGTAGAGGATTTTTTAATGATGGTATTTCACCAAATAATTCAGTAAAAGTTTTAAATCCATATCTAAAGAAAGGATTGGACTCATAATCCTCTTTCCCGATACCAACCCCATCAATGAAAATCATTAAAATTGAGTTCATAATTATTATTTTGAATCAATTATTATTGTTACAGGTCCGTCATTAAAAATTTTCACCATCATCATTGCACCAAAAATACCTGTTTTTACTTTTGATTCTCCAACATTTTCTTTTACTCGTTCAATAAATTTCCCGTAAAGCGGAATGGCTTCTTCGGGTCTTGCCGCATCTGTAAAACCGGGACGATTTCCTTTCTGTGCGTCTCCGTAAAGAGTAAACTGAGAAATTAAAAGTATTTCACCATTAGTATCTTTAACAGATAAGTTCATCTTATCATTTTCATCTTCGAATATCCTGAGATTGCAACATTTATCGGCAAGAAAAATAACATCTTTTTCTGTATCTCCTGTTTTTATCCCAAGTAAGGCAACAAGACCTTTCCCAATTTTTTCTTCATAATTTTTTACAGGAATAGTTACACTTCCCTCACTTACTCTTTGAACAACTACTCTCACGATTTAACTCCGGAAATTACGCGATCAATTTTAAGATAATCTTTTACAATTGATATCTCTTTAAAGTTATTTTCGCCTAAAATCTTCTTTACATCTTCTGCTTGTCCTTGTCCGGCTTCAAAGAATATTTTCCCATTATTTATCAAAAACTTTTGCGCTCTGGAAGAAATAGTTTTGAAATAATTAAGTCCGTCTGAAAAATCCGTTAAAGCATTTCTCGGCTCATAAACTTTAAGCTCATCTTTTAGCTCAGGAAATTCTTTTTCGGAGATATAAGGCGGGTTAGAAACAACAATATCAAATTCATCTTCCAAATCATCTTTAAGAATATTATGATTTATAAAATTTATCCTCTCTAAAACATTATTCATTTCTGCATTGGCTTTTGCAATTACAAGCGCTTCTTCACTAATATCTGAAGCAGTTATCTTTGTGTAAGGTAAATGTTTTGCAAGAGATACAGAGATGTTCCCACTTCCCACTCCAATATCTAGAATTCTTAAATTATCTTCTTTATTAACTGAGTTGATGATTGTCTCTACAAGTATTTCTGTTTCCTGCCTGGGAATTAGGACTGAAGGATTAACATTAAATTCCAGCCCATAGAATTCAACTTTGCCGATAATATATTGAAGCGGTTCGGATTTACTTCTTCTCCTTATAAATTCCCTGTAAATATTTACTTCATCTTCGTTTAGTGGTCTATCATAAGAAAGATAAAGATCCAGCCTTCTGCAATTTAAAGTGTGAGCAAGAAGAAGTTCGGCATTAATTCTTGGTGATTCAATTTCTTTCTTACCAAGAAATTCAGTCGAAAGGTTAATCGCTTCTAAAACTGTCAGCATATTTTTTTAGTTTATGTTACAATTTAAATCTTGTGCATCTAATATCAAAAAATCAGCATAAACTTCACATTAAATAAATATTATTGTAATTTTATATTCAAATCAATTTTAATAATAAACAGGAATAAGAGATGGCTATTGGACAAAACAAAGTCGTTACGATGAACTACACTCTGAAAGATGATCAGGGTAATATTATACAAACAACTGATAAGAGAGAACCTTTCCAGTTCATGATTGGAAGTCAGCAAATACTTCCTAAACTCGAAGAAGAAATTGATGTAATGATTATCGGCTCAAAAAAGAATGTTAAAATTCAGGCAAAAGAGGCATATGGAGAATATAGTGAACAGGCAATTCAACAGGTTAAAAAAGAAAGTTTTCCTGCGGATGTTGAATTACAAATCGGGATGGAATTTGTTGCAAATTCTCCCGAAGGTCACCAGATGCCTTTTGTAATTAAAGAAATAAAGAATGAAGAAGTTACTATAGATTTTAATCATCCTTTAGCCGGGATGGATCTCGAGTTCGATGTTGAGCTTGTCGATGTTAGAGATGCAACTCTCGAAGAAATGCAGCACGGACATGTTCATGGTCCGAACGGACATCATCATTAATAAATATATGTACCCACACGCAACAGAATACTTGAACAAATCTTTGCCTACTGTTCTAAAGGCAAAAAGAGATAGTTAAGCTAATCTTTCTTTAAGAAGATCGATATTTCTTATCTCTGAAGGATCGTAGCCTCTGAGAACAGCCGTGTAGTAAGTTATCCAATCACATAAAAAAATCAAATCCATTAGTCTTATCTTAAAAGATTTTTCTTTGCTCTCAAGATTTATAACTCCGGCTTTACTTTTAGTGAAAAGCTCGTTTACAATATCAAATCTCTTTTTAATCCGGGAAGGATACTCTTTATCAATTATATTTATGACTTTTGCCTGAAATTGTTTTTCCTCGAAAGATTCCCAACCAACAATTTCGTTGTGATTCATTTCCGGTAGAACATTGTGAAAAGCAAGTAATTTCGAATTTTCATTAAACTGGCTTTTCAATCTATAGCCAACAGAAGATGTAATTCCCTCTGCTGAATAAATTACAGGAATGTTTCCGAGAATTTCTTCAGCACAAGCCAAGGCAGGATTTTTTTCTTTAGAATAGAGTTTGGCTTTCTCTTTATAAAGTTTAATTATTGAGTTAACTAAACCAGGTTTTACACTTACTATTTTAATTTTGCTTAAGACTTTTAAAAGTGTAAAGAAGCTTAAACCTAAAGCATATCTCGGCTGAAAGCCCGGTAATATTTTTACAACAGGAATTTTATTTTTCTTTGCAAGTGTTTCTATTTTGCCGCCGGTTGTTATGCAAACAATCCTGCATTTTGTTTTAAGAGCGTATTTAAAAACAGAAATTGTTTCTTCTGTATTTCCTGAATAAGAAGAAACTATTAACAGCGAGTTTTTATTCACAAAATCAGGTAAAGTATAAGAACGGTTTACTATGAAAGGAACATTCAATTCATCTTTGAAAAAATTAAGGAAAAGATCGGCACTAATTGCAGAACCGCCCATTCCTGTTACAACAACAGAATCAATTCCCTTTTTTTTAATTAAAGTGAGATCAACTTTATTATTCCATGCAAATTCTATTTGCTTATATGTTTTTTTAAGTACATCAAACTGATTTGAAGAATCGTACTTTGCAATAATTTCTGCAATTTTCATTTAGTTCCCTTTTGAAATAAATGTTTAATTGATGAATGTTTGAATAAATCTTAACCCACATCTTCAATCTACCATCTTCCATCTTATCTTCCATCTTATATAATTTGTCTTGTTCTTGTGATCGAATGTTCTTTAAAGAACTTTTCAATCAATTGTATTACTTCAGTTTCATTTGTACAATTAAGACAATCCTGAGCAAGCTGTTTTGCATGATTATAATTTAAATATCTTATAATTCTTTTAGCATACGGAATTGTCGCAGGAGACATACTAAGAGAGGTAGCTCCCAAACCAACAAGAAGCGGAATTGCAAGAGTGTCTGCTGCCATTTCTCCACAAAAACTGACTTCCTTTTTAGATTCCTTAGCAGCTGTAAGAATGTGATAAATTGTTCTTAAAACAGCAGGACTAAATTCCTGGTACAAATCCGAAACCAGATCATTTCCCCTGTCAACAGCCATCAAATACTGGATCAAATCATTTGTCCCAATGCTCAAGAAATCAACTTCTTTAGAAAGCTCTTTTGTCATAACAGCGGCAGCCGGTACTTCCACCATAATTCCAACAGCAAAATGTTTGTCGAAAGAACAATTTTCCTTTTTCAGTTCTTCTTTACACTCGTGGATTATTGCCTTAGCTTTCTTTATCTCCATTACGGTAGTAACCATCGGTAGCATAAATCTTATATTTTTATTTTGGCTTGCTTTTAATACAGCCCTTATCTGAGTTTTAAACAGAGCGGGATTTTCCAGGAGAAGCCTGATTCCTCTTAGGCCAAGAAATGGGTTTGCCTCATTAATTTCCAGTAGCCGGAATTTATCTCCTCCAATATCGAATGCGCGAATCGTAAGTATGTTCGGATAAATTCTTGATGAGAGATTCGAATATATTCTTACCTGTTCATCTTCAGTTGGAAATTCACTTAGTTCTTCCAGGATTTGTTCAGTTCTGTAAAGACCAATTCCATTTGCACCACTAGTAACTACAATATCTATCTCTCCTGAAACATCGACATTCGCATAAAGTAATATCTCTCTTCCATCTTTTGTTAAAGCGGGCTTGTCCTTAAACTCTTCCAATCCTTTTTGAAGTTCAACAAGATGTTCAAATTTCTGAGTAAAAAATTCGGATTGTTCTTTTGTAGGATTGATCAAAACATAACCGTGAAAACCATCCACAATTATTGTATCGTCCTCTTTTACATGTTTTGTAATATCGTGAGTTCCAACAACTGCTGGTATATTCAACGAACGCGAAATAATAGCTGCATGTGAAGTCAAACCGCCATGATCTGTAACAAAGCCTTTAACATTACTCCGTGAAAGCAACAAAGTATCTGCAGGTGTAAGCACGTCGCTAACTACAATTGCATCTGTTGTTATCTTTGACTGCCATCTTTTTTTCTGGAGATTACGAATAATTCTATTCTTAATATCATCAATATCATGCGCTCGTTCATTAATATATGCTTCCCTCGAATGCTTCATTATATCCTGATATTTTGTAATCTCATCAAATACAACATACTCTGGTTGTTTCTTCTCTTTCTCGATCCTTTCCTCAATGGATTTCAACAAAACAGGATCATCAAGTATCATTAACTGTGCTTCAAATATTGCGGCTCTCGTTGTATCCATTTTCTCGCGCGCAATGGAAAAAACTTTTGTCAACTCTTTTTTCGATTGTTTTAAAGCCTCTTCCAGATTGCGTTTTGCTTCCTCAACATCTGTTACTACACCATTATTGATTTCAAGTTTTTCTTTTGTAAAAAGATATGCCTTACCGATAACGATCCCGGGAGCAGCAGCTATGCCGTGAATTTTATTATCAGCATCTTTATATATTTGTTTAAAAGTTTTCATGGTTCGTCAAAACCTCTATCAAAAAAATCACATATTTCATCTGAAGCCTGCTGCTCATCTTCCCCATCAAAAGTTAAAATCAATTCTGAACCCATCTCTGCGGCTAAAGTCATTACACCAATTATACTTTTGCCATTAATGTTTAAACCATCTTTAGCTATAAAGAATTCACATTTATATTTTGAAGCAAGTTTCACAATTGTAGCCGCCGGTCTTGTATGCAATCCTGCTCTATTTTTTATCTTAACTGTTTTTTCGATCATTATTTAATTCTCTTTATAAGGGAATCTGCAAGCCAGCTAAAGATTTTCCGGTCTTCATATGTCTTTAAGGATTTTAAAGAACGCAATGCATTATTAGTATAAAATTTTATTTCCAATTTAGCATCGTCAATTATACCCAACTTTTCATATATATTCTTGTATATGTTTACCTGATCCGGCTTAATACCGTTATTTTTCATAACATTAACAAGCTTTTTCTTATCATTACCTTTGGCTTTTGAAAGAGCCTCAATAAATAAAAATGTTTTCTTACCTTCAATCAAGTCACCACCGACTTTTTTTCCAAATTTTTCTTCGTCACCTGAAATATCCAATAAGTCATCCTGTATCTGGAAAGCAATACCTATGTTTTTCCCAAACAAAGATACAGCTTTAATTTCTTTAGTAGAACCACCTCCAAGCAGGGCTCCAATAGTACAGCACATTTCAAACATAGCAGCGGTTTTTTTCATTATCATTAATTTATATTCAGCAATTGTTACGCTACTCCTGATTTCAAAATCTTTGTCCAGACTCTGACCTTCACAAACTTCGATAAGTCCCTTTGTAAAAGCTGAAATTACTTCTTTAGTTTTTCCATTACAATCTTTTAAAAGATATTCATATGCAACCGCCAACAAACCGTCTCCAGCTAAAATCGCAGTACTATCATCGAACTTTTTATGCAAAGTAAGTAAGCCACGCCTTTTGTCGGCGTTATCCATTATGTCATCATGAACAAGAGTAAAGTTATGTAGAAGCTCAACCGCTGCAGAAGCATTATAAACATCGTTAAAACTTCCACCAACAGCTTTAGCTGATAAAAGAACCAGCAATGGTCTTAATCTTTTGCCGCCGCTTCCAAGAATATAATTTACCGGTTCATAAAGTGAACCAGGAGCCCTGTTTTTAAAGGCTTTAACTAAAATCTTCTCGACTTTTTTTCTTTCTCTTTCATAAAGAGAGAAAAAATTCTGCTGATTCAATAAAGTTTTTCCTTTTCAATAATTTTGTTTTTTCTTAGTTCCTTTAAAGAAGCTGAACCGGTCAGGTACATAATTTTACGAACCGTATCAAACCATTGATTAACTAATTTTACGACTCCTTCAGCGCCGTCCTTATCCAATTCCTGTAAGATGATCCTTGCTGAAGCAACAATATCAGCACCTAAAGCGAAAGCTTTTGCAGCTTCAACTCCGGAATTAATTCCTCCGGAACCAATGAGAGTAAATTTATATTTTTTCTTTTAAATGATAAACTTCTTTAATGCAATAAGAGGTAGACAAACCCCAATTCCAGAATTCATGCTCTGCATTTCCATTGTTTCTTAAAATTTCCACGCCAGTCCAGGAAGTTCCCCCTGCTCCTGCAACATCAATTCCTGAAACGCCAACATCTAACAGTTTTTTTGCTGCTGATCTAGAAATTCCCGAACCAACTTCCTTTACAAGAATAGGAACGCTTAAAAACTTCACAAGCTTATCAATATTTTTTAACAATCCTTTCTGAAGGATATCGCCTTCAGGTTGCATTAATTCCTGCGCAGGATTTAAATGAATTACCATTGCATCGGCCTCAATCAAATCAACAAGATACTGCACATTCTTAAAAGTTTTCATTTCTGCAATTTGTGCAGCACCAATATTGCCAAGAATCGGAATGCCGGGAGCATTTTGTCTAATTACTTTGTAAGTGTTGTGGTAAGACTTATTCTCAAGCGCCTGTCTCTGGCTTCCAACTCCAAGAGCTATATTCAATTCATTGGCAGCAACAGAAAGTTTAGCATTTATACTTTCCGCAACGTCTATTCCACCTGTCATGCAGGAAATAAGAAACGGATATTTGATTTTCTTCTTGAGAAATTTTGTTTCAAAATTAATTTTGGTTATATCAATTTCTGAAATGGCATAATGAAGAAAATCATATTTCTCAAAGCCTGTAGTTTTATTTTTAAATGAAACTGCATCGGTAAGGCAGAGTTCGAGATGCTCTTTTTTCCTTTGGGATGTCGGGGATTCACTGTTTCTCATCAATGCCTTTTTGTAAACCGTTAAAACGGTTTCAGTTTATAAGCTTCTATATTAACCCGGACATAAGTCTAGGTTAACCTAACATAACAAAAATCTCAACTGTTTCAACAGTTTCTACAGCCAAAATATTAAAAATTAGGAAAAGATTCTTACATCAATTCACTTCCCAAATTCTATAAACTCGTTTTCATTCAGAAATAATTTATCAACTCTGACCTCGCCTCTCAATGAATTTGTCAATATAATTTCATCTGCGATGAGAAGATCGTCTTTGTATAAAACTTCTTCTTTAATGTTGATATTTGTGTGAAGCCAGTGCTTCCTGAAAATGCCGGGAAGGATTCCACTCGACAATGATGGCGTGTAAAGAAGTCCAGTTTTACTAATAAATATATTTGTTATTGCGCCTTCAGTTATTTGTTGTTTCTCATTAATAAAAATGACATCGAAAAAACCTTTTTCATGATATTTTTTATGCTCAATGTTGTATAAATCTCTGTTGGTAGTCTTAAAATATTGAAACTTATTTTCGGTGAATACAACCTTATCTGAAATTATAATTTTAATTTCGCCGGAAGTCAGCTTAATATCTTTTACTTCAACCTTTATCTTTCCCCATTTGTTAAGACTAATTTTTACTCTGTAATTCTTCCCTGCTTCATAATTTGAAATCTCTTTTCTGAGAGTTTCAATGATATAATTTTCATCAAATTTAAAAAGGAAGAAAGAAGCTGCATCCTGCATCCTGCTTAAATGCATGTCTAATCTTTCAAAATTACCGTTTGAGAATTTCATAGTTTCAAATATTTCAAAGTAAGGATCTGGTTCCGTGAGGAACTTACTTTTCAAAAGGACTTCATCATATTCTTTTTCAGGATCGCTGTCCCACACAATTCCACTTCCAATCCCGATCTCTCCTTGCATACCATCAGTGTTTTCATCTCTCTTCAGGCTTACAGTTCTTATTGCAACATTAAATATTTTTTTATCCTGGTGAAACAAACCTATACCGCCGGTGTAAATTCCTCTTTTCCCTTTTTCAACTTCATTTATTATTTCCATTGTGCTTATTTTAGGTGCTCCTGTAACTGAGCCGCAGGGGAAAATATTCTTAATTATTTCGGCAATTTCTATTTTGTCTTTAAGAACCGATTCGACTTCAGAAACCATTTGAAGAAGCGTTTCATACTTCTCAACAGAAAATAATTTTCGTAATCTCACAGTACCAAACTCACTTATTCTTCCAAGATCATTTCTGAGTAAATCTAAAATCATAAGATTCTCCGCCCTGTTCTTTTCGCTATTTCTTAACGAATAAAATGAGAGGGAATCAGCAACATTGTTCACTCCTCTTTTACTTGTACCTTTCATTGGTCGGGCAGTTATTATCTTCTTATCAACTGAAAAGAAAAGTTCGGGCGAAAAAGAAAGTACAAACGAATCTCCGGTATTAATAAAAGCAGAATACTTTGCCGATTGGTTGAATATTAATTGCTTAAATAGAGAAATAAGATCTCCTTCAAAATTGAATTTACCTTTAATTGTATAATTAACCTGGTAAGTATCGCCTTCCGAAATGTAGTTTTTGATTTTGTCTATTGCATCAAAAAATTCTTCGTTTGTTGTATTGAGATTAAAGTTATTTATTCCATAATTACCCAATTCATCTTCAGGCGTAAATTCAATTTCGCTTGAGGGTACGACCTGGACTTTATCCTTTTCAAAGAAGTAGAATTTCAAAAGCGGGTCGTTGCCATCAAGTAATTTATTTAACTTTTTCTCAAGCAGGTAACCAGCTTCATAAGGAATTAACCCGAAGCCTGAAAAACCTTTTTCTATATATTCATCAACCTTTTCTAAACTTTTTAAAAGGTTTGATTTATCGGCAGTTATCTTAATTTCAGGACTGGAATTGAAAACGTAGGTTAAACTGTCTTCATAAATGGATGGAGTGTAGAAAACGGCTGTCCCCGGATTAGCAATAATATTTTTTATGTAATCATCTATTTTCAATATAAGTCTTTGGATTATTTGTAGGAATTTGATTTATCAAATTCTATTACCAAAAATACATATAACAAATTTATTTTATAAATTTAAATACAAATGGGATATAAAAAACATAAACGATACCGTTTACCTGATTTCGATTATTCAGGTGAAGGAGAATATTTTGTTACGATTTGCACAAACCAACGCAAACATCATTTAGGTAGAATTGAAAATGAAAAAATGATTTTGTCAGACATAGGGAAAATCATTGATCGTATATGGAATGAAATACCAGATAAATTTGGGAATGTCAAATTAGATGTTTATCAGATAATGCCGGATCATTTTCATGCAATTCTTATCATTAAAAAATCAAAATCAAATATGCATTTGATAAATCAAATGCCTACGGAGTTCAAATCCGGTATAAGAAATAACCCTATGGAATTAAAACCTATTACACTAGGAAAAATAATCAGATGGTTTAAAGGTCGTGTAAAATATGAAGCAAATAAAATAAATCTAAATTTCAATTGGCCATCAAGATTTTACGATAGGATAATAAGAGACGAAAAAGAATTTTATTTTATCAGTGAATACATTATCAATAATCCAATGAATTGGGGAAATGATATATTAAAAAATTATTTTGAAAAGTAAATTGATATTGGGAGGATTTTCAGGCAATAAATCTCTAATTAAAAAGCGCGCTCCTTTAATCAGTCTGGCTTTAATCAATTAAAAATTTTAAAAAAAGTTGCCGCAGTCAAACCGCGGCAACTCATAGAAATGTTCAATAAAATCTCCCAGGATTTTATTTACCTTCTTTAACTTCGATAATATCGTCAGGCATCAGACCGTGTGCTTCCTTATGAACTTTTAAAGCAGCTTCTTTATTCGGTGCTTCAGAAAGACAAAATACAGTACCATCTTTTTCGTTGAACCAGTATTTTAAATATTTCACTCCATGTTTCCCCTGTTTTTCAAGATCTTTTTTGTGTGCCTCTGCAACAGCTTGTGCAGTTAACCCATCAACCCCTTTATGAACATCCATGAACAATGCCATAAACAACCTCCTTGTTTGTTATTTAAAAAATCTTGTCACCTTATACCGGTAAAGTGTAATGAATTAAATATTAAATATCAAACCAGTTTTTAAAAAACTTGTCTTTTTAACAACTAAAGTTTTAAGAAAAATCAATGAAGAAGATAAATTATAAGTCAAAAATTTCATACATTTATTCTTTTCTGCTTTCCTTGCATTTATTAAGCATTCAAAATAACTTTAATTTCATTTTTAAAAGCATTATGGCACAAGAGACTGATGAAAAGAATATTACTGTTAACCGTAAAGCTAGATACGAATATTCTATACTTCAGACATACGAAGCGGGCATTGTTCTTACCGGAACTGAAGTTAAATCGCTCAGGGAAGGAAAAGCGAACTTAGTGGATAGTTATGCGTCTTTGGATAGAGGTGAAGTCTGGCTGCATAGCGCTCATATAAGTGAATACAAACAAGGTAATATAAACAATCACGATCCTGTAAGAACGAGGAAACTGCTGCTCAACAAAAGTGAAATAAGAAAACTGATAGGAAAAGTAAAGGAGAAAGGATTAACTTTAATTCCGTTACGATTATACTTTAAGAAAGGCAGAGTTAAAGTTGAACTGGCACTTGCTAAAGGAAAGAAAGTTTATGATAAAAGAGAATCGATTGCTAAAAGAGATTTGCAAAGAGATCAGGAGCGGAGGTTTAAGTATTGAAAGAAAGTCATACAATTGTCATTCCGAATTTATTTTGGAATCTAAGTAAGCTATTATTAAATAAAGAAAGATGCTGAAACAAGTTCAGCATGACCTATAAATGAATAAAATAACTTTTCCACCTCTCAACGATCAAATGGACCTTATTAAAAGAGGAACGTTTGAGATAATTCCCGAAGAGGAACTTGTTAAGAAGATTGAGAAATCATTAAAAGAAAATAAACCTTTAAATATTAAACTCGGTTGCGATCCAAGCCGTCCTGATCTTCATATCGGGCATTCTGTTGTTTTAAGAAAGCTTGCGCAATTTCAGGAACTTGGTCACCAGGCGATATTAATTATTGGCGACTTTACCGGAATGATCGGTGATCCTTCAGGTAGAAATATTACACGCCCGGCTTTATCTTTAGAAGATACCAGAAAGAACGGCGAAAGTTATTTTGAACAGGCTTCAAAAATTCTCGATAAGGAAAAAACCAAGATTGTTTATAATTCGGAATGGCTTGGCAAAATGAGTTTTGAAGATGTTATCAAACTTGCTTCAAAATATACTATTGCAAGGATGATTGAGCGGGATGATTTTACAAAACGCTTTAAAGCGGGTGAACCGATAAGTGTTCATGAGTTTCTTTATCCTCTGGCACAAGCTATGGATTCTGTTGCAATTAAAAGTGATGTTGAGCTTGGTGGGACTGATCAGAAATTTAATCTTCTTGTTGGAAGAGATATTCAACGTGAATTTGGAATGGATCCGCAGATTATAATTACAATGCCTTTGCTTGTCGGAACTGATGGCGTTGAAAAGATGAGCAAATCTTACAATAATTATATTGGAATTTCTGAAGCACCAAATGAAATTTATGGTAAGACTCTTTCGATTCCTGATAACCTGATTTATACTTATTTCGAACTTGCAACTGATATTTCCAATGAAGAATTAAAAGAAATAAAAACTAAATTAGAAGATCTGAAAATAAATCCTCGTGATATAAAACGACAATTAGCAAGAGCAATTGTAGAAACTTATTATGATGGAAAATCCGCAAAGGAAGCCGAAGAAGGATTTGATAGGATTTTCATTAAAAAAGAAGTCCCAGATGAAATTCCCGAACATAAAATAAATACAAATGAGCTTAATATTTTAGATCTGATTCTCGAAGTTAATTTCGCGCCATCTAAAGGTGAGGCAAGAAGATTGGTAGTACAAGGCGGAGTAACTGTCGATGGAGAAAAAATTGACGATATTAAAGCAACAATTAAATTTGATAAAGAAAAAACCTTAAAAGTAGGAAAAAGGAAATTTGTCAAGATAAAAAAGTAGTTAATTAAAAAACGTTCCGTCATTCTGAATTTATTTCAGAATCCGGGATTATTTAGATCCCGAAACAAGTTCGGGATGACATTTTAATAGAAAGGAGATGATAATTTGTATGTTCCAACAAAAATATTTTTCACAAAAGGTGTAGGAAAACATAAAGAATACTTAAGCTCATTCGAGCTCGCATTAAGATCCGCAGGAATAGAAATTTGCAATCTTGTATCTGTCAGCAGTATTTTTCCTCCAAACTGTAAAAGAATATCAAGAGAAGAAGGTTTAAAAGAATTACACCCCGGACAAATTACTTTTTCAGTTCTTGCACGTATTTCTACAAACGAACCGAACAGGTTAATTGCTTCTTCAATTGGAGTAGCGCTTCCTGCTGACAGCAGTGCATACGGATATCTATCGGAACATCATCCCTTTGGACAAACTGAAAAAATCGCAGGCGAGTATGCAGAGGACCTTGCTGCAACTATGCTTGCAACAACACTTGGGGTTGAATTTGATTCTGAAAAAGATTGGAGTGAAAGAGAAGATATATATAAAATGTCGGGAAAGATTGTCCGCTCATTTAATATAACTCAATCAGCAGAAGGCGATAAGAACGGATTATGGACGACTGTTATAGCGGCGGGAATTCTTCTCCCATAAAACTTAAAAGGCAAAATGATTGTTTGGTGAATTCACGTTCTGGATATTTTTTGGGCTTATTTTCGCAATTTTATTTTATGTCGACTTATATGTTACCGGGCATCGTAGCGGCGCAATAACTCTTAAAAAAAGTTTGATATGGAGCGGTATCTGGATATGCACTGCGCTTCTGTTTAATCTCTTTCTTTACTTTTACCTCGAAGACGGGCATAACAAAGCTCTCGAGTTTTTAACAGGATATGTAATAGAGTATTCCCTTTCAGTCGATAATCTTTTTGTCTTCCTGTTGATTTTTAAAGTGATGAACGTTCCTATTGTAAACCAACCGAAAATATTAAAGTGGGGAATCTTAAGCGCTATAGTATTCAGGATAACTTTTATTTTTGTCGGCGTTGGATTAATTAAACTATTTCATCCGATTATTTATCTTTTTGCTCTTTTCCTGTTTTATGCAGCTTACAAAATGATATTTGAAGGGGAACATAAAGTTGATGTTGATAATAATCCGCTTGTTAAATTCTTTGCTAAATATTTTAAGTTACTCCCCGGGGATCATGGCAATAAATTTTTTGTAAAAAAAGAAAAACGTTATATGACGACTTTATTACTTACGCTTCTGATGATAGAATCCACAGATATTTTATTTGCTGTAGATTCTATCCCTGCAATTATTGCAATAACTAGAGACGAGTTCATTATTATATCTTCCAACATTTTTGCTATCCTGGGGTTAAGAGCTTTATACTTTGCTTTAGCTGGAGTTGTTGACATGTTTGTTTATCTGAAATATGGAGTCGCTATTGTTTTATTCTTTGTAGGTGTAAAGATGATACTCTCAGACATTTACATCATTTCAACTGTTACTTCTCTTTGTATTATTATTTTAGTTCTCGGAAGCTCGGTTATTTTATCTTTGCTGAAGAAAAAAACTTCTCAGCAGCAAGACCAGAAAAATGAATAGCTACTGCAAAGAATAATCCTACAAGCATCGGTTCTAAAACATAAATCCCCGAATCAACAAAATTATTTCTTAAAAAATACCACATCGTGCTTGCAATAACAGCTGCAATCATTTCAGTTAAAATTATTTTTCTACTCACTTTTATTCCCGGATAATAAGAACTAATAACAGGAAGTATTATCGACGGAATACATAAGGAACCTACAGTGTACCAAATTTCAATTACAGAAGGAATTTCATAAGCTAGAACTAAAGCGATAATTCCCGAAAGAGCTAAACCTAAAACTGTGTAAGATTTAAGCTTCACTTCCTTCGCGTCTTTTTTAATCCTGAAGATAAAATCCCTGCCAATAGTAGTCGCACTCAGGAAAAGGAAACTGTTTGCCGTCGACATTATTGTCGCAAACATCGCTGCATAAAAAATTCCTTTTATACCCGAAGGTAATATCGTTTCAGCAAGTAAAGGATAAGCAGAAACCGGAGTTTGAATATCCGGCAAAATAGCTTTTGCATAAAGTCCTGTAGAGGTAGTAAGGAAATCAAACAGGAACCAGAAGAAGACTGATATAATAATTCCTTTCACCGCAACATTATCATCTTTTGCAGCGTAGCTTCTTTGATGAAAACCGGGATCTGCAAATGTCCACAAAGCAATTAGGAACCAAACAATTATAAAAGTTACTGAAGTTCCACCGGTCAATTTCAAATGATCCGGCGGAAGAGTTTTAGATAAAAAGTCGTAACCACCAGTTGCATAAAAACAAAAAACAACAACAAGAATAAAACCGATAAACATCACAAAGAATTGCAGCGCATCAGTGTAAATATTAGCCTTAAATCCTCCCCTGAATAAATAAATGAGAGAAAGAAAGAGTGCAATAACAAGGCTGTAAGCCGTATTAATTTTGAATATGAGTGAGATTAAATTTGCTGTCATCAAAATGTAGGGGGCCGGAGAAACGAGGATAAAAACAAGTACTGCTGAAATTAATCCTGCTGTTTTTCCATAAGTGGCAGTGAGTTTATCGGGAATCGTAAAGAGCGATGCGGCTCTTATTTTCTTAGCAAAGAATATTGCAAAGAGTATTGCAAAAATGTAATAAGGAAATCCCTGCGTGAACCAGCTTGCAATTCCATATCTGTAGGTAAATTCTCCGACGCCAAGAATTCCTCCATACCATGTTGAGACTGTTGTTAATACAAAAAGACCTAGTCCTACTTTTCTTCCTGATAAAAGATAATCGTTGGCTTCGTCACTATGTTTTTTACCAGCCCAAAAACCAATACCAAGTACCGAAAGAAAAAAGAGAATGATAATAGATATGTCAAGGAAACTAAAAGAGACCATTTGACTTTACAGTATTAAAATCTCTTATCACAAAGATAATTCCGCCTTTTATTTTTAATGAAACTCTATTTGATAAAGCAACATTGCTTGTACTTTCTTTTTCTCCAAAAGCAAGAACGCTATTTTTTAGAGTATAATTGAGCCCAGCTGATGTAATTTTTGTTTTTCTATCGAATCCATAAATTGAAATTGTTTCGCCTGGAAATGTTTTAAGTTCTACCCCACCAGTATAAGAAACCAAAAGTGAATTTTCGGCAATAAGTTTTAATTTTATCTTATTAAAGCACTTAATAACGATTCCAAGATTACAAAAAGTGTGATCGAGCCTATCCCCTGTTACTCCCAATAATACTGCTTCTTCAAATCCATTTCTTATTGCAAACTTTAAACACTTTTCCATGTCGGTATCATTCTGCCTTTTTAGTTTTATGATTTTTGATTTATGCTTATAAAACGCAATTGTTTGTTTTTTTATTGAATCAAGATCACCAATTATATAATCAGGAGTTAATCCGAATTTTTTTGCATGATTTGATCCGCCATCTGCACAAATAAGAGTTGAGTAATTTTTCTTTTGCAGAAATTGAATTACACTTTTCTTTGGCGGTTTACCATTAGCGAGTATTATACATTTTTTCAATATAGACTCATTTATATGTGTAGCACAGATTATTTAATCTGTGCTACGAAATATTATAATCCAACCTGCAATCCAATGAGAAAATTTCTTTCTGCTGCAGGAAAAAATTCTTTGCCGATTGCATAAGCTGAATATAAGTTATCAAAAATATTATTTACCTGTAAGTAAATCTTTGAAGGTTCAAGCGAGTTAAAGAAATTAAATTCATAGCTACCAAAGAAATCAGCAACAAAATAGGCTTCATTTTTATTGTCGGTATAGTCAACAAAACCGGGATAAGTGTTCAAATAATCAGAAAGATTCTCATCATAATTATCAGAATAAAAATCTCCAACGTATTTCCCAGTCAACCTGAGATATAGTCCTTTATAATTAAAATTAACACCAACATTAGCAAGAAAATCGGGAAAACCGCTTATCCTATTGCTGCTAAGATCAATCGAATTAGTCGCGTCTAAAAAGAATTTTCCTTTATCAATTGTGTTTTTACTATACGTTGCATTTCCGGATAATTCAATATATTCAATCGGTTTTGCAACAACAGAAGCTTCAATTCCCTGGTGAACTGTTCGGTCAACATTTCCTGTTATGGGCTGTCCATATAAATCTACCTGTCCGTTTGCAACTATTTCATGATTAAAAAACATGTAAAAAACATTTAAAGATACATTAACATTTTGTGTATTAAATGAAGTTCCCAACTCAAAGTCGTTCATTGTTTCAGGTTTCACAAGAGGCTCATTAAAATTATATGAACCGTCTGCATTTTGCTGAAACTGTGGAGTTGCTCCTCCGCTCGATTCATCAGCATTATAATAATTGCTTAGACGTGGTTCCCTGGTAACTCTTGCAAAAGAAAAATAAATATTCTGATAAGGACTGACAATATAATTTATTCCGGCTCTGGGATTGAAAAAAACATTATCTTCAGTGAAATCGGTTCCAACATATTTTTCATTATAAATTCTGTACTTATGATATGCAACCTGCATTTCACCGAGAAAATTTATTTTATCATTTAGTTTATAAGATTCGTGCACAAACCCGTTTATGATATCATTGCTGCCATTATAATAATAATAGAAGTAATCTTTAGTTAAACCTTCAGGAAAATTCTCTCCATAATTAATTGCACCCCAATGATTTGACCTGTGAAAACGAAATTCTCCTCCCGCAATAAATTCACCATTATCATGTTTCCAGCTAATTCTTGGAATCCATCCTAATTGGGTATTTTCAACTTGTGCCCTTATCAGAACATTTCCTGGATTTTGAGTTGGTTTAAAACCAAATTCGTGTGTTAATCTCAGGTAAGTAGTGTCAGCCCAAGAACCATCGAAATCAAAGAAGCCATTTCCTTCAACAAGAAAAAGAGCTGAGTTTATAGTTACATTCTTGTTTAATTTTAATTCATTAAGAAGCTCATAATGAGGCTGGGAAAAATTTTCTATTTCAACTGGTCTTCGTATTACTTTGTATGTGTATGTATCGGCTTCTTCTCCCCAATCAGAATAATTTTCTCTTCTCAATTCTTTATCTTTAACTGCAAATTTAGGAAGTCCCGTATAAGCCAAACCATCAGCAATAGGTCCACCAAAAAAATTGATCTGCGTTGTAAGCTTCTCATCATATCTTACCGCAGAAATATGATAAGAATTAAATTTTACCCATGCATTATTTCTGTAACCACTTGAAAGAATTTGTCCAAGCTTTGCATAGATGGAATACTTATTATTTATCAGTCCGCTAGAAAAAGAAGCGGAATATTTCCTTGTATTGTAACTTCCTATTGAAGCAGAAACATCAACCTTAGGCTGATTTGAAAAAACTGAAGTGATAATATTAATTGAGCCGCCAATCGCCGGATAACCGAGAATTCCGCTTCCCGCTCCTCTCTGAACTTGTATAATCTCAGTGCTTGCAAGAAGATCAGGAAAATCCAGCCAGTAAACATTATGGTCTTCAGGATCGTTTTGGGGAATACCGTTTATTGAAACTGTTATTCTTCTCTGGTCAAATCCTCTTATGCTTAAATAGTTGTAGCCAATTCCGTTTCCACCTTCGGAATAAAAAGTTGTTGATGGAAGATAACTGAGATACTCCGGTATATCCTGAACAGTATAATTTTCTTCAATCTCTTTTCGTTTGATTTTATCGAAGGTTATAGGAGTTATTCCTTCTTTTCCCAAACTGCCTTCAACTAAAACTGTTTGAGCAGGAATTATTCCCTGGTTAAGATAAATTTTGATTTGCGTTTCAAAGTCTTTCGAAGAGATGATATGACTTTCAGAATCGTAACCAACATAGCTAATTAATAAAACATCACTTTGAGAGATATTTTCTAAAATGAAATTGCCATTGATATCGGTTGAGGTACCGCTTCCCTCTTTCCCCTCAACAATTATATTTGCTTTGTAAAGTGGTTTATCAGTTTCAGAATCTAAAACTTGTCCCCTAAAAGTATTTTGCGCAAGAAGGAAATTATTTAAAAGTAAAAGAGTGATTAAAAATTTCATGGCTACCTCCAGAAATAAAAAAAGCCGTTCAGGAACGGCTAAATTTTCAATCATCTTTTAGCCCGTTTCCCTACGCTGGTATTATCCAGATCAGGTTTTAGGGTATAATCTCAGTTGTCCCGAAGTATTGGGAAAACACCCCTAACGGCTACATAAAATAAAATTAAGAACTAGTTATAAAAAAAATAAAATTTATGAATTAATCAAGTTTAAGAACCTGGCCAACTACAATTTTATTATCTGAAAGCGAGTTGACATCTTTTAATTTTGCAACAGACAAATTATACGATCTGGCAATTGAATAAAGTGAATCACCACTTCTAACAATATAAGTCTTACCTTGTTTTTCATTTGATGATTTCTTATCCGGTAAATCATAAACATCCGAATCAGAATATATTTTTAAGGTTTTTCCAGCAATGATCTTGTTGCTTCTCAATCCATTCCATCTTCTTACACTCGCAGTGGAAACTTTATACAACTCTGCGATTTCACCAATAGTTTCACCTATTTGGATCTTATGATAAATAACATTTGCAGAAGTTTTTGTTGTATTATCGCCGAGTGAAGTTGAGCGGTTAGTAAAAATCTTTAAGGTTTTTCCGGCAACTAGCTTGTTGTCGGACATATTATTCCATTTTCTTATAAATACAGATGATACACCAAACTTATCTGCAAGTTCGCTAATTGTATCACCAGGTTTAACCTTGTAATGATAAAGCGAAGTATGTGTAGCGGGTGCGTCCTCATCAGCATAATATGAAAGAGATTTATCCGTAAAGATTTTTAATTTTCTTCCTGCGTAAATTTTATTATCTGATAAATCATTCCATTCTCTTAAAGAATTGATGTCAACTCTATATCTGGAAGCAATTGAACCTAATGTTTCACCTCTTCTAATCCTATGATAAACCCACGAATCTGAATTCTTCTGAATATTTTGTGTAGTTGTTTTTTCTGTCGGTGATTGATTGTCGAGGCTAGCATAAAATTCTTTTTTATCTTCAGGCACATTAATAGTAAGTTTTTGTCCAACACGTATTGTAGTAGTATAAGGAATGTTATTCCAGTTTCTTAAATCACTTACCCTTGTGTTAAAAAGATCCGCAATTCCCAGGAGGCTGTCATTTTTCTTAACTGTGTAATTTACAGGTGTTAAACCATCCGGAGCATTAACTGTATTATCAGCTACAGTTTCATTCGTTATAACATTATTTGAATTTTCTATGTCAGTGGATGAATCACTATCAGTTGATTCATCATTTACATCTTTATTCAAAGAAAGATAAGGCGATACGTACCCTTCGCTATCAGTATCGGCATCATTCCCATTATCACTGTCATTATCATTACCTGCACTAGCCGTGTTTGTATTAAAAGCAAAGTCTTTATCATTTGGATTAACAGGGATTTTTAGTTGAACCCCACTATAAAGTTTAGTTCTTGTTGAAATATTATTAGCTTCAGCTAAATCCTGCTTTGTAATTCCATACTTATTAGCAATCCTGCTTAAAGTTTCACCTCTTCTAACAGTGTGAACAAGATAAGTTCGTTTAGCATAATCAGGAACATTCTGCATATTTGAAGCAAAAGTATTATAAGTACCTTTAGGAATTTTAAGAGGATAACCACCGGAGTAATTCATTGGAGTACACAATTGAGTTAACTCAGGATTCATATCCAGCAATGTTTCTTCGGACACACCTGCAACCTGGGAAAGATATCCCATATCTATCGCACCATCTACTTTATAGGTATCATAATCATCGTACGGGTTATCGTAAACTATATCTGTAAAACCATACTTGGCTGGATCCATTGCTATCAAACAAACAGCAATATATTGAGGGACATAGCTTCTTGTTTCTCTTGGGATATATTTTCTTATTGCCCAGAAATTATCTTCGCCGGCTCTGTTCATAGCTTTTCTGATTCTGCCTTCTCCTGCATTATAAGAAGCCAATACAAGATACCAATCTCCTAAAGAGGTATACAAATCTTTTAGATGGCGCGCAGCAGCACGTGTTGACTTTTCGGGATCCCTTCTTTCATCATAATAAAAATCTGTCTCAAGTCCATATAATCTTCCGGTTGATTTAATAAACTGCCACAAACCAACAGCGCTTGCCCAGGAACGTGCAACCGGGTTTAAACCGCTTTCTACCATGCTCAGATACATAAGCTGTCTTGGGACACCTTCTTCATTAAAAATCTTTGTCATCATAGGAAAATATTTTCCCGAACGGGCGAGCCATACTTCCATATGGTCTCTTCCTTTTCCGGTAAAGTACTCAACCCATTGATCAACATAAGAATTTACTTCAAGGGGGACATCTGCAGGAATTATTACAGGGTTAACTTCTTCTTTTCCATTCGTGTTTAACTGGAGTTCAGGCAACTCTTTCCCAGTCCATTCTTCTAAAGCCGATAATGAAACATCATTAGGAAGTTCCGGTAAGCTATCAACATATTTTCTGTAATCTTCTATTATAGAATTTTCAAGTTCAACGTAAGCTTCATTAGAATCAATTCCCGGATAATAACTAAGATTATTAATAATTCTCATTGAAGATTCGTAATTCGTAACTACTTCGGAAGGTGTACCTTTTTCCTGTTTAGCTAAAGCCTGAACATAAAACTGGCGGGCCTGTTCGAGCATCTCTCCAACAATACCACTTTTGGGATATTTACTAGTGGTCATCGATTCATTTTTTGTTACTTCTTTATTAGCTCCACAGGAGATAAAAAGTAAAGCACATAAACATATAATACATACCGAAGTACATAATTTCATCATAAAGCTCCTAAAATTGTAATTCCCTCTGGGCGCAATATAGTTCTCATATTTCGTATTATCAAGTAAAAAATTAGACAGTTTTGTGTAACCATTAGTTTTTCAATGAGTTATCTTTTACAAAGGGATGTTTCCATGTTTTTTCTTGGGGTTAGTATCAACCTTTTTTTCTAACAGATTAAAACAGTTTATTAATTTTAATTTAGTATCTCTTGGTAAGATTACATCATCGATATAACCTCTTTCAGCTGCTATATAAGGATTAGCAAACTTCTCAACATATTCATTTAATTTCTTTTCGATCTCATCTTCTTTGTTTTTTGATTTCTCAATATCTTTTTTGAAAATAATTTCAACAGCACCTTTAGGACCCATTACGGCAATCTCTGCCGAAGGCCATGCAAAATTGAAATCGCCTCTTATATGCTTTGAATTCATAACATCATAAGCACCGCCGTAGGCTTTTCTCGTTATCACAGTAATTTTAGGAACCGTCGCTTCGCAAAAAGCATAAAGAAGTTTTGCACCATGTTTAATAATTCCATTCCATTCCTGTTCTGTTCCTGGAAGAAATCCGGGAACATCAACTAAGACTAAAAGCGGTATATTAAACGCATCACAGAAGCGAACAAAGCGTGCGCCTTTAACTGAAGCGTTTATATCCAAAACTCCAGCTAAAACTTCAGGTTGATTTGCAATTATACCAACAGATCTTCCGCCAATCCTTCCGAATCCAACAATAATGTTTTCTGCAAAATGAGAATGGACTTCAAAGAAATCATTGTTATCAACCAGAAGATTAATAATCTCCTTCATATCATAAGGTTTATTTGGTGTATCAGGAATAATTGAATCAAGCTCTTCTTGGAAAGTAACTGCACTTGTATCAAATTCTACTTTTGGTGATCTGTCCATAAAGTTCAAAGGCAAATAGCTCATAAGTTTTCTAACATTAGCAATTGCTTCGACTTCATTTTCATTTACAAAATGAGCTACACCACTTTTGGAAGCGTGAGTGTCGGCACCGCCTAAGTTTTCGAAACTTACGTCTTCGTGTGTAACCGTCTTCACAACATTTGGTCCTGTAACAAACATATAACTCGTATTTTTAACCATAAAAATAAAATCAGTGATTGCCGGTGAATAAACTGCTCCTCCTGCGCAAGGTCCCATAACTAATGAAATCTGTGGAACCACACCTGAAGCAAGTGTATTCAATAAAAAAATGTCTGCATATCCTCCAAGACTAACGACACCTTCCTGTATTCTTGCGCCTCCCGAATCATTTAATCCTATTACAGGTATTCCAATTTTCATTGCCAACTTTAAAACTTTAGCTATCTTTTCTGCATGAGTCTCTGAAAGGGAACCGCCGAACACTGTAAAATCCTGACTGTAAAGAGCAACCGGTCTTCCATCAATCTTTGCTGTGCCGGTTACAACACCATCACCTAAAAACTTTTGTTTTTCCAGACCAAAATCAGTTGAACGATGCTCAACAAACATATCGAATTCTTCAAAACTTCCTTCATCGACAAGCAGCTCTATTCTTTCTCTCGCAGTCAACTTTCCTTTATCGTGCTGACTTTTTATTCTATCTTTTCCGCCGCCGAGCTTTGCTTCTTCTTTTCTCTTAAGAAGTTCTTTTATTTTTGCCTGCATCGTCTTTCCTTAATTTTTCAACTATTATACCACTAAACCGGTTTTCAAACAGAATAATTTATTGTTGTTATTGAATGGACTGAATGGAATACTTCCTCAATTTCAGATTTTAAAGAAGCAAATTTTTCCGATTTAATATCTCTCAGTTCGGGAGAATGCCTCTTACCTTTTTCGATTCTATGTACAATTTTTCCTGGTTTCGCACTCATTAAAAGGATCACATCAGCTAATTGAATTGCTTCGACAAGATTGGTAGTCGCAATTATAAAGTTCAATTTCTCCGAAGAAGATAAATCAGAAATTAATTGATAAATCTCTTCTTTACTTTCTTCGTTCATTTGCTTGAATGAATCATCAATCAAAATCAAAGAAGGATTTAAAGCCATTGCTCTTGCAAGTGAAATTCTGAAACGGAAACCCAGGCTTTGATTATGTGGATGATAATCTGCATAACCTGATAATCCAACAAGAGAAATAAGATCATCAACACTATATTTTTTATTCTTAGATAAACTCAATCCAAATTCTATATTCTGTTTAACATTCATCCACGGAAAAGATGAAGGCTTCTCAGTAATTAATGGAATATTCATTTGCGAATCACCAAATGAAATTTCTCCACTATCTTTTTTAATTACACCTGAAATTATTTTAAGTAAAGTTGATTTTCCCGAACCGAAAGGAGCGAGAATAGAAGTAATTGTTCCTTCATTTGAAAATGGAATCTCAAAACTTATATCTTCAAGAACATTAACTTTTAATCCTGCTTCAGCAAAATAATATTTGCCAACTGAATCGAGTTTAAGTATGAAGTTTTCTTTATTCAAATTTTATTTCCAGAATATAAATTTTCTTCTGATATATTTTAAAAGCATTGTTCCTAGAATAAACGGAAATTCCTGTAATAAGAAATACTGAAAAAATTGCTGAAAGATCTTTGTATTCTAAAGCTTGTCTGAATATTACTCCCAAACCTGGTCCGCCTTTTATAAATTCAAAAACTATCAACATTCCCCATAAGTATAAATGAAGATTAAAAATATGTTCCATCAGTTTTGGTTCAACATTTTTCCAGATTATCTTTTTTGTTATTTCTTTTTCATTTAATCCTAAAGATTGAGCCGCGACAATATATTCTTCATCTGCAGAATCAGACTCATTCTGAAATTTTATCATTATAGAAATGAAGGCAGTTGCAAAAGCAAAAACAAATTCGATATATCCTGAAGTTGGGAAACCAGAATATTAAGAGAAGTCCTATAATTATTCCCGGTAAATATTGAGAAAACCATTCTAGTGAATTAATAAAAACAGTGATGGAATTGTCTTTTTCTTTTAGATGAGGAGACAAAAATTTCACCAGAAGATAAGCTAAAAATAAAGATATATATATCGAACTGATTGTTGCTAAATAATTAGCCGGTAAATTATAGTAATTCCATAAAGCCGGAAAAGATTCAAGAACGATTGATGGTTTAGGAAGAATTTTATTTACAGGAAGAATAAACTCGAAGAAAATTATCCACAGAAATAAATATGTAAGTACAAGATAATAAACTGGTCTCGGTTTTTTAATTAACATTTATTTTCTTTTTACAGCAGCTAAACCAATATATCCATTAGATAAGTTTATTTCAATTTTCATTTATAAGTTCAGCAATAAATGGGTTATATTTTTTCTCATCTCCAATTGTACTTTCATCACTGTGACCCGGATAAATAATTGTTTCATCGGGAAGAGTTAGTAATTTATTTTTAATCGATTCCATTAAAGCATTTTGATTGCCTTCCCAAAAATCCGCGCGTCCGATGCTATTTTGAAATAGGACGTCTCCTGTTATGCAGAATTTATCTTCAGGAAAATAAATACAATATTCGCCGGGAGTGTGTCCTGGAGTAAAAAGAAAAACAGGTTTACTTTTTCCCAAAGAAATTTTTAGATCTTCAGTTATAAAATGGTCAGGCAAAACAGGTTTTATGTTTATTTCTATTCCAACATATTCAGCCTGCTTATCAGGGTTTTCTATTAAAGGGATATCTTTTTCAGGAGCATAATAAGGAACTTTAAATTTTTCTTTCACAAATCTACATCCAAATATATGATCTATATGACAGTGAGTATTGATAAGATATTTTACGGAAAGTTTGTTTGATGAGATAAAATCCACAAGTTCTTCTTCTTCATAAGAATCTGAACAGCCGGGATCAATTATCCAAGCTTCTTTGGTTTCATCATCCCAAAGCACGTAAGTATTTTCTGCAAAAGAGTTGAAAGTAAATCTTTGTACATTGATCATTTTGCTTTGAAATCGAGGTTATATAATCTTTTTGAGTAAATAGCCACGACCTTTTGGTCGTGGGACACTATAATTGTACTCTTGGCTTTAGCCACAATTTTGGACTAAAGTCCTAATATATTAGGATTAGATTTATACCCCGACATAAATGTCGGGGCTATTTTTTGAATTCACTTACTAAAATTTTTCCTGATTCTAGTTTGAAGCTTCTTGGTATAGCTATTAAAATTATCTTTTGTTTCTTCGATTGAATCACCGCCAAACTTGGCAATAAAAAATTCTGCTAAAGTCCATGCAAGCATGGATTCAGCAATAACAGCACAAGCCGGGACTGCTACAAAATCACTTCTCTCTCTCCTTGCCATTACTTTTTTCATCTTCTTCAACTCGACACTTTCAATCGGGCTCATTAAAGTAGCAATAGGTTTCATTGCTCCTCTTACAATAACCGGAAGTCCTGTTGATATGCCGCCTTCAATCCCACCGGCGCGGTTTGTTTTTCTTGTCAAAGTCCCATTCTTAATTATGATTTCATCGTGAGATTCAGAACCAAATTTTTCTGCAGACTGAAATCCTGTCCCGATCGATACAGCTTTAACAGCATTAATAGACATAATTGATTGTGCAATCTCCGCATCGAGTTTTTTATCATAATGAACAAAAGTACCAAGACCAACCGGAACTCCTGTTGCTACTGCATAAAAAGTTCCGCCAAGTGTATCCCCTTTTTTCTTGGCAACTTTAATCTTATCGATAATTTTCTTTTCCTGTCTCGGCTCAAGAACTCTTACTTCACTTTTATCAGCTTTCTCTGACAAATTCCAGCCCTTGAAATTTTTCGGAAGATCATTACTAAAAAGTTTGTCGGCAAAATTATTTCCAGGATAAACTCCCCCAATGCTTTCAACAAAACTTCCTATAGAAACTCCAAACTGAGCAAGAAAAATTCTTGCAATAGATGCATGCTGCAACTCTCGCAGCAGTTTCCCTTGCGCTCGATCTTTCAATCGAATTTCTGATATCATCAAAATTATATTTAGATATTCCAACAAGATCTGCATGACCGGGGCGCGGAATTGTTATCTTTTCAATTCCTGCCGACTTACTTTCAACTCTCATTTTGTTAAGCCAGTTATCCCAGTCTTTATTTTTAATAAGCATTGAAACTGGTGAACCGAGAGTTTTTCCAAATCTTACACCGGAAAGAATTTCGGCAGTATCGGTTTCTATCTTCATTCTTAATCCCCTGCCGTAACCGGATTGTCTTCTTTTCAAATGAAGATTAAGAAAATTAATATCAATTTTTAGATTGGATGGAAAACCTTCCACAATTGTTGTGAGCGCTTTCCCGTGAGATTCGCCGGCTGTAAGAAATCTTATCATAATTTTTTATTTTTAGGTTTAAATATAAAAAAACGCCCGCATATAACGGGCGTTTTTCCAAAGAAATATTTTTAACCGGTTTATTCCGGAATTTCGATACCTCTGAACTGGTTAACACCATTACCATCCTGGAGTTTCAGTAATACAGCAGAGCCTTTCTTTTTATCAAATACATCTTTCAAATCATTTACATTATTTATCTTTTTCTTATCTGCTTCAACAATAACCAAACCTTTGAAGAGTCGCTGGTCCTCTGCTTTGCTGAAAGGTTTAACATCAGTAATGACAACTCCATTATCAGTTTTAAGTTTTTCTTTATCGGCTTTGGTTAAATCTTTTACCGTAAGACCGAGAGCATCAAAAGTTTTTGTAGAATTAGTACTATTACCATTATCATCTTTAGATGAATTATCAACTACCGGTTCAGTTTTGGTATCAGATTCTCTTGCTTTAAGAGTTACTTTTCTTTCTATTTCTTTACCGTCTCTGAAAATAGTTAATGTAACAACCGTACCGGCACTTTTTGTAGCAACATAACTCTGAAGCTGGTTAGCCTGGTCTATTTCTTTACCATCGATCTTTAAGAATTACATCACCAACTTTTATGTCGGCATTTTCAGCTGCACCTTTCTTAACCAGATCCTGAACAATTATTCCTTTCGGTTTATCCATTCCTAGAGATTTTGCCATCGCATCGTCAACTTCTCCAATCATAATTCCTATGTAGCCTCTGCTTACAGAACCATGTAGCAATCAAATCTTTTGCAACAGCTTTAGCAAGATTTATTGGGATAGCAAAACCATAACCAATATAAGTTCCTGTTCCTCTTGTTGCTATTGCAGAATTAACTCCAACAACAGCACCGGAAAGATCGACAAGTGCGCCTCCACTGTTACCCGGATTTATAACTGCATCAGTTTGAATAAAGTTTTCTACTCCATAGCTGTCTTTAATGAGATTAAGCTGTCCTCTTCCTACGGCACTTACAATACCTGCGGTAACTGTAGATGTAAGAGCAAGCGGGTTGCCGATAGCCATTACCCATTGACCTACCTTCAATCCATCAGAATCGCCTAAGTATGCAGTTGGAAGATCGTGAGCATCAATTTTTATTACTGCAAGATCTGTTAACGGATCAGTACCAACAACCTTTGCGGTAAAGGTTCTTTTGTCAAAAAGACTGACTTCAACTTTTGTAGCTTTTTCAACAACGTGATTATTTGTTACTATATACCCATCATCAGAAATAATAATTCCGCTGCCGGATCCTCTTTCTTCCTGCGGCATATCCTTAAATGGGAAAAAGAAAAATTGATTCTGATCATCCTGATCATTTCTTTCCGAAACAACGGATATTTGTACAATTGTCGGAGTAACTTTCTGGGCAACTTCTATAAATGCTTTACTAAATGATGTTGCATCTGCATCAAGCTTAACAGGTGGTTCGCTGGTGCCGAGATGAATGTCTGCAAGACTCGGTCTAACTAATCCGAAACCTGAAACAAGTATAGCACCGAACAAAACACCGATTACTAACAATGCAAAAGCACCGTATAATCCTTTTCTGGATTTCATATTTATTCTCCTTTAAATTTATTTACCAAATCAACATTTACTGCCGGTAACACAAACTCTATAAATTTCCTTTACTTTATTGTCTGGAAAGACTGAATGCCGTTAAAATCAGGAACATGAAACTTCAAATACCGCTCCATAAATATAATAGCTCTGTCAAGTGTAAACTCTTTATAAATATCTGCACCTTTGTTGTAATTTAGACACAACAAGTAGTTAAAAAGTTCCTGAGAAAGTTTAAAGTCAATTCTGTTTTTATCAGCGCAATTGCTGCATATGATGCCTAACTCAAAATTATAACCTAAATTTTCTCCTGTCAAATCTGCTCTTCCGCAGGAAACACATTTTCCTAGTTGAACTTCATATCCCATCTCTTTCAGGAAAAATAAAAAAAACCTTCCAAATAAAATTTTAGGGTTTTCGTTCGATGAATCAACCAATGATAAGATTCTCGCTAAGCCGTTGAACAATCTCAGGTTTGTTTCATTTTCCGGAGTTAGTTTTTTGATAAGCTCAATAATTGCGAATGAATATTTTAACTTGTCTATATCTTCCTTCATCTTTGGAAAGTAAGAAATCATATCGATGCTGGAAAGGATCTGCAAATCTCTCGTATCCTTTTTATATATCACTATTTGAACATGGTTAGGTGGATCGGCAATAAAAGCAGATTTTGATTTCGGACTTCTTGCCCCTTTTATTATCACGGAAAGTTTTCCATAATCTTTTGTATAAACAGATAGAATATTGCTTGTGTCCCCGTAATTCATTTTACTGAGAATAACAGCCTCTGTTTTTATTATTTCACTCATTCAAAAAATTATATGGAAAGGAATAAACATCTTTTTCAGTTATAATTCCTGTTATAAGATGAGCAGGAGTCACATCAAAGGCAGGAGAATAAACAGAATAATCGGGAGCTATTTTTTGTCCACCCACATAAGTTAATTCATTCTTATTTCTGAATTCAATTTTTATCTCATCGCCTGTTGCAATTTTTTTATCGACGGTTGTTGAAGGTGCTGCAATGTAAAAAGGAATATTATGAAAGTTTGCATTGATTGCAAGATTGTATGTTCCGATTTTATTAGCAGAATCTCCGTTCAAAGCAATCCTGTCGGCGCCGACTACAACAAAATCAACTTTTCCTTCTTTCATTAAAGACGCTGCTGAAGAATCACTTTGAACTGCAAAAGGAATAGAATTTTTTTCAAGCTCGAAAGAAGTTAATCTTAATCCCTGCAGAAGTGGTCTTGTTTCATCAGCATAAACAAATTCGACAAGTCCGTTTTCAAATCCTGTTTTAATTACGTTGAAAGCTGTCCCATCTCCGCCCGTTGCAAGCTTGCCTGTGTTGCAGTGAGTAAGAATTTTTGATTTCTTCCTGAATACTCTAAGACCATTCTCCCCTATCTTCCTGCATTTTTCAATATCTTCATTATGAATTTCTTTTGCCCGGTTTATTAAAGCTGCATAAACATCTTTAGAATCTTTATTGATATTATATGCCTTTTTCATTTCATCAATTGCATAAAAAAGATTTACTGCGGTTGGACGCGTTCTGGCTAATCTTTCAACTGCGGAATTAAAAACTTCCTCAACTTTATCAGCAGACACATTTTTTAATGAGAGCGCTAAAGCATAAGCAGCAGAAATTCCGATAAGCGGTGCTCCTCTTACTTCGAGCCTTTCAATAGCTTCGGCAATTCTATCATAACTTTCTGTCTCAATATAGTTTTCTGAAAGAGGAAGTTTTGTTTGATCGAGAAAGACGAGTTTATCGTTGATAAAATCGATTGAGAAATAGTTACTCATGCTCATCAAACCTAGAAAGATTCATAAATTCCCTGAACCTATCCTGTATTCTTAAATAAGATAATTCTTCGAGACCTTTTGTACTAAATTTCTCGACACAAAAAGAAGCCATTGCACTTCCGTAAATTACTGCACACTTAAGATTTTCAGGAGTAATATCCTGTGTCCTGTGAAGATATCCTACAAACCCACCGGCAAATGAATCTCCGGCGCCAGTCGGATCATAAATCATTTCTAAAGGATAAGCGGGAGCTGAAAAAACTATATCGTCTGTAAAAAGCAAAGCACCGTGTTCACCTTTTTTAATTATCAAAATTTCGGGACCCATTTCTCTAATTTTTTTAGCTGATTTAATCAGGTTCGGTTCGTGGGCAAGCAGCCTCGCTTCAGAATCATTAATAATTAAAACATTTACTCTTTTTAACAGTTTGAGAAGTTCGTCTTTCATACCTTCGATCCAGTAGTTCATTGTATCACAAACAACAAACGGTGAATCAGAAAGCTGGTCGAGAACCCGCATCTGTAAAATAGGATCGATATTGCCAAGACAAACGAATTTTGATTTTCTCAATTTCTGTGGTATTACAGGATCAAAATTTTCAAACACATTGAGTTCCGTTAGCAATGTATCTCTTACATTAAGATCGTAATGATATTTTGCTGACCAGCGAAATGTCTTTCCTCCTTCAATTATTTGAAGGCCATCAAGGTTTATGTTATGTTGTTCAAGAAGATTTACATACTGCTTCGGAAAATCATCTCCAACAATGCCCACAAGATCTATTGGCGCACAAAAATAGCTCGAAGCAAGTGAAATGTATGTTGCTGAACCTCCCAGAGCTTCTTCAACTTTATCAAAGGGAGTCGCAACTGTATCCAATCCTACGGAACCTACAACTAATAAGCCCAATTTTTTCCTCTATAAATGTTTGATTGTAACTGTTAAAATAAATAATTAACAGTTTAAAATATAATCTATTATATCAGACTTTTATCTCGATAAAATTCCAAAAGACCATTTCTTTCAGGAAGTATTCTGTAATTATATCTACAGATTTTCTTTGTCCCGGCCAGGCGAGCATTTCTTTAGCTTTATCAGGCTTAAGCCATTTAAACTGCGTGTGCTCTTTACTTATAAGAATTTTAGAATTTTCATCAACTTCTGCGGCAAATACAGGAATTAAAGATATATAATTATTCTCGTGAGAATAAAATGGATTTACATTCGGCGTAACCCAGAATCTTTTAGGCTTTAGTCCGGTTTCTTCTTTTATTTCTCTTAAAGCTGCGTTGTATGCTTTCTCACCTTTCCTGATTTTCCCCGTTACCATTTGCCACAATCCACCGTAAATTTCTTTTTCTCCTCTTTTAAGAAGAAGAAATTCAATCCCATTCTTCTTTTTACAGAAGATATGTGCTTCGATCATATTGGAAATGATTTTCATTATATAAAAAACTCTAATCTTTGAATCTATTAAATTATTAAATCTTTTATTTCTAAAAATACGCTCTCACTTCGGCTCGTGCTGTGTGAACAGCTTTTCCACTTCCCTGTAATCTTCCATCATAACTAACTGTTGATTGTAAATTTCCTGAAAGCCTGTAATCAAAATTTAAACTCCAGTAATAATTTTTCCCGATAACATTTCCAGCAGTTAATTCAAATGGGATATAATTTTCTGTTGTGTTTGCAATCAGCTCTGTTCTTTGAAGCTCAATTCTTAACCTGCCTGTTCCTGCAAAAGATAAATTGAATCTCAATGCTTGTGAGTTCAAATCTATAATTGTCGGCTTTACAGGAAGAACATCTTCAGTGCTTCCAGCTTTAAGAACTAATCCAACTTCAATATCTCTTTCAGGTCGATATGAAAAATCTGTTGTTATATTATTTCCACTCGTTGTTCTTCTCCTGTTTGAAGAAACAGGCGCTGCTACATTGTCATCAGTATTTACAATATCAGTCTGGTTGCTCATTTCTTTTATCATTCTGAATTTTATTCTCAAACTTCTTTCCCTGTTATATGCTCTTTCCACACCACCACTGAACTGGTTTAGACCTTTTGTTTGCGCATACCTGAAACGCATAGAAAATTCCTGGTCGTTCTCAAACAAGAAAAGATCCTGCTGAATATTATTGGAACCATTTATCGTTTTATCTTCATTTTGAAAAGAAGAAAGCTGGAGCAGATATATTTTTTTATAATCTGTTTCCGTGCTGTTTTCCTCCACTCTCCAGAAAGTCTCGCTTGAAAAAGGGTTTAATATTTTTGATATCGAAGATGACTTATCGAATAACTCACCATATTTTATTTTCCATCTCGTACTTGTCTTGAGATCGATTACCGGAAAAAGCTGTTGGGTAGGAATAGTAACCTGTATATAATCACCATCATAAACAGTTGGCTCAAATTCATTTTCTTCTGCAATGCCATCATTATTCAAATCACGGAGATATTTATAATTTCCTGTTCCATCCTGAACACGGACAAAAACTTTTTCTAACTTTGCAGATTTTTGTGTCGAAACTTCATAATAAAAATCTCCATCTATACCATCGGCAGGACGTAATTTATTTTGAAACTGTACAAGAATTGTTTCGGTATTAAGAAAACCCTGCTGCTTAAATATGTCCGTGTATTTTTTATTTCTATAAGTAAAGTTCAAGGTCGAATTAATTTCTTTTATTCCGTTGTAATTTGCCTGGTAATACTGCGTTTGTGCTTTGGACTGTTTGAACATTATTCCGTTAAGAGGTAAATAATCATCTCTCAAAGAATATTTTAGAGAAAGACTTAAGCCATGAAAGTCTGTCAATTTTATATAAGGTCCGACATCAGTATACTTAAGACTTTCAGAAAGAAGTGAATCACTCCCTGTTGTTTTATCTTTCCTGTTTTCAGCAAGGAAGTCAACACCAGGAGTTAATTTCCAAAGCTGGTAATAAGCACTTCCTGTTTGCCTCAGCCAATTAGTTGAAAGTGAAACATCTTTAGAGGTTACGTAATCGAAATTATAATCTACGCTATAATTTTTTGTGTCTGTAAACTTGAGTATGTTATTATACCTGTCGGATTTGAAATCTCCTCTTCTCAACAAACCTGCAGTGGATGAAATGCTAAGTTCATCTACAGGAATTAAATTTAAACCAATCTCTCTAAGCTGTTCATCTTTCGGCTGATCTGCATTGGAAATATTATAATCCCTGTTGAATTCTACTTCATTCAACCTGTCAGCCGAAGTGAATTTATCCTGTATAAATCTATCCTTATATGAAAGACCGATTTTACCAAGACTTATATTTCCAATGTTGATTTTTCTCGGATCTACTTTAAGAAATATATTCCTCGCATAGCCATAATTATCATTGTCATCAAGATTGGAAAGACGGTTCTTATCCCACAAGCTGCCTGCATATTCGAGTGAAAGAAGGACCCCATCAAAAGGTTTTGCCGATAAAAGTATGTCGCCCATTTGTTTCAACTCAGGCAATGGCAAAAATGTTACCGGCAAATAATTTCCCATTCCTATTCCAACAAATTTATAATTCCCCAGACTTTCTTTAGTGTAGTCGCCTAATCCATCACCAACAGAAGAAAAAGAAACATTGTAAATTGAAGTCGAATCTCCCGGCGCGTAAACGTAATAAGTGTAAGCTTTGTTGTTTATTAATGTATCAACTTTTGTGTAAGCACCTTTTATAATACCGAGTGAATCCGGCGTTGCAAGCGTTACTCCTGATCTTGAAGCTTTGTTCCTGTCATCCCCCGCTTTTGCAAGGATAGCTTTGTCAGAATCAGATAAAGTAATATCAATAGGATTATCCTGATCATCTCCTTCTCTTAAATATTGAACTTTAAGAGAAACTTTATTATTAAAGAATTGAGTCTCCCCGCCTGTACCAAAAAAATTTCTGCTATACTTTTGATCTGAATATTGAAAGTCAACCGATATTCTGCTTGCAGAAGTAATAAGCTTGTTTGGTGTAAAAGTAATTTGCGAATTTGAGTAATCGATTATATAATCATTAGCTTCTCCGCGTTTCATTAAAATACCATCAAGGTAAACTCTTTCGGTTCCTGCAATAATTATTATTTCTCTTTCGTTATTAACTCCGGAAAGAAGATATGGTCCCTGAACACCTTCAATTCCAGTAAAGACATTTGTATTAAATTTTCCTTTTGAACTGGCGATTGAAATAAAACCTTTATTATCTTTATAAGAAAACTCACCCATTAATCCTTGTAATTTTCTATCCACAACACCGAATTCACTTTCTTTTCGTTGCAACTGGTAATCGCCAAAAGTTCCAACCGCATTCGGATGTTTAATCTGGATAAAAACTTTATCAAGTTCTTCTAATTTTTCTGTATTTCCTTCAGGCTGAATAGGCGTATTTTCATCTGTCAAGGCTGCGACAACTTCAATGTCATCCGATAGTCTTCCTGAAAGCTGGAGCCTTAAACCGCTATTAAGTGTAAAGTCCTTTGTCGTTCCAACTGTAAAACCTCTTACAATCGTTCCGCTTTTTTCTATACCGGGACCAAAAATATTTTCGGGTGAAAATCCACCACCTTCACTTGAAGCAACTTTGATTGTATCTCCGATAACAGTATCATATTTAATTACAAGATCTCTTTTTTTGTACACTTTAAGTAAACCAAGATTTACAGCCTGGTAGGTCACAATCAAAGTATCATAAATTGAATACGGGAGAGAATCGGACAAAGAAAAAGTTCCGTTGCTGTAAGAAAATTTATAATCGTTTTTAGTTAACAATGAATTTCTTATAACAATAGTTTCTGTAAAAGGAATTATTGTTGGTTGAGAAATGGTGTAAAGATTATCCAAATTTACAGGAATTGTATCTCTAACGATGTAATCTAAATATTCGGATTGCGCTGCAACCTGTTTCGAATGAAAAAACAGGATTAAAACGAGAAGCGAAATATAAGATTGTGACTTCAAAAGGAGCAGAATTTTTGTGAAAATCAAATCTAAATGTACTTTGTCCCTTTATCAAGTCTATATAAAAAAGTGGCTTATAAAAGTGTAGTAGTTTTCCTACAAAATAATGATAATATCTACTCTTATTTTCAATATCATAGATTCTTAAATTGACATCAGTTAATAAAAAAAATAGATAGGTGAAATATAATGGATATAACGATTTTTGATTACGAAGTAACAGTTGATGAGATAAGACATCTTTTCGTAAATTATTTAGACAGAGACGAATACATTCAGAATACTACTTATAAAAGAAGACTACAGGACTTATATGTTCTATTTAAAATAAGAGAAGACAAAGTAAGAGCTGGCGACATAATGAATGAATTAAATCAGGCAAAGGCACTCTGTATTGCCTCTTAATTTATTCATATCTTAAAGCTTCTATCGGATCAAGGTTAGCGGCTTTATAAGCCGGGTAAGTTCCGAATATCACTCCAACTGTAACACAAAGTAATAAACCTATAACAACCCAATCATACGGAATAGTAGTTTTTGCGTTCAGAAAGCTGCCGGTTAAATTTCCAACTCCAACTCCGATAATTATCCCTATAATTCCGCCTAAAGTACAGAGAATTATTGCTTCGACAAGAAATTGTACTAATATTGAACTTCTCCTGGCACCCACAGCTTTTCTAATTCCGATTTCTCTAGTTCTTTCAGTTACCGAAACCAGCATTATATTCATTATGCCTACACCAGCAGCCAATAAAGCAATTATTGAAACAACCATCGCACCTATTTTAATTCCACCTGTAATATCATTTACCTGTCCTATCAGTGATTCATTGCTGAATATTTCAAAATCATTCTCTTCCCCGGGATTTACTTTCCTTATCTTTCTCATAGAACCTATTGCCGACTCGATGGTTGAGTTATAGGTATTCTCACTTGTTGCCATAACTGTTATTTCAACACTTCCTCTATGCTTGCCATACATAGACTGGTATTTTGTTATGGGAATTACGACATAATTATCCTGTGTCTGTCCAAAAAAATCTGGGCGTTTTATTAAAGTACCAATAACCCTGAAAGGTTTTCCATCAACTCTTACTTCTTTACCAACAGGATCTATATTCTCAAAAAGTTTTTCAATAACATCGTGCCCCAAAACACAAACATTAGTTGAATGTTCAATTTCACTAACTCTGAATTCCCTGCCTTCTTCGATTTCAAGATTAAGATTCTTGTAAACATGCTCCGTAACTCCAACAATATATGTGTTGGGATTAGTTTCAAGATTACCGAATTTTATTATTTTGCCTCCATTACCCTGATATGCCCCCAGCGATTTTGCATCTTTCATCATCTCTTCAAAGCGGTAAAAATCATCAAGAGTAAGGTCTTTCCTGTTTCTGTATTTTTCGCGCTCTCTTTGACCACCAGTTTGTATTGCTGGCCATTTCTGAATTTCAAAAGTGTTTTTACTTAGGAATTGAAAACCATTTTCAATAGTATTCTGAAGCATGGAAATGATCGTCATAATTACAATGATTGAGAAGATTCCAACTACAACTCCCAGCATTGTAAGAAGTGTTCTTAAACGGTTAGTTTTTAAGGACTGTAAAGCAATAATAATTAGTTGAGATATTTTCATTTTTTCCCCTGCAACTATATTTCTAAGAAATATTCATTAACCCATATAAATATAATAATTAATAATTTTTACTCATATCTCAAAGCCTCTATAGGATCAAGATTGGCTGCTTTATAAGCCGGATATGTACCGAATATTATCCCAACAGTAAAACAGAGCAGCAAACCTATACCAACCCAATCATAAGGTATTGCAGTTTTAGCATTCAAAAAACTTCCGGCAATATTTCCAATTCCAACTCCTGACACAATTCCTATTATACCTCCGAAAAGTGAAATTACAATTGCCTCAAAAAGAAATTGAGTAAGAATGTTTGCTTTTTTTGCACCGACGGCTTTCCTAATACCGATTTCTCTCGTTCTTTCAGTAACAGAAACAAGCATAATATTCATTATACCAACACCTGCCGCTAGTAAAGCAATTATCGATACAACCATTGCACCTATCTTTATACCCCCGGTTATATCATTAACTTGACTAATCATAGATTCATTACTAAAAATATCAAAGTCATTATCTTCGCCGGCTTTAACCTTCCTGATTGTCCTCATATAACCGATTGCTGCATCAATAGTTTTATCGTAGTCTCCCTTTGACTTTGACATTACAGTTATATTAATACTTCGACCCGTTTTTCCATAAATTGATTGAAAAGTCGTTATTGGCATAACAACATAATTATCTCTGCTTTGTCCAAACATGGAAGGCTGACTCTCCAAAACACCAATTACACGCAGCGGTTTACCATCTACTCTAACTATTTGCCCTATAGGACTAATTCCCGCAAATATTTTATTAGCCACATCAGGTCCAAGCAAACAGACATCATTAGAGTATTGAACATCAGTCTCGCGCAGATCACGTCCATAATCCACATTCCAGTCATTTGTACGCATCGCCCCGGTTGTTACTCCGGCTACGCTAATATTCGGATTTGTTTCGGCATTACCAAACTTTATTACTTTTCCAAATTCCCACTGCTCTGCACCAATATATTGTGCATCCAGCATTTGATTAAGACGATCAAATTCATCAACTGTTAAATCTTTCCGGTTTCTGTATTTGTCACGCACACGAGGACCGCCGCCATGCATGGCAGGAAATTTTTGAATCTGGAAAGTATTTTTATTGAGTTGTGAAAGACCACTCTCAATGCTGGTTTGCAACATTGTTATTATAGTCATTATAACTATAATAGAAAATATGCCTACAACAATTCCAAGTACAGTAAGAAATGTTCTAAGCTTATTGCTTCTAACAGACTGAAGCGAAACGACGAAAACTTCTTTAATACTCATTACTCATACCTCAAAGCATCAACCGGATCCATCTTTGCTGCAGTATATGCGGGAGCCAGACCTGCAACAACACCTGTAATCAAAGATACAAGAATTGCAATAATAACTGCAGAATATTGAACTGAAGTTGGAATAAACTGGTTTATAATCATACTTGCAAGTACTGCAAGCAGAAGACCAACTAAACCACCCATCAAACAAATTGAAGAAGATTCAAGCAGAAACTGTCCAAGTATTGTTCTTCTCTTTGCCCCTATAGCTTTTCTAATTCCGATTTCTTTTGTTCTTTCCTTAACAGAAACAAACATAATATTCATAATTCCGATGGCGCCGACAAAAGAGATAATCCGGTAATAAATAAACCTGCAATTTGAATAACACCAACAACAGAATTGTAATTATCCATAAGTGCTTCCTGTTGATTAATAGAAAAATCATTTTCATCATTTATTGTAAGTCCTCTAACTTTTCTCATTACTCCTTCAGCTTCAATTTTTGTTTCTTCAACAAGAGCCGGACTTGCCGCACGAACATTTATCGTAATCGAATTCCTTGCATGACCAAGAAAATTCTTAAATATTGTTCCAATCGGAACATAAACCTGGTTGTCGGGATTCCAGGAACCAAGAATAAAACTTCCCTGTTCAGTAAGAACTCCGACTACCTGAAAATTTACTCCTCCTATTTTTATTGTTTTATCCAGAGCATCTCCAAGAGGAAAAAGATTTTTTGCAATCTCACTGCCAATCACAGCCACATAACGTGAACTTTTACTTTCTATATCCGAATAAAATCTTCCCATACTAAATGTGAAGTTAGTTGTTTTAACATAATCGGCATTAGAGCCGGTAATTCCTGTACTTTCGACACTTCTATCGCCATATTTTACGGTTTGGCGGCTGCTTATTACCGGGGCCACTGCGCTCGGTAATTTTGCAAGCTCTTTAAACTTCTCAAAATCCTGCATAGTAATATTTGGGCGTGCTCTTAATTTCCACCAGTCATCATTAGTAAACCATGCCCATTTATCAACATAGAGAACATCTGTACCGAGTGCGCTAATTCCGTTTTGAAAAGAGTTATTTATTCCTTTAATGGCAGTACTCATCACAACTACTGCAGTAATGCCGATTACAATACCGAGCATTGTTAAAGCAGACCTGACTTTATTAGCCCTTATAGCCCGGAGCGCAATCACCATACTTTCTTTAATCTCGAATAATAATGTTCTCATTTTATCCTCCTGATTTTTATACGCCCGCTGCTTTTATTTTTGGGAATTGTCTTTTTTCTACTTTTCCATCACTTTCAATTAAACCATCTCTTAATCTTATTATTCTTTCGGCATGTTCAGCAATGTATTCTTCGTGGGTAACAAGAATAATTGTATTTCCTTTATCATTAATTTCGGTAAACAAAGCCATAATTTCTTCACCTGTTTTTGAATCGAGGTTACCTGTCGGTTCATCAGCAAGAATAATAGACGGCTTTGTAACAAGCGCACGGGCAACAGCTACTCTTTGCCTTTGACCTCCCGACAGCTCGTTAGGCTTATGATGCATACGGTCTTTAAGACCAACATCAATTAATGATTGTTCCGCTCTTTCTCTTCTATCAGAATGTTGAAGACCGGCATAAATTAAAGGAAGTTCAACATTATGCAGAGCGTCGGAGCGAGCCAGAAGATTAAATGTTTGAAAAACAAAACCGATTTCTTTATTTCTTATTGCAGCCAGCTGGTTATCATTCATATCGCTGACGCTTACATTATTAAATTCATATTTTCCAGATGTGGGAGTATCGAGACAACCGAGTATATTCATAAGAGTTGATTTACCGGATCCTGATGGACCCATAATAGCTACATACTCATTCTTATCAATTCTTAGCGATACATCTCTTAAAGCAAAAACTTCTTCGGATCCAACCTGGTAAATTTTTGCAATATGTTCAATGTTAATTATATTCATTTTAAATCCGCTTTTTGATTAATTACTGGCTTTATCACCGGGAGCATTTTTTCCTTTTTTCTCTACTTTTACTGTTGAGCCATCATTTAATTCTCTTGATATTGCTCTATAGCTTCCGGAAACAACTTCTTCACCACCAGATAAGCCTGATTTTATCTGAATATAATTATCATCACTTATTCCGGTTTTAACATCAACTTTTTTTGCTTTGCCATTTTCTACAGTGAATACAATCTCCTGAATCTTTTTCTCAGCCTTCTTATTATTATTACTTGTTGTCGTTACGGATGTTTCATTATCTTCTTTTTTCTCTTCCTTATTAAAATCAGAAGATCTTGCAGTCACACTTTGTATTGGAACACTTAATACTCCTAAAACAGTTTCGGTTTGAATATCTGCATTGCAAGACATTCCCGGTCTTAAGGCATCATCCGGAGTAATTAATTTAATTCTGACTTCAAAATTAACTACCTGTTCCTGTGTACCAACACCGCTTGTTATGGCACTGTTACCAATCTGAGTAACAATGCCTTTAAAAATTCTGTCACCAAAAGCATCAACTTTAATATTTGCAGTATCACCTTTGGTAATAAGTACAACATCATTTTCATCAACATCAACTCTTGCTTCAATATTGTTAAGATCAGAAACAGTCATTATATCTGTTCCCAGACTATAACCACTCCCAAGTACCCGTTCACCCAATTCAACATTTAACTGTGTAACTATACCATCAAGGGGAGAATAAATAGTAGTCTTATTCAATTGATCAATAATTTCTTTAAGTGAAGCCTGATTCTGAAGTACATTTGCCTGAGCCCCATCATATTGAGCTTTTGAAGATAGAGTAATTACTTTTTGCAGTCTCAAGCTCGGAGTCACTGGCAGAGTTTTTTGGCGTGAAGCTCTTTGAGCCTGTCATAATCTGATGTCACTTTATCAAGTGCAGCTTTACGCATCTGCAGGTCAGCTTGCGAAGCTTGCAGATTTGCCTCTGCTCTTTCTTTCTGAGCTACGTAGGCATTACCATTTATCTCAATTAGCAATTGTCCCTTTTTAACTCTGTAACCTTCTTTAACAGGAAGAGCAACAATTTCACCTGTTACTTCAGAAGTAATAGAAACTTTAAATTCGGGATTTATTTTGCCCGTTGCTGCCACGGTTTGTGTTATATCTCTCTTTTGTACTTTTTCAGTCTGAACGGCAACTATTTCTTCCTTACTTCCGCCAAGGATTGCAATAAGAACCAAAGCCAGAACTAAAACTCCGATTCCGCCGAATATAAAAACTTTCTTTTTTGATTTTTTCTTTTTCCCGTTAGCCATTTAATTTTCTCCTATTTCATATTTTTTATAATCTAAAATGCCAGTGTAATATTTTAACTGCTCAGTGAGAACTATATATGCAAACTGTGCGTTAATATAAGCAACACGTGCATTTGTATAGTTTGTAGTTGCAGTTAAAACATCGAGCAGGTTACTTGAACCGAGTGAATATTTTTCCTGTTGGATTTTAAAATTTTCCTGAGCTGCCTCAACATTTTTATCACTTACACTAAGCGATTTTTCAGCAGCCTGTAAATCAAGAAATGTTTTCTGAAGATTTCTTTTTATTTCCCTTTCCAGATCGCTTACAACCACTTGCTGGTTTTTTGCATTAACAGTTGCAATCTCTACACTGTTGGAAACCGAAAAACCGGAAAAGATCGGAATACTTAATGTTAAGCCAACAGAGTAAGATTTTGATGCAAATAATTTATCAAAGCTGTTAGCGTTTGAACCAAACCCAATAGAATTGGTGAGTCTCGGGAAATGTCCTGATCTGGCTATGGTTATATTATCATTAGCGCTTTCCAAATTTAATAAAGCACTTTTGTAATCGAACCGGTTATCCATTGCGCTTGAAACCAAGTACAGACAGGCTATCGGATTGCTCGGTTAATTTATTTCTCAGAATATCTACCCGTTCAACAGAAACTGTGTCGGGGAATGTGTAATTTTCCAAAACATCCAGACCGAGATAGTAAAGTAAATTCGTTTTGGCTGTTTCAAGATCATTCTTAGTTCTTATCTGATCTAACTCTGAATTACCCAATGTAACCTGTTGTGCATAAACATCTGCAAGTGTAACCGCTCCAAGCTTGTTTCTTTCAGATATTGTTTCAAGATTTTGCTGTGCCTGGCGTACATCATCTTCTTTTACTCTAAGAAGCTCACCTGTATTAATTACATTATAATAATCACTTATAGTTTGAAAGACTATATCCTGTTTTAGTCTTTCAAGAGAAAGCCTTGCCGCTTCAAGATCATTCTGACTTTTAGAAACACCGGCAATATTTGCAAGCCCATCAAACAAAGTCCAGTTTGCATCCACATTAGCACGATAGTTCCTACTTTCCGTTTTAGATGCTGGACTTGTATATACAAAACCGCCATAATTATAAGTTGTTCCCTCATCTTCGTTCCTGTTCCAGCTCCATGAGCCGCTTGCACTCAGGGAAGGTAAAAGATTTCCGTAAGAAGCAAGTAAACCGGATTCGTAAGTCTTAAGTGTATTTATGCTTTTTTGTAAATCAGAATTTCTTTGAAGCGCTATGTTTATTGCATCATCAAGTGTTAAAGTCTTTTGAGGATAAGCCACTGCCGTTATAAGAAACAGTAAAAAGGCTTTAGTTATTATTCGCATCATAACTCCTGTAAAATTTTATTTCGAAACGATTGAAGTTTTAAAAGACCACATAATAAAGTAATCTGAGCATTCAAATATAAAAGAGAATATCAAATATTCAGTACAAAAATAATAGATTTGCTGAACAATGAAGTCTCTAAATTACAAGCGGCAAGATATTTATTTATACGGTAGAATGATGCGAGGAAAACTTAAAGCTTATTTGTTTTGATTTGTTCCAATTTAATGATATTTCTTTTACTCGTCTCTGTGAACAATATCCAACCCAAAAGCAGGCAAACAAACAGCAATATATTCAGCTCCTTCTTCACCCGGAGTGCTGTACTGTACCCATTCTCCTTTATTAATGATTACAGCTTCACCTTCGCTAATGAGAAATTCATCCCGTTCTGTTTTTACTTTTAATGTTCCTTTCAAAACTAAAGTGTATTCATCAAACTCAGGTCTTTGTCCCGGTTCAATCCATCCTTGCGGACTTTGCATTCTTGCAATACTTACTGAATCAGTTTTTGAATTTACGCGCCCGATAAATTCTTCAATCTTTTTGGGCTTATTTCCGGCTGCAGTTATAATGGATGGTGAATTTATTTTCTTTGCCATAATTATTCTTTCAAAATTGATCTTTGATTTTCATCAGATACTTGTAAGATTCTTCATAATTATTTTCGATTCTTCCTTCAAGTATCGCATCCTCGATTGCTTTCTTAATTTCACCAACTTTTTTTGAAGGCTTTAAATTACAAATCTTCATAATCTCATCACCTCTAACCGGCGACTGAAAAGCCCGCAGCTTATCTTTCTCTTCAACTTCCCAGACTTTCTTCATCACTCTTTCATAATTCTCTAAATATTCAGAAACTTTATTTGGATCTTTACTTGTAATATCTGCACGGCAAAGAGTAATTAAATCTTCGAGGTCTTCTCCTGCATCAACAATAAATCTTCTTATTGCGGAATCTGTTACTTCTTCTCTTGCCAATGCCATCGGTCTTAAGTGAAGCCTAACTAATTTTTCAACATAACTTTGTTTATTAAATGGAAGTTTCATTCTTTTAAAAGAGATCTCATCATTCTTGCGCCGAGTTCTTCGTGACCGTGAAATGTCCAGCCAATTCCCTCGACAAATTTCTTTGTTGCAGGTTTTGCAATATCGTGTACAAGTGCAGTAAATCTCAGCCAGACATTATCTGATGCAATCGAAATATTATCCACAACCTGAAGAGTATGAAGAAAAACATCTTTATGATGATAATCTTTTCTCTGATCAACTCCGGCAAGATTAGCAATTTCAGGAAAAATAACTTCGAGAATTTCTGAATCATACAAAAGCTTAAGTCCATAAGAAGGTTTTGAAGAGCTTAATATTTTAAGGAACTCATCTGAAATTCTTTCCTGTGAAACTATCTTTAATCTTTCTTTCAGTTTTTTAGATATTTCAATAATCTCCGGCGCAACTTTAAATTGAAGCTGCGATGCAAACCTGAAACGCTCTTATTATTCGTAAAGGATCATCGTTAAAAGTTATTTCAGGATCGAGCGGAGTTTTTATAAGTTTTTTATTAAGGTCTTCAATTCCATTAAACTTATCTATCAACTCGCCAAAGTTTTCCTTAATTAAAGAAACAGCAAGAGTATTGATAGTAAAATCTCTCCTGTTAATATCATCTTCAAATGTTCCCACACTAACTTTAGGGTTGCGACTATTTTTTGAGTAAGATTCTTTTCTTGCGCCGACAAATTCAAGGTCATAATTTTCATAATTAAAATGAGCAGTTCCAAAATTCTTAAAAATAGTTACAGTCTTTATTCCAAGAGAATCTGCAAACTTTTCGGCAAACCCAGGACCATTGCCGACGACGAGAAAATCAATTTCATTTTTCTCTCTATCTAAAAGCATATCTCTTACATATCCGCCAACGACAAATATTTCAACTCCCATTTCTTCTGCAACTGAAGATGCTATGGAAATAAAAGAAAGAGCTTTAAGTTTTTTAATTATTATTTCTTTTTTTTGAACTACCATTACTCTTTCGGAATTTTTATCAGTCTTGCCGGTTTACCAACTTCGTCCGTATCACTAATTTTTCTTCCCATTAAAATAGCAATTGGCTTCAAAGGTCCTATGTTACTGAAAAGAATTTTCATAGCAGCGGCAATCGGAACCGCGAGAAACATTCCTACAATTCCCCATATCCATCCCCAAAAAATAAGAGAAAAAAGAACAAACACCGGGCTCAAATCCATGTGTCTGCCGAGATAATGCGGTTCGATGATATTACCAATAATGTTCTGGTTTACTATTAAGAGAACCGTCATTGAAATTGTCGTGAAGCCTAAACCGTATTCAAACAAAGCGACTGTGATAGGGAAAAGTGTGGCAATGAGCGAACCTATATTGGGAATGAAATTCAATACAAACGTAAGTAGTCCCCAAACAATCGCAAAATCAACTCCGTAAATCCAGAGAATAATTGTCACGATTATTCCAGTCGTAAGACTGAGAATAGTTTTTATTATTATATAAGATTGAAGACTTTCATTGATGTTATTAATATTTTTTTCGACAAATTCTCTTCTCTCGTTGAATGCGTGCTTTAACCTTTCCTCAAAACTATCCTTGCCCATAATCATAAATATCCAGAAAATAATAGCTATAAAAAGATTCCCGAGCATATTCGAAAAAGAATTAAACATATTCTGGATCACGCCCGCTTCAAATAATTTTTGAAAGAGCGAGCCGAAATCGAATCCTTTTACTTTTATATTCAGGTACTCGGAGAAATCCTGTATTGTAATGTTAAAAGGTTTTAAAATAGATTGAAGCAATGCAGAAAGGTTTTGTGAATATAATTGCAGCTTGTCGGGCAATGAACTGAAAGATGCAACAAGTATAACTCCCAGCAAATAATACAAACCCGAAACAAGTATAACTATTATTACAAGTGAAAGCCATTTAGGAATTTTATATTTCTTAAGGTATATAACTAAAGGATGAAAAAGAAACGTGAGGAAAATTGCAATTGTTACTGGAATAAGAATCTCGCTTAACACCTTAAGTATATAAACAAACAAAACAAAAGTTATAAAACCAAGAAGATATGCGATTACTTTATTGTAATTAGCTGTTGTTTGTTTTGCCATAAAATTATTTTTTAATATTAAAGATTTTATTCAGAAGCGAATCTGAATTCTGATACATCCAGTTTATTCTTTTAAAATTATCTTTAAAAATCAAATTTAAATTATTTTCTGATTTATATCTCATAGCTAATGCAGCCGTTTTGCGTGCTCTGTCAAAATCAAGATTTTCGAGCATATACTGCGAAAGGTAATAAACTCCGTAAGCAGATAAAAAATCATTTACAATAAAAGTTTTGTTAAACTGTTTTAGAAATGTATTATAATCCTCATTAAAGTTTTTCGATAGATCAACAACCACGGGAAATGAAGAATAGTAATAATTATCCTTTATTAAGATTTTTTAAGATAACATATTTTCCGCTGTCTTCTGCGGTAACATAATTCATCAAAAGACTATCCTTTTTACTTAAATCAATTCTTAAGTTCGAAAGGTAATATAAAGTTGTACTGGGATTTTGCTGAATTATTTTTTGATAAACAGAATCTGCAAGAGCAATGTTGCCATTTTCTGCAGAAAGATCTGCAAGCCTCAGTTCAAGATTATAGAAGTAAGCAGTATTCTCAAATTTATTCAAATAATCTTTTAATAAAACAATTGCAGAATCTCTTTTATTAAATTTATCCAAACTTTCTGATAGACCGATTACCGCAGAGTAGTTTTCACCTTTTCGTAAAATTAAATTAAAAATAGAAGATGCACTTTTATAATCCTTATTTTGATAATATCCCCAGGCTTTTCCCAATCTGTCAGCAATAAATCTCGGACAGACTTTATAAAATATCGATTTTCTCCCGAAATAATAATTTGCTTTATCTTTTGTGCTGTCGGTATTTAAGCTTTCAAGATATGCATCATAATCTCCCTCGATTTCCTTAAGAGGTTTGTTATAGATTTTCGGAAAGTCGAGATCAGTGTATAATTTTTTAAATTTTTCTATTCCGTAATTTGCAATAAGATATTTTGTGAATGAACCTGCATAAATGTATGAGATTGTAGAAGTCTGTGTGAAAAAGCTGGAGAACTTATACATCTTTTCAAGACTAACTTTATAACCACCTTTATAAGCGATTGAAGCGAGATAATCAATATCTTCTCCATTAAAGAAGGGACTTGAAGCTGTAGCAATTCCTTCTATTAAAAAAGGATTAATATTATCTGCAACTTCGAAAGGACCACTGCCAAATTCAGTACTAAAAATGTGGGCAATCTCATGCTTAAGAGTTGCATCATAATCGTCATAAGTTATAAAGTCAGAATACAACCAGGTTTTTGCAATATCTGCATTTGCAGAACCGAACAATTCTTTTTTCTGATAGCTGTCTTTAAAGATAAACGATCTGATTTTTTGTTTTGGTGTTACTTTAAGATACTCAATCAATTCTTTATAATAATATTCGTGGTGAAGAGTAATAAGTTTTACAAGATCATCTTTTATTCCTTTTGCAAAATAAATTTCAAAATGATCTGTTGTTACTTTATTGCTTAATTCAGATTCAAGACTGTTAAAAGTTAGTTGAGTAACCGAGTGTCGGTGACAAAAGTAAAAATATAATTGGAATAATAATCAGGTAAGAGAAAACATACGATTTAATTAGCCTGATCTTTCCTGAATAATGGAGAATAATTCCATACAAGAGTCCGCCGAAAAAGAGGAGATTGAGAAATCTATAGACAACTAATTTTAAATCAACAGTTAAAGCTTCATCGTAAATAGTTCCGGGTAAATATCCAATTACAGGATTGATAAAAATAAACCTGCGGATTAAAATAAAACTCGGCTAAAGCGATTAAAAGAATTACAGCAATAATTAAAAAAAATATTAATCTTCTGAATCTTTTAAAGAGAAAGAAAGAAGTTATTCCGATTGAATAACCGATAATAACAGAAGGCAAAGTAATTACTAAATAAAAAAGAAACCATCCGAAAAAGAACAGAAACCTTTAAATAAAGAATTACTTACTGAAACGAAAAAAGGAATAGCAAGAAAAAGAAACGCAGGTAAAATTAGATCTTTGCTAATATTTTTTAGTTCATCTTTTTTTCTTATGCAAGATGAAATTATAAAAAGTCCGCTTGCAATAATTAAAATGAACGGAGTTTAAAACTGAAAACTCGTAACCAAAAACATTTAGTAGAGGAATATTTGTAAAAAAAATATTTACAATAAAAATTATAAGTAGATATACCAAGAGGTAATTCCTATACGAGAAATTTCTCAGGAAACGGCGGTTAAAATATTTTTCGAGGAAATTCATTTATTTTAGAATTTTGATATAAAACCTAATACATTAAAAGGTAAGAGGAAAATATTTCCAAAATTTTCGACCTGCGCTCTTTATATAAATATCTTCTTAATCAAAAGATAGCATTTAGTCTCATTGATGTCGATTTTTTTTATTTATAGATTGATTTTAATAAAACAACAACTTACATTTCTCACGGTTTTAGAAGGGGTTTTTACGGGATCTAAAAATTCAAAATTTCTTTTCTTAATAATTATATCACTATATTTTTTCTTTTCTGAAATTCGTGTGGACGATTATGTCAAAAACCTCAAACGACAATCGGGAATAGGAGTTAGCCATGGTTAAAAACAATGTTAAGTTACAACTATTTAATTTGTTTAATTTAAGGAAACCTGGAAAGTTATTGTCCTTTCAGAAAGTTTACACGTTAAGGATGTCTTTTTTATAAATAATGATGTTGGCTCGATATGCGGTGAAAATTATGTTTTTTGGAACTACCGACGGTGGGAAGAATTGGGATACTGAGTTGTATGATGCAGAAAAAGTTAATTTATTTAAAATAAAAAGGAGGATTGAAATGAAAAAACGAATTTTAAAATATTTTATTTTTTTCCTGTTTTGCATTTTTTCATTCAGTGCAACTATCTATTCCCAATGGACACAGCAAACAAATGGTCTGCAATTCTGGAAACAGGGTAATGCAATTGATGCGTGTGACAGTAACACCGCAATCATAGTTGTCGACAGCATTCTTTATAAAACCGAAGATGCAGGCAATAGTTGGATAAAAGTTATTTATCCTATAATACAATGGTATGGATGGGGAACAGACGTATCTATAATTGATAGCAACCATTTCTGGATTTCAACTGGATCTGGAGGAATCCTTGCAACTTCAGACGGAGGTACTAACTGGTCGGTACAGTTTTATGATACAACTAAGACCCGATTTATGGATTATGTAAAAATGTTTGACATAAATAATGGTATTGCGATTGGTGATGCAGTTGGAAACAATCCATTTTTATTATTAACAACATCAGATGGCGGCAATAATTGGTTTTCTGTTAATGAAATAATGACCAGGTAGGTTATTCCGAAAACTTGTGGAGACCAATTAGTTTTGTTAGTCCAAGTATAGGTTATTTTAATATGTCTCGAGGAGGATCAGAATCTTTTCCAATTATTAAAGACAACCGACGGTGGCAAGAATTGGCTAAACACAAATTATAGCAATTCCGGAAAACTTATTAAGTTTTATAATGAAAACTTAGGTTTTGTAGTGTAATTGGTATGCATATTCGGGCTTAAATTTTACTTTCAACAGAACTACTAATGGGGGTAATAACTGGGAAACTTTTAATTTACCTACAAATGATTATCCCGTATTGCTATCTGATATTGAATTTGTACCCGGGCATCCATCTGAATTATGGTTTGTCGATTTAGTTAATTTGTATTTCAGTTCCGATACGGGAAAAACCTGGACTGAACAAAAAATTTATAATGGAAATTTAAATGGCTCTGAAATTGTATTCACAGACAGCACGCACGGCTGGCTACTATGCGACAGCGGCAAGGTGTTTTATACTGCAAATAACGGGGGTATAATAACAGGAGTCTCAACAATTGAAAACAAAACTCCTTCGGAATATATTTTGAAGCAGAATTATCCAAACCCATTCAACCCGTCAACCACAATCAGCTTTTCAATTCCTCAAACAAGTTTTGTAACAATAAAAGTATATGATGTTTTAGGAAGAGAAGTAGCGATTTTGGTGAATGAAGAAAAATCGCCTGGTAACTACAGCGTAAATTTTAATGAAAGTAATTTGCCAAGTGGTGTTTACCTCTATAAACTTGAATCGGCAAGCTTTAATGGAAGATACACTTCCACAAAGAAGATGGTTTTATTAAAATGAATAATAAAAGCAGAGCCAACACAGACTCGGCATTTTTCTTTGATTAATATTCAGCTCCTGCGGATCTTTCAATGTCCGCCCCTAAAGCTTTAAGCTTTTCTTCAATCTTCTGGTATCCCCTGTCGAGATGATAAACTCTTAAAACTTCAGTTGTACCTTCTGCTGCAAGACCAGCTAAAACAAGACTTGCGCTCGCTCTTAAATCGGTTGACATTACTTTAGCGCCATTAAGCTTAGGAACACCTTTAATTACAGCGTTATTATCATTTACAGTTATATCTGCACCGAGACGAACTAATTCAGGAACGTGCTTAAACCGATCAATATAAATTGTATCCGTTACAGTTGAGACTCCATTTGCAAGACACATATAAGTAGTCCATTGTGCCTGCATATCTGTGGGAAACCCGGGATAAATTGAAGTAGTAACACTCGTAGGAATTATTTCTTTGCTTGCTGCTTTAATTTTTATTGCATCGCCATTAATATTTATCTCACAACCGGAGTCGCTAAGTTTTGTAAGTAAAGCATTAATTAAACATCAGGAATTCCTTTTATTGTAACTTCACCTCCTGTTAATGCAGCTGCAATAAGAATTGTTCCGGCTTCAATTCTATCTGCAATTGTATAAATGTCTGCAGATTTTAATTCATCAACTCCTTCAATCTTTAAAGTTGATGTTCCGATTCCTTCGATTTTAGAACCCATCTTTACAAGAAACTCCGCAAGATTTGTAATTTCAGGTTCCATTGCTGCATTATTAATTATTGTAGTTCCTTTAGCAAGACTTGCAGCCATCAATGTATTTCCTGTTGCACCGACAGAAGAAACATCAAAATTGATATTTGTTCCATTTAATCTTTTACTCTTTGCAATTATGTATCCTTCGGAAAGCTCTATATCGGCTCCCATTTTTTTCAAAGCTTCGAGATGAAGATTTATCGGTCTTGGTCCCCATGCACATCCGCCGGGAAGTGAAACTTTAGCATAACCGAAACGGGAAAGAAGAGGTCCAAGTACATAAACAGATGCACGCATTTTTTTAACATGTTCATAGGGTGCGATCTGGCTCGTAATATTTTTTGTGTTTAGCTGAAGAACATCCTTTTCGAAATTCACTTCAACACCAAGTTCCTTTAACAGTTTCATCATCGTGTAAACATCATTTAACTGGGGAGTATTGCTAAGAGTTGAAACACCTGAAGTAAGCAAAGTTGCAGGCATAAGTGCGAGAGAAGCATTTTTTGCCCCGCTTATCTGAAGTTCCCCTGAAAGTTTTTTACCCCCTCTTATAATAAACTTGTCCACTAAAAACTCCTGTCACCTGGAAATAATTTTAAATCAGAATGCGTTACTTAATATAACGAAAGAAAAATTATCCGGTGCTCCTCTTTCCTCAACTATGCTTGTAATTCTTCTTGAGATAATATGAATATCCGACAATTTAAAAATTTCTTCCAGTTCTTTATTCTCCATAGTAGAGGTTACACCATCAGTACAGACAAAGAAAAAATATTCTGTGTCGGGATTAATATCAAGCTTATTCAAATCAACTTCAACTGGTCCGCCGTCCCCCAATGCTTTTGTAATAATGTTTCTGTTAGGATGAATGAAAGCTTCTTCAGCAGATAAAATCCCGTCGTCGATAAGTTTTTGAACGAACGAATGATCTTTGGTTATCTGTTCTAATTTATTATTGCAGAACATGTAAATTCTCGAATCGCCGACATGTCCCCAGTAAGCTTTATCATCTTTAAGAAAAAGAACTTCTGCAGTTGTCGACATTCCATCAAGTTCAGAATCAGTAACAGATTTATCATAAACAACTTTATTTGCTTTGTTGTAGGAATCCCTGATTCTTTCCATGTAATCCGGCTGATCAGATTCTTTTAAAGCTATCATAAATAGTATCGACACTTAACTGAGACGCAACTTCACCGGCATTGTTTCCACCGAGACCATCACAAACAATTGCAAGAATCCCTTCATCGGTTTTGAAAACTCCTATAGAGTCTTCATTCCCTGTGCGTACAAGCCCTACTTTAGAAACGGTGGTGTATATGAAATTCATCTGTACCTGATTAATTTTTAAGTATTAAAGTTAAGCATAGTAAATATAAAAACCTTGAGATTATATTGGTCAAAATAAATAAAAATTGAACACCTATGGTGTTCTAAAATCAGCGATTCTATTCCAAAATGAATCCTTAAGGACGGAAATAATTGATGAAAATTCCATCTGTACAGTTTACTCGATATCAAAGAATCTCATAGATATTCAACTTTTTACAAAATCAATTGCTTATAAATACAAAACCTGTTTTCATATCCCTTATAAATGTTTTAACACTTCGACTAAGAAAAAGACCTCAGGTGTGACAGCAAAAATTACTTCTTCTAAAAATCACTTATCCCTAACTTACGCATCTATTAATGCGTAATAATCTTACTTTTGAGTTCACTTCAAAATCGCTTATATTTATTGTTTAAATTTCAAAAAAAACACCTTAAAATTTTTGTTTAAGTTCTTTATTTATAAAACTTTGCGAGAATGGCGGAATTGGCAGACGCGCTAGGCTTAGGACCTAGTACCGAGAGGTGTCGGGGTTCGAGTCCCCGTTCTCGCACAGAAAGATTGAATCGTTGAATGGCAGAATGATTAAATGTTTAAATGGATTATCATTCATCCAATCACCATTATTCATTTAGTAATTACTCAAATAAACATTATTATTAAAAAATATTAGATAGAGGAATATTTGGAATATAAAATAATTGATTTGACTGAATCGGAAAAAGAAGTAGAAGTTACTCTTCCTTACGATGAAATTAAAAAAGAAATTGAATCGGAAGTACTGAAGCAGACAAAAAATATTCAACTGCCCGGTTTTAGAAAAGGGAAAGTTCCTCTTTCCATGATAAAGAAAAGATTTGGAGATGCACTCGAGTATGAAGCTTCTGAAAAAGTTGCAAACGCCAGGTTCTGGGAAGTATCAAAAGAAAAAGAATTAAACCCAATTGGTCAGCCGCAATTAATTGATATTAAATTTAATCCCGGCGAAGATCTTTTCTTCAAAGTAAAGTATGAAATACTTCCCGAGATTGAAGTAAAGGATTATAAAGGGAAATAAAATAGAGCTGCCTGATTTTAAAGTTAAAGATGAAGAGATCGGGCACGAGATTGAACATATTCTTAAAGCCAACAGCACAACTGAAGATGCTGAAGCAGTCGGCGATGATAAGAATTACACAATAAATGTTGAAGTTCAGAGAGTTGATGAAAACGGAAATCCTTTTGAAGGAGCTAAACCGGAAACACTCGACATCGATCTTGCTAATGAAAGAGTGAATTCCGAAATTGTAGAAAATGCTCAAAGGGGAAAAAAGCCGGAGAAACTTTCTCTTTTACTTTCAAAGATGAACACACACATAAAGTTGGCGACAAAGAGGAAAAGCACGTCGAAGAACTTCATTATAATGCAAAAATAAATTCTCGTTAAAAAAATTGTAATGCCGGAATTGAATGAAGAATTAATTAAGAAAGTCACGAAAGAAAAATTATCGACTGAAGAAGAACTCCGTGACGGAATTAAAAAAGATATACAGGGATATTACGATCAGAAAGTTGATGAACTTTTAAGAGACAGGCTTCTTCAATTAATTGTTGAAAAGAATGATTTTACTCCGCCGCAGACAATGATTAGAAATGTTCTGGAAGATCTTGTAAAGCACGAGGAAGAAGCACAAAAAAAAGCAGGTTACAAAAAATTCGACCGTGAAGATGTAGAAAAAAAACTTCTGAAATCGGCAGAGCTTGAAGTAAAATGGTTCTTAATTAAAAAAGCGATAGTAAAAAAAGAAAATCTTTCTGTAAATGATGATGACCTGAAAGAATTAGCAAAGAAAGATGCCGAAAAAACCGGCTTGCCTGAAGACAAGCTTATTAATTATTATAAGACTTCAAATATCAGCGAGAAGCTTTTGGACAATAAGCTGTTTGACTTTTTGAAAGAACAAAATGAAATTACTAAAGTTGATCCGGAAAATTTGATAAACAAAAAAGACAGAGGAAACTAAATGAGTAAGAATCCAGAAATCTATAACCAGCTTGTACCTTATGTAATTGAACAAACCGGGCGCGGCGAACGCGGCATGGATATTTTTTCCCGCTTGTTAAGGGAAAGAATTATATTTCTCGGTACAGCGATAGACGACCACATCGCAAGCTTAATAATTGCACAGCTTATTTTTCTTGAAGCGGAAGATTCCGAGAAGGATATAAATTTGTATGTCAATTCTCCCGGCGGAAGCGTAACTGCCGGTCTCGCAATTTATGATACGATGAAATATATCAAACCGGATATTTCGACTATTTGTGTTGGAATGGCTGCAAGTATGGGCGCAATTTTATTGGCAGGAGGAACTGCTGGTAAAAGAACAACACTTCCTAATGCAAAGATTATGATTCACCAGCCGTGGGTTGGAGGTTTGCAGGGACAAACAACCGACATTGAAATTCACGCTAAAGAAATGTTGAAAACAAGAGACACTCTTTATAGAATTCTTGCAGAGCATACAGGTAAAACTATCGAACAAATTACAATTGACTGCGACCGTGATCATTTTCTTTCTGCAGAAGAAGCTAAAGAATATAAAATCGTCGACCAGATAATTGATAAACGCATTCCTGTAAAGAAGTAGACTCACGCTGTCATCCTGAGCTTGCTCGCCTTGCTTCGCGAAGTCGAAGCAGGTTTCAGGATCTTTCTTGTGAACGTGAGATAATGGGATTATGTGAGATGAGATGATGAGAGCGCTTTTGTTCTTTTCCTCTTTCTCATAATCCCATATTCCCAAAGTCTCAAAATCTTTCTTCATTTTTCAGATTTCCCATCGTCCATTTTCCACCAAACATCTTCCATCTTCTATCATACAATCTTCCTTCTGCCATTTATCGTTTCACATCTTTCGTTCTACATTCTAAATTTTACATTCTACATTTTTTACCTTAAGTTTACTGCAAGTATTAACAACAACTCCCCTATTTTCTTCTTAAACTTTGGTGGGGAAAGGTTCGATGTCAACCGATGGTCACAAGATGTAAAATAGCAACAATCGCCATAACATAGGAATTCATTTGATTTCGTTAAGCGCAAGCAAATTGCTGAGCGGTTTATATAGACTTCAAGACAGGAGTTACAGTGCAACTTTGTTCTAAATTATCTTTAAACTTCATTTTCCATAAATTTTTAAGTCATAACAACTTCCATTAACTACATTTAATATCAAGGAGCTAAGAAATTAATTTGATCAGCAAAAGAAGCATTAGGTTTGCACTGATAACTTTCGTGCTCTTCGCAGGAATCTTCTTGTGCGTTTCCACTCTCTTGCAGTCGCGGAAAATCAACCAGGGTTTCGGTTTTCCGCTCGATGATACCTGGATACACCTTCAATTCGCCCGCAACCTTTATGACTACGGCGCTTTCTCTTATTACAAAGATCAAATGATCACATCAGGTTCAACATCTCCACTATATACTTTCATTCTTGCTGCAGGATTTTTTGTAACAAAGAACGAAATGATATTGAGCTATGCATTGGGGATTGCTTTCCTGTTGATAGCAGCTTTCATGGCATTCAAACTCGCCTCCATTCTCTTTGATCACGATATTATTTTCTCATTGTCGACGGCACTAGTGGTAATCATAAACCACAGACTGCAATGGATAGCACTTTCAGGAATGGAAACTACACTTTTCATCTCGCTTCTACTAATGGTGTTTTACTTTTACTATACGAAAAAGTATGTCCTGCTGGGAATTGTAAGTGGACTCCTTCTTTGGGCGAGACCTGAAGCGATCATCCTTTATGCGGTCTTTGCCATCGACATCTTCTTCAATGTTAAAATTGTGAAGCAACCCAAGGTAAAGAAGCGTCGCAATACACCTAATCGTGATGACTTCACCTGGATCAGAAAAGCCCTTCCTTACACGCTTGTTATCGTCGCTGCTTACGTTGTATTCAACCTGACTCTTTCCGGAAGTATTTTCCCAAACACATACTCAGCAAAATTGAAGTATTACACCGGACCGGGGCAGAACTTCCCACATCAGGTTTTCTCTTTCCTTATTGATGGAAATATGTACGTCTTCGCAGCACTCGCACTCGTTAGCATCTTAACGATCGTTTGGGATGTAATAAGACGAAAACAGAATCGCTTGTTCAGTCTAATTCTCTGGTCAATTTTTCTCTTCGCGGCATATTGGTACGATCTTCCGAAGCTTTATCAGAATGGCAGGTACTTAATGCCACTTATTCCGTTTTACATAATATTTGTTCTTGACGGACTGAAAATTGTCATTCATTGGCTGAAAGGGCAAATACATTTCCTGACAAAGCCTCGTGTCTCCGAAGCAATAGCCGCTTTGGTGATTCTTATTTTTGTTATTCAAACATTGGAAAAGTCACTTGCGAATGAAACATCCTACATTGACGATTGCCGTTACATCACTGATCGGCAGGTCAAGACAGCTTTATGGATTCGCGACCACCTTCCTGAAAACGCAGTGGTTGCTACTCACGACATAGGTGCGATTGGATTCTACTCGAATCGCCGCATTGTCGACATGGTAGGTCTCGTTTCACCGGATATGATTAAAAACATCGGGCGATTCGATCTGTTGAGAGGGTTTCTCATCAAAAGTAAAGTGACACATATAGCCGTACTGAAGAATTGGTTCGAGATCGTTAACGAGAATCCTTTAATGCAAACAGATCCTGCTAATCCGGAAATCATGCAGGTTTTCCGATTCGATCCAGGGCGTACACACTTCACTTCTCAGAATGCCACGAGACTCAATGATGCCGGTGAGCACTATCTTTCATCAGGAAACATCACTTATGCATTTCAAATTTTCAGGCAGTCGCTAACACTCGACCCACAATCTGCACGTACAAATTTTCTGATTGGGAAGGCGGCACTGCTGCTCAAAGACACCGCACTTGCAAAGCAGAGATTTAAGCTGGTGGAGCAGTTACAGCCGGATTATCCGGGATTGGGTGATGAATTTACTAATTTAGGAATAATGAGATGATGAGAATTTCTAGATGATGAGATTATGAGTGATGGGATAATGGGTCCCACTGTGCACACTGCTTCTTTGCCCTATGCAATTATGTAATGACCGTGAGATGATGTGATAATGAATATATGACTTTGCTCTATGCGTTATGCTCTTTGCCCTTTTCCATCTTCCGTCATACATCCGTCTTCGCTAAAGCTTCGCCGGATAAATCTTCCATCCGTTCGCCTTTTGCCGTCTCGCATTTCCAATTCTACATTCTACATTTTACATTCTACATTTTTTACCTTAAGTTTGCTTGAACATTAACAACAACTCCCCTATTTTCTTCTTAAACTTGGGTGGGGAAGGGAAATCCCTAATATTATGGAATAAAGTTTGTCCATTTTTTTAGTTCAGTTCTATGCAGAAAAGGGACTTAGGAAAATCGATGTATATAAATAAAATATTGATTAAAAAGTTTCGTCATCTCGAAAATGTAGAAATCGGTCCACTCAAATTTAATAACACTACTTCAGATCTAATCGTTTTAGCTGGCCCAAATGGAAGTGGCAAAAGTTCTATCTTAGAACTAATTAGTTATGCTCTCTCTAATTCATATAGTTTCGGGTGGCAACTCAGTAGAACATTTAAAGGATTTTCTTTTGAAGTAGGAATTGGATTAAGCTCAGAAGAGATAAAAATTTTAACAAATTCATTAATGAAAGAAGTTGAAGCAGAAGAAAAAAGATTAAGAGAAAGAATTCAAGAAATTGAATTAAAACCCGATGTTGAAGGTAAGGGAAAAGAAGCTCAAAAAAATCTGGTAAAGGAAGAACTAAAAAAAAGATTAACCATCCATTATGATATAATTGAATACCTTAAAACCAAAAAAGTATATTATCGAGCTTTTGAATATAACGAAGGAGAATATGGTAAAAATGTTGCTTTATATAATAAGCTTCATAATTATGCGACAAGAGAACTAAAAGACTTACTCAAACGTTCTCTTGGTTTTTTCTTAAGGTCAGATAGGAACTATCCACAAAAAGGTTTTGATAAACAAAAAATATTCACTTTTGATTCTGTCAATCGCAAAGAACATCTTTGGCAAGTGGCATTTAATACGAGTGAAATTCAATCTCAGGATATGTACGAGTTTCTTGTTCAACAGAGATATCATTACTTGCGAGAGTTAGGAAATTATTATAACCAAAAGAATAAAGGATTATCCGTTGGTGTTGAACCAATTGATCCAATTAAACTTTACGAAGAATTGCTAATAAAATTATTCCCTGCCTACAAATTTGCTGATAAAAATGAATCCATCCCATCCAATCTTTTTATCGAGCTTCCTTCAAAAGAAGTTATAACATTCAATGACCTCTCCTCAGGAGAAAAGGAAGTCTTTTTTATCTTATCGTTTTTTATACGGCATAATGTAGAAAATGCAATAATCATGATAGATGAACCGGAACTTCATTTACATCCAGAACTTTCTCGTCTGCTTATAAGAAATATGAAAGCTATTAAAAATGGCAATCAAATATGGATGGCAACGCATAATCCAGAAATAATTGATGAAGCTGGTAGAGACAAAGTAATTTATATTTCTAGAGACCTGTTTACAAGAAAAGCAGAAGTTATTACAGGTGATAATGAACAACAAGTAATATTACAGTTAAAAAACATGTTTGGATTTTCTGGTTATGTAGGAGTTGCAAAAAATCTGGTTTTTCTAGAAGGTGATAATTCAAGCCCCGATAGAAAATTTTTTAGTACTCTCTTACCCGGGGATAATTCTAATTTTAAATTAGTCCCTTCAAATAGCAGTAATCATTTGAACAGAATTAATAGTGCAATACTTTCAATTATGGAAGCCAATCTTGGCTTTATGAATTTCTACTTAATTCGAGATAGAGATTATCTTACTCAAGATATGATAGATAAATACAAAAGTCATTCTTCAGGCAAAGTGTTTGTCCTTTCGAAACACGAATTAGAAAATTATCTTATCGATTTTGAGGTAATCTCTCGCGTTTTATCAGATATTTTCAACATCAGAAAAAAGGAAAACGAAATTAAATCTATCTTCTATGAAGTAGCTTCAAACATGGCTTCGGATGTTATTAGATGTATGGCTGAATTCAGATTAAATCTAAAATTAAAACCACAGAATTTCACAATTGAGAAAGTACTTAGTGGTCAATCTTATTTTAGCATAAAGGATAATCATTTTTATGTGAAGGAAGCTCAAAGTGATATATTAAAAACGAAATTCAATTCAATCTCTAGTAGTATACATGAATCACTGAACAACTCATTATCGAAAATATCAATAGAAATGGTAATTAGTAATTGTGAAGAGGAAGTAAAATCCGCATTGGAGTCGGATGAATGGCTAAATTTATTCCCAGGAAAAGAATTATTAGAACTGTCAGCAAAAAAGTTAGAGATAACAAATATTGTTAGTTTCCAAAACTCAATAATTAAAGAGTTTGCTTCAAATAGAAATAATATTAACAATGAAATTGAAGAAATCTTTAATAAAATTAATACAGTCTAACAGACAGTTCAGACTAACAGCTTGTCTTGGTTAGACCAAGCTAAGATAGGCTTCTTCTTTTGAGAGAGTGTTAGTTGTATTGTGTTTATAACTAAATGATACATGGAAAAATATCCTAAAAAGAATAGAACTGATAAGACAATTGACACTATATATACTGGTGCACAATTTATTCCATTTGGCATAGGCAGTACAATTTCTGAATTTGTTAAATCTTTTTGGCCTTCAGGATACGAGAAACGTAAAGAGAAATGGTTAATCTGTTTAGCTGAAAAGATTGAAAAACTTGACTCTGAAAAAAATAAAATGATATCAGAATATTTAATTTCAGAGGAAGGCAAGACACTTTTGTTAAAAGCCGTTATTTCAGCAATTTCAACTCACGAGATTGAAAAGTACAATTTGATTAGGGATGTTTTGTTAGGTACAATCTCTGACACAAAATTAAATTTTAATCAGAAAGATATATTCCTAAGAATTATTACAGAACTTGAACCTTTTGATATATTCCTTTTAAAATTATTGAAAACTTCAGAAAAAGAAATTGGAGAATGTGAAAGCTATGAAAAAGTTTATAGATCATGTATAGAAAAAGGATTTGCAGGTACAAGAGATGAGTTCACTCTTAGTTTTCATAAATTAAGTGAGAAATCGCTAATTCGAATCAGTTCCAATATTGGCGGATTTTATGACGTCTATAGTGTTGAACTTATGTCTACTCATATAACAAATAATCAACCTAAAATAATTATAACAAGGTTAGCAAAAGATTTATTACAATTTGTAGTAAGTTAAGTACAACATATATTGTTGGCGTCAGTTATCATCACAAAGTGTGATCCCACTTTGCAGGAGTTGCAAGGTTGTGAAGTAGAAATAATTTATAACAAACATAATAACCTTTGCAATCACTCTTAGAACATAAATTACTTAACTCTTATAAAGATGAAATGATTCCCTTTATGGATTTCCATCCTGAAGTTTTTGAAGAAGCAATTGAATTAATTATTTTTGATATACAGTTTTCAAGCTTAAGTTTGTTGTGTTAAAAAATAAAAGGGAATGAAAAATGGGAAAAAATATTTTAGCTCTCATTCTTGCCTTGGTGTTTATTACCTGCAATGAAAACTCAGTCAATAATAATGAGAAACCTTTTTCATTAAATGTACAAGTAACTGATTCTAATAATAATTTGCTGAAGAATATCAATGTTAGTGTTTGGGACAGAATAAACAATAATACTATGTCAAAGCATACTTCACAAAATAATATTTTAGCTGCAACAACCATTTCATTCGACTTAATCCAGGATTGTTTCGTATCTATGAATATTTACACCTTGGATAATAATATTGTTGATGGATTGGTTTCTAAAGAGTTGCATGCTGGTTCTTATGCATATACATGGGATACTTCAATTCCAAATGGTGTGTTTAAGTGTATACTTACTACAAGTTCTGACTCACTTAAAAGTGAAATCTTTTATGAAGATTCTATTTATTTGGTTTTAATAGCACCTGACCCAAGGATATCATTAATTGGGAAAACCGATGTTGATGGTCGAATAACTACTTCAAATAAATTGTTGTTCCCTAATCTTTATAACCTTCCGTCAATACCCCATACTTTGGAAACGGGTCCGGAAGTAGTCGGACAATTTACTTTTTCAGACAGTGTCACCATTGCGCTGTCTGATGAATCTTTCTCAACTGTAAAATTATATTATTGTGAAATAAGAGACGGCGAAAATAAAATTAGTTTAAACTGGGATGAAGGGATTTTACGGCCCGATAATAATCTAATGGGTGGCGATAAACTTGCTAGAGGTGTAACACCTTTAGATTCAGTTTATTTACCAAAGGATTGGAGTCTACGACAAAATTATCCTAATCCATTTAATTAAGTTTAGCTCATAATGCAATCACACTTAGAACATAAATTAAAGAACTCCTATAAAGATGAAATGATTTCTTTTGGTTCTCATAAATAACGGGAGTAATAATTAGATGAAAAGATTTAAGATTCTTTTTAATAAATATTTAATTATTTCCATTGGTTTAATGTTTATAAATTTACTTTTTAATGGTTGTTATTCCTTGAGAGAAGTTAACATTGAGAATAATGAATCAACAATAAAGGTTTATAAAATTGAAACATTGGATGGTAAAGTTATCGACTTCCAGGACAGCAAATTGGGCTATGCAGTGCTGTCAAATAATGAAGTAGTTAGCTATAAACCTAATGATGAACAGGAAGTTTTTCCAATGTCGAACATCAAAAAATATTATACTGAAAAATTCGATACAGTAAAAACAGTTTTGCTGGTTGCGGGATGTACTGCGGCTTTAATTTTAATAGTAGCCTTACTTTCTTTTAAAGTAAGTGTTCCTATTTCCGGAATCCATCTTCAATAGTTTTAATATTGAAAAATTTAATTTTCAGTAACTTTTTATTATAATTGAAGGACTCAGAAAGGTAAATATTATGACATCACAAATTATAGGTTCAAAAATTTCAATAATGCTTGCTGTAACCGATACACCTGCTGCTGTTGAATGGTACAAAAAAGCGCTCGGTGCTAAAGTGTTATGGAGTCTTGGTTCCGTCGCAGGCCTGGAGGTTGATGGTGCACCTTTCTTTTTGCATGAAACTGTAAAAAATAGTTTCAGCAGTCCCAAAGAAATTAATACTGTAACTGCCAGAGTTGAACTATTCGTCGATGATCCTGATAAAATTATTGAACAGACTGTTAAAACAGGAGCAATTGGTAAGGAAATTAAGGATTATGATGTACCATGGGGAAAGCACCGGCAAGGAGGTTTCACAGACCCTTTTGGTCATATCTGGTTGGTTGGTGATAAATCCCCATTAAATTATTTTGGAGAATAGTTATAGATTTAAAAATCCATATAGTACTTTAAAAACTTCTTGCTAAAGTTGTCCTATTCTAAAGTCTTCCCTATCTTTTAATAATTCAAAATAAAAACCTAAACAATAAGAAATGTTAAAAGTAAATATTGATGAACTAAAGTTTCAGAAATTAAACCTGGAAGGAGTAAAAACTTTAGTAAGCTGGGCAGAAAAAGAAGGCTGGAATCCCGGACCTTATGATGCCGATGTATATTTCGCAACAGACCCTGACGGCTTTTACGGATATTTTTACGACGGCATTCTTATCGGCGGCGGCTCTATTGTCTCATACAATAAAGAATTTGGTTTTATGGGCTTCTTCATTGTTAAACCTGAATTCAGATCGAATGGAATTGGCAGAAAACTCTGGTACCAGCGACGAGATACTTTGCTTTCAAGATTGAATAAAGGTGCTTCAATCGGAATGGATGGAGTTATTACAATGCAGCCGTTCTATAGAAAAGGCGGTTTCGAAATTTTATTCAGAGATGAACGTTATGAAAAAATTGGAATAGAGTTTAAGCACTAATAAAAATATATCTTCGATTTCAGATGAAGATATCGAATCGATCTTAACTTATGACAAACAATGCTTTGGATTTTCACGTCCGCAGTTTATGAAGCCATGGTTAAAACTGCCGGAAAACAAAACGTTTAAATATGTTGATAATGGCAACCTCAATGGATTCGCCATTGTTAGAAAAGCTAATAAAGGATTTAAGGTTTGTCCCCTCTTTGCAGATAATGAAATGATTGCAGAAGAACTTTATAAAGCTTGTTTAAATTCAGTCGTTGGTGAACCGTTATATCTGGACATTCCTGTAATAAATAAAGGTGCAGAAAATATCATTAAAAAATATAATGCAACTTATGTCTTTGAATGTGCAAGAATGTATTACGGCAAACCTCCAGATATCGACATTGATAAAGTTTTTGGAATAACTACTTTTGAACTGGGATGAATTCTAATCTCTTACTCAGTATCTTCAAAAATTTTTTTGTCAAAGTTGTCCTTTTACAAAAGTCTTTTTTATCTTTTAATAACTAATCTCAGTCTATCGGCAATCAGAGCAATCTTGAGGAGGATTACTTATGAAAGCAATTGTATATACAAAATACGGCTCACCTGATGTTCTTCAACTACAAGAGAAAGAAAAGCCTGTTCCAAAAAACAACGAAGTACTGATAAAAGTACATGCAACAACAGTAACCGCAACAGACTGTGTTTTCCGAAAAGGAGAACCATTACTTTCAAGATTATTCACCGGGCTAACAAAACCCAAAAACCAAATACTCGGTAGTGAGTTTGCCGGACAAGTTGAAGCAGCTGGCAAAGGTATAAAGTTACTCAAAGCTGGTGATAATGTTTTTGGTACTACTCCCGGTTATGGTTCGTATCAGGAATACATTTGTCTTCCCGAAGAAGGTGCAACTACTTGCAAAAATGCCATCGAACAAAAATTATCGTGAAGCAATCGCTTGCTGCGATGGATTTTTGACTGCTCTACCGTTTCTAAGAGACAAAGGAAAAATTCAAAAAGGACAAAAGGTTCTTATTAACGGAGCCTCCGGCAGTGTTGGCTCAGCCGCTGTACAAGTTGCGAATTATTTTGAAGCGGAAGTTACAGGAATATGCAGCGCTGGGAATGTAGAGCTTGTAAAATCTTTGGGTGCACAAAAAGTAATTGATTACACTAAAGAAGATTTTACTAAAAGAGATGAAACTTACGATATAATTTTCGATACTGTTACAAAGCTTTCATTTTCAAAATGTAAAAACTCGCTGAAGCAAGGGGGAATTTTTCTTGAAGCGGGAATTACTCTAAAAGTTTTTCCTCAAGTATTATTAACTTCAATAACCGGAAATAAAAAGGCTATGATAATGGCTACTGGATTGAGACCACCAAACGAAAGGACCAAAGATCTTATCTTTCTCAGAGAACTTATTGAAACCGGAAAGTTCAAATCAGTCATTGATCGAAGCTACCCGCTTGAACAAATTGCAGAAGCTCACAGGTATGTTGATGCAGGTCACAAGAAAGGGAATGTGGTAATAACTATAAAATGATAACCGACATTTTAACATTTGCTTTAACAGTCTTCACCGGTTTCTTTGCAATAATGAATCCGATAGCAAACACACCGGTCTTTTTAGGTTTGGTTGGAGACAGAGATAAATCAGAAAGAAAATCAATTGCAAAGACATCCTGCATAACAGCATTTTTGATTGTGTTATTTTTTGTGATCCTGGGAAAATATCTTTTTGAATTATTCGGAATTACAATTCCGGCATTTAAAATTACTGGAGGAATACTTTTATTCTACGTGGGATTTGAAATGCTCCAATCAAAAAAATCCGAGATACATCACAACAAGGATATAGAACCGGATGATGGAGTTGCAATATCTCCTTTGGCTATCCCAATACTTGCCGGTCCGGGTACGATTGTTACTGCAATGAACTATATCACGGACGGCAGTATTGTGCATCTTGTAATTGTGATCGTAATTTTTGCTTTAATGGTTTATCTGACTTACTTAGCTTTCTCTTTAAGTGATCTTATAGTAAAAAAGATCGGGAACCATTTAATAACCGTGATTGCAAAAATAATGGGTCTAATCCTTGCAATAATGGGTACAGGAATGACAATAGAAGGAATAAAGCTAGCGTTTAAAATTTAGTTCATATTCAGATTTAACATAATAAATTACAATTGAGCAAATCAATTTTAGCATACGAAAACAAATGGAAAACCCCCTGGCGTATTATTATTATTGCCTGGCTTGCAGTATTCTCATTTAATGTTGCAAGAAACTTTATTGCAACAAGTATTAACGGGATAAGTCTGAACTGGGAGCTCTATCTTGCAAGTAGTGTGGTCTTTTTCGGATTATGGATAGTAACGACTCCCCTGGTTTTACGTCTTGCGAAAAGATTCAAACTTGACCGAGTTCACTGGCTGAAAAATTCACTCATTCTTTTGCTTGCAGGAGCAGTTTTCGGTTACACGATAAGTGTTTTGCATGAGTTGTTCAGGCATTATGTTTTTCCTCAATATGTTAACACATCATTACGATTTATGCTTGGTACCGGAATATATGTACTGGAGTACAATTTACTTTTATACGTGGTTATAGTTGGTGCGTATAATACTATTGAGTATTTCAAAAGATACCGGGAAGAACTTGATCGGGCTGCTGAACTTCGTACACTTCTTGCCCGGTCTGAGCTTATGACCCTGAAGATGCAGCTCCATCCACATTTTTTATTCAATACCCATCACTCTATAGTCGGATTAATGACAAAAGGTGAAACAGAAAAAGCGATTCTAATGCTTGTGAAGTTAAGTGATTTGCTTCGCGCAACGCTTGATCATTCCGAACACAATGAAATCCCTCTTCGACAGGAACTGGAACTGATTTCATTGTATTTGTCTATACAAAGTATTCGGTTCGAAGATCGCCTGAAAATTACTCAACAAATTTCTAAGGAGGTTTTGAATGCATTTGTTCCCGCTTTTCTTCTTCAACCTATTATTGAAAACAGTATAAAACATGGTATTGCTTTGCGATCAGGCTCAGGACTCTTATCTTTAAGTATCAAAAAAGAAAATGAGTCTCTCGTAATGGAAGTAAACGATGACGGCGGACATATTAAACTAGAAAACGGTCAGCCCTCTTATGAAGGAGTTGGAATACATACTACAAGGAGTAGGATGGAACAATTATATGGAAAAAACTTTGAACTCACGTTTACCAATCTTAAAGATTACGGTGTAAGCGTAAAAATAAAAATCCCATATTATGAAACTTCGCGCTTTAATAATTGACGATGAACGGCTCGCAAGAGACGTTATAAAAGTCTGGAGTGCACCACATCCTGATATAGAGATTATCGGAGAGTGCCGGAACTGTAAAGAAGCAATAGATCATATTCTTTCGCTGAAACCCGATTTAATTTTTTTAGATATACAAATGCCCGATTTGAACGGCTTCGGAGTAATTGATGCGATATCAAATATCTATGTCCCTGAAATTGTTTTTGTAACCGCTTATGATAAATATGCTTTGAAAGCTTTTGAAGTTAGCGCCATAGATTATTTGCTTAAACCGTTTACACAGGAAAGATTTGATAAAGCTATGTTAAACGCGGTTAACCGTGTTGGAAATAATAGCGTTCATGAAATTAGTGCAAATCTCAAATCTCTTATAGAAGGATTTTTGCATAACAAGGGATCAAAACTTGATTCACCAAATGAAAACATCCTTATTAAAACGAAAAAGAAAATAGTCGTCCTTTCACGCAATAATATTGATTGGCTGCAAGTGAACGGAGATTATGTTGAGATTCATTCTAAAGAAGAGGTTCATGTTACAAAAGAAACATTAAGTAAATTTGAAGAACTCCTTGGTGGCAGCCGGTTTGTCCGTATTCATAGGTCTGTAATTGTGAATGTTGACCGGATCAAAGAGCTGCATCCATATTTTAACGGAGAATATTTTGTTGTACTATATAATGGGACCAAACTAAAATTAAGCCGCACATATAAAGACAAATTTATACAAATGTTCGGAAAATCTTTTTCCCTAGAATAAACCTCCAAAAAAAACATCCCAACATCATTTTATAACCTTTCATCGATTTTGTTTTGGATTAATATATACTATCAAATAAACTAAACAGAAAGATTTTTTAAAAGGATTGTGAATGAAAATTATACTCTTTGCCGGTTTGCTTTTTTTCATTATGCAGCCACTTTCTGCACAATGGGTTCCACAGACTAGCGGTGTTACGGTGCCGTTGAGAGGAGTGTATTTCCTGGATGCACAAAACGGAATATTTGTTGGCGACAACAGTACAGTTTTGAGAACAACCAACGGCGGTGATTTATGGGTAAAACAAACACTTCCAACTACAGGTTTGTTTGTTGAAGACGTTCATATGTTTGATGATCTTAGTGCTATAGTCGTTGGAGATAAAGTATTCAGAACAACAAACGGTGGGGCACAGTGGACACAAGTTGTTATTCCAGGCAACCCGAGTTTTTCCGGTGTTGATTTTGTGGATTCAAATCTGGGTTATGCTTCCTCGAGCAGTGGAAAAATTTATATTACTACAAACGGCGGTTTGGATTGGTCGCCGCAATCCAGCAATACAACTACATTCCTGACTAATATCTCATTTGCAGATCAGGACAATGGTTATGCTGTTGGTTTTGGTGGGACAATAGTTTACACAGACGATGGCGGCACAACATGGAAACAAGCGACAACCGGTACAACAAATAATTTATGGGGTGTTTGTGCTGTATCGTCAACTATAGGATATGCTGTTGGAGGTGATGGAAACGGTGTGAATGGAAATGTTCTTAAAACAACCGATGGCGGTGCAACATGGAATTCTACAACTGTCGATCCTAACTCAATACTCACTGGAATTTATTTCATCGATTCGGATGTTGGTTATGTAGGCGGAACAAAAATATGGAAAACAATTGACGGAGGGCAAAACTGGTCGATGCAAAAAGATGTCGGTGAAACAACGGTTCTTTTCTTTACCGATTCTTCAACCGGATACGCGGGCGATCATTCAGGCAGAATTTTCAAAACTACAAACGGTGGAACAACTGAAGTAATTCAAGAAGAGGGACTATCAACAGAGTTTCAACTTTATCAGAACTATCCGAATCCTTTTAATCCCGAAACTAAAATAAGATTTACAATTTCTTTTGGAAGTAATTCAAAAGTATCATTGAGAGTATACAATCTACTTGGTCAAGAGGTCGCAACTTTATTAAATACTGAGTTAAGCCCTGGAATCTATGAGGTTCCTTTTAACGCAACAGGCCTCGCAAGCGGAGTTTATTTTTACAGGTTAGATGTGCAGAGCTCAGGAACTCAGTTATCATTTGTTGATACTAAAAGTTTGATTGTTCTTCGGTAATACTGGGAGAAGAAAAGCAAATGAGTTAAATAGTTTTTTCATCAATTAAAAAGGGAAGATCAGTAAAATGAAACTATTGAAACCTCTGAACATTTTCTTTTTGATGATGACTTATTTTCCTGTTGGAAAGACAATAAGTTTTGATCGAAGTTTCGAGAAGAGTGTAAATATTTATCTATTTAAAATAAACCAATAAAACATATTCAATGGGAAAAAAAATCGTATTAGTTATTATCCTGATCTCCGGATTCTCTGTTTGCCAATCAAAGAAATTAGATGATCTGCAACCATACTTCATTGCAATAACAGTTTCAAATATAGATACATCAATTGCCTGGTATGAAAATAATTTTCGGGCAAAACTTTTAAACCGCGCTGCTTCACAAGAGAGAGGATTAAACCAGGCAAACCTTAAAGGACCCGGGTTGCTCATAGAACTGGTTAAACTAAATTCTTCAATTTCAAAAGAAGAGATTAAAAAACAGTTTGGCAACAAAGGTACACAGAGTTTTACAAGATTCGGATTCAAGGTCAAAGATTTCGATGGATGGTATTCATATTTAAAAAATAAGAAGGTAAAATTTATCGGACACACAGTAAGAGACGATTTAACCGGGAAGCGGATGTTCCTTATAAGTGATCATGATGGTAATATTTTCCAGATTTTCGAAGAATAACTCTATTTTCTTGTAGAGCAAGAATATGAGTAATCAATACTACAATTAGTGACACGATTTTCCAATGAATTGATTAACGAAAAAAACATTTACTACGTAAGAATTTTTTATGAAATATAATTTCCTATTGCAAACAATTATTTTTCAGGTTCTATTCATTGGAGTAATTGCCGCTCAGCAAGGTCCTTCAAGCAAGGATATCCCAACAAGAGAACTTGTAGAGGACTATCTGAGGACACTTAAAACAACAATGGTTAAAGGTGCAATACAAAAAGATATCAATCATTTGTTGAATCTCTATACAGATAATGTAATTTATGAACATAAGAGATTTGGTGCAAAAGTGTCAGGCAAAAAACAAATCACAGAAGGAATGCTAACGCATTTAAATGATTATCAGGGTACAGAACAAAATACAAGATTCGAGGTTATCAATATAACCCTAGGATATAATATAGCGATTGTTGAATATAGGCAGATCTTCAAAGTAAAGGACGGAAAATCTTCCAGAGATATTAAAAGAAGGAAACTAACAATTCTGCTATATGATGGAACATTAATCAACAGGATTACTGATTATGAATAAAATATTTAAATATTATTTAATTATACAGTTTTTTATTTTACCAGGAAATATATGGGGTCAGGGCTTACAGGTGTTGTGGGAAAAAACTTATGATGCCGGGCAATTTGAATATCCTACCGATGTAATAAGCGATGACACGTGTTTGTTGATATGCAGTAATACAATTAACTTACAAAATTACAGGAGTGATATATTATTAACCAAAACCGATAACTCAGGAAACGTTCTATGGCATAATACATACGGAGGGGAAGGAGACGATGCAGCGGTATCGGCTTACCTGACCAATGACAATAGTTACTTAATAGTAGGTTATACAAATTCATCTAAAAATGATATAAGCGACTATGATATATATTTACTAAAAATAACTACCAACGGTGATACTATATGGACAAAAACTATAGGAACAGACTCCACATTTGAAAGGGCTTATTCAAGCACAAGAACTTCCGATAACTGTATACTATTAGTTGGATCGAAAACATCCTTAGTAAGCGCGAATACTGACATACTTTTAATTAAAATCGATTTAGACGGAAACGTAATCTGGGAAAAAGAGTATGGCGGTGATGGGGCAGATAATGGTGAATATGCCCTGGAAACAGACGATAAAGGTTTTATAATTACAGGGGAAACCAATTCATTCGGTCCCGCCATTCCATTTTTCACAAACATATATTTAATTAGAACTGATGCAAACGGTGACTCTCTGTGGACAAGATGCTATGGAAATATATGGTATGATTATTCTAAGGCAATAACTAAAACAAATGATAACTGTTATATTGTTTCTGGTTCGTACATTACAAATGGCACCGGTGCAAGTGATATCTATGCCCTCAAGGTTCAGGACAATGGAGATACGACATGGACAAGGTTTTACGGTGATGAGGAACAGGAATATTCTTTTAATATTTTAAAGACTGAAAATAATAGTTTCACTATTGTTGGGACAACAAACTCACTTGAAGAAGGTTCTGTAGGATCATACGATATATATTTAGTGAACATAGATACAAACGGAGATACAATCTGGACAAAAACGATTGGTACCTCAATATATGAAGATGCAAGGGGCATGCTACAAACAAGTGACGGTAATTATATTATTTATGGCGAAAGGAAAGTATATTCACAATCCTCTTTAAGCGATATTTTACTGGTTAAGATAAATTTGAACAATATTAACGACATAACTGAGTACAATAATTCATTACAACCTAATTTCAACCTCGAACAAAACTACCCTAACCCTTTTAACCCCCTTACAAGAATAAGATACTCGATTACTGAAAGCAGCCTCGTTAAATTAAAAGTCTACGATGTACTTGGTAAGGAAGTATCAACTTTAGTTGATCAATATCAGCATGCCGGTGGATATGAGGTTGAGTTTGATGCAAGCAATTTACCGAGTGGTATCTATATCTATAAATTGAGTTCAGGTAATTATGTTGAAGCAAAGAAATTATTATTTCTTAAATAAGATCTAACCTCCCTTTTAATACTTTGCTTGCCCTTTCTCTTATGATAGTATTATTTATTTCCCGGAATTGAACAAATCATTTCCAAACAAGCAAAAAGTTGGGAATAAATTTAAATGCTAATCGCTTCTTAATTATAGCAAACTTATGGTACCGGGCATATTCCATTGCTCATCTGCCAAACGAAAGAATAAATTATAAAACCGATGATTATTATATAGAGTATTTTTCTAAATATCTTTAGTCGCATTTTTGTTCTCTAACTTTTCTTGATTCAGTTGCAACTCAAATAAAACCTTTTGTAAAACTGCCAAATATTTTTAATGCTCGGAATATATATATAAAGTCTTTTGAATTTAATTATCACATATCCTTAACATTTTACTAACAGGAAATAATCGAGAATACGCAAGCAACCGGCTTGTGCGGAGAAAGTTACAAACCGGATTAAATTATAAAAGCTGTAATACTAATTGGCATTGCAGAGTAGGAACGCTGGTTATTTGCAACATCGTTGTACTTATATCATTTTAGGCACCCCAAAAATTTATAAGATATAATAATGGCTGCAAAGTGAAATGCATTTCTTCATTTCATATAATAACACTCTCAAATTTATTCTTTATTTTCTGATTGTTTATTTTAAAAAATTATTGAACCATTTAGTAAAATTTATAATATGTTTCGTTTATTGACTTCCCTATCCTTAGCATTTTCTCTCTCTATTAATGTCCTTTCACAAAACATTAATAAAAAACTCGATCAATATCTTACCGATTATTATACCAATAAAAATGTTCCTTCTATTTCTGCAGGTTTATCAGTTGATGGAAAAATAATCTGGCTTGAAGCAAAAGGTTATGCAGATATCGAGAATAAAGTTCCTGCAACAATAAATACAATTTACAGAATCGCTTCAATATCTAAAATTATAACTGCTGTTGCTATAATGCAGTTAGTCGAACAAAACAAAATTAAACTGGATGATGATGTAAGAAAATACATTCAATTTCCTGCAAAGAAGTGGAAGTTTACTATAAGACAATTGCTTTCTCATACGGCAGGCATCAGGACTTATAAGAACTCAGCAGAATTTGACAGCAAAGAATATTTTAAGTCAACGCTGGATGCTGTTAATTATCTTGCAAAGGATAGCCTTGCTTACGAACCGGGTACAAAATATCTTTATACAACCTTAGACTACAATCTTCTGTCTGCAATTATTGAAAATGTTTCCGGGATTTCTTTTGCCGATTATATAAAAAAGAATATCCTCGAACCCGCAGACATGAAATCAACTTATCCTGATGTACAAAGAGTTATTATTTCAAACCGTGCCAGAGGATATGAAAGAAATCAGTACCGGCAGATTCAGAATACTGCACTTGCAGATTTATCAATTAAAATTCCCGGTGGAGGTTTTTTATCAACTTCGGAAGATCTTTTAAAATTTTCCGATAGTCTTCTTAAAGGAAAATTAATAAAATTAACGAGCCTCGATTCAATGATTGTTCCAACAAAATTGAGAAACGGCAAAACTATAAATTATGGATTAGGTATGGAATTCGGTATTGACGAATCGGGAAGAAAATATATAGGTCATACCGGAGGAGGAACTGGTTTTATTTCCCGGCTTTTAATTTATACTGAAGAAAAAGTTGCCGCTGTTCATTTAATAAACGTAAGAGACAGAAATCTTGGCGAACCCGCATTTGATATTACAGCAATATATTTTGGAAGAGAAATTAAAAAACCTGAGAAATCTCTTGCAGATTTTCTCCTCAACATAACTTTAGATTATGGAATTGATTCTTCACTTGCAGCATACAGAGAAATTGTTTCCGACACTACGAACGGTTTTAATAAAAATTTGGAAGAACAAATTATATTCGGTTATGATCTTATTAATATTCAAAGATACCCGGATGCAGTTCTGCTTTTCAGAATGCTTAGCCGGGATTTCCCAAATGCTGCAGAAGTTTTTGTAGGATTGGGTGACGCATATTTAAAAGATAGCAATAAAGGACTCGCAACAAAAAATTTCCGCCAGGCTTTAAGGCTTCAGCCTCTTAACAGCTACGCCGCCGAAATGCTTAAAAAATTGAGTGGGATATAGCCCCTTTATATATATCAGATTTCTTCGTATAATCGTCTTGAATTCCTGACCAAATCTTATAAATTATATGCCAAGGTATTTACCAATATGTTAGGCACAAGATTCACTAAATATATTCCGCAAAAGCGGGAGAACCAGGGATTTGAGGATCTGCTCAAATTATTTCTGCAAATTATGATCATAACTTCCGGTGATGTATCAGAAGCATTGAACTGGCTTAACCAGCTTGATAAGCAATATGGATTAACAAACGATCAGTACGGTATGGGAAATTTTATAGATGACCTGAAGGAAAAAGGATACATCGAAGAGAATGAAGACGGAACAGGTTTTATTATAACTGCCAAGAGTGAGCAAAGTATTAGAAGACAATCGCTTGAAGAAATTTTTGGAAAACTGAAAAAGACTCAGAGAGGAAATCATAACTCACCGTTCACAGGTCAGGGTGATGAATTAACATCCGACAGACGCGAATATAATTTCGGCGATTCTCTCGAGCAGATTGATATGACTGACTCGATTAAAAATGCACAAATAAATCATGGTCTTGATGAGTTCAGGCTTACGGAAAGTGATCTTGAAATTGATGAACGTGATTATAAAGCAATAACATCAACTGTCTTGATGATCGATATTTCACATTCTATGATTCTTTATGGAGAAGATAGAATAACTCCTGCTAAAAAAGTTGCAATGGCTTTATCGGAATTGATAACAACAAAATATCCGAAAGATACTCTTGATATAATTGCTTTTGGAAATGATGCGTGGCCAATCGAAATAAAAGATCTTCCTTATCTTGAAGTCGGTCCTTACCATACAAACACAGTTGCAGGATTGGAATTATCGGTTGATATTCTTAGAAGAAGAAAAACTACTAACAAGCAGATATTCATGATTACAGATGGAAAACCGACTTGCCTTAAAGAAGGTTTGAAATATTATAAAAACAGTTTTGGTCTGGATAGAAAAATTGTCAACAAAACTTTGGACCAGGCAGCAAAGTGTCAGGAAGCTAAACATCTCAATTACAACTTTTATGATTGCAAGAGATCCGTATCTTCAGCAGTTTGTCAGAGAATTTACAAAGACAAATAACGGCAGAGCATTTTACAGCAGCCTCTCAGGACTTGGCGAATATATCTTTGAAGATTATGTTAGAAACAGAAGGAAGAGATTGAAATAGTTCAGGTGCAGGTTCAAGAGTAAGAACAAGAATCTATTAAAACAATAGGATTATAAATGGATTTTACCCGGATAACAACTATAGGCGAACTGAAAAGAACAGGTTATAAACCAAAGCCCATCAAAGATGAGCTGCGGGATAATCTTATAAAATTTCTTAAGAAAAATGAATACCCATTTAAAGGTATAATCGGTTATGAAGAAACTGTAATTCCTGATATCCAGACTGCGATTCTTTCAAGACATAATATTATTCTTCTTGGTTTAAGAGGACAGGCAAAAACAAAAATTGCAAGAATGCTTATCAATCTTCTTGATGAATATATTCCTGTAGTTGCCGGTTCTGAACTGAACGATGATCCGTTTAATCCTTTATCAAAATATTCAAAAGACCTGATTGCAGAAAATGGTGATGACACAAAAATAGAATGGCATCATCGTTCCGACAGATATGCAGAAAAACTTGCAACTCCTGATGTTTCTGTTGCAGATCTTATTGGAGATGTTGACCCGATTAAAGCCGCTTCGTTAAAGCTTCCCTATTCTGATGAAAGAGTTATTCATTTTGGATTAATTCCACGCTCGCATCGATCAATCTTTGTTATAAATGAATTTCCTGATCTCCAGGCAAGAATACAGGTTGCATTGTTTAACATTCTCCAGGAAAATGATATTCAAATAAGAGGATTCAAAGTACGGCTGCCTCTTGATATTCAATTTGTTTTTACTGCAAATCCGGAGGATTATACAAACAGAGGTTCGATTGTTACTCCTTTAAAAGACAGGATTGACAGCCAGATACTTACTCATTATCCTAAAACAATTTCTATTTCACAGCAGATAACTGAACAGGAATCTAAATTTACTGAAGATCAAAAGAAAAAAGTAAATATTCACCAATTGATGAAAGACCTTGTTGAGCAAATTGCTTTTGAAGCAAGAGGCAGTGAATATATTGATCACAAGAGCGGAGTTTCTGCAAGACTTACAATTTCAGCTTATGAAAATCTTATAAGTACAGCCGAACGAAGAATGATAATAAATAATGAAGATTGTACTCATCTTCGTATCTCAGATCTTTATGGAGTTATTCCCGCCATCACAGGAAAAATTGAACTTGTTTATGAAGGCGAACAGGAAGGGCCGGCGAAGGTTGCACATATTCTTATCAGCAAAGCAATAAGAAGTTTGTTCGATCAATATTTCCCTTCTCCTGATAAAGGGAAAAAATCTACCCAGGAACAACGGACTCCTAAAGAGACAAACCCGTACAGTTCAATTACAAACTGGTTTAACAAAGGAAATGTTGTTGATGTTCTTAACACAATCTCCGATAAAGACTATGAGAAAACTTTGTCGGATGTTCCCGGCTTAAAAGAAGTTGTTAAGAAATATCATCCCGGAATAAACGGGAAAGATAATCTTTTAATGATGGAATTCGTTCTCAACGGACTGGCAGAATATTCTATGCTAAGCAAATTCCGTTTAGAGAATGGGCTTCAGTTCAAAGATATGATGAGCTCTATGTTTACTATGCCGAATGAAGATGAGAGTGAAGACGAAGGACTAGATTCTCTATATTAGATTATCTTACAATAATTGAGGAAATCCTGTCAAGCAACCTAAGAAAATTCTATTTTCTCACATATATTTCACACCTGCAATTATTTTTGTTTTGCCTCGTAAAGATTTATTTTAATAGAAAGAATATTTGTTTTATAGCTAATATGGAGAACTGGTTTTGTTTTCGGACCTTCACATCCTATGAGAAACTTACTAATAAAGATTAATTCTTTTGCAAAAGGGTTTATCCTTTTTTTACGACCTCATAAATTATTCGGATTTGTAATAAGTCCGCTAAAATTAATGGTAAATACTTTAGAGCTTAGCAGATGGATAAGTAAGAATAACAGAAAAGATATTTTGAATCATTTCTATACTCCTGTTTATGATTATTCCCGCCGGTACTCTTTATATAAATATTTAGCGGATAAAAAAGAACTGCACAATTCGAAATTTACTTATCTTGAATTTGGTGTTTGTGGAGGTGATTCATTTATATGGTGGCTTGAAAACTGTAAAAATTCAGACTCAAGATTTTTCGGGTTCGATACTTTTGAAGGATTGCCGGAATCATGGGGACTTTTTTATAATAAAGGGGAAATGAACGAAGGAGTTCCCCAGGTAAATGATAAACGTGCAGAATTTTTGAAAGGGCTTTTCCAGGATGTTTTATGTTCGTTTATAAATTCAAATAAAGAAAACCTTAATGGAAAGTTAATTATTCACATGGATGCTGATTTATATTCATCCAGTTTGTATGTGCTGACAAGTTTGGCGAGTTATTTAAAAAAAGGTGATATAATATTTTTTGACGAGTTCGGTGTTCCAAACCATGAGTTTTTAGCTTTTAAAAACTTTACTGAATCATACTATATAAAGTATGAAGTAATCGGTGTAGTAAACAATTTTGGACAGGTTGCTTTCGAAATAAAATAGTTATTATTAATCTTAATATTTGCATGAAAATTTCCGATATAAAAACTGATTGCAGACACTTCAAAGGCGATGTTCCATGTAAGCCTAATAAATTATATGGAGTTCATTGTGTTGATGAAAAAGGAAACGATTGTAAATATTATGATCCAGACAAAAGGAAAAATTTTAATTATAAAACTTGGAGCAATTGGGGATGTAATAAGAACAACTCCATTATTACAACCATTAAAGAGAAAATTTCCTCAGGCAAAAATATACTGGTTAACACATTCTCCTTCAATTGTCCCAAATACAGTTGATTCTATAATTCAGTTTAATGCTGAAGGAATTACTTTTCTTCGTTCATTAGAATTTGATTATATTTTTAATCTTGATAAAGATAAAGAAGCTTGCGCTTTAACAAATAGTCTGAATGGAAGAGTGAAGAAAGGATTTATTCTTAAAGATGGTATCCCATATCCTGTCGATAAAGAAGCAGAGCATAAATATCTTACTGGTTTATTTGATGATATAAGCAAACAAAATAAAAAAAATTATCTGCAGGAGATTTTTGAAATCTGCGGCTTTGAATATTCAGGCGAAAAATATATTTTTTCTTCTTTTGATGAATATAATGATTCATGGAATTTCGATAGGTCGAAAAAAATTATCGGATTAAATACCGGCTGCGGAGGAAGATGGACATCAAGACTCTGGGCAGATGAAAGATGGATTGAACTTGCAAAATCTCTTTTGAAAAAGAACTTATGAAGTTGTATTTCTCGGCGGTGAACAAGAAGATTCAAAAAATAAAATGTTTGCAGAAGCATCAGGAGGAAAATATCCCGGCCATTTTCACCTTGAAAAATTTATAAATCTTGTTAACCAGTGCGATCTTGTTGTAACAGGAGTTACAATGGCAATGCACATTACAATCGGACTTAATAAAAAAATTGTTCTGTTCAATAATATTTTTAATAAAAATGAATTCGAGCTTTTTGGTCTGGGAGAAATAATTGAACCGGAAAAAGAATGCAAATGTTTTTATAGTCCAATCTGTACCAACAAGGATTATAGTTGCATGAATTATCTAAATGCAAAAACTGTTCTAAGTAGTATAGACCGCCTTTTATCCTGATGAAGATAACTATCCTTTCAACAATTTATCCGCTAAGAGGAGGAATTGCTCATTTCAACGGATTGCTATATAAAGAATTAATTAAACAACATGAAGTAAAAGCTATAACGTTTTCCAGGCAGTATCCTTCTCTGTTCTTCCCCGGAAAATCACAATTTGAAGAAGAAAATATTTCAGAAAAAACTCCATCAGAAATAATTGTTGATTCAATCAATCCTTTCAACTGGATCAAAGTTGGCAACAAAATAAAAAAAGATTCTCCTGACCTTTTGATATTCAAATACTGGATGCCTTTCTTTGCTCCCTGTTTCGGTACCATTTCCAGGATCGCAAAGAAAAACAAAAAGACAAAAGTGCTTGTAATCTGCGATAATGTAATTCCACACGAAAGAAAACCTGGGGACATTGCTATGACAAAATATTTCTTCAGGTTTACTGATTATTTTGTTCTTCTTTCTGAAAAAGTAAAAATGGACCTTTTGACCTTAAAGCCAAATGCAAAATTTAAAGTAATCCCACATCCTGTTTATTCAAATTTTGGAGAAGGAGTATCTAAAGAAGAAGCCAAGAAGAAACTTAAACTTAATGATGATAAGCTGATTTTATTCTTTGGCTTTATCAGGGATTATAAGGGACTCGATGTTCTCCTGGAAGCAATGGAAATTGTAAAAGATAAACTTGATATTAAACTAATTGTTGCAGGTGAATTCTATTCTAACAAAGAAAAATATCTTAACATAATTGACAAACTGCAATTAAAGAATAATGTTCATTTGTTTACTGATTTTATTCCAACATCAGAAGTAAAATATTATTTCTCTGCTTGTGATGTGGTTATTCTTCCCTACAAAGATGCTACACAAAGCGGCATTGTACAAATTGCTATGAATTTTAGAAGACCTATAATTGCCGCAAATGTCGGTGGTTTAGGAGAAGTCGTTCATGATAATAATACCGGTTTCATAGTAGAACCGAAAAATCCAGTGCAATTAGCAGAAGCAATAATAAAATTCTATAATGAAAATAAAGAAGAAGAATTTACCAGAAATACTGGAAAGGAAGTTAAAAAATATTCGTGGGAAAAATTTGTAGAAGGTTTAACAGAATTAATTAATTCATAAAGAAATTTAATGTATTACGATCCTATCAAAAACATATTTGCTTCAGTAATTAAAAAGAACCCTGGTTTAAGAATTCTATTTTACAAAGTTATTGATTTAATGTTTTTGCGTTCATGGTACGTGAGGCGTGAACTAAAAAAAATAAGGAAATTATTTGGCGATAAAAAAATAGATATTTATGATGCAGGAAGCGGCTTCGGGCAATATACTTATTTCATGTCTGTAAAATTACAGCCAAACAGTATTTATGCGGTTGATGTAAAAGAAGATTGGATAAAAGACTGCAAAGACTTTTTTTCTTCACTAGGAAGAGAAGATGTAAAGTTCGGAATAGAAGATTTAACGAAGATAGAACATAAAGAAAAATTTGATTTGATAAATTGTGTCGATGTAATGGAACACATCGAAGATGATATTACGGTTTTTAAGAATTTTTATAATGCACTAAAGCCTGGTGGTTTTCTTTTAATCAACACTCCTTCTATTTACGGTGGAAGCGACGTACATGATGAGAGCTCCGAAAGTTTTATCGGGGAACACGCACGGGAAGGATATTCCAGAGAAGATCTTGAGAAAAAACTTTATCCGTTAGGATTTTCAGAACATAAGTTTAAATATACTTATGGATTTTGGGGAGATAAAGCCTGGCGATTGGGAATAAAGTACCCGATGCAATTATTAAATGTTTCAAAATTATTTTTTGTAGTGCTGCCTGTCTATTACCTGGTTACTTTGCCGTTTACATTAATAATGATGTATGCTGATTATGCAAATCATAATGAAATAGGTACCGGTATAAATTTCATTGTAAAAAAATAAAAAATCACTCAGCCCAGTAAACAACACCAACTTCAAAAGGACTAACAAGTAATGGGTTTTTCGGAAGAATCCTTATTGTATAACCCTGCTGTCCACTGTGCTTTGTAACAATATTTCCTTTGTAATGTACGACTCCATTATCTGAATTCTTGCTATTAGGTTTCATTACAACAGTTGAGTTATAACCGGGATCATCCTGTTTTTCTACTGGTCCAAAATAAAGCTGTACCTCTACATCGTCTTTTGATAATTCGCCGAGTTTTATTTCAGCATCAACTGGAAATTCTTCTCCAACAAAGATTGGCTTGGAGTCTTTACCGGTATTAATTTTTTCAACCTTAACTTGTGACCAGCTTTTTATAATCTTTTCCTTCCATTTTGCGAATTCAACAGCTTGTTTCCATTTATCTTTTTGTAATTCAATTCTTTTATCATAAGCAGGAATATAAAATTTATCAAAATATTCCTGAACCATCCTATGAGTATTGAAAAAATATCCAAGTTTCTTCATAGAATTTTTCACTTTTGTAATCCAACCGCGCGGCAATAAATCCTCTCCTCTATCATAAAACAATTCCGCTATTTGTGATTCAAGAGTAGTATATAGCTGCCTTGATTCAACTTCATCCTGGTAATCCTGGTCATCAAATTCTTCCCCATTTCCAATTTTCCATCCGATTTCAGGATCAAATCCTTCATCCCACCAACCGTCGAGAACGCTAAAGTTCAAGCCACCATTTGCAATTACTTTCATTCCCGATGTCCCACTCGCTTCCAGTGGTCTGCGCGGATTATTAAGCCAGACATCGCAACCTTCAACCATATATCTTGCAACATTCATATCATAATTTTCAATAAACACTACTTTCCTTCTGAATTTTTCTTCTTTGGCAAGCTGAAAGATTTCCTGGATTAATCTTTTTCCATCTTCATCTTTAGGATGAGCTTTCCCTGCAATAATTAGCTGTACAGGTTGTAATTTATTGTTAAGAATATCAGATAATCTATCAACGTCCCTGAAAAATTAAAGTAGCTCTTTTATAGCTTGCAAATCTTCTTCCAAAACCGATTGTAAGTGCATGCGGATCAAGCACCTCTGAAGCTACCGTCATTTCCGTATGACTTCCGCCTCTCGTTTTTATTTGTCTCGTAAGACGCCTTCGTGCAAAAGCTACAAGTCTTTCTCTTCGCCGCTCGTGTGTTCTCCACAATTCTTCATCAGGAATTTTATCAATTCTCTTCCACAACTCTTCAGACGCAGGGTTATTAGCCCAATTCTCACCAATATATTGAACTAAAAGATCTTCAATCTCCCGGGAAATATGCGACCTTATATGAACACCGTTGGTTATATAGCCAATTGGTATTTCATTAAAAGGAACATCTTTATATCCGGAAACCCACATCTTTTTTGAAACAGAGCCATGAAGTTTACTTACACCGTTTACATAACCAGCAGTGTTCATTGCGAGATGAGCCATATTAAACATCGCAGAATCTTTTTCTTTGTTTATAGTTCCCAGGTAATAAAACTCTTTACCGTTTATGTTTAGCTCATGTTTATAAAAGTTCCCAAAATATTTTTCTACAAGATCATTAGAAAAAACATCTATTCCTGCAGGAACGGGCGTGTGCGTTGTAAAAATGTTAGAGTAGTATCCAATTTCCTTTGCTTCTTTAAAATTTAACCCATCTTCCTGGATTAAATATCTCATCCTCTCCAGAGCCATAAATGCGGAATGTCCTTCATTCATGTGACAGACCATAGGTTGAATGCCGAGCGCTTTCATAGTTTTTATTCCACCGATTCCAAGAATTATTTCCTGCTCGATTCTTGTTTCAATATTTCCACCATACAAAGCTCTCGTAATTTTTTTATCTGTTTCAGAATTTTGTAGAACATTTGTATCTAATAAATAAAGTGGTATTCTTCCAACATCAATTCTCCAAACCTGGAAGAAAACTTCTTTGGTATCGTATTTTACTGAAAGAGTAAAAGGTTCATTATTATTAAGCACTAATTTCATCGGCAGATTATTAAAATCATTCAGCTCATATCTTTCATGCTGCCAGCCATCAGAATTTAAATATTGCTGGAAGTAACCTTCCCTGTAAAGAAGTCCTACACCTATTAACGGAATTCCAAGATCACTGGAGGCTTTTAGATGATCTCCTGCTAAAACTCCCAAACCGCCGCTGTAAGTTTGAAGACATTCGGTTAAACCGAACTCTGCAGAGAAATAGACAATGTTAAAATCTTTTGGGTAATTATAATTTTTTTGATACCAGGTTTTAGCGCCCAGGTATTCCTGAAAATATTTATAAACTCTTTCGAGGTGAGAACGAAAACCATCATCGTGAGAAACTTCTTCGAGTCGTTCCTGGCTGATATTTCCTAAAACCATTACAGGATTATGATTAGTCTCTTCCCATAATTCCCTGTCTAATCTTCTAAAGAGTTCACGCGAATTTGCATTCCATGTCCAATGAAGATTGTAGGCTATCTCTCTTAAATGTTCGAGATTTTCCGGCAGTGAAGGTATAACATTATAAGTCCCTAGAAATTTATTCATAGTATCTCCGGTTGTGATTTATAATCTTTACAGGATAACAGAATTTATTACTAAAAAAATTAAAAGAAAAATCTTTTCAAAGAACATTTGATGAATATTTATACTATTTTTAGAAAGAAATGAAAATTTTTCAAGATATCTTAACCTAATTTTCTAAGGTGGTCCAATGGGTAAATTCGATCTTAAAAAAATGCAGTCTATTCTTACTCAAATGAAATTCGACGCATGGCTTTTTTATGATTTCAGAGGAAGTAATGACCTTGCTCTAAATATTCTTGATATTTCAAAAGGGAGCCATTTGACAAGGAGATTTTTTTATCTGGTTCCAAAGGAAGGCGAGCCTGTAAAAATTGTTAACGGAATTGAAGCAGGACATTTAGATCATCTACCCGGTAAAAAATTTACTTACTCCAGTCATTCTTCGTTATCAAACCATATTTCAAATACTTTAAAAGGCTATAAAAAAATTGCGATGGAGTATTCACCAAAAAATGCTATCCCTTATGTTTCAAAGGTCGATGCAGGAACAATTGAACAGATAAAATCTTATGGAGTGGAAATAGTCAGCAGCGGTGATTTAATTTCTATGTTCGATGCTGTATGGACAAAAGAACAATTTGAAGAGAATAAACCTGTTGCTTCAGCGTTGACTGATATAGTAAATCTTTCTTTCAACTTTATTAAAGAAAAAATTTCTAAAAAAGAAAAACTTAATGAATATGATATTCAACAGTTTATAATGAAAGAATTTGATAAAAGGGGTTATGTTACAGATTTCCCGCCGATTGTCGGAGTAAATGAAAACGCTGCAAACCCGCATTATGAGCCAACAAAAGAAATTAACAAACCCGTGAATGAAAACGATTTTGTCCTAATCGACTTGTGGGCAAAGGTGAATAAACCTGACGGAGTCTGGGCTGACATAACATGGGTAGGTTATGTTGGAAAAACTGTCCCTGAAAAGTATATTAAAATCTTTGACATCGTTGCCAAAGCCAGAGATGAAGCATTTAATTTTGTTGTAAAGAGGTTTAAAGAAGGAAAAGAAGTACGAGGCTATGAAGTTGATGATGTTTCAAGGAAAATAATTAGTGATGCAGGTTACGGTGATTATTTTATTCATCGTACAGGACATTCAATTACAACTGATTTGCATGGGAGTGGTGCTCACCTGGATGACTTCGAAACAAAAGATGAAAGACTTCTTCTTCCTTCAACATCTTTTTCAATTGAGCCTGGAATTTATTTAACCGGAGATTTCGGAGTAAGATTAGAAATAGATGTTTATATTTATCCTGATGGGAAAGTTATTTCAACTGGAGATGTACAGCGGGAAGTAATTCCTATCTTAAAATGAAATGAATAGCATTTAAGGGGAAAATTTATTTAGTCTTATAAACGCTTAATAACCACTTAGCTATAGCTCTTGCCTGGTTCGGTTTTAGTCCGGGATTAGGCATAGGCGGATAGCCCGGATTATTTTGTTTTGGATTTAGCACAAAAGCTACAAGCTGATCTTCTTTTCCCTCATACTTTGGCAATGTTTGTTTATAAGGAGGTCCGACTACTTTATGATCAAATGAATGGCAGGAAGAGCAGATGTTATTAAAAATTTCTTCTCCGCTTATCTCTTTGGCTTTACCTCCAGTGGTTAATTCTGCCATCATTTCTTCATATTTATTATTTAAAATTACAGCCTGCATCTGCGTTGCATTATCAACTGCTAATTGATCTTTAATAATTACAGATATAAAAATCAGTAACAAAGTGAAATACAAAAGCCCGGAGTAATTTGTATTCTTGTCTTTCAACATTGAATACAGCAAATGATAGCACAGGAAACATCAAAATCAAAGCTAAAGTTGAATAGCCAAAGATTGCACCTGAAACCGATGTATCCGGAAGAGCAAATAAAATGAATGCTAAAAAGATCGGCAATATCAAAGAAGAATAAAGAGTAAGGTTAACTCCTGTTTTTCTTATAAAATCTTTATAATCTGATTTTAAATCTTTTTTGCCGCCTTCCCAATAAAAATAGCGGAATAAAATTGTCCCGCCCGTAAAAGCAAATGCCATTGCAATAAAAAACAAGAATCTTACTATTACTGTCCAAGAAAAAAGTATCGAGAAGAAATTACCTTCACTCCATTCTTTCGGAAGTGTAGCAATTGAAACTCCGGAAATAAAAATCCAGACTGAAATAAAAAGAAAAATCAAACCATAATAACCTGTTTTTAAGCTTAAACTTTTGCTGGCTTCACGTAATTCAACAATCTCTTCCGAGAGAGATGAATCATTAGTTTTAAGTTCATCTATAGAACTGAAAAGAATAGAGAATTTTGTTGAATACCTGTATGTGTAAACAAGGATTAAACTAAGAGTAATCAAAAGGAAAGAAATACTTAAATAACCAACTGCCAGTGTACTACTCAGATGAAGGAGTTGAGCATAAATAAGTGCGATGGCTAAAACCGGCACTATGCCAAGGATGACTCCAACCCCTTTATTTACGGTTACAACTTCAATTATTTCTTTTGAGAATTTTATGTAATCACTGTTATTTTCTTTAACTCCTTTATTCCTGTAATAAAGAGAAAGAGAGATTCCTCCGAAAACCATACTTATAAAAGGTATGAAGAGAATGAATATCAGCATTGCAAGATAATGCAGCAACTGAATATGCTCTGAAGATTGAGGTATTACAAATTTTTCGAGAAACTCCATCGTTTAATGCTCTCTTTTTTCAGTTAAAATAATATACAAGCTTATCTATAGAAATCAAGAGTACGACTAATATTGCAAAAATGTTAATCTCTCTGAAAGCAAAGCCGAAATATTTTTTTTCTAAATGTGAATCTTCATCGTTAAAAGTATAACGCAATAATTTTATCGCATTCCATGCTAACCATACCCCGGAAACAAAAAGACCGATGTTAACAAAAGAAGACTTAACAACTCCGAACATCGGGATAAGAAATCCCATAACTACAGTAGCTATAATCCAGATAAAAGTTATTCTACCAAGTTGATCAGCACTGAATATTTGTGTTAATGTAGGAAAGCCTGCCTGCTCATAATCTTTTCCAAAAATTAATAACAGCAGCCAGAAATGAGGTATCTGCCATATAAAGAAAAATAAAGATATAACCGCGATCTGCGGATCAAAAATATTTCCGCCGCCTGCAACCCAACCTACTGCTGGAGGAATTGCTCCAACCAATGAGCCGGGAATAATTGCAAAAGCATTTTTCTTTTTAAGCGGAGTATAAATTCCATTGTACCAGATTAAATTCAATAAGCCCAAACTTAAAGCAAGTATGCCAGCACCAAAGTATAGATAGTAAAGAACCTGATAAAATTAGAAATAACGAAAGATGTAATGCACTCATGGGAGAAATTTTACCAGACGGTATAGGACGATTTTTTGTTCTGTCCATTAAAGCATCTGTCGTTCTTTCCTGGAAATGATTTATTACGGCAGAACCACAAGCAAGAAGTAAAATACCAAAGATTGGAGCAATCATTCCTAAAGAAAAATGTCCGGCAGCGCACAGGTAACCAAAAACAGTTGTAACCGTAACAAATGAGGTTATCCTGATCTTGGTCAGTTCCATTACAAGATTAATTTTCTGTCTGACACTCAATCCGATAACTGCAGTATTTATTCCTTCATTTACCATTTATAAAAATCACATAGATGTTTTTGTTGAATCGTTTCCATCAGCAGTTTTTGTTGAATCGCTACCACCGTATAACTTTTCTTCTTTTACTTTTGCTGCAAGCCATTTGTTAAAATCATCCTCCGGTAAAACTACAACCTTCGAATACATGCGTGAATGATTAAGTCCACAATATTCAGCACAAAATACCTGGTATGTTCCTAACTCTTCTGCTCTGAACCATGCTATATTAGTTCTTGTGGGAATACAATCTTTTTTCACCCTGAAAGCAGGTACATAAAACGAATGATCCACATCTATAGAATGAAGCCTTACTTCAACATTTTTGTTTAAAGGGACGAACAAAGAATCTGCTTTTACACCATTAGCATATTTAAAACTCCATTTCCACATTTGAGCAGTTACATCAACTATCATAGAACCTTTTGGAGGAGTTGATAAATCTTTATATCCGACCCATCCTATCCAGAACATTACCATAACAATTAGAGTTGGAATTACAGTCCAGGTAATTTCAAGAGTAGTGCTGCCATGAAAATTTACAGCTCTTTTATTTTTTTTCCTGTTATACTTTATTACGAACACAATCATTAAAACTGTGATCAATAATAAGAAGAAAACACAAATTGATGTTACAATAATAAATGCTGAGTCAGTTCCACTTACAAAATTTGATGCTTCGGCAATCATTTAGTTTAAACCTTAAATTGTAGTACTACTGTAATCTGAAAATAGAAGTACGATTGATATAATTATAAAGAATAATGCAGCCATCAAAAAAATTTTAAATGCTTTCGATTCTGTTTTAAGATGCATGAACACTGTAAGAACAAGGTATGATTTTATAGATGCTATTATTAAAGCAGCCGCAATAGTAACCTCACCAAGATTAATTCCTGCAACAGTAACCGTAATTGCTGTAAGTGTTAGAAGTCCCAGCCAGATCAATAAATATTTGCTGTAACTGTGACTTGTATGTTCTACCTGTTCTTCGTGATCCATAAAAATTGCCTCATGTTATAAGATAGAATAACGGGAATAAGAAAATCCAGATTATATCGACAAGGTGCCAGTATAATCCTGCTGCTTCCAGCTTAACATAACTGTCGGGTGTAATTATATCTTTCATAGTAAAGCGCATCATAAACATTATAAATACCATACCTACAATAACGTGCAATCCGTGTAAACCGGTCATTACATAATAGAGTCCGAAAAATAAAATATGTCCTGAACTCTGGCTTAACAGTTCCGGTGAACCGGGGTAATTGCCATGTCCAATTTCAGTGCTCCATTCAAAATATTTGTTAACAAGAAAGAGCAAACCAAAAAGTACAGTAATACCTTGCAGAGTAAGGGAGAGAATTTTCTTCCTGTTTTGCATCGCCACAATTGAAAGTGCAATGGTCAAGCTGCTTGTAAGAAGTATAAGAGTATTTGCAGTCCCGATAAACACATTCATGGATTTGGCTGCTGCATGAAAATCCTGCTGGTGTAAAAACCTGTAAACAGAATAAATAAAAAACATTCCTCCAAAAAGTATTAGCTCAGTAAAAAGGAACAACCACATTCCCATTCGGGAACCTTCATCATCCCGGTGAACATGAGCCGATGTAGTTTGTCCTTGGGTAATCACTTTACCTCCTCCGTTTCAATTTCATTCTGTTTATAATCATAAGGTCCGTTTATTACATCAGGAATTTTATCAAAATTTTCCAGAGGTGGTGGAGTTGGAACAGTCCATTCCAATGTTTCACCGCCCCATATGTTTCTGGCAGTAACTTTTTCACCTTTAAAAACTGATTGAAGTAAATTATAAAACATAAACAAAATCCCGGCTATCATAATCCAAGAACCAACAGTTGAAATAACGTGATAGATCTGATATTCGGGAAGATAATCGTATGATCTTCTCGGCATTCCCAACCAACCCATTATGAAGAATGGAAAATACAAACAATTGAACCCTATAAATAATATCCAGAAAGCAACTTTAGCCCTGGCAATATTGTACATTTTTCCTATCATCTTTGGAAGCCAGTAATGTAAAGCAGCAAATATTCCAAAGCCGGCAGTACCAAACACAACATAATGAATATGACCTACGATGAAATAAGTATCGGTAAGATGAATATCAACAGACAACACTCCTTGAATTACACCAGTAAGACCGCCAACTGAAAAAAGAAAAATAAACGCGAGAGCATACAGCATTGGCGGATCTAACTGGATAGAACCCTTGTACAAAGTTGCAGTCCAGTTGAAAACTTTTATAGCACTCGGAATTGCAACTAAGAATGTAAGCAATGAAAAAATAAATTCGGCATTATCAGTCATTCCAACAGCAAACATATGATGAGCCCAGACTAAGTGATCCGAATACTGCAATTGCTATACTTGAAAAAGCAATAAATTTATATCCGAAAATCGTTCTTCGTGGAAAAGGTCGGAATAATCTCGGAAATAACTCCCATTGCCGGGACAGCCATAATATAAACTGCCGGATGAGAATAAATCCAGAACAAATGCTGAAACAATATAGGGTCGCCTCCCAAAGCAGGGTCAAATAATCCAACTCCAAAAACTCTTTCAATTATTACAAGCAAAAGCGTAATTCCAATTATAGGTGTTACAATAACCTGTATCCAGCCTGTTGCATAAAGACCCCATGCAAAAAGCGGCATCTTAAACCATCCCATCTTGGGTGATCTCAACCGGTGTATAGTTGTTATAAAATTTAACCCGGTTAATATTGATGAGAAACCTAAAATGAAAACAGCAGTAAGAGTGATGATCATATTAGTGCCTGTTCTTACGCTGTAAGGTATATAGAAAGTCCAACCGGTATCAGGTGCACCACCGGGCAATAAGATAGCCATTATTACGAGGGCACCTCCAAGCATATACAAATACCATGAAAATAAATTTAGTCTGGGAAAAGCAACATCTTCCGCACCAAGCATAATTGGTAAAAAGAAATTTCCGAATACTGCAGGAATCCCGGGGATTACAAAAATGAAAAGCATTATTACGCCATGCAGTGTAAAGAAAGCATTATAGGTTTGCGGACCAACGATGGTTGGACCTGGAGTGAGAAGTTCTATCCTTATAAGTGCCCCAAGAGTCATACCAACCAAAAACCAGCTAAGCAGGGCAACCATATAAAGAATGCCAATTCTTTTATGATCTGTAGATAGAATCCACGCGAAAATACCTTTATGCTTCCCTTTATAATCTAGATAACTTTCATGACCATTCTGTTGAACAGCCGCCGCATCACCTGACATAAAAATCTACCTCTTATTTCTGTTTACTTACTTTCTTCTTCCTGACTTTTAGATAAACAACAAAAATTCCAACAAGGAATAAAGTTCCCGCACCAAAAACTTTTAACAAATTAAAAACATATCCTTTTCCCTGGGGATCATAGCTGAAACAAAATGCAAGCAACCTTCCTACAGTCGGCATCACTTTTCCCTGTGAAGCATCAATCACAGCCATCTTAAAATCAAAAGGAAGAATTGCAAACTCTCCTTTTGGATCATAACTGGGATAAAGATACCTGCTTATCTTTCCATCGGGAGAAATAAACATTACACTTGTTGTGTGAATAAACTGTGTCCCGACCCTTTCAAAATGAAAACCTGCTGCTTCTGTAACCTCGTGAATGCTCACACTATCACCCGTTAAAAACTCCCAATCTTCCTGAGCGAAAGGTTTGCTAATCATACTGAGAAAGTTTTGTTTCTTTTCGGCTGCAACTTGTGGAGTTTCCAGTTCATCCATGCTGATAGTAATTATTCTGTAATCTTTTCCAGGAACTAGATCCGATTTGTTTACTATGTTAGTTATTTCAGTCATCAACGGGCTGCAAATGCCCGGGCATTTATAATAAACAAATGCGAGAATAGTAGTTTTGTCAATAATATCTTTAAGAGCAACCTGTTCACTGTCTGAATTATAAAACTTAACATCTAGAGGAAGCTGGCTTCCAAGATGTTCATCAATATTAATTTTTTGTTTGTCCGTCGACGCAAACACCACAGAACAACTCATCAACAATAAGAAAAAGCGTAGCCTAACTTTGTTCCTCATAAACATAAACGTATTCATCATTTCTAAATTCCACAAAACATAAAGTATCAGATATACTTATTCAAATAATTATAAAGAATATCCCATTGATTACTTGTCAAATTAAAAACATTTCCATTAAATGCATCCTGTCCAACTTCATTTACTATAACTTTAATAAATCTTTGCTTATTATTATGCCAGTCAGTTGAATTATCAAGAACTGTCAAAGCCTTTAACTTGTCTTTTACAATTTTATCGAAAAGCTGCGAACCTTCATCGACTTTATCATTGTCAATTGAATTCATTTCCTTAATTATCTTTTGATACTTTGCATTGTTTTCTTTAATAATAATTTCCTCAGCATACTTAATTGGAATTTGTGCAGGAACCTGTTTACCCTGAGACAAATTATATATAGCATCAAGATCTTTTAAATCGTCATCGGTATCCTGTGGTGGATCTTTCACAAAAGCAGAACGGATATATTCAGCCAGTGCAAACTTATCTTCTGGATTTAAATAAGCGTATGATGCCATTACACTTCCGGGGATTCCTTCCTGAAGTGTTTTATATATATTAGAAATTTTTCTTCCGTTCTTCCATCCTTCATTACTTGTATAATTTCTTGGAGAAGGATTTAATCCGGAAGCAGCTGGTCCATCGCCTTTGCCGTCCATTCCGTGACAGGAAGAACAATTTGCGGCAAACAATGTTTTACCTTTATTTATTAAATCCGGTGAAGGAGTTTTCATTTTCATTACATCGACAGGAGGAATAGTTTTAGCTTCCTGCAATTCAATATCCTGCTGTACTGCAGTTGTATCGGGCAGCGGAGGCGGAACACTTTTCCTGGACATAATATTAAATTTATCAATGTATAAAAGCCCGATAGCCAATCCTATGACTAATATGTAAGGATATACTAGAGAAAAAATCGCAACGGGATTTTTCTTGGCATCTTCTATTTTTTCTTTTATAGTTTTTTCAAAAATTTTCATGAAATTCCTGTAATACTAAAGATGAAAATTCAGTCCGCGTTCCAACTTTGGATCTCGCACGGGGACTAAATTAGTCTTCTCAGCTACTTTTTTGAAAACAATCATTATTACACCAATAAAAATCAGAGGGAAAACAAAATCAATCCAGCTAAAAGAATAAGCATGATCGTTTCTTGCCATGCTCGGCATAATCAACCAGTAAAGGTCTAAGAAATGAACACACAAAATCCAAATAGAAATAAATTTTAATTTCTTTGGATTTGTTTTCGATTCATAAGAAATCAGGTAAAAGAATGGAACAATAAAATGTGTAATTATTAAAAGAACTGAAACAATTTTCCATCCACCTGCCCATCTTTGCATAAACCAAAAAGTTTCTTCTGGTAAATTGCCGTACCATATAAGCATGTACTGCGAAAATGCTATGTAACCCCAGAATGCAGTGAAGGCAAACATCAGGGTTCCAAGGCTGTAATAATGATCTTCCTTAACCGAAGGATGTAGAAAACCTTTTTCTTTAAGCTTGATCGATGTTATAGTCAAAGCTGCAAGAGAAGACCACGCAACTCCTGCAAAAAGATAAACACCAAAAATTGTAGAGAACCATCTTGACTCGAGACTCATTATCCAATCAACAGCAACAAGAGTAAGTGTAATTGCAAAAATCGGGATAAATATTACTGAGAGAGTGATATTTCTTTTAGTTAATAACTGGTTACCGGTATCATCCTGCTTTCTTGAGTTTTTTATAATCATAAAGTAGAAGAAAATCCAGATGATTATAATTGCAAAAACTCTTACCATAAAAAATGGAGTATTTAAATAAGCAGACTTTGCCTGAAGCATTTTATCGGAACTGACATAATCTGCATGCGACCACTGGAACAAATTGCTTGTGTTGAACATTAGAGGAATTGCAAATATCAGTAACAAAGGTAATCCCGCAGCAAGAAATTCACTTACTCTTCTGAAAGGAGTACTCCAATCTGCATTTGCCGCATATTCAAGAGCTACTAAAAACAAAGAGCCAACAACAATACTCAAAAAGAAAATAAATGAGACTAAGTAGGCAAAAGAAGCCCTGTATGAATCAGCAAAGAAAGCTGCAACACCCAGAATTAATCCGATAACTAAGAGTATTCCTCCTATCTTAGAAACATTATCCGGCAAATTCTTTTTTATATAACCAGAATCATTTGGCATTTGAGGAAGACTCCTTTTTAACTAATTCTAAATCAGACTGGTTAGCATTTTGTGCTCTTTGCAAGACTCTTACATAATCTATTATTGCCCATCTTTCTTCTCTTGTAATCTGGCGTGCATAAGAAGGCATTACATTCTGACCAGTTGTTATAATATGATAAATCCTTCCATCAGGATAATTTATGATTTTACTTGTCGCCAGGTTGGGTCCTGTTGGAAACTGTTGATGTAACCTGCTCACTCCTTCGGCAAAATTTCCATGACAAGGACTACAAAATGTTAAAAATTTTCTCTTTCCTAAATCAAGAACTTCTTTTGTTGGTATAGTCGGATTAGTTAACACTTCAGATGTATCTGCAGGTCCGGAATAAGGATACGGCATTTCTTCCCTGGCAACTGTTCCTTCAACAGGCGCTCTCATTCCTTTCCCATCAGCAAAAATATTGCTTCCCTCCTGTGCAGTTAGCTTATCCTGAAATTCCATCCAGTCATAAGGAGTAAGATACATTAACTTGTTTAAAGTGATGTAAGTAGATGCACTGGTTACAATTGCCACAACAGCAAGAAAAATCAGGAAACCTGGGGCAAACATTTTATAAGTTTCTTTTTCCGGGAAATAAATATCAGAAACTTTGTACGCACCAAGACTTTTAAGAAACTCAGTTACTTTATTTTTATCAAATAATTCATCATCAGCTTCGATAAATAAACCATATTTATCTCCCGAAACAGCTTTCATATAATCTGTATCGTGGATAGGATTATTATTATCTGGTAGCTTAAAGTAAACTGCTATCATTCCAACAACTGTTGAAATCGCAGCAAACAAAACTGTCGTTTCAAAAGTAATTGGAATAAAAGCAGGAGCTGACAAGAACGGTTTTCCACCTACGACAAGGTTATAGCTTGAAGCAAAAGTCCACCACATAAACAGAAAGATAAAGGAAGCACCGAATAGACCGAAAAATAAAGTTACATAACCTATTTTAGATTGCCCCATACCCATAGCTTTATCCATTCCATGAATAGGGTATGGTGTATTAACATCAAATTTTTTGTAACCAGCTTCAGTTGTTTTTTTAGCAGCGTTTATAATCTTATCAGGAGTATCAAAAAGTGCTGATACACAGAATAATTTATTATCAGCCATTGTGATTACCTCCATGGTGTGTCGGCTGTGCACCTTCTACAACTCCTTTAATCTCAGACATTGTAACAACAGGCATAGTCCTGGAGAAAATAAGGATAAGTGTAAAGAACAAACCAAAGCTTCCTAACAAAATTGAAAAATCAACCCATGTCGGAGAAAAGTAACCCCAACTCGATGGTAAGAAATCTCTGTGTAAAGATGAAGCGATAATTATAAATCTTTCAAACCACATTCCAACATTAACAAGTACAACTACAAAGAACATAATTGGGATTGACCTTCTGCATTTTCTAAACCAAAACAACTGCGGGAAAAGTGAATTGCAGCTTACCATTATCCAGTATCCCCAAGCATAAGGTCCGAACGCCCTGTTTATAGCAACATATTGTTCAGTAGGAACTCCGCTGTACCAGGAAATAAAAAATTCCATAAGATAAGCATAACCAACCATTGAACCCGTCAAAAGAATAATTTTATTCATTCTGTCTAAATGATCTATCGTAATTACATTTTCCAGGTCTAAAGCTTTCCTCATAAAAACAAGTGCTGTAACCACCATAGCGAAACCGGAAAATATAGCACCTGCAACAAAGTAAGGTGGAAAAATAGTTGAATGCCATCCGGGTAAAACTGCAACAGCAAAGTCAAAGCTTACAACAGTGTGAACTGAAAGTACAAGAGGAGTGGCAAGACCGGCAAGAATCATATAAACTTTTTCGTAATGTCTCCAGTGTCTGCTTGAATGCCTCCAGCCAAGACTTAAAAATGAATAAATAGTCTTCTTTACTTTGGGAACTGTTCTGTCTCTTAAAGTAGCAAAATCAGGAATAAGACCAACGTACCAAAAAATTGCCGAAACAGTAAGATATGTGGAAACCGCAAAGACATCCCACACTAAAGGCGAAACAAAATTCGGCCAAAGAAGATGAGAGTTAGGATAAGGAAGTAAATATCCTGCAAGCCACGGACGACCGGTATGAATAATTGGGAAAATACCGGCACACATTACTGCAAAGATTGTCATCGCTTCCGAAAATCTTGATATTCCTGTTCTCCATCTCTGTCTTAACAAATATAAGATTGCAGAAATAAGAGTTCCTGCGTGCGCAATACCTACCCAAAACACAAAGTTTGTAATACCCCAACCCCAGGCTACGGGTTGATTATTTCCCCACTCACCGATACCGAAATAAAATGTAAGTGAAACTCCAAGGGCACCGAGAAGTAAAAGTCCGGTAGTAAAAGCCAGAGCGACAAAATATTTTTTGCCTGGCTTTGTGCTCATAGGTTTTGCAATGGCATTATCGAGGTCTGCCATTGTCAGGTCACCCTGAACTAAAGGAATCTCCTTACTATAATCTACCACTATACAGCCTCCGAATGGGTATTTCTTAATTTAGCCAGATAGGTAACGTTCGGTTTTACATTCAATTGTTCGAGAACATAATAACCTAACTCATGATTTCTATATTTATAAAATTCAGCGTTCTTATTATTTATATCACCAAAGTGAATTGCATTTGTGTTGCAAGCATCCTGGCAAGCGGTGTGAACATTTGCCCCAATCACTTCCCTATGCTCGCGAATTGCATCTTCACGTTCAGTTGCAATTCTCTGGATACAGAAGGAACATTTTTCCATAACTCCTCTTGAACGGACAGTTACTTCAGGATTATAAACAAGATCAAATAAACCTTCCTGCTGGAAACCGTCTCTGAAATGATCGCGGAAATTAAAGAAGTTGAATCTTCTAACTTTATAAGGACAATTGTTTGAACAATATCTTGTACCGACGCACCTGTTATAAACCATCTGGTTCAAACCATCTTTGCTGTGAGTTGTTGCAGCAACAGGACAAACATTTTCGCAAGGTGCATCATCACAATGCTGACACAACATTAACTGCGTACTAACTATAGGATCATCTTCAGAACCGGAATAATAAGTATCAACTCTGAGCCATTGCATTTCCCTGCCTTTAGCAACCTGATCTTTTCCTACAACAGGATTATTATTTTCAGCGACGCACGCAACAACACAATCACTACAGCCAGTACATTTATTCAGATCTACCGACATGCCCCATTTTACTCCTGTATACCAATTGGGATGTGTCGGATAAATCTGATCAACTTTTTCTTCCTTATGCATTTCAGAAATAAAATGAGGATTCTCTAAATATTCTTTTACAGTCCCTTCTTTTATGATATGTCTTTCACCAAGAAGATTTTCGTTTGGTGAATTTTCAAACAAGTGATGTTCCTGCGCAGAAACTAATTGATAAGTTCCGTTCCCTTTCTTTACAGATGGAGTTGTAAAAAGCCATGCAGAATCTTTTGATAATAAAACATTTGCATTAAAACCTGTACCCTTCACCAACTTTTCCAACAACAGTTCTTCCGTAACCTGTTTCTATTGCAACAGTATTATCTGCGCATCCCGGCTGAATAAGAACAGGAATTTCTAAAGTTCTGTTTCCAACTGCAACGGAAATTTTATCATCATTTTTAACACCGAGTTCTTTAGCAGTATTTTTTGATATTGCAGCGTAATTGTCCCATGTCATCTTTGAAACCGGATGAGGAAGTTCCTGCAGCCAGCCATTGTTAGCATATTTACCATCGCCAATTGAATAACTTTCACTTAAGATAACTGCATAACCGGATAGATTTGTAGTTGTATTCTTTAAACCATTAAATGCTGAATTATTAAAACTGCCTAAACCTTTGGGCGATTCATCAACTAAGATAGCTCCATCATGAAGAGCACCATACCAGAACCTTTTAAAATCTACCTCTGAATTAAGAGACGAATAAACATTCGCTTCCCAGTTTTTCATAAGATACTCGTGATAGATTGTATCTTTAAATCCATTATTACTGATCCAGCTTAAAAGTATAGCTTCTTTTTCTCTTGTATCATAAATTGGAGCAATCACAGGTTGCTGAAGTGAATAAAAACCGGTTCTTGTTTTAGCGTCTCCCCATGATTCAAAAGCATGATTAATCGGCAAAGTATAAGTCCCTGCCGAAGACGAATCATTTGAGCTTTCTGCTAATGATATAACAGTTGGAACTTTTTTAAGTGCATCGGCATAACCAAGATCTTTTGGAAAATGAAAAACAGGATCAGAATCAAAATGAATAACAATTCCAACTTTACCTGAATTCATATCGGAAACAAGAGACTCAATTTCTGATTTAGAACTCAACGAAAGATTTGAAAAAGTCGCCGAATCTGTCCTGTATAAATTTTTTCCTCCGAGAATTTCATTCAAATAATTTACAGCAATGTGAGCTTCTTCAGGCAGCGTTCTACCAGCATACACAATTGATTTGCCTTTGCTGCTTACAAGATCATCTACAAGATATTTTAATTTCTTTGCGTCAAGAGAATATGTTTTTGCAAATGCATCGAGAGAAAATGAAGAAAGATTGAAAGGAATATTCATTCCGGTTCTTTTAGAAACTTCATTCAAAAGACTCATAACAAAATCATATTGAGCATCAGGTCTTAACTTTAAACGATAATCGGCGTTAATGCCTGTTAGAGACATATTTCCTTCAACAACATAAAGCCTGTTAAAGTTTTTTGCATCGTGAACGTTTCTTCCTTCAGCATATAACCTGGAGTTTTCAACTTTATTCCCATCATTTCCTAAGAAATCAGATTCGAGAGCTACAATTACTTTGGCTTCATCCCATTTTATTAAAGGATAGAAGTCCGTTCCGTAACATTTTTTCCACGCAGAATTTCTGATCTCATCATTAAATGGCTCGTAAGAGTAAACTTTTGTTCCCGGATATTTTGCAGCAAAATCATCTAGAACTTTTTTAGTTGTCGGAGAAAGAATACTTCCTGTTACAATCGCAACACTTTTTCCTTCATTAGCATTTAAAGCGTTTACAATTTCACTATCAACTTGTTTCCAGGTAATTTTTGAAGTCTCACCGCTATTTGCTTTTTTCATAGGAGCTTTGCAGCCTATCCGGATCATATAAATTCAAAAGAGTTGCCTGGCAAATCGCAGTTACTTTTCCTTTGTTCACGGGATGGTCAGGATTACCATCAACTTTTACCGGTCTTCCCTCTCTTGTTTTTATTAAGATTCCGTGGGATTGAGAATTGTAGTTATAAGTAGAAGCATAATATTTTGGTTTTCCAACTACAGTATCTTCGGGCATTTTTGTGTAAGGAATGATCTCACCTTTATCCCTGTAATCTGCACAACCAACGCCGGCTAAAGCAGCGGAAGCTCCGACTAAAGCTAAAAATTTACGTCTCGAAACTTTAGAGAGTTTTGAAGGACTAAAATCGTCTGTTACACCTTCTTTAAATTCGTGATGACTTGCTGCAATCACTGCCGGATCTTTATGAAGTTCAGCAAAGCTTCGCCAATAATTAACATCCTTCTTCTGTGAAGTCTCTTCGTTATTCATTTGATCTTTAGCTTCTGACATTACTATCACCTGAATTTTTTCTGCTAACTGCAAGGGGATTTACTTTTACTCTATCACTTTTACGGTTTTTAATTTTTTTATTCTCTTTGTTTCCAAACAACAAACTAAAAGGGAAAGACCTTAACACAGTGTAAGTTGCAACACTTGCTGCTGCTGCAACAAAAAACTTTTTCCGTTTTATTTTTTTATCAAGATTTAAATTGCTAAACTTCATCATAACTCCTTAACGGTGGCAAGCCCAGCAATCGTCGGGACCGTTTTTAATATTTTTCAAATATGCTAATCTTTCGTGAGCATTCCTGTGACAGTCGAGGCAATTTCCCATTGTGAAAGAATTCATCTGGGCAATCCTATCCATTTGTCTAACATCACCGTGACAGCTTGAGCAATCAATTCCTGCATTTACATGAACGCTGTGATTGAAATATGCAAAATCAGGAACCCTATGAATTCTTTTCCATGGAATGGCTATTCCATCATTATAATATTTTGTAAGCTTAATAATATCAGGTTTGTCTTTTCTGGCAATTATATGGCAATTCATACAAGTGGAAACTGCGGGCACCATTGCATGACGGGACTTTTCAACGCCCGTATGGCAATACTGGCAATCGATTTTCATTTGTCCCGCATGAAGCTTATGCGAAAAATTGATTGGCTGAACAGGAGAATAACCTACCCCGTCCCTTTCTGCTCTTGAAACAAAGTATGTAATAGTGAATGAAGCTATGACCACGAAGAGAGTAATGGGCAGCCGAATTCTGAGTATGTGATCAAGTAACGACTTATTCATGTAAGTTTTAAACTATGCCATCCTTTTTACTAATAATAGCATTCTGAGCACTTCGTAAATCAAAATGTTGCTAATAGAAATGATTAACTTATTGAATCTTCTGCGGTTTTATATCCGCAAGGTATCTAAATAATGACGTCAAAAATTACAAAATATTGAGGACAAAAAACAAATTTGAAGCAAAAATTTTTTGTTTAAAATTTAAACAATTTGGGAAGAGGCTTCGACTTCCATTTTACATCTTCCGTATTCCATCAACCATCATCCATCAGGATTTGCTTCTTGCTAAAGTCGAATGGATTTTTTAGGTTGATGTGAACTAACGTGGGTTTTATTCAATCTATTGGTTTACACTTCAATATGACTGCACTGCAAAAACTTGAAAACAGGTTGTGGGAAGCTGCCGATCAGTTTCGCGCTAATTCCGGTTTACGATCTCACGAATACTCTACTCCTGTACTTGGACTAATTTTTCTGAAATATGCTGACTTCAAATTTACCAAAGCTAAAGAGGAGCTTTAAAAGAGAATAAAAAATCGAGCAGGAGAAAAATTTCTAAAACTGATTTTCATGCAAAAGGAATAGTCTATCTTCCTGAGTCTGCAAGATTTTCTTTTCTTCTTGATCTTCCTGAAGGAATGAATCTCGGCAAAGCTGTTAATGAAGCGATGGAACATATCGAGCGTGAAAATAAAAATCTTGCCGGCGTTCTTCCCAAAGATTATACAATTTTTGAAAACGATGTTCTTGTTGCGCTCTTAAGAAACTTTGCGGGAATACCGATGGATGCTGAAGGCGATGTCTTTGGAAGAATTTATGAATACTTCCTCGGTGAGTTTGACAGGAACGAAGGACAAAAAGGGGGCGAGTTCTTTACGCCCGTTTCTATTGTAAGACTTATCGTTGAAATCATCGAACCTTACCATGTGAAGAATTTACGATCCCGCAAGCGGTTCAGGCGGTATGTTTGTACAAAGTGCAAGATTTATTGAAGAGCATAAAAAAAATCCGGGTGATGAGCTTTCTATTTTCGGGCAGGAAACTGTTGTCGAAACTATCCGTCTTGCAAAAATGAACCTTGCTGTGCACGGACTTGATGGAGATATTAAACAGGGTAACAGCTATTATGAAGATATTCATAGGTCCTTTGGTAAATTTGATTTTGTTATGGCTAATCCCCCGTTTAATGTAAGCGGAGTTGATAAGGAAAAAATAAAGTCCGATAAAAGATATTGTTATGGAATACCAAGAACAGATAACGGTAATTATTTATGGATGCAGATTTTTTATTCTGCATTAAATGAAAAAGGTCGGGCAGGTTTTGTAATGGCTAACTCTGCTAGTGATGCGAGGCAGAGCGAGTTTGAAATAAGAAAACAACTTGTAGATGATTTTGCCGTCGATGTTATGATTTCTATCGGTCCGCAGTTTTTTTATACCGTAACTCTTCCCTGTACGCTCTGGTTTTATGATAAAGGCAAAAAGAAGTTTAAGAGAAAAGATAAAATACTATTTATAGATGCGAGAAATGTTTACAGGCAGATAGACCGTGCACACCGCGATTTTACACCCGGGCAGCTACAATACATTGCAGGCATTGCTAAAATTTACAGGGAAGAAAAAGTCGATATTGAAAAGATGGAAGAGATGGGGAAAGAATGGAAGAAGAACTTCCCTAAAAATAAATACAGGGATATTCCCGGTTTATGTAAAGCTGCCTCTCTCGATGAAGTAAGAGAACAAAACTACTCTCTTAACCCGGGCAGGTATGTTGGCGTTACGGAAAAAGAAGATGATGATTTTGATTTTTATGAAAAGCTCGATGGACTGAATGAGGAGCTTGAAGTTCTTAATTCCGAAGCAAGGGAATTGGAAGAAAAGATTTCTGAAAAATATTTCGAATATTCTAAAATGAACAATTGTAACATCCCACGATTCAAACATTTTCGTGAAGTTAAGAACTGTACGCTCTGCAAATCATTAACTCCTTGGGAAAAATTTAGTCATAAGTGGAAAGGAAATATTACTGCCAAAGCCATGATAATTTCAGAAGCACCGGGCGAGGATAGTATTAAATAATAAAAGAATGTGGACCGGTTCATCTGGAAGCCGATTAAGAAATATTTTGCGGAAACTAGGATATAACTTAGAAGATATATTTTTTATTACAGATGTTGTGAAATGTTTACCACCTAATAATAGAGATCCATTTACAAATGAAATTGCAAATTGTACTCATTTTCTGGAAAAAGAGATTACGTTAATAAAACCCAAATACATATTGTCCTTTGGAAGATATGCGCTAGATTTTCTTTCTAAAAGATTTAAAGCAATACAACCAATACCTTATGGAAAGATTACAACTCTTCATACAAATAAAGGGTATCCAAAAGTTATGTTTGATGAATTTTCAGTTTTTGTTTTAGTACACCCATCTGCAGCAGGACGTAAGCCAAATATATTAAGTTATGATAATTATCGGAAACATCTTCTGGAAATCTTCGAGTTGATTATTCGGGAAAATCATTATGAAGAAAATTCTGATTAAAGATTTTATAAAGTTTAAAGGTTTTACTTACCTAAAGATGAATTTATGGATGGACCATATCCGGTTATAGGTTCCACCTCTATTTTGGGCTATCATAATGAATATAAAAAAGATCCACCTGGTGTTGTGACTGGACAATCCGGCTCACTCGGGACAGTCGAATTCATAAATAAAAAATATTGGCCTCATAATACATCTTTATGGGTAAAAGATTTTAAAGACAATGATCCAAAATATGTTTATTATTTTCTTAAAGATTTTGGCTTGGAACGATTTAACGATGGAACCGGAGTCCCAACACTTAACAGAAACGATTTAGATAATTATGATATTTTTGTTCACGCATTAAAAGAGCAACAAAAAATCGCATCTATACTTTCTGCTTATGATGATTTAATAGAGAACAACTCACGCCGCATAAAAATTCTTGAAGAAATGGCGCAGACAATTTATAAAGAATGGTTTGTAAATTTCCGTTTCCCCGGTTACGAAAAAACTAAGTTTATTGATTCTCCTTTGGGAAGGATACCTGAAAAATGGAAAATTAGCGAATTCAAAAATTTCTTCAAAATTTATAATGGCTATGATTCAAAAGTAAAGATAATTCAACTAAAGGAATTAAATTAGTTAGGACTCAAGATTATTCCGAAACAAAATATGTTATCTCCAATATAGATGTACATATACCTGAAGAGTCATTAAATATATATGAGAAATTTTTATTAACTGAGTATGATTTTTTGGTTATAATGGTTGGTGCAAGTTTAGGGAAGTATGGAATAATACTCTACTAAAAATCTTCCAGCATTGCAGAATCAAAACCAATGGGCAATAAGACCAATTACCAATTTATTTTCTAAATTTTATTTAATTCTTATGATGCCAGATTTTATAATACAAGTTAAATCATTTGCGACTGGAGCAGCTAGAGAATTTTTCAGGAAAGAACATTTTTATGAACAGGATATAATTATTCCTAATAAAAAGATACTTGACGCTTTTGATGAAAATATTTATCACATTTTTAGTGAAATAAATGTTTTGCTCCAAAAAAACCAAAACCTCCGCAAAACCCGGGATATTCTCTTACCAAAACTAATAAGCGGAGAGGTACCTGTATAGTCTCCAATCAAAAATTAGCCACATTTACCGTATTTGTGGCTAAAATTTGAAAAGTATGTTATTTCTTTAGAAAATGAACTATATTTCAATATCAAATATTGGACTATATTTTGTATTATAGTCCGTTATTAGAAAACAAATATTGGACTATTTTCTGGTAAATAGTCTCCTATTGGATATTGAAATGCAGAAAAACAAAATAGATAAAGAAATAGCCGAACACTTTGAAGATCGTAAAATGATTTCCAGGGAAGAGTTGTATGATTACTATAAAAAGTATGATACAGATCTTAAACCTCAAACATTTGCGTGGCGGCTTTACGATCTGAAAAGAAAAAATGTTTTGCAGGAGATTAAAAAAGGTTTCTACAGAATTTCAGACAGGAAACCTTACAAACCGGTAATTGATGAACAGACGGAGAAAATTTATAACAGGATAGTTAAAGAGTTCTTTAACCAAAGGTTTGTTATATGGTCAACTTCCTGGATAAACGAGTTTACGCTTCACCAGGCTTTTCAAAATTTTTATATACTCGAAGCTCCATACGATGTTACCGAACACGTTTTTTATAAGATGAAGGAACTGGAAATACCGGATGTTTTTCTGCACCCGGATAAAGAGCAAATGGCAAAATATATTATTGATAAAGATTCGCCGGTTGTGGTCAATAATCTCCTGCTAAAGGCACCTGTTCAAAAGATAAATAAAATTTATGTGCCTACCCTGGAAAAAATTTTAGTCGATTTATATACAGATAAAAATACTTTTTACATGTACCAGGGAAATGAATTAAAAGAGATATTCAGGAACGCGCTTAAGAAATATCTTTTGAACTATACAAAACTCTTTCATTATGCCCGCCGCCGCGGTAAAGAAAAAGAGTTAAAAGATTACATGGAATTGAATTTCAAAAATGAAATGGGGAATCTTCCCGATGATTGAAGACAAATCTTTCAGCAAAGAATGGCTCGACGGGCTGAGACAAAAAGAAGGCTACGCAAAAGCTCATCCCGAAATAATGGAAAAGATGATTTATGCATTATACCTTGTAGAAAAATTAGTAAGAAAAGGTCTGGATTTTACTTTCAAAGGCGGAACTTCTTTAACACTGCTGTTCCCCGAAATAAAAAGATTCTCTATTGATGTTGATATAATAACGCGGGCAGAACAAAAAGATATTGAAGAAGTACTAAGTGAGATTATCAAAGATTCGAGGTTTACAAGATTTGAGCTTGATGAAAAAAGAAGCTTTGTTAATAATTTTCCCAAAGCACATTATGATTTATTCTTCACATCGGAGTTTGAAGGTGCAGAAAAGAATATACTACTCGATGTAGTTTTTGATAATGTTCCATATCCTGAAATTGTAAGCCTGCCAATAGAGAATAATCTTTTAAGTATAAATGATACTAAAGTTCATGTTAACGTACCTTCAATAAATTCAATTGCGGGAGATAAGCTTACAGCCTTTGCTCCAAATACGATTGGTATCCCTTATAAAATTGGAAAAGAGTCCAGGTTATTAAACAGCTTTTTGATATAGGGCAATTATTCGGTGAAATAAATAACCTGCAAGTAACAGCTGATTCTTTTAGAAGAATTGCAGTTGCACAAATAAAATACCAGAACAAACAAATTGATCATGATGCCATACTAACGGATACTATTGATACCGCATTTCTAATCGGCATGCAAAACCAAAATAAAGGAGAATCAAAACAAAAGTTCGATGATCTGTCCGGCGGAATAAGAAGTTTTCCCGTATTTTTACCCAACCCGAAATATAGTATGTATAATGCTGTCGAGGATGCCGCTAAAGTAGCTTTATTAGCTGTAAAAATTAAAGCTGCAAACTTCGATGCATTTCCTTTAATAGATAAGAGTATTTATAAACCAAAAGATTTTCCGTTTGATGAATGTAAATATTCTCTATTATATAAGATGATTAAAGGAATGCCGAACTTATCGGTTTTTTACTGGCATCATATAATAAAAACTATTTTGAAGCCTGCTAAATAAATTATGTTACAGAACTACTCAGAAGATTCATTAATTGAACAGCCCGCAATTGAGATTTTCAAATCGCTCGGTTATTCTTATCTCAATTGTTATGATGAAACATTCGGAAACAGCTCAACATTAGGCAGGGAAACTTCTTCCAATGTTGTGCTTATTTCAAAGCTAAAACCTGCGCTTATTAGAATAAACTCTCATCTTCCTGCAGAAGCGATAAATAATGCAATAGATATTTTAACTTCAGACAGAAGCGTTCTTAATCCTGCAGTTGCAAATAAAGAAATTTACAAACTGATTAAAGAAGGCGTAAAAGTTTCCTACCAGGATAAAGACGGCGAAGAAAAAGAAGATATTGTAAGAGTAATTGATTTTGATAATCCCGGTAACAATGATTTCTTTCTTGCTTCGCAATTCTGGATAACCGGCGAGCTTTATAAAAGAAGAGCGGACTTAATCGGTTTTGTAAACGGACTTCCCTTAATTTTTATCGAACTTAAAGGAACTCATAGAAAGCTAGATGATGCGTTTAATAATAACCTTACAGATTATAAGGATACAATACCACAGGTTTTCTGGTACAACGCGTTTATAATGTTATCAAATGGTTCAGAAAGTAAAATCGGAACAATAACATCTTCATTAGAATATTTCAGCGAATGGAAGAAAATAAGCAATGAAGGCGAAGAAGGAATAGTTTCTCTCGATAAGATAATAAAAGGTAATGCGATAAAAGAAGATTTTTAGACCTGCTTGAGAATTTTATACTTTACCAGCATACGGGCGGCGCACAGATAAAGATACTAGCAAAAAATCATCAGTACTTGGGCGTTAATAATGCAATAACAAAATTTGAAGAAGCGGGGAATAATAAAGGCAGGCTCGGGGTTTTCTGGCATACACAGGGCAGCGGCAAAAGCTTCTCGATGATTTTCTTTTCACAAAAGATTCTCAGGAAATATAACGGCAGCTATACTTTTGTTATTGTAACAGACAGGAAAGAACTCGATAACCAAATATATAAAAACTTCGTTGACTCCGGCGCTGTAACAGAAAAAGAAGTTCACGCAGAAAGCCGGGTTCATTTAAAGCAGCTTTTAAAAGAAAATCACCGGAATATTTTTACTCTAATTCATAAGTTCGGAACTAATGCCAATGAAAAGGTAGAAGTCCTTTCAGATCGTTCAGACATTATAGTAATTACCGATGAAGCTCACCGTTCACAATATGACACGCTCGCTTTAAATATGCGGACTGCTTTACCAAATGCTTCATTTATTGCTTTTACAGGGACACCACTTATTTCCGGTGAAGAATTAACCAAAGATACTTTTGGTGATTATGTCAGTATTTATGATTTCAAGCAGTCAATTGAGGATAAAGCAACTGTTCCACTCTATTACGAGAACAGGATACCTGAACTTCAGTTGGAAGATAAAGATTTGTTCAATGAACAGATGCAGGAAATCGTTGAACAGTCCGAATTGTCTCCTGAAGAAGAAAGAAGATTAGATAGAGAATTTTCAAGAGAATATCATCTTATTACCCGTGATGACAGGCTGAACAGAATAGCTGAAGATATTGTCGAGCATTTTACCGGACGCGGCTATCAAGGGAAAGGAATGGTAATCTCTATCGACAAAACGACTGCCGTTAAAATGTACGATAAAGTAAAAGCTTTATGGAAATTAAAAATAAAAGAACTTGAATCTTTAATTGAACACGCCAGGGATGATAAAGAAAAAGAAGAAGATGCTGAGAAACTAAAGTATTTAAAAGAAACTGATATGACTGTAATTGTCAGTTCAGAACAAAATGAAATTAATAAATTTAGAAGACTCGGTTTAGATATTGAGACTCACCGCAGGAGAATGGTTAACGAAAATATGGATGAAAATTTTAAAGACCCCGAAAATCCTTTCAGGTTAGTATTTGTCTGTGCAATGTGGATGACAGGATTCGATGCTCCTCCTGTTTCCACGATTTATCTTGATAAGCCGATGAAGAACCATACACTTATGCAGACGATCGCAAGAGCCAACAGAGTTTTCAAAAATAAACCGAACGGACTAATTGTTGATTACATTGGTGTATTCAGAAATCTTCAGAAAGCCTTAGCCATTTATGGCGTAGGAACCGGAAAAGATGAAGGCAAAATTCCTGTTAAACCGAAAGAAGAATTAATAAAAAGAACTTGAATCAAAATTAAATGAAATTAAGAAATTTTGTTTAGGTCTAAATATAAATCTCGACAGAATTCTTGAAGCAGGCGCGTTGTTTAATATAAAATATATAGATGTTGCTGTGGAAATCCTATTACGAAACGAACAAACGAAATCCGGTTTTATTTATTTATCAAATGCGATTTATACAATTTATAAAGCAATCCTTCCGGATCAGAGAGTAAATGAGTTTGTATAATTTGTAAGATTAACAAAAGTTATTTCAGATAAATTAAAATCGTTCGATCCGCCAGTCGATATAAATTCTGTTATACGGAAAATAGCGAAGATATTGGACGAGTCTGTAAAAGCTGAACCTTATATAATAAAGGAAACTGCTCCGATTGATTTGAGCAAGATAGACTTTGACGCATTAAAGAAAATGTTTGAAAAGGGCAAGAAAAATACCCAGGCTGAAAAACTTAAAAATGCGTTGAAGGCCAAAGTCTCTGCAATGATATTGCTGAATAAAGAACGAATTAATTTTGCTGAAAGACTCCAGGAACTTATAGATGAATATAATTCCGGTGCTCTCAATGTTGAAAAATTTTTCGATCAACTGCTGGCATTTGCAAAAGAACTTAGCGAAGAAGAACAACGGGCAATTTCAGAAAACTTGAATGAAGAAGAACTTGCTGTTTTTGATTTATTAAAGCAGCCCAATCTTAATAATAAAGAGAAGGAAAAAGTTAAACTTGCTGCCAAAGAACTTCTTGTTTCACTAAAAGCAGGCAAACTCGTTCTTGATTGGAGAAAACGCCAGGAAACAAGAGCACGGGTATTAATTGCAATTCAAAAAATTTTAGATGAATCCCTTCCCCGTTCATATACTCCCGAAGTTTATCAACAGAAATGCAATAATGTTTACGAACATATTTATGAAAATTATTATGGAGAAGAAAAAGTATTTACAATTAGATTATCCTTCATTTCCGTTTTAAGAAAACTCGCCAAATGCTCAACCTTAACATTTAAACCATTTTTCTTCAAGCCATATTCTAATTGTGTTATGCAACCGGGATTTGAGGTAATAACTTTTTCTGCTCCTGTTTCTTTAATATTCTTAATTTTCCTATCAAGTATTTTCATCGAGTCATCATATCTTGTAATGTTATAAATTCCAGCACTTCCGCAGCACCAGTTTGCTTCGTTCAATTCAACATAATCAATTCCGGGTATTGAGTTAATTATTTTTCTCGGCTGCAAAGATACTTTTTGAGAATGAACAAGATGACAGGCATCGTGGTATGTTACTTTTTCATCTTTACTTTCAAGATTTAATGGAATTATATCCGAGAAAAACTCACTTAAATCTTTTACCCTGCCGCTAAAACTTTCTGCAATTTCTTTTAATTCATTATCGTCTTTGGAATATATGTTTATACTCTTTCATAAAAGCACCGCATCCCGCTGAGTTTGAAACGAGATATTCATAATTGTATTTGCCAAATGCTTTGAGGTTTTTTTTAGCAAGTTTCTTAGCGGTTTCAGGATCGCCGTTGTGTGCATGCAAAGAGCCACAGCAAACCTGTTCCTTGGGTGTAAATACTCTGCATCCGTTTTTTGATAGAAGTTCAACTGTGTCTTTATTTACATCAGAAAACATAACATTCATAACACAGCCATAAAGAAAAGCAACTTCCATTTTTTTCTCACCAATCGGTTCAGTAATTTCTTCAATAAAAGAATCGCAGAATCTTTTGGAAATTCTTGGTGAAAGAGAGTCAAGTTCGGCAAGTTTACCAGGTAGAGTTTTTTTAAACAACTTTGGAAGAAAGGATTGCTGATAGAAATATAGAAGTCTTGAAGCAGTTTTTAGATTTTTGGGAATCCCTACAATATATTTTAATATAAATTTCTTTATAAATTTAGTTAGAAAAGATCCAAAGGAAGAATTATCAATTTCTGCTCTTGCTGATTCAACCATTACTCCATATTTAACTCCTGCAGGACAAGCAGTTTCACAAGCCTGGCAATCGAGACAAAAATTCATTTCATCTACAAAAATATTGCTTAAAGGCATCGTCCCTTCGGCGACAGATTTTATCAACCTAATTCTTCCCCTTGGTGAAGATCGCTCGAGTTTTGTTAATTCATAAGTCGGACAAACAGCAAGGCACATTCCGCAGTGAATGCATTGCGAGAGGATGTCATCATTTGGTAAAACACTAAGTAGGTGGTTATTTACTTTTGTCATAAAGGTCAACTGCTGTATTTTCCTTTGCCGTTTGCCATCTGCCGCTTCACTGGCTCGAAAATTCTTCACACCTCGGCGATATAGAAAAAATCTTACCCGGATTTATAATATTATTTGGATCGATTGCGGTTTTAATTTGCTTCATCATTTCAACAGCAGGAATGCCAGTAGCTTTTTCAAGAAATTGTTTCTTTGCCAAACCTGTTCCATGTTCTCCTGTAATTGTTCCGCCAAGTTTTATCGCTTCATTAAAAATAAAATCAAAAGCATTGTGAGCGCGGGTAATTTCATCATTATTTCTTTCATCAGTTAAGCAGGTTGGATGGAGATTCCCATCTCCGGCATGTCCAAAATTTCCAAACATAACATCGAATCTTTTCGCAGCTTCAGTAACTTTCTCAATCATAACAGGCAATTCGCTTCTTGGAACTGTCGCATCTTCAAGAATAGTAGTTGGTCTTTTTCTCGCCAATGCACTGAATGCACTTCGTCTTGCAGCTTTTAAAGTTAAAGATTCTTCTTCGCTCGTAGCTTCTTTAACAAAAGATGCATTATTCTTTTTCAAAATATCTACAATAGTATTTGCATCTTCTCTAACTTCACTTCCACGTCCATCGACTTCAATTAATAAAATTGCTTCGCTGTTTCTCGGAAGTCCTATCTTAGTAAAATCCTCAACACAATTTATAGTTATATTGTCAAGGAATTCCATCATACTTGGAACTATATGAGAAGAAATAATTTTTGAAACAGATTTTGCCGAATCTAAAAGCTTATCAAAGTAAGCAAGAATAGTAATTGATTGCTGCGGTTTAGGAATCAGCTTTAATAAAATTTTTGTGATTATGCCGAGTGTTCCTTCGCTTCCAACAATAAAATCCCTGAGATTATACCCCGCAACGTCTTTCATATTTTTGCCGCCGGTTTTTAACAACTCTCCATTCGGCAAAATCATTTCTGTTCCGAGAACATAATTTTTCGTAACTCCATATTTCAAACCGCGCAAACCGCCGGCATTGTTTGCAACATTTCCGCCGATTGTGCAAACATTTAAGCTTCCGGGATCGGGAGGATAAAACAATCCAAACTTTTCAACTTCTTTTTGAAGAATTCCTGTTACAACTCCCGGCTGAACAGTTGCAGTTAAGTTTTGTGTATCGATCTCAAGAATATTATTCCATTTAGTCATCACAATAACAAGACTATTTTCAACCGGAACTGCACCGCCGCTTAAGCCTGTTCCTGCACCTCTCGGAACAATATTAAATTTTTCCTGGTTTGCTAATTTTACTATTTGAGAGATTTGTTCTTCACTCTCCGGAAAAACAATTGCTTCGGGAAGATGTTGAAAGATAGGTGTTGCATCGAAAGAATAACTGAGTTTATCTTCGTGAGAATCGAAATAATTACCAGAACCAACTACACTTCTGATTTTTTCTTTTAAAGTATCATTCATGAAGAATACTAATTAATAGACGAGCTATATTTAAATATAGTAAGGGAGAAAACAAAAAAGGAAGATGATGATTATAATTCTCACCATCTTCCATATTATAAAAATTTTGAGGTGTTATTTAATATTCAGTAACCTATCATAAACTTTAGTATTTGATACTACTTTGTAAGCGGCCTGAAATTGTTCATCATATTTAAGAAGCTCTTCAATTCTGCCTTCTGCTCCTAAGTAACGAGAAGCCAATTCGCCTCTTAACTCAATCAGAATCTCATTCTTATATAGTGAAAGATCACCGTTATCCAATGCTTCAAAAGAGTTTTGAGCATCTTCCAGATCAGCAATTACTTTCTCGTTCAGCTTTTTCTTATTTGCATCTGCAATTACTTCATCAAGCTGCTTTTCAGATTCCGATTTATAAACAAAATTATTGTCTTTAAGATACTTTGTAAATTCATCAATCAGTTTTTCATTGCTTATAGAAGAAAATTTTTCATCGGGATAACGGTAATAGTAGTAATCTGCAAACTTAAAGAATAAACCTTTCGCCAGGAGATCCATTGTTAAATCACCATCAATACTAAATTCAACGGTAGTATCCGGCGTGATTCCACCGGCACCATAAACAACACGGTCATTATCAGTTGGGTAAGGTGCTTTTATAAGAGAATCAGTATTAACTATAACGTCATTCCCTTTTGAGTAATCTATTTTTTGAATGCACCTTCCACTTGGTGTATAATATTTTGCAGTTGTAATTTTTAGAGAAGTATTATAATCCAAAGGCGTTATAGTTTGCACAAGACCTTTTCCAAAAGATTTGGTTCCAAGTATTACACCTCTGTCGTGATCCTGTATTGCTCCGGCAAAAATTTCAGAAGCTGAAGCAGAACCACCATTCACAAGAACAACAAGCTTAGCATCTCCTGCCATCGGTTCCTGCGTAGCATAATATTCTTTCTTAGATGTTTCTTCTCTACCTTTTGTAGTATACAATTAATTTCCCTTTATCAAGAAATTTATCAACAATATCAGCTGCAACATCAAGCAGACCGCCGGGGTTTCCTCTCAAATCAAAAACTACAGATTTAATTTCTTTCTTTGCTTTAAGTTCCTGCAGAGCTTTCTTTACTTCATCTCCAGCAGAACGGCTGAAACTTGTTAATTTCATATAAACATTGTTACTGTTTTCAGGATAGAAGCCGTAATAAATTAAATTTTTTACAATTACTTCTTCTCTTATGAGATTAAAATTAAGAGTGTCTTTATCTTCTCTTAATACTTTAAGAGCAACAACTGTCCCCGGTTTTCCTTTTACAAGATTAGAAATGTCTTCCATATTTTCAGGAGTAATTTTAGTGCCGCCTGCTTCCAACAAAATATCACCGATTCTTATTCCCTGTCTCTGAGCAGAATAACCATCGAGGACTTCAACAACGGTAACATTATCTCCTCTTATGCCAATTGATATTCCTACACCGCCGTATTTGCCGCTTGTTATAAGATCTATATCTTCTTTTTTATTTTCATCAATAAAAATTGTATAAGGATCGAGGGTGTTCAACATTCCCTTGATGCCTTCCCGCATAAATTTTTCGGGATCAATATCATCAACATAATTCAGGGATACTTCTTTATATACCGCACCAAAAAGATCGATATTTTTTGAAATCTCAAAATACAGATCGTTACCGGAAAAGAACCCGGAAAAAACAAATAATAAAACTGCAGCAAAAAGATATTTAAAATATCTATGCGACTTCATACATACTCCTTTTTTTCAAATAAAACTATTTCATTCAATACTTTACTATGAACTTCCTCTTTACTTAATGTTCCATCTATTATTCTGAACCTTTTTTCTTTTTCAGCAAGATTCAGATAACCTTGTCGTACACGATTATAAAAACCTGAATCCGAAATTTCAATCCTGTCAAGTTCTTTATTATGCTTTTGAGTTTTCCTTTGTTCGGCAACCTCGACAGGAATATCAATCATAAAAGTTAAATCGGGTATCGTATTTCCTATTGCAAGGTTATTAATATGCTTCACAGTTTCTAATTCGATTCCTCTGCCAAAACCCTGGTACGCCGTAGTTGAATCATGGAACCTATCCGAAATTACATAGATTCCCTTTTCCAAACATGGGCGGATTTTTTCCCTAACTAATTGTGCCCTGCTTGCAGAAAAAAGAAAGATTTCGGCTTCCATAAACATGTGGTAATGTTTTTTATCAAGAAGAATCTCTCTCACTTTTTCGGAGATTTCCGTTCCACCGGGCTCTCTTATTATTTCTACTTTCTTATTTTTTTCAAGAAGATATTTTTTCAGAAGCTCTACCTGTGTAGACTTTCCGCAAAAATCAATTCCTTCAAAACTAATGAACATACAAATTATCTTTACTTATATTTTTTTATGATATATCTCAATCTCTCCGGCTTAACATACATCATAGATGTATTCTGTGGAAACTCAACCTGCGGAACAACACTTCCAACAGTATCGAGCACAACATCACGGTAATAAACATAAGCTTTAAACTGATCTTCATTCAGTTTTCCGAGTATGTTTACTCCTCCACGAACACCAACACTAATTCTATTTGGCAGTAAAACTACTTCCCTGTCACTTGGTAAATCTAGAACTGAAACAGGAATATCATCAAAGTTTTTATCTACAATTTTCTGAACATCAAGGTTGATCGTTACTAAATTTTGATCATAAGACATTCCCCTGATATCTCTTAAACTAACGTGATCTACAATTTTTGAATCAAGATCAGTCAACATTTTTTTTTCTGTTGGAACTGAAGTTAAATCTTTCAAGTGGCTAATCGGACCGGAAACATAAGTTGACTCCGGGCTTATCTGAATATTATCAGCTAATCCGTATCCTGATTTAAAATTCAAAGAGAGGTCAGGATCTATTTTAACTTTTTTTCTTCCGATTTTTTCAATGCGAATCGAAAGTGTATCGGGACTTAAATCAATTACTTGCATGTCGGAGGCAAGCCATTGGTTTTCCGGTAATGAATTATAAAGATTAATATATTTTCTTCCCGTGTCTCCTCCAGCAGATACAAGATATTCAGATTCTGACCCGAGACTGAGAGACAAAAGTTTCCAGCCTGTACCTTTTATTTTTGCAGATATTTTGTTAGGTAGTTTTGTACCTGAAGTGAAACCTTCGTGGAAGTTGACAATCTTAACAGGGAAATGTACGGTTATGTAATAATCATTTGATAATGAAATAGATACCCAAAGAATAATCGAAAATAACAGAGAGATAATGACTATATGAATATTTTTCTTCACTGTACAAATATAATCTAAATTGAAAACAAAAAAACTCCACTACTAGTGGAGTCGCAAAAAAATCCTGATGTTTTTATTAATTATTTAGAAATAAATTTCTTAAAGTAATCGAGAAGCTCTTTCCGGTTTGCTCTTGAAATTTCCCTTCCCTGGATTGGGAAATCTTCGACACCTCTGGCAAATCTTCTTAACTGATGCACGTTTAATATTTCCACTTCTTCCATTTTAATTTTTGACTTCTTTGAAACAGAAGTCTTCGGTTTTTCTTTCTCTTTCTTTTCCGTTTCTTCTTCTATTCCAAGGGCTTCATTTCTTAGTCTGGATATTGTATCACTAACTTCTACAGAAGGTTTTGTTTCTTCTTTTATCTCTACCTTCTTGCTTTCTTCTTTCTTTACTTTTTTGACTTCCTCTTGTGGAACTGATTTAACCACTGGAGCTACTTTCTCTTTTTTCTCCTGAAGTATTTTTTCAACTCTTTTTGGTTTCTCTTCAGGAGTATCTTTTATTTCCGGAAGAAGTATAATCATCTGGTCATCGGGCTGCGGAATTATATGAGTGGAAACGAGCACCCCAACTCTTTTTGCAGCAGCAGAGCCTGCATCAACAGCAGACCGCACAGCAGCAGTTTCTCCAACAATCTTAATCGTTATCAAAGCGGGGTTTGTTGTTTCTTTACCGACAAGAGTAACATTAGCTGCTTTAACCATAGCATCGGCAGCTTCAATAGCAGCAACAAGACCCCGGGTTTCAACTAACCCAAGTGCCTTTGGCATAAACTATTTTCTCTTTGGAAGTAAAGCTTCAACCTCGGAATGAGGACGAGGAATTACATGAACTGAAATCAATTCTCCAACTCTCTGAGCAGCCGCGCCTCCGGCATCGGTAGCAGCCTTAACTGCTCCCACATCGCCTCTAACCATAACAGTTACATATCCACCACCAATTGTTTCCTTGCCGAGCAATTCAACTTTGGCTGCTTTAACCATTGCGTCGGCAGCTTCAATAGCACCGACAAGACCTTTTGTTTCTATCATCCCGAGTGCATCAAGTGACATAAAGTGCTCCCAATGATATTATTTTGTTATTGCAAAATATACGCTACACCTTTAATAGTCAATTAGTTTTATGATAATGTAGCAATAAATTTTATTTTGTTTTTTCGCTCGCAATGCTGTCAAGATACTCTTGTAATATAATTGAAGCAGCATGCCTGTCTAAAAGACCCTTATCTTTTCTCTTTGATTTTTTTGGGACTGCTTGTATTATTCTTTCACTTGCTATAACTGAAGTGAATGCTTCATCCCAAAAAATCACTTCGATACTAAATTTATTTTCAATCTGATTTTTTAATGATAATATTTTTGATCTGATATTTTCTGTTCTTTGATTATCAGAATCAGGTAACCCCATTATTATTTTAGATATTCCTTCTTGTTGAATAATCTTACTTAAATCACTTAAAAAAATATTATTGTTAAGTAGTGTTTTAAAAGGATATGCAAATGTTTTAAGAGGATCACTCAATGCGAGACCGATTCTTTTCTCGCCGTAGTCTATTCCTAATATTCTTGTTTCCAGTTAGCTCGTCCTAAATTTTATGAACCGTCAAATCTTTCAACAGAATAAACACCTTTTATCTTTTTTAGTCTGTCAACAATCTTTGATAGATGATTTAGATTATGAACATAAATAGTTACGCTTCCTTCAAAAGCAGAATCGCCGGTACTAATATTTATTGATTTGATATTTGTATTCTGATAAGCAACAATTGCATGAGATATTTCGTTAAGAAGACCGGGCGAATCCTCTCCCATAACAGTGAGTCCGGCAACAAAAAGTGAACCTTCACTCTCCGGCCATTGTACCGAAAGTAATTTACTTGGATCTGTCTCAGACAAGCGAATCAAATTATTGCATGTTTTACGGTGAATTTTTATTCCTTCACCAACTGTAATATAGCCAATAATCGGATCACCGGGAATAGGATTACAACACTTCGCATACGAATACATTATATTCGAATCAATTCCTTCAACTAAAACTCCGCCTGCATTGCTCCGCGCCGAATCTGCAAATGTATCGAACTCGAGTACCGATACTTTTTCCTTTTTTTCTTTTTCTTTTGTGGCAGTTAAAATCTCATCAACATTTGCTTTACCCTGAGCAATGGTTCTAAACATATGACGCGGGCTGTCAAACTTTAAGTTAGTTGCAATTCTGTCAAGGTCTTGTTGAGTAAAAGTTAGTTTAAACTTCTTAATTTTCTTGTCCCAGATTTCTTTACCCGAATCAACTATCTCATCTTCCTCTTTCTTCATCCATTTTCTTATGGCAATTTTCGCTTTATGAGTAGTTACAAATTTTATCCAGTTCTTATTCGGATGTTGTGTCTTGGAAGTTATTATTTCCAACTGGTCTCCACTATGAAGAACCGTATCGAGAGGAACAATCTTTCCATTTACTTTAGCGCCAATGCAGTGATAGCCAACATTACTGTGAATCTCAAAAGCAAAATCGACAGGAGTGGAATCAACAGGCAATCTTCTCAAATCTCCTTTGGGAGTAAAAACATAAATTTCATCCTGGTAAAGATTTAATTTGAAACTCTCCATCAAATCTTTTCGTGCTTCATCCTTCGAAGCATTTTCAAAAATATCCCTTATCCAGTTTACCCAGTTCTCAAGATCTTTTTCATTTGCAGTTTTGTTTTCCTTATATCTCCAGTGGGCAGCAACACCTCTCTCAGCAACTTCATGCATTTTCTTCGTTCTAATTTGAATTTCAACAAGTCTACCTTCAGGACCCACAACTGTTGTATGAATAGATTGATAATTGTTCGTCTTGGGGATAGAGATGTAATCTTTAAACCTGTCGGGAACCGGGAGATAAATCTGGTTTACAATTCCAAGAGATGTATAACAATCATAAGTATTTTCTGTATCTAAAATTACTCTTATAGCAAAGAGATCATAGATTTCTTCAAAAGGTTTATTCCTTCTAATCATCTTCCTGTAAATGCTGTAAAGATGTTTTGGTCTTCCGCTTATATCATATTTAAGATTGTACTCGTTAAGTTTTTGAATGATCGGCTCACTGAATTTTTTTATGTAGGACTCTCTCTCTTTTCTTTTCGCTTTTACTTTTTTTACGAGGTCCTCAAAAGCATCGCGGTTAAGATATTTAAAAGATAAATCTTCGAGCTCCCACTTAACGCGTCCTAAACCAAAACGGTGAGCAAATGGAGCATATATTTCCAGAGTTTCCTGTGCAATTCTTCTTTGCTTTTCCGGATTCACAAATTCAAGCGTTCTCATGTTGTGAAGACGGTCTGCAAACTTTACAAGTATAACTCTAACATCTTTTACCATCGAGAGAAGAAGTTTGCGATAGTTTTCGGCTTTAGTAATTTCCTGTCCTTTAAATATCCCGCTTATCTTTGTAACTCCGTCAACAATTTCTGCTACAGCGCTGCCAAATTCTTTTGAAAGAAGACTAATGCTGAACTCGGTATCTTCTGCAACATCGTGAAGCAAAGCGCTTGCTACAGTTATATCATCTAAAGGAAGTTCTTCGGCAACGATTAATGCAACATGGTAAGGATGAATAAAATAAGGCTCACCGGATGCACGAAGATCATTCTTGTGCGCTTCAACAGAAAATTCAAAACTTTTAATAATCAGGTTTTCATTTATAGAAGGCAGATTTTTTCTGCAAACCATCAAAAGTTCTTCGAGCATTTTTGCACTTCTTGGATCACTCATTGTCATAACTTAACGTGCTTCCTCTTGCTTCCTGCAATTTTACAATTCCTATTTTCTTCAATTCACCTTTAATTTAGCTTTTTTATTTGAATAGGTAAAGTCCTAATTATAATTGGGAAGTTTAAGTTTTGAGGTTTAATGGTTGGAAAGTTCTCTTTTAAGTGATTTAACTCTATCCAGCCGGTCTCCCAATTTATCTAATTCATAATCAGTCAGATTCTTTATGCTTAAAATTTCATTGCATAAAGCCAAAGCAGATTTATTGTCTCCCAAACGGTAATATTGCTGTGCAATAATATGCTTTAAAATTATTTCATTGCAACGATTTAATTTTTCTGCATCGGTAAATGAATTTAATATTTCATAATAAATTTGAATTGCTTTTTGCTTGTCAACATCTTCATAGGCTCTGGCTAACCCATATTTAAAAAATCTACTATTGGGATAACGAACCAAAGCCGATTCTGCAATCCCTATTGCTTTGATGAATTCATGCCTGTCGATATAAATCCATATCAGCGAATTAATTGCAAGATAAGAATTATATGACGAGTTGTTCACTGCTTCTTCTAAAAGTTTAATCCCTTCTTCCCTTTCATCGCTTACAAAAGGAAGCCAGTTCAGGAATTCCATTTTACTACTCTTCCAATATTTATAAGTACCCGTAGCAATCAAGGCTTCATAAAAAGTAGAATCGACTTTCAAACAATGTTCGAAAAGATGTACGGAAGTAACTCCTATTCCAAAAGCAGAAAGCCAATCTCCGGTTAATGCATCAAAGTACGCTTTGTAACCATCAGCTAGTGCAAGAAAATAATTGTTCCATATATTATCTTCCTCAGAATCTATTAATGCTTCCGACATTTCTTTCGCTTCATCAAGATTTTTATTTATTAAATCTGTTTTGAACGGAATAGCAAGATCATAAGATTTGGCAATCTCAACAGCGGCAATATAAATTTTACCAACAGGAAGTTTCGGAAAATCTTTATCGAGAATGATGAAATCTTTTTTTGATAAATCATACTTTTGATTTATAATATTTTCTATTCCATCTCGGAGTAGTGAATCCACTTTTGAATCAGGAAAAACCTGGGCTTGTAAAAAAACTGGATGAGCAAATTAAAAAAAAGAAAATGTACTTAGAGTGTCCCAAAAGTTCTGTCTCCTGCATCCCCTAAGCCGGGTAAGATATATCCTTTATTATTTAATTCCCTATCGAGAGCCGCAGAATATATTTCAACTTCGCTATGTTCTTTCAGAATCTTCTTAATGCCAACAGGAGCTGCAACAAGACAGGCAAAAATAATTTTTCTTCCTCCCTTTTTCTTCAAATATTTTAATGCTTCTGAAGCGCTACCCCCCGTAGCAAGCATCGGATCGAGTAAAATAATTTTTGAATTTGCATTTACCTTGGGAATCTTAAAATAATATTCAACAGGCTCGAGAGTTTCTTCATTTCTCTGAAGACCAATATGCCCGACTTTGCAATCGGGAATTACATCGAGAAAACCACTTACCATACTCAATCCTGCTCTTAAAACAGGAATAAGAATTATTTGTTCATTGAGTTTGTATCCTTTAGTTTTCTCGAGCGGAGTATCAACTTTGATTTCCTTCAGGTTAAGTGTCTTCCCGATTTCTACTAGCAAGAATATTTGAAATCCTTCTAACAGCAGCTCTGAAATATTCCGGCTGAGTTTTTTTATCCCTCAACAAGGTAATATCCTTTTTAATCAAAGGATGATCGATTAACTTAAAGTTGGGAAAGTTGTTTTTCATTTATATCTCTTGTTAAGATTTTATTTTTCTTCCTAATAAAGATAATAAATTTATAAAAGGAGAAAGTGGCGGGGTATAATTATAATTTATTTCAGATAGGATATCTCCCGGCTGTTTCAATCTTATCAAAGTTGAAATTATATCTCCATAACCTGATACTTCATTTCCTCCAAGGAAAGCTGCACCGAGAATTTTTTTGGAATTTTCTTCATAAATAATCTTTCCGAAAACTTTCTCACTTCCAGGCATTACTTTAACGAGATTATTTGCAACTTCTGTAACAGTCTTAAATTTAAATTTATTTTCTTTTGCTTCGGCAGAAGACAACCCGACATTAATCAAATATTTGTCCCAAAGTTTTACTGAAATATTTTTAACAACCGGACCTGTCCTTGAATTTCCACCCGCAGCATTTTCCCCAGCAGAATGTCCATGATCACGAGCAAGTGTTGCTAAAGGAAAATAACTTGGACGATTTGTAACAGCATCAATAATTTCAATACAATCCCCGGCGGCGTAAATATGCGGATCAGATGTTTTAAGTCTTGCATCCACACTGATTCCGCCAAATTCTCCAACTTCGAGTTTTGCTTTTTTAGCAAGATCACTGTTAGGCTCAAAGCCGACGGATAAAATAACGAGATCAACTTCTACAAGTCTTCCATCGATATTCAGACTTTCAATCTTTTCATCTGAATAAACAGGTTTTAAATTTTTAACTCCTCCAAAAAATCTTACTTTATTTTTTATGAGCAATTCTTCGACAAGCAATTGAACTTCAGTTTCAGCAGAAGGAATAGGACGATTTTCTTTTTCAATCACTGTAACATTAAAACCGAGAGAAGAAAAAGCATTTGCAGTTTCAAGTCCGATGTATCCTGAACCAATAACTGCAACGTTGTTAATCTTTTTTGATAAGATGTATTCTTTAACTTTTACAAGATCAGAGACACTTTTAAAATGAAATAAATTCTCTGCTGGCAAAGCAAACTGTTTTAAGTTTTCGGTTTTGCCCCGGTTGCTAAAATTAATTTATCATATTTATAAAAATGAGTTGTGCCGTTAAACAAATCCAGAACTTTAATCTCTTTAGCTTTCCTGTCGATTTCCTCAACAAAATGCTTTGTAAAAACTTCAACGCCTTTTTCTTTTCTAAATGTGGCAGGAATCAAAAAGAAGAATATTTTTATAACTGTCTATTTCCCCGGAAAGAACATAAGGCATTTCACATGTTCCTGTCGTAATGAAATTACCTGCTTCAAACATTTTAACATCAGAATCAGGGCTGACTCGTTTTGCTTTTGCCGCCGCTGCCGGACCAGCTGCACTTCCGCCAATTACAATTATATTTTTTGGTCTGTTCATTTTGTTTTAAAGGACCATTGTAAAAGGAACTCCGATAAAACCAAAGTTTTTTCTAATAGTTTTTTCTAAAAATCTTTTATAATTATCCGGGATATCCTTAGGACGATTCGAAAAGAAAATAAAAACCGGGTAATGTTCGCCGCCTTGTGTAATATATTTAATCTTTACTTCTTTACCTGTGCCGGTTGATGGAGGAGGACTTTTTTCAATTATTGGAAGAAGCACATCATTTAAAGTATTAGTAGGTATCTTTTTCTTTCTTTCGTCACCGATTTGCTGACCTAATTCTATAAGCTTAAAAATTCTTTGCTTGGTTAAAGCAGATATAAAAATAACCGGGGCATAATCTATCGAACCTAATTTATCTCTAATTGTATCTTCATGCTGTTTGGCGGTCTTTGTTTCTTTTTCGATCAAATCCCATTTGTTAACTGCAATTATCAAACCTTTTCTTCTTCTTATTGCCTCATCAATTATTTTTTGATCCTGTTTATCCAATCCTATTTTTGCATCGATCAAAACTATTGCAACATCACATTCCCCGACGGCTTTAAGGGTACGGATAGCAGAAAAGAATTCTATGCTTTCATCTATCCTTTTCTTTTTTCGAAGACCCGCGGTGTCAACAAGTACAATTTCTTTTCCATAATATTTTAATATTGAATCAATGCTGTCCCTTGTTGTACCCGGAATATCTGTTACTATACTTCTGTCGTAACCCAAAAGAGAATTTGTTAATGATGATTTCCCAACATTCGGACGACCAAGTATTGCAATTTTTAATCTCGTGTCTTCTTTTTCTTCTGCATTAGCTGGAAAATCAGAAGTGAGAACATCTAAAAAATCTCCTGTCTTTCTTCCGACTAAAGCAGATATATCAAATGTTTTATCAATCCCAAGCTTATAGAACTCGGCAACAGCAGTTTCAAAATTTTCTGAATCAACTTTATTTACAACGAGATAGAAATTCTTATCAGCGCTTCTCAGCAAATTTGTGATTTCGACATCTACCGGACTTATACCTGTTCTTACATCTACCATAAAAATTATGGCATCGGCTTCCTCAATAGCAATTTCAACTTGTTCTCTTATAGCAGTTTCAAAAAGATCAGTTGAGTTGGGTACATAACCGCCTGTGTCAATCAACTTAAATTCTTTTCCGTTCCATTCAACTTCGCCGTAATTTCTATCGCGGGTAACTCCGCTTATGTTATCAACTATAGCATCTCTTTTTCCTACAAGGCGATTAAAAAGAGTTGATTTACCAACGTTGGGTCTGCCAACAATTACTACTACGGGAGATTTCATATAGAAAAATAAGACTCAATGTTTAAGAAATGCAAATTTACTTAAAGATTAGCAGAAAGAAGTAATTAATTGTAATGCTTTCAAACTCTCATAATCTCATTACCCCATAACTCATAATCACAAAAATTAGAAACTTAAAGAAAATTTTAAAGTAGGAACTAAATCCATCCTGTCGCCATAATAGTTTTGTTCCATTCTCATTTTTACAGCAAGAGATTTATTGTGATTCACCGTTAACCACACAGCATCTAGAATACTAAGGAAGTGATTAATATAAATTCCTATTACTGCTTTTGAAGAAACATTATAATAATCGTTTGCCTTACCACGCATTTTAGAATAGTCCAGCATTTCCTTAGGAGGATTAACTATATCGTTGCCAGTTGTCCATCCGGGAATATATTCATGATATTTGCCAATCAATTCATAATATTGTTGCGTACCGTGGAGAGGCAGCGAATGCGTACCGTTCCCTGCTTGTTCTGCAGCATTTAACTGTGCCCAGTTTACCCTTTCCCACGGTGGAAGCGATTCATCGGGATTTATCTGTACAAGTTTGTCAGGATCGGTCTGCTGTGAGTTCAAGTATTCAGCATATTTAACAACGCTCCAATGATGATCCGGATTTTTGTAATCGTCGGCATAATTTTGAAATGATTCTGTTTGTTTAATGCCTTTATTATTATAAATAACTGCTGTTGTTATTACCGCCGCTTCTATGGCAACAAATATTGCCGCTCTTATATAATCTCCATTATAAAATTCACCCGCGCCCGGCAACACAAATGATAAAGCACCGGCAAGCAGACGGAGACTTTTTATCTTCATTTTGAAAAGTTAATTGTGGGAGTGATTCAACATTATTTTTTTCCAATAACATTTTAGAATCTGCATAAAGGCTGCCGGTTAAATTTATTTCAGATGATTGTGGATATGCCGGCGAGATTAAGGTTATCACTAAAAGTAAGAAACAATATTTTTTTTTCATATCAATACTATTAGTTATAAATTTATTAAGTGTGGATTATTTTCCGCGTTCTAAGTAAAGTTTATTATTTAAATATCAAATCCAAATAAAATTCCTCCGTAAAATCTCCACTCTTTACCATAAGTTAAAGTTTCATTATTAACAATTCTGTTAAACTTGTCAAAACCGTAAGCGGCATTAAAGAATATGTCTGTTGGGAAAAGATAATATGAATTCATTTGAATTCTTACTTCTGCTCCAGCTCCTTTTTTAAAAGTATTTAATGAAGGGAAATCACCTGTCCATGCATTTCCAAGATCTCCATAAACAGAAAAATAAATTTTATCTAAGTAAAGATGCCCGGCTCTAGCATCAATATTTCTGAAAAGAGGAAACCTGTAAGTAAGATTAATCCACGTAAGTTCATTACCACTGATTGCATAAAAAGGATATGCTTTCATTCCGATCAGTCCGCCTAAATAGAAATCAAAAAAATCGGGAACAGCCGGACCTAATATTGTTCCGCCTCTTAAGCCAAGAGTTAAAGTATGATGTCCCCATAAAGGAAAGTGAATTTTGGAGTTCAACTCAAGCCTGTGAAAATTAAAGTGATTATATTTTGGTTCCAGGAAACCGTTTTCAACTACATACGCTCCTTCGTTATTAAATTCATTGAACTCATAATTATATTGTACATTTAGCTGCACGCCTATCGGATTAATTTCATCATCGACATAAGGAACCAACGCATCCAAACTATATTTTAATTGAAAATTCCTGCCGATCAAATATGTATCGTTTGTTGTTGGATACAAACCATTATCATTAGGCAGCAGAAAACTTCCCAAGGATGCCGAGTACTGGCTAAAAATAAATCTAAGCTCAAGATTTTGTTCTCTGGAAAAAATCCTGTGGTTTGCAACAACATCAACTTCAAAAAGATTATACGTAACATCTGTTGGAACTAACAGCCTCATAATTAATAGTTCCGTTAGAAACAGTATCTGGGAAAAAAGAGACATCAACATTTGCTTTCCTGCTGAGATTATAAAGTTCAAGAGAAAGTTCCGGTTTTATTCCCAGGTCAAAAAGCAAAGGTAATTTATTTCTGTAATCGAATGTCAGGAACAAATCTCTTTCAAGCCTTGAGTTAATTGAACCTCCTGCAAACAAAGAATACCTGTTAAGCATATCGCTCGAAGTAACAAACACACCAGGTTTCAGCTTTTCTAAAAATTTATTCGATGTATTATAGTTGTCATACCTTAGTAAAGGAAAGAAAGTCAATCTTGAAAAAACGCCACTGTAGGGTTCTTCATCATAATCGGGGACATCATAATCATTAAAGTTTCTTAGTCTCTTAAATTCAGCAGCAGTTAAATCACCAATAGTTGAATAAACATCGAGAGGTGGATTTTTAAGCCAGACATAATTTTTACCAGCGAATAACTTTTCGCTGTTCTTCTGAAGTTATTTGAAAAATTTTATATCCTGAAGAAGTGTAACCTGAATAAATAATATCGCCGTTGTCGGCAACAGTCGGCATAAAGGCACCACCAAGAACATTTGTTAGTTGTGTCTTTTCTTTAGTTTTAAAATCATATTTGTAAATATTGAAAATGCCTGTTTCATCGGAACAATATATCATATTACCGTCTTTAGCAATTACAGGATTTCTCTCATCAAAATCTGTTGATATTACCGGCTCATACCCTGTCCCATCGGGATTAACTTTATAAATATCTCTGGTTTCACGATAGGAATAATCAAAAACAATATAAGAATCATCGTTAGAAAATTTGGGATTATAAACCTGTTCTCCATTATTAAAATTAGTAAGCTTCTTAAAATTTTGTCCGTTTATATCAACGGTACCAAGATTTGTCGTACCATCTTTCTGAAAAATAAATACAATCTTTTTCCCATCGTTCGATATTGAAGGCTGGTTTGCACGAAGATCATAAGTTAGACGCGTTTCTTTATCTTTATCAATATCATAAACATAAAGATCGTGAACATTGTACCAGTTTGGGTTATCATCGCTAAGCTTGGAATAAATAATTTTATTTTCTCCGGGGATCCAGCTTACTGTTGAACGTACTCCATCAACGAGCATCTTTTCTTTTTTGGTCTTTAAATCATAAAGATAAATATCGGAGAGACCAAAATAATCCGAAGTTTTATTTGAGATATATAAAAACTTTGAGCCGTCCTTGGAATAGATAGGATAAAAATTTCCGAATCCAACTTTTGCAAGTGTATCTCCTACAACAAGATTCTCTCTAACCGCTGCTGTGCGTTCTTTATAGCTTTTTGTTAAGAAGTCTTTCCATTCATCATAAACTTCAGTTCCGCTTTTTCCAAGTGCGTCTTCAAAAGCAGCATCAATAGAAAAATTCCAGAAGTTGCCGAGCGCACGGCTTATCTTAGCAAGTTTATCTTCACCATATTTTTGAGTGATATAACGTGTAAGAGCAAATCCCGCATTATAAACAGATTCATTACCAAGACTCGTCTTTCCGAATACGCCCATTTCATTCCAGGTCAGCATATTTCCATCAAGGGCATAAGAACGGAGGATCATATCTCTGTGTGTATCCCAATTATCATAGTTAAATTCTTTCCGCATATTTTGTGCAGTTCCTTCTGCAAACCATGCGGGAACATTAATTGTTGCAAGAGGATATGAAATAATAAAGTTTGGAAAACCGTAGAGAATATCAGGTCTTCTTTCATCTTCATAATTAAGAGCCTGAAAAAAAACTGCGGGCAAACTTCTTGTAGATTTCATAGAAGACTGAATTTGAACCATGTGAGTAAACTCGTGAGAGATTACATTGCGCAGCCAGTTATGTGTTCCGCGTAAATCAAAATCAAGAGCGCTTGTCCATATCTCTATTTTGTTATCAAAAAAATATGTGGCTCCGTTCGAGTAATCATCAATATCTTTTATTACAAAATGGACAACATCAGGTTCATAACCATAAAGAGAGCAAATTGGTCCCCATACTTCATCAGCTATTTTAGCTACTACTTTTGCAGTTCTCTCAGCTCCTTCGTGAAAATGAACTTCAACATGTTTGCCTTTAATAGTGTACCAGTTAAGTTCAGGATGGAAATCGGTAAACTGTGCGAATGCCGAAGCAAAAAAGCAAAAGAAAAAAAGTACAGTTAAATATTTCATTAAGGATGAAGTTAGCAAGATGAAAGATTAATTTGTTTTAAGATATTACCCGGAAATGTCATTTAATGATTGCAATTTTAATTATGTTGCTTTCAGTTTTTCCACTTGAACCGGTTGCCTCAACTCGGGCTAAATAAACTCCGCTTTGTATATTATTAACATTCCATTTGGTTTCATTATCAAGACCACCAATTGCATTATCATTTAATTCTGCAACAAAGCCTCCCGCCAGATCAAATATTTTAATATTTATTTTGGAATCTTCGGAAACATAATATCTGATGTAAGTCGTATTATCATAAACAGGATTAGGATAATTGTAAACTCTGTTTGCCGGGAAAAATTGATTCGTAAAGTTTGCAGAGTTATCAGCTTTATCTACAAAAGAAGAATTATAATTATTTCCATTTTCTTCAGACCAGAACATCTTTCCATCGATAGCACCAATATTCCATGCATAAAAGTTATTTTGAACATCAATTGCAGCAAGAGAAGCTTTTCCCTGGTAATTAAATAAAACCGGAGTTGTTGCAAGCTGCGCTCCAGTCGATATTGGAAATCCATTTACTACTTTTCCTGTTCCTCCATCAATAGCAAAAATTCTTCCGTCTTTTGTTGATGCAATAACTTCTGATTTCCCATCACCTTCAAAATCAGCAGCGATTGGAGTTCCAGTAAAACCAATTGCTTGAGGATCAGTAAAAGGGAAATTATCTGCAGAAGCACCTTGAAGATTTAATGCTTCGAGATTATTTCCATCTGTAAATAAGATATAATTTTCACCATCGTTTTTTAAATCTGCAATTGATAAAGAACTTATTCCATCATTGACTGAGAAACTGCTTATCAATTCATCACCTGCAATTACAAAAATTCTATTATGTATAATGAACTAATCGAAACATTACTGCCATCTTTTAATTTTGTCAGAGCAAGATTATAAATCTGGCTGTCTGATGAGTTTGAAATTTTATCAGGTATCGATTCGCTTAGAGATAACTTTTCCCGTTAGAATCAAAAAGTTTGTAACCAGTCGCAAAAGAAATGTAATCCCCGGAAGCAGCAATAAAACGAATAGGAGTTTCCATATCTGCAGCATATTCCTGAGCCAAAACAATTCCGTTAACAGCATCTAAAGTGAAAACTTTTACTTTCCCTTTTTCTGTTCCCACAATTAATTCATTTGTGCCGGAAGAATTTTTTCTGAAAGTTACAGGAGTTGTGATTGTTTCCCCAACATATATATCCCACAGAAGCACTTCCATTATCAGGATATTGATAAATATAAGAACCTCTTGATTCCAAGTGTAATATTCGTTCCCATCTATATAAGAAGCAGTTTTATAATCGGAGTAAAAGTTATCCAATTTTTTATAGTCTGAAATTGAGAGATTATATAAAGATGAATCTGATAAAAGTGTAAAACGAAAATTGTTCTGATTCTCTTGGAGTATAAGTAAGAGCCTTAAGCCGAAGGAATATTTAAATTATATTTAGTAATCGGAACAATTAAAGAATCTCCATAACTCAGCTTAAAACTCATCCTGTTTGCTTTAGCCGAAAAATTTGAAAATGTTATTAAACTGTTTGCACCGGAGTTTGTATTTGTATTGGGACGTGTATCCTTTGAAAATTTATTTTTGTATAATTGGGCAGGATTACCGGCATACCAAAAATCTTCTGCATAACCTTCACCGATAACAAGGTCTCCAAAAATATCATAAAAACTTTCTCCTATATCCTGAACACCATCTGCTTCTTCAACATCAACACCCCTGTTGTTCATATCCACATTAACTTTGTTATAATCTATATTATTTTTTATAACATTCTCATCAATATGCCAGATTACAATTCCTCCTCCTGGTTTCGGATAGTAAGAACCATTATCAACACTGACTGTACTTGGCAAAGCCCAATCATATTCATCAACATCTGTAATCACACCGCGAAGGGAATCAACATCATAACTAAGGAAGCCCGTTGTATCTTTGGTGAAAGTTTTTGTCCTTTTTAATCCATTAAGAATATATGTGATTTTTGCCCCGTCAGAGTTTGCATCGCGTATCCTGTCCTCTACTAAAAAATATTCTGAGGAATTAATGGGAACTTTAAGAATAACGGTATCTCCAGCTGCCGAAGCATGTTTTGTGACAAGATTAATATTGTAATTACCAGGTTGAACAGTAACCGGCTGTTCCCAGCCTAAATAAATTTTTTCCCATGCAGAAGGTTCGGGAGGAAATGTACCGTTGTATGCAAAAATCGCCTGTCCATCCATTAAACCAAATCTTCCAATTGCGCTTACTCCGGTTTCAGTATTAAAAAGATCAGGTAAACCTAAATAGCTGCCGACACTCGCAGCTAATAATCCATTAATAGATATTTGATATAATGCAGTTCCTGTTAAGGTTTCATTTTCCCTGCTTTCTGTTTCAGGAATTATAAGAGAATTATATTCTCCGTTCCTGTTTACCGGAAGACCGGACAAATCACTTAAAGTACTTTTTAAAGCTTTATCACTAAGAAATACTGATGGCAAATCTCTTTCATTACCCAAGCTTCCGGGAACTGAAACATCTCTTCCTACACCGGCATGAAAAATTGTAAACAGATCATAAGAGCTAAAATCGACATCTGGATAATTCGCTTGAGCAATAGTCCAAACTTCTTTACTAAAATTTGCAATAGAAGTGAAATCATCAGAGTTAGGGTCGGGAGAATAATTTCTCATCGTTTTAGAAACAGAAACAGTATCGGGTAAAATAAAATATTCAATCGTTAATTTACCTCCCGATACTTTATTAAAATAGTTTTTTACAAATTCAAGATGAGCTTCGAAATACGCTTTGTCATGAGGAAGAGGATCGAGAATTGTACTACCATAATCGGAGGTGTAAATAGTACCAAACTTTCCATTTCCGGATGTTGATCCGTCTTTATCTTCCTGAAAGTTTACCATTATTCCAAGTATCTTAATAGTATCATTTGAAGAAAGAGAAACAGATTTATATTCCGGAAAAGGATTAATCTTTCCAATAAAAGTTTGGGCAGATATACTGCCCAAACACGTTGTTAGAATAAAAACAGCAATTATTTTTTTCGACATTAAAAAATTAAATTCCTCTTGGTAAACCTCTTGTGCTTTCAGGAACAGCACCCCAGCCAATCAGGACTGTAAAACGCAAAGTGTCTGAGAGAGGCTGATTTTCTCCACCTTTAAACACTGCAGTCGATATGTAACTAAAATCAAATCCGTAAATATCGTACCTGATACCTGCACCAAAGGTAACGAATTTCCTGTTACCATAATTAGGATCTTCATAGAAAAATCCAGTCCTTAATGCAAAAAGAAAATCACCGGGTTGACCATACCAGTACTCAAGTCCCATGGAAGTAATTATTTCCTTGAGTTCTTCATTAAAAGGCTTATCAATCCAAGAGTAAAAAATAGCCTGGTAAAATTCTTTTGAGGTAGCTCCCTTTTTACTAATGAGTAGCTTGCTGAAATCAAGAGTGTAAATAAGAGAATTGAATTCATCATCTACAAGTTTATATGCAAATCCAAGTCTGAAGTTAGTAGGTATCGGGTCAGCCTGTGCCCTGTCTATATAATAAATTTTGGGACCAAGATTGCTTATGTTAACTCCAACTGAAAACTCCTTACCAATATCTTCATCAATTAATGGGAGAACAAGTTTTTCAGGACGCCACATAAAACCTACATCAAAACTTACAGAAGTAGCAACACCTTTTCCCTGTTCTTCGGCTGTAGGTTGGTCGGAAAGTCTTGAGTGAATTAATCTAAAATTAAATCCTATTCCCCAATCACTACTTAATTTTGTTGCGTAGCCCAAAGTTAAGGCTGCATCAAAAGATGTGAAGGTGCCTACCACATCGGGACCAGTTTCAAGAGTCCTCTGAAACTCTCCGAAGTTCATATAAGTGATACTTGCTGTAACACTGCCATTAAGATCTTCAACATATTGTCTGTAAGTCAGATAATCATAAAAGAGATCAAGATTAAACTGCGGAAGCCAGTTACTGTGTGTTATACTAACTTCAGAACCCGTTAAAAATGCTATACCTGCAGGGTTCCAGAAAATAGCAGCAGAGTTGTCAGCAAGTCCACCTCCGGACTCACCAATTCCACCGCCTCTTGAGTCGGGCGCAAGGAGTAGAAAAGGGACAGCAGATTCACCTTGTCCATAGGCAACTTTAGGCAAAACAAACATGATGCTGACCAGCAATAGCCTGAGAATAAATTTCATATTAACTTCCTCCGATATTAAATAATCTAAATTATAAAAAACTGTTTCTGCTTATTTTTCTGTAATCTTTAAATATAAAGATATAGTTTGAAAAACAGAAAAAAATGCCATTATCTTATCACTGCAAGTTTACCAAGTACACTTTTGGTGTACTGTCCATCGACTGTTTTAACTTTTAATTTGTATAAGTAGGTACCATTTGCGATAAAATTACCATCGGTGTCTCTGCCATCCCAGTCAACAGCAACAAATTTTTCTCTAACATTCTCTTTGTTTATTACTTTGATTAGTCTTCCTGCAACGGTATAAATTTTTATTTCCACATCTAATACAGAATTAAGGTTTTGTTGAAATGTAAATGTAGTTGACGAACTAAAGGGATCGGGATAATTATAAACATCCCTTATTGCCAAATCGCTGCCGGAAGTTACTGTAAAATAAACCGTCTCGGATGAAAGATTATTAAATACATCCCAGGCTTTAACATAAAGTTTATAATCCCCTTCGTCCAGATTTCCTAATGTATAGTTAACCTCTCCGGATTTTCCGCCTGCATCCAGATCACCAGTAAAGTATTTGGAAAAATCTATAGGATTGTTTTCTTTATCATTTAAAACTCCTTCCAACCTATGCCCGACACCAGTTCCAGTTGTATTAATTCCGCTTTCATCAGAAAGTTTTATGATAAGCTGAGAGGTTGGAGTTACCAGAAAAGAGTTCTGATAAGAAGCATCATCAAAATAAATATCCATTTGAGGTCCCTTCTTATCGTTAACAGCCGTTGAATCCGTTCCTCCTACAAGAATATTGTTTGTATAGCCTATGCCGTCCTCATCATTCCCATAAAAATAAATTGAAACTTTTCCATTCTTATTTTCATAAGAAATATCTTTAGGCACGACAAAAGTTGTTGAGAATCTGCCGTTAGTAATGCTAACTCTTCCTCTGAAAATAAGTCCACCAGGAACACTAACAACATAATGTATCTGTTCCAGAGAATCTCTTCCCTCTGAATCATAAATACTTAATAGGCCTTCACCATTAAAATCATTCCACTTATTGCCATTAGCATCCTTAACAAATCCATCAACTTTTACAGTGCTTAAGGCTTTTATCTGAACATTTGTTGCAAGAGGCTGACCATTGATCGAATCAATCTCTCCAAAATATTCCGGAACATTTAATCTCATAGTCGGATCACCAAAAAGGAAAAAGTGCCTGTCATTTGAATCACTATGTGTATCAGATAAAAATAAAGCTTTACCGATAGGAATGTTAAGATTTAAAGTATCTCTTGCAGTCAAAAACAAACTGGAATAAAACCGATTCAAGAATCTATGATTTGCGTCGGATATAGCCAATCTTGCTGAAGTAACTGAGCCAACTGTTCCTCCGTCTTTCAGAAAAAGCATCGCTTCTGCCCCACTTTGGAAATTAGGAATATCAAAATAACCAAAACTACATGTTGCCGCTACTAAAAATGTTAAATCTTCATTATGTAATTGAGGAATTGAAGTACTCTTTTCAAAAACAACCTCGTGAGCCCAAAGCTCAGGACTCCCGTGTCCTATATAATTAATAATTAAAGTTCCCCGATTAATTGCGTCAATAATTGCCTGGTTTACTGCAGGCATTCTTTTCCCGGAACCGGTTAAAACTATGGGGTAGCCTGCCATGTATATTTTATTAATGTCAAATGACTTGGGAATAATAGTGGAAGCAAGATATTCTGACGGAGCTGTGTGTTCATCTCCTTCATAATCTGTAGAAGTATAACCATCATCTGCAACAAGAGTAATATTATTACGCCATAATCCCTGTGTATCACCTTTTTCATATTGTATGATTTTATCCACCATAATATTTGCTTCTTCAGGTGTTCTGCATGGAATTCTACCATGGGCTAAATCTTCGTTGTATAAATTTCCGTCTTCAAAATCAACAAAAAAAACATCCGTTGTGTAAGAGCTTAACAAAGACAGTGATTCTTTAGTTTGGAAAGTGGGAATGTAGTTAGTGTTATAACCTTCAACATTTTTATAGTCGTAATTCCCTGAGCCAAAGAAAAGGACATATTCAGGTTTTATTTGCCAGTTATCGTAAGCATATTTTAAAAAATCTCTCATTGCTGAAACATCAACTATTCCACAGGAGAATTCATTAAAAATATCCTGTATATCAACAACAATAGTAGAAATTTTTATTTTCGATTCATTTTCCCTGTATGCTTTTAATCTTTCGGCAGCGTCCATAAAATTTTTATGAGTTATAATAATAAATTTTGCTCCGTCTGCAATACCATGTAAATTTGAGTTGCTAACCTCAGCAGGATTTGAAGGAGTTTTGTAATCATCATTACCAATGCATAAATATTTTGCAACATGTTCTTGTCTTTCAGTCATTTGAAAGTTACATTCTCCCCCACTTAGTAAAACAGGATTAGTAACAATTCTAACATCAGAATAATTAGTAACATCAAAAACTTTGATATTAGTGGTTGTGAAATTACTAAGCCTGTATTCAATTATGCCCGACATATCATTTGAAAACAACAAAAGATTATTGTTAGTAGGTTTCAGTTCTTTTTGATAAGTTATTTCAAAATAGTCAAGGTAACCTAAAGAATTAGCGTTCGTCTGGTTTATTTCAAATTTAAGAACACTGCGGTTATCGGGCAAAGTATTACTATATGTGGCAGAATATAAATATGATCGTCCGGCTGAATATTGATCTGTGCTATACCCATAAAAAGTTTGCGAAAATATTTGGCTCCCATTTTCAGACAACTTAAATAGAAAAGAATTCTGAGAAGCATTAATAAAATTAAACCTATATTGAATTGGAGTCCCCTCAATTCTGAAATCGAGATTATTCATATATGTTCTGGAAGTGACGCTCGGAGAAAAATCATCACCCGCAAAAAGCCTTCCTGTCTGCCCAATATTAATTTTATCAACCTCCCAATCTGCAAAAGCATAAGTGGTACTATCAACAAAGTCAGGTGTTGTGTTAAGTCCGGGTTTATCCTGGATTCTTTTTCCATTAGAACCACCTGAAGTAATCCAGTAATAATTTACATTTGAATAAGGGTGGAAATATCTCTTAATTGCTTTTGAAACAGTATCATAATCCCAGAAACTATTTCCTCTGCCGTAAAAAAGTATATAGTCGTTTGCATCAAATTTGCCATCTTCTTCTCCAACTACCCGGATTGCATTTTCCTGAAGATCGCCCGGTCTTGGTAATATCGGATCTTCAGGAAGCACTTTGCCACCATTATTATAAATTTTTATTTTTTTTGGATCAACAGTGTTAGCATCTATTCCATACGAACTTAACATATCACGGGTTATCTTATACATTCCTTCAACAGGCGCTTCAAACCTGACCCATTTACCTGTTGCAAGAACACTATTAACTACGGTTACTTTTTTAATACTACTGGAATTATTTATCCAGTTTTTTGAAACCTGGTAATTAATTATTGTAGATTCTGCAAGGTCATCATTCACTCTATTTGAGTAAACCTGGTGAGGTGCAAAATTAACTCTGAAAATAATTTTGTTGTAAAGTCTTATCTTCCCTGTTCCTGGGAAATATTTAACAGGAAGGATTTTAACAGTTTGCACTTTAATACTTCTAATAACTCCAAAATTACCGAAAGTTACCACCTCATCCGGTGGTTTATATTTGTAATAGTTCGTACCGATTTTATAAACATCCTTATCTAAATTACCGTCCTTTTGAAGTTCAGGTATCGGTGTCGGCTTGCCATTAATTTCAGTGTACTGAGTAGAAATAATTTCTATCGTATTCCCTGTTTCACCAGGGTACACCAACATTTAGCAGGAATTCAGGAATAGAAGGTTCTCCCAATCATCAGATGATTGTATAGAACTTCCATCAAAATAAATATCATAAAATTTCTGGTTATCTATCGTTCTTTCTTGAGTATTAAACTTAGAAGGTGAAAACTCAATAACTATAGACCTATAGTCAGATGAAATAACTTTAATCGGACTCTGCGGGAAAGCAGAAATGGAAAGGATTAAAATGATAACAGAGATTTTGCTTTTCATTAAACCGGGTTTTTAATTACTGAATCCTAAGGACAAATTATTATCAAGTTCGCGCGAACTTTATTTCCTCTTGTAGCAAAAATCTCTATTAAATCTCCTTCTTTGGACAGCCAATTTAGCTAACTATTAGCATATTTGTCAAGGATATTATCGTTAGCTTATTTTCTCAAATATCAATTTCAGCTTGTCTGAAGAAAGATATATAAATGATAAAACATCCTTCTCAAAGAGTATCTTTTTATCTGTCCCAATTAAAACTAATCTTCGCTTATTGCTCCCAAAAAAATTTAAGGCTTTATATTTCAGACTTACCACTTTAAGAGGATCTGAAAGAACGGGAAAATTTAAATTACAAGATTTTGAAAAAGAATTATGAGATTCAATAGAGCCAGTATTTATACCAACTAAATTAATTCCAAGTTTATCAAATATTTCTTTATTGACATTGTAATCTGAAAGCTGCCTTGTACAAACAGGTGTACTATCTTTAGGATAAAATATCAAAAGGATTTTACAGCTTAAATTATCGTAAAGCTTAAATGTGTTTCTACTTTGGTTTTCCAGAACAAAATCTTCTGCAATCTCTCCAATCATTACAAACCAAGAACTTCCTTATTTCCCTTCATTGCATTTATACAAAACTGAATGTGTTCATCAAGAGGAATGCTTAATGCTTCCGCACCGGAATTTATATCATCACGGCTGACGTTTCGCGCAAATGCCTTGTCTTTTAATTTTTTCTTGACAGATTTTACTTCAACTTCGTCTATTGTTCTGCTTGGTCTTACATAAGTAACTGCAGTAATGAAACCTGCAAGTTCATCACATGCAAACAAAACTTTTTGTAATAAAGTTTCCCGCTTTATCCCACTGTAATTCGCATGAGAAAGAATAGCATTCCTGAATTCATCGGGGAAACCTTTTTCTTTGAGAATTTCAGAACCTTTAAATGGATGCTCGTTTTCAGTAGGATACATTTCATAATCGAAATCATGAAGCAAAGCTACATTCCCCCAGAATTCTTCATCTTCACTGTATTTTATAGCGTAAGCTCTTACACAAGTTTCAACGGCATAAGCATGCTTAAGTAAACTTTCACTTTTGGTGTACTCTTTAAGAAGTGATAAACCAAAATCCCTATCTCTCGACTTATCTTCCATAACTGTAATCTCCTATTAGTTTGCATCATGCAACCATGCATTCATGCGCTCACATATTCATTCAAACTCATACCGCTTCTGCTGGGACGCATGCTTGCATGATGTTGGTTAACTTTTTTATTCATTTGCAGGATTAAAACTCGGACAAAGATTTCCAACTATACATTGTAAACATTTCGGTCTTCTCGCAATACAAATCTTTCTTCCGTGAGACATCAACCAGTGAGAAGAATTTATCCAGTCTTTTTCAGGTAGAAGTTCTTTTAGTCTCATTTCAATTTTAAAGGATCCCCGGAATTAATAAAGCCTAAAAGATTTGAAAGCCTTTTAACATGTGTATCTACTGCAATAGAAGGTATTCCGAAAGCATTTCCCGCAACAACCGAAGCTGTTTTTCTTCCGACACCATGCAGCTTATACAATTCATCAAAATCAGCCGGAACTTTCCCCTTATACTTTTCTACAAGCTCTGCACAGCACTGTTTTATACTTCTTGCTTTTTGTCTAAAAAATCCTGTCGAATGAATATCCTTTTCCAGTTCTTCAGAAGAAACATTAATATAATCCTGTGGAGTTTTATACTTTTTGAAAAGATCTTTTGTTACAATGTTAACCCTTGCATCAGTGCATTGAGCAGAAAGTATGGTAGCAATTAAAAGTTGAAAAGCAGTCTTGTAAGCGAGTGCCGGCTTAGGAACAGGATATTTCTTTTTTAGTAAAGAAAAAATTTTCTCAGCACGTTTCTTTTCAGAAGCTAAATCAGATTTTGACGGCATCTTTATTAAACTTTGGATGTTTTATTAAAAGTCTTTCGACAGGTTTATTATTAATGATGTGACTTTGAATTATTTCTTCAACATCATCAACAGTTACTCCACCATACCAGACTTGTTCAGGATAAACAACGACCGATGCACCAAACTCACAGGCATCGAGGCAACCGCTTGTGTTTGCACGAACATCCGGCTTAAGTCCCAGTTCCAGCAGTCTTTTTTTGAACTTTGCTTTTATTTCCGAACCACCTTTATCAAAGCAACATCCTTTGGGATCATCAGGAGGTCTTTTGTTTTCACAAATAAAAATATGTTTTTCGTAACGTTTCATAAAAAATTTTTGTTTTTAAAAACACTTCCAAAATACGAATAAAAAATAAAATCCAATATTGAAATACATTTGAGATTTGATTTTTGAGATTTGAAATTTTAAGAGAGTAGCGCGTGCGGGATTCGAACCCGCGATCCCCGCCTTGAGAGGGCGATGTCCTAAGCCACTAGACGAACGCGCCTGTTTATTTTAAAAGCTCTAATTAAAAAATAGATATATGCGAGCATAAGTTCAACATTAAGTTGAACATTCAAATTCAGATAGTTAAATAATACCTTTTGATTTTAGCCAAAGATATCCTTCTACAGATTTAAAGAATCTTTCTCTTTGATTAGCTTTCGACCTACTCTTAAATGATTCAAAATAATGAAGCTTATATGGTAGGTGTCCCTTTGTATATTTTACCTTACCTGAATTGTGTTCGCTTAATCTCTCTGAAATTTCTTTCCCTGTAGAACCATAATAATGGCTTTTATCTTTTAGACTAAGCAATACATATGTATAAAACAATTATTATATAGATAAGAAATTAAAATGAAAAATCAGTGGCGCGTGCGGGTTTCCTCCGAAGGAGTCCCTTTGGGAGAACCCGCGATCCCCGCCTTGAGAGGGCGATGTCCTAAGCCACTAGACGAACGCGCCTGTTTATTTTAAAAGCTCTAGTTAAAAAATAGATATATGCGAGCATAAGTTCAATATTAAGTTGAATCCTTCTTACTATGATTACTTGAGAAATAGATAAGAAATTTTCTGTGGTTGGAACCAAAAGCAGTTTAATATAACCATCTCTCCAGAAAATAAAAGAAAGCAACAACCGAAAAATAATAGCCCAAAAGTGCAAACCATATTTTCATAGCTCTCTCGTTACTGCTTCCTTCTACAAAATGACCAGCAGCTATAATAAAAATTACAAGAAGTACAACAATGTTTATCCACAATCCTGCATCATCGGCGCCTTTGCCATTTAAATTTTGCATGGCTATTAGAGTAGATAAACCTAAAAGAGTAATTATCGTAGGCATGTACTTTTCATACCAAGGATACTTTGTAGAACCAATTTTAAGCACTCCTGCAAAGAATCTTACAATTATTAACATTACACAAATAAAAATAGCCGCAAGCAATCCATTTGAAGAGTTTATAAATGGTGCCCGGGCTCTGGTAGAATGGAAAATAATATTTGTAACAAAATAAACTGAAGCAGTTACCACACCTACTATAAATTGATTACGGTTTTGCCTTCCCCAAAATTCATATGGAGTGAAGAAATCCTTAGCTAACCTGAAAATAAACTTGCCCGGTCGTGCAATCATTGACAATTGAACTTCCATATAATTTTAATCCTTACCTTTACTTTTCAAAATAATTTAATTAGGTATTATAATCAATATACTTTATGTAATACTTTATATATGCCTAATAATCTAAATTATTAAATAAATATCACGTTATAATTTAATATTTTGATAAATATAGATATAAACACTATGAAAATAAATTAAAATAGTTTATATCTATTTTTAATTACTTTAACCTTTACCATAAACAATTAAAATAAGAAAAAATTCCTTTTGGTCTAAATATTAAGAATTTTTTCTATTCAACTCCTCAGTTTTAGACAGATTCATATCCTCAAAAGTTTCTTCATTGATTATAATTTCAATTTAACGGATATTTACACAGTTGCCTGAAAGGCATTATATGTATACTAATTTTCTTCAAGCCGATTTTTATCCATTACTTATCTTTAACGCGCTATACTTTTACCTAATAAGTCTTTTATTAAACATTCACTCAAGGGGAAATAATGAAAACATCTTATTTTCATATCAGCATTTTCATTGCCTTGTTCTTTGTATCCGCAAACAACTTTGCCCAGGATATAAATGTTCATGATTACATCGGGAAAAAACAATCGGATGTAATTAAAAAATACGGTCAGCCTGTGCACCAGGATAACAGTAATCCATCCATGCAATGCATGTTTTACAAAAGCAGTTCAGGCGGCATGATTTTTGTCTCCGATGCGGAGAGAATTTACCAAGCTGAATCTTCTACTTCTTACAATAAAGAACGGGAAGCTCGCACATTAATCGATTCTTTTATATCAAATTCGGTTTCTGAAGGCTTTTCAGTTGACACACTTTCAACATCCGAGTTTGATCTAAAAAAACCGGGTGTAAAAGTAAACCTGCAGGTCTCAGAAAATAAATCATCACAGAAATTTGATATAAGAGTTAAAGCAAACAGATCTGCTCTATAATTTTTTGTTTGCCGGCAACTTTAAATACGAAATGCTTTGCGGACAGTTGAATCCAAATCAGCAAAATAAAAAAGCCCATTGATCGGGCGACCAAGGGCTTTACTTCCTTAACGTGTCAGGGATGGGGGAACCCTAACACAGAAGCAAAGGGAATTTAGTTACCAAAAATTAAAATTCAAAGGCACGTTTTATTCAATAACCATATTAATCAAAATCCTCTAAAAATAAGAAGGTTTGAAGAGAATTTTCGTTCAAACCTTTTCTTGCTGCCCCGCTAGGGTTCGAACCTAGACTTTCCTGATCCAGAGTCAGGCGTGTTGCCAATTACACCACGGGGCAATAATATTAGTGCTAAAAATATGACTTTTTAGAAACTAAAGCTACTTATAAGATAATTGTCTGAAACGAACTTAAAACAAAACCGGGACCCATTAAAATTGGTCTTGATAATAATCGTCACCTGAGATCTGAGATTTGTCTGTCTGCAGGCGAGATTTAGACTTGAAACCAAACCCGTCCTTCTTTTCATCATCTTCGATTTCAAGATCTGGAATTTGTGTAAATGCGATCCTCATAGGAGCGGAATCTTCAGCTGTGTGCGAACCACCAAAATAAACAGAAGAATTACCGTAGCGTTTGTTTAATAAATCGATAGCACCATAGAGATCTCGACCTAAGCGTAAGAGCCAAAAGTAATAGATGAAAAACCATATTTTGCCCGGACTTTATTTACTGCTTCTATGATCCTTTGGCGTTTGGTAAATGTATCATCGAAAAGAAATAATTGCTCGGATTTAACTAAAAAATTTGTTAAGCGGATTCCGACTAATCTTATTGCTACTCTTCTTGTGTAATTTTTGTGAAACAATTCTCTTACTGTGTTATAAATTGCAGCAGGGTCATCTGTATATGAACCGGTCTTTGCACGGGTTATCGTTTTAAAATCGGAATATCTAAGCTTAAAGCTTATTGTCGAAGCAATCCAGTTATTTTCTTTTAGTGATTGTGATAATTTTGCGGAAAGAGTAAAAAGAGTTTCTTCGATTTTTTTTATTGAGAGTATATCGTTTAGAAAAGTAGTCTCGTGGGAAATACCTTTTTGTTCTCTTTCCACAGTTAAATATTCCGTCCCCCTTCCGTTCGCTTTTTCCCAAAGATCGCTTCCATATTTTCCAAAAGCTGCTGAGAAATAATCTTTAGGCAAACCGGTTATATCACGAACAAAATAAATTCCTTTCTGATTCAAATCTTTGAGAGTAACTTTTCCTACTCCGGGAATTACCTGGACAGGTAAGTCCGAGAGAAACTTTTTTTCTTCACCCGGAGCGACATAAGTAATCCCATTCGGTTTGTTGTAATCTGAAGCAATCTTTGCGGTTGTTTTATTTGATGCAATGCCGATTGAACAAGGCAGCGACAATTTATTATTTATCTCTTTCTGAATAGTTGAAGCTAATACAGGATAAGCTCCGTAAATATTTTCGCAGCCGGTAAAATCAATATAAAATTCATCTATTCCCGCTGGTTCAAGGACAGGTGCATATTTCAACAAAATATTTTTTACTAAATGAGAGTAACGAACGTATTCATCATAATGACCGTGAATATAAATTGCCTGCGGACAAAGAGAATAAGCTTTTCTAATAGGCATAGCAGAATGCAAACCATATTCTCTCGCTTCATAAGAACAGGCAGCAACCACACCTTTTCCATATTTAGGATCGCCGCCAACAACCACAGGTTTTCCTTTCAGTTTAGGATTTAATATCCTTTCAACTGAAACAAAAAATGTATCCATATCAAGATGAAAGATGGTTCTCATATTTTATTGCCAAATAAATCGGTTTCAAAGTTTCCCTCTGAAATACTTTCAAGCTGCGGATATTTTGTTAAGGTTGTTGAGGGAATTTCGATTTTTCTTTTTTCCAGCATATATATTAACTGAAAAGCATTTGCAATGGCATTGCCTTTCGGGTGATTGTTAGTAATTACAAAAACCTTTTCTATATTCTCCAAAACTTTTATAATCTCCTCAACAATTTCCTGAAGTTCACCCGGAGTGTAGAGATAATTGTATCTTGCATTACGTTCTTCTTCAGTTTGTTTCCCCTCTCCTATTTTATCAAATCCTTTGAACCAATCTTCTTTGTTACGACCATGCAAACGGAAGTATAAGTTTTTATTTGTTACAACAGGTTTGAAACCAACTGCATAACCAATTTGAGGCTGATCAATCGTGATGCAATTTAAATTTGCAGATTTAAAAAAATCCAGTGCTTCTTTTGTATGAAAAGAACCGTGCCTTACTTCTATAAATATATTGTAGATACCAAAGAGTTCTTTAAGTCTGCTTATATATTTTGCATGAATTTTCATCGAACCTGAAAGACTGAGGGAATTGAACCAGAAGTCCTCCTAATCTTCCGGATTTATAAAGCAAGCTTAATATGAAATTAACTGCGTTAATGTTTTCTTTAGTGTAAGATCTTTTATGAGTAAAATCCTGATGGAGCTTGAGCGTAAAAGTGAAATCTTCCAGGTTTGCAGTTTTTCTTGTCCAGGAATTAATAACCTTATCAGATAGATAAGTATAAAATGTTGAATTAACTTCAACACAATTAAAGTGCTGAGAATAATAGGTCAGCCAATCGAATGAAGCCGATTCTTTTTGGGGATAGAATGAACCGATCCAGTCGGTATATTTCCAGCCTGCTGTTCCGATATAGAATTTGGGAGATGGCATAATGTTTATCCTTTTGATATTTGGTAAACCGTTGAAACGGTTTCAGGTTCTTTAATGTTCTTGCAGTTCCCACAGTTAAAACTGTGGGTTAATTTTTTAGATCGCATTTTTTATAATCTCACCCCTAATCCCTTTCTTTATAAAGGAAAGAGGAGTTGAGGATGAGTTGTTAGTTTCAATTTGTTTTATTGTTTCTCTTAAAACGCCAAGTGAACGCTGGCTTAAGAGATCTATTTTTACCAGCCCGATATCTTCAATACCATGCATATCCGGCTGGGTTATAATTAAACCAAGTCCTTTGTTTTTTGCAAATTCCAGCGCAGTGTAAGTTGTGATTTTTTGTGGAGCTACAACAATCCCGCCGGGATGAATACTTAAATGCCTCGGAAAGTTTGCAAGTCTTGAAGCAACTGAAACGATAGTTTTCCATGGTTCAACATCCAGCTTTAATGATTTTGCTTCAGGATAAAGATGCGATACATTCAGGTAAATTCCTGGCATCACTCCACGGAATGCGTTTACTTATTTTACTTGTTTCCTCTTCTGAAATTCCAAAAGCTTTTGCAACTTCCCTGAAAGCAGAACGAGCCCGGATAGTAACGTGTGTTGAAATCATTGCAACTTTATCGTATCCATATTTTTCAAAAACATAACGAATAATTTCATCACGTTCTCTCCAGCTAAAATCAATATCAATATCAGGCGGAGATGAACGGCTTTTATTCAGAAACCTCTCGAAGTAAAAATTATTTTTTATTGGATCCACTTGGGTAAAACCAAGACAGTAAGATATAATACTGTTCGCAGCAGAACCTCTTCCTATTGTAACCATTCCGCGTCTTTGAGCTTCCCGGTGAATATCCCAGACAACAAGAAAATAATCAGCAAGACCTAAATCTTTTATGACACTTAATTCTTCCTCAAATCTATTTCTTATAATCGTTGTAATTTTATCATATCTCATCTCAAGACCCGCATAAGACACTCTATGCAAAAAAGAAAAGGAATTTTCTTTCTTAAGACCTGCCTGTCCGGCAGGCAAGTCAGGATAAATAGGAAAGTTCCAGCTTGCCAAGCTGAAGATCAACATTGCAGTTATCAACAATATATCTAATGTTATGAAATGCCTGCGGAATCTTTTCATAATATTTTAAGAGCGAATCGGGGGCTTGTCCAAAGGACTCCATTTGGAGAAATAAAATTCCTTATCAACCAGGTATTCTCTTTTAATGTTTTCAAAAGTATCCCTGTACTTTGCTGCTGTTACAACTTTATGCAATAGAAAATCTTCCGGGTTAGAGAAATAAACAGGATTGGAAATTATATACCTGAACTTCCGGTTCTGAGCAAGTTCATATAAGAGTAAAGAATTTTTTCTATGAGTTTCGGTTAAAATTAATTCAACAAATATATTATCATAAGTAGGAATGCTGCGAAGAAGTTCGGCAGACGCAGAAATTATAAACAGGTTAGGAAAATATTCCTGAAGTAAACGAAACAGTGTGAAGTCGTTCTTGAGCTTTCTTGATGTAATTATCTTACATATATCAGAATATCCGTCAAAATTTTTTGCAAGGAATAGAGTATAGATAACCTCACCCCCAGCCCCTCTCCTTGGTAAGGAGAGGGATTTTTTTTAGATGGTTCGTCAATATAAGTTCCGAGTATTGGTTTTATTCCCTTTTCATTTGCTTTTTTATAGAATGGAATTAAACCATGCATAGCATTTGTATCTGTTAAAGCAATTGCATCCAGATTGTAAGAAACAGCTTTATCAATAATATCATCAGGAGAAATCACACCTTCAAGCAAAGAATAATACGAATGAACGTGAAGCGGAACGATCATGCTACATACGCCCTTCTTAATTTTTCCACATCTATTTCTTTTGCAAGGGAAAAATCTTCTTCGGTTAAACCTTCATCATCAGGTTTATATTTATAACCGGTGCTGTCATACTGGAATTCTGCTTTGATTGAGTGATCTGCTAAAACTTCAAGCTTGTCTACAATTAAATTATTTTCATCAGCTTTTCCTTCAATTATATACGGACCCATAGACAAAGTTTTTTCTGCAACTCTCTGGTAAACATTTGGAAAAATAACCGCTTCAAAAGTTCCCGTTAAATCTTCGAGAGACAAAAATTTCATCGGGTCGCCTTTCTTTGTACTTATTCTTTTTGAGCTCATATACCAGCCAATCATCTTTATCTCTTTTATGATTGTATTTTCCCATATCGGCAGCCTTAATTATATTTTTTTGTTCAGTCCATTCGGAATAAAAATCGAGCGGATGACGCGTTACCATATAGTCGAAGGATTCATATTCCGCCAAACATTTTTCAACAAGCGAAAAATCTTTATTTGTTTTTACCTGTTCGATTAACTCAAATGAATCGTTAATAAACAGATCGGTATAGCTTTCCTTTTGCAGCTTCATCTTGTGGAAATAAATATCGAGAAGACGTAAAAGAGTCGGGCGTGTTTCGTGAAAGCAATCCATTGCACCGCACTTTATTAACATAACAGTTTCTTCATAACCTATTCTCGTTCTTACCAGGAAATCCGGTAAAGATTTAAAAGAACCGAATCGTTTGCGTTCTTCAATTATTATTTCTGCCGATGCTTTCGAAAAATGCTTTACAGCAAGAAAACCCATTTGAATTGTATCGCCGCAGCCTGTGTATTCATACATACTTTTGTTTATGCAGGGAAGCTTTACCTTTAAGCCGATTCTTTTGGATTCCTGTATATAAACAGCAGGCGAATAAAATCCTCCCTGGTTAGAAAGAACCGATGACATAAACTCGGCAGGATAATGAGATTTAAGAAAAGCTACCTGGAAAGAGAGCAAAGCAAAAGAAGCGCTGTGAGCTTTACAGAAAGAATAACCTGCAAATGATTCAATCTGCCGCCAGAGCTCTTTTGCAATTTCGGGAGAGAGATGATTACTAAGACACGAATTAAAAAACTTATCTGTTAATGCCTGCATTGCAGAATGCGACCGCATCTTACCTGACATAGCACGGCGAAGTAAATCAGCTTCATCCAATGAAAGTCCGCCGATGTGATGAACTACTTTAATAACATCTTCCTGGTAAATCATAACGCCGTAAGTTTCGCCGAGTATCTCTTCCATTTTGGGAACAAGATATTTTCTTCTTGAAGGATCTTTATGGCGGGCTATAAACTCCTGCATCATTCCACTTTCTGCAACTCCGGGACGAATAACTGAACTTGCAGCAGTAAGCATTTCAAAAGTTTCTACATCAAGCTTTTTTAAAAGACTGCGCATTCCGGGAGATTCAATATAGAAGCAGCCGATTGTTTTCCCATCTCTTATAAGCGAAACAGTCTGGTCATCATTGAATAGAATTTCATAGTCATAAATATCAAAAGGTATAAGCCCGGTCAGGCGCGGAATTAGTGGATAAATGGTGGCAAAAACGCCATTTATTGAGTTTAACGAGTATTTTTCCAGTTCGATGAGATTCGTATTCATAATAAATAGGTGTACATTTGTACACCACTAAATAATAAAAGAAATTGTAGAAATCAAGGAAGGTTATATATCTACAGCTCATTTATGTAGCCGTCACTTTTAAAGTGACGGAATGACAAAAAAATCGCTTATCGTATTAAAACAGATAACTTACTTATTGTCTTTTAAAATTTGCTTAAGCAATTCAAGCATGGGAGAAAGATTATTTTGGATTGTATTCCAAACAAGTTTTATATCAACATCAAAATAACCATGTATTAACCGGTTTCGCATGCCCACAATATCTCTCCAGGGAACATCGGGATATTTCATTCTAATCTCTTCGGAGATTCTTGAAGCTGCTTCACCAATAATTTCTATATCCTTGATAACAGATAGAATGAGCATTCTGTTTTGTGAAAAACCCTTCTCTGTTACCCCAGATACGAAAGATAATGCTTCTTCAGCAGCATCAATAATATGCCGGATTCTTATTGTATCATCTGGCTTCATATTTAACTTTAGCTTCCTTAACAACACTATCCCTAAAATACTTGCTGAGTTCTGAAGCAGTGCGAAGATCAACCTTTTTACCTATGATTTCGGAAAGTTCGCGTTCAATTCTCGCAACATCAAGCAAACCGTACCCGGAATCCTCTTCAAACTCAACTAACAAATCTATATCGCTGTTTTCATCATTTGTATTTCTTAAATATGAACCGAATAAAGAAAGCTTTTTTATTTTGTTAGATTCGCAAAAGGTTTTCAATTCATTCGAATATTTACTTAGTATATCCATTATTCTCATAAAATTATTTGGTAGCGGCAACTTTGCTAACACGTTTGAGATACCATATAAGCCTATTTCTCGTATGTTCATCTAATCTACGTTGACCCGTGATGGAATGAGATAGAATAACAGGAATTAATTTATCATTAAGTCTTAAGCTATGACACATAAATTTTTTAAATTCAGAAAATCTCATATTGCAAAGTAATATTTTAGACGCCAATGAACTATTCACAAAGATTAACCTTGGTTTAATATATTTTATCATTGCTATAGAAATTTTAAGCTGCTTCTTGTAAAAATCTTTTAATTGATATTCACATTGCCCCTTATTAAATAAAAAAGGGTTAATTACATTTTGTTTTACTTCTCTAACAAAAAAAATATCTATAAAATTCGGTTCATACTTTAATTTGTCCGCAATTTGTTCCTTTAATGTTTTAAAATATGAATATTTTTTCTGTGCAGCATCTTCAAATTCTAAGATCAGACTATAATTCTTATCAAGATCATTATAACCTTTCCATTTTAATGCAGATATCACTTTCTTATGGAAAAATTTACTCTCATCACAAATTTGGTTTATTCCTTTTTCTGAAAAAGATGGATTGAGCCTAATGAAAAGTATAGAATCTTTTTTGAATTCATTATACAAAGCAGGCACTCTTTTTTCTTTGTAGTCTTTCCATAACAATATAATCCTATTATTAAAGCGATGATTCCCTTTCATTATTATTTCCCTTTTTTCTTATTCTTTATCATAGAATAGAGTCTCACCCCCAACTATTCTCCAAACTAATCTCCATTTATTTGTTTCACCTGCAATAAAGAAATACGATGATGATGAAATTTTTGAAGAAAGATCATCATTTATCAAATTAAAATAATAATACCCATCAGAGATTTTTATGAACTTTAAATTTCCTGTTTGACTTTCAGAATTAATTTTATCATACATTGCATCGTAAGTTTTATTCATATAGTCAAATTTATATTTATCATCTTCAACCTTATAAATATTAAAAGTAGAGACGGATTCCATATAAAAACCTCCAATATATTCTTTCTTTTCCCAATGGTATTTCCCGAATAAATCAGGAGGTATATTTTGGCTTTTACTTAGTTGGATTATAATGCTAAATAGTATGATTAAGCCTATTATAGTCATTATTATATTACGACGTCTTAATCTTTTTTTGTGTTCGTCTCTATTTATTTCTTCTTTTTTTAAATTATTAATGGTACTAATTCGATATTCTTCGTTTTTGGGGAGGTGGATTGGATCAAGTTCATTTTTACTACTCTTTTCAAATTGCTCTGGTATGATTTCATCATCATCAAATTTTTTACCACAAGATGGACAAAATTTAGCATTTATATTAACTGAGGCTCCACATACAGAACATTCAAATTCATCTTCTAACAAGGACTTGGTTTCCTTCTCTACAACACTCCCACAGGAAGGACAGAATTTGTCAACAGTTTTAATCCTAGCCCCACAGTTTGGGCATCCTTTGAATAAAGATTTTTTTAGCACATTCAGACCCTTCAAGGATTTATTTTTAAATATAGTATAATCAATTAAAATAATCATTTATTATTGCTATATGATTTATTTATTTCCACCTCAATATTTTCTATCTTAACTCATCAATATGAAGACTTTTTTAGCAATAATTTTCTTTTCGGCAACTGCTTTTTGCCAGACATTCACTTTCGATTTTTCTTTCGGCAAATTCCAGAAAGCTTCTTCATTCGATCTTAATTCCGCAGGGTTTTTATTTATTACGGACTCGGGAAATGACAAACTTTACAAATACGATACTCTCGGAACTTATGTTACAGAAACGGGCGGCTACGGCTGGAAGGAAGCTGCATTCGATAATCCCGTGGATGTTTTTGCAACTCCATTGAACATTTATGTTGCAGATAAAAATAACCACAGGATAGAGAGATTCGATAAAGACCTGAATTATATTTCACAGCTTTCACACAAGAGAAAGTGATAACCCGGATCAGCAATTCGGTTATCCTTTGGGCTGTGCTACTTCAACACAGGGAGATCTTTTTATACTCGATTCGGAAAATAAGCGCATCTTAAAATTCGATCTCTTCGGAAATTTTATACAGAACTTTGGTGGAATAGATGCAGGTAATTTCACTTTAAGCAACCCGACACACTTGGCTGTTTCTGCTTCCGAAAAAACTTTTGTTACAGATGGGAAAGATATAATCGTGTTTGATAATTATGGAAACGGTTTGTCAAGACTTGAAACCGGGCTCGACTTAAAAGGAATGAGAATTAATTTCTCTTCCTTAACTGTCAATACCGATAGCGAAATATATTATGCAAACCTGAATGCGCCCGAGTTCGATCTTCAAAAAGTCAACCTGATCGGGCTGGATTATAAACCGGATATTGTAACATCCATAATGCAGAAGAATAAACTGTACGTGCTCACCGAAAACGAAATTCTTGTTTTCACTTGTGTTAAATAGCCCGATGAACAAACGCAAGATATATTTCCGCTTTTTTGTTTTTCTTTTAATAAGTGCGTGGTGTGCCGGATTTTCATTAAAAAGCTTAAGCGGCGGTTCGTCGCTCTCAATTGTTTCATCCCCGGTTTTAAATTTGTTTTACCATAATGTCTGCAACCAAAATGATCACAAGCTAATTATTATTAATGGCTTCCCTTTACTCGTGTGCGCAAGATGTACGGGTATTTATTTAGGTGCATTTATAACTTCTGTCATTATTTTAATCTCGTTGACGAATATAAAAGTTTCAAACATACTTTTTAAATTTGCACTTGTAATTCTTGCGGCAGATGTAATAATCAATAACTTCTTCTTTACAAATTATAATAAGTTAACTGCCTTCTTTACGGGATTATTTTTTGGCGCGGTTTGCTTTCTTATGGTAATCAATATTTTTGAAAATTATATTTTAATTAAGAAAGCGATCATAAGATGATCTCAAAAAAATATATGTCCCCGCTGGTTTGTGGATTCAGTGCAGCGGTTTTATCAATTGTCCCCGGGTTTAAAGCATTTGCATGTTGCCTTGTAGTTCCGTTGGCAGCTTTTTTCTCACTTTATTTGGAACGGCGGATAAATAAAAATTCCGATAAAATAATCTCACGCCAGGCTGTTACATTCGGTTTGTTAACAGGACTTTTTGCTGCACTCTTTGCAACTGGTTTCGATATCCTTTTAACTTTTGTAACACACTCAAATGATTTTACATCTACCTTGCCACAAACAGAAGCAATGCTAAGAAGCTACAATTTAGGTCCGCTGCTCGATGAAAGTATGCACATACTTAAAAAGATGTCTGTTGATATTAAGACTTATGGTTTCTCAACTCTTTATGCAATATCTATGTTGATGAGCAATTTAATTACAAATTGTTTGTTCGGACTTGTCGGAGCTTTAGTGGGAATGTATTACATCAACAAACGCAGTGTAAAATGATTTTATGGTAACAGCATTTATTTTCGCTGCTCATTTCATTTTTTCTCTTTACATCTTTTCTAAAAAATGGCAGGATGAAAATCTTAAAAGTGCGTTTCTTAATCTTGCGCTTATCTTAATTTTATTTTCTGTCGGATGGTCGATAGCTACAATAATTGCAAAGTTATTTATGGAACCTGAAGGATTAGGAAGGTTTTACAATCGCGATGATTTTTCTTTAACAATTCTTTCTGTCGGGGAGTTTTTCTTTTATCGATTCTATTATAAGGAAGATGGTGTTGAAGGGGATAATGAGTTAATGAGTTAGTGAGTTAATAGGATAAGGAGTTATTAAGTTATTGAGTTGTTGTGGGAAGATGAGGAATTGTAAATTTTTAATTGTTAATTCTTAATTGAATTTATTGTAATCTGTAGTGAAAAACGATTACCGCCGTCTGTTCAGTTTGTTTTTGATTTGGGGATAAAGGCTCGAACCTCCACTGCCTTAATGAATTAATCGCCGCATTCTCAAGCCTGGTATCTGCTTTGGTAAGCGGAAGTATTGTACCGACTGTTCCATCGGGAAGAATTGCAAATCTTAGTCTTATATCAATCTCTTTATGAACACCTTCGGGATATGAAGGTTCTATATAGCTGTAAATTCTTCTTGTTCCTAAACCGCCTTCTTCAAAATCAAAACCGAAACTTCCCTCACCTTTAGCTTTATTTCCCTGTCCTTCCGTTGTAGTCTTATCTTTTGTGTCTTCGGTAGTTTTGGTTTTAGTCGAAGTTGTTTTCTCCTTCGTTTTATCTGCAGGCTTGATAACATTTTCCTCAGAAGTATTTTTTGCTTTTGGCAGTTCAACTTCTTTTACTTCTTTACTTTTATCAACTGTTTCATCCTTCACTTCCGGTTTCGAAAGTTCTTCAACCTGTTTTATCTGGGTACCGATTGCACCTGAAGAACCAACATCTCCCGATACGCCAAAAGATAATTCAACATATTCTTTCGGTGGATAATCAACTGAAAACTTCAGCAGCAGAAAAAGAAGCAGGAGCAACAGATGAATCAGCAGTGAAAGTGAAAAAGAAAGATTCTTTATTGAATTATAGTTTGTTAACATTCTATTCTATTTTAATCTTGTAATATTTTAATCTTGCAATTTTGCAATTCCTGCCTGCCGAAGATTTATCTAAGGCAGGTTATAGTTGCTGCCTTTCGGTCTCGATCGTAAATTTATCAATCCCGGAAGAGCGCGCCGCATCTATCACCTGTATAACAAGATCGACAGCAACAGTTTTATCGGCACGAATTATAAGGTTATCATCAGTCTTCCCCGCTTTCATTATATTCAGTTTAGCAGGCAGTTGATCTATACTCACTTCTTCCTGGCCTGCATAGACGGCGCCTGCCGCAGTTAAAGTTACAATAAGCTGAGTTGCTGTAGCGGGCTCATTAGTTTTAGAAGCCGGGAGCTTTACTTTTACTCCTGTTTGTATAACAAATTGTGAAGTGAGGAGAAAGAAAATAACTAGAAGCATTACAATATCAGTAAGAGAAGAAAAACTGAAAATGCTTAATGGCTCGTTTGATGTTTTAAATTTCATAGCGATTAACTAAAAAAATTATTAAAAAATATTTTGGGCCCGAACAATTCTACTGCTAACCAATTATCAATTTCGGCATGATTGCATGAATGTATGGTTGCATGAATTCTTACACTTACTCTTGAACTTGCTCTTGTCATTTTACAAATCCAGTTCAATTTCTTCTTCAACATCGTTTGAATCAGCAGTGCTGTCCTGCATAACATCAACAACATCGTTTGCAACAGTTTCCATATCGCCGACAATTTTCTTAACTGCAGAGAGAAAGTAATTGTAAAAAGCGAGTGCGGGAATTCCAACAATTAATCCGAATGCTGTTGTTATTAATGCTTCCCAGATGCCTCCTGCAAGGTCACTTGGATTGGCAGAACCTGCAAGGTCTTCTATTCTCATAAAAGCCTGGATCATTCCGGTAACAGTTCCAAGAAATCCAAGTAACGGGGCAATGCCTGCAATTGTTGCTAAAACTGACAAGCCTTTTTCAAGCTTGCTGATTTCCTGCCGGCCTGCATTTTCAATTGCTTCTTTTACTCTTTCATGTCCGAGACGGTATTTCTTCAATCCTTTTCTAATAATGTTTGCGACGGGAGATTTTTCTTCCATACAATGACTTATTGCGCCGGAAATATCTTTCTTCTTTATTAATCCTCTTATCCTGACTGTAAAAGCCGGAATATTTATTTTCGTTTTGCGAAGAACAATGTACCTGTCAATAATAACTGTCAGTGCTATTATTGAACAAAGTAAAATCGGCCACATCAGGTAACCGCCCTTCAGGTATATCGATAAAAGGTTCATAGTGTATTGCCTTTTTATGATTAAATAATTTTTTACTTATTCAAGAAATTTTCTGCTTCCTCTAAAGAATTAAAGCCCCCTACCCGAACACGGTAATAAATTCCCTTATCGTTTAATTCCGTTTGCTCGATAAAAGCATCGTAACCTGCATCAAGAAATTTTTTAGCTTCGGATATTGCAATCGATTTTGATTTCCAGGAAGATACCTGCACTGCATACATATTTGCATATTTATAGATATATCCTTTTACCCTGCTTGCCGGCAGTGGACTTTTTATCTCAATGTTTCCCGAATTATCTTTTGGTGAAACCGTTTCATTTGCGTTTGAAGCAGAAACAATTTCTTCTTTCCCGGATCCATTTAATATTTCTTCATCGATTGCATTGTATGGTTCACCAAGCATTCCTTTTGTGTAAGGATAAGTAACGGGGATTTCAAAAGTTCTATCAATTGTTACGGCAAATTGCTTTGGAGAATTTTGTTCAACGACAGCGTTGTTCGGATTATTATAAGATGAAAAATAAATCACCGCCCCGCTTACTGCCAATAGGACAATAACGAAAATAAAGCCAACATAAGATTTCTTCCTGTGGTTCCCTGAGCTTTCATTTTTTTCTTCGGCAGCATCCAAAACCATCTGATTATCATCAACACCTGTTTCTTCTTGAACAGAAAAAGAATCACTTTGTGAATCTTCAACTTCATCAACAAGTTGTTCATCGCTGCCCTCTAATTCGTCTTCCATCTCTTCAGATGATTCTTCCCCGGAAAAACCTGCTTCAAAATTATCATCCTGCTCACCAGCGGGTTCCAATTCATCTTCTGTTTGTTGATCTTTAATCACTTCTGTTATTTCTTTAACAGCTTTGGGAACTTCCACTATTTCCGGAGTAATTTCTTCTAATTGAGATTCTTTTTCTCCAGTGATTTGATCGGAAATCTCTTCAGCAAAATCGCCTACAGTTTCTTCCTCAATATGATCTTCGACATTGTTTTCTTCTGCTAAATTGTTTTCTTCAATTTGAATTTCAGAAAGATCATTTTCCGTTTTCTCTTCTTCATCAATTTTTTCTTCAGCTGATTCACTATTTGAATCGGAAGAGGATTTCCAGTTCTTAAAAGAAAAATTTACATCGGGAATATTATCAGAAAAATCTAATTCGGATTCTTCAACTTCTGTTTCAGTTTCCTGCTTTTTCGAATCTTCAATAAATCTACCGACTTTCAACTCAAACATTCTCTTCATTTCATTACCTGAATGAGGAATGAAAAATTCCGAGTCATCATTTTCTCTTAAAGGAATTACAGGCTTACCAATACTTATGCTGAAATATGAATCGATAGATTGTACTTCTTTATCTTCATCAGGAATATCAAATACAAATTCATCCTCATCAGTTATAACTACCATCATATATGCATTCTCTTCATGCAGAGCTTTCCTATGTTCGATCTTTCCCATTTCTCCAATTTGCAAAGATTCGCCGGCATCCAGAGCTTCGGAGCATTTTCTTAAAAAGATTTCGAAGAAAAATTTCTGCTCAGAATCCTGAATACCAAAATGCTTAGCAATTTTTTCTATAATTAATGATTTATCCATTAAACTCTGCTCATTGTCACTTACTTAATTAAAGAGAATTTATTTCTTATCCAATGCATCACAATATTTTACCACATATATCTAAACCCGGCAACAAGATCGAGAGGCGGTTCTTTATATCCGTTCCAGTAATAAATATTATCATCTAAGAGATTGGAAAGTTTAACTGTTATGAAGAAATCAGGAATTATCCTGTAAGAAAATTTTAAACCAAGATCAAAATACTCTGGCAATTCTTTCTGGTCATCTGATAGAGTAATATAACTTCCTGCAGCATAATCTAAACTTGCTTCTGTCTTTAATCCAAAATCAAAATCATATCCATATCGCAGAGATGTTTTCACGCGAGGATTGTAAGGAATAAATCTGCCTGCATCATTTTTGGTATCGCTTAACTCAACATTTCCATAAAACACTCCGAATGGTCCCATGTGAAATAAAAGATCTGTAAATAGTGTGAAGCTTGTCGCTTCGGACGTAGCTAGAGAGAATTTTCCATTTAATGAATCCTGCAGGAAGGGATAATCCGAAGAAGTAAAATATCTTATCCCTGCATTTATTTGATAATATTTTTCATATTCATATTTAACCGCCGCTGTAAGGAAATTCTTCTTCCTGTAAAAAGAATTATAAAAGTTTTGAGGATTGTAATATCTGTTTGATTTAAACAAATCATTACTGGTAATAAATTCTGCGTGTGGAGAAAATTCGCCAAAGACAGAAAATGAATTATTAATCTTAAGAGCGAGTGCAGCAAAAAGAGCTGTATAAGTATCATTGCCGGACTTTGAATAAGAAATACCTCCGGATACTTTTAGCGCATCCGAAATATTCATCCCGCCTGTCGGTCTTACTGAGAAGAAATCATCAACATTGGAATTGGGAATTACACTTGCCGGTTTATCAATCTTCAGCGACTGCTTCTTGTATTCGGTTTGAATTCCAATATTAAAAATTGAAAAGAACGCTTTGGCATAACCATGCAAACCTAAAATATTTTCATCATAGTTCTTTTCGTTTATAGAATTTATTGTAGAAATATCATCATTTAACTTTAAAATCAAAATTAAAATATTTACTCAACTGGTTGGAAATACCAAAAGAAAAGTCTCCTTGATTTAAAGTCCTTCTAAAAGATGAACCTCCAGACAAAATCCCAAAAGATTCAGATTTGAAGTCACCATTCAATTTGAATTGAGTACCTGGAAGAACTTCGCTATTATTATTAGTTGTATATAAAACATTTAAACCTCCCCCAATCAAATATCTAGAATCGATATTATCGTATGAAAGGTGGTTATCTCCATTTAGCCTGGCTTCAACAAAAAAATTATCAATTGGGAATAGATAAGACAAGTTGGCTGTGGGTAAGTTATTAATTCCTGCACCGAACTCGAGATTACCTCTGTAATAGTTTAAAGAGTCCAAAGTGTTTAATTCATTTTTAAGAGGAGAAGATAAATCCTTAACTTCGAGTTCTTCAGGTGAGTAAATAGGTTTAAAGAATTGTTCTGAAATTGTAGATATAAACTCGGGTGCGATTTTTTGTGCACCTTTAACTGCGGATACATCTTTGCCTGTAATTACGAAATCAGGCAGTTCAACATTCGGATTTTTTTGTTGAGCATAGACAACAGACAGACATAAAATAAAAAGTGTTAATAATTTTTTTATCATTGCAATTCTCTCAGCTTGGTTTGGGCTTCTTTCCCGTAAGCATTCCCTCTTTGCTTGCTGATAACAGCCCTGTACACTTCTTTCGCTTTACCAATCTGGTTAAGTTTTGTATAGCACTCGCCTAATTTCAAATAAGATTTTGTTAGCCATTCATCGTAGGCAGAAAAAACAATTCTAACTCTGTCTAATGCTATAACCGCAGAATCGGCTTTTTCCTGTTCAAATAATGAAACGCCATAATAGTATTGAGCCTGGGCACCGAGCTCATCGCTGTGTGTTTCTGCCAGAGTTTTAAAGATAAGATCGGCATCCGTATAGTTTTCTTTTGCAAGATCTATTAAGCCAAGTTCAAGTTTTGATTTATCAGCAAAAATAGTTTTACCGTAATATTGTATTACTTCATCAAAAACATCGTAAGCTGAAGCATAATCTTTTTTATTTATTAACGTTGTGCCTTTCATATAAGTTATTTCCGCAATTTTTTGTGACTGCGAAAGCTTTTCAAGTGCAGCATCATAAATAGTTATTGCGGAATCATAATCTGCCAATGTATTGTAAATATTTCCCATTTCGAGCACGGCTGCAGCGGCAGATTCACTTTGAGGATAAGACTCAAAAACTTTATCAAAATTATAAATCGCTTCGGGATTCTGATTAAGATTTTGTGCACTCTTTCCTATCCAGTAATAAGCGTCGGCAACTAATTTACTGTTTGGATAATTCGCTATAAATTGCTGGTAACTTGTTTTGGCGGCGTTATAATTCCTTGCACTGTAATAAATTTCTCCCTTCTTAAAGAATATCTGATCGGAAAAACTTAATGAAGGATTGCTGTTTACAAACTGGTCGATGAATGTTATGGCTTTTTCATAATCGCCTTTTGCTACGTAACTATATTGAATTCCATTAACTGCATCAAATACATAACCCGATGTAGGATACTGAGCCATAACAGTCTGGTAATTTACAATTGCAGAATCATATTTAGTAAGATTGAAATACGAATCACCAATCGAATAAAAAACAATCGGTGCAAGAGGAGATTGAGGATAAACATTTAGAACATTTCTGTAAGCAGAAATTGCTTTATTAAAATCATTCTGTTGAAAATAAATCCAGCCAAGAGTAAATAAAGATTCATCTGCATAATCAGACTGTGGAAATTTTTTCTGAAGGTTACTGAACTCATTTAGAGCATCATCTATATTGCCGGCTTTGTAAAGTGCCTGTGCATATTGATAATAAGCGTAAGGATTTTGTATCTCATCGCTGCCAACTCTGAACAGATCTTTATAAACTTTACTTGAAGAAGCATAGTCTTTAGTTCCATAGTAACTGTCTGCAAGTCTTAAACGCGCATCAACATTTCTTTTATCTTTTGGAAATTTTTTAATAAAATCATTAAAACTATAAGCTGCATTATCATAATCTTTGAGATTAAAATAACAGTAAGCTTTTCCATATAAAGCCTGTGAACCTGTTTCGGCATTTGCAAGATCAATATTATTATATCTTTTTATTGCATCCTGATAGTCTTTGTTTGCATAATAACTTTCTGCAAGATAGAAGTTCACTTTATTAGGCTCGAAATGCTCATCTTCACTTTCAATCTCTTTAAGCTTTTCTATAGCATCATCATTGTTCCCCAGGTAATACAGCGAAACTCCATATCCGAAGAGGGACCTCGTTTTCAATTCGGGATTGATTCCCGAAATATCCAGAGCTGCTTCAAAACTGTTCTTAGCAGATGAAAATTGTTTCCGGCTTAATTCAATTTCTCCCAACAATGCAAATGCTTTTGCCCGGATTGTTTGATCAGATGATGCCATTGCATCTTTCAAAAATCTTTCGGATTGATCAAACTGTTTATTGTTATAATAAACAATTCCCATCTGGTACTGAACACCTTTTACAAGTTCGCTGTTAGGATATTTTTCGACAAACTGGCCGTAAATTCTAAAGGCTTCATCTTCCTGCCCGGCGTATCTTTTAGCTTCAGCTTTCCAGTAAAAAGATTTTATAGCAATACTATCGTCTCCATCGGAAAGAGTATGAAATTCCTTATAAGCATTATTATAATCTGCCTGCTGAAAGTAAGTCCACGCCAACCCATATTGTGCGCTTCTCGAATAACCTGAAGATGGAAAGTTGTTGAGGATTTCAAGATAAGTTTTTTTAGCATCATCATATTGCTCTACTCTGTAATATGAATTAGCCAGAAGGTAAAGACTTTCAGAGTATAGATCTGCAGGTAAATCGGAAAGTGAAGGATTATTTAATTCAAGAATAGATGAATGGTAATCTTTTAATTTAAAGTAACAAATGCCTATCCTGATCTGTGCAGAAATCGAAAGAGGACTGTCTTTGTGATACGATAGCAATTGATCATAATATTTTACTGCGTTTGCATAGTCGCCGGTTTTCTCATAAACTGTTGCAAGAGTGTAGAGTGAATAATCTTCATACTTATTATTTTTCCTCTTTGAAACTGCTTCTCCAAGATAATTAATTGCATCTTTTAACCTGCCTTCTGCTGAATAGGATTCTCCAATCCAGTATAAAGCATTACCTGTATGCTCACTACTGGGATATTCGTTGAGCATTGTTTCAAATCTTGCTCTTGCCCGCGAAAATTGTCCGGTATCAAAATATATAATCCCAAGCTTGTAAAGAGCTCCATCTCTGTAACTTGAAGATTGAAAATTATTTACTAAAAATTCGAAGCCAGCTGCCGCGCCATCCTTATCACCTAAATTCAGCAAAGCATCTGCAGAATAAAATTTTGCGGTAGCGTACAGTTCATCTTTAATTTCATACTTACTAAAGAATGATTCGAAGAGCCTGTAAGTCTCGGCATACAAACCGGAATTATAATCATTCATAGCTTTTGAAAATTCTTCAGATGGTTCTTGCGAAAAGATATTTTGATTAAACAAAATCAGGAGGGAAAGAGAAATAAGTAGTCTTTTCATCTGAAGCCTTATAAAATCAAAGAATATATTGACAGACCCGTTCCTTTATAAAAGCACAGCAAAATATGAGAACAAATATAGAATTTTACGCCTCTTTAAATCAAGGTATTTAATAAAATATAAGGATTCACTTAAAGAATCTTATTAAAGAATTAAAATTAGAAACTTTAAAATAAAAAACCCCCGCCAAAGCGAGGGTCAAATAAAAGCTTTATTGTTTTATTTCAAAGCTCCTAATTCATATTCAGCCGACTTTTTATATGTGGGATCGCTCTTAGCTTCACTAAACATGTCTTTTGCTTTATCAAGCTCATTCTTTCCTTTGTATGCTACACCCATATAATAATAGGGACCGCCTTTTCCTATGCTTGACTTGTATTTAAGAGCATTTTCACCAGCAGCAATTGCCTTATCCCATTCACCAATCTCAGTATAAAGTTTTGCAAGTGAAAGATATGCTGCATCGTAATCACTATATCCAACCGCTTTAGTAAGATAATCTACAGCTTCTTTACTTTTACCTTCACCCTCCGCATCATTGCCGAGTTTTGTGTAAGCAAGCGCAAGATTTTTCTTAACTTTATCTTTTACAGAATTGTTCTTAGAGATATCCAAAACTTTTTCAAAATTAGTTACTGCCAAATCAAATTTGCCCAACGAAAAATAGACCCCACCAAGTGCATTATATCCGCCTTCAAAATCTGGCTTCATGCTAATACAAGAATCGAAAGCACTTTTAGCATCCTGAAGATTACCTGAACCTTTTAAAGCAATTCCCTTCTGGTAATAAATACGATAATCTTTTTCAATGCTTAAGGCCTGGTCATATTGTTTTACAGCTCCATCATAGTTCCCAGCCTTCAACATTTTGTTTCCTTCATTATACAGTTTTCCTGCATCCGGCTTCATATCCTGCGAAAAGACAATCCCGGTTGCAAGAATAAAAAACAGGAAAACGGATATGAAAATTTTCATCTTATTCATTTCTCTTCCTTTTGTTTTTGAATGGATCTTTTACCTCGTGCGGAAGACGGGACTTGAACCCGTACGCCAATTAAGGCACTACCCCCTCAAAGTAGCGTGTATACCAATTTCACCACTTCCGCAAAATTTAGAACTAAAAGATAAATTTGCTCATTCTGAAAGTCAATCCTAAATTATGCTTTATTACACGCTAAATTGAAATATGTTCCTTAATTCTTGCCTTTTCTCATTGGGGGATGAAAAAGTATATCTCTAATTTCCTGTCTGAAACGTCTTTCAAATATGGCAAGTTTTGCCTGCTGTTTTAGTGTTAGTATATCGGAAAGCGAATCGAAAAATCTCTTTCGCTCATCATCCATTTTTTGATAAAAAGAAAGATATTTGTCAACCATCTTTTTCAAGGAAGGATCATTATCATTCGTCAATGAAGAAAGCTTGTCCTCGATCATTTTATATTGAGCATCTTGTTCATCCATTAAAGCTTTCATCTTTTCTTTATGGTCATTACGTCTGGCAAAAAATTTAATGGCAGTATCCTCATTCAAATCCAGTGTTTCGAGAAGTTTAATTTTTTCCAGTGACTCGATCTTTTCTCTCGGATCCCGGTCACCCATTCCTTGATCCTGGCAGTATGTTGCAACCTGTAATATTAAAACAGAAACAAAAGATAAAAATACAATTCTCATTTTTAACCTCAACAGTTAATAAATTTTCTTGGAAATAAGTGAGCTGTAAATATTTTCAGCGTCGTCATTTGAAATTTCATCGAGAATATTATTAAACTCATTATCAGAAATATCTACAATAAATTTTCCAGTATTATTATCAACGTTCAACTCATTTAAGACCATTGAGCTGAACACAGAATCATATTCTTCCGGTATATTGCTTGTTAACTGCAGCTCATTATTATCCTGCGGATTCGCATTAAGATAAGACTTTAATTCTTCTCTACTAATCTCGTTAATTGTTATATCCCCGTTAGTAACATTATGATTTTTATTGAAAAGAAAAATTAATAATACAGAGACTATAACAATTGAAATGCTGCCATAAGCAAAAACCGGTTTTAATCTGGATTGCTTTTTACTTTCACTTCTTGCAAGGAATCTAGGGACAATATTTACAAAATAAGATTCTTCAACCTTTACATTTTCAATTTTTTTAAATTGATTCAATGTGTTGAAGTAAGAATCAACAAGATTTTTTAATTCAGGAGAGTTATTAATCTCTACTTCAAAGTTTCTTAATTCCTCGCCGGTTAATTCGCCGTCAAGATATCTTCTTATTTGTTCATCTCTATTCATTTTTCATCATCTCTGTTATTTTTCTTAAAGCATGAAAGTAATTTGATTTCAAACCACCTTCGCTTCTCCCTGTTATTTCTGAGATTTCTTTGTATGATAATCCATCAATAGCTCTTAATATAAAAACTTCGCGCTGTTTAGATGGAATATATTGTAAAAAATTTTCCAAACGTTTTACTTCTTCCTTACTTTCAAGATCAGTTATTACATCCGTTTCGGACTTCTGGTCGTTTTCAACATCGTGTAAAGAAAAAACCTGTTTCAAAGATCTTCTTTTGATATAATTTATACTGCGTGTTGTAGTTATTGTATAAATCCACGTATATAAAGAAGACCTGAATCTGAAAGTTTTTATCTTCCTGTACATTACCAAAAGAACTTCCTGGACTATTTCATCTGCATCCAGGTGATTTCCTGTCATTTTTCTTGCATGCCAGTATATCCTTTGCTGATATTTCTTTGCTATTTCATTAAAAGCAGATTCATCGCCATTATTGAATCTCTTTATCAGATTAACATCATTTTCATTTTCCGTCATATACCAGCAGAATATCCCGAATATTCGACATTATAAAATACAATTAAGTTTAACCCCGCATTAATAAATTTACAGATACGGTTAAACCAAACATATCACTAACATGTCAAAAGTTCAAAAGTTAAAACAAAAAACGGAGACATTAATGAAAAAACTAATTTATGCATTAAGCTTAAGCCTTCTCCTTCCTTTATTGATTTCGGTAAATGATTTTGCCCAGCCAAAAGAAAAGCCAGGAATGAATTTCAGACAAAATATGATTGAAAAACTTAATCTCACTGCGGAACAAAAAGATAAGATAGCCGATCTAATATCTAAAAATCAGAAAGAAATGATTGACCTGCGTGCAGAACTTAAGAAGAAAATGGTTGATATAAGAGATCTTAGAAAAGATCCAAAGCTGACAAGAGATGGATTGATTTCTGAAGTTAAAGATATCAACGGTATTAAGGACCAGATTACAATTGCAAGAGCAAATCATATGATGGATCTTTATGAAGTTCTTACTCCCGAACAGAAAAAAATATGGCAGGAAAATAAACCGATGATGAGAGATCAAATGAGAATGATGTTTAAGGATGGGAAATTCGGGCATGAAAGATTTGGCCGAGGAAAGTTTGGCCACAGTGGATTTGGTACTCCAAATGATCCCGATAACGATGATTAGGATATAGGCCCCGATGTTAATTAATCTAACTTATAAAGCCGGATTTTTTATCCGGCTTTTTTATTTGGGGTTTGTTGGTCTTAAATCAATTTCACTCATCAAAGCTCTTATGGGAAGATTAATTATTGCCAGCACAGCATGAGCAACATCTTCCGATGCTAAAACTTTTTCTACATCTTTCTTTTTGCTATTCCCACTGCCAAAGTCTGTAGCAACAGAGCCGGGACAAACAGCTGCAACTCTAACATTATATTCACGTACTTCAAGCATAAGTGATTTTGTGAAGCCTAAAACAGCATGCTTTGTTGCACCGTACATAGTTCCACCTAAAAATCCATTTTTACCGGCAAGAGAAACAATATTAATTATCGAGCCTTTCTTTTTTTTAATCATATCTCCAACAACGGCGCGACTAAAATTAAAAACGCCAAATACATTAGCATTAACCTGTTCTTTAAATTCATCGAGCTTTGCTTCAACAAATGGTTTTAGGATTCCCATTCCTGCATTATTGATCAGGTGATCTATCTTGCCGTAAACATCCATTATTTTTTTTACAGACATCTGAACAAATTTCTCATCTCCTACATCTCCGGCAAAATACTCACAATTAACTCCCTTTGCCTTTATCTCCTTCTGTACTTTTTCAAGTGCGTCAACATCTCTTCCGAAAATAATTACATCCATTTCTTCATCAGCTAGAGCTAAAGCAATTGCCTTTCCTATCCCCCTGCTTGCACCAGTAACAACAGCTATTTCTTTGTCATCCATCCTTTACTCCTATTTCGAATTTCGAATTTGAAATTTCGAATTGATAAATATTAATATTTTTTTCTTCTTTGTTTAGCAGTTTTACCTGAAGAGGTAAAGATTGCTGTTAATTCATTCGCTTCTTTTAATAAGCTTTCTAATCTTTTCTCTCCCATAATATTCGATTCTGAAATTAATTCCAACCAGAATGCCGATTCATCCACTTCTTCTTCTACAATCTCTATTTTATAAATAAAATCTGCATCTGATTTTGCCCTGCAGGCAGCTCTGTAATTTGCACCGACTGAAGTTCCCGACCTTAATAATTGCCTTCCTATAATTTCACCTTTTCTGGTTTTCGAAAGTTCATCATAAAGCTTTACTATTCTTAAACCAAAACTTTTTGTCCTTTTTTTTAATTCTTCAGAATTCATTTACTAACCCCATAATTATAATTAATAAGACTTTTCTAACTAAATCCGAAATTCAAAATCCACAATCCGAGATTCACAAGTCTCCTTCGATTGGTCTTACAAATATTTCTTCACTTATCATATTTTCTTTCTGTAAATAAACCCAAACGAGTAGCCTGGCAATATCTTCAGTTGACATCATTCTTTCAGAATTTTCTTTTCTTATTTCTTGTGACCACATTGGCGTTTCAGTTGCGCCCGGAATAATATTTATTACTTTTATTTTATGCTTTCTAACTTCCTCTCTAAGAACATTCGAATAAGCCATCAATCCATTCTTTGATGCGGCATAAGCACTCGAATGAGTAAAAACTTTTTTTGTAACTACAGAAAGAATATTGATTATCGTTCCTCCTCCCTGCTCAATCATTTTAGGAAGAATAGACTTTATCGTATAAATAGATCCAAGAAGATTAGTGTTAATTATATCATCTATTTCGTTAATTGAGTTTTCTTCCGCTAGTTTAAATGAAGTAATTCCCGCATTATTTATCAGGCAATCTATCTTGTGAGTTGACAGAATTTTTTTTGCAGTCTGTTCAACATTTGCACTCGAAGCTACGTTGCACGGAAAAATATCCAGCTCAAGTTTATCTTTACTTAAAGATTTGTTAAGCCGTTCAAGCTCCGTTGCTCTTCGTGCAGAAGCAAAAACCCTGCAGCCAATTCTTGCAAACTCCTCTGCAGCAGCTTTCCCAATCCCAGAACTCGCTCCTGTTATCCATACACCTGCTTTCTCTTCACTCAATATAAACTCCGTTCCCCTATCAGCGTTAGGAACTCAGCCCTCGTTCTCGCATCTTCCTTAAATACTCCGTGCATTGCACTTGCAGTTGCAGATGAATTTTGTTTCTCAACTCCGCGCATCATCATACACATATGGAAGGCTTCAGAAACAACTGCTACTCCGTGCGGTTGAAGATATTTTTTTAATGTATCTGCAATTTCCTGCGTCATTCTTTCCTGAACCTGGAGCCTGCGCGAAAATACTTCAACTATGCGTGGAATTTTACTCAGCCCAATTATTTTTCCATCCGGAATATATGCCACATGTACTTTACCATAAAAAGGAAGCATGTGATGTTCACAAAGACTATAGAAATCAATGTTCTTAACAAGCACCATCTCATCATACTTTTCAGTGAATACCGCATTGTTAAGGACAGATTCAATATTTTTTGTATAACCGGAAGTGAGAAACTCATAAGCTTTTGTAACTCTTCTTGGGGTTGCAATCAGTCCTTCTCTCTTAGGATCTTCTCCGATTTCTTTTAACATTTTAGTAACTAATTCTTCAACTACTTTTTTATCCAAGTTTATTCTCCTTTGTACTCAAAATAATTGTTTTCCGTTTCATATAGTTTTACAGAATGAAGTTTACCTTTGGGAATTTTATCAACAAGTTGATTCCAGATTGCAATCGTTATATTCTCTGATGACGGAAGTATTCCTTTCATAAAATCTGTATCAAGGTTTAAATTCTTGTGATCAACTTTTTCAATAACATTTTTTCTTATTATTTCTTTTAGATCCTTCAAATCCATAAGAAAACCTGTCTCCGGATCAACATCTCCCCTAACAACAACTTCAAGAATATAATTATGTCCATGCCAATTTGGATTGCTGCACAAACCGTAAAGCTTAAAGTTTTCTTCGTCACTCAAACCCGGTTTGAATAAACGATGTGCCGCACTGAAACGTGCGCGTCTTGTTAAGTACACCATATTAATTTTTTAACGCTTCCATTACTTCTTCATTATGTCCTTGCACTTTAACTTTCCTGAAGATTTTTTTTATTTTTCCTTCAGGATCGATTATGTAAGTCGTACGCTCGACTCCCATATATTTTCTGCCGTACATACTTTTCTCTTTCCATACATCGTATTTTTTTATCACTTCTTTTTCTTCATCTGCTAACAAGCTGAAATTTAGATTATATTTTTTAGCAAATTTTTTGTGCGATTCAACTGAATCGGGACTGACGCCAAGAATTACAGCATCAATTTTTTTGAACTTCGGAAAATCATCTCTAAAACTGCATGCTTCAGCAGTGCAGCCTGAAGTATCATCCTTTGGATAAAAATATAAGATGACATTCTTTCCTTTATAATCACTTAAGGAAATTGTTTTTTCGTTTTGATCAGTTAGTTTAAAAACAGGAGCCTTTTTTCCTTCTTCCAGCATAATTCTCCTTACATTTATTAATTATTCTTTAATGAATTTTTTATTGCTTCATAATCAGGTTGAAGACCGTTATGTTTACAAATCTCAGTATATTTTATTTTTCCATCTTTCCCGATTACAAAGGCGGATCTTTTTGAAACTCTTAAATAATCATATTTACCCGGGTCGTGAATTTCATTTAAAGAATCATATTTCGCCGAGGCTTCCCTGTTGAAATCACTTAGCAAAGGGAAATTAAGATTTAATTTTTCAGCCCAAAGCTTGAGCGAGTAATGACTATCTACACTAATTCCAAGAATATTGGCATCAAGCTTTTCATAATCTTTCAGATTATCTCTTGTCGAACACATTTCTTCAGTACAGACAGATGAATTTGCAAATGGAAAGAAAAGAAGAACAACCTGTTTGTCCAGATAATCCTTTAAGGAAACTTTTTGTCCCACTTGTGTTTATTAAAGTAAAATCAGGAGCGGTATCGCCAATTTTTAAGGACATAATTATAACATTAAATAGTTCTTTAATAGATAAAAGTTAGTTATTTAGATTTGCACATTCAAGCGTTGAAGATTTGCACGAAATAATTTCAAATTTCTTTCTGTTAAATCAGTCCCTCTTCTTTGTCCATTCCTTAAATCCTTCTTCAAGATGTTCAAAAGAATTTATTGCAAAAAGAATTGGCTGCAAATGCCAGACATCATATTCCTGTCGAACTAACTTTTCAGGAATAAAATCTTTTACCTCAACTTCATTCGATAAAGCATGGTTTACTTCTTCTTTTGAAGAAATAATTCCTGCACCATAAATTCTCATTCCTTCCTTCTGCTTTATAAGACCGAATTCCACAGTGAACCAATGAAATGTTTCAAGAAATTTGCGATCTTCTCCTTTTGCATTTAACGCAGCTTCGCCAAACATTTGATAGAAAGAAGCAAAATTAGGATTTGTTAAAAGAGGCATATGACCAAACATATCATGAAAACAATCAGGAGCCGGAGTATAATCGAGTTCTTCTTTTCCTCTTATGTAATCTGTAGAAGGAAAAATTTTTTCACGAAGCATCTCAAAAAAATTTTGTTCGTGAATTAAACCGGGAACTCTTGCAATCTTCCAGCCGGTTGTCTTTTTGAAAACAGCACTTATTTTTTTGAGAGCGGGAATTTTATCTTTAGTAAAATTTAAAATATCAACTCCATCGAGATATTCTTTACAAACTCTTCCAGGAAGATTTTTCATCTGCCTGTTGTAAAGAAACTTCCAGTTTTCATGATCGGATTGAGGATAATTTGGATATTCAATTTGGTCATCAACAGGAACAGGACCTGTTAACTTTTGCGGAATGCATCTTGGATCAATTCCTTCCTGGGCAGCTTTTTCATAAGCTGATAAGTGCTTTTCATCTTTTGGATTCATGTTTCCCTTTCATTGATAATCAGCTTTTGGCTTCTATCAATATAATAATGTTATTTGATCTTCTAAATAATATTTACTTCTTCCTTTAATTCTATACCAAACTTATTCATGACAGATTCTTTTATTTTTTTTGCAAGATTCAAAACTTCTTCTCCCGATGCATTTCCATAATTTACAAGTACAAGTGATTGTTTTGCGTGCGAACCGGTATTTCCTACTTTCTTACCTTTCCAACCGCAGCTTTCGATTAACCAGCCTGCAGGAACTTTTACTTTCCCATTCTCTAATTTAAATCCAACAATGTTATTAAAGTTCTCTTTTAACTGATTGAATTTATCTTCAGAAATTTCCGGGTTCTTAAAGAAGCTTCCTGCATTTCCAATCATGGCAGGATCTGGAAGTTTACTTTTCCTGATTTTGGTTATTACATCACTAACCTCTTTTATTCCAATATGGTTATATCCAAGTTTATCGAGTTCACTTTTAACATTTCCATAAGAAATATTAATTACAGGATCCTTACTTAAACGCAATGTTACATAAGTAATAATAAATTTATTCTTCAATTCATTTTTGAAGATACTATCACGGTAAGCAAATTTGCATTCATCTTTTTTATATATAACTGATTGAGCATCATCAATATATACTCCGTTAAGATTATCAAAGACATCCTGAATTTCCTGACCATAAGCTCCAATATTTTGTATTGGCGCTGCTCCAACTGTCCCTGGAATTAAAGAAAGATTTTCAATTCCTCCATAATTTTTCTCAGCACAAAAAAGGACAAGCTTATGCCAGGTTTCTCCGGCTCCGGCTTTTATAAGAACGGTTTCATCATCTTCATTTATTATTTCGATACCGGGAATAGAAATTTTTAGGACCAATCCATCAAAATTTTTAGTAAGCAAAACATTACTGCCACCGCCGAGAATTAACTTTGGCAAAGGCTTGTATTCTTCAGTCGATAAGATTTCTTTTAGCTGTGATTCATCATAAATCTCCGAAAAGAATTTAGCTTTTACATCTATTCCAAAAGTGTTATAAGGCTTAAGTGAAATATTTTTTTCTATTTTCATTTTTTCCAGAAAACTCCATTCAGAAAATAAGGATAAAAATGATAAAACGATTTAAAGCACTTTGTAAAAATTTTTACTGTATTTAATAATAAGTTTTCTATTTTTGCATGTGAAAATAAAATCAATGGAGATAACAGGTATTTGAAGTTAGAATTTAATTTCAATCAATCGGGAGTTGTACCTTACAGAAAAAAGAACGGGGAACTGCAAATTCTTCTCATCACTTCAGTAAAAAGAAAAAAGTGGATACTTCCGAAAGGTTACATTGAATTTAATCTTTCTCCATTCGAATCTGCAAAAAAGGAGGCTTACGAAGAAGCTGGTGTAATCGGAGCTAATGAAACTGTCGAGCTCGGATCTTTTATAATGGATAGATCAATTGGGCGTTGCAAAATTAAAATATTTTCCATGGAAGTTGTTGAGGTTCTCGATGATTATCCTGAAAAGAATGAGCGAAAAAGGAAATGGTTCCCATTCAAAGAAGCTGCTGAAAATGTAAGCATCCCTGAAGTTTCAACAATGATACTTTCCTTGAACGAAAAGATAAAAAATAATTAAACTTGAATATTGAGCCTTGAACTTTGATTATTAAACTCCAGAACCTTGTTTCTACAAAATCTCTAATAAACAACACACAACATTCAATTCCCAGTTTATATTTTATTATTGCTTATTGTTTTCTGCTGTAGAAATGCTTTTTGCTATAATAGCAACTAATTCTTCCGTTTCCTTAACTATACCAGTTAACTTATTTACCGGTTTAATCATTTCTTTTTTACGAATTACTTTTAATGTTGCCCTGCATTCCTTTAATTCTTTTAATACAATTTTCATCTTATGAATAAAATCTTTTCTTGATTCAGCCGCCTGCACTTCTCCATAATTAAAAGTTGGTGAATGACAAGACCTGATTAACTGACCAGCAATGTAATTTCCCGTTCTTGTTTTTGGTAATGCTTCTACAACGTCAATCATTCTGCAAGTATAATCGACAAACCTGTCTTCCAAATCAAATTCCCTCTTTCCCATTTATCCTCCATTTTTTATTGAACATTGAAAATTGTTTATTGAATATTCTGATTTTTTATTTATAAAGCACATCTTTTACTCTAAAATTTATTCATCACCGAAACTTTCATCCAAAATTTTTTCTACTGCTTCCCTGCTTGTTTCATAATCATATCCTCGTGAAGATAAGTAAGCGTAAATTTTCTCGGCAAGTTTTCTTTTTTCAAGATTCTTATGCAAAAGCGTTTTTACTTTTTTTTCTGCAAGAATTATAGCGTCATCCAATTTATTTCCTTCAGGAAACTTTTCTTCAATCACCTGCGAGATTAATTCTCGGCTGATCCCCTTTTTAATCAGTTCACCTTTCATTTTCTTTTCTCCCCAAAGTTTTGTTCTCATTTTTTCTTCCGTAAAGATCTGTGCAAACTTATAATCATCGAGAAGTTCTTTCTCCTTCAGTTCATCAATAACATCGTTTATCATTTCCTTTTCATATTTTTTCTGATAGAGTTTCGTTCTTAATTCCTTTTCGGAATGAGGTCTCCTGGCAAGTAATCTTATTGCGCGAAGCTTTACATAATATCTTCTGTTCTCATCGATTAAAAAAGAAAAACGGTCCGAAGAAACTCCCATCCCTTTCTTCAAACCGCTTTTTATAAAAACTTCTAAATTGATTATCAGTTTTTCATCATTATCAAAATGAATTACAACATTACGGCTATCCTTTTTTGTAATTTTTTCGATTATCATTTTATAATGAATATAGAGATCGACATCTTTTGAAAAGATGTCGGATCTCATTACACACATACTCATTTCCCTGATTTTTTGCTGCTCGTTTTTTCTTCTGCTTTATTTTCTTCTTTAACTTCCATACCAAGCTTTGCTTTTACATCTTTCTCAAGACTTTTATACATATCAGGATTTTCGATTAGTTTCTGCTTAACCTGATCTCTTCCCTGGAAACGATCTTCTCCATAAGTAAACCACGAACCACTCTTTTTAAGAATTCCAAAGTTTGTTGCGAGATCAATAAGATCGCCTGTTTTACTTATTCCTTCGTTATAAAGAATATCGAATTCGACTTCTTTAAATGGAGGTGCAACTTTACTCTTTACAATTTTAACTTTGGTTCTGTTTCCGATAACGTCTGTTCCGTCTTTGATTGCAGCAATTCTTCTTATATCCAATCTTAAAGAAGCATAAAACTTAAGCGCATTTCCGCCTGTTGTTGTTTCAGGATTACCAAACATTATTCCTATTTTGCTTCTTAACTGGTTTATAAAAACTACTGCAGTTTTTGATTTTGAAATAGCGCCTGTAAGCTTTCTTAAAGCTTGAGACATTAATCTTGCCTGAACAGCCATTGTTGCATCGCCCATTTCGCCTTCAATCTCCGAACGGGGAACAAGAGCAGCAACTGAATCAATTACGACTATATCAATAGCATTGCTTCTTACAAGAGTATCGGTTATTTCTAGAGCCTGTTCACCAAAATCAGGCTGGGAAATAAGAAGGTTTGCTGTGTCCACTCCAAGTCTCTTTGCATAGTTAACATCGAGAGCATGTTCCGCATCAATGAATGCAGCTAAACCACCTAACTTTTGTGCCTCCGCAATCACATGCAAACACAAAGTAGTTTTGCCGCTCGATTCCGGACCATAAATTTCCGTCACTCTTCCTCTTGGTATTCCACCGATTCCAAGAGCATAATCAAGAGACAATGCTCCTGTCGGTATAGCCTCGACGTGTGCAATAACGCCATCGCCAAGTTTCATAATCGAGCCTTTACCGTAGGTTTTTTCTATAGATGATATCGTATCTTCAACGATCTTAAGTTTTTGTTCACGATCTGAACTCATTATTTACCTCCCATCGATTGTAATTTATATTTTTTAATTTCTGTGTATTTAGAGCCACTTGAAAGAAGTTCGCTTTTTATAAATGATATGGAATCTGCCAGAAACTCCGTATCCGGTAATTTACAATTTTCATAACTGTTTATAAAATTTTTATCCAATTTTTTTCTCACTCTCATTAAAGTTAGATGTGGTTTGAACTTTTTCTTTTCTTTTTCTATCCCGAATTTAATAAGTTCTTCATTCAATCTTTCAACAAAATTAAATATTTCTTCATTTATATTTAATCCAAGCCAGAGAATCTTAGGCTCTTTTCCCGAATAAAAAAATCCGAATTTACTGAAAGTGCAATTGAATGCTTTATATTCATTAATGAAAGATATTTCGTTTTGTATCTTCTCTACTAAGTTATCTTCAACCTCTCCGATAAATTTAAGAGTTAAATGAAGTTTATCCGGTGCTTCCCATTTATAATCTAACGGATTGTTGATTATACTGTTTCGTAACTGAATAATTTCTTCTTTAATCTTTTGCGGAATATTAAGAGCAACGAACAATCTAATCATCGAGCGGTATTCCGAGTAAATGCCGCCGCAACATATCGAGAGCGCTTTGAGTAGTTCTTTGTTTATTTAGAATTCTATCTTCGCCAAATCGAAATTCTTTTGCAGTACAGACTTTGTCATCACAAATACCGATATAAACGAGTCCAACCGGCTTGCCTGCAGTTGCTCCGCCCGGTCCCATAATTCCCGTAATTGCCAATCCTAAGTCAACACCGGAAATTGATTTTACACCTTCTGCCATTTGTCTTGCAACTTCAAGACTGACTGCACCATGTTCGGCAATTGAGTCTTCATTTACCTTCAGCAATTCTACCTTAGCAGCATTACTATAAGAAACTATTCCTCTTTCAAAATAAGCACTGCTTCCGCTAATATTTGTAAGAAGGTTTGCAACATTTCCTCCCGTACATGATTCTGCCACAGCCAGCTTTAAATTTCTTTCATTTAACAATTTGCCGATAACTGCTTCAAGAGATTCCTCGTCACGCGAATAAATATATCTTCCTGCTTTACTAATAATTTTTTGTTCGATCTCGCTTAACCTGTTCTTAGCAGTTTCCTCATCTTTTTCTTTAATAGTAATCCTTAGCTTTACCCCAAACTGGCTTGGAAGAAAAGCGAGTTTGGCACCACTTAATAATTCATCAATGTCACCAAGTTTTTCATACAAAGCAGATTCCGGAATTCCTGTTGTATGCAATGTCTTTCGTAAAGTATAGAATCCTGTATCACCTATTTTTTCTTTAAGATGAGGAATAACATAAGATTCCATCATCTCTGCCATTTCAAAAGGAACTCCAGGCATAACTACAAAAATCTTTTTGTCTTTTTCAATCCAGGCTCCCGGCGCTGTCCCTTTAGTATTCCTTATTACTTTTGCAATTTTAGGAACTAGCGCCTGGTCTTCATTTACTTTTGTAACTTCTCTTTTCCTTTTTTCAAAAAGTATTTTTATATCAGTTAGAACATCTTCATTCTTAACAAGCTCTGTATTAAAAAACTTAACGACACATTTCCTGGTAATATCATCGTGAGTTGGACCCAATCCACCAGTCGCAATCAAAATATCATTTTCTTCCCAGCATCTTTTAAATTCATTTAAAATAGATGTTTCATCGTCACCAACAACAGAAGTAGTATTCACTTCAATATTTATATTAACTAGTTTCTCGCCGATAAAAGCTGCATTCGTGTTTAAAGTCTGCCCGATTAAGATTTCATCACCAATAGTAATTATGTGTGCATTCATTTTTTCGAAGATGTCCTTAATTAATCTTAAAAATAATTAAAACTAAATTGATTAAAATTAAAGAGTAAAAAGCGGAAACAACATCATCTATCATAATTCCAAAACCGCCGGGAAGGTCTTCAAGTCTTCTTGCCGGAAATGGTTTAACTATATCAAGAAAACGCCACATAAAAAAAACAACAATGGAAAGTACAATTGTTTTGGGAACAAACAATAACGCAATCCACTGTCCGACCATTTCATCCACAGTACATTCAGCAGGATCTTTGCCGTATTTTTTATCAAATTTATTTCCCACATAAACTCCGTATGTCGCAAAAATAATGATTGCAATAAACATAATTACCGGATTTTCAAAACCTGGAATCCAATAAATAAGCAGAGCAACAATACTTCCGAATGTTCCTGAAGCAAAAGGAATATAGCCGGTGTAAAAACCGGAGCCTATTAACTTTTCAATAAAATTAATCTTTATTTCTGATGAGTTTTCCAATTAATACCCTGTTTTTGTAAAGATAATCAACGCCCGAGTGAAATGTAATGATGGTAATAAAAAGCATTGTAAAATATATCAGATATTCATTCATAAGCAACGAGAACAATTTTTCATTACCGTTATAGAGCTGTGTTGTATGTGAACAAGCATAAACAGCAAGCAAATAATAAAGGAATGTCATCTGGATAAATGTTTTCCATTTTGCATAGTAACTTGTAGGAAAAGAAAAATTCTTATAATCGGCATAAGCCCGTAAACCTGTTACAATAAAATCCCTTATTAAAATTATAAGAACCATCCAGAGTTGCAGAGCTCCAAGAATTGCAAAACCAAGAAAAGCCGATGAAGTTAAAATCTTATCTGCTAAAGGATCCCAGAATTTCCCCCACGTTGTTATATAATTAAACTTCCTCGCGAGCCAGCCGTCATACCAATCTGTTAATGCAGCAATTATAAAGATGGCAACTGATATTTGTTTGAACAGCGGATCAGGCGAGAGAAAGAAAAATAGAAAAAACGGGGTAAGAATAATACGTAAAATTGTTAGTTGATTTGGTAGTACCATTTTTCATTGGCTCTGTATTAATCATCAGCAAGTTTTTTAAGAAACGGGTACTCATATATGCCCGTGTTGTGTCCGTCTTTCCATGCAATAGATATTGCATAGCTGCCAACCAGGTTTATTTTTGCAATTTTAACCTGGCTTTCCATTAAGATAGGAATATAAGTTTCGCTATGTTTTTCTCTTTCAATCATACAAGTTGCACAAGGACAAAGTTTTCTGAGTTTCTCTAAGCCAATTGCAGATTCAGATTTATCATCCCATCTTATTAATAAATGATTTTTGTTCCCTACTTTTATCTGAACCGGCTGCATTAGTTTAATTTCTCGCCTGTTAATTTGGAATAAATTTCCAGGTACTTCTCACTCGTTTTGTTAATTATATCTTCAGGAAGTTTAGGAGGAGGCGGCTGTTTATTAAATTTAATTGATAAAAGGTAATCTCTCACGAACTGCTTATCAAAGCTCTGTTGAGCTCTTCCCCTTTCATAACTTTCAACAGGCCAGAATCTCGAGGAATCAGGAGTTAACAATTCATCAACTATTATCATATCATTTTTATAAATACCGAATTCCATTTTTGTATCTGCGATGATTATCCCCTTCTTCAAAGCATACTCAGAGACAGTTTTATAAATTTTTAGAGCAGTATCTTTTATTTTAGTCATCGTCTCTTTGTCGGTTATCTTTTCTGCTTCATCAAGTGAAATATTCTCATCGTGAGTGCCAATCTCTGCCTTAGTAGAAGGAGTAAAAATCGGTTCCGGCAGCTTTTCGGATTCATACAATCCTGCAGGTAGTTTTATTCCGGATATGCTTCCGGTTTGCTTATAATCATTCCATCCTGAGCCTGAAATATATCCTCTCACAATACTCTCAATAGGAATAACTTCGGCTTTTTTTACAAGCATTGTTCTGCCTTCCAGATCATCTTTATATTGATGACATTCTGAAGGGAACTTGCTTACATCAGTCGTTATAAGATGATTAGGAATTATATCTTTAGTAAGATTAAACCAGAATTCAGAAATCTTTGTGAGAACTTTACCTTTGAATGGAATTCCTTGAGCCATAATAACATCAAAAGCTGAGAGTCTGTCGGTAGACACTATTAAATAATATTTTCCCACATCGTATATATCCCTTACTTTACCTCGTTTTACGAGCTTAAGTCCCGGGAAATTAGTCTCTAAAATTACTTTGGTTTGCATTTTTATCCTTAAAAATTGTATTTAAATATAGTCAGAGGAGAGGCGTTATTCAAATACTAGAGATGACATCTTTGGCAAAGATGTCATCTTCTAATAATAAATTATTTTAACAATATCATTCTCTTTACACTCATATAGCTACCGGAAATTAACTGATAAAAATATACGCCGCTTGCTAAATCAGAACCATCGAAATCAACAGTATAATTACCGCCTGGCTGATACTTTGAAACAATACTTTTTTCCAAAGTTCCCATTACATTATAAACTTTTAATTTTACAAATTCTCCTTTAGGAATTGAATATTCAATTGTTGTTGTCGGGTTAAATGGATTGGGATAATTTTGCATTAAGACAAAATCTAATTTAATTGCATTAACACTTACATCGGTTGCACTCATAACATGTATTATTCCCGACATTCCATCTCCGTTAGGACCACCATGTTGCCTGCAATAATATCTGAAATCTCCTTCGGTATCAAAAACGTGTATGAAAACCCAAGCTGCTGAACTCGGTTGACCATTTGAAAAGCTGTTATCATCAGCCTGAACACTATGCGTTCCGCCATTATTTGTCCATCTAACGGTATCTCCTACAGTAATTGTTAGATCAGAGGGTGTAAAGCTGAAGTTTGCAACAGCAATATCGTGTAAAGTTTGTGTAAAACTATAGCTGAATGCAAAAGACAAGAAACAAAAAAGTAAGTCGTACTATAGATTTCATATTAGCTCCTTAACAAAATGTAATAGTAACTTTTCTTTAATAAACAAGCAAGAATAAAACTGAAATTGTATAATGACTTAACAATTAATTAACAAAGGTTAAAGGTATATTTTCAATAATTGTCGGAAAGACTTATTAAGCTCTTTGAAAGAATGGTTGGTAGTCAAGTAATTTTGATTACTCCCACCTCATTTTAAAGTAATCAATAAGTAATGTCCGCAATTCAATAAAAACCTGGACAAAAAATCTACGTTCTCTATTAAGTAAGCTTTTTTCCACATATAAAATCTATAACCCATTATTGAATATCCCATTTTAGGATATTATATTTAAGGTTAGGGACTACTATGATTTCTAATAATATTCATATTCTAGAAAATTTTCGCCATTCTATTCAAAAGCATACTTATTCCTGTGGGTTACATTCTGCGTATGCAATATTAAAATATCACAATAATCTGTTAAACCGGTTAAAGAATATTTAGGCGATATTTATAAGGGAACCCCAACTTATAAACTGATAAACCTTTTTAGACATAAGAAGTTAAAAGTATCTGTTAGAAGCAAAGCAACACTAAAAGATATAAGTTACGCTATTGACAAAAAGCAATCACCAATGCTAATCTATATGGACAAAAGGGACCATTGGGGAGTTGTATATGGCTATAGTGCTCAACATATATATGTAATGGACCCACTACCTATATATAAAGAACCCGGATCTTTAAAAGTTAAATTTCATTTTAAGAAATGGAAAAAATCTGATTTTCTTCGCGCCTGGGAGAAATGGGGTGCAATAGTCTATAAACCAAAAAGGAAGTAATTTAATATGGCAACAAAAACTGCATCTAAAAAGAAAACTACCAGGAAATCTAAGCCGGTTGGTAAAAAAGTAAGAAAGATTGGTACTGAACACTTTGACTTCTATCAGAAGTTAACTCGTGATATAAATATTTGGTTAAATAAAAAAGTCGGGAAAAATCATAAGTGGGCTGAGTATATAATGTTAGTACCAAATCTATTTCACCTACTAATCAAACTAGTAATTGATCCAAAAGTACCTCTTGCAGAAAAAGGTGAACTGGGAATAGCCATAGCATATTTTATTGCCCCTATTGATTTTATACCTGAAGGAATAATTGGACCCGCAGGATATGTAGATGACATTGCTTTTACCTGTTATGTATTGAATTCAATAATAAACAAAACTGGTCCTGAAATAGTTGAAAAACATTGGCAGGAGAAAAGGATATTTTAGTATTTATCAAAAATGTTTTGAAACACGCAGACCAAATGATAGGGTAAGGTATATGGAGGAAAATCAAAAAAAATGCTTGGCAAAAAATAATTTAATTTTACTTATTCACGCCTATAAGACTAAAATAATTTTTACCTAAAAAATTTCTAGGACCAAAAACTCATCTTAATTTTCATAAGAGGTGCCCTCTAAGACCAAATAAAAAAATCCCAAAAAAAATTTTATAACAGAAATCTATTCCCAAATTTTGAAGGCTACCCCCCTTTTCTAAATCCGGGTTTGATTGCGGGGGTCTAGGGTCCCATATTATGGTCGGATATGGAACCTAAATCCTTGAAAAAAAAGTTAAAAAGGTTTTTAAGAAAAAGATCGGGATAATAATGCGCGTAGTCAAATTATCAGTCAAAATGAGTAATGACTTTTTGTTATTGCAACTTCAACTTGCTCAATACTATTTTGTTACTATTCTTCTAATCCATGGATTATAACCTACTATATCCATCCGCCTTTCAGTACAAGTATCCCTAATTAAAGCAAAATGTACTGAATCTTCTCCTTGAAATGTCAAGCAGTATGCACCCCAATAATCCTTACCGCACACGTCTTTGGCATTCTTGATAGTAAAAGTAGAATCTTTTAGCAAATAATAGCCTCTCTCTCCGACTTGTCCATTTGGTAAAGTTACTTCGTAAGTACTGTCCATTTTGAAATTTACATATTCCTGAGTTGGCGTCCCGTCCGTATTAAGAATGGACCATCTCCCAATAAGACTATGCATAGGGATAATTTTTGCGAAAATTACAGTTGCCGCTAAGAGCATCAATAGCGTTAGCATAAAACGGTTTTTAGATAATTTTTTTTTCATTTCGTATTACTATTTATGAAAGTTTTTGAACAAATATTACATCTAATATAATTCTCAACTCTTTGGTAGGAAATTCCATTTTCGTATCTCCCTGGTTTTCCTGCCCTTACAAAAAGTCTCTACTAACTTGCTTAATTAGTTCCTAAAAATCAATTGTAGCAAAGACTTTTTTTATGGGTCCCATATTTGAAAACTGGCAAGACTGAAGTTGAAAACTTTTTTTATTGTTAGAATGTTGTAAATGGGATTGTTTGTGGTAAGTCCTTAAAGAGATTTTCTCAAATTCCTATATCTTATAAATATATTTTTACTCATTTCCTCATGTTTTGGATTTTTTTCTTCCCATTGTCTCATAACCTCATTGTACACTTTTTTATTATGAATTTTACCCCCGATATAAAAATCCAAAGAATCTTTTGAAAAATTACTTTTAAATTTTAACAAAGAATCCTTTTCATCTAAAGAATTACCACCACCAAAATGGATAGACTTACAATTTTTTAATTTAGCATATTTTATCATTTCTTCGAAAAGCAAATCATTAGGTCTGTAATTTAAGTATTCAGTTATTGAAGCACCTAGATGATAATGAAAATAGTTTTTTGAATAAAAACATATAGAACTAGCTATTGGTTTTTCATTAAATTCAATCACGAATTGAATAATATTATTTAGATTGAATAAATTATTAAAATACTTTTCATTGAAATACAAATAACTATTTGAGTTAACTCGTTTCATCGTTTCATAATATATTTCAATAAATTTATCTTTAAATGGAAATGTTTTCTCAAAAATTATCGGATAAAGTTTATTTTTCTTGGCTTTATTAATTGCTCGCCTTGTTGATGATGTAAAATCGTTTCTGATTGTATCGAAGTTGCCCCTTCTGATAACACTATGAGGCTTAAGAATAGTTTTATTTTCATCTCTCCATAATATAATAGATATAAGTTAAAACCGTCGCAAATTACGCAATAAATATAAACAAGTAATGATAAATAGATAGTTATTTATTTTTTTGATCCATGGTAAATAGTGGTAGGTAAATATATCATAGTCCTTCTTATTGTTAATAGCGCATTCTCTTCAGAGAGTAAAGAAAAAATTATATAATTATTTAAAAGCTCATTTTGGAAAACTACATTTTTGAATAAAAAGAACAACCACTTTAAGAAACCTCGGGGAGTTATTCACTCCCCTGATATTATTTAAGAAGGATCATTTTTTTTGTTTGAACAAAATTTCCTGCCTGAATCTTGTAGAAGTATATTCCACTTGCCAAACTACTTGCATCAAAATTTATCTGATAAGTTCCCATCGGTTTTTCTTCGTTTACCAAAGTTGCAACTTCTCTACCAAGAACATCATAGACTTTCAAGGTTACTAAAGAAGTTTTAGGAATTGAATACCTTATTGATGTGGACGGATTAAATGGATTTGGATAATTTTGCTCAAGCTTATAAGTAGAAGGAATTGTGTTTGAATAATTGTCTTCAACTCTGGTAACATTGTTAAATCTTAAGCCCCAGCCATATAAAAATCCGGTGTTGCCATTATATAAATCAACAATTTTCAATATCCAAATACCTTTAGGATTCTTTCCGGAAAAAGTTGTATTTAAAGAATTTATCGGTTTAATATCCGGCCCAAAATCTACATATTTATTATTTACTAATTCATTATCAGACTTATCATCAAACACAGTAATTAAATTATCAACATTATTGTTAATGCCGCTATTTTTGTCCCAAACAATAACTGAGTCTCCATCTGGTGAGTATAAAATAATTTGAAGTTCCGAAAGATTTTGATGATTTAATGCGATAAACATTTTCAAATCTGAAACACTTGTTGAACTTGTTACATTTAAACTATCAACTTCCATATAACCTGCAGTATTAAATTCGGGAATTCTTCTCGAATCAGATTTAACATAATAGCCAACAGGAAAGTTTTCAGCTCCTGAACCAATTATTGGTGAAACAGGTACATCATTTTGTGTTATTGGCGTTGAATATTTTGAATGTCCTCTTAAATAATAATATTGACCATTACCAGTCGTAGAATAATTAAAAAAGTCAAAGTTCATACTTACAGTTGAATTTGGAGGTGTAGGTTTATTGTAATAGTCAATTTCTCTAAACATGTCTCTATTAATTTCATCCACATTTTTCTCATAATTAGAAATTTTAACAGCATCTATATATCCTTTAAAAAAATTATAACCTCCGGCAATTCCTAAATACAATGAATCAGTATTTGCGGATGAAGGTACTCCAAAATTATAACCTATATCAAATTTACCGTTAAGATATAAATTACCAGTACCTGTACTATTGAATGTAATTGCAATATGTGTCCATTGATTTGAAGGAATTGTTGAATTTGAGGTACCTACATGACTGTTAAATACAAATCTTAATTTACCAGTATCTTCCAAATACATTGCATAGTCGTTGCCTTTTTGTAAAATATATTGTGTACCTAAAGTCGAATTAATAGGATAAATCCATGCTTCGACTGTTACCGGGCCTGATAATTCTATGTCTGGATTATTTGGCATTACAGCATAATCACCATCATTAGTTAATTGAAGAGCATTATTTAATACGAGAGTTTGGGAAGGAGAATTTCCTAAATAGACAGGTTCAACATTTTTAGGATAAAATTGATTATAGCCATCATAAAAATATAAGGAGTTGCCTTCCCCAGTATAATTGAAATCAAAGGTACATGACATTATAAGGCCAGTTCCGAAATTTTTAGTAGACGGATTGTTCAAAGAACTGACATAAGGATTTCTAAAATTATTTTGAATTTCATTTTGAGTTAAAGCTCTGTTCCAAATTCTTATGTCATCGATCATTCCTTTGAAAGGGCCGTATTCTGAATGTCCAATGAATAATGAATCATTAAAAGCAACAGCCCCGATATTTGTTCCTGTTCTGGAAGTATCAATAATTCCATTTACGTAAACACTCATTAATCCACTTCCAGCATTATCATACGTACATGCTATATGATACCATTTGTTAAGATCTAATAAGGCAGAAGTTCTAGAATAAATTTTTGTGTTGTTTCCGGTTTGTATACGCGCTCTGAATTTATCACCAGTCTCTTGAATCATTAAATCTTACATTTCTTTTACCAAATACTGTCCCTGTCATGTTTGAGTCTGCTTTTAGCCAGCATTCGATTGTAAAGTTGCCTGTTAAATTATCTAATCCTGTGTAAGGGACAACAGCGACATAGCTGCTATCTGAGCCGTCAAATTGGGCTGCAACATTCCAGTATCGCTGGGCAAATGATTGTGATGTCAGAAATAGAGTAGATAGAACAATAAGAAGTAGATGCTTTGAACCAAAGACTTTCATTATTTTTCCTTTCAAATTATGGCAAAAGTAAATTTTTAATGAATGTGTTCTTGTACTTAATATTTACTGATTATCGATATAAGGTTACAAATCTATAAATTAACATACAATTGAACATATTACCGAAAAAGATACGTCCTTTTGAATAGATTGCATCTTTGGTAAATGATTTTTCCCCTTTTTTTACTCCCAGCTCATTTTAAAGTAATCAAAAGTAATCAATTTAGATTCTGTCATTTACCATTTAAAATAAAAAATGCGAAATCAATTTGAAATCGCACTTGAAT
>CAWBXQ010000004.1:0-219369 GCA_963792755.1 uncultured Ignavibacteria bacterium
TTAATCAAGTTTTATAACAATAAAAACTTTTACCGGTTAATTCGATAGCTTTTCTTTTGTCGATATGAAATATCACAACTCGATGATGGCAAAGGAATTGATGAAGGATTAACACTTATGAAAATAAAACAAAGATTGGCTTCATTTCCAGAGTGGTAATAGCAATATTCATCATAGATACAATTTTCGTTTTGCAACAGCGGCATATATCCATCTCAAGATAATTGATAGCGCCGGCTGTTCACCTACTTCAACAATAAACAACCAGTTATTATGAATATGTAATTCCTGGGGCTTTTTTATTGTTACGTAGTTTTCAACTACTCCTTAGTAAACTAAATAGCCTTATTCAATTTAGCTAAAGGGTTATTTTGCATAAAGTATAGATTAGTATTTTTCCTCCTTAAATATTAGTTTCAATGTTACAATTGAAGATCTAAGATGGTTGGCAATACAATACTACATTATAAAATAATAGAAAAACTCGGCGAAGGTGGAATGGGTGAAGTCTTCAAAGCACATACACAAAAACGTAGGAAGATGATCCTTCAGCGTAATAACTTTTGGTGTAATCGCAAGATAAGTTATTGAAATGGGATTTTTATAGGTTTATAGATAAAAAGGTGCAAAATTATTTGATGCAATTGATTACGATTTTTGGTTTGTTCTTCTTTTTTAATTCTATAATGATTTATCCTCAACAACATGGTACGTGTACGACGGGGTGGAATGGAAATGTTTTAATTGATTGCGAGACAACAGATAATTGGAGCATTGAAAGTAGTAATAAATCATCTGGTTTTATTTCTTCTGTTTCGGGATTTTTAGGAAATGCGATTGAATTTAATTGGGATATTAGTACGGGGGATTGGGTACAGGCAAAATATACATTTCCGCAGCCAATTGATCTTTCGCAAATAGATATCTTTGGACTAAGCTTGAAAGGGAATGGCAGTTACCCCAATAATATAGATTTAATGTTTGCAGATGTTAATAATGTTTTTTACGGTGCTCATTTTGACTCTATCAATGATATCCAAACTTGGATGAAAAATCTGGCTTTACCAAAAAAATTGTTTTATTATTATTTTCAGACAAATTCAAGTTCCATTCAATTAAATATAGATTGGTCTCATATAAATAGATTTTTTATTGTTGTAAAGCGTCCTCCTGGAAATAGCACTCAGTTAGCTCCTGGTAAATTATTAATTGATCACCTTCAAGCTGATCGTGCTGCTGATTGGATTCGCCAGACACATTTTGATTTAGTTAATTCGGATATTTTAGCTAAAAATGCTGCAGTCAATTATATTTTCAGCCAACAGCAGTCAACTGGATTGTTAACATCCTGGAAAGAAGAGCTTAATCCAAAGGCCTGGTTATATGATCAAGCACTTGCTTTAATTGTCTTAAGTCGTGAAGGAATTTGGTATGGCGGAATTCCTCAAAATGAAGCGGCACTTCGTGCAAAAGCACTCTCTGATTTTATCAAATCAAAACAAAAACCAGATGGGCATTGGCCAAGAGCGTGGAATCCAATTAGTGGAGTTGAATTGGTAGATGATCAATGGGTTGGTGATCAGGCTTGGTGGGTAATAGCTGCTTCACAATTTTTTGCAAAATCATTTGACTCAACAGCCGCGGTATCTTTACAAAAAGGGGCTGATTGGTTAGCATCAAAAATTAGTGCAAATGGTTCTCTTACGCCAAGCACGGAGGCCAATGTTGATACTTGGTGGGCTATGATTTTCACAGGTCATTTTGTAGAAGCAGATAAAATAAAATTCTATTTACTGGATAAAGTGTGGGATACAGAATTGCATTATTGGTGGCGTGGATTATACAATGATAGCATTCCTGACCCGATGGTGGCAATGGATTGTGCAACCTGGGTTGGTGAATTTGCAAAAAGCTCATATGTACAACTTCCTGAATTATCACAGCAAGCTCTTAGTTTTGTCAATAGGACACTGAGGACTTCTGATAGTACTGGAAACATTTGCGGTTTTGATGGGATGGGGCCTGTCAGTATCTGGTGTGAAGGCACTGCACAGTACATAGTTGCAGGTGGTGAAGACTCTCAGCAGTATCTGGATGTGTTACTCTCTCTTCAACGATCTGACGGAGGAATGCCTGGTTCATTAGATAGCGTTGCAGATAATGCCTTTGGCTGGTTATCAACCTGGACTGGAGTTTCTTCTACAGCCTGGCTTTATTTTGCGTTAACAGAATCACCATTTCAAATTAGTTCAACAACTGGGATAGAAAATACTTCTTTACTTGTTACTGATTTTAAACTTTTTCAAAACTATCCGAATCCGTTTAATCCTAGCACAACCGTAAATTTCGTAATTCCCAAATCGTCATTCGTGAATCTTAAAGTCTATGATGTTCTTGGAAGAGAAGTAGCAACGCTTGTTAATGAAGAGAAACCTGCAGGTGAATATGAAGTTGAATTTAATCCAGCATCTGGTATACGGCATCTGGCATAGATCTATTTTTACAAACTGCAAACGGAAGATTTTGTTGAGACTAAGAAAATGATCCTTCTTAAATAATATTATGGAGTGAATAACTCCGCCCTGGTTTCTCACCAGTTCCCAAATTTCCAAACCTCAATTTTATTAAAGTTTATTTTTGGGGAAATGGGTTATTGTTCAATTGCATTTCGATGCTTTGTGTTAACTGATGCAGCCTCATCTTCAAAGCTTTCTTCTTTTCTGTACAAAAATACCTGACCATCTGTTCATAAATTCTTTGAGCAAACAAATAAAAAAATTATGCAACAACAGGAGCATTGATTCCATATCTCAATTGAATGATTTGTCCCTCATCATTTTTATCAAGACTCAGATTCCCTGTTAGCGGATCTTCTCCGTGAGCATAGGTTGACCAATTCTTGTATAGAATCAGATAAAATGCTATTATCCCCAAATGGTCCGAAAGCCCCCGCAGATTCATTATTTTGCTAAAGAGAGGGTACCAGTAGAATTTTTCCCCTATCCTTTTTAACCGATCAAACTCCTGTTTAATTTTCTCAAATTTCTCTCTTATACCCATTTTTATTCAATGACGGGAATACTTGGAAAGTAAAAACAAATAGTAAGAGAACAATAGTATAAGAAACCAGAGAGATTAAAAGCTAAGTAGTTCATTCAAAGATTTAATGTGATTCTCTTCGTAAATAAGTAGTTACCTTTTTAGTGACTCTTCTTTGAAAATTTGGATTAGTTACCCGATTAGTTACTTAACAATTATAACTTTGTGGAATAAAAAAAGTGCAAAAACTAATTGTTCTTGCACTTATCTAGTAGCGGGGCCCGAAGCAATCACTAAAGAATGGGATTTTGGCTTGTTTTCTATAATAACTATGTAATTCTATGGATTCATAATTTGCTCCTATTCAACTGCAAAGGTTTTTTTGTTGTTTACGTTACCAACCTATTCCTTGGTAAACAACTAAACGACCTATTCAACTTTTTGGTTTGTATGGTGTTTCATTCACAGATGCAAATAATGGAACAGCTGTCGGTGGTGATTATATAGGAACAGGTTATGTAAATGTTATCCTCCGAACGACAAACGGGGGTACCACCTGGACAACTCAAACAAGCCCGACTAGTTGGTGGTTGTTATCAGTCTGTTTCATAGATTCAAATAACGGCTGGGCTGTGGGATTTTATGGAACAATCCTAAAAACAACAGATGGTGGAAATAACTGGATATCTCAATCAAGCGGAACTACAAGTGATTTGTTTTCAGTTTGCTTTACGGATTCAAATACCGGCTGTGCAGTAGGATATCCTGGAGTTATTCTTAAGACAACTAATGGTGGAGATAACTGGACGAATCAAACAAACGGAACTACAAGTTGGTGGACTTCAGCCTTTTTCACAGATTCAAATACCGGTTGGGTCGTGGGGGCTGCCGGAACAATTCTTAAGACAACTGATGGTGGAAATAATTGGACAACTCAAATAATAGGAAATGGAGGTTTGTTGAGGTCAGTCTATTTCATAGAATCAAATACTGGCTGGGCTGTTGGAGAGGATGAAATCTTTAAGACAACCGATGGTGGAAATAACTGGATATTTCAAAGTAGTGGAACTGCACAGTCGTTGCTTTCAGTCTATTTTACAGATTCAAATAAAGGGTGGGCAGTGGGAGATTATGGGACAATCCTCAAGACAACTAATGGTGGTGTAACTTTTATGCAAGATGAGGAAAGACTTATTCAACCTAAAGGACATATTCTTTATCAAAACTATCCGAGCCCATTTAATCCAAACACCAATATCAAATTTCGGATTGCAGATTTTGGATTTGTAACTCTAAAGGTTTATGATGTTTTGGGAAGAGAAGTGGCAACTCTAGTTAATGAATATAAATTTGCAGGAAGTTATGAAATTGAATTTGATGGGAGTAATATTTCATGTGGTGTTTATTTTTATCAATTAATTTCAGAAAAAAATTCTATAACCAAAAAATTTATATTGTTAAAATAAATTGTGCCTAACAATGCATTTTAAGCCGACAGCATTTTACGCACCGGGTATTTTTAGGATTTTTAAAGTAGGAAGTCCGCTTATAGTTTCTTATTCAACAGAGTCAAATTAATTAATAGTCTTGAAAACATGCATGTGAAAAAACAAGTTACGCATGTTTTGCTTAATCTTCGGTATTAGTAAATAAAATAGTATCTTATTTTGGGCTGCGGCTTAAATGCGGAGGTTATGTGTGTAGTGAAAATAAAGGCAATTGTATAGTAATATGAAATAATAATAATTGTTTCTTGAACGATTTGTGATAAATAAAAAAGAAGGTTAGAAGAATATGGATATAAGAAGAATTGTACCCAATATTGGATCAACACAAATGGAAAATTTTGCCTCCTTAATTCCTTATCTGCAATCTTCTTTTGTTTGCAGACATTTTACGGTAGAGAATTTCATTTTGTCAGCGTAATAACTTTTGGTGTACAACTTATAATTAGAAAAAATTTTTGACAAATTGTAACAATAGATAGTAGGAGAAGAATATGAATGATTCAGAATTGTTTTTATTAAAATATACTTGGATACTAAGTCTATTGCTTCTATTAATATTTCAATCTCAGGAGATTAGAGCTCAGTTTGCTAATGGTGCAGATATCGGTTGGTTATCGGAAATGGAAGATCATGGATATATATTTAAAAATGGTTACGGAGTAACCGAGAACTGCATGGAAATTTTAAAGGAAAAAGGAATCAATGCATTACGATTCAGAGTGTGGGTTAATCCAAGTAATAAATACTGCAGTAAACAAGATGTAGCTTATATGACTCAACGAGCTGTTAATATGGGCTTTAATGTGATGCTTGATTTTCACTTAAGTGATACGTGGGCTGATCCATCGCATCAAACTAAGCCGGCAGCGTGGTCAACACATACCTTTACACAATTAGATTCAGACGTTTATAATCATGTTTACGATGTCTTAGATACGCTAAAATCCCTCGGTGTAACCCCCAAATGGGTGCAGATTGGAAATGAAGTTGGCAATGGAATGTTATGGCCGGAAGGAAAATCTACGAACATGAATAGCTTTTCAGGGTTTGTTAAAAGCGGGTATAATGCTGTTAAAGCTATTGACAGTACAATACAAGTAATTGTTCATCTGGAAGATGGACATAAAGATAATTTGTTCAGGCAGATATTTGATGGACTGAAAAGCTGGGGTGCTAAATGGGATATTATCGGGATGTCTGTATATCCTTATTGGGCTAATTTACCATGGGCAACAGATGATAGTTTAGCGTTGCTAACTATGCAAGACGTGATAGCAAGGTATAATACTAAAGTTATGGTGTGTGAGGCAGGCTATCTTTATAATCAACCGGTTGATGCCAACCATTATCTTTTGGATCTTATTAAAAAAACAAAATCAGTCGGTGGGCTGGGTGTATTTTATTGGGAGCCTGAATGTTATAATTGGCAAGGTTATAATTTAGGTGCATGGGATCCTAAAACTAAAGAATCAACAGTTGCAATGGACGCTTTTTTAGGGATAGATGCTACTGCAGTTAATGAACCAAATAATTTTGTACCGGATTTCAGATTATATCAGAATTATCCTAACCCGTTTAATCCGTCAACTCAAATAACCTATGATTTAAAAGGCCCGACAAAAGTGAAGCTGGCTGTTTATAATAGTCTTGGTCAGCAAATAAAAATTTTATATAACGGGATACAGGCCTCTGGTTCACATTATTTAAACTTTGATGCAAGCCCATCGTTGCCGAGCGGTATGTATTGTGTACAGCTTACAACGGAATACGGCACAAAATCAATTAAGACACTGCTGCTTAAATGAAAAAACTTTACTTCTTTTCTGATGTAATCTTTTTCTACGAGAAGCATATAATTGTTTATCCTTTTACCTGAACAGCGTTTATTAATGGATTTTAACTGGAAATTTAAATTGGGCGATCAGCAAGGTGCCGAGAAAACTTCATCGATGACAGAGGGTGGAGGAAAGTAAATCTTCAACATGATTGGAGCATGGTACAGAAGACATCATCAAAAAACTAAAGATGATTTGGTTTAGAATATCTGGATAGAATTAGAGGTGTTTATATGAACTGTGATGTTTGGTTGAACGGTCATCATCTTGGAAATTATCCTTATGGATACAGCTTTTATTATGACTTAACTCCTTATTTTGTTCAGGGAGAAAATATTATTGCAGTACGTGTTGATAAAAGCCGCCTTATTTTGAGGCGACTTTTTAATGAAGATAAGTTAAGCAATAAACTTATTTTGTATAAACTTTATACCCCCACGCTGTTAATTCTATATTATATTTTGAAGCTAATACAACTTTTTTATTATCAAAAAAATCTTTGTAACTGCCCGATATAATGCTATCATTAATTTCAATCTTCTGACTTTCAGGTGAAAGATTGAAAACTACAAATACTTTGCTGTTATCCTTTTTCTCTAACAAATGAAAATATCTTATCATCTTCGTTAGTTTTTACCTGTTGCATTTCTCCGCCGTTCAAGCCATTCCATAATGCTTTGTTATTTAATTTTAAGTGAATGAGCTTGGTATATAAATCTCTGAAGCTACTCTTTCTTCCATTCAATTGTGTCTTTATCAAAAAATCTTAAAGCTTTATTCATTCCAGCTTCCTGTCCGCTGTAGACAAGTGGCATTCCTTTGACAACTCCGCAGAGTACAGCAAAAGTTTTTACGGCATCTCCAAATCTTTCATAGACAGTTCCGTTATAACTATTTTCATCATGATTTGTAGTAAAAATCATACGATATGCATCAGGGTTGTAATTGTTTTTTTCTTTATTGTAATATGTATCGAGGAAGTCAACTGTCATTTTCCCCTTATAAATTTCTTTTAAAATGTGATGAAATTCCCACGCGTAGGTCATATCGAAAGCGTGTTTATGCAAATCAGGACTTTCAGCTTCAGCCAGCATAAATACCGGTTTTATCTTATCTAATTCCTTCCTGGCAAAATCCCAGAAGGAAACGGGTACCATGCTCGCAACATCACAACGGAAACCGTCAATGTTACATTCTTTGATCCAGTATTGCATTGTGTTTTCCATATAAATCCACAGTTTTGGATTATTATAATTAAGTGCAATAACATCGGACCAATCGGCGACTGGAGCCATAAAGTTTCCAAGAGAATCTTTCTTATAAAATTCAGGATTTGTTTTTGTTAAAACATTGTCCCACGAAGAATGATTTGCAACCCAATCAATTATAACATGCATTCCTTCCTTGTGAATTTCATTTACAAGATTCTTAAAATCTTCAAGAGTACCGAATTCAGGGTTTATAGCTTTATAATCTTTTGTGGAATAATAACTGCCAAGAGTTCCTTTCCTGTTTTTTTCGCCGATTGGATTAATTGGCATAATCCAGACTATTTCAATTCCCATTTTCTTTATTTCCGGTACATGCTTTTGAAATGCTTTAAATGTTCCTTCGGGTGTATACTGCCGCACATTCACTTCATAAATAGAAGCATTTTTACTCCACTCCGGATGAACAACGGTTGTTTCTTTTTGTGCATATATTCCTGAGGATATGACAAATAAAAAGAATAAGCATGAAGTTAAGACAGAAAATTTTCTCCCAGGCATGTGCCTCTCCTAGTTTATATGGGGGCAAATATAAGAATGATTATTCAAATTTATACCCACCCAAATGGGGAGGTTGTTAAAAAAAACTTTTTACTTATATTCACTAATAGTTAATTAGAAAGCTTCCCAATATGAGAGGAACAATTCAATGAACAAACCACGGCTTAGCTTTTGGCAAATCTGGAATATGAGTTTTGGATTTCTTGGAATTCAATTTGGCTTTGCTTTGCAGAATGCAAACGTCAGCAGAATATTTGAAACGTTGGGTGCAAAGATTGATGATATTCCTATACTCTGGATTGCGGCTCCTGTAACCGGTTTAATTGTACAACCGATAATAGGACATATGAGTGACAAAACATGGGGGAAGCTTGGAAGAAGGAGACCATTCTTTTTAACTGGAGCAATACTTGCATCTCTTGCATTACTGGTAATGCCTAACTCTCCAATTTTGTGGGTTGCTGCCGGAATGCTGTGGATTATGGACGCTTCAATTAATATTTCAATGGAACCGTTCCGCGCTTTTGTGGGAGATATGCTTCCATCCGAGCAAAGAACAATCGGATTTTCTATGCAAAGTTTTTTCATCGGGACGGGAGCTATAATAGCTTCAGCTCTTCCTTATGTTATGACAAACTGGATAGGTATTTCAAATGTTGCCCCTACGGGGAAAATTCCAGATTCTGTAAAGTATTCATTTTACATTGGCGGTGCAGTATTCCTGATTGCAGTTCTTTGGACTGTATTCAGCACAAAAGAATATTCTCCTGAAGAATTAAAAAAATTTTCCGAGTCTGATAAAAATTCTATTCATTCAGAAAAGAATAAAATTTTAAGTGAACATATTTCTGCAAACCGGTTTTTCCGCGGAGGAATTTTTTGGACATTGATTGGTTTAATTGGTGCCTTAATTTTATACTTAACTTTAAAGGAAACTGATTACGGTCTTTACGTCTTGTTTTTTGGTGCAATAGTTTTTGGAATTTTGTTATTTATTGTTGCAAGAATGACTTCGAAGAAGAAAGTTGAAGGCGGGTTTGTAGTCGTATTTAATGATTTTTTTAAGATGCCTTCAACTATGAAGCAGTTGGCAGTTGTACAGTTCTTTTCCTGGTTTGCCTTGTTTGCTATGTGGATTTATACAACTCCTGCAGTTACACATCATATTTATGGTGCAACAGATACTACTTCGGAATTATACAATGAAGGAGCGGATTGGGTTGGAGTTTTAATGGCAGTATATAATGGCTTTGCTGCTGTTATGGCTTTTGTTCTTGTGTGGCTTTCAAAAAAAACAAACAGAAAAACTGTTCACATGATAAGTTTGATTTGCGGTGGGATTGCTTTTCTTTCTTTCTATATAATTAAAGATCCCAAGTTACTTTTAATTTCAGAACTGGGAATTGGTCTTGCCTGGGCTTCAATTCTTGCAATGCCTTATGCAATTCTTGCCGGAGCCTTACCACCCGAAAAGATGGGTGTCTACATGGGAATTTTTAATTTCTTTATTGTTATTCCACAGATAACTGCTGCCGCAATATTAGGATGGTTCGTTAAAAATTTATTTGGAGGCGATGCTATTAACGCATTGTTATTAGGTGGTGCTTCTATGATTATAGCAGGGATTCTTGTAATGTTTGTTAATGATGTTGATGAAGTAAAAGATGTAAAGAAGAAATAAAAAATATTGAACAAGAATTAAGTGTTTGATGCGATAAACGGATACTAAAATAATTTCATTCCCTATTCATTTCGTAATTCATACTAAGAAAACCTCATTCATTTTTTTAAAAACTTATATTAACTATTCAGAAAGCGTATTAGGTTTATTTTTTTGTTTAAAAATCATAATTTGAGCAATAAATTGTATTTTAATTCATGGAAATTTCCCAGCGTTTGCATTGCCTGCCGAACTTCAGAAAATCATTTAATATCTCATTTTTTTTGTTAATTCTTTTAGTTTTTCAAGCAAATCAATTTCCTCAAAGTATTTTCTCTGGACAGGCAAGCGGATCAAATTTGGTTCACATTTTAAGTGAGAATGGATTATCACAAAATACTGTTCATCATATTCTTCAGGATAGTAAAGGTTTTATTTGGTTTGCAACGGAAGATGGTCTGAATAAATATGATGGTTATAATTTCACAGTTTATAAAAATAATCTGCAGGATAAATATTCTATTTCCGATAATTTTATCTGGACAATTTTTGAAGATAAAAGCGGAACTTTATGGATAGGAACCAACAGCGGCGGATTTTGTAAGTTCGATAGGGAAAAAGAAAATTTCATTACCTATAAAAATGATCCCAATAACACTAACAGCCTTACTTTAAACAATGTCAGAACAATATATGAGGATAGGGAAGGATATATCTGGATTGGAACAGAAAATGGTTTAGACAGATTTGATAAAGTAAAAAATACTTTTGTGCATTACAGGCATAATTCAAATGATATTTATAGCTTAAGTAACAATGTAGTCTTAACGATTTTTGAAGATAGTGATGGAGACCTTTGGATTGGCAGCGACGGTGGATTGGACAAGTTTGACAGAAAGAAGAAAAATTTTTTCAACTACTCATCTGATTCTCATAATGTTAATGACCTTAGTAACAATGTAGTTCTTTCTATCTACCAGGACTCGCAGGGATACTTGTGGATTGGGACATTAAAAGGTTTAACAAGATTCGATAAAAAATCTGGCAGGTTTTTCCGCTATGCAATTAATAATTCTGAAATTAATTCCGCAAACAGTAATAGAATTAATTCAGTCTTAGAAGATGAAACAGGCGTTTTATGGATTGGAACCGGGGATGGTTTATTTGAACTTGATCGCAAGACAAATAAATTCTCAAGTGTAAAATCACCATCTCTACCTGTTACTTCAGTTTTAAATGATAATGATATTCTTTCTTTGTTTGAGGACAATTCCGGTTTAATATGGATAGGTACAGCTGAAAATGGAATAGTGAAGTACGATAAAGAAAGAATAAAGTTTAAGCATTTTAAACACGATCCTTTTGACCAGAACAGTTTAACTAATAACACAATTCGATCAATATTCCAGGATAATGATGGAATCCTCTGGATTGGTACTTTGGGAGGAGGTCTAAACAGGTATGACCCAAAGAGCAATAAATTCTTTCATTATAAAAATCATCCCAACGAAGAATTTAGTTTAAGTGACAATACTATTTCTGCCATCTACCAGGATAGTTATGGATTCCTTTGGGTTGGAACATGGGAAGGAGGATTAAATCGAACGACTTAAACCATATTCTAATTCGAATTACTCTAATCTAAAGTTTATACATTATAGAGGTGGTGCCTCCTCGCATTCAGGGGACATATTAAATAAAAATTTAAGCAGCAACATTATTCAAATTGTCTATGAAGATTCTAAGAAAAGACTTTGGATCGGTACCGGAGGGGGTTTGGATTTATATGAAAGGGATAAAAACGAATTTATTAATTTTACAAATCGACCAAGTGACCTGTATAGCCTAAGCAGTAACCAGGTGCAATCTTGTATACTTGAGGATAGAAAAGGGAATCTTTGGATAGGAACATGGAATGGACTAAATAAAATTTCTGCTTCCGAGTTAAAGAATGTTTTTACTTATCCGGATTCGGTAAGATTTGTACGCTACAGGTTTCAGGCGGATGTAAAAAATGGTTTGAGTGATGAAAGAATTGTTTCTGCTTATGAAGATGCAAAGGGTAATTTATGGTTTGGAACTTACGGGGGAGGTTTGAATTTATTAACTGCGGATCAACAAGAAATACAGGATGGAAAATTTATTCATTATACAATTAAAGACGGACTTCCGAGTAATATCATTTATCGTATTGAACCTGATGATAAAGGAGACCTGTGGTTAAGTACTGATAATGGTCTTTCGATGTTTAATCCGGAGAAAAAGACATTTAGAAATTATGATGCAAGTGATGGTCTGCAGGGAAATCAGTTTTTCTGGGGTGCCGGGTTCAAAGGCAAAAACGGCGAGTTGTATTTTGGAGGAACAAATGGTTTCAATGTTTTTAACCCGGGACAATTAAAAAATAATAATCACATTCCGCCAATTATGATTACAAGTTTCCAGATCTTCAACAAACCAGTGGGTATTAATGAAGAAGGCTCACCGTTAAAAAAATCGATAATGTCTACAAAAGAAATCGAGTTATCATATAGCCAGGCGGTTTTCTCGTTTGAGTTTGCAGCTCTGGATTTCACAGTGCCCAGTAAGAATCATTATGCATATATGATGGAAGGATTTGATGACAACTGGATTTATTCCGGTAATCGCCGATTCGTTACTTACACAAATCTGGATCCCGGTAAATATATTTTTAAAGTAAGAGGTTCTAACAATGATGGAGTCTGGAATGAAAAAGGTACTGAAATAGCAATAACAATATTACCACCATTGTGGAGAACGTGGTGGTTCATGACAATGGCAATTTTACTAATTGGAGGTATCATTGTTCTGATTATTTACTCGAGAGTTAAGCATTTACTTGAAATAGAACGATTAAGGACAAAACTTGCTGCTGATCTTCATGATAACATTGGATCAAGCTTAACAGAAATTTCAATTTTAAGTGAAGTAATTTCAAAAAAGATAAATACTGTAGATGAAAGTATCAGAAGAAGCCTGAATATGATAAGTGTAAATTCCCGTAACCTGATTGATAATATGAGTGATATAGTATGGCTTGTTAATCCTAAAAGAGATTCTTTATACGATTTAATTTTAAGACTTCGAGATACCTATTCTGAGCTATCTTCTTATGCAAGTATTTCCTTCAGATCGGAGAATATAAAATCTTTGGAAAGAGTTTCACTTTCGATGGAACACAGGCAACATCTGTATTTAATATTTAAAAGAGCAATTAATAATTGTATAACGCACAGTGGATGTAGTGAAATAACTCTTGACGCTTCAGTAAGAGGAAGAAAATTACAAATGACTTTAAAAGACAATGGGAAAGGTTTTTTACCGGATGAGATTTCCAACGGAGGCAATGGCTTAAGTAATATGAAAAACAGAGCCGAGACATATCGGAGGAATCTTAAATATCCATTCTAAAGTAGAAGAAGGCACAACAATTCAATTTGAAGGCGATATTTTATAGTTGATGTCTTTAGTTATTATTTTTTATTATATTATTTATAATTATAGAATTAAACAGAACTAAATATGTTAAAAGTAGTAGTTGTCGAAGATAGTGTCTCAATACGAGAAGGTTTAAAAATTTAATAGATGGGACCGATGGATATTCCTGTATAGGAGTTTTCACCGATTCCGAAACGATGTTGAAAAATATTGTGAGACTTAATCCCGATGTATTATTAATGGATTTGGGACTTCCCGGGATGGGAGGAGTAGAAGGTATAAAAAAGGCAAAAGCACTTTTGCCCGATCTAACAATTTTGGTACTTACAGTTTATGAAGAAAATGAACTCGTGTTTGAAGCGATATGTGCAGGTGCTTCCGGGTACCTTGTAAAAAAAACACCGCCTTCAAAACTTCTCGAAGCAATTCAGGAAGCTCACGATGGAGGTGCCCCGATGAGTTCTCATATAGCAAGAAAAGTTTTTGATTTCTTTCAAACAAAAAAACCGACTTTGACTTCTAAAAGTGCTTATGCTTTAACGGCACGAGAGAAAGAGATATTGAGTGGATTAGTTGAAGGGCATAACTTTAAATCGATTGCAGACTCACTCTTTATAAGTATAGAAACAGTCCGCTATCACTTCAGAAATATTTATAAAAAACTACATGTACATTCTCAATCAGAGGCAGTAGCAAAAGCAATTAAAGAGGGAATAATTTAACCTCTGGTTACTCTGTTTATGTAGTATCAAAGAGTGGCTCACCGAAAAATACCTGTATTCGTGTAGTAGAATAATGAATTCATTGTTAATAGATTACATTTAATTGTAAGAAATAAAATTGGTGAGATTATATTTTTTACTTTTTCAAAATGGATATGTAAATGATTAATGTTGCTGTGGTCGAAGATAATAATACGATTCGTGAAGGATTAAAAATTTTAATAGACGGAACAAAAGACTATACTTGTGTGGCTACATATCCTGAATGTAAAACTATGATAGAAAGTATAAAAGATATTAAACCCGATATTCTTTTAATAGATATTGGATTGCCTGGTATTAGCGGTATTGAAGGCATTAGACAAGCGAAAGAGATTTTACCAAATCTTACAATACTTGGTTTTAACAGTGTATGAAGAGAATGATCTTATCTTTGATGCACTTCGCGCAGGTGCAAGTGGCTACATCGCAAAAAAAACTCCTCCTTCAAAATTGCTCGATGCTATTCATGAAGCGTACCTCGGTGGTACTCCGATGAGTTCAAATATTGCAAGAAAGGTTATTGATCTATTTCCTTCGAAGAGACATACAAATAATTATGGTAACTCCGGCAAAACGACATTGACAAAACGTGAAAAAGAAATTTTAAATAAGTTAATCGAAGGCAGCAGCTTTAAGGCAATCGCGGATTCAATTTCTGTGAACATAGAAACATTGCGTTCGGATTTCAAAAATATTTATAAAAAAATTCATTTGAATTCTGGGAAAAGAATCAGTTGCTATGAAGTTTAAAAGAAAATTAAAATATTGTGGAATTTAATCCACTCTATTTGGGTAGTAATTGAAAGAAATAAATATAAAATACCTTTGTTTAGGTAGTTGGATGAAGTGTCTTAAATGAATAGGTTATATTGCTATGAAATTTATACCTGGTTTTGAGATTGTTAGTTATATTTAATACAGTGTCTATATAATTAAAAAAGGTGCGAATAGCGGATAAATTATACTACTTACCCTAAAAAATTCCTTATGCATAATGAAATTCAATATTATATTGAAATATTTGTTATACGAGTATTCTATAAGAAGTAATTAATGAAAATTAAGTTACTATTAATACTTTTTTCCTGTCTTTCCATTTTTGCTTTTCCTAAGCAAAAGAGTAACCAGGTTTTAGCCACAGTAGGTAGTCATAATATTTCATTATCTGATTTTAACAATAGATATGCTGAATATCTTTTTTCTTCGGGTGTCTCTGATAACATGATCGTAAGAAAATTCATCCTGAACAATTTTATTAATGAGAAACTTCTCTATTATTATGACTCTAATGATAAGGTTTTTAATGATCAGGAATACAAACAGGAATTAAAAGAGACCCATGTAAGAACTATACTTGCTTATCTTAAGGATAGAGAAGTTTATGCTAAAATTTCTGTGACTGATAAAGAGGTAAGAAAAGCATTTACAAGAGTAAATGAGAAACTTGCTGCAAGACATTTGTATGCCCGGACAGAAGAAGAAGCAAACAATCTTTACGAACTTGTTAAAGCTGGTGTGGATTTCCAAACATTAGCTAAACAGGTCTTTACGGATTCAGTTCTTCAGAATAATGGCGGTTATATTGGATATTTTACCTGGGGAGATATGGATCCGGCTTTTGAAGATACGGCGTATTCGCTAAAGGTGGGCGAAGTATCACATCCCGTTAAAACCGCTACCGGATATAGCATTATAAAATTAGAAGACAGAATTCTTAATCCTTTGTTAACAGAAACCGAGTTTTTAAACAAGAAATCACATCTGGTACAAGTCTTAAAAATGAGGAAGATGAAACCTTACGAAGTCAATTATGTTAACAGCATTTTTGATACGAGCAAGTTATCGTTTAACAAAGCTGATATCGAGAATATATTATCTCGTTTAAATAAAAAACAGGAAATTGAGTCCAATGATGTCAAACCTTTATCAAGTCAATGTGTAACCTACAAGGGAAAAGTTTATAGCGGTAATCAGATAGAACAAAAGATATTCGGTCTTTCAGATTCATATAAAAAAAGTATTACTTCAGTTGAAGGCCTTCGGGAAGCAATTAAAGGGATTTTAATTAATGAGAAATTATATGATATAGCTGTAAGCAAAGGTTATGATACTACTAAAGCTGTACTTGATAAATATGAAAAATATGAGATGTCGATTTTCATTAGACACAAAAGAGATGAAATTATAGAAAATGGATTTGTTTCTGATTCAACAGTTTTTAAATATTATAAAGATAATATTGCTACTTATTCTACCGACCCAGAATTAAACCTTCAGGAAATTCTTGTAGATAAAAAAGAATTAGCAGATAGTTTAGCAAACTTGATTTTAGCCGGTAATAATTTCGGCGATTTGGCTAAAGAATTTTCGTTAAGAAAATGGTCGGCTGAAAATAACGGAATAATGGGATATTCTCCGCTTTCAAACTTCGGAAGTTATAGCAGCTTATTCTGGTTATCTCAAGTTGATTCAATTATTGGTCCTTTAAAGATTGAAAACCTTTACGGAATATTTAAAGTAATTGGGAAAACCGAAGGCAAACCAAAAGATTTTGAAATTGTTAAAGATGAAGTTGTAAAGGCCACCAAGTTTGAAAATCAAACTTCAATTATGGATGATTATATAACGTCACTCAGGAAGAAAGTTAAAATTGAAATTAATGATAGTTTACTTAGCTCAGCTGAAATAGCAGGCTTATAAAATTTTTAACCGGAAGGGAATTAAATTTTGGTTTTAAGATTAAGGAGTTCGTTATGAAAAAAATCTTACTGATTTTTTTAACAATTCTATTTTATTCACAAAACTTTTTAATAGCGGGGACTACCGGTAAAATTACCGGTAAAGTTACTGACGATAAAACAGGAGAACCTCTGCCTTTTGTTAACATTTTAATTGAGGGAACAAATTTAGGTGCTGCCACCGATATTGATGGAAACTATGTTATTCTAAATGTCTCTCCGGGAAAATATAATATAAAAGCTCAATATATTGGGTACCAGCCTGTTTTGGTTGAAGGTATTTCTGTTAATATTGATTTAACTACCTCTGTGGATTTTAAATTGTCGGAATCTACTGTTGAATTACAAGAGATTGTTGTACAAGGTGTACAGGATGTAATCAAAAAAGATATAACATCTAGCCAGTCCTTGATAAGCTCGGACAAAATAAAGGCTTTGCCGGTAGCTGAATTTGATGATGTACTTCAGCTTCAGGCTGGTGTAACAAAAGATGCTGACGGTAATTTTCATATTAGAGGCGGTAGGTCAAATGAAGTTGCGTATTGGGTAAATGGTATCTCAATAACAGATGCTTATGACAACAGCAGGGGAATTCAGATTGATAATAATAGTGTTCAGGAGATGCAGGTAATAAGTGGTACCTTTAATGCTGAATATGGTAATGCAATGTCCGGTATAGTAAATACTGTTACAAAAGAAGGAGGGAGAGATTATCACGGAAGCGCTACAGCTTATTCGGGTGATCATATGAGCAATTTCACAGAATATTTTCCTCATTTAAATAACATTAATATGTTTTCAAATTATAACATGCAGGGTAGCCTCAGCGGACCAATTCCTTTAACAAATGATGCACTAACGTTCTTTGTAAGCGGAAGATATTTCTACGATGATGGATATATGTATGGAGAAAGAAAATATAACCCTGATGGGACAATAGGTGATGGTACGGTTGTTCCAATGAACTGGAGTAAAAATACTTATGGACAGGGCAATATTTCCTTTTCACCATTTCAACAATTAAAAATAATGATTGAAGGTTTATACTCTAAAGAGGATTACAGAGACTATAACCGCGAATACTTTTGGAACCCTGATGGTGATGTAAATAAGCATTCAAGAAGTTATGATGTTACAACCACAATAACACATATGCTTTCATCATCTTCTTTTTATACTATAAAAGGTTCATATTTCTTTAAAGATTTTAATGAGTATCTGTATCCGGATACTTATGATTCGCGTTATCTTCATCCTGATTCTTTGATTAGACCTGATAGTTATTCTTTTAGAACCAAGGGGACAAACCTGCATAGATTCTTCAGGGAGACTAATACTTATTCCGGAAAGATTGATTATACAAGTCAGGTAGCCAAGGAACATCTGATAAAATTTGGAGCAGAAGTAAAATCTTATAAATTAGACTTTGATGATTATACTCTTCAACCATTAACAGTTAATGGTGTTCCTGTTGAACCATTTCAACCATCGATACCTGCCGAAGATCAAACAAACCGTTATAAATATAACAGCAAACCTTTTGAAACTTCCGCTTATATACAGGATAAAATTGAGTTTGAAAGTGTAATAATTAATATAGGCTTAAGGTTAGATTATTTTGATTCCCGTGGGAAAGTTCTTGTTGACATAACCGATCCTAATATTAATACTCCTTTACGACCAGGCTTGGATACTTTGAGCATTGCAGAAAGGGAGCCTTATTTTTATAAAGATGCTACGGCAAAGGTGCAGGTAAGTCCCCGTTTTGGTATTGCTTATCCGATAAGTTCAACAGGAGTAATCCATTTTTCTTATGGACATTTTCTTGAAATCCCGCCGTTTCAATATCTATTTCAAAACGGGCCATATAAAGTACCAACCTCAGGATTGAATATCGGCGTGTTTGGAAATCCTGATCTAAAGCCGCAAAAAACTGTAATGTATGAAATTGGATTCAGACAGGAATTTCTTGATGATTATTTGATTGATGCAACAGGTTTTTACAGGGACATTAGAGACTGGGTACAAGCTGGTCCGCTCATAGAAACAAGAAATCTTGCGACATATTCTATCTTTACAAATAAAGATTATGCAAACGTAAAAGGTATAACACTAACCATTACCAAAAGGCTAAGCAACTATTTTGGTTTTGACATTAATTATACTTACCAGGTTGCTGAAGGTACTAATTCCACTCCCGAAGAAGAATTTAATGCAGCATCCGGGAATGCTGAACCAAGTCTTTATCTGATTCCTATGGATTGGGATCAGAATCATTTACTAAACGCATCTATATATACTTCACTTGACAATTGGGGTATCAGCCTGTTGGCTCGTTACGGAACCGGTTTACCATATTCTCCAACAACAACGCAGTATACTGCTCTTACGGGAATTAGTTCGGGGTTAATAAAAAACAGCCGAAGAATTCCAAGCCAGTTTACTCTTGATTTGAAAATTGATAAAACTTTTAACCTCGGTGGATTAGATATCAATGCGTTTTTAAGAGTATTTAATTTACTTGATAACAGAGATGCTCTAAAAGTATTTGGTGATACCGGGCAGCCTAATTTTACTACTGAGATACAAAATCTTGGAGAGAACACACAGAGACCTAATACTCCTGAAGAATATGTCAAATATCCTGATCATTACGGCGAACCGAGAAATATACAGGTTGGGTTTGAAATTTCATTTTAATGGTAAAAGTTTACCGGAGGATTTTTAATGTTCAATACTATTAAAAATACAGTTTTATTGCTTTTCCTGATATTGTTTTTAACATCGTCTCTATACGGACAATATATTCCAAGTAAAGAAAGAGGAGATGCTAAGTACAGAAGAAAAGCACAGATGGAAGGCAACCAGATAAGGACTACCGTATTTAATTATGGTATGACCGGCCGGGAAGGCTCTGTACCTATTTCGGAACAAACACCTTATGAATGGCCTAAGAATACAGGGCAGGTATATCTTGCTGTGGCAGGAATAATGGTAGGTGCTGAAGTGGTTGATGATCAGGGGCAGGTTCAGCATATAGTTTCGAGGTGCCATTATTTGCAATCACCGGATGGCAGATCGTGGAATTTTGAACCGGTACCAGGATATTATAACGAAAGTAATCCTGATGGTTTTGCTACCAGTACTGATCCAACAACGTGGCCTAATTCCTGGCCTGACAAAAAGAATGATGAATCTGACCCAGGATGGTCGGGTAAATGGAATGGTTACTTTGGTAAAGATGTTTTCAACGCTGATCAGGAAATGTATTTTCATGCAACAGATAATAACTATGATAGGTATCCTTTCTATTTCCCGGATACAACTGATCTGACTAGAAAAGGGCTTGGGCTTATACTTGATGTAAGAGTAATGGCGTGGTCACAGATACTTGTTCAGGATGCATTATATCTTCTATTTAAAGTAAAGAATGACGGTACAAAACCTTTAAAAAAAGTAGGCGCCACTATTGTTTGGGCTGACTTTGTTGGAGGAGAAGGTCCTGGGAATATATCTGAATTTGATCTTACAAATGACATTGCCTGGTCCAGGAATGAGGATAATCTATCTCCGGATCCGGCGTTTGGTTCAAGTCCTGTTGGAATAGTGGGTGGAGCCTTTCTGGAGACCCCCGGTAATGCTGTAGATAGAATTGATAATGATGGTGATAGTCCGGAAGCCGGACCCAAAGTTACTGCAGATATGTTAGTTGGTGAAAGTGATCCATCCATTCCAAGAAATGACCAAAGAAGAACAGATGGTATAGATAATAATGGGAATGGATTAATTGATGAAAACACAACTCACATTGCATTCCAATCTCAAGAAGGTGTTACTTATGCAGACGGGATTGGACAATCAATAGATCCTAAATGGTTGGTCGAACATCCAAGGTTTCACCGTGAAGAAAACAGTCCTTCAGTTACACAAGATATGGTAAACGCTTCAGCAGGTGATAAATGGAAGAGATGGCCTCCCGATCCGGAAAATGACCCAATGCAAAATGGCAAAGTTCATTTAATAATGGTAGAAAACGATGATGTAGGTTTGCCATATAAAGATAATATTGACAATGACGGTAATGGTGAAGAAGGAAGTCCTACTATCACTCAGGCTATGATTGATATGGCTGCGAGTGATCCTTATAAAAGATACAAAGTAAATGATAAAATAATTCTTTACAACGTAACTCAGGCTACTTTGGGTATGAAATACGCTGATGGAATTGATAACGACGATAATGGTGCTGTTGATGAAAATATAGATGAAGGTATCGATGCTATGATTGATGAAGCTAGAAATGATGGGATTGATAACGATGGTGATTGGAATCCATTAACAGATGATGTCGGTTTGGATGGAGTGCCTGATACTGGTGACCCCGGTGAAGGAGACGGTAAACCAACTTCCGGTGCACGCTTTGGTTTACCAGGAGAACCTAATATTGATGTGACCGACGTATCCGAAACAGATCAAATTGGAATTACAGGATCATTTTACAGACCATCAAGTGAATGGATTGACACATATACAGATAACTTTATCTGGGATAATTTTTTGGTTCCTGGTAACTATTTTGATTCTTCAGATGTTCAGTCAGGTGATTATAACTTGTATGTATCTTCAGGATTATTCCCACTTCAGCCGGGACAAACAGAACCAATTTCATTAGCAATTATTTTTGCAAATGGGCCGGTTCAGGATCCGAACGGACAAATAAGAAAAGAAGCAGTTATAAAGAAAAAAGGTTATGCACAGCAAACATATAATAATGATTATCGGTTTGCCAATGCACCTTTCACTCCAAAGCTAACAGCTATTCCGGGTGATAATAAAGTTACACTATACTGGGATGACGAAGCTGAAAAATCATTTGACAACTATATTGCAAATATCGGTGGTAATGGTCATGACTTTGAAGGCTACAGAATATATAGATCTTCCGATGCTGCTTTCCAGGATTCAAAAGTTATTACAAATGGGCAGGGTATACCAACATACTCGCTGCCCGTCGCACAATTTGATATAGATGACGGAATAAAAGGATATGATTCATTAGCTTTCGAAGGTGTTCATTTTTATATGGGAAATGATACAGGTTTAAAGCACTCTTGGGTAGATACAAATGTGAAGGATGGATTTACTTATTATTATGCTATAACATCATACGATGTTGGTTTACCTTCAAAAGATATTACTCCTTCAGAATGCAGTATAAATATTTCTTTAAAAGCTGATGGCACTATAAAAAGCATAGGGCAAAATGTTGCCAAGGTTACGCCAGAAGCACCTTCCGGAGGATATGTTCCCCCGACTTTAGGTAGTGTAGATTTGATACAGGGTTATACAACAAGCAAAATCTCTTATAATGTTATTGACCCAAATAATATTCAGGACGGACATGTTTATTATATCACTTTTGAGGACACAATTAAGAAAGGTGCCGCAGATACTCTTACAACTAAGAATTTTACTCTTCAAGATTCAACAGCAAATGTTACTTTGATTGACAAGAGTACTCAATGGGGCCCAGATGTTGAAGAACCTGTCATTGATGGTTTCAGACTTACATTAATAAATGAAAGCAAAGTCGAAGTAGATGCAAGCCGTTCAGGATGGAGTAATACTGGGGTAACACCTTTTATTCTAGAAAAATATACGGCTCCACGTGGTACACAAGGGCAGCAAAAACCGAATGATTATAAAATAATTTTTGGTGATGCCGGGTTCGGAACATCTACTGATTTTGTATATAACAATGTTACATATGCATCGATGCCTGTTAATTTTAAAGTTTACAATGTAAGTGAAGCTAAGTTTATTGATTTCGGTTTTCTTGAATTTGATCATAACGGTCCTCAGGCTAATGGTTGGTTTTCATCTAATGGTGGCGCATCAGCAGACCGTATTGTTTTCCTTGAGTCCAAGGATAATGATCCCACATTATCTCCTACATGGTGGTTTTACTTAGCCAGATTAGATTCAGCACATCCGCAACTTGTTCTGCCGGAATCAGGAGACACTGCTAACATATATCTTAAAAAACCTTTTCTTTCGTCAGATGTCTTTAGATTCGTAGCTAAATCGGGTTCAATTGATGACGAACTGGCAAAGAATGATCTTAGTAATATAAAAGTTGTTCCTAATCCTTACCTGGCAAATGCAGTGTGGGAACCCAAAAATCCATATACAAGTGGGCGTGGTCCCCGTTCGATTCATTTCACTCATTTACCCAATAAATGTACGATCAGGATTTTTACTGTTGATGGTGAGTTGGTGCAAGAGATTGATCATGAAAGTAATTTGATTGACGGGACTGCCGAATGGGATTTGTTGACAAAGGACAGACTATCAGCTTCTTATGGTGTTTATATCTACCAAATCGATGCTCCGGGTATAGGAACCAAGGCAGGTAAATTTGCAATTATAAAATGATTTGTCCCGCCTGTGTGGCGGGATTAAATATTCGAGGAGTTTACAGGTTATGAAAAAACTTTTACTTTTTATCTTTTTCTTATTTGCCATGCTGCCTGGTATGGCATTTAGCCAGGTTACAAAAACCGGAACAACTGCTGCAAAATTTTTAAGTATTGGAATAGGTCCAAAAGCCAACGCAATGGGTGGTGCGTTCACATCGATTGCAAATGATGCTTCTTCGCTTTATTGGAATCCTGCCGGTGCTGCAGCTTTAACCAAGTACGAAGCAATGTTTAGCTACACAAGCCTTTATAAAGACTTAGGGATAAACTTAAATTATATCGCATTAGTTATTCCTGCAGGTGATATAGGAAATTTTGGAGTAAGTGTAACCGCACTCGATTACGGAGAAATGGATGTAACTACTGAATTATATCCTGAAGGTACGGGGGAAAAATTTTCAGCTTCTAGTTATGCCTTTGGACTTTCCTACGCTCGAAACATAACTGAAAGTTTTGCTGCCGGTGTTACCATAAAATATATTACTGAAGGGATATTTAATTCTTCCGCCTCTGGATTTGCATTTGACATAGGAACAATTTTTACAACTCCTTTTTTCGGAATTAAATTTTCGAGTATCATAACAAACTATGGTTCTAAAATGCAGATGACAGGTGAAGATCTGTTAATACGTTATGATGCCGATCCAAACAGAAACGGTAACAACGCAGCTGTCGATGCCTACTATAAAACAGATCAGTTTGAGTTACCCTTAAGATTGCAAATAGGAATTTCAAAAGCTTTTCAGTTCTTAAGAGACGAAAAGTTTACTATTGCAGTTGATGCGACACACCCTAATGACAATTCTGAATATTTAAACTTTGGTGGAGAATTGTCCTTCCTTGATAATCTAATTTCGTTACGCGGCGGATATAAAGGCATGTTTTTAAAGGATAATCAGGAGGGCTTAACTCTTGGTGCAGGGTTAAATTATGCTTTAGGTGTTTTTGAGGTAGGATTCGATTATAGTTATCAGAACTATGAATTCTTGAGTTACACTCACAGTTTTGGTATAAATTTAAAATTTTAATTTTCTATCAGCAATAAAATGAAAGTCTTAATTAACTTATTAACAAACAACAAAAAGAAGGAATACATTATGAAAAAGATCTTTTCACTTCTTTGTTTTATCCTATTGACAGGAGCTTTTGTACAAGCCCAAACGGTCAATGTAACTTTTCAGGCCGATATGCGCGTTGCAATTGCTACTCATTATTTTAATCCGGCAACAGACACACTTACTTGCCCGGGTGATTTCGATAACTGGTTAAATGAACCGCCGGCAAATACCACGAAAGTTATGACGGATGGTGATGCTGATGGTATATACACTATAACAATTGCAATGGCTCCCAATTCAACCTATGGTTATAAATTTAATATAGGAACAGGCTGGGATGGGAAAGATGAAAGTCAGGGTAATAGGTCTTTAGATGTAGGTGCATCTGATACTACGCTGAGCCCATCTTTCTTTAATAATTATACTCCTTATACTGGAGTAGCCTCACCTGTTACTTTTAATGTTGACATGCATTTACCAGCCCAAGGAGACTTCCATATAGCAACAGATAGTGTTTGGGTAGCTGGAAACTTCTCTAATTGGGGAACAGGTGCTGTAGCTATGGCAGATCCGGACGGTGATTCAATTTATACTGTTACTGTTGATACAATCCTTTCAGGAACAGTGCTGTATTACAAATTTCTTTTTGGTGGATCCGGTGTGAGTAATGCAACATGGGAATCTCCGCAGGAAGGTGATGATATTATAGGTCTCGGAGATAATAGAGTGGCTGGGGTAGTTGATGGAGCCGATACATTATCGAGATTTTGGAACAATACAAATCCTAATGTACAGCTCGCTGATGGACATATCTTCTTTGAAGTTGACATGAGTGTTCCTCATGAACTCGGTGTTTTTAATCCAGATGTAGACTCTGTTCAAGTCCGAGGAGCCTTTAACGGCTGGGGTGATTCTCAACCGGATAAAGCTCTTTTGAATCAAAATCCTGCAAATCCCGATGACTGGTATCTGGATATTCCATTTACACAAGCAGTGCTAAATAGTACGCAGGCTTACAAATTTTTTATAAAAAATGGTTCGGGGAGTACCCCCTATACAAATACCGGTTGGGAAACACCTATCGGAAATACAATAACTGGTGATCGAAACCGTCCTATAACGTTTGAAGGCAATGATACACAGGAAGCCGGTCTGGCCCACTTTGAAAATATTCATCCCGATTGGGTAATCCCTTCAGGAACAACAGTAGAGGCTACCTTTAGTGTTGATATGACTTATGCTACTATGGCTGACACACAAGGGACTAACCCGGTATTTAATCCAGCCACTGACAGTGTATTCTGGATTCCAAGACAAGCATTGTATTATGCTGTTAACAATTTGACATGGCCGGGAGATTATCCGAGAGTGTTAGAGTTAACAGATCCTGATCACGATATGATTTATACAGGAACACTTACTATTAATGGTCCCTCATTTAACGGGTTCTTATACAATTATGGTTATTCCAGCACTTCCGGGCTCATTCAGGAAGGTGTAAGCCAGGGAGACGCAAGAGTAAGATTTGTTGGACAAAGCGGAGGTGCCAGAACATTTGACACTCCCTGGACTATGCCGCAGGATGTTTGGAGTAATACTCATCAACCTGAAGAAACAGCTCCGGCAGGGTGGGTTGAATCCGTTAAGGAAATTCCGGGTACCGTCAGGAAATACTCACTTGAACAAAACTACCCAAATCCATTTAACCCTTCAACTATGATAAGATTCAGCGTTGCTCAACGTGGACTTGTTACCTTAAAAGTATATAATCTTTTAGGGCAAGAAATAGCAACCTTATTAAATAGTGAATTAGCTGACGGAACTTATGAAGTAGACTTCAATGCCGCAAATTATAGCAGTGGAGTTTACTTCTATACTGTTAGGGTTAATAATTTCGTTTCGACAAAAAAGATGATTCTGCTGAAGTAAGCCTCCTTATACTAACCCGATTCCTTTAAAAGAATTGGGTTAGTTGTTTTTCATTAGAACACGAGCCGGTTAAATTTGTCTTCATTGACAGAGATAACCGGCTTTTTTATTATAAGATTAGTTTTTTATCTAACTACATTTTGTAGTTGTCTTTTCAGGTTAGCAGCTTCAGGGTAGTCCGGGTTTAATAATAAAGCTTTATTAACATTCTCAAGAGCCGTTTTGTAATCGTTCTTCTTTACGTAAACTCCTGCCAGATTATACCATACCTGTGAATCTTTACCGTCATATAAAAGACTTTCATTGAGATATTTTTCAGCTAGGTCCAGTTTGTTGTTATAAAGATTGATAGTACCAAGCCATTTTGCCTTAAACGCATTAGGTTTTATTTCATAACCATTTTTCAAATATTTATAAGCTCGGGTATAATCTTTAAATTGCATCAATACTTTTGCTACATAATCATAATATTCAACAACAACAGGATATTGGCATATCAGTGCATCCATCTCTGAAAGAAAAGAATTTATATTCTTATGTATCAAATAATAAGCTGCCATTTTTCTATGTGTTTCTTCCCAGGTGATATTATCATCCAGGAGATCAACAACAAGTGAATCAAGGAAATTTTTGCGATTAAATAATACAGAACCGGATATTTTTTTTTCTTTACTAACAAAAGGCCAATCATTCTTTAATAGTTTCATCCTGTTATCGCCGATTACTGAATCTAATTTCGTGAAATTAAAATTTGCTACGGTAATGCTATCCTGTTCCGCATCAGATAAATTTACAGCTTTAGTTCCCGGCAAATAATTGTATTGTTCCATCTTATCAAAAAATAACTTACCTAAAAGAAAATAACCCTGAAGCTTAGGATGAAGATGATCCGTCATTAAATTATTTCCAACAATACCATCTGGGCTAACAGAAGCAAATGCCGAGTCTGCATTTACAAGAGGCAAATCGAATTCTTTACTTAATGATCTGATTACGCTGTTCATTTCTTCAGGTGCTCTGAAGCGAAGACAATCAAGATCTTTAGCGAACCTAAACAATGAATCTGCTTTAGAATAATTGCCTGGATTTAATTCTGCTTTTGCCTGGTTATATATTTCATCCGCGGGAGGAAGCTTTTCTGTTTTAATTGAGATAAAAGGATATTGGTCTTTAAGATTAGAAGTTAAAGTAGATAAGATCACAGGAACTTTGTGCTCTTTTGCAATCTTAAGTATATCATTCATATTTTCTTTAAACTGAGAGATTCCATCTTTATAAGTTTCGGAACCCAATACTATAGATTGTTTCTTTGCCATTCGCGACATTAAAGTTCCACTTGCATTTTCATTACTCGAAAATAATTTCATTACCCATTGAATAGTATTTCTTAAAAGCTGTACAGTTTTGAATCTGTTTAGATAGAGAATAAGATTTACCATTTTCCTGGAAGTTCCTAAAGATTCCATAGAACCGGCGCCGAGAGCACCATAGTATTCATTATGCCCCGCATAAATAATAATCAGGTCGGGTTTCTGTTCTATTACCCCGGGAAATAAATCTCGCATCGTATAACTGTTAACAGCTGTCATACTAATGTTAACCACTTCGATGGTGGATGAAGGGTACAAAAGTTTTAGTCTATCCTGAAGGTAATGGGAGAATGACCCAAGAGGTAAAAAGGGATAACCGGCGGCACTGCTTCCGCCAAGGACAAAAACTCTGAAGGCATTAGCTTTTTTCTTCTCATCAAATATATCTCCATTGGAAAAGGGAATTCTTTCAGTAGTATAGAAATATCTCTTCGCAATGTCCGGGTTAAGAAATAATTTACCCTCAGTTGCAGGAATCCATTGTTTGTTATCAAATCCATAGTTAAAAATTCTTAGAGATATTTCGAGTAAAACAAAGAAGATAATAGGGATTATTATGAGTACAAGAAAGAACCATTTAGGTGCTGGTTTAGATGACTGTTCTTTAGGCTTTTTGTTTTTTTGTTTTCCTTTTATTGGCAAGCAATCCTCGAGTAGTTTAGCAATTTTTTATTTTTGTAAGTCCTGATGTATTATTCTATTTTAAAGCAACTCTTTTAGAAAAGAAGGTTAATTCTCAATAAAAAATATCATTTTTATTTATACCTTTTCTTGTTTTTCCTAGAGTAATTAAAAACTCAGACTTATAATAATATAATAGAAAAATAGGAAATATTTCTATCCCAGCAGAAGAGATAAATGACATCACATCACATAGAATAAATTATAACCTTAACTGGTAGAAAAGTTGCTCCTTAAAAATTATTTAAACATTTATTATGTACATTTTAGGAATATCTGCATTTTACCACGATAGTGCTGCCTGCCTTGTAAAAGACGGAGAGATAATTTCCGCCGCTCAGGAAGAAAGATTTACAAGAAAAAAGTATGATTTTAATTTTCCGATCAATGCAATAAATTTTTGTTTAAACTATAGTAAACAATGAGTAAATTATCAATAGTTTCTGAATTGTGGCAGTTTCTGAAAGTAAGAAAAAAATGGTGGCTGGCACCAATTATAATTTTCCTTTTTCTGCTGGGAGGATTAATTATTCTTACACAAGGATCGGCTTTAGCTCCGTTTATTTATTCTATCTTTTGAAATAATTCTTCTCTTAGAATTAGCACTAGGTTATTTCAATATTGCTATGCCGTAAGGTTTTAAATTTACAGTATAGATATTGCCTTTTCCTTTAATCGTACTTTTATCCAATAGTTCAGTTAATTTTTTATTGGCAATTCTAAACTTGTCTAAATCTAGATTTACATTATCACTCTTATCTTTATTGTTAACTATAACAAAAATAGTTTGAGAGCCTATTGATCTGGAATAACCGATAATTTTTTTATCATTATCAATTAAAAAGAAATTAATATCACCGATAGAAAGAGCTTTATTTCCCTTTCTTAAGGAAATTAATCCTTTATACCATTTAAATAATTTAGAATCAAATGTTACAGAATCTACCGGACGAGGACGTCCTAAAGGATCAGAAGTTTCAGGTTCGTAAGTTGACTCTTTCCAAAGCATCGGTTTACGGCAATCAGGATCATCGGCTCCCCACATACCAGCTTCATCGCCGTAGTAAATCATAGGTGCGCCCGGCATCGTCATTTGAATTCCTGCAATCAGATATTGTTTCAGGATTTCATCACCTTTTGGTTTTCGTACCTTGTAATCTTTATTTTGTCCTGGATTAGCAAAATGATCGAACCATCTGTCGGGATTTACAATCTGTGAAGCAATTCTATCTACATCGTGGCTATCTATTAAATTTTGCACAGCTAAAAAGTTATCTTCTGAATAATCATTCTTTATCCGGTTGATGGTATCGGCAAAAGCCTGAGCAGATATCTGGTCGTTTATATCAATTACAAATTTTTTGACCGTTCGTCCAAACCTGTAATTCATCACTCCGTCAAAAGAATCTCCTTGAAGCCAGGGTGAAGCATTAAAAATTTTATTTGCCTGCCAATCCTCCCACCAAATCTCACCTGTGATATATGCTTCAGAATTAATTTCTTTTACCCAGTTTCTGAAGATCTTCCAGAATTTAATATCTACTTTCTCGGCAACGTCGAGCCTCCATCCGTCAATTCCATCTTCAGGATTTCCATCATTATTCGGATCCATCCATCTTTTAACTATGGAATGAATGTGATCGCTAAATCCTTTTACCAGACCTGTTGCAGTATCCTTTTTTATTTCCGGCAAATCTTTTATACCTGCCCATCCTTCATAATCGAATTCGTTTTCCGGTGTAGCAGGATTATCAAAAGATTTTATTTTAAACCAATCTTTGTACAAAGATTTTTGTTGATTCTTTACAACATCCTGGAAAGCCCAGAATGAAGTTCCAACATGATTAAACACTCCATCAATTATAACTTTAAATCCGTTTTTGTGAGCCTCTTTGATAAAGGAGAGAAATAAACTGTCCGCTGAAGTCCACTTCCATGTTTCAGGATTATCAGGATTTTCCTTTTCCCAGATTTCTTCATCACTTTTAGGATCAGGTCCAAAATTATTATCGATATGACGATAAAGTTTTGTATCGTATTTATGTAATGATGGTGATTCAAACATTGGGTTCAGATAGATTGCAGTTATTCCGAGTTTTTTAAGATAAGACAAATGATTAATTATTCCCTGTATATCGCCGCCATATCTTCTAACTCCGGCATTCCAATAGAAATCATGTCCATTTGTTTTTTCCCACGGCTGCATCTTGTACCAATCGGATGTCCACGGAGAAATCTGCCATCCTCCTGGAATTTGATATGGCCAGGCTCCTTCCATATCGTGGGGAGTGGGATCATTATTTTTATCACCGTTAGCAAATCTTTCAGGAAATATTTGATACCATACCGCTTCTTTTGCCCATTCAGGAACTCTGGGAATTTCTTTCTTCCCAAATCCCCAGAAACTAAATGATAAAATTAAAATCAGGTAAAATTTATATTTATGATTTAGCATTGCTATTCTATATTAATTTTTTTTGTTAGTTCTTATTTGTTAGATTAAAGAATCTATAACCAATTCCATCCACTGTAATTTTTGCCTGATTATTTTCAACTGGAATATTTTCTTGATTTAGTAAATCAATTAAAGAATCAGTTTTGTAAAAATCAGGTAAATTCAATGTTATATTTTGAGCTTCAGGATTTTTATTTAGAACAATTAACACTCTTTCATTCATATCAGATCTTATATAAACAAAAATATTAGTATCGGCTTCAAGCGAGAAATAATCACCATAACGTAAGGCAGGATGATCATCTCTTAAATGAATTAATTTTCTTACTTCCATCAAATTTTCTCTTTCGTTTGCATTTAATTGATCTCCAAATCTCATCATCCTTCTGTTGTCAGGATCAGCGGCGCCGGTCATGCCGATTTCATCACCATAAAAAATTGTTGGGATGCCGGGGATCGAAAATAAATAAGCGAGATATAATCTTTCTTTATTGTAACTGCTTTTGTAGTCGACTTCGGGAGGATTATTCCATCCAATTTCAATTGTGTTGGGATCATTTATTTTAAGATCACTATCGGCATAAGCCATAAAGCGGTCCTTATCCTGACTGTCCATAATATTTCCCATTAAATTGTCTTCGCCAAAAATATACAGACCTTTTTTTATTTCTTTATCTAATTGCTCGAACGAAGCATTTTGATTTAAGAAAGTTGGAATTGCGACATCATAAAGATTAAAATTAAATTGTGCAGGCAGTTGTCCGTTATTAACATAAGATTTAACAAGATCATAACTTCCAAAAGTTTCTCCCATCTGGAACACATCTTTCTGCTCCGGGATCTCAACCTCTTTTTCTAACTTTCTATTTAAAGCTACGCCAGAAATTATTTGGAATATGCTTAACCGCATCCTGCCTGAAACCATCAGCTCCTGTTTCTTCAAGCCACCAGATTGCATCATCGGTGACCGCATTAACGGCAGCCTTTGAATTAATAAAGTCGAATGAGGGCATAAATGGTTCGAACCATGTCGTTAATCTGTGATCGTCCCACAGTCTAAGGTTTAATGTACCATCCGGAAGTTTAAGTTGACCAAACCAGTCACGATGGTTTTTAAAATATGGATGATCTTTATGAACATGATGTGCGACAATATCTAACAGAACTTTTACATTATGCTTATGAGCCTCAGTTACTAACTCCTTAAGTTTTTCCATTGAGCCGAATTCATTCTCAACTTCACGTGCCTTTACAGGCCAATAGCCATGATAACCTGAAAACCATCTGTGTGGTTTTGGATACTCTCTAAAAGCAGAATCAGTATTATCATATACAGGAGAAATCCATAAAGTTGTTATACCGAGAGAATCAAAATATCCGTCATCAAATTTATTAATGAGTCCCTGGAAATCACCGCCCATATAGTTTGCTTTTACAAAAAGTGAATCGTGAATAATCGGTTTGTTAATGGATTTATCACCGTCATTATATCTATCGATAAGAGCCGAATAAATTATTGCATCATGCCATGTAAAATTCTTGTTTATCTTTCCCTGCAGGGCTTCCATCAAACAGAATTATATATTGAATATTTGTTGCCTGACCATTTTTATCTACTGCAACTCTTAAAGTTTTCTCGCCGTTTAAATCAGTTTTATTTATAGAGATGGAAATTGTGTCGCCGGTTATTTTGATATTTTCCTTCTCTATTTTTTGATTATCGAGAAGTGCAATTATATTCTTCGTAACATTTTCTACACCGTTACCGTTACTATATATAAAAGAAAATGTTGAATTATCCTGATCAATTTTGCCATTCCATATAGAAAGGAAAGGTTGAGCTTTATGTTTTGGTTCTACAGTTACAACAGAATTATAATCTCCCATTCCGTTCGATATCTTTTCAGGATTATCCGGGTCCATAAGTTCGTTGCCATCAGCAAAAAATTTATACTGATATCTTCCCGGTTCAAGAGGAATTTTTATTTGGTAAGTACCATTATTATTTTTCATTTCAAGACTCGATCTGTCCCAGCTATTAAAGCTTCCAAAGAGAAATACTTTATTGTAATTCTTTGCCGGCTTAAATGAAAAGGTAACATATTGCCCCTGGCTTACCCGAACAGGCATTTCATAAATATTATCTCCAAGCTTGAAATCTATTAATGTAATACCTTCAAAATTTTCAGAAGGAATAAAAATGAATTTTGTTTTATCATAATTGAATCTCATCTTAACAAAAGGATTAGAAGCAATTTTAATATTGTTATAATTATCGGCATAAAATAAATCAGAGATCAGCGTAGAATCTGTCTCTCCTGAAACTAAGTTTAATGGTTCGATTAGATCTGTTATAGTATTTTTATAATCCTTATTCTTCTCTAATTTCATCCCTATGGTTAAAATAATTATGAATAAGGAGGATAGAACGATTTGCCAGAGTTTAGGTTTGTAAATCATAAAGATGTGCCTTAATAAAAAATATTTTACGGTAAATAAAATAACTAAATATTTTACGTAGTGTGTTATCACTTCTCAAATACTACCCTTAAATGTAGGTTGCATTCCTTTTATTTATACAAAATTACCTTATTTAGGTAGTAGTTTTCGACCGCCCAAATTCATATAGTAGTAAATCTGAAATGAAAAGATAAAATTAAGAAATACAATATGATAAGAATCCGGATACTTTTATTTCTGCTTTTAATTCCTCTGGTTAATTACTCACAAGTAGTCACAACAATTCCGGAAGCCCCAACGCAAAATGATTCAATAACTAGTTATCCTTGATGCAACTCAGCCTGGCGCTGAAGAGCTTCTTAATTACACGGGAACGATTTATGCCCATACTGGTGTTAATACAAATGTCGGTAACTGGCAGCATGTAATAGGTAATTGGGGAGATAATCAAATACAGCCTGCATTAACGCGGTTAGGTACAAATCTGTATAGGCTAACAATCGGTCATCCCAGGCAATTTTATAATGTTATAAGTTCATCGGAAAAAATTTTGCAATTAGCTTTAGTTGTTAGAAGCTCGGATGCAACAAAACAAACAAGACCGGATATATTTATTGATCTTTATGAATCCGGCTTAAATGTAGTTATAAACAATCCACAGGTACCTAATGTTAATTACGGTGACCCATTAAGATCACCTGTATTTGTTCGGCAATTCAATTCAGTTGATATTAAAGTTTCGGCTGTTGCGATCGGAACTGAGATTTCTTCACTAACTCTTTTTGTTGATGCTAATCAGGTTGCCCAATCTTCTGTTGATTCTCTCAACTACAATTTCAATTATGCAGATTACACAGTGGGACCGCACACTGTAAAGGCAATAGGCATTGATACTGCAGGAGTTGCAGATTCCACTTCATTTGTCATGTTCGTAAATCCTGTTGTTGAAGATATGCAACCTCCTGAAGGAATAAAACCGGGAATAACAATAAATAGTCCTACAAGTGTTACGCTTGCTTTGTTTGCCCCATATAAAAATTTTGTATATCTGCTTGGTGATTTTAACGATTGGAAAGTCGATTCTCTTTATTACCTTAAACGATGGGCAACAGGACCAGATAAAATTACGTGGTGGATTACACTTAATAATATTACGCCAGGCACAGAATACGGATTTCAATATTTAGTTGATGGGAATATAAGGATTGGTGATCCTTACACCGAAAAAATTCTCGACTCAGATAATGATCCGTATATTTCAAATGCGACATATCCGAATTTAAAACCTTATCCTAATGGTAAAACCTCAGAATCGGTTTCGGTTTTTCAAACTGACCAGACACCTTATACATGGAATGTTGCCAATTTTAATCGACCGAAAAAAACCGACCTTGTAATTTATGAGTTGCTCATCCGTGATTTTGTTGCAACTCACGATTATAAAACATTAATCGATACATTAAATTATTTGAAGAATCTTGGGATAAATGCTGTTGAGCTTATGCCAGTTATGGAATTTGAAGGAAATGATAGTTGGGGATACAATCCGAGTTTTCATCTTGCTCTTGATAAATATTATGGTCCAAAGAACGACTTTAAAAGATTTATTGATTCATGTCATGCAAACGGTATGGCTGTAATTCTCGATATAGTATTGAATCATGCTTATGAGCAATGTCCTTTAGTAAGATTGTATTGGGATCCGAGCGGACATCCTGCTGCAAATAATCCGTGGTTTAATCAAGCATCTCCTAATACAGTTTATTCTTTTGGATATGATTTTAATCATGAAAGTCAGGCAACAAAAGATTACGTGGATAGGGTTAACCGTTATTGGATTGGAGAATATCATGTAGATGGATTTCGTTTCGATTTTACAAAAGGATTTACAAACACACCCGGCGAGGGTTCAGCTTATGATCAATCGAGAATAAATATTCTTAAAAGAATGGCTGATTCTATATGGGTTTTTGATTCTACAGCTTATGTTATACTGGAACACTTTACAGATAATAGTGAAGAAACTGTTCTTGCAAATTATGGAATGATGTTGTGGGGAAATATGAATACACAATATAATGAAGCAACAATGGGCTATGTTTCCGATTTATCGCGTGTTTCTTACAAAAGCAGGGGATGGACAGTTCCCAATCTTGTTTCTTATATGGAAAGCCACGATGAAGAAAGATTAATGTACAAGAATTTACAATATGGAAATTCTTATGGCGATTATAATGTTAAAAATTTAAATACTGCTCTTCAAAGAATGAAATTAGCTGCAGCATTTTTTTTCACTGTCCCGGGACCTAAAATGATCTCACAGTTCGGTGAATTAGGTTATGATGTTTCTATAAACGATCCATGCAGAACTTGCGATAAACCAATCAGATGGAATTATTATGGTGATCAAGCAAGGTTAAATCTCTATAAAGTTTTTTCCGCTCTTATTAATCTAAAAGAGAAATATGATGTATTCAGAAGCAGCAACTTTTCAACTATTGTTACAACTTATACAAAAAGAATTAATATAACAGATCCATCAATGGATGTAACAATAATCGGGAACTTTTATGTTCAAACGAGTAACATTGATCCGGAATTCCAGCAAACAGGCTGGTGGTATGATTACTTCAGCGGCGATAGTATTAATGTTACTAACCCTTCAGAATATATTTCCATGCAGCCGGGTGAATTCCATATTTACACTACAGTGAAACTTCCTACACCTGAACCTTACATTGTTGATGATGTTGAAAAAACTAATGATGTAACGGCAACTAATTTTAATCTCGAGCAAAATTATCCCAATCCATTTAATCCGTCCACATCAATAAGATATTCAATCCCTAAAACTTCTTTAGTAACCTTGAAAGTCTACGATGTTCTTGGTAGAGAAGTAGCAGCCTTGGTAAACGAAGAAAAACCGATAGGAACTTATCAGGTAAATCTTGATGCAAGTTCTTTGGCAAGTGGAATATACTTCTATAAAATTCAGGCAGGTAGTTTCATTTCAACGAAAAAAATGATCCTTCTGAAATAATATTAGGGGAGTTGAATAACTCCCTAAGCTTTAATGGGGCTGTTTATATTATTCAACCTTCCTTCAAAAAGATTTGACATTGAAAACTAGTTGAAATAGATTAGTTTTTACCTTGTTTAAGTATTAGTTTCATAGTTAAACGTAAAATGGAAAAGGCCTAAGATGATCGGTGATACTATACTACATTATAAAATCCTTGAGAAACTCGGCGAAGGTGGAATGGGTGAAGTCTTCAAAGCGCAAGACACAAAACTCGACCGCTTTGTTGCGCTTAAGTTTCTTCCCTCTCAGCTTACAGCCTCAGAAGATGATAAAGCAAGATTTATTCAGGAAGCGAAAGCTGCTTCTGCAATGAACCATCCTAACATCTGCACAATTTATTCTATTGAAGAATTCAACGATCAGCTTTTTATCGCAATGGAGTTTGTTGAAGGGAAAACTTTAAATGATAAGAAAGATTCATTATCAGAAAAACAAAAACTTGAAATTGGAGTTCAGGTTGCTGAAGGATTAGCTGCTGCACACGAAAAAGGAATTGTTCATCGTGATATAAAACCTGAAAATATAATGATCCGAAAAGATGGTATTGTACAGATAATGGATTTTGGACTTGCAAAGCTTCGTTCCGCAGAAGGGGCTTCACGTCTTACACGAGCCGGGACAACAATGGGCACGATGGGTTATATGTCACCGGAACAGGTACAAGGTTTAGATGTTGATCACAGGACAGATATTTTTTCTCTTGGTGTTGTCCTTTATGAATTGCTTGCCGGGGAATCGCCGTTTAAAGGAATGCACGATACAGCAGTAATGTATGAAATAGTCAATGTCAATCCCGAACCCGTTTCTTCAATAAAACCGGAAGTTAACTCAGAAGTAGACGCAATAATTTTTGAATGCCTTGAAAAAGATCCTGCCGAACGTTATCAATCTGCCGCAGAAATTGCCAGGAACTTAAGACGTGTAAAACGTGATTCCGGTAAATCAAGAATTACAAGAGCAAGTGTTATTAATAAATCACAACAATCCGGAGCAAGAGTTTCCAAAGTTGGTGTGGAAGAGAAATCTTCTACAGGAAGTACAAAACAAAAAATAATTTTAATTCTGTCGTTTCTTTTTATTGCAGCTTTAGCAGCAATAATTTCATGGATGTTACATCCTGAAGCTACTAACGAAGTGAGAAAAATTCAGTGGTCTACAAATGACGATTTAGTAGTAATTTCCCCGGACGGTAAAAAAATTGCCGGTTACAAAGACAGAAACATATGGATACGTTCTTTAGATAAAACCGATCCGGTTGAAGTTAAAAGCGATGAACCTGTTTCAAATATTTTTTGGTCTCCTAATAGTGATTATCTTGCTTACTTCACCGGTATCGGTGTAACAGAAAATCATAAGCTAATGAAAGTCTCGGTTAATGGTGTTGGTAATGTTTTAATTACTCAAACTGCAGGTAATTACTATCCTCGATTCTGGGGAGTAGATGATTCAATCCTGGTTACTACCTGGGATAATCAGGGGAAGAATACATTATTAAAAGTCTCAGCCTCTGGGGGAGATTTAAGCCCTATTTGCGGAGGCGATTCTATATTATCGAATATTAGTGGAAATTTATCACATGTACTTGGTTTACCTGACGGTAAGTCATTGATTCTTAGTGTAAATTATTTTGAGGGACAAAATCAAATAATATTACAAACAGAAAATAAAAGAAGAGTTATTTATTCTCATCCTACCGATGGTTTTATCGAGAGACCAGTTTATTCTAACCATGGATTTATACTTTTCCCTTTAGTTACCCAAAGTGGTTCGGATCTCTGGGCTATTCCCTTTGATGCATCGTCTTTGGAAAAAACGGGAAATATTTCCCTTATTGCAAGAAGTGCTTTGACTCCAAGTGTATCTAATAATGGAATACTAATTTATAGTAGTTATAGAAATTCCTTTCGTAAAGAACAACTTGTAATGGTTTCAATGACAGGGCGTTTGATAAAACAATTGGATATATCCCCAGATATGCTCTATAATCCTGCTGTTTCTCCCGATGGAAATAAAATCGCTTGTGCGCTCAATAACGGGACAGCAGATTATAATATATGGATGTATGACATTTTAAAAGATACTAAGGTTCAGTTAACCTATAATATTGCTCAACCGTGGGGACCGTGTTGGTCGCCTGATGGGAAAAAAATTATTTTTGTATCGGGATATGGTGGTAATATGGATATATATTCTCAGGAAATTAATAGCAGTATGCCTGCCAAACCATTTTTGAACACAGCCTATCCCGAAGCAGGTCCTTTTTGGTCAGTTGACGGGAGGTACATTTTGTATTCCCGGCAATGAAAACAATTTTTCTGATTTATGGTTTATAGAACCAGAGAAAAGTAATAAACCTCAAAAATTTTTCGGATCGCTTTACAATAAGTTCAATGCTAAAATGTCACCTGATGACAAATATGTTGTTTTCATATCTGATAAGAGTGGACAATATGAAGTGTGGATAACAAACTTTCCTGAAGCAAACCATCTTTGGCAGGTTTCATTTAGTGGAGGAAATTACCCGTTATGGATTAAAGACGAAATATTTTTTGTAAATACGAGAACTAAAGAACTTATGACGGTTAAAGTTAAACCGGGGCCTGAGTTTGGTGTGCCTCAAAAAGTGATTTCAGCTGATTCCGTTGGGTTATTATTGAATGATAATAATGGTTCTAAATATACAATAACCAATGATGGTAAAAATATTATTGCCGTTAAAACCTCAAACAATGAGATGACAAATGCAAAAATAAATTTTGTAGAAAACTGGTTTGAAGAATTTAAGAATAAAGAAACAAAATAAAACTATGATCGGCGAAACCATATTAAGTCAATAGAACAATAAAGTCCCTAAAAAAGTTTTCAACTTCAGTCTTGCCGTTTTTCAAAAAATGGGACCCATTAAAAAATAGAGTCCTCGTTCGCCCACGAATCCGCCTTCGTTTATCTTAGTAATATACTGAAATTCAAATCCATCTTTAAGCCTTTGCTCAAGAAATTCATAAGTTTTAATTAAATGAGATTTATCAAAGAATTTGCCTAAAGAAGAAATGTTAACAGAATTTTTTCCCAAATGGATTTGAGACACGATGTTCAACTATCACATTCTATTTGTAAATCCATCAGCGGAAGTTTTAAATTTCCTTCTAGTAAATTTGGTTGGTTGAAAGATTAAGTAGAGAGTATAAATTTGGACAAAAAGGGAAACAGGTCTTAAGTTAAAAATGTATTTAAATAATTACTATGTTCGTTTTTTATTTATACTTAGCTAAGTAAACTATTGATAGAAAATATTTAAAATAAAAAAAAGCTGAAAACAATGAGTTTTCAGCTTCTGTAGTTATTGTAGCGGGGGCAGGACTTGAACCTACAACCTTCGGGTTATGAGCCCGACGAGCTACCAATTGCTCCACCCCGCGATGTTTGGGCTCCAAATATAGTTATTAACAGATGGCATGTCAAATTAGTGCGGTTTCTTTCGCTTAATTAAAGAATTGAAATATAAATGCAGGTTAAATTCTAACCGTCGATGTTATTAAAGCTGGAAGCTACACCGTCAATTATCTGTGAGCGGACATGTATTTCATTCAGCTTCTGAACGATCTGCAGAATGTTTTTACTCTTTTCTTCTACAAGATCATTAATGAAATTTACAACCTCGGGCATATTACATTCTTCCAGTGTGCTCTTATAAAACATAATCATAGAGGTTTCTTTGCGCAAAGCTTCATTTAACATTGCGCAAGTATTTTTACAGGTGTGTTGACAGTTGATTTGTTTTTCAGCCATTGATAGCCTCTTTGTGTTGCTTATATTAAAATGTAGAAGAATTCAATACTGTCCCGTGCATAAAATATCATTATAAAAAATGACAACATATATGCCATTGTAAAGCGTTTGCATTTTCTTCTGAAATTGGTACGAGGCTAACAGTGAGCTTATCATTTTCAAGAAGGATCGCTTCTTACTTTCGAGAAGGTTAATAATTGTAAATGATTGATAAGGCTGTGTCTAGTTGAACCTTGGTCGGTTCGAGCCCGTCCAAAACAACAATAGACATATTTATTTCAATGGCAACAAACTATAATATTTAGTGAAAAATTCAGCAAATTGTTGAATTTATTCTGCATTAACTCTTTTCATTTCATACTGTTATTGGAATTACCTAAATATTAGTTTATATTTGTAATACGTCAATCATAAATAAGAGGTGACTTATTGAACTCATTAACCAAAGCGTTAATAACTCTGGTTATGGTTTCACTGGTGGGCTTTACATATATGAGCGAAAATAAAAAGAATAACGAATCTGTTGATAATTCTGCGACAGCAGTAAACAACGAAGAAGTAATGATGAATACTTCATTAGTTGATTATGTTGATAAAGGAATAATGAGAGCCTCCTGGTACGGTCCTAAATTCCATGGCAAAACAACTGCTAATGGAGAACAGTTCGACCAGATGGCTTTTACAGCAGCCCACAAGAAACTTAAATTCGGAACCTTGCTAAAGATAACTAATCCTAAAAACGACAAATCTGTAGTAGTAAGGATAAATGACCGGGGACCATATATAGCAGGCAGGCAGCTCGATCTTTCGAAAGCCGCTGCTCAGGAACTCGGAATGATAAAAAAGGGAGTTGTAAAACTTAAAGTTGAAGAAATAACTTTAAAAGGAATCAACTTTCCTGTAATATCTCTTAATTAATTATTATTTGCTCAAAAAGGAAAGCCTCCACGAAGGAGGCTTTTTTGTTTTAAATAGATATGAAAAATTTGTTCAGGTATTATTAAATTCTAATCTGTTATTAATTTAAGTTTTAATGAAAAGGAAAATTCTATAAGAATGAAGCTCAATCTCGGCTGTGGCAATGATATTAAACAGGATTATGTAAATCTTGATGTTGTGGATTATGGAGGAAACAGGATTCACGATCTGAATTCTTTTCCTTATCCCTTTGATGATAATACTTTCGATAAAGTTTACGCCTCACATGTTCTCGAACATTTAAATAGTTTTCACAATACGGTAACTGAGCTATACAGGATTTGCAAACCTGATGCAATAATTGAAGTTTATGTGCCGTTCTTTCTTAACACAAAATATTTTGGAGAACCAGATCACAAAATTCCTTTTTCTATAAGATCATTCGATAATTATGAATTTATAGAAAACAGGAAATTAAAATTTTATGAGAAGTGGAAACTCAATCACAGGACAAATTACCAGGGAAAAGCACAGTTCGAAGTAATCGAGAAAAGATTTATAACTTCCCATTTTATTCCGCTTAAATGGATGGATGCAATTGTCAATATTGAGCCGGTTATTTATGAAAGATTTTTTGCCGGGATTTTCTCTCCGGAAGAAGTTTACTTTAAACTGAGAGTTGTAAAATAATTTTTATTTTTTTGAGATTGCTTTCCATATTAAAGTTATCCATCCTAACAGAAATGAAATGCCGCCAACAGGAGTGATCATAGCAAAAAAGACAATGCCTGTTATGGAATATAAATAAAGTGAAAAAGAGAAAAGAATAATACCAACAGAGAAAAATGAAGCAGAAAGATTAAAATTCTTATTAGATGAAAAGGCAATCACAGTTATTACAACAGTGTGAAGCAAATGATAGAATACACCGGTTTTATATATTTCAAACATTTTTTCGGAGAGCTTGTCCGACAAAATGTGAGCGCCGAAGGCTCCTATTGCAACTCCTGTAAAACCGAAGAGCCCGGCAATTAAAATCCAGTTTGCTGATTTATTTGTCGTTTCATTATTTGTCATAAAGCATCGGAATTTTCTATATCAACATAGTAAATTGCGTTGAATAGTAAGACTAAAAATTGTTACATTTAGAAAATTTATTAAAAAATATCATACAAAAATGAAAAACCTTCAAAAACTTATTTTACCGGTTTTGGTTTTAATCATTATTGCGGCAGTATATTTTATCTATTTTTCTCCTAAAGAAGGGCTCGGCACTTTTAAGGATTTCGATCCTAATAACAGTGCTGTAAAAGAAATCCAGGTTTTGTTTGTTAAAGAAAAAGGCATTACTCATTCACCCGATGGTGGAATAATATTTTTTGTTAAGGATAAAGATAATACGGTTATGCAAGTGAATACAGATAAGGTTCCTGAGGGACTTGAATCCGCCAAAACAATTATTTTGAAAGGGCATCTTATGCAGGGAAATGGTTTTCACGCGCATGAAGTTTTACTCGATTAATTTATGAACAAATTCGAACTCATTTCAAATTATAAACCTGCAGGTGATCAACCTAAGGCAATAGAAGAGCTTATTGAAGGTTTAAACCGTAAGGATAAGTATCAAACACTTCTTGGAGTAACAGGGAGCGGGAAGACATTTACAGTTTCAAATGTAATTGCCGAGATAAACAAACCAACGCTTATTATTTCTCACAATAAAACTCTTGCTGCACAATTGTATTCAGAGTTTAAATCTTTTTTTCCTAAGAACGCTGTTGAATTTTTCATAAGCTATTATGATTACTATCAACCTGAAGCTTATGTTGTGTCAAATGATGTTTACATAGAAAAAGATTTTTCTGTGAACGAAGAAATTGACCGGTTAAGACTTAAAGCAACGACTGCTCTTATTGAGGGAAGAAGAGACGTAATCGTTGTTGCAAGCGTGAGTTGTATTTATGGTATTGGCGCTCCAACCGAATTTGCTAACCAGATAATATTTTTGAAAAAAGGAGACAAAATTTCGAAGAAAAAATTTCTTCGCGATTTAATTGAAATACATTATGTAAGAAACGATGTTGAATTTAGCAGGGGAACTTTCAGAGCAAGGGGAGATGTTGTGGAAATTATCCCGGCTTATCAATATGAAGAAGCAATAAGAGCGGAGTTCTGGGATGACGAAATTGAAAAGCTCTCGATCATTGATTCAATTACTGGTGAAGTAATTAAAGAAATAGACTCAACAGCTATTTATCCTGCAAAGTATTTTGTTACAAACCGTGATCAGGTTCAGAAGGCAATTTATAATATTGAACAGGAACTTGATGAGAGATTAAAATATTTTAACTCGCAGGAAAAATATCTTGAGGCACAGCGTCTCGAACAGAGAACTAAGTTTGATATCGAAATGATGAAAGAACTTGGTTATTGTTCGGGAATTGAAAATTATTCCAGACATATGGATGGACGTGCGCCGGGTTCAAGACCTTATAATCTCATGGATTATTTTCCGAAAGATTTTCTACTGGTTATAGATGAATCGCATGTTACGGTTCCGCAAATAAGAGGAATGTACAACGGCGACCGTGCGCGAAAAGAAACTTTAGTAGAATATGGCTTCAGACTTCCTTCTGCTCTTGATAACCGTCCTATGACTTTTAATGAGTTTGAAGGTATGCTTGACCAGGTAATTTATGTAAGCGCTACTCCTGCAGATTTTGAATTAGAAAAAAGTGGGGGAGTTGTTGTTGAACAAATTATTCGCCCTACCGGTTTGCTCGATCCTGAAATTATAATCAGACCGGTTAAAGGACAGATTGATGATCTTATCGGGGAAATAAGAGATAGAGCGGCACTGAAAGGAAAGAGTGCTTGTTACAACTCTTACAAAAAAAATGGCAGAAGATTTATCAGATTACCTTGATAAGATAGGAATTCTTGTTAGATATATTCACAGTGATATTGATGCGTCTGGAAAGAGTGGAAATATTAAGAGATTTAAGACTCGGAGACTTTGATGTTCTTGTTGGAGTAAATTTATTAAGAGAAGGTCTCGATCTTCCAGAAGTTTCTCTTGTTGCAATTATTGATGCCGATAAAGAAGGTTTTTTAAGGAGCGAAAGATCATTGATGCAGACTGCAGGAAGAACAGCGCGTAATGTTAATGGCAAAGTTATTATGTATGCCGATAGAATTACGGATTCTATGAGAAAAACTATTAACGAAACAAACAGAAGAAGAAAATTACAAACTGAGTACAATGAAGAACATAATATTTCTCCAAAGACTATTTACAAAAGTATGGAAGAAATTCTTGCTTCAACTTCTATTGCAGATGTAAGAAAAAAAGAAGAGAAGGAAGATTTTTCTTTTTCAAAAGTTGCAGAGCCTATTTTGAAATATATGAGCAAAGATCAAAAGACTGATTTAATTGGACAGCTTACAGAACAAATGCACGAGGCTGCCAAAGATTTAGAATTTGAAAGAGCTGCTGCATTGAGAGATGAAGTGAATCGTCTTAAAAAAATGTTGAAATAATTAAACAGCTTTGGTTTTCCCTTTTAACATTTGCCAGACTGTTTGAATAATAACTTGTATATCCAGCCAGAAAGACCAGTTTTCTATGTACCAAAGATCATACTCTATTCTTTTTATCGTACGTCTTCTGTTTTCTTCCTCATTTTCCAGATCACCTCTTAAACCGTGAATTTGAGCCCATCCTGTTATGCCGGGTTTTACATTATGTCTTAGTTTTATTTCTTCAACAATTTTACCATACTTATCATCATAAGGAATTGCGTGTGGTCTCGGACCGACGACAGACATCTCTCCTTTTAGAACATTAATGAATTGCGGAAGTTCATCGATGTTTGAAATTCTTAATAACCTGCCAAAAGATGTTACGCGCGGATCGTTTTTAATAACCGGTTGAAAATCTTTGTCAGAAGATTCATCTTCATATAATGTTCTGAATTTATAGCATTTGAATTTTTTATTCTTTGCGCCGACTCTGTCCTGTACAAAAAATACCGGTCCGCCGGAAGTTAATTTGGTTATAATTGCTATTACGGGGACTAATATGGAAAGCAAACAAAGAGTGATAATCAAAGAAAAAATAATATCGAAACTTCGTTTTATGAATCTCCACTGAGCTTCATCTAGAGGTTCATTTCTGGAAGTAATAATAGGGAAATTACCTATCATACTTATCTGGAAACGTTTTGAAATAAATCTGAAGTAGTCAGGGATAATGTGAGTTCTAACAGCGTTCCTGTTGCATATCCGGATAATATTATTCATACTAGAATTGTCTTTTTCAGGTAAAGCCATTATAACTTCATTTATATTTTTAGAGATGATAAGATCTTCAAGTTGATCATAACTGCCGAGTATTTCTTCTCCATTTTCTTTTCCATCGTTTAGGAATCCGATAAACTTATAACCGAAGTCAGGGTTTTTATCCAATAGATTTTTAAAGTTTATTGCAACTTCACCAGAGCCTGCAATCAATATGTTTCTGATATTGAATCCTTTTTTCCTGAGCGTCCTCAATAATAATCTGAAAGAAAAAGATCTTAAGCTGACAAAACCAAAGAGTATGACTGAATAATAAACGATAAAATTTCTTGTGAACAGATTTTCTTTTACTATAAAGATGAAGAAGATTGAAACTATGGCCTGAACAACTATACTTTTAAGAATATCAATTATGTGGAAAGTAAATAATCGCGAGCCCGACTGATCATAGAAATTGGTAATGCTTGTATAGAAGTACCAGGCAAAGTTAAGTCCGATTAAAAGAACGAACATCCGGTTTCTTTCGAGCAGTATCTCAAGTGATTGCGCTAAGATAGTCGCAGTAACAAAAGCTATGTTCAACAGAACTAAATCACTCAATAAGCGTGCAAAATAAATTGATCTTTTATTAACTATCATCTTTTATTTATTAATATTCCGAAAGAATTTCTCTGATTTATCATTTATGAAATCTAATATTCTTTTTTCAAATATGTCTCTGCTAAATTGCTGAGCATGCTCTGCAATAATCTCGGGACTGAACAAATTTTCTTTTCCTTCAAACTCAGAAATCGCTTTTTTAATACTATCAATTGTTTGTGATTCGAACAAAATCCCTGTTTTTTGATTCACAACTGTTTCAGCAGTTCCTCCTTTATTTAAGGCTAATACGGGAGTTCCACAAGCCATTGCTTCCACTACTGTGATACCAAAATCTTCTTCTGCAGCAAAAACAAATGCTCTGGCATGCTGCATTAAATCCTTTAATTCTTCATCATCTTTATATCCCAGGAATTCTATGTTTGCACTTGATAGATTTTTTATTCTGTTTAACTCCGGTCCGCTTCCAATTACTTTTAGCTTTTTGTTTTCCATACTTGAAAAAGCTTCGACGATAAGATCTACTCTTTTATAGGGGACCAATCTTGACGCAGTTAAATAATAATCACTTTTTTCTTTTACATAATTTAACTTGTTTACATCAACCGGAGGATAAATTACAGTTGAGTTGCGATTGTATATCCTTTTAATTTTTTCAGAAATGAATTTTGAGTTAGCGATCAGAAAGTTTGGTCTTGAAGCTGTTTTAAGATCCCATTTCCTCAAATAGTTAATAACTGATTTAGCCGCAAGACCTTTCAAACCTTTGGACATATTTGCCTGGCTTAAGTAAAGTTCCGCATTATCCCATGCATATCTCATTGGTGAATGACAATAACTTATATGAAGCTGATTCGGCTTTGTTTTTATTCCCTTAGTAACTGAATGAGAACTTGAGATAATCAAATCATATTTGGAAAGATCGAGTCTTTCTATAGCAAAAGGGAAAAGTGGAATATAATTTCGGTGTCTTTTTTTTGCGAAAGGAAGTTTTTGAATTAAAGAAGTTTTCGCATATTTTCCTTTCAGAACAATCTCCCGCTGTTTATCATCTAAAAAATCTACAAGGGCAAAAACATCCGCATCCTGCCAGATGTTAGTGAAAGACTCTACAACTTTTTCAGAACCCGCATAATTAACAAACCATTCGTGAACTATTGCAGTTTTCACTTTATTTTTCATTGTTATTGGTTTTCAAAATATTAGCTGGCAATAGTATCATTGATAATATGAATAAGTTTGTCTCTGAAATTTTTTATACTAAATCTTTCTGAGTTCTTATAACCATTCTGAATTAATTCTAAGCATAAGTCTTTACTTCTTAATATTGATACAATATTATCAACAAGTTCTTTAACATTATAGGGGTCAAAGTATAAAGCAGCGTTTCCACAAACCTCCGGAATTGAAGCCGCATTACTTGCCAGGACCGGGCAAGCACAATTCATTGCTTCTATTGGTGGTATTCCAAATCCTTCGTAAATTGATGGGAAGACAAAGCATCTAGCATTTTTGTAAAGCAAAGGTAGTTCATCATTTTCTACATATTGAATAGTATATATTTTTTTCTCTAAGTCAGTAGAATCTAACGTCTTTAGTTTTTGTAAAATTTCACCATGCTGTACACCCACGATAACCAGTTTCATATTAGGGAATTCACCCAGAGATTTCATCGCTTTTATTATAATATCTATATTTTTATGCGGCTTCATATTTCCTATATAGAGTATATAATTTTCCGGCAGATTATATTTTAATCTAACTCTTTTTAAGGATTCGTCAGTAATGTTTTCTTTTAATTCATTACTATCCAACCCACAATAAGCAATTGAAATATCTTTCTTCTGAGGATTGGCATATTTATTTATTTCGCTTTTTGAAAATCCGGATACAGTTATGATTTTATCCGATTTCTTTACCGCAGTGTTAATCATATATTTTGCATACAATATCTTTACAAAAGAAATTCTGTTAACATTCGTAAGATGATTAACATCGTGAATTATTACTACTCTTCTTGAAGCTTTTATTTTTTGAAGAGGTACATTATAATGCGGTGATATAAAAAGATCGCAGGACGGGATGATCTTTGGTAATTCCATTTGTTCTGTTAATGAATAAATGGGGCTCGTTGCAGTTATAATTTTTATCTTCTTTGACCATGGGAAAGGAGTTATAGTATCATTATTACCTAGAAGAGTTAAGTTATAGTTATCTACAATGCCGGAAATCATATTTTTGATATAAGTTCCGACACCTGTATGCTTAATCATCCTGGCATCGATAGTAAGATCGTATTTCATCCGGTAATTAGTCTAATATTCTCTGGAATAAATTATATTTGCAATGACATATATTTTATTGTAACAAGATACTACTTCAAAAATAAAAACTAACCGACTGAAACACTAAGAATTATTGATAATAATAAATCATAAACCCAGATTTGCCCGATGAAAATTTCTGTTATTACCCCTACATTTAATTCGAAAAAAGCTATAGCTAGGAATATCCAATCAATTATAAACCAGACATACAAAAATTTTGAACAAATAATTATTGATAACGAAAGCAGTGACGGTACTTTAAGTTTAGTTAAGCAACTTTATGATGAAAATGGTTTGAATGATCAATTAAAAATAATAAGTGAAAAAGATAATGGAATCTCAGATGCTTTTAATAAAGGAATAAAAGCTGCCGTAGGAGAAATAATTGCTATTCTAAACAGCGACGACGCATATTATAATGATAAAGTGTTTGAAAAAGTCGTAAATATATTTAATGACGATGAAATACTTTTTATTCATGGAGATGTTTATTTCGATGATCCTGTTTATGGCTCCAATATTAGAAAACCTTTGCTTTGTTCTGTGACCAGGGCAATGCCTTATAATCATCCAACGATGTTTTTGAGAAAAGAGGTGTATGAAAAATTTGGGTTGTTCGATCTATCATACAAATACGCAATGGATTTTGAATTTATAGTGAGACTTGAAAAAGTTTTTCCTGGATTTAAAACAAAAGGGAAATATTTTTCCGAACATCCGATCGCAAGAATGTATTCTGGTGGTGTTTCCTGGAAAAATGAGCTGCAATCAATTGAAGAGACTAAAAGGGTACTAAAGAAATATGGCTTTTGGAATTCTTCTGCAAGAAGGAATTATTTACTCAGAATTATTCGTACACGTTTGAAAAAATATCTTAGTTTATTAAATCTTTACGGGCTCATAAAATATTGGCGGAATAAAAAGTGGGGAAGTTAATCTTTTGCAAAAAAGCTCTTAATTCTTCTTCCCACTCTTCTATACAGGCTGAACAAGATATAGTTTTCTTCTTCATAAAGATCTGCCTCCGGGTTTCGTATGATAAAATCCGGATGCTTCAAAGGAAATGTAATTTCTTTAACCAGCATATTTGAAGCTTTGTTATTCTTGTTACCAGTGTGTAAAGCTCCTGTTCCAAAACCTATATTCGATACTAAATTTACTTCAGGTAAAATGCTAAGTCCTTGATTTATCCAGCAGGCAAAAAGAAACTGGAAATCCCACGTGTCAATTTTATTGTTATATATTCTGCGGAATTCTTCTTTCCAGTGTGCGGCGGCCTTTTTATTTGAAAGCCATAAATCGAGATACTTACTCTTTCTAATCGCGGGCCAGGATTTAATTTCGACATCGTACTTTTGCCATGCCCTTTTCCATGAAGCCCATCCCCAGATGTGAGTATAATAGGAAAAGTAATAACTGTATTCAGTAACTTTTCTTCCATCCTGGAAATTATCACCTGAGATCATCATTATTCTTTCATCATTTCTGTAATAAACTAAAAGTTCCTGGCAGTAGCGGAAAAAAGATTGATGCGGAAGGCAATCGTCCTCAAGAAAAATTGCTTCATCAGCATTATCAAAAACCCATGTTATGCCGGATGAAATTCTTTTTTTACAACCTAAATTTGTATCCGAATAATTTTTAATTACCTCACAGTCCCAATCAACATTATCAATAATTTTTCTTGCTTCTTCACAACCTTCTAAATCATTCTGATTGTTCGGTCGTGGACCATCTGCAACAACAAATAATTTTTTAGGTCGCGCTTTTCTTATCTCTTCAAAAACTTTTGCAGTAGTTCCAGGTCTGTTGAAAATTAAGAAAGCAACTGGAGTATTTAGTGTAAAATCATTCAATTTGTTTTTTTAGATTATCTTTAAAGATACATGTATTTATAGTTTTTGAATATAAAGTATAACTTTTACTCGAAAGAAATTTATAGGTATTATCAGAAATTATATCTTCAAATTTTCCTTTTCCAAAACATTCGACAACAACAAACTTAGGTCTGTATTTTTCCCAGTTGTTAGAAGTAAGAACCTGGAGATCAAGACCTTCAACATCAACAGAAAGAAAATCAATTTCCCTGTATGGAGGCAAATTTTCATTTAAAATACCGGCGAGAGTTCTTGTTTTAACTTTTACTTCTTTATTAAGCTTGTTTTTCTTCTGTGCAAGTCTTTCCTTAGCAAGATTTCCATCTAAAGTGTTTAATGCAGGTTCTTCAAAAATAAAAAATGTTAATTCTTTGATTTCGTTTGATACCGCAGCTTCAATATTAATATCTCTGCTTCTTGATATTTTAAATTGTTCCATACTTCCCGGTGTAGCATCTATATTTATTCCGAACCAGTTTCTTTTGTAGAAATAGTATGTATTGGAAAATCTTTTAGGATGATGAGCCCCGACATCAACATAAAAACCGGGTTTGCCGTTTTCAAAGATTTTTCTCAGCAGCATATCTTCGCCTTCCTGTGAAAAAGACTCAACCCAGTATCGCTCGAAAAGCAGATTCAATCTTGAAAAGAATGTTTTAAATAAGTACAGAAATCTATACAATTTAGCTGCCCGGAAATATTTTGTTTAGTTGATTAAATATAAGAATACCGATTTTTTTATACTATTAAAATGTAAAGTTATTAAGAAATTAGCATGCCCTTCAAATGGAAATTTTGGTAAATTGTATTCATAAAAAAGGATTAAAAGTAGGTATGAAGAAAATTCTTTTGAAACTGTTTAAGAAGATTAAGCGGTATTTTACGAAAGACTTGGTGAGTAAAATTGAAGTCAACTCTATATTGCTTGCGCAAATTTACATTAAAAGGGTAAAAGAATTAAAAAAAGCAACTTCACTGAAGGAGGCAGAATTCAAAGTTTTTTCCGAATGGGGTGAGGATGGAATTATACAATATCTCATCAACAATATTGAAATTAAGAACAAAATTTTTGTAGAGTTTGGTGTTCAGGATTACAAAGAATCCAATACGAGATTCCTTTTAATAAATGACTTATGGAAAGGTATTGTTATTGACAATGATAAAGATTGCATTTCTGAAATAATAAAAGATGATATTTATTTCAGATATGATTTGACAGCTAAGGATGCTTTCATTACAAAAGAAAATATAAATGATCTTATTTCGGCTTCAGGTTTTTCTGGCGAAATCGGTTTACTTAGTATAGATATCGATGGAAACGATTATTGGGTTTGGGAAGCGATAAATGTTATAAGTCCGGCAATTGTAATTTGTGAATATAATGGTTTGTTCGGTTCGGCTTTTCCTGTTTCAATCCCATACGATCCCGATTTTTACAGAACAAAGGTGCACTTTTCCAATCTTTATTTCGGCGCATCACTTCCGGCGCTTGTTATTCTTGGCAATAAAAAAGGTTATGATTTCGTCGGCTCAAACAGCGCTGGTTCTAATGCTTTTTTTGTTAAGAAAGAATTATCAGCAAATCTCAAAAAATATTCTGCGAAAGATGGATTTAGAGAACCTGTTTTTCGTCAGTCCAGAGATGCGCAGGGTAAATTAACTTATCTGAATAAAAAGGAGAGTCGGCAAATACTGGAAAATATGAATGTCATAAATATTGAAACAGGGAAGACGATTTTATTGAAAGAAATATTCTAAAGAATAATTAATGATAAAAAAGATTGTTGCACAATTTTTTCTCAACAGGTATCTAAATTCTAACCCGGAATCTTTTTTCGGCAAACTAAATCAAAAGATCTTTTACACAATCAGAAACAAACTAATTTATTTTTTAGACCCCGAAGTAAAATACAACCTAGCCGGAGTTAACATTCTTTTGCCATTTTCTCATAATCTTTTCATTAATAAAAAAATCTTTCCTTCTTATGATGAAAATGTTGGAAGAGTGGCATTATTAGTAAAAGAAAAATATAATGATTTGAGGATGATCGACATAGGTGCGAATGTTGGCGATACGGCAGTAATGGTCAAGAGCAAAGTTGATATTCCAATACTTTGTATAGAAGGGGAAGAGAAGTTTGTTCCGTTACTTCAAAAGAACACGAAGAATTTTCAGAATATCTTTGTTGAAAAGTCATTTATTGGAGACGAAGAATTTATTAAAGGAGATTATGTCTATTCAAAAGGCTCAGGCAGAATTATAGAAGGAGAAAAACAATCAGAAATTTATTTCAAAACATTAGAACAAATATTTCCAAATTATCCTGAGTTTAAGAAAAGCAAACTATTAAAAATTGATACCGATGGTTTTGATTGCAAAATAATTAAGAAAGAGATTAATCTTTTATCTGAAATGAAACCTGTTATACTCTTTGAGTATGATCCCTTCCTTTATAGATCAAAAGATGAAGCGTTAGGCGTTTTTGATTTACTTTTGAAAGCAGGATATAGTACTGTTGTATTTTACGAAAACACCGGCGATTATTTATTAACTACTGATTTGAGTAATAAAAGTTTAATAGCCGATCTCCATTACTATTTTAGTGGTAGAAAAATGGAACGATATTGTGATATAGCCGTTTTTCATAATGAGGACAACGACCTGGTAAATAAGTTAAGAGAAAGAGAAATCCAATACTTTTCAAACATCCGCAATTACGATATTATTTAATGAAGTATTTAGTAAAGCTCAGGAATCTTTCTAATTATTTTATTTATTTGCTGATTGATTTGTTCCTTCCTGCGAGCATAGAAACAAAATCAAATACATTATTGATTATAAGACTCGATGCAATCGGGGATTATTTGTTATTCAGAAATTTTTTGTCGGCTATTAAATCAAGCAAAAAGTATAAAGATTATAAAATAACATTGTGCGGTAATATTGTATGGAAAGATTTATCTGAAGAATTTGATAAGAACGTAGTTGACGAATTCATCTGGATTGATAGAAATAAATTTTATAAGGACACTAGATATAAATTTGATTTGTTAAAGAAAATCAGAGAGAAAGGATTTGAAACCGCCGTAGTCGCAACTTATTCGCGTGAAATATTATATGATGATTTTATTGTTAATTCAAGTAGAGCAAAAATTAGAATTGGAAGCGAAGGCTCAAAAGATTCCCAAGTAAAATGGAAAAGAAATTTATTTACTGATAGATATTATACACAACTTATTCCAACCTTATCTTCTGACATTTTCGAGTTTTATTACAATAAATTTTTTTTTGATATCTTTCTTGAAGAGCCGGTAAACGTTAAAGCTCCGCAAATAAACACATCTCAAATTAATTTAAATTTTGTTCTTTCCAAGCCTTATGTCACCTTGTTTCCTGGTGCAAGCAGAAAAGAGAAAATCTGGGGTCATAATAATTTTAAAGAGATTGCGGAACTTTTAATAAATGAATATTCTTATAATATTGTCCTTTCAGGCGGGAAAAATGAAAAAGAAATTTCGCAAAATATTTATAACTCTTTGCCGGCAGGGAAAGTTTTTAATTTAACTTCTAAAACAGCTTTGCCAGGTTTAGCAAAAATTATAAATGAATCTGAACTGCTTATTTCGAATGACACTGCGGCGGTTCACATTGCGGCAAGTGTAAATAAAACATTCATTTGTATTTCTAATGGAGAACGGTTCGGCAGATTTCATCCCTATCCTAGGGAGATATTTGATAAAGCTTATTATATTTATCCGCCGGAGATTATGAAAAATCTTGATGATATTGAATTGTTGAAAGAAAAATACCGATTCGGTTCGGATCTTGATATAAATGAAATAAAACCTCAAGTTGTTAAAGAAGTTATAAAAAAAGTTCTAGGATAATTGATGAAAATATCTTCTGTCATAATTGCAAAAGATGAAGAAAAAAATATCGGCAGGTGCATTCAAAGTCAGCTTGATTGTATTGATGAAATAATTGTTCTTGTCGATGAGTATTCTAAGGATTCTACTCTTGATATTGTTAAATCATTTCCCACCGTCAAATATGAAATTGTCGAATGGCATGGGTATTCAGGAACAAAAAAATACGGCGTTTCTCTTGCCACAAACGATTGGATATTCTGGATTGATGCAGATGAAGTTTTAACTTCCGGGCTTTCTAAAGAATTAATTGAATTTAAAAAAACAGAAGCAAAATTCGATTCATATTCATTTCCGAGAAAAGCTAATTTCCTAGGTAGATGGATTTTGCATAGTGGTTGGTATCCAGGAAGAATAACAAGGTTTTTTAACAAAAACAAAATTACGTTTAGTGATAATGATGTACACGAACATCTTGTTACAAATGGAAAAGTCGGCGAATTCAAAAATGATTTAGAGCATTATACAGATCCAAACATAAAACACTATTTTGATAAATTTAATAAGTATACAACACTTGCTGCCAAAGAGCTCGACAAAAAAGGGAAAACGTTTAAGACTTCCGACTTAATTATCAGACCGATTGCGATCTTTATTAAAATGTATATAATTAAAATGGGTTTCCTTGATGGAATCCAGGGATTTATACTGGCAGTGTTTTCTTCGGCATATGTTTTTACAAAATATTGTAAGTTATGGGAAAGAAAAAATTCTAAAGGGAGAATGATATGCAACAAAATTCAACAAATGAAATTTTATTTATGCAATTGGTTATGCAAAACCAGCAAATCGCAATTATGTCGATGGGCAAGCTCAAACATCCTGTAACAGATAAAATTGAAAGGAATCTTGAGCTCGCTAAAATTTCTATAGACACTCTCGATATGCTAAAAATAAAAACGAAGGGAAATCTTTCCGAATACGAGGTAAAATTTCTCGATGAAGTCATCCGCGAACTAAAGCTAAATTATGTTGATGAAGTAAATAAAAACCAGGGAAGCAAACAGGAAGAAGATAAAGAAGAAGTAAGCAATGAAGAAAAGAAAGATGAAAAGTGAGGCAAGTGCAACATTATAATGGCTAAGACAAAAAAGAAAAAAATGATTATCGGCATTATAGCCAATACAACCAAGCAGAATGTTTTTTCTGTTCTTTCGGAACTTTTAAGAAAGCTTAAAGAAAATGAATTTGATTACTTCCTTAGCAAGGATATTCGAAAGTATAAAAAGCTTTTAACAGAAAAGGTGGGTGAAAGTAAATTTCTTGTTGAAGATAAGCTTTGCAAGAAGAGTGATATAATCATTTCAATCGGTGGGGATGGGACGATGCTTGCGACCGCTTTTCATGCACATTTTTATAATAAACCGGTTTTAGGAGTTAATCTAGGCAAGCTCGGGTTTTTAGTTGATGCAAATGCAGATCAGCTTGAAAGATTTATTCAGGACCTGAAAAATAACAGGTATACTATAGAAGAACGTATGGTCATCGAAGGCGAGTGTCTCGGTCATAAAGTGGAAAAACTTTATGCGATTAATGATATTGTGATTGATAAAGGCGGTTGGCCTAAAATGATCGAACTTACAATTACAGTTGATGGTGAATATGTTACAACTTTCGCTGCCGATGGGTTGATTATTGCGACTCCTACAGGTTCTACAGGTTATTCTATTTCAGTTGGGGGACCAATTGTTAGTCCGCAAACGGACGTTATAACTTTAGCTCCGGTTTCGCCTCATAGTTTGTCTGTAAGACCTCTTGTTCTTCCGAGTTCACAGGAAATTGTGATAAAAGCAAATTCACTTCATAAGGAAATTCATCTTAATTGTGATGGACAAAGAGTATTTGCTTTTCCTCCTCCGCTTGAGTTAAAAATTACAAAGAGTAAAAGACCTTTGAAACTTGTTCAAACATCATTCACAAGCTACTTTGAAAAACTGAGGAATAAACTTCTCTGGGGAATCGATCTCAGGAACAATCTTAATAACAGAAACAAATAATGAAGACAAAGTACTTGCTGATTTTTATAATGTTATCTCCCGGTTTTCTTTTTTGTACAGAAAAGAAATAAAATTATAAAAGATTCAAACTCAGAACCGATGCTTATTGGTTATTGTACACGAGAAGTATTCAACGATTCAGTTTTCGCTTCATGGTTTAATCCCGAATATGAAAGTTATAAACCGGATTCTTCAACTATTGAATTGTTGAAAAAAAATATGGACGGAATTGATATAATTTTAGGGATGGGAAGCTGGTGCAGCGATAGCCAACTACACGTACCTGATTTTTATAAAATCCTTGATGAGATTAATTATCCTTCCGGTAAAGTAACTCTTATTGCCGTTAATGAAGATAAGAAAACAGAGCGCAATGAAATTGATAGTCTAGATATTGAATTTGTCCCGGCGTTTATTTTTTACCGAGAAAGTACTGAGGTAGGAAAAATTGTTGAATCACCGGAGAAAAGTCTAGAAGAAGATATGTTGGGGATTCTTACAAAGCAAAAAAAAATGTCACACTGAGCGAGGTCGAAGTGTGACATGAAACCTAGTTGTCAGCCTTCGACTAGCTCAGGCTGACAAACACAAAGTATTTTAATTTTCTATTTCATCATATTGAAGAACGGGCAACTCGATTTTGGTAAAGTCGATAACTTTTAGTTTTGATTTACCGTTACCATTCTTACCGTTGGTTCCATTCTTTTTAACTGCTGCAATTTTACCTGTATTGTTTTCTGGTTTCGGCGGGTTAAGTTTATCTTTATAGTTCTTATAAACATAAGATTTTTTCTTGTAATTTCTGAGAATAATTCTGTCTTCATCATGATGAAGAACATAATTAGGCAATAAAGGAATTTTGCCGCCGCCGCCCGGTGCATCAATTACAAAATGAGGAATTGCCAAACCGCTTGTATGTCCGCGCAGGTTTTCAATTATATTTAAACCAGTTTCAATCGATGTGCGGAAATGATTAGCACCTTTGGTTTCGTCTGCCATATACATATAGTAAGGTCGAACTCTCATCCTTAATAATTTCTGCATCAGCTCTTTCACAATTGCGGGATCATCATTCACACCTTTCATCAGAACCATCTGGTTACCGACAGGAACACCGGCGTTTGCAAGCATTTCACATGCTTTTGTACTTTCAGGGGTTATTTCCCAGGGATGATTGAAGTGCGTATTTACATATATGGGATGGTATTTCTTTATTATCTCACAAAGATTTTCCGTAATTCTTTGAGGAAGTACGCAAGGCATTTTAGTTCCAAGCCTTATTATCTCGATGTGAGGAATTTCTCTTAATCTTTTAAGAATTTTTTCAAGCATTGTATCTGTAAGCATAAGAGGATCACCGCCTGAAAGAATTACATCTCTTATCTCTGTGTGCTGTTCGAGATATTCAAAAGCACTTTCGAGACCTTTCATAGAGATTTTTTCATAATCGCCTACTTTTCTTTTTCTTGTACAAAAGCGGCAGTAAAGCCCGCACTGGCTTGTAACAAGAAAGAGAGCTCTGTCCGGGTAGCGGTGAGTAATGTTTGGGACAGGACTCATTGCATCTTCCATTAAAGGATCTTCATCTGCATCAAAGTCCTCGAGCTCAGCTTTATCGGGTACGCATTGCAGCCAAATCGGATCTCCCGGATAACGAATCAGGCTAAAGTAATACGGGTTGATCCTTGCCTGGAAAAATTCATCTAGATCTTCTGCAATCTTTCTGTCTATGTTGAATTTTTCCACGAGCTCATCGACAGTGTGAATACTGTCTCTTATCATCTGCTGCCACAGTTCCATGACTAACCTTTTGTTTGTTCTACTTAAAATATTTCCCGAAAACAATCAGGTTGTCGCCAACCGAGTAAAAATCATTTATCTCGGCGACGATTGAGAAATTATTTCTCAAATAAAAATTTCTTGTCCTTGCGTAGCTTTCTCTCGAAGAAGTTTCAGCTAAAAGCCACCTTGCACCTTTTTCAATTGCAAATTGCTCGGCATGTTCCACTAATTTTGTGCCAACACCTTTAATTTGTGACTCCGGATCGGCAACAATCCAATACAGGTCGTACACAGCATCTGTAAGAGGACGCTTGCCTGTGCAATGATAGCCTAGAATATTTTCATATTGTTCAAACACAAACACATTATAATCTGTTTGTGTTTTATTATTAACAGCGATATTTACTAACTCCATCGCAATTTCAATTTCGATTATTGTAAATTGTGAAATCTTTTTTAAAATCTTTTCAATTTTTTCAACATCAGACTGCCTGACTCTTCGAATCATTATTTTTTCTGTTTATTGCGAAATTTGCAATTGTATTAAGTAGTTCGGGATAGCTAATTCCTTTTGCAACAGCGGCTCTTGCAAAACCAGAGTCTTCTGATATATCCGGATTTGGATTTACTTCTATCACATAAGGTCTGCCTGATTTATCGAGTCGTATATCGACACGAGCATAATCGCGGCAGCTTAGTGCGTTAAAAGCTTCAAGAGCGATTGTAGTAATTTTCTTTTTTAATTTCTTATCTAAGTCTGCCGGGCATTTTGGTTTTGTGAAAGCATAATAAGTACTTTCGGCAATCCATTTGCCGTCGTATGTAACTATCTTCGGTAAATTTTCCGGTAAACCTGTAAAATCAATTTCGGATATTGGTAAGACTATTGTTCCTAGAATTGCAACATTGAGTTCTCTTCCATCAATATATTCTTCCGCTATGATATCCTGTTTGTATGTGCCGGAAAGAAATTCAAGTTGTTTCTTTAATTCATCAGGAGTGTTTACAACGGAATATTCTGAAATCCCGATGCTCGCATCTTCATTAAGAAGTTTTAGAATTACAGGAAACTTCAAATCAAATTTCTTTAACTGGATTTCTTTGTTTTTATTAAAAGTAAAAGATTTTGGAGTTCTTATTTTAAATGAACGCAGTATGTTCTTTGTTCTTTCTTTATTAAGACAATTTCCAAGACAGAAAGGTGTGTTCCCAGTATATTCAAAACCGAGGAGTTCGAAAAGTCCGGCAGTGCAGTATTCGTAAGAAGAAATTCCCTCCACAGATTCTACAAAATTAAAAATAGCATCGGGCGAGAATTTATTAATCTTATTAACAATCTTCTGAACATTACGGTCAACAGCAAGAGTTTCGACATCAGTAAAATATTTTAAAAGTGTTTTCCTGATTTCAGCGATGTTATTTAGAAATCCTGTTTCTGAAAGATCGTTTAAGGCAGTTTCGCTATCCGCAGGCTTACCGTTATAAACTGCAAAAATACTTGCGGGAGCGTTATAGCACATCAGGATTTTTTTATCAGTCTTCATAATAGTTTATATCTCTTTGCTGCGGAAAAGAGAACTTTGTTTATCATCTCGTTGTAATTCATTCCTACTGCCCTTGCAGCTTTAGGGAAACATGAATTCTCTTCAGGGTTTGGAAGAATTCCCGGCAAGGGATTAACTTCAATAATATTTGGCTCCCCATTTTTATCGAGTCGTACGTCGATACGGCTCCAGTCCTTACAACGAAGTGTATAGTATGTTTTCAGCACGGTACCTTTTATTTTGCTTTCGAGTTTCTTATCAATTTTTGCCGGACAACTAAAAACTTCCAGCGGATTTTCTTTTGTATCTAAAATCCATTTAGCTTCATAAGAATAGATAGGAATGAAGTCATCAGGGAAATCATTGTATTGAATCTCAACAATAGGAAGAACTTCTGCTTCATTTCCATTTCCTATTATCGCAACTGTAAATTCTCTTCCGGGTAAAAACTCTTCAATAAGTGCAGGCTGGTTGTATTCTTTAAGTATTCTGCCAACTTCACTTTTAAGTTCATCAAGGTTATTTGCGAACGATGAAGAGAAGATGCCTTTACTCGAACCCTCCGATACAGGTTTTACGATTAGAGGATAATCAAAATCAAGATTGTTTGTTTGCTCAAAATCATTAATAAGCAAAAACTTTGGATTCGGAATTTTATTGTATGATAAAACTTCTTTTGTTCTCGATTTATCCAGACAAGTTGCGAGTGTAAGCGGATCAGAACCAGTGTAAGGAATTTGAAGCATGTCGAGTATAGCAGGAATTTGTGCTTCACGACTCATTCCATTGAAACCTTCTGCTATGTTGAACACAATGTCAGGTTTCAATTGTCTCAAAGTTTCAAAAGCATTTTCATCCGCCTCAACTAAAGTAACATCGTGATAAGATTCGATTGCCTCTTTAACTGCATTGATGGTCTCCCATGTGTCCCATTCAGCGTAAGTATCTACTCCACTCTGGTTTGTTGAAGTCGAAACAGGTGCTTCTTTTATCTGAACCTGAGTCTGATGAGAAATTTGGGATAAGTCTTCGCTGAAAAGTTGATTGCCGTTGCTACCGGTTTCACTTTCCCGTCTTGGCTCTGCCAAGTCGAGACAGGCAGGTTTAACATTGAACGTTAGTGCTACATTCAATCTAACACTAAGAGAGTCTGATAAAATAATTTTCCTTTTATTTTTTTTACAAATATAATTATTAATGAACACAAGTCAATAAGTTTTTTTAGTATCTGCAAAATATTTTTTCAATGAAAAATCTTATCGACATCTTGAAAAAAGTTTATTAAAAATTTTTTCATAACAAACTTCAATAAAAAAAAATTCTAAGTCAACAATTTTTTTTCATGAGAGGAAAATTTTTCAATTCGTCTTCGAAGACAAATTCATGAAAAAAATCATGCAATGTCAGAGTATCTAAGATTGTCAGAATAATTTTTTGTGAGAATTTTTTTTATAGATTGGTTAATGGGAAGTTTAAGTTCCGGGTCTTCATCAATTATTTTAAAAGCTTCCTTCTTAGCCTGAAGAATTAATTTTGAATCAGTTACGATGTCAGCATATTTAAATTCAGGAAAACCGCTTTGTCTTAATCCGAAAATATCTCCAGGTCCTCTTAGTTTTAAATCTATCTCAGCAATCTTAAATCCATCATTGTATTTCACCATTGATTGTAATCTTATAGCGGCTTTTTGTTTTTCAATTTCGGAAGAAGACATGAATTCAAGTTCCTTATCGGTTTTTTCGCTTCTTTTTACTAATCCTTCTTTTGTTACAAGAATACAAAAGGCTTGTTTAATTCCTCTACCTACTCTTCCTCTTAATTGATGAAGCTGTGAAAGTCCGAACCTGTGAGCATCGTTAATAAGAATTATGTTCGCATCGGGAATATCTATTCCAACTTCGATAACGGTTGTAGCAATTAAAACATTAAATTCTTTTTTACGAAATAAAAGCATGGCTTCTTCTTTTTCCTGCCAGTTCATTCTTCCATGAACAAGACCGACCCTCAGGTTTTTTAGATAAGTACTTCTCAACATTTCATAATATGATATTGCATCTTTCAACTCTAACTGTTCCGATTCCTCCACTAAAGGATAAACTATAAAACTTTGATATCCTTCTTTTGATTTATCTTTGATGAACTTAAAAATATCTGGTAGCTTATCTTCACCTCTTAAGATTGTTTTTATCGGTCTTCGGTTTGCTGGCATTTCATCTATAATAGAAAGGTCGAGGTCTCCGTAAACCGTCATTGTTAAAGTTCTCGGGATTGGAGTTGCACTCATAACAATTACATCCGGAGTAGCTCCTTTTGACTGTAACTTTCCCCGCTGAGCAACACCGAAGCGATGCTGCTCATCAATTATGATTAAACCAAGGTTGCTGAATTTAACTTTATCTTCAAACAGGGCATGAGTTCCAACAATTATGTTTGCTTCTTTCAATTCAATGTCTTCTAAATTTTTAGTTCGCAAGGATTTTTTTTGTCCTCCGATTAGAAGGCTCACCTTTATTTCTTTTTTAGAAATCTCTTTAAGCCTTTTCATATAGTTGGAAATATTTTTTGCATGCTGATCTGCAAGAACTTCGGTCGGTGCCATTATTGCAGCCTGGTAACCATTGTCAACAGCAATAAGCATGGCTATAAGTGCAACGATTGTTTTACCACTTCCAACATCTCCCTGCAAAAGTCTATTCATAGGAATCTCAGACATCATATCGTTTTTAATTTCAGAGAGAACATGTAATTGAGCTTTGGTCAATTCAAAAGGGAGAGTTTTAAGAAAGTCTTTTACCAGATTTGTTTTTATACTGAATGAATGTCCTGTGAGTTTTGATTTATATTGTTCCTTTCTTAAAGCGATTAAAATCTCTAAATAAAAAAGTTCCTCGAATTTGAATCTTCTTTTTGCTTCTAAAAGCTTTTCTTTGCTTGTTGGGAAGTGATAGTTAATCACAGATTCTTTTAAATCGGGAAGATTGTTGTTAGCAATAATATTTTCCGGAAGATTTTCTTCTAACTGATCTGCGTAATTCTCAACTGCATTGTTAATAATTCTTCTTAAAGAAAAATCTCCAATATTTTTGTTTCGCAGTTCTTTCGGAATTCTATAGATGGGAATAATCTTTCCGGTATTAAGAAAACTTTTTGATTCATCTTCGGTTATTCTGTCAAAGTCCGGATGAGTAAACTGAAGATTTCCATACTTTGACGTTGATGGTTTGCCGGAAATAGCAAAGTTATCTCCTTCGTTAAAAACGTTAATAAAATATTTCGCGCCCTGAAACCAGACACATTCAAAAAATCCTGACTGATCTTTGAAGTGAACTTTTAAGATTTCTCTTTTGCCAAATCTTCTATGATCTTTTTTGGTAACTGTTCCTATAATAGTGATCTCACCATCGTAACCATTTAAAACATAACCATAAGCTTTGGAAGCTGAGAGAATGTTTGTTCTATCTAAATGTCTTGCGGGAAAGTAGAAGAGGAGATCTCTTATTGTCTTGATGCCGATTTTATTAAAGCCTTCGGCACGTTTTGGTCCAACTGCTTTAATGTACTGGACCGAACCATTTAGAATTTCTTCTTTACTCACATTGGAAAAATAAATTAAGAAGGAGGGATTTACAACTTTGTTTTATAATCAGAATAATGAGTGATAAGATAATGGGTAATGAGATTAAATCCGAAATCTAAATTTCCAAGTCCGAAGTCTATCATTCTTTCTTCATATCTCTTGTCATGAGATCCGTTGTAGCTTTAACAGGATCTTTATCCTCAAAAAGAATTTTATAAACCTCATCAGCAATTGGAGTTTCAATATTATGTTTTTTCGAAAGCTGAGTTACTGAGCGCGAAGTCTCAACACCTTCTGCAATCATTTGCATAGACTTTAAAACTTCTTTTAGTTTTTTTCCGGAACCTACTTGCTCACCTACAAAACGATTACGACTGTGACGACTCATGCAGGTAACAATTAAATCTCCCATTCCTGAAAGCCCGGCGAATGTATCCGGTTGAGCACCCATTGCATCTCCTAACCTGGAAATCTCCGCAATGCCTCTCGTCATAATAGCGGCTTTTGTATTATCACCGAACTTTACTCCATCAACAATGCCTGCACCAATTGCTATAACATTCTTAAATGCTCCTCCAAGTTCAACTCCAACAATATCCAAAGAAGAATAAACTCTAAAGTATGCTGTCATAAAAGCAACTTGCATGGATTTAGATGTTTCTATATTGCTTGATGCCGCTACAACTGCCGTTGGGATTTTCTTGCTTACTTCTTCTGCATGACTTGGTCCAGAAATAACTCCTATCTGTCCTTCATCAATTAATGGAAAAACATCTTTCAACATCTGGGACATTGTCATCATACTATTGTTTTCAATTCCTTTGGCAACACTTACGAGAATGGAATTCTTAATTGTTGAATAACTGATTTTTTTTACAACGCTTCTTAAGAATTGTGAAGGGACAGCAAGCACGATCATATTTTTGTCTGATGAAGCTTCTTCAAGATCGTGAGTGATATTAATTTCTTTTGGTATTTTTATCCCAGGAAGATATGCATCATTTTTTTTTGTCTTGTTAAGAATTTTAGCATAATCTTTTTTGTATTCTCTTAGTGTTACGTCATGTCCGTTATAATGTAGAAGAATAGCGAGAGTCGTTCCCCATCCCCCTGCACCTAACACAGAAATCTTCATTTAAATTAAGAGGATTGTTTCTTTTTAAAGCTTAATTTGTTTTCGGAGCCGTTAAATATTCTTACAACATTTTTACGATGTGTAAAAATGATAAGAAGTGAGATAGCAATTATAAAAGGGAGAAGAGTATTGTAGCCTTGTATATCTACATTAAAAACATTTTCTCTTATAATTAATGAAAGAGGCACGGCTATTGTTCCGATTAGTGACCCAAGCGAAACGTATCTTGATATGGTTACAACAATAATAAATACTCCAACAGCAATCAGCATATCGACAGTAATAATCATTAATAACATACCAAGAGCAGTAGCGATTCCTTTCCCGCCTTTGAAATCTGCAAAGATTGTCCAGACATGCCCAATAACCGCAGAGATACCTGCAATTATCTGAACTAATGTAAAATCATCGAAAGGGGTGACATTATGAAAAGGCATTGAACCATAATGCAATCTTGCAACAACGACAACAGCTAGTACACCTTTAAAAGCGTCTAAAATAATAACAAGTACTCCATGTTTCCATCCAAGTACACGCGCAACATTTGTTCCGCCGGCGTTACCACTTCCATGTTCTCTTATATCTATTCCCTTGGCTAACTTACTTACTATTATAGATGTAGGAATAGAACCAACCAGGTAAGAAAGTATAATTATAGTCGCTAATAAAAACATTAAAATCCTTTAAAATTCGTTGCTAAACTACAGATATTAACCTTATAAATCAATGAATAACAATAATCATTCCCATAGCATTGTTATCAAAATCCAATTTATTTATATTTGTTGCCACAAAATCAGAAAGATAAGCAAATGGCTAAACAGCAAAGTTTTGCAGATAAAGCAAAAGCAAAGAAAAAAGAGAGTGGAGTTACGGTAAAACTTATAAAGACCATTAAAACTGAAAAAGGTACTTATAAGTTTAATGAAAGATTTGTGAAGTTAGATGATATAAGTAAGGTTGGGGATATTAAATAAAGTAGTAAGATCTGCTTTTTTCTAACAATTTGTCCTCTAATTTAATCCTTCATTGATTCTTTAAATAAAAATCATATATTGCAACAACCGGTGCATATTCCCGCACCAGAACAAAACCCGATTAAGGGTTTCTTGATAAGATCCGGTTACTTTTCTTAAATAGTCATTTTTTAAAATAAAACGAGGATGTTATGATTGAACCAAAAAAAATGAGGTTTTTTGGCCTCAACGATATAGACAACATCCCTCAGTTGAAAACACTGAGTGAAGAGGAACGGTTCTCTTTAAAAGTAGTATCAAGTGTTCTTCCTTTCAGAACCAACAATTATATAGTTGAAGAATTAATCGATTGGTCGAATATCCCCAACGACCCAATGTACCAATTAACTTTTATGCAGAAAGATATGTTGAATGATGACCAATTTGAAAGAATGACAAATGCTTTATTGTATGATTCTTTAATAAAAGAAACTGCAGAGGAAATAAGACTTGAATTGAATCCTCACCCTGCTGCTCAAATGACACTTAATGTTCCTTATATTGATGAAGAACCTGTTCCCGGTGTTCAGCATAAATATAAAGAGACTGCCCTTATCTTTCCTTCAAGCGGACAAACCTGCCATGCTTATTGTACTTTTTGTTTCCGGTGGGCGCAATTTGTTGGAATGACTGATCTTAAATTTGCAACAGATGAGTCTGCAAGATTCCAGGATTATCTCAGAGATCATAAAGAGATTACAGATGTTCTTTTAACAGGCGGCGATCCTATGATAATGAATCTGAAAAATCTTAAGGTTTATATCGAACCCCTTCTTGAAAAAGAATTTGATCATATACAGAATATAAGAATTGGGACAAAGTCTGTTTCTTATTGGCCACATAAATATGTTACCGATAAAGAGGCGGATGATCTTTTAAGATTCTTTGAAAGGATTGTGAAATCAGGAAAGCATCTTACAATAATGGGGCATTACAATCATTGGGTTGAACTATCAACCGATGTTGCAAAAGAAGCAGTAAGAAGAATCCGATCAACTGGTGCACAAATAAGAACTCAGTCACCATTAATAAAACATATTAATGATGATTCAGAAGTTTGGGCAAAGATGTGGAAAGAACAGGTTAAGCTTGGCTGCATTCCTTATTATATGTTTATAGAAAGAAATACCGGAGCTAAAGAGTATTTCGAAGTTCCGTTAGCTTCTGCTTTGAACATTTATAGAGATGCAATTAAGCAGGTATCCGGATTAGCAAGAACAGTCAGAGGTCCATCAATGTCTTGCCTACCGGGAAAAATAGTAATCGAAGGAGTTGCAAAAGTTTATGGACAAAAAGTTTTTGTTCTGAATTTACTCCAGGGAAGAAATCCAGATTGGTGTAAGAAACCATTCTTTGCAAGGTATGATCCACAAGCTACATGGTTAAGGATTTGTATCCCGCTTTTGGTGACGATAAATTCTTTTACCAGGATGAACTGAATGAATTGATAAGAAGCAATTATGGGCAAATGTATTTTAATGAAGAATCGGATGGCGAAGTCGAAGTTGATGAAGAATTTGCTTTAGATTAAACTTTGCAATTCTCCTGTAACTATTGGATGTCACACTGAGCGAAGTCGAAGTGTGACATTAATACTTTTGTCAGTCTTCGACAGGCTCAGACTGACATAATATTTTATTCAAACAATTCCATACTAAGACTTCCTTCAAGTTCAAGAAGTCTTTCTTTCACTAAAAGTCCGGCAGAATATCCGCCGAGATTTCCGTTTGCATTTATAACTCTATGGCATGGAATTACAATACAAACAGGATTTTGTGAATTAGCTTTTCCCACAGCTCGTAATGCTTTTTTATTACCGATTTTTTCAGCAACTTTTTTGTAAGAAACAGTTTTGCCATAAGGAATTTTATTTAATTCATTCCAGACTTTCTTCTGGAAGTTTGTTCCTTTAAATCTAAAGGGACATTAAACTTTTTTCTTTCTCCTTTAAAATATTCTTCGAGCTGTGTAAAAACATTAAACATAAAAGGATCATCAGCACGAAGCCGTGTTGTGTTTACATTTTTTACAGTGTTGTTTTTATTAAGGAAAATATTCCGGATACCTTTTTTAGAAGAGAAGATTTTAAAGTTAATCCCGGATATTTTTTGAGTAGCGTAAAAGAGGTTTTCTTTCTCTTTCTTTTTCATAAAAATATGTGAAATGTAAAGTGGGGATAATTTAATGAAAAGAATAAAAAAGAGGAAGAGGTTTTTTAAAGTTGGCAATCCTCAATAGGCAAGAATGCAAAAAATCTCAAAAAATTAAGCAGAAACTACTTCAATTGCAGGATTTAAATCTTTTCTGAGCAAACCTTCGATTGCGGCAAGTGTTCCGCTTATTGAACTCGGACAGCTTCCACAGGCTCCCTGGTATCTTATCATAACTTTATGACCTTCAACGCCTAAAACTTCAAGACCGCCGCCATCGCTTGCAAGATAAGGTCTTACTCGCTGGTTAAGAATATCATTTACTTTCTTAAGTAATTCGCTTTCATTGTCGTTCTTTATAATTTCGTTTTCTGCTGGAATAAGATTTACATCGAATGATTTTAGAAACTCGATAAAGGGTTTCTGAATTTGTCCCCAGTTTGTATCTTTTGATTTTTCAATAGTAACAAACTTATCCATATAAAAAACAGAGACCACTCCGTTAATTTCAAAAATACCTTTTGCAAAAAGATCATTATCAGCAGAGGCTTTATCAGGGAATTGTCTTGTTTCAACGTTAAGAAGTCTTTGGTTTAAGACAAACTTAAGTGCATGCGGATTTGGCGTTAAATCAACATCTTCTACCATTAACATTATTAAAATCTCCTAGGAATATTTGATATCAAAAATATGGTTAAAATCAAACTACTTCAAGTCAAATGATTTAGTATGTCTATTATAAAAACCCTTAAAAATGATATATTTGAGCAACAAATTAATCTTAACTACAATGGAAAAAATATTAATTGTTTTTACTGGCGGCACTTTCTCAATGATGATTGATGAAAATACAGGTGGCGCTGTTCCATATTTTTCCGGTGAAGAGCTTCTTGCGAAAATTCCCGAAGCTAGAGAGTTAGCTGAAATAGATTGCTATGATTTTGGCAAATACCCGGGACCACACATGACTCCGGAATTAATGTTTAAACTTTCCGGAAAGATAAAAGATTTTTTAAAAGAGGATAAGTACAAAGGAATAATTATAACTCACGGGACAGATACTCTGGAAGAGACAGCTTATCTTTTAGATCTTACTATAAAAACAGATATCCCTATTGTTGTAATCGGTTCTATGAAGAATAGCTCCGAACCTGATTGGGACGGACCCCAAAATCTTAATGGATGCAATTAAAGTTTGCCTGAACAAAAAATCAAAAGGTCTTGGCGTTCTTGTTTGTTTAAATGGAGAAATAAATGCCGCAAGCGAAGTAACAAAAATCTACACTGAAGAAATTGACAGCTTTCGTTCTCTTGATTTCGGAAACTTGGGTATTATGCAGAATGGTAAAGTGGTTATTAATCGTCCTCCACGGAAACTTGAGACGATTGATACCGATAAGATTATTTCCAATGTGGATTTGCTTACCGTTTATGCCGGGATGAATGAAAAGTTTTTTAAATTTTCTGCAGACAGCAGAGTGGAAGGAATTGTTGTAGAAGCGCTCGGAGTCGGTAATGTTCCGCCAGCAGCTTTTGAAGGAATTAAATATGCTGTAGAAAAAAATATTCCTGTTATTCTCGTATCACGATGTCCTGCCGGAGAAACTGAAGACATTTACAGCTATCCCGGTGCTGGCAAATGGTTGAATAAGATTGGGGTCATCTTTACAGATTTTCTCAACGGACAAAAGGCAAGAATAAAATTAATGCTGGCTTTGGGAGTCAGTAAGGATCATAATGAATTAAAAAAAATGTTTGAAAATTAAGTTTAAAACGTTGAGGCGGTTAAAGCTTCGAGATCTATCTTATTAACTTCATTTACTGGCTTTCCAAGAAATAATTCAGCAATTTCCTTAAACTTTGCAGGGATATCACTCACATAAAATTCCGATTGCCCTTTTGATTTACTTTCTGAAAGAAGATTATTCTTCATCAGCTCTTCCTTAACTATTTCTGCAGATGCCACACCGGAATCAATTAGCTTAACATTTGTTCCAATCACTTTTTGTATAACTTCTGATAAGATAGGATAATGCGTACAGCCAAGAACAAGAGTATCTATTTTTTTATCTCTGAGTCCTTTAAGATATTCTTGAGCGATTTCATAAGTTGCGCTTTCTTTAATCCAGCCTTCTTCCGCAAGCGGTACAAATAAAGGACATGCTTTTTCAAAAACTTCAACAGAAGGATCGAGAAATCTTAATCTTTTTGCATAAGCCTTATTACCAATAGTTGCATAAGTTCCAATCACTCCTACTCTTTTATTTTTTGTTTCTTTTAGTGCGGCCTTCGAACCCGGTTCTATCATTCCGATTATCGGGATGTCAAAAGCGTTTCTAAGTTCTTCAATTGCGACCGAAGAAGCAGTATTACATGCAACAACAATAGCTTTAACATTTTTGCTAAGTAAAAATTTTGCATCCTGTAGTGAATATTCGATAACAGTTGAATTTGATTTTGAACCGTAAGGCACGCGTGCAGTATCGCCGAAGTAAACTATATTTTCATTTGGAAGGGAAGTTAAAAATCTTTTTACAACTGTTAATCCACCGATTCCCGAATCAAAAATTCCTATGGGTTTGCCGTTATCTGAGTTACTCAATTCTTCCTTTATAACAATTGGTTTATCGTGCTGGTTAATTCAGTTATGATTAATTCATAATCATTAGGAGAGATCTTTTTCCCGTTTCTGTCCAAAACATAAAAGGAATCGACAATGTCATCTCCTTTTGTAGAAATTTTTGCGAAGTAGATCATCAATCCAAGCTCGTTCATTTTTCTCGTAACCTGGTATAGGAATCCAAGCCTGTCCGGCGAAAAAATATCCAGTATTGTGTATTTCTCATGATTTTCAAAAACAATTTTCACTTTGCCGGATCTTTTGAAAAATTTGTTTTCAATTCTCCACCAGCGGCTTTTCATTTTTGCAAATTCCTGGCTTAATTCCAGTAAGCCGGTAATTACATCGAAAAGATCCTTTCTTATTTTTTGGTATCTCTCTGTTTCTATTTTCTGATGTGTTCTGAAGTCGGAAACATTAAAGGTATCTATAACAATACTGTCTTTCCTTGTAAAAATTTTAGCATCGTGAATGTTTGCATCGTTAATTGAAAAAACGCCGCAAAGTCGTGAAAGAAGGGAAGGAAAATCTTTTGTAATAACTGTTACGTTTGTAAAATCGGGAAGCTCTTTGAATAATGTGGATATCTTAACTCCTTTTTGTATCTCTTCGATGTGCCGGGCAATTTCTTCTTCTGAGAAGTTATGAGCATAAGCAATATCATTTATTGAATCAATATGTTCCTTAACATGTTTTTCTGAAATAATAGAAGAGTGTTTTGTAATTTCATGCGGAAGGATATAGGTGCTTGTCATCAGAAGTTCTTCCCCGGTTATTTGCTCGACAAGCATAGATTCAGCTTTCCTGTAAAGTTCAGAAAGCAGCTCGCTTTTCCATGAAGTCCACACAGCAGGATTTACAGCGGAAAGATCTGCATAAGTAACGAGATAAAGATAATCTAATTCCTGCACCGATTTAAATTTTGATGTAAAGTTGTTAAGAGTTTCAGCATCATTTAAGTTTCTTCTAAACGCTACCTGTTCCATTGCTAAATGATTTCTTACGAGGAAAGTCACCTGTTCAATTTCTTCTTCACTGTATCCGAGTCTGTGCATAATTGAAGAAGCCATTTCAGCACCAATAATTTCGTGTCCGGAAATATTAATCGGTTTTGCAATATCATGAAACAAAAGAGCTAGGTAAAGAATTTCTCTATCTTTCAAATTGTTAAAAATTTTTCCCAGGCTTGATGTATCTTTTTCAAGCTTTTCAACATTTTGTATAGTAAGTAATGTGTGTTCATCGGTTGTGTAGTTGTGGTAAACGCCATGTTGTAAAAATCCTACAAGATCTTTGAATTCCGGCATGAAAGCGGCAAGAACCCCGAGCTCATTCATATTTGTTAACGTAATTCCCGTATTTTTGGGAAGCTTTAATATTTCTCTGAAAAAGACGGAAGACTCAGCTTCCGGATGTCGTTCATTTGTATAGCGTTCTGTGGTTTCAATTATAAGAGAACGAAGGTAATCATCGAAACGGGCGCTGTACAAACCACTATAATAAAAACAGCGGAAAACATCTGATAATAAAAGCGAACCTTTACCCCGGTGATAAATTATCTTTCCTTTAAGAGAGAAATCATCATCAAGTTCTATTGCGAGCGAGTCCGGCAATGGACTTACAAAATCTTCAGTGAATTTTCTTGCCAGGGATTTTGAAAACCTGTTAATAGCTGTCGCTGCTACAAAGTATTTTTGCATCAAAGTTGCAAGACCGTCTTTCTGGTTCGATAAAAGGTCGGCAATTTTTTTCTGTAAGTTAAATTCTAACCGGTCGTTTTTCTGGTCAGAAAAAATATGGATAAGATTTCTAATTGAAACTATATATTCATAACTGTGAAAAACACTATCGCATTCTTTCTCGGTTACATAATTACTGTCTTTAAGCTGTTGAATAAAAATTTCTGCCTGGCTGCACTCATTCTGTTTATTCAGAAGTAATTTATTTTTTAGTATGTACATCCATTCAATTGTTTGGAAATCTCTTAATCCCCCGGCAGAAAGTTTTACGTTAGGCTCAAGCATCTTCGGAGACTCCCCGTATTTTTCGTACCGGGCTTGTGTGTCTTCAAAAAGTTTTTGAACCAGCTCGGCTTTTTCATCGTCAGTTAGTAACGCAAGTAGTAGTTCATTCCACTTGTTGTATATTTTTTCCGAACCAAACAGGTAACGTGTTTCAATGAATTGTGTGAAAGTATGAAGATCGTCATCAAGATATTTTGCAAGATCGGAATAGTCTCTGACTGTATGTGAAACCTCAACTCCGTAATCCCAAAGTTTTGTAACTAACTGGGTAATATCTTTTTCATTTCCTTCCACGGATTCTGAAATGAACATGAGGTCGATATCAGAAAAAGGAGAAAGTTCTCTCCGGCTGAAACTTCCCGCTGAGGCTAAAGCAAAATTATAATTGTTGTGTTCTGCGACTGTGCGGATAAACTCTTCTACAAGCAGGCTGTATTCAATACTGAATTTAAGATCGTCATCCCACCTCAGGATACTTCGGAACAGTAAATCTCTTCTTTTTAAGAAGTCTTCTTTTAAGGAAGTTATCATTGTCATATAGAATTCTTTACTTTATCACTAAGTTATTCTTTTATATATTCTGCTTCAATGGTAGATGAAATTCCGCCTCTAACATTAAACTCTGAAGTAATAACCATATAACGCGGTTTGCAGGCTTCGACCAGGTCATCCAGTATTTTATTTGTAACACTCTCATAAAATATGCCGTCGTTCCTATAGGAATTAAAATAAAGCTTCAGCGATTTCAATTCTACACAAAGTTCATCGGGTATATATTCTACTGTTATCTTACCGAAATCGGGCTGCCCGGTTTTAGGACAGACCGAAGTAAACTCCGGTGCAGAATGAATTATATTATAATCCCTGTTTGGATATTCGTTCTTAAATACTTCTAATAAATTTTTGTCAGCCATTGTTTTCCTAAAATTTCAAATTTCAAAACTCAAATATTTATCCGCATTAGTTTTGTAATAAATAATTTGGTCTTACTTTATAATTTATTGGATCTTCTATTCCTACCTTCTGGAAGGCTCTTAATCGTAATGCACAGCTATCACAAATTCCACAAGCTGTTTCTTCCTCTTGGTAACATGACCATGTTAAATGAAAAGGTGCATTCAGTTCAATTCCTTTTTTTACGATCTCATCCTTTGAAAGATAAATAACGGGAGTCACAATTTTTATTTTAGTTGAAGGCTTTGTTCCTATATCGATTACTTTTTCAAAAGCTTTATAAAATTCGGGTCTGCAATCGGGGTATCCGGATGAATCTTCATAAACGGCACCGATAAAAATTGCTTCAGCATTTATCACTTCAGCCCAGCTTGCACAGGCAGAAAGTATATTCGCATTTCTGAAAGGAACATAAGAGGTCGGTATTTCTTTGCTTGAAAGATCGGCTTTACTCACTTCTATATTTTTATCTGTTAAAGATGAACCACCGATTTGTGTAAGATGAGTAAAGTCAACAATTAATTTTTCTTTTATATCGAAATAGTCTGCAACATCATTAAAAGCCTGCAATTCTCTTTTTAGTGTGCGCTGCCCGTAATTTGCATGGAAGGCAAATAGTTCATCATAATCCAACTTTGCAATAGCTGTTGTTACACAACTATCCATTCCTCCGCTTAAAGCAATTATGGCTTTTTTAGAATTGTCTTTCATATAGATTCTATTGCGTTAAAAATAAGAAAAACGTTCTATACAATGAAGTAGGTCTGCGAGATAAGAAAGAAGGATGGAAGTAAATAAGAAAGCCGGAAATCATTTTTATCTCCGGTGTCTAAACAAATAATTTTTACAATTATTTCAGTAACAGAAGCTTTTTTGTTTCTGTGAATTCCCCGGCCTGAAGTCTGTAAAAGTAAACGCCGCTTGCGAGATTTGAGGCATTAAATGTTATGTTATATCTTCCAGCAGGTTTGTATTCGTTAACAAGAGTCTTTATTTCCCTGCCAAGTATATCGTATATTTTTATTGTAACCATTCCATATTTCGGAATCTGATAGTTTATAATTGTAGTTGGATTAAATGGATTAGGGTAATTCTGATAAAGGATAAAATTATCAGGAACATTAGATCCTTTTTCTTCTAAAACTGATGTAATTCCTCCTGTTATCGTTCTATGAATTTCACCACCGTACCCTACTGCAAAACCAAGTTTATTATTAATAAAATTTACTTTTGCAAAATTATTTCCATCAGCATTCTGAGATGTCCAGGTTTTTCCTCCATCGGTTGTTCTATAAATTTCTCCTGAGCTTGCACCCCAGCCAGTTAACGAATCAATAAATGAAATTGAAATGAATGATTCAGGTGTATTATAATTTTCCCAATTTTCGCCTCCATTTATTGTATGAAGAATTAATGCATTAGGGAAGGTAGCTATCCAACCGATTTTATCCGAGATAAATTGCCATGAGTAATAAGCTGTATCTGGATAATTCCATCTTATTAATTTCCAGGTATCTCCTCCATCTGTAGTTTTATACAACTGCTGTACAACACTTGCCTCCAAATCACCTATTTCTAACCAGCCTGCTTCTTTACTAGTAAAGTGAATTTCTGGTGTACCTTTTGTAAAAGATATTGAAGTATCTTCATTCCATGTACCACCACCATTTGTGGTTTTAATTAACCTGCAATTATTTAATGGATCCCCGCCTATTATCCAACCGGTAGGATAATTTGAAAAATCTATGTTGTTCCAGTTTATTGTGCCACTGTTGATTGGTGACCAGGATGAACCTCCATTAGTAGTTCGCAATATTGTCCCTCCCCGGCCGACAGCAAAACCAATTTGTTGATCAATAAAATAAATACTATTTAATTGTTCGGTATTATTAATTATTAATTTTGCCCAGCTATTTCCTTCGTCTGTAGTCTTTAAAATCATTCCATTGTAACCGCCGAGTCTAGTTCCATCCGTTCCGCAAATCCACCCTGTAGAATCATCTATAAAGAAAACATCCCGCAGATCTGCGTTGGCAGTAGTAACACTTTTTGTAACTAACTCCCAGTTCGTTCCTCCATCTATAGTCTTAAGTATAACCCCACCCCATCCGGCAGCCAAACCATTTAGACTGTCATAAAAGGTTATTGCCCAAAGACTATAAGCACTTAAATCATTTTTAACATTCCAATTTATTCCGCCATTAGTTGTAACAGCAATCTTAGTCTCGGATGAAGTTATTGCCCAGCCATGATTTTTGTCGGCCATAGATATATCTTTCCAACTATTTCCAAAACTATCGAGCTGTGTATTCCAGGTTTTCCCCCCGTTTGTTGTATTTGCTATTTTATCCTGTCCTGAGACCCAGCCATTGAGGGAATCAATAAACTGAACATCATAACCCCAACTAATGGTAGAATCGGCAAGCCAATTTGTTCCCCCGTCTGTAGTATGGAAAATTGCACCACTTGCAGCACTAATATTTGTCGCCCAAAGACGAAGGCTGTCTACAAGAAAGATAGAATGAATGTCTCCCTTAAAATTTGCCTGCAGATCCCAGGTTTTTCCTCCGTCAGTTGTGTGGTAAATTTTTGAACTTTCTCCACTTACCCATCCAAGTTTTTCATTTGCAAAAACCATTGTAAGCATATTTAAACTTGAATCAGCTAACTGTACAGTCCAGTTTTTACCGCCATCCGTAGTTCCTAAAAGATAATTTACAATACCATCCCAGTTCTGACCGCATACCCAGCCAACATCTTCATTTATAAAAAAAACATCTTGCGCATAAATCCTTTCTGGAAGGATAAAAATTTCCCAGGTTTCCCCGCCATCAGTTGATTTCAGAAGTGAACCTCCTCCTGACACACTCGCCCAAACAATATCCTTATTCAAATAATGTAAAGACGATATCGGGTTGCCCTGCGGCAGCGGGTTTTGCCATTGCCACCCCTGCGGGAATAAATTTGTAGAGATAACTATAAACGCAACAACAATAATTTTTAGATTAAGTGAATTGAATAGTGTCTTTTTATGTCCCATAAAAAACCCCTTCTAAGATTCTCAGGAAAGGTAAGATGCGGTTTTATCAAAATCAATCCATGATAAAAAGTTTTCGGCTCAAAGAATAAATGAAATCTTGTGTTTAGGAATATTTTAAGTGTGAAAAGGGAAGTTTTATTTGGTTTCTTCTCGAAATAAAAAAAGAAGCAGGGCTAAAATGAAACTAACAATTGAAGAAAGCAAAAAAGGGACAGCAGATCCAAACGCATCCCAAAGAACACCGGCTAAAAAAGAACCGAGCATAATTGCAATGCTTGTCGTCATAGTTAAAATACCGATTGCAGTTCCACGATTTTCATCAGGAATTAAATCCGATACCCAGGCTTTTGCAATTCCTTCCGTTGATGCAGCATAGATTCCATAAAAAGCAAATAAGACAAAAATAATTGTTAGATTATTTGCTAAAGCAAATCCGAGATAAACAAAAGAATAAATTATAAAGCCTGTAATTAATATTTTCTTTTTGCCAAGTTTGTCAGAAATTTTTCCTACCGGATATGAAATAAAAGCATAAACAAGGTTATAAAACACATAGCCGATTATTGCAAGTGAACTCGAGCTTGTTACCGCTCTCGATTTCAATATTAAAAAAACATCGCTGCTGTTTACAAGCGCAAACAAAGTTAAGAGTAAAATTATCTTCTTAAAAGTTTTCGAAGATTCCTTAAAGAAAAGGAGAAAATTCTTTCTATCCTTTTTATCTTTTACAATAATATTGTCTTTAACAGTAAGCGTTAAAGAAACTGCGATGAGAGAAGGAACAAATGCTATTAAAAAAATAAGCTGGTAATTATTTGGATATACACTTAACAACAAAAGCGCGAGTAACGGACCTATAGCCGCTCCAAGTGTATCCATCCCCCTGTGAAAACCAAAAACGGCACCGGTATTTTTATTTGTATAACTTGCGAGCAAAGCATCGCGCGGTGCAGTTCTTATTCCTTTCCCTATTCTGTCCGTTGTTCTTGATGTAGCAACAACTCCAATTGAAGGAAAGATTCCGGGTAATGGTTTTGAAAGTGCAGAAATTGAATAACCAATTACAACAAAAATAGAACGTTTTCTTAATTTATCTGAGAGGTTACCTGAATATCCTTTTAAGATACCTGCAGTCAGTTCGGCTATTCCCTCGATCAATCCCACAACAGCCATTGATGAACCGAGCACAACCGTGAGAAAAATCGGAGTTACTGGATACAACATTTCACTTGCCATGTCTGTAAAAAGACTAACTAAGCCGAGAAGAATTACTTGTTTTGGTAGCTCTTTAAGTTTCATAAAAATTTTTTTAGTAAGCGAAGATAATTTTAATATTTCATATATGCACTTGTCCAATAAGTTTGAACAGTTTGAACACTTTAGTAATTTTGAACTGTATTTACATATTTTTTTACAGAGGAGTTTTTAATGCGGAAAAAAGTTATTGCCGGAAACTGGAAAATGAATAATGATTTGACTGAATCTCAGAATCTTATTACAAAATTAACCAGCGGATTAGCTAACCTGAAATTGAATTGTGAGGTTATTATTTGTCCTCCCTATACATCTTTAAGTGAAGCAAGCACGTTAATAAAAAATACACCAGTTAAACTTGGTGCGCAAAATATGTCCTTTGAAGATAACGGAGCTTTCACAGGAGAAATATCAGCACCGATGTTAAAGAGTGTAGGCTGCGAGTATGTTATTCTCGGTCATTCTGAGAGAAGAACTATTTTCAAAGAGACAAATGATATGATAAACAAAAAAATTAAGAAAGCTTTGGAACACAAACTAAAAGTAATTTTTTGTGTTGGTGAAACACTTGAAGAAAGAGAAAAAAGCACAACGATGCAGGTCATCAGATCCCAGGTTGAAAATGGTCTTAAAGATATTTCCGAAGAAAGCATGGCAGAGATAATTATAGCTTATGAACCCGTCTGGGCAATTGGTACCGGCAGAAATGCTACACCGCAGCAGGCACAGGAAGTGCATAAGTTTATAAGGGATTTTATTGGCAATAAATTCTCATCCCAAATCGCAGATGATCTTACAATTCAATATGGCGGAAGTGTAAAGCCTGATAACGCAACTGAGTTACTTTCCCAGCCGGATGTTGATGGTGCACTTGTCGGCGGTGCATGTCTTAAAGCTGATTCTTTTATTGCGATAATTAAAGCAGCTTGATTTTAGCAGAAGAATGGCGCTGTCACATTGAGCTTGTCGAAGTGTGGATTCATTTTGTAATGTCAGTCTTCGACAAAGCTCAGACTGACAATGTTTGGTTTAGGATACATCGATAGGTTATAAACAGCCCGAAAGGTGCTTAATTCATTGCTTTCCCCTCGTTTCGTTAGTATATTTAAAAGCTTAATTTTTTAATAACTAAGGACACTCAGCACCGAATGGGATTTCCCCGATTTATTTGTTCTTTCATACTCTTTCTAATGGTTTTTGGGGACACATCTTTTTCACAAATAATCTTTAAAGAACTGCCCGGGTACAAATCTGATTTTTCGGATTCTGTTTTCTTTGACCTGAGTGAAACAAGGCATATAATTTCTCTTGACGGGAACTGGATTGTATATTCTGCAAAAGAAAAAGATGCGAAGAAAATTTCTATAAGTGTCCCTTCGATTTTTAAAGGAGATGCTGATCTTGTCTTCGAGAAAAGTTTTAATCTTACCAGAGAACAGGTTGCCGGTTACAAGTTTAAAATATTTTTCTTAGGATTGAATTATTATGCAGACATAGTTGTAAACAATGTTGTTATTTACAGACACAGAGGCGGGGCATATCCTTTTACTGTTGATTTGCCGAGAGATATTTTAAATGCAGACAAAAGTAATGTTCTTAGTGTAAGACTCTCTTATAAATTAGATTCTGAAAACACAATTCCGGTTAAGCAACGATTTTTATTCCCGGAAAATTACGGTGGTATAATAAAAGATGTATATCTTCACCTGATACCAAACATCTCTATAACAGAAACTAATTTAAATTACACGCTTGATTCAAAATCAAAAAAAGTTTTACTAAATGTTGATGCGTTAATCGATAACAAAGAATTTAAGGAGATAGCAGACAGTCTTCATAAGCCAAAAGATTTTGAGCTGGCGGTTACTGTTTATAATCCGGATATGTCTGGTTCCGTAAAAAACAAGAAGCAGACTTTCCTGCTTAACAAAAATGAACAGAAAAATTTTACTGATGTTATCGAATTATCAAATCCATCATTATGGTCTCCGGAATCTCCGCAGTCTTATCATGTAGAAATTTCGCTAACAAGAGGAGATGAACTAATAGATAAAGTAAGAAAGGATCTTTCTATATACTTTTTATCTCCGGGTGATAATAAGCTTACGTTAAATAATCAGCCTTTTGTTCTTAAGGGGACTACTTATATTCCTTCATTTGGGTCAAACGGCGAGCCTGGCGACTCTTGAACAAATGGAACAGGATATAAAATTAATTTCCGCAACAGGTTTTAATTGTATAAGATTTGCGAAGTCAGTTCCGCATCCTTACTATCTCAGGTTATGCGAAAAATATGGTCTTCTTTCTTTTATCGAGATTCCAATTAGTTCAATTCCACCTGATCTCGCTTCGAATCCTAATTTTATTACAAGAAGTAAAAATTATCTCTCCGAATTTATTAAAGGGTATAAAAACTTCTGGAAGTTTACTGCCATTGGTTTAGGGAGTTCATACTTAGCCGGATTGGATGAACATAGGGCGTTGATAGAGGCGTTGACCAGTGTTACGAAAAAAGAAAAAGGTTTGCTTACTTACGCTTCATTTGCCGGATCCGATCTCCCTTTTAATAATGATCTTGATTTGTATGGAGTTGAACTTGTCGGTAATTCATTGGATGAAGATACAACACAACTTAATTTATTATCGGAAAAGCTTGGCAAAGGGAGAGTGTTCATCAGTGAAGCTACTTATTTTGTAAATGCAGGGAACACCAGTGGATATGTTAACGATTACTCTTATGAAGCGCAGGCAAAATATTTTGAAGATTTTCTCGACACTTTTTCCAAAGCAGATGCTGTTGGGTATTTTATTAATTCTATGTTCGATTACAGGGGCGATTATTCATCATTCCTTTCCGGCTATAATAAAAATAATATTTACCGGATCGGATTGATTGATGAAGACAGGAAAACAGAACATCTTAGTTATAAAGTTGTAAAAACAAAACTTCAGAACGGAGAAAGAGTTACTATTCCTATAGGAAGTAAACAAAGCAAAGCTCCGGTCATATTTGTTGTAATCGGTCTTGTATTGGCATTAATAATAGGAGTCCTGGTTAACTCCGGCAGAAAATTCAGGGAAGATATATCGCGTGCATTATTTCGTCCATATAATTTTTTTGCGGATATAAGAGATCAAAGAATTATATCGAGCTATCACAGTACTATTATGGCTTTTGTAATTGCAGTTGTAATGGGACTAATGATTAGCTCTGTACTCTATTTTCTGAGAGACAGCATAGTGTTTGAAAAAATCATACTTTCTTTTGGAAGCGTTTGGTTGACCGGAATAATAAGTTATCTTGCATGGAATCCGCTTGCTACCATATTGTGGCTAAGTATTTCTTTTTGCGTTATTATTGTTCTATTGATACTTGTAATAAAATTCGCTTCGATTTTTATTAAGAACAGAGTTTATCTAAGCAGTATTTACTTTTCAGTAGTTTGGGCGTTTCTGCCGCTCGTCTTGCTTATTCCTGTCGGCATAATTCTTTATCGTCTCCTCGCAGCAAATGTAGGGAATCTTTATGTTTATGTTGCTCTTATAATATTTGCTGTTTGGGTCTTTTACCGTTTAATGAAAGGCATTTATGTTATTTTTGATGTTGCATCTGGAAGTGTTTATTTATACAGTATCATAATCGTCATATTTATTTTAACTTCCGCAGTCTTATATTATGAATTCAAAAATTCTCTTGTTGATTACCTGCTGCTGACAATTAAGCAATATAAAATTTTTTAACAGGTAACAATGTATCTATCCAAGCTTGAAATATTCGGATTCAAATCTTTTGCCCAAAAGACCACCATACATTTTAATGAAGGGATAACATCTGTCGTTGGTCCGAACGGATGCGGGAAAACAAATATAGTTGATGCGATAAGGTGGTGTCTTGGGGAACAAAAAAGCGCCGCTTTAAGAAGCGACAAAATGGAGAACGTTATTTTTAACGGAACCGCCGAAAAGAAACCAATGGGAATGTCGGAAGTTTCACTCACTATACAAAATACCAAAGGCATTCTTCCAACCGAATACACTGAAGTTACAATTACAAGAAGGATTTTCCGTTCCGGTGAAAGCGAATATCTTTTAAATAAAAATATCTGCAGGCTAAAAGATATTACAAATCTTTTTATGGATACAGGAATTGGTTCTAATGCTTATTCTGTAATCGAACTTAAAATGGTTGAAACAATTCTCAGCAATAAAGCGGAAGAAAGAAGAGTGATGTTTGAAGAAGCCGCGGGTGTTAATAAATATAAGCTGAGAAGAAGGCTTGCATTAAGAAAACTTGAAGAAGTAAAAGCCGATTTAACAAGAGTGAATGATATTGTTACAGAAGTCGAAAAGAAAGTAAACTCTCTCGAACGCCAGGCTAAAAGAGCGGATAAGTATAACAAGCTGTCTCTTACTTTAAGAGAACAGGAACTTGATTTGTCCGAAAGGGAATTGGCTTTATTCAATAAAGAAAGAATTTCTTCCCGCGAAAAGAAAGAAGAAAATCTGTCTGCTAAAATTAAAATTGAATCCAAGCTGGCTGAATCTGAAGATAGAATGAAAGAGGTAAAAACACATCTTGCTGAAGCCGAAGCAAAATTAAAACTTAAACGTGATGAAGTAACACAGCAGAGGGAAAAAATATTTAACCTGCAAAGACAAATTTCTGTTACAGAAGAAAAGAAAAAATCATTCGAAGAAAATGTTCTAAGATATAAACAGGAACTGGAGGAGCTAAAAGTCCGGCTTGAAAAATCAGGAAAGACAATTGAGGAAAGTTCTGCCGCAATTGTGAAAATTCAAAGTGAAATTAACTTAAAAAATGCAGGCGTAAATAATTTTGAAAAAGAAGTTGAAGATCTTAGAGCAAAACTCGATGCTAAAAGAAGTGAAGTGAAAGCTCACAACCAGATTCTCGTTGAGCAGGTTAAAGATATTGCTAATAAAGAAAATGAACTTGCGAATCTTGAGAAGCAGATTGAGTTAAAGAACGAAACAATCAATAAGGCAAATAAAAAAATTGAAGTTCTCACCAATAATATTGCTAAAACTGTCGGGTTTATTGGAGAATTAAATGATGAAAAAACAAAAGCCGAAACGGAACTGGCAGATTCAGAAAAAGAATATTTAAGAAAGCAAAAAGAAAAAGAAGATCTTGAAACAGAGTTAGGTGACTTTAAGGAGAAAGAGTTTGGTCTAAAAACCGTCATCAGTGGATTAAAAGATAAAATTGGATTTATACAAACACTCATCGATAATCTTGAAGATATATCAAGCGGTGCAAAAGCTCTGTTAGAGAATAAAGAATGGACAGAAAACGAAAGTACTCTTCTTGCTTATGCAGGCAATGCTTCGGATGAATATAAGTTTGCTATAGAAGCCGCGCTAAAAAATAGCCTGAACAATATTCTTGTCGATTCTCTCGATGAGTTAAAGAAAGCGATTAAATATCTTAAAGAAAATAATATCGGGAAAGCGGGATTTTATTTAACAGAAAACAGAGTCTCTGAAAAAACAGGATTTCTTGAAAGTCTGCAGAATTACTTTGTTAAAAGAAGCGGCAAGAAATTATCGAAAGAAGATGGGTTTATTTGCTGGGCAAAAGATGTTATAAAGACCGAAAGGAAATGGGAATCTTTTTTTAATAAGATTCTTAACAGGACTGCGATTGTAGATTCATTTGATTCAGCATTTAAGCTGAGACAAAAATACAGATCATTTAATTTTACAACTACTGATGGCGATTACTTGGAAAGTTCCGGTTTAATAGAAGGCGGTTCATTATCCAAAGGAAGTACTTCGCTTTTCGGAAGGAAACAGTATCTCGATAAAATAAAAACTGAATTGCCCGAGCGTGAAAAAGAATTAGAGAAACTTCAGGAAACAATTAAAGAAACGGAAAATAAAATTATAAACATAGATCTGAAAGTTTTATCTGACGAAGGAAGAATGCTTGTTAACGATCTTGCAAATATAGAAAAACAGATTGCGCAGTTCGAGTTTGAAAAGAAGAAATCATCCGATGAGATTGAAAAAATAAGACAGGATATGCATGAGTTTGCTGCAGAGTCAAATGGCATCGATAATGAAAGAATTGTAATGAGTGAAGATCTTGCTTATCTGAAGGAAAAAATGGAAGAGAATGAAAAACGAAGAGAGATTTTAGATAACGAATTCAAATCTGTTGAGGAAGAATTTAACAAGGCAGTAGCTGGATTAAATAATCTTAACCTGGAAATTGAAAGACTTCTCGGTGAAAAACGAAATACAGAAAATACTATTGAAAGCACTAAAGAAAACGTTGGGACAATAAACAGCACAATTGGAAAAAGAGAAAATGACATTGAAAATTTTACTAAAGAAGCATCTTCACTTGCTGAAGAAATAAAATCCGGTGAATCGACAAAAGTGGAACTTGAAGAAGTGAAAAAACAACTTCTCAAAGAAGAAGAAACGATTGAAGTCGAGTACAATGAAATAAGGGGGAAAATATCTAATATCGAAAGTGAACAAAGTAATTTCAGAAAAGAGAGAGAAGGAATTCTCGATGCGATTCATTCTTATGAAATGAAATTAAATGAGCTCGGGATAAAGATTGGGAACCTGAAAGAACATATTAAAGAATCCTATTCACTTACTCTTGAAGAAAAAATATTTGATGACCTTGATACTTTTGATTTCAATCAAAGAACTGAAGAAGTAAATGTTTTGAAGACACAGATAAAAAATCTTGGTCCGATTAATTTACTTGCTTACTCCGAGTTTGAAGAAGAGAAGGAGCGTTTTGATTTTCTCTCGAAGCAAAGAGATGATCTTCTTCAATCTGAAGAAGACATTGTAAAGACAATAGTAGAAATAAATGTTACCGCCCAATCTCTTTTTATGGAAACATTTGAAAAGATCAGAGATAATTTCATCAGGGTTTTCAGAAGCTTATTTAATCCCGGCGACGAAGCAGATCTAAGGCTTGAAGATAATGTGGATCCGCTTGAAGCCAAGATAGAAATTATAGCAAAACCAAAAGGTAAACGCCCAACTTCGATTGAACTTCTTTCAGGAGGAGAAAAAACATTAACTGCTATTGCACTTTTATTTGCTATTTATCTTGTAAAACCAAGTCCTTTCTGCGTTCTCGATGAAATCGATGCGCCGCTCGATGATGCAAACATCGACAGGTTTACAAAAATAATTAAGGACTTCAGCAAGGATACACAGTTTGTCGTCGTAACTCACAATAAGCGGACGATGGAAGCTGCCGATACTTTGTATGGTGTTACAATGCAGGAAGAAGGTATTTCCAAGTTAGTTGCAGTAAGATTTAATGAAGATTTATTGGTCGCTTCCTGACAACCTTTTCTTCTATGAAAAAAGAATTTAAAATATTTATAGACTTTGACGGAACAATTACAACTACAGATGTTGGAGAAGCAATCTTCCGGCAGTTTGGAACCACTGAAAAAGTAAATAGGATTATAGAAGATTTGTTGAACGACAAAATTTCTGCAAGAGATAGCTGGATTGAATTGTGCAGCAGTGTTGAAAGTATTAATAAAAAAGAGCTTGATGATTTTATAGATCAAATGGAAATTGATTCTACGTTTACGAACTTTATAAGCTTCTGCAAAGAAAATGAGTTTGATCATTATATACTTAGCGATGGTTTTGATTATTATTTAAATAGAATTCTGACTCATGAAAATATTGATACAGAATACTTTGCTAATACTCTTTCTGTTTCAGATAATAAATTGATTCCATCTTTTCCTTATCTCGATTTTGGTTTCTCAAGTTCTGCTAATTGTAAGAGAAATCATATTATAAATCACAGCAGCGATGATGATTATACGGTTTTTATAGGCGATGGGAATTCAGATAAGTACACGGTTCAATATTGTGATTTCATTTTTGCAAAAGGTGATTTGCTAAAGTTCTGCGAGAAAGAAAGAATATCCTATTTCCCGTTTAATAATTTTAATGATGTAAAACAAATCATGACAAAGCTTCTTTCAAAGAAAAGATTAAAGAAACGCCACCAGGCGGAATTGAAAAGAAGAGAAGTTTATATACAGGAATAGGTTCAGCGGAATATGAGCACATCTTTATCAGGTTTATTTTTTAAATACAGGAGTTACACACCACTTCCGTTTATTGTAATTATGTTGATTTATGAAAATGCAAATATCTGGAGCCTGATCGGAGGTTTTATAATTGTTGTTGTTGGAGAGTCAATTCGGCTCTGGGGTGTAAGCTGGGCAGGAAGCGAAACAAGAACAACCGATAAACCGGGTGGAAGCCATCTTGTTATCAGCGGACCTTTTGCTCATTTGCGAAATCCGCTTTATCTGGGCAACATATTAATTTATGCTGCAGTCGGACTTATGTCTTTTGCAATATTTCCTTACTTGCAGATTTTTGCTCTGGCTTTTTTCTTTGTTCAATATTATTTCATAATAAAAAGTGAAGAAGGATTTCTTATAAAAGAATACGGTGATCAGTACAAAGATTATGCTGCAAATGTCCGGCGGTTTATGCCGAGAATTTCATCTTATAAAGTTCCGGGTTTACCGCAGCCTTCATTTAACCTTAAAGCAGGATTTAAATCTGAAAGAAGAACCTTACAGGCGATAAGTATTATATCTATCACAATTTTTCTTCTATGGTTTATGGGAAGGGCTTGATTGAATGACTGCATGGATGCATGGAAAATATTTTAATAACTCGTTCAAACATTCATGCAATCATGCATTCAATGCAGTCATGCATTTTTTATTGCATTACGGAAGATTCTTTCATTCAAAAATTTTGATGGAAGGGAACGAACAAAATATTATGATAATTGCAGGCGAAGTTTCAGGAGATTTACTTGGTGGAGAACTTTCCAGAGAATTGTTGCAGCTTGATAACAAAATTAAGCTCTTTGGAATTGGCGGAGATAAAATGAAGCATAGCCGGAGTTGAAATTATTTGTCATATAAACAGGCTTGCATTTCTCGGCTTTGCAGAAGTTGTTCGGCATATTCCTTTTGTTAAGAAAGTACAAAGCGATCTTATAAAAGTGATAAAAGAAAAAGATATTAAACACGTTATTATGATTGATTACCCCGGATTCAATCTCAATTTTGCTAAAAAGATTAAACCTCTGGGAGTTAAAATTCTTTATTATGTTTCCCCGCAGATTTGGGCGTGGGGAATTGGAAGGATGAAAAAAATTAAATATCTCGTAAAAAAAATGTTTGTTGTTTTTCCCTTTGAAGAAAAAATATATAAAGATGCCGGGGTAGATGTTGAGTTTGTCGGTCATCCTTTACTTGATAGAATAAGCAAGTATGAATATTTATCGAAAGAAGAATTCTTTGAAAAGTATAATCTCGATCCGGCAAAAGACATTTTACTTATTCTGCCAGGAAGCCGGAAGTTTGAAGTTGAGAAGATTTTTCCGGCTTGTATTGAAGCCGCATTAAAATTAAAGAAAGAATTTAATCTTCAAATTGTTGTTGCCGGAGCTTCCAATATTGATGAAAAATTATTTGCCGAGATTTCTCCTTTAAATGAATACAAAATTATTAAAGATCAGAAACTATGAATTGATGAAATATTCTAAAGTCGGGATAATCAAATCCGGCACATCAACTTTAGAATCAGGTTTATTCGGTTTGCCGATGGTTATAGTTTATAAGACAAGTTCGTTAACATATTTTATTAGTAAAAGTTTAGTCAGACTTAAAAACATTGGAATGGCAAATATTATTTTAGGCGAGAACGTCGTTCCGGAATTAATTCAGCATAATGTTAATCCCGTAGTCAATTCATAGAGAAATTAGAAAATTATTATCGGATAATGTTTTGCTTGATTCAATCAAAAGAAAACTTTTAACGATCAAAACGAAATTAGGGAGTGAAGGAGCTGCAAAAAGGACAGCGCAATCAATTTATTCTATATTAAATGAAGGCTAGAGAGTTAAGACAGGATTTTCTTCGTTTAATCGGGCAGTATATAATTAGCATAGCCGTAAGTGTTCTTTGTAAAACTTTAAGAGTTACTGTAAAAAACAGCGAAACTTTAGATCAGCTTGCAAAAGAGAATAAGAATTTCATCGTTGCTTTCTGGCATGGAACAATGCTGCTTCCCTGGTATTTACATAGGAATAAAAATGTTGCGGCATTAACAAGTAAAAGCAAAGATGGTGATTTACTTGCAAGACTTTTGAAAAGCTGGAATTACCAGGTGATAAGAGGTTCGAGTTCGTCCGGTGGTGAAATTGCTTTAGGAATTATGATCGATTATGCAAAGAATAATAATTCAATTGCAATAACTCCTGATGGTCCGAGAGGTCCTGCAAAAAAACTTAAAGCCGGTGCTGTGGTTACAGCAAGAAAGAGTGGTTTACCTTTAGTTCTTATCGGTGTTGGTTATAAAAAAAAGAGGAGTACTCAGGAACTGGGACAGTTTTCAGATTCCTTCATTTTTCTCTAAAGTAAATGCTGTTTATTCTCAGCCAATTTACGTTGATAAAGATCTTGATTACAACGGAACATCCGAAATGATAAATATGTGCGAAGCAAAATTGAATGAACTTCAGGCTGAAGCAGAAAAATTTTAAGCTTGCATAAGCAGGCAGTTAAGAAATATGATAAATGTATTATTTAAGAATTATATTATTTCCTTTTGTAGCAGTATATTTTTTTCTAATCAGGATTAGAAACTGGTTCTTTGATAAGAATGTTTTTAAGAGCAAACGCGTTGATGCAAAAGTTATATCTGTTGGAAATATAACAACAGGCGGTTCAGGTAAAACGCCGTTGGTTATATTTTTAGCTAACCTTTTGAAGAACGAAAAGAAAAATGTCGGTGTTCTTAGCAGAGGCTACAGGCGCAGATCATCCGGATATAAGCTTGTTAGCGACGGCAAGAAAATTTTAATTTCTGTAAATGAAGCAGGAGACGAAATCTTTTATACTGTTAGTGAGTGCAAAATTCCTGCTGCTGTATCTGAAAAAAGATATGAAGGAGCAGTAAGATTAATTAAAGAAACAGGTATTAATGTCATTCTGCTCGATGATGGTTTTCAGCACAGATGGATTCACAGGGACGTCAATATCCTTATCTTTGAACAAAAATTTTTAAGTGAACCGGCTTTTCCTAGTCATGTTTTGCTGCCGACCGGAAATTTAAGAGAGACTTTTTGATTCAGTAAAAAGATCGGATGTAGTTATAATAAACCGGAAGTTTTCTAAGAAAGCAGATATTCCAGAGAAACTAAAAGGGTATTTCGAAGGCAAGAAAATTTTCACAGCTTTTTATGAAACAATCGGGTTTGTTGATATGAAAAGGAAAACAGAATACAAAGTCGAAGAATTTCGTGAACAGAAAAGTCTTGTTGTTGCAGGCATTGCAAAGCCGTTTTCATTCTTAAATATATTGAACCAGATGAAAGTCGATACCCAGAATAAAATATTGTTTGTCGGTCATAAAGATTATTCATTAAAAGATGTTATGAAAATCAGGAAAGAATTTTATGCAACGAATTCTTATTCAGTAGTAACTACACAGAAAGATGCAGTTAAGTTGATTGAATATTCAAGAGAGCTTGACGATATAGATATTTTTTATCTTAAAATAGAACTTAAACTTGATGAAGAAGAAAGATTCAAAGAATTTATTTTAAATAATTTGAATTGATAAACGATGTCATCAAAAAAACTATACTAAACACAAAGATCGGAGGATCATAAAATAATGTCTAAGCAAAAAAAATATGTTTACTTTTTCGGAGGCAAAAAAGCCGATGGTAAATCAGAGATGAAAGGCCTTTTAGGAGGCAAAGGTGCGAACCTTGCCGAGATGGTCAATATAGGATTACCGGTACCTGCCGGGTTTTCAATTACAACGGAAGTATGTACATACTATTACGGTAATAACAAAAAATATCCTAAAGAATTAAAGGTACAGGTTCAGGATGCACTTAAAAAAGTTGAACAAATTATGGGTGCAAAATTCGGAGATGCTAAAAATCCTTTGCTGGTTTCTGTAAGAAGCGGAGCAAGAGCTTCAATGCCGGGTATGATGGATACTGTACTTAATCTTGGTTTAAATGATGTAACGGTTAAGGGATTAATTGAAAAAACAAACAATCCGCGGTTTGCATATGATTCATACAGACGTTTTGTCCAGATGTACGGCGATGTTGTACTTGGGTTAAAGCCTGAATCAAAGCTTGAAGAAGATCCTTTTGAAGTTATTATCGAAAGGAAAAAACATTCTAAAAATATCAAGCTCGATACTGAACTTACAACTGAAGATTTAATGGAGCTTGTTGAAGAATTCAAAGGAGCGATTAAAGAAAAAACCGGCTACAATTTTCCAACTGACCCGATGGAACAACTCTGGGGTGCAGTTGGTGCAGTATTCGGATCCTGGATGAACGATAGAGCAATTACTTATCGTAAACTTCATGCAATACCTGCGGAATGGGGAACAGCAGTTAACGTTCAGTCGATGGTATTTGGAAATATGGGCGAAGACTCAGGAACAGGCGTTGCGTTTACAAGAGATCCTGCAGCAGGAGAAAATGTTTTCTACGGCGAGTATCTTTTTAATGCTCAGGGAGAAGATGTTGTATCGGGTGCAAGAACTCCATTGCCGATTAAAAATCTTAAAGACGATAATCCTACAATCTATAAACAACTTGACGGCATAAGGAAAATTCTTGAGAAACATTATAAAGATATGATGGATGTCGAGTTCACAATTCAGCAGGGAAAATTATGGATGCTTCAATGCCGCGTTGGTAAAAGGACAGGCTTTGCTGCAATCAAGATGGCTGTTGATATGGTAAAGGAAAAATTAATTGATAAAGAAGAAGCAATATTCAGAATTGAACCGAACCAGCTTAACCAGTTATTAAGACCTATCTTCGATCTTGAACAAAAAAGAAAAGCAATTGATAGCGGAAAGCTTCTTGCCAAAGGATTGAATGCTGGTCCCGGTGCTGCTTCCGGCAAAGTTGCTTTAAGTGCGCAGGATGCAGTTGAAATGGCAGCGAAAGGTGATCCTGTTATTCTTGTAAGAATAGAAACTTCTCCCGAAGACATAAAAGGAATGGATGCTTCCGAAGGTATATTAACTGCACGCGGCGGAATGACTTCACATGCGGCTCTCGTTGCAAGACAAATGGGTAAAGTTTGTGTTGCAGGCTGCGGTTCATTAAATATTAATTATAAAGAAGGTAAGATGACTGTTGATGGAAAAGATGGAATCGTTGTTAATGCCGGCGATTATATTTCAATTGATGGAACAACCGGTGAAGTTATAGTTGGTAAGCTTGAAACAAAGCCTTCCGAAGTTATTCAGGTGCTTATCACAAAAACTCTTAAGCCTGAAGAATCGGAAGTATTTGGTACTTACGACAGCTTAATGAAATGGGCTGATAAACTGAGAAAACTCAACATAAGAACTAATGCTGATCAACCGGATCAATCTGCAAATGCGATTGCATTCGGTGCTGAAGGTATTGGTCTTTGCAGAACAGAACATATGTTCTTCGGTGGAGATAGAATTCTTTCTGTAAGAAAGATGATTGTTTCAGATTCTATTGAAGACAGGAAGAAAGCTCTCGATGAACTTCTTCCTTTGCAGAGAAGTGACTTTGAAGGAATCTTTGAAGTTATGGAAGGTCGCCCTGTAACAATAAGAACTCTCGATCCTCCTTTACATGAATTCCTTCCTCATGCAGAAAAAGAAATCAAAGAGCTTGCAGACAGTCTTGGAATAGATGAAAATAAATTAAAAGCAAAGATCGAGAGTCTTCATGAATTCAATCCTATGCTTGGATTCAGAGGATGCAGGCTCGGAATAGTTTATCCTGAAATAACAGAAATGCAGGTCCGCGCAATTATGGAAGCTGCATGTAATGTTGCTGCAAAAGGAATAAAAGTAAAACCTGAAATAATGATTCCTCTTGTCGGTCATATCAATGAATTCAAATTGCAGGAAAAGATAACAAGAAGAGTTGCTGAAGATGTTATCAAAGAGAAAGGAAAGAAAGTAAGTTACCTTGTAGGAACAATGATCGAATTGCCGAGAGCCGCAATAACTGCAAACAAGATTGCAGAGAATGCAGAGTTCTTCAGTTTCGGTACAAACGATCTTACACAAACTACTTTCGGATTATCAAGAGACGATGCAGGAAAATTCCTTCCGCTTTATGTTCAGAAGGATATTCTTGTAAATGATCCTTTTGAAGTAATTGACTTTGAAGGAGTTGGTGAATTAGTGAAGATGGGAACAGAAAGAGGAAGATCAACAAGACCTGATCTTAAAGTTGGTATCTGCGGTGAGCATGGCGGGGAACCTGATTCAGTGGAATTCTGCCACAGGACAGGACTCAACTATGTAAGCTGTTCTCCTTTCAGAGTTCCTATTGCTCGTCTTGCAGCGGCAAGAGCAGTTGTAAGAGAAATGAAAGATAAAAAAGGTAAACACTCAAAGAGTAAAAAGAAAAAATCTTCTAAGAAGAAATAATCATTAAAAAACAAAGGCGGAGGGAAAATTCTCTCCGCTTTATAATTAAGAGTTAAATAAAGGAACGCAAATGAAGTTATCAGATTTCAAGTACAATCTTCCTAAAAGTGCAATTGCAAAGTATCCGGTTTCTCCAAGGGACAAAGCAAAGCTGATGGTTCTTGATAGAGAGACACAGGAAATCACAAACAAAAAGTTCAGCGACGTTGCAGACTATATGGAAAAAGGGGATGTACTTGTTGTTAACGAGACGAGAGTATTCCAGGCAAGGCTATACGGCAAAAAGGAAAAGACAAATGCAAAGATTGAAGTTTTTCTTCTCAGGGAACTTAATGCAGAAGAAAGTATTTGGGATGTTATTGTTGATCCGGCAAGGAAAGTGAGGATTGGCAATAAAATTTATTTTAATGATAAGCTGTGGTGTGAAGTTATTGATAACACAACTTCTCGTGGAAGAACTGTTCGTTTCAATCAGCCGAATAATGTTTTTAAAGCTGTTGAAAAAATCGGTTTAACTCCACTTCCTCCGTATATCAAAAGAGAACCTGAAGCTGCCGATAAAGAAAATTATCAAACTGTTTATGCTAAAGTCGATGGTTCTGTTGCGGCACCAACAGCAGGACTTCATTTTACACCCAAGCTGCTTGCTAAAATTAAAGCTAAAGGAGTTATTACTGTTCCGGTTATTCTTCATATCGGGCTCGGTACTTTCAGACCGGTCGAGGTTGAAGATCTTACAAAGCATAAAATGGATTCGGAATTTTATGAGATACCAGCTAAATCTTCCGAGATAATAAATAAAGCTATTGAAGCAAAGAAAAAAATCATTGTTGTAGGAACCAGCTCTACGCGTGCTCTTGAAACGAGCGTTACTGCAGAAGGAAGAGTAAAGCCGAGCAGGGGATGGACAGACAAATTTATTTATCCTTATTATGATTTTAAAATTGTCGATAAACTTATAACAAATTTTCACGCAGAAGAATCGACACTGCTTATGCTTGCATGTGCTTTTGCCGGTACGGAATTTATAATGAAAGCTTATAAGAAAGCTTTGAAGGAAAAGTATAGGTTCTTAAGCTACGGCGATGCAATGCTTATACATTAATCTAATGAAGAATGTTTGTATGATTGAATTCTGAATGATTGAATGACTTTGATTTACCCATTCATCCATACAGTCATTCAACCATTAGGGAAGGTTTCTGAATGAGAGTATATGCAATAATTCCTGCAGGAGGAAAAGGTAAACGCAGCGGAATAAAAACTCCCAAGCAATACCTTAAGATCAACGGGAAAGAGCTTATTGTTTATATACTTGAAACTTTCCAGAAGTGCAGACTCGTTGATGAAATTATAATTCCTGCGGACCCGTTATATTTTAACAAGCTTAAGAGATTAGTTACTAAATATAAATTATCAAAAGTTGTTTCAATTGTCGAAGGGGGGAGAGAGAGACAGGATTCTGTTTATAATGCTTTCTGTTCTTTGTCTTCTCCCTCGCTTAATGATCTTGTTGCCGTTCACGACGCCGCCCGTACATTACTCCCCGCAAATGTTTTAACCTCAGCTTTAATTACAGCAAAGAAAAAAGGAAATGCGCTTGTCTGCATTAAAGCAAAAGATACTCTTGTAAAAGGGAAAAGCAGAGTAGAAGAATACCTTAACCGTGATGAAGTTTATTATGTGCAGACTCCGCAGGTTTTTAAGTATAAAGATTTGCAAGGAAGCAATGGACAAAGCTTACAAAGAAAAATATTACGGAACCGATGAATCGATGCTGGTATGCAGAATTGGAATAAAGCAAATATTGTTGAAGGCTCTGATATTTAATTTTAAGGTTACTTCTAAAGATGATATTGAGTTAGTGAAGAGGATTTTGAAGTAGAATTGTCTGTCACAAAGTGGTTCGTGACAGCCGAGGGAAAGTTTACAATCGCTTGCCAATCCGCAATAATTTTCATTACTTCATAGTTCCAAAATTTTCAGATTGACTTTCAAAAAAATTTAAGCTTGTTTGATGTGTAAATAAATCCAGTTTTATTCAGTAGGAATTTTATAAGATTTTTACTCTCGGCTAGAGAGGGCCAAAGCCTCTGGTTAAATTTCTTTACCGGAATTTATAGAGGCTTGGATATCTTCATATTTCAAATCGTATTTTTCTGCTTTGAGTAAAAACTTTGTATAAGCATGCTGCGGGTTTGCGAAAAGCTCACTTGAGTTATTCTTCTCCACAATTTCTCCATTATACATAATCATAACTTCATCAGATAATTTTCTAAGCAAAGGAAGATTATGTGCAACACAGATCATGGTTATATCAAGATTCTTTTTCAGATCAAGGAAAAGATTTAAGAAATTCTCCTGAGATTCATAATCCTGCGCGGAGAAAGGTTCATCTAAAATCAGGAGTTCAGGTTTTACGGCAAGAATTCTTGCTAATGCTGCCCGCTGCTGTTCGCCGCCGCTTAATTCATAACCTTTCCTATCTAAAAGGGATTTAGAAAGTTTTACTGCATCAAGTATAGTGTCGAGTTTAGTTGTTTCAATTTTATTTTTATTTGCGATGCTGAAAGATTCATTCAGTATATCTTTTACTTCTCTTAAAGGATTAATTATTTCTCCCGTATTTTGAAAAAGTATTTGAACAGGAGAAACTTTATTAAAATCTCTTGAGAAGTAATAATCTATTTTTCCCGAAGTCTGTTTTATTATTCCGGCAAGAATTTTTGCAAGAGTTGTTTTCCCGCTTCCGGATTCGCCTGAAATTCCAAGCACAGAATTTTTCTCTAACTCAAATGAAATATCTTTAAGAATAATTTTCTCTTCATTCTTTAGAGGAACCGAGTAAAAAATATTTTCTGCTTTTAAAATATTGTTCATATTTCCATTTTGATATTATTTAAATGGAAAAATTCTTCCGGTTCAGAAAATGGTGATAAAGTACTATCGGAAAGAAGAGCAATTTTGTGGCTGGCACTTTTAGCCAATTCAAGATCCTGTGTAACCATTAAAGCAAGATTTCCATTGGCGACAAATTCTCTTAACTTTATTAAGAAGAAGATTAACAATCGGTGCATCAATTCCCGATGTTGGTTCATCGAGTAAAATTATTTTTGGTTTGGCAAGTAAAGCAAGTATCAAACTTATTCTCTGTGCCATTCCGCCGCTTACTTCGTAAGGATACATTTTAAAAAGTTTCTTTGAATCAGGTAGAAGAAAAAAATCAAGAAGCTTATCAATTTCTTCAATCTCTTTTGTAACGAGTTCAAAATAATATTTAAGCTTTTTCAGATGATCGAAACTATTTACAGGATCCTGGAAAACATATTTAATTTCGTTCTTCCTGATTCCTAGTAGTTCATCTCCTTTAAGAGACAAAATATCTTTATCATTATAAATAACTTTCCCGTTAACAGAATAAAACCTGTTATCGAGTAAACCGGTGAGAGATTTTAGCAAAGTGCTTTTACCTGTTCCGTTCTTACCAAGGATTGTATAAATGTTTCCCTCATCGAGTTCAAATGCGATGTCCCTGAGAATAGTTCTCTCGTTATTTTTAGTTACGCTTACATTGTTAAGCAGTACATTAAGCATCTGGCTTTATCTTTTTGTATTTAGCTAACAAAATAATAAATTGAAGTTAAAATTATTAAAAATATTCACAACGTTCGCCTTTTGATAATTAAGAAATATCACTTAATTATTATCGTTTTACTACTTATTGCGGGGGGGTGTAAAAAGGAATCTCCGGTTCATTCGAATAGAGTTGTTATTGCGCTGTCGGCGGACATAACTTCTTTCAATCCTCTTTTTTCATTTAGTGTCGATGAAGGAGTAGTTTCTGAACTGCTTTATTTAAGTCTTGTTGATTTTACCTGGGATTATGACATAGGAAACATCAAACCGGAGCCAATGCTTGCAAAAAGCTGGGAATGGAGTAAAGATTCGTCTTCAATAACTTTTAATTTAAGAGATGATGTTTACTGGTCGGATGGAAGAAAGTTTTCTGCAGAAGATGTGGTTTTTTCATTCGATGTTTATTCTGATCCGGATGTACAAAGCAGGCTTTACGGCGGGTTTTCGGATTTTTATACAGATGCAAACGATCATATAAATATTAAAAAAACTTTTGATGTGATTGATTCTTTTAAAGTGAAGATTAACTTTAAGCCGAACTCAACCCCAACTTTGCCTGAAATTATTTTCCATATAATTCCAAAGCACATTTTTGAAAATGTGAAGAGAAAAGATATTGAAGCCTCCGAAGAAAATTTTAAGCCTGTTACAGATGGACCTTTTCAACTTGCGGAATGGAATAAGAATCAAACAATCAGGTTAAAAGCAAATAAGAATTCATTTCTTCATAATCCAAATGGAATTGATGAAATGATTTTTAAGATTGTGCCGGATTATAATTCAAGAATAACACAATTAAAAAAGGGAGAAGTAGATTTTGTCGAGCTTGTTAAAACGGAGGATATTCCGGAACTAAAAAAGGCAGATAATCTTAACATTACCTCTCAAAAAGGACGCGAGTACGATTACGTTGCATGGAATAATATTGATTATGAATTATATAATAAAACTAAAAAAATTGAACCAAATAAATTTTTTGGAAGCCCTGATGTTAGAAAAGCTTTGACTTATGGAATAAACAGGAATGAAATCCTCGATGAATATATGTCAGGTCATGGAGCAGCTCTCAATAGGTCCTGTTTCTCCAATATTTAAAAGCGCAATCGATTCTGATTTGAAGCCGTACGAATATAATCCGGAAAAAGCAGAACAGTTACTTGCTTCGGAAGGATGGAAGGATGTTAATAATGACGGCATCTTAGAAAAAGGAAATCTTGAATTCAGATTTAAGCTTTACGTTCCATCGGACAATCCAAGAAGGAGTTATGCAGCAACAGTGATTAAAAACAATCTTAAAGAACTTGGAATAGATGTTACAATTGAAACTGTCGAGACAGGAGTTTTGATTGACAATATGTATAAGAAAACTATGGATGCCTGGATGATAGGGTGGTATATTGCTATTCCGATTGGTCTGAAATTTTTATGGTATTCCGATCTTGATAAAAGTCCTTACAATTTTGTATCATACAGAAATGCCGATGCCGATAAATTACTTGATGAAATTTCCGAAGAAACAAACCAGGAAAAATTAGATTCACTTTACAGAAAATTTCAGGAAATAATTCACCGGGATGAGCCGGTAACATTTCTATACTGGGTAGATAATATTGTTGTATATAATAAAAGAATAGAAAATATTAATATAAGTCCTCTGGGGACTATTCATCATTGCTGGAACTGGACAGTAAGAGAATAATGCTAAATGAAAAGCACGACTGCGAAACTTTTATTTAAAAGAATTATCAGCTCTGTAATTATCCTTTTTTTAATTATTACTTTCCTTTTTTTTCTTGTAAGAATTTCTCCCGGCGACCCAGTACAAAAATTTGTTAATCCAGCCTTAAGTCCAAAACTTGCAGAACAGGTAAGGTCATCTTTAAATCTCGATAAGCCGCTTTATATGCAGTACATCGGTTTTTTAACTAGTGCAATTCACGGCGATCTTGGAGTTTCATATAGTTTCAGAAGAGATGTCATTTCTGTGATATTAGAATATCTTCCTTTCACTCTTATGTTTACAAGTATAAGTTTTATATTCCAGATGATTGTAAGCTTCTGGCTTTCAATTAAATCTGTAAAAAAAATAAATGGACTGCTAGACAAAACATTGTCTAATCTGACTTTATTAATTTATGCTACTCCTGTTTTTGTTATAGGTGTCTTCCTTGTTTTTATTTTCTCGGAACTGCTTAATATTTTTCCTTCCTCCGGCGCCAGTTCTTTTGATTCCGCAGAATTTAGTTTCTGGACAAAATTAATTGATTATACTTATCATCTCGCACTTCCAATTATTACTCTTTCTTTAATAGAGATTGCGATATTTTATAAATACCTTAGAGATAATCTTGAAGATGTTTATAACAAATTATTTGTTTTGAATTTAAGAGCGAACGGGGTTTCCGAAAAAGATATTCTTCTGAAACATGTTATTCCTAATGCAATTAATCCTTTAATAACAGTAGCAGGAATCGAGCTCGGAATAATGCTTGGAGGAACTCTTATTGTTGAGGTTGTTTTTGGTCTCCCGGGAATGGGAAGATTAACTGTGGAAGCAATCTTCGAACGTGATTATCCTTTAGTAATTGGTTGTTCACTTGTCGTTAGTTTTTTAATAATTTTTTCAAACCTGCTTGCAGATATAATCAAAGCATTTTTAGATAAAAGATTATTAGCAGGAAGTCTTAATTGATGAAAAAGGGAATTAAAATATGGCACTTCCTATTGTTTGTCTGGATATTAATCCTATTACTAAGATTTGAATTATTAATAAACACTTACGATTTAATTTTTGCCTGGATTGTTTTGTTGTTCGGTAATTCAAGTACGGCTTTGTCCCAGCTAAATTTTGCTTTATTCGATTCAATGATTTCGGGTGTATTCTTTATTGTAATTCCAATTCTATCATATATATATAGAAAGAAATTCGGTTTTCTTTATGGCAAAATTTCGCCGGCTGCATTCTTTTTAATTTTATTGACTACCTGTTTTCTATTTACACCGCTTGTTTCAAGTAAGAATCCGGATTTTTATAAAAATATAGGGACGACAAAACTACTTCCCCCTTTAAGCACTGTTCAGATTTTACATTTTAAAAATAATTCTGATAATCAGTCAAAGAATAATTCAGAAACGTTCTTTTTATTAAGAGATAAAGTTGTTAAGAAATCTTTTGATGAAAGCATACAATATGTTGATAGCATCTCGATCGAGTGATAAAATAACTTATTACCAAAACGGAATCGGCAAAGAAGCAGATAGAAAAGATTTAGTTATGCAGGGAGAAAATCCTTACATAACAAAACAAATATTTTTGCTTGGCAGTGATCAATTCGGGAGAGATGTTTTAACAAGAATTATTTACGGTGCAAGGATTTCTTTAACAGTTGGATTTGGCTCTGTTATTATTTCTTTATTTATAGGTTTAACATTTGGGTTTCTTGCAGGATATATTGGCGGTTTTCTCGATGCCGCCTTTAGCAGGTTTACGGATATGCTTCTTTCATTCCCGATTATTTTTCTTGTAATACTAATACTTGCATTATTCGGAAATTCTTTGTTATCTGTAATTGTGGTTCTCGGTTTTTCAGGATGGATGAGTTTATTTAAAATAGTAAAGACGGAAGTTCTTTCGATAAAAGAGAAGAATTATTTTGTTTCTTCAAAACTTTTAGGATTAACAAAAAAACAATTGCTCCTTAAGGAAGTTTTGCCTGTTATAATTGTTCCTGTTATTGTGAATATAATCTTTCAATTTGGTAATGTGATAATTGCAGAATCAGCGTTGAGTTATCTTGGACTCGGGTTAGGAAACAATTATCCTTCCTGGGGAGCGATGATACAAATCGGGGCAGGAATATTTATCTTTAGCATGGTGGATGATTTTTTTCCCCGGCATTACACTTATTTTTACTTTGTTGGCTGCTAATAGTTTCGGTTCATCTTTAAGCAGAAAACTAAATCCGCGATTGCAGAATGATTAATAAAAGATTTACGATTAAAAAGAAACTTGGTGAGGGAAGAAGCAAAGTTTTTCTCTGTACGGATAATGAAAACCCGGAGAGAGAATATGCAATAAAAATTCTTCCGGCTGAGGCTGATGAAAATGAAGTTAAAGTTTTCAGGAATGAATTTTTTACGCTTCAGAAACTCAATCATCCTAATATTATTGCTTCATACGAAGAGGGAGTTATAGTTGAAAACGATGAGAATGATGAAATAAAAACCGGCAGCAGATTTATTATATTCGATTATTTTCCTGGAACGGACCTTCTTAGCTATGAAAAATTAAATGATGAAGAAAATCTTAAGATAGCTTTAACCCAGGTTTGCTCAGTTCTCTATTATCTGCATCAATCAAATTATATTTATTACGATCTCAAACCTGACAATATTCTTGTAAACGAATCGAATGGGGAAATCAATATTAAAATGATCGATATGGGTTTTGCTCACCATATTAATTCAGGTGAAGAACTTTTAGCAAGAGGAACCACTCAGTATATAGCTCCGGAAATTTTAAAAGATGAGCAACATAATCATAAAGTTGATTTATACTCACTTGGAATTATGCTTTATAGAATAGTCTATAAAAAATTTCCTTTTAAGTCGGAGGCTGTTCTTGAGATTTATAAAGAGCAAATTGAAAATGAATTTGAATTTCCTGAAAGCAATTACTCGGCTTCGCTTATCAATGTTATCAAAAAACTTTTGATTAAAAATCCAATCGAGCGGTACGACAGTGTGTTACAGGTTTTGGATGATTTAAATATTGACATTTCCCTTGAAACCGTGAAGAACTTTACTCCCGCGAGTGTCTTTTCTGATCGTTCGGAGATAATTTCTCGGATAAACAATTCCCTTGAAAGTGAAAACAACCAGGAAGTAATTATTATCTCCGGTGTTGAAGGCGCGGGAAAGACATCTCTTATTTATAAAATTTATTCAACTCATGATAAATTCGTTTTCATAGGAGACACAGGAAGAAGAAAAGGCGTTGGCTTTATTCAATATTTTTTGAAAAAGATTGTCTATTCTGAATTTGTTTATCCTTTATTAGATAAGGATACATTCCGGCAAATAGATTTAGTTCTTTCAGAACATCCTGATAATTTAATTTCCAGTTTAAAATCTATTTTTACAAAAATATCAGTTGCATCAAAGTTTACAGCAATTATAGATAATTTCAATTTCTTAGATGAATTTACACTTGATATACTTAAAGAGCTTTTACCAATTCTCCAGGTAAACAAGATAGGGATTATACTTGCAGAAAGAGCTGATTACGAAAGTTCGGCTAATAAGATAGTAAACAAGGCCCTTGAAATTAATCTTACCCCATTCACAGAAACTGATCTCACAGAATATCTTGATGATGCTTTAGCTACGTTTTTTCCAAAAGATCAGCTTAAAGAACTTATTGTTAAGTATGCCGATTTATTACCCGGAAGCATAATTAACTTTATAAGGGATTTAATTCTTTTAAATATAATAAAGTTTACTCCCGAAGGGCCGGAAATTGTAACCGGTGAAAAAACAGATCAGTTGCTGGAAAGTTCACACGAAGAAATTTTCCGTTTACGACTTTCACTTTTATCTGATGACGAAATGAAAATTGCCAGGTTTATTTCCTTTTTTAATATTTCTCCGGAGCCGAAAGTTGTATCCATTCTTAATCATTTTTCAGTTGAGGAAGTAAACAGGATAATAAAAATATTAGAGAAGAAAAATATTTTAGAAGTATCTAATATTACTGATGCTTTCAATTTCACTTCGGATAGTCTTAAAAAGTACATTTATTCTTCGACTGAAAATAAAGACAGTTACCATAAAGAAATTGCTAAATCTATTTCTGAAAAATTTCCTGATTTTAACAGGCAGGAACTAGCAAGGCATTTTGAGCTTAGTAAAGATTTTACAGCAAGCTATAATATTCTTTCGGAAGAAATAAAAGAAGCAGAAAGATTATTTGCATATTCTTATGAAAAAAATATGCTAAATCATCTTTTAGAACTGCCGTTAGAAGAAAAATATCAAATAGAGCTTTCTTATAAATTATCATCAACACTTTATAAATTGGACGATCCTAAACCAGCTTTAGAAATTATAGAAGAATTATTGTCGAAAGAAGTTGTCGATAATATTAAAAATGAATTGCTGATTTTGAAAGGAAGTTGTTTGATTGAACTCGGAGAATTGGATGCTGGTAAAAATATTCTGATAGATCTTGTGGAGAAGATAGATGATGAAAAGAAAAAACAAAAATTAATTGTAGAAATTGCTTATGCTGAGTTTGACTTTGGGAAGTATGACGTTTCAGAAAATCATTCAAGAGAAATAATTTCAAAAAACGTGACAGCTATCGAAGAAAAAGCCAAGACACATAATTTGCTTGGCCTGATAGAGATTTACCAGAGGAATGATTTAGACAAAGCCGTTAATGAATTTGAAAAGTCACTCGAATATTATAAGCAGACTAATTCTATTTTACAGGAAGCAAAGATTGAAAGGAATATCGGGAACATATATAATATGAGAGGAGAACATGATAAAGCAGAACAATATTGGAATTCAGCTCATCAAAAAAATCTTTCGATCGGTAACCTGGATCAGGAAGCAAGGCATCTATTGAATTACGGAATCTATTATTATGAGCAGGGTGCTTTTGATGAGGCGATAAAACAATATAAAGAAGCAAGTGAAATATTTATTGTCCTTGGGATCAGAGATGGAGAAGGTCTTGCGTTGACAAACTTAAGTGAAGCAAACCTCGATATTTGTAACTATCAGGAAGCGTATGATTCATTAAACAGAGCCCGGGAAATTTTTAGTAAGCTGGCAAATATTGATGAGGAAGCAGAGGTCCTTTTTTTACTCGGCAAGCTTTATTATTTACTTGGTGATGAAAATGCAATTAGCGAGATAATAAAATCATATAGAGAAATTTTAATTGAAGTTAGTGAAAGACATAAAAATAATATCGAGTTTCTTAAGTTGTTATTAAAAAATAGTTTTGAGGAAAATTTAATAAAGACAGTTAAAACTAAATATCAGGAATTGAACGATAGGGGAAATTATTCAAAATCTAATATCTTGTTTTGTGAGGCTTGCATTAATAATGGAAGTTATGATGAAGCATTTGTTGCTATAAATGAAGAAGAATTTTTACAAATATGTTCAGAAAATTCCTTAGTTAAGGCAATCAGAGAATTCCTGATAGGAGAAATATCTTCAAAAAATGAGAAGCTGGATTTACCCAATCCATTTAAATGTTATAGTACGGCTTATGAAATAATGGAAAATAGTTATATAACTGAATTGACCTGGAAAGTCCTGTTAAAGTTATCGGACATATATTATGAGAGAGGGAATTTAAGTAAGATTCAGGATAACATCTTTTATGCTAAGAAAATTCTTTATTTTATAGCTGACCAAATAAGAGAAAATAATTTGAAAGATAAATATTTGAAACGACCAGATAGAGCTGCTGCAATAAATCGTATAGAATTTTTGGAGAAAGAGACTTCGTAATGTCCGAGAAAACAGTAAAGGTTAAAATATTTTCGGATGGGAAAGATGTTTCTTCTGTCCCGTCGCTTGTAAAGCAAATAAATATTTCAGAAGTAAAAATTATTTGTCAGGCCCCGCGCAAAATTGAAATCGAACAAGATGATATAATAGTTTTGATGATCAATAAGTATAATTCAAACTTATTGACACCTATACTGGAAGTTAAGGAAACAATAAAGAATAAATTTATAGTTGTAATTAGAAATGACTCGGCTTTATTAGTTTCGTCTTTGGTAAAGCTAGGTTTCACTAATATTTTTCTGTTTCCTCACGAAATACCAAAGTTCAATTCCTATCTTCAGGAGCTAATTACTAATAATTCTTATTTGACAGTAATACCAGAGAATAAAGAATCTGATCTTTGGGACTTTAATTCTATCATAGGGACTTCTCCTAAATTTTCATCAATTATTGAAATAGCAAAAAGAGTTTCGGAAAATAAAAATGTAAGCGTTCTGATTCTTGGGGAGACTGGTACCGGTAAAAGTTTATTAGCAAAGGTAATTCATAAAAACAGTAGAGCAGCGAATGCTCCTTTCGTAGAAATTGTTTGTTCGGCAATACCAGAAGATTTACTTGAATCAGAATTATTTGGTCATGAAAAAGGCGCTTTTACAAACGCGTTGTATAGAAAATTAGGCTTGTTTGAGCTGGCAGAAAATGGAACTCTTCTATTAGATGAAATCGGCGACTTAAGTCTTAATCTTCAGGTAAAACTTCTTCGTGTTATTGAAAAGAAAATAATAAGAAGGTTAGGAGGAATTGATGATATACCGATTAATACAAGGATAATTTCTGCTACTAATAGAGATTTAAATGAAATGGTTAAACAGGATCTTTTCAGAGAAGATTTATATCATAGATTAAATGTGGTTTCAATTCTGTTACCTCCTCTCAGAGAAAGAAAAGAAGATATTATAATACTTGCTTGGAAGTTTATTGAAGAGTTTAACAAACAATTCAATAAATCTGTAAAAAAAATTGAAAAGAAACTAGAGGAATTCATGCTTGCTTATTCCTGGCCTGGAAATATTAGAGAACTTCGTAATGCAATTGAACGTGCAGTTTTGCTATCAGATATTAAGGAACTAAAACTTGATGATTTTGCAAATCTGCTGAAGAACTTACCTCTTAATATTTTGGAAAGAGATGAACATATAGCATTCCATCCTAATTTAATCAGATTGGATTTAAGTTATGAAAAAACAAATCTTATCAATCTATCAACATTATATGCTAAAGAAGTTGTAAAAAAAATGGGTGGTAATAAGAGTAAATCTGCGCGTGTTTTAGGAATCTCAAGACCCAAGTTGGATAAACTGTTAAATAATAAGTGAGTAATACATTGTTGTAAAGAATTTTTACAATAGGGGTGTTCTTACATAGAAAAACAGGTAGTAATTACTCATATCATTAATTTCTCGGTTAAAACCTTCAAAAAATAAAAAAAACGCAGCATGGTATAAATCTTGACTTGTTAACACTCAGGCTATTGTGGGAATTGTGTCATTTTCTACGCTATCCTATAATAAAGGAAAGGAGTGCTATGCGTAAAACTCTTTTTATTGGGGTTATTGTAGCCGGGGCGTTTGTTTCTGGATACGCTCAGACTATGAATAACGTTGAGGAAGCTGTTAGATACAGAGTTCCTCAAGATGCGGTTCAACTTCAAAGTTCAGCTATCTCAGGTACCATGGATAAAATGGAAAGTATCGTGGTTCTTGAAGGCAGATCTTCAGCACAAATCCAGGAGTTAGGAAGTCGTTATGCTTTCTCAAGATCAGGTTCACAGCTTGACGAATTGGGAAGCCGCTACGCTTTCTCAAGATCAGGTTCACAGCTTGACGAATTGGGAAGCCGCTACGCTTTCTCAAGATCAGGTTCACAGCTTGATGAATTGGGAAGCCGCTACGCTTTCTCAAGATCAGGTTCACAGCTTGATGAGTTGGGAAGCCGCTACGCTTTCTCAAGATCAGGTTCACAGCTTGATGAATTGGGAAGCCGCTATGCTTTCTCAAGATCAGGTTCACAGCTTGATGAGTTGGGAAGCCGTTATGCTTTCTCAAGATCAGGTTCACAGCTTGATGAGTTGGGAAGCCGTTACGCTTTCTCAAGATCAGGTTCACAGCTTGACGAGTTGGGAAGCCGTTACGCTTTCTCAAGATCAGGTTCACAGCTTGATGAATTGGGAAGCCGTTATGCTTTCTCAAGATCAGGTTCACAGCTTGATGAATTGGGAAGCCGTTATGCTTTCTCAAGATCAGGTTCACAGCTTGATGAATTGGGAAGCCGTTATGCTTTCTCAAGATCAGGTTCACAGCTTGATGAATTGGGAAGCCGTTATGCTTTCTCAAGATAATGTGCTAAAGATTTAAGAACTTGACACAGTTGAACTAATTATCTGTTTGCAAAAAGATAATTGAAGCCTTCAATGAAAATTGAAGGCTTTTTTTTATCTTTGATCTCCGAATAATGATCTTTTAATATTTTAAAATCTACATTTAATGAAGCCTCTTATTTTTTTCTTCCTACTTATTACATTTCCATTTCATGCCTGTTGCCAGAGCTCAAAGTTAAGCGTTAAATATAAAGGTGATGTGTTTGAGATTCCCTTAACGGAATTTCATGAAAATCTTTATTTCTCATTTTCTGATTTTGTTAAAATCTTCTCACTTCCTCATGTTAATGAAAAAGAAGGCTCTGCTATAGAAGCAGATTTTGAAAAAACTGGAGTGTCGGTTACTGTCGGAGATCCTTATGTGATAATTAAAAATAAATTGGATAAAACTTCAAATACTGTTCAACTTCCTGTTTCTCCGATATCTGTTGAAAATAAAATTTATTTGCCGCTAAAATATTCAGTTGAGGTTGTAAGCTTAGCTTTCGGAAAAGAAGTTTATCTGGAAGATTCCTTAAAGATGATTATAAGTGAAAAAGATGTTGAAGAGGGGAAAGAAATTTCAAGGGATATACAAAGGAAATTAGAAACAAATATTACGGGAATATTTATTTATGAAAAAAGCGGAGGACTTACAGTAAGATTTTCGAGTGATCAAAAAATCTCTTCATATAGAAGCTATTATCAGGATGGCAATTTTACAATAGTACTCAGTGATACGAAATTAAAATCTGATTCTTTAATAGATATAAATACAGATTTAGTAAAAAATGTGAAATCGGATACGTCTAATGATAATGTTAAAATAACGTTGGGAATTAATTTTGATTATAAGTTCAGTGACATATCGGAAATCCCCGGTACGAATGATCTTATTGTAAGAATTAATGTTCAGGCTGAGCCATCTGATTGGGTTGAGATGGAAAGCGAGAATTTTATTGTAATATATCATGAAGCTTATGCTTCATTAGCGCCATATATTATTCAATGTGCCGAAAATTCCTTAAAACTACTTATGAATCTTTTTGATTATAAACCCTCAGAAAAAATTATAATTAACACTTATGATATTAGCGACTATGGATTTGGTGCAGCAACTACAACTCCACAAAATTATATTAGATTAGAGATTGAACCTTTAGAGCCGGGTTATGAAAATATTCCTTATAACGAAAGACTCAAATGGATTATAAGTCACGAATTAGTTCATATTGTTGTTAACGACCAGGCGTCAGAGGTAGAAGACATATCCAGAAAAATATTTCAGAAAGTAACGCCGGAACAGGTTCAACCTATTTCAGTTTTTTACAGCCTTTTAACTAACATTAGCCGGTACACTCCTCGCTGGCATCAGGAAGGAATTGCTGTTTTTTTTGAAACTTGGATGAGCGGTGGCTTCGGCAGAATACTTGGAAATTTTGATGAGATGTATTTTAGATCAATGGTGCTGGATAATAAAAAATTTCCTTCCGTTGTTGAACTTGATGCAATATCAACTCACGACTCATTTTTGATAGAAGTACTTTTTTATCTATATGGAGCCCGCTTTGCAGCTTATCTTGCAATAAAATATGATGCTCAGAAACTGATAGATTGGTATAAAATATCTTCCAAAGACTTTTACAGTAGCTTTAAAGATAAATTTGAAAATATTTTCAAAACAGATTTTGACAATGCCTGGAATGATTTTATTGAATATGAAAAACAGTTTCAAAAGAAAAATATTGGAAGACTTAGTGCATCTGAAATAACTAATGCTAAAAGACTAATAAATCATCCCATTGGTTCAGTTACCGAGCCGCATTATGACCCTTATACAAAATCAGTATTTTTTGGTTTTCATCAACCACGTCATTTGGCATCAATACAAAAATTTGATCTTAGCACTCACCAAACAGAAATCATAGGAACTTTGCCAACCCCAAGTCAATATGAAGTTGCTTCTACTGCTTTTGATTATGGGACAGGATTTTTTTTCTACACGACAAATAACAATCAACTTTACAGGGATGTTTGGGTTCTTGACGTTAAAACAGAAGAGACCAAAGAAATTTTTCCTGATTCAAGGATAGGAGAACTTACTGTTTCTCCTGAAACACATGAATTATGGGGAGTTAAACATTCCGGTGGTAAAGCTACAATTATTTATTCACCATATCCTTATAATGCTCTTGAGCAAGGGAAGGAATTTCCATTTGGAGATGATATTCAGCAATTAGCTGTTAGTCCTTCCGGCAAATACATAGCTGCTACCTATTTAAGATCAAATGGACAGCAGTCAATAATTCTTATAAGCTGCGACAGCTTGAAAAAAAGCAATACCTTTAGTTTTGAGTACATAACATCCAGCGGTTCGCCGGAAGATGCATCATGGAGCTTAGATGGTAGCTATTTATACTGGGATGCCTATACTAATGGTGTTTCTAACATATACAGATTAACTATGGATAAATATTGGAAGGACAACAAACCTATAGTATTAAGCAATACGCTGAGAGGTTTGTTCAAGCCGATTGATATTGGCACTGGGGAGTTATTTGCATTTGAGTTTACCTCTGATGGTTTTATTCCTGTTATTATTCAGGACAAACCCGCAAAGGGAAGTTTGTCTGCAATACAATATCTCGGTGACGAAGTCATTAAAAAGAATCCGCAGGTGTACAATTGGTACGTTGCTCCACCTTCAGGAAATAATTTTGTGAATGTTAAAAGCAATGAGGAAGAATACAGCGGACTGGGAAATTTAAAAGTTCTGACTTTTATTCCTGTTATAAGTGGTTTTCAAAAACAAAAAATGCTTGGAATATTTACTCACATTGCTGATCCACTTTTTAATCATGATTTAACAATTGAAACCGGATTTTCTCCATTTAATGAAAATCCTTTGGGACCAAAATTTCATTTCAAAGGTAAGTATGAATATAAGAAGCAATATATCTTCGGATTAGATTACAACGCTCCGGATTTTTACGATCTTTTTAATGATAGAAAACGAGGTATAATCGGAACAAAGATCCGGTTTGGAAATATTCACTACTGGATTTATGACAATCCTTTAAAGATGAAACAGGAATCTGAGATTGCATACTATAGAGACATTGTTTATATAAACGATAACCTTGTACGAGTATCCGAGCCTGATTTTGCAGTTGCACAAACAACTTTTAACTCAACTGATTTAAGAAGAACAATAGGAAGCGCTGATTTTGAATATGGGAATATGTTCAATTTTACTTTTTTGGTTTTTGCAACTGAACTTGATAAAGTTGAATATGCCGGGCAGCTTTATGGAGAGTGGGGACATTTTACAACTTTCATTGACGACCACAATATATTTCATTTTAAATTGGCTGCGGGATATCATCAGAAGAATAATAAATTATTCCAGTCAAAATTTTTCTTTGGAGGATTTGGAAACAGAGCGCTGGAGAATGTTGATGTGAAACAATATAGAAGTGTATTTAGATTTCCCGGAATTCCAATTTATACTCTTGATTCCGATGGATTTGTGAAGTTACTGTTTGAAGATAATTTGCCTCCATTGAGATTTGCAAATGCTTCTATCGGGCAGCATTATTTAAGTCATATAGATTGTTCTGTTTATTCGCAGGCATTATATACGGAATCATCTTTAGGAAGAAAGTGGATTGATATTGGAGCTCAGTTAAATTTAATTTTTAAACATTGGTTTAATCTTGAGTCAACGCTTTCTGCAGGAATTGCAAATGCATGGTTTCAAGGTGGCAGTTCCTGGGAGTGGTTCGTATCATATAAATTATTAAGAAACTGAGTTTACATATCTTCTAAAAACATCGGGAAAATCTACATTTTATATTCATTTATTGTTCATAAATAAAGATTTTAGACAAGTTTCTTAATGGAATGTATTTTGTTGATACATTTCAAGTTTATTGTGTGAATTTCTATTTTTAACCAACATTTTAGAATAATATGGTGAAATTATCTGAGCTTAAGAAGACTATTGACGAGAGTTTAGAGAAGCCCGTCCTTCCTAATGATGAATCTATTGAAAAAGTTAAAAACCTTGAGCTGATCTTAAATATTGTTAAAGAGCATAAACAAGTCTTTAATACTTGAAGATGTTCTTGAACTGGTATTGAAGAATGCTATAACTATTACAAATTCAGATCGCGGATTTATTGTTCTGAAAAATCAAACTGGACAATCTTGAGTATAAGTTCGGTCTTAATGCGGGGGGAAGTCCGCTTCCTGAAAGTTTATTTAATGTAAGTAATACAGTTGTGGAGGATGTATTTCAGTCATGGACAATCAAAGTTTATTGAAGGCGCTCAAAGCGACACAAATTATGATCCCAGTAAAAGTATTTTAAGACTTGAACTTCAAACAATATTTATGTTCACCGCTTATTACAGATGATAAAAAAATAGGTGTTATATACGTTGATAGCAAACATCTTCATAAAATTAAAGCCAGAGAAATAACTGATACGTTTGAAATATTGGCTGGTCAGGCTGCTACTGCAATTAGAAATGCGCAACTTTACCATGGACAAATAAATGCATACAATGCTTTACAGGAAGCCAACACTCAGCTAATCAGAGCAGAAAGAAAAGCTCTAAAATCAAGTATAGATACTGAGATAGGACAATCACTGCAAGGACTTGTTCACGTTGCATTGCTTGAAACTGAAAGCCTTACGAGAACAATTGAAAAAGCGCAGAAAGATTTTGAAGCAGAGTTAAAGGATCGTGATTTAATACTTTTCGACAGGCTTAAATTAAAATCGAAAGTTGCAACCGACAGCATAAGAAGTATTCAGAAATATGCTCACGTACTTATGGAGACCTCTATAATCAGTCTTAACAAAGACAGCGGCGATCTCAGCAGAACTATTCACTCAGTTATTAAATATATTTCTCCGATGAAAAAGTTTCATCCTATACAATTTAAAACTGATTTTCAAAAGTTACCTTTGTGCAATTACGATTCCGAACAGATTCAACATCTTTTAGTTCATCTTTTTACCAACTCTGCTGAAGCAAAAAAAGATGCTACCATAACCATAAGAACGCATTCCGATAACAACCGGGTTTATGTAGAAGTTGAAGATGATGGTCCCGGTTTTCCTGTTGATAAAGTCAAGTCATTCAACGATCTTTTAACTTTAAAAAAAGGGAGTTATGGATTGTTTTTATGCAAGAGTATCATTGATCAGCATAATGGCGAGATTAATATTCTTGAAAAATCTCAGGGCACTTCTATTCAATTTTCTTTACCGGTAAGTTAACGAAGGCTATGCGCGACTTAGAAAAATATTTCAGTAATCTCTATTCTTGTGTACAATTTCCCATTCAGGTGATAAATGAAAAGGGAAGGATTGAATATATTAATCCGGCTTTTACACAGCAGTGGGGCTATGAAATTGATGAGTTGAAAGAATATTCTGTTTTTGAAGATCCCGATTTGAAAAAAGGGGGAATTCAGAATTCCATCAGGAAAGTTTTTGAAACTAAAAATTATTTATCTGTTAATAACTATTCCGATTCTCTCCTGAGAAATAAAGAGATAACGGTTCCTTTGTTAAAAACGAATATCTTTCCTGTTTTATATAATGATAAGAATTATATTGTTCTTTTCCATGTAGATCAGACAGAAACGATTCTTGCCGAGGAAGAAGTAAAAAAAGCCCGCGATGGATTGAAGGAAGCTGAAAGATTAAAGGATACTTTTCTAAATGTGCTTTCCCATGAATTACGCACACCGTTAAATATAATTCTGGGATATGCTTCAATAATCAGAGAAAATCTTAAAGATAAGATAAGTCCTGAGGATGTAGTTTATCTCGATAATTTATACAGTGGCAGTGAAAGGCTTTTTAAAGGAATCACGCAGATGCTTGAGTTTGCACAACTCGACGCGGGCAATTACAAGTTAAATATAGAGACATTTAATCTTACGGATTTAATAAAAAGTTCGGTTAGCTCTATCCGGGATTCAGCAATCGAAAAGAAGCTGGAAGTTAAAACTCAAATTGTAGAACAACCTGTTTATGTTGATGTAGATTATCAATGTATAGAAAGTGCTGTTAGCAACCTTCTTAACAATGCCATCAAGTTTACAAAACAAGGATTTGTGGAAGTCGAACTGAGTGTATTAGCAGATAAGGACCTTGCTATATGCAGAATTAGAGATTCGGGAGTTGGTATTTCATCGCAATATCTTGATCATTTGTTCCAGCCGTTTAGCCAGGAAGATACTAATATTGGAAGGAACTACGAAGGCAATGGTTTGGGCCTTGCTTTAGCAAAAAGATATATAGAAAGAATGGGAGGTTCTCTTCTTGTTGATAGCATTAAAGGGGTAGGTTCAACATTTTCTTTTACACTTCCGCTTTCACATAACAAACGTACTACAGCTGAAATCGAACCTAAAAGAGTTAAGAACATTAAAAGAATTTTAATGCTCGATGATGCTAGCGAGTCGTATGATCTTCTTAAGGCATTTCTTAAAAATCAATATGAAATTGAAGCTCATAACTTTCAGAAATTTTAAAATAGATTTGATAGATGAAGAAGATCATGGAGTAATAATTTTTGATGTAAATCATAACCATTGGGCTCAAAGCCTTTTGATCTGCCGTGATCTTAAGAAAAATGATTCGCTTAAACGTCCGCTTATTGTGATTTCAAGTGAATTTATGGAAGAGAAGATAAAAGAATTTTATGATGCTGGAGCGGATAAATTTATTATCAAACCATTCTCAAGAACCGACCTTGTTAAAACCCTTGAAGAAGTAACTACAGCTAATTTCCAAAAGAACTAATTTTTTTAGCTCACATTGTTTTAATATTACCAGATAATTAATTATTAGAAATAGCAATTTAAAATTTGCTGTCGCTTATGACTTGTGATTAATCGATAAGATATTATAATTTAATATTAAAGTTTGAAAGGAATTAAAATGAAAATAGGTTTGATTGGTCTTGGGAAAATGGGGGGAAATATGTTAAAGAGATTGAAGAATGCTAATCATGAAATAGTTGCTTTTGATTTGAATAAGGCTAATGTAAAGAAAGCTGTTGAAGACGGCGGGGCAGGCGCCGATTCAATTGAAGATCTTGTTAAAAAGCTTGAGAGGCCAAGAAATGTTTGGATAATGGTTCCACACGGGAAACCGACAAATGAAACAATAAATAAACTTCTAAGTCTTCTAGATAAAGATGATTTAATAATTGACGGCGGGAACTCGCACTACACAGAATCAATTAAGAATTTTGAAAAATGTAAAGAGAAAGGGATTCATTTTGTTGATGCAGGAGTAAGTGGCGGAATCTGGGGATTACAAATCGGTTACAACTTAATGGTTGGCGGTTCGGAAGAAGCTGTGAAAAGAGTCGAGCCAATATTTATTTCTTTGGCACCGGAAAATGGTTATGCTCATGTTGGTAAAAGCGGAGCCGGACATTTTGTAAAGATGATTCACAATGCTCTTGAGTATGTGATGTTACAGGGAATTGGCGAAGCATTTGAATGTATGTTCCGTTCAGATTTTGATATTGATCTTGAACAGGTTTCCAAGTTATGGAACAATGGTGCTGTCGTAAGAAGCTGGCTGCTCGAACTTGCTGCTGATGCATTCAAGAAAGAAGGTAACTCTCTTAAAAAGATTGCACCTTACGTTGATGATTCCGGTACAGCAAGCTGGACTTCGGAATATGCAATTCAAAATGCAATCCCAGTTCCTGCTATTACTCTTTCATTATATGAACGTTTTGCATCGAGGGAAGAAAATCCATTTTCTGCAAAAGTAATTGCTGCATTAAGAAACGAGTTTGGAGGACATGCTGTTAAACAGGAAAAGTAAATAATTAAAAACGGCTTTCGCTAAAAAGTTTTTTTCTCACCATTGAGGTAATCTCTTTATATTTGTTTTTTAGTAATTTCCAATTTAGAATTTATTCAAAGAGGTTATTCTTGAAATGAATGATTTAGAACAACTAAAAAAGAAATTACAAGATGCTTTCAAAAATTGGGAAGAAAATTTTTATAACAAATCTATCTTAAAAAAAGCCGAACGCCAGGAAGAATTTACAACTGCTTCATTCACAAAAGTAAAATCACTTTACACACCGCTTGATATTAACAATGAATAATTTTATTGATGAAATAAATTTTCCAGGAGAATATCCATATACAAGAGGAATTCAGCCTACAATGTTCAGGGGAAAACTCTGGACAATGAGACAGTATGCAGGTTTCGGAACTGCAAAGGAATCTAATCAACGTTATAGGTATTTACTCTCTCAGGGAACTTCAGGTCTTTCTGTTGCATTTGATTTGCCTACCCAGATTGGCTATGACAGCGATGACCATTGGCTTATGGTGAAGTTGGAAAAGTTGGAGTTGCGATTGATACACTTGCAGATATGGAAATGTTGTTCGATCAAATACCGCTTGATAAAATTTCAACATCGATGACAATAAATGCTTCAGCTTCAGTTCTCCTTGCGATGTATATAGCGGTCGCTGAAAAACAGGGGGTATCCAAAGATAAAATTAGCGGGACAATTCAAAATGATATCTTAAAAGAATATATTGCCCGCGGCACTTATATCTTTCCGCCAAAGCCTTCTATGAGAATAATAACAAACATCTTTGAGTATTGTGCTAAAGAAGTTCCCGGCTGGAATACAATTTCAATTTCCGGTTATCATATAAGAGAAGCAGGTTCTACAGCTTCGCAGGAAGTCGGTTTTACTCTTGCAAACGGAATTGCCTATGTTGAAGCTGCAATAAAAACAGGTTTAAATGTAGATGATTTTGCCGGACAGTTATCTTTCTTTTTTAATTCACATAATGATCTTCTCGAAGAAGTTGCAAAGTTCAGGGCTGCGAGAAGACTCTGGGCAAAGATTATGAAGAACCGTTTCAAAGCAAAAAATGCCCGCTCAATGATGTTGAGATTTCATTCACAAACCGCAGGCTCTACTCTAACAGCACAGCAGGTTGATAATAATATTGTTCGAACGACAATCCAGGCTTTGGCTGCAGTGTTTGGCGGAGCGCAAAGTCTTCATACAAATTCGAAAGACGAAGCGCTTGCTCTTCCAACAGAACAGGCTGCAAGAACTGCTCTTCGCACACAACAAATTGTAGCTTATGAAAGCGGAGTAGCAAATACTATCGATCCGCTCGCGGGCTCATATTATGTTGAAGCAATGACAGACCAGATTGAAAAAGAAGCTGAAGATTATATTAATAAGATTGATGCTATGGGAGGAATGATTGAAGCGATTGAAAATGGTTATGTTCAAACAGAGATTCAGAAAGCTTCTTATAAATTTGAGAAAGAAATGGAAAGCGGCAAAAGAATAATTGTCGGGATAAATAAATTTCAATCAGAGGAAGATGAAGAGCCGGAACTTCTTAAGATCAATATGAATGTTCAGGAAGAGCAAATTAAATTTCTTAATAAAATAAAAAGTGAAAGAAACTCTACAGAAAGTTGATAAGGCTTTAAGTGATTTGAAAAAAGCCGCAAGTACTGATGAAAACCTTATTCCATATATAGTTGAAGCTGTAAAAGCTTATGCAAGCGTAGGGGAAATTTGTAATACATTAAGAGAAGTTTTCGGAGAGTATAAAGAACAGGTTGTGATTTGATATATTTATAGTCCATCTGTCACGAAGTGGTTCGTGACAGCCAAGGGAACATATTTTCATCGGCACAAAGAATTACATATTCACCGGCGCCGACCTTTACTCCGCCCTCTTTACTTATTGAATCCGGCAGTACATTAATTGTTCTCAAATGCGACAACCTGAACCTTTCAAGTATAAGCACCTTATCTGTAGGGTTATATACTTCTATCCAGCATTTCGACTTTTCATTATTATTTAAACAAACCTGGATGATTACAAGGTGATCTGCAGCTTCTTGAGCCGTTATTTCCTTTGCACCGGAAATAAAAAATACAAGCAATAGAAACGAAAAGGCTTTTAATGTCCGTTCAATCATTTTTGAACCTCCTTTTGTTTTGATTTATTGATTTGTTTATTTTTTAGTACAAATAAAAATGGGATACCCGTGCAAACGGATGAACCCAAAAGGTGAGAAGCCTTACTTTTTGTTTGCTTCATAGGAATGGTGGTGTTGCCGCACCACCTTTCCGTTATTTTTTACTCTATACCTCCATATCTTTTAAATAAAGAATCAATAAAAAACCGTTACACCCCGGTTTTGTAGTTCCGGGATATAAAGGTTAATTGAAATCTCATCCAAGGGATTACCGTTTAGAGAAATTGTATCTCCCTGCCCAAGACCGCTGTTGTTTACCAGTGGTTCTATATTTGTAATCCGGTTATTACTTAGATCTAATAAATTCAAATCCGTTAATCCTTCTATGGATGTTATATCAGTAATATTGTTATTATCCAAATACAATCGCACAAGATGAGTACAGTTTGATATTGCTGAAATATTATAAACATTACAGTGACTCAGACGCAGGTATTCTAATACCGATAATGTCGCTACAAAAGATATATCCTGAACATCACAATCAGTTATCCAAAGAATATCCAGTTTGGTAAAATTTGAAATTACATCGGTTCCTGTACATGGATAAGTATTGCCGCCAAATCGTCCGATCCATAGATCATTTAATTCTTTAAAGTCCTTTAATGGTGAAAAATCTTCTATTGGGTTGTCTAACAAGTACAGAGAGTACATTTTTGTTAAATTTTTTAATTCTGAAATATCCGATATATTATTACTTTCAAGGTTTAATACTGTTAGGTTAATTAATTTTGCCAGAGGCGTGATATCCGAAATAATATAATTCTGGTCTAAAGCAAGGTCCTCGAGTTTTGTTAAACTGGAAAGAGGGGTTAAATCAGATATACTGTTTAATCCAAGATTCATTTGTGTAAGATTAGAGCAATTCTCTATACCCTCCAGTGAAGCAATTTTTCCAAACATTACTGCGAAAATAAAACTGTTTAAAGATGCCAATTTTTCATCTGTAAGTTCGCCAGTCGGATCGTTAAGAGCATATCTTACCTGTAGTTCCATCACCGGGTCTTCAAATTTGCTTTCTCCTCTTGGACCTACTTCCACAACCACTTCATCCGGCTCGCTGTCGGCTATGCTGTCGTTTACTACTAAATAGAATTTATATGTGCCTTCTTTTGCAAATCCTGTAATTATTTGCGGCTGGAAATAAAGATACATTACTATTGCCGGGTTAGCTGAATCTGCAGACCAATGATAGGTTAATTTACTACCATCACCAACCTTGCTTTGTGTACCGTCAAGAATTGCATATTGTCCTACCTTTACTTTACAATCTTCCCCTGCATTTGCTACCGGCAGCTTGTTTACGCTGAAATTTATTGTGGTGTCTTTTCTTATCAGTATAGCTTCCAGCTCCTTCACAGCTATTCTTGGCTCCGTGTTTTCTGTATTTTCAATTTTTCCTCTATAACTTCCTATGTTGTTATTTACAATTGCTGCCTTTTCCGGTTTAGTTGGCGGAATAAAATTACCGCTTAAACTCAGTTTGCTGCTTTGACCGCCTCCCCTCGTTAAAAGCATTTTATTTACAAGGCTTTCTTTTCCCACATTCAATCGATAGAAATATATACCCGTAGCTACTTTTTCCCCGAAGTTATTTCTTCCGTCCCACAATATTCCGTGTACTCCGGTCTGTTGTTCACCTATGTTATATTTCTTTACTTCTCTTCCCAGAATATCATAAATGGTTACCTGCACATCAGATTGTTTGTTAAGCTTATATGAAATTGTCGTAGAGATTGTAAACGGGTTTGGATAGTTCTGTGCAAGTTCAAATTTCGTTGGCACTAAAGAAGTATTATCATCTATGCCTGTTATTAAACCAATGCTGTAATTGCCGAGACTATCGGTTAACGCTGCGTAGCTTTTGGTTGTGTCGTTCTCGCAGACAAATGTTATCAATGCATTCTTTACATCTTCCGTTGGCGTTGATACACTCCCCTTTACATAGATTGTTTGTGCAAACATTGTAGCTGAAAACAGAATAAGGGAGCAAAATAACTTTAAATTCTTCATCTCTTTGTCCCACTATTATTGCTAAAAAATATTTATAATAAAGTATGCTAATAATTGAGAAGAGGTATCGAAGAAAAGAAAAATAGCAGAGGAGAAATTAGTTATTTGGATTTCATTTCTTAGCTTTCCCATACCCCTCTCCCCGTAAAATTGTATAATTGTTCTGCTTCAGAAAAAGAATTGATGATAAGAAAGTATTTAACCATAACCGCCCCTTCCGATTTCACTTGCAAATTAAAACAAAATATTTGTTAGAGTCAACAAATAGCGCTATTATTTTTTGTTAAATACTCAAGAATTTAAAATCACTTACATATAGGCTCTTTTGAAACTCGTTCTAAGCAAAAGACTTTCAAAATCATTAAGTTTAATTAACTATGATTCCCGAATATATAGAACATATCGGTATTGCTGTTAAAAATCTTGTTAAAGCAATTGAGTATTATGAGAAAGTTCTCGGGTTAAAATGTTATTCAGTTGAGGAGATAAAAGATCAAAAGGTAAAGACTGCATTTTTTAAAGTCGGACAAACTAAAATTGAACTTCTCGAATCAACTGATCCTGCTGGACCAATTGGAAAATTCATCGAGAAGAGAGGGGAAGGAATTCATCATATTGCATTTAATGTTAAGAATCTTCCTGAAAAATTAAAAGAAGTTGCAAATAAAGGGATTCAATTAATTGATGAAGTCCCGAAGAAAGGAGCAGAAGGATTGGATATCGCTTTCCTTCATCCAAGATCTACATTTGGTGTTTTAACTGAATTTTGTGAACACAAAAAATAAAACTTTTCCTCTTCTTATATAAAAATTATGACCGGATGGAAAGAAGCTTTCAGAAAAAGAAAATTCAGAGTTGAATTTGTTATAACTTTTCTTCTGCTGATTTTTATTCTAAGAATGCTGGCGAGCTTTCTGAACTTTGTTGAAGCAAGGAATGGCGTTACACTTAGCGATCCGCTTCTTAACTTGTTTGAACCCGTTAACCTTACCTGGCTTACGTTTGGTTTAATTTACGTTTCACTTTTTACAGCCTTATATTTTTTTATTAAAAAACCGGATTTACTTCTTACTGCACTTCAAAGTTATATTTTGCTTATTGTTTTCAGAATTATTGCAATGTACCTTCTTCCTTTAAATCCGCCGAACGAAATGATGAAGTTAAGCGATCCTTTTGTAGAATTTTTTGGAACCGGACAATTACTTACAAAGGACCTTTTCTTTTCCGGTCATACAGCAACGCTTTTTCTTCTTTTTCTTTTAGCAGAAAGAAAACTTCTCAAATCTTTTTTCCTCACTTCTACAATTTTAGTTGCAATGAGTGTTTTACTTCAGCACGTGCATTACTCGATTGATGTTTTTGCCGCCCCGTTCTTTGCATATTGCAGTTTCATCATCGTAAAAAATATGAGAAAAAAATTATTTATCATTAAGACTTAACGATGAAGATAGAACGGGTTAAGAGTAAAACTGCCAGGCTATTTTATCTTTCATTGGGATTTGTATTTTTAATAATTGGGATTATTGGTTTACTTTTACCAATTTTGCCTGGATGGCTGTTCCTAGTTCCAGCAGCCTGGTGTTTTGCCAAAACATCATCGGCTTTTAACAAATGGCTTGGAAAAAGAAAATCTCTTCAAAAATATTTTAAAGAATAAATGCTAAATGTCCATTCTTTTAGAAAAGATTAGTAAAACTTTTGATTCAGACAATGTTCTAAAAAATCTTTCTTTAAAAATTGAAGAAGGAGAAATCACTGTTTTAATTGGTCCCAGCGGCTGCGGCAAATCAACCTTAATAAGAATTATTACTGGACTAATTAATGCAGAAGAAGGAAAAGTTCTGATAGATAATTCTGAATTAAGTGAGTCCAACTATCTTAATGTAAGAAGAAAAATCGGTTATGTAATTCAGGACGGAGGACTTTTTCCACATTTAAATGCTTTTCAGAATGTTTCCATTGTTGCGAACTATATCGGATGGGAAAAAGATAAGATTAAGAAACGCATTGAAGAACTTTCTTTTCTAACAAAATTTCCTTCGGATGGGCTTAGAAGATTTCCTGCAGAATTATCCGGCGGACAAAAACAGCGTGTAAGCTTAATGCGTGCTTTAATGCTCGATCCACAATTTCTTTTACTGGATGAACCTCTCGCTGCACTTGATCCTTTAATAAGGTATGATCTCCAGGGGGATCTTAAAGAAATCTTTCAGAGACTTAAAAAAACCGTTCTTCTTGTAACTCATGATTTGAATGAAGCAGTTTTCTTCGGCGATACGATTGTTTTAATGCGCGAAGGTGAGATTGTTCAGGAAGGGAAGATAGATGATTTTATTAATTCCCCTTCTGATGAATTTGTAACAAGATTTTTAAAAGCTCAAAGAAGCGGTATCGAAGCATGAAATTTCTTTTGAAAATATTTTTAATAATGCTTCCTTTGTTATCAATAGCAGCACAGGATATTAAGATTGGTTCTAAAACATTTACTGAGAATGTTATACTTGGTCAGATGGCCGCGCAGCTTGCCCGAACACAAACTAAAGACGTGAAATATTTGAAAGAACTTGGAGGTACGGTTGTCTTATGGAATGCACTCTTAAATGGTGATATTGACATATACCCGGAATATACCGGAACGCTCCGGTATGAAATACTTGCCGGCAAAAAGTTTCAGAATGATGAAGAACTGAGAAATTATTTAAGTGAATTAAAAATAAAAATGAGCAAGCCTCTTGGCTTTAACAATACATACATACTTGGTATGAAAAAAGAGAAAGCAGAGAAACTTCACATCAAAAAAATATCTGATTTAAGAAACCATCCCGAGCTGGTATTTGGTTTTAGTAATGAATTTATGGATAGAAAAGATGGATGGCCCGGTTTACGTGAGAAATATAATCTGCCACAAACCAATGTAAAAGGGCTCGATCACGATCTTGCTTACAGAGGTATTTCTTCAGGTTCGATTGATGTTATAGATCTTTATTCAACAGATGCAGAAATAGAATATTATGATCTTGCAACACTCGAGGATGATCTTAATTATTTTCCTGAGTATAAAGCAGTGTTTCTTTACCGGGATGATTTGCTCGAAAAAAATCCGGAAGTTGTTAAATCAATTCTCAGGCTTGAAAACAGTTTGAATGAGGCAACAATGATAAAGCTGAATGGCCTGATAAAATTAAAAGGATTACCGGAGGGAAAAGTTGCTTCGGATTTTATAGCAAATAAATTTTCTATTGAAACAAAATATTCTAGGGTAACCTTTTTAGACAGACTTTTTAAGAATACTAAAGATCATCTGTTTCTTGTTACCGTTTCTCTTTTTGCTGCTATAATTTTAGCAATCCCTCTTGGAGTTATTGCAAATAAAAGAAAAAGACTAGGCAATTTCATACTTGCTGTAACCGGTATAATCCAGACGATTCCTTCACTTGCTCTGCTTGTTTTTATGATTCCTTTGTTAGGTATCGGAACCTGGCCAGCAATAGTTGCTCTATTCCTTTATAGTTTGCTGCCTATTGTAAGGAATACATATTCTGGTCTGGAAGATATTCCGGCACACATTAAAGATTCCGCTGAGGTTTTAGGTCTTCCGTCTTTTGCACAGTTAAGATTAATTGAATTGCCGATTGCTTCAAGATCAATTCTTGCGGGAATAAAAATTTCTGCTGTAATTAATGTAGGAACGGCGACGCTTGGAGCTTTAATTGGTGCTGGAGGATATGGTCAACCTATACTTACCGGAATAAGATTGGACAATCCTTCCTTGATTCTTGAAGGCGCTGTTCCGGCAGCGATACTTGCTCTGATTGTGCAAGGGTTTTTCGATATCCTTGAAAAATATGCTGTTCCCAGGGGATTGAGAATAAAAGGCAGCTAAAATTCCGAAGTTAATTTTAACCATCTAAATCAAAATATTACCGGACTTACAACATAATTACCTCACCATAAATAAAAATCTTAAATTTAAATCATCTAACATGGGATATTAACAATACTTTTTTTATTTGGAGGCTAAATGAAATTTAAAACATTTATTATTACTTTGATTTATATAGCAATCGGATCAACAATATTTGCTCAATCAGCAGGAATAAATTTTACACTCGCTTTTCCACAGGGAGAATTTAAAGATAATGTAAACAGGTTGGGTTATGGCGGAAGTCTTCAGATTTTATTTTTTACTCCAACTCAGCAAATGCCTGCTTCGATTGGATTGAATGTTGGCTATTTAAATTATGGAAGTGAATCGAGAAGGGAACCTTTCAGTTACACAATACCGGATGTATTTGTTGATGTAGACAGATCAAATAACCTTGTGAACTTTCATTTGCTTTTCCAGGTAATTTCCCCAACAGGAACTTTCAGACCTTACGCCGAAGGATTGTTTGGCGGCTCTTATATATTTACTGAAACTTCAATTAATAGCCGGGATTATAATGAAGTTGCAAGCTCGACAAATTTTGATGACTTTGCGTGGAGCTATGGTGGAGGTGCCGGGTTTCTGATTTTCTTAACAGATAATCTTGGTAAGGAGGTCGGATCATTATATCTTGATTTCAAAGCACGTTACCTTTTCGGCACTGAAGCTGAGTATCTTAAAGAAGGTTCCGTAATTGTAGAAGATAATGGTAGAGTTTCTTATCAGGTTTCAAAATCTAAAACTGATCTTCTCACATTTAACTTAGGCGTTGTTGCTTATTTTAACGGTATATTTTAAAACAGTTAGTAAATAATTTATTTTTGAAAGGGCTATAAATATTTATAGCCCTTTTTTATAAATAATCATAAAAACATCCTGAGATTTACCTTAAAAAGCTCAATATCTTTTGATATATTTAATACTCAAATATTTTTTCTTTATCAGCAGGGACAAATAAAATGGCGATAGTTTCAAAAAATTTCGATGAATTAGCAATAAATACAATAAGATTTTTATCAGTAGATGGAGTTCAAAAAGCAAATGCAGGTCACCCGGGAATGCCGATGGGTTGTGCACCGATTGGTTATGTTCTTTATTCAAAATATATGAATTACAGTCCTTCCAATCCAGATTGGTATAACAGGGATAGGTTTATTCTTTCAGCTGGACACGGAAGTATGCTTCTTTATTCTCTTCTTCATCTTACAGGATTTAAAGTTTCGATGGATGATCTTAAAAGTTTCAGACAGTGGGGAAGTATTACCCCGGGACATCCGGAATATCATCTTACTCCCGGAGTTGAAACAACAACCGGACCTTTGGGACAGGGTTTTTCAAACGCTGTCGGAATGGCAATAGCACAAAATTATATTTCCACAAAGTTTAATAAAGACGATATAAAATTAATCGATCATTTTATTTACGGAATCTGCAGCGATGGTGATCTGATGGAAGGTGTTTCTCATGAAACTGCATCTCTTGCCGGACACCTAAAGCTTGGCAGCATTATTTTCTTTTATGATAATAATCATATTAGTATTGATGGCAGCACAAGTCTTGCTTTTACTGAAGATGTAGGAAAAAGGTTTGAAGCTTATAACTGGCATGTTCAGCACATAGACGATGTAAATGATATTGAAGCGATTGAGAGTGCAATAAAAAATGCACAGAAAGATGAAAGACCTTCAATAATAGTAACAAGAACTCATATTGGTTATGGTAGTCCGCATAAACAGGATACTGCAGATGCACATGGTTCTCCGCTTGGCGAAGAAGAAGTAAAATTAACAAAGAAAAATCTTGGTTGGCCTGAAGACAAAACGTTTTACATCCCGGATGAAGTAAAAAGTTTTTTTGATGAGGTGAATAAGAAATGTAAAGATAAAGAAGAGCAATGGAACAAGCTTTTTGAAAAGTACAAGAGTAAATATCCTGATGATGCTAAACTCTTCATTGATTTGATGAATGGAAACTATGGAGAGGAATGGAAATCAAAGCTTCCTGTTTTCAAAGATGAAGGGAAAAAAGTTGCAACCCGTGCAGGTTCAGGTAAAGTGTTAAATGCAATTGCAGCATCGCTTCCTTCTCTAATCGGAGGTTCTGCAGATCTTGCACCTTCCAACAATACAATGTTGAAAGATTATCCTGCTTTCTCACCTGAAAATTATGGTGGAAGAAATTTTCATTTTGGTGTAAGAGAACATGGAATGGCGAGCGCACTTAATGGGATGGCAATTTATGGTGGCGTTATTCCTTACGGGGGAACGTTCTTAATTTTTTCCGATTACTTAAGACCTGCAATACGTCTCGCTTCACTTTCGGGAATAAGACCCATTTATGTTTTTACTCATGATAGTATCGGTTTAGGTGAAGATGGACCAACGCATCAGCCTGTTGAACATTTTGCTTCGCTACGAGCTATTCCTAAATTAGTAGTTATTCGTCCTGCAGATATTAATGAAACTGCTTATGCATGGCAATTTGCTATTGAACATAAAGGAAGTCCTGTCGCATTAATTTTAACAAGACAGGGACTACAGGTACTTGATCAGGAAAAATTTCCTTCTGCAAAAAATTTATTGAAAGGGGCATACATTCTTAAAGATTCTGATCCTGCCGAATTAATCTTAATGGCTACAGGTTCTGAAGTTGGCATAACTTTAAAAGCAGCAGATGAACTTGAAGCATCTGGTATTAAGACAAGGGTTGTCAGCTTCCCAAGCTGGGAATTGTTCGAAATGCAATCTGTAGAATATAAGGAATCGGTTCTTCCTTCCGAAATAAAAGCAAGAGTATCTATTGAAGCGGGCATAAAACAAGGCTGGGAAAAATATATAGGTGATTACGGTGAAGCTGTAAGCATTGAAAAATTCGGAGCCTCTGCACCGGGCGATATTATTATGAAAGAATATGGATTTACACTGTATCCAATATTGTAGATACGGCAAAAAAGGTTTTGGAGAAATTGGAGAAGCACGCAAGCTAATCTCTATTTCATTTTTAACCTTTCGTTTACCTAAAAATTATTCTTCACAAATAATAATTATGAAAAAAATTATTGTTCTTGGTGCAGGAATGGTGGGTAGTGCAATAGCAATTGATCTTGCTAAGAATCATAATGTTACTTCTGCTGATTTTGATCAGCATAAATTATCTTTACTCAAAAAGAAAAATATTTCTACTGCCAAAATCGATCTTACAAACAAAAGAGAGCTTTCTAATCTTATTAATGATTTTGATCTTGTTGTCGGTGCAGTTCCCGGATTTTTAGGATATAATACTTTGAAGACAGTTATTGAATTCGGGAAAAATGTTGTCGATATATCTTTCTTTAGCGAAGATCCTTTTACTCTGGATTCTCTCGCAAAGCAAAAAAATGTAACTGCCGTTGTTGATTGTGGAGTTGCCCCGGGGCTGAGCAGTATTATTCTTGGCTACTATGTAAAAAGAATGGAAGTAGAATTCTTTAAATGTCTGGTCGGCGGTTTGCCTTTTAAGAGGACAATGCCATTTCAATATAAGGCTCCCTTTTCACCGGTTGATGTTATTGAAGAATATATGCGACCTGCCCGGTTAAGAGAAAATGGTTTTGAAGTAATAAAAGAAGCTTTGAGCGGTTCAGAATTTATTGATGTTGAAAATGTTGGGACTCTCGAAGCTTTTAATACCGATGGTCTCCGCACTCTTCTAAAGACAATGAAAATTCCGTACAATGATTGAAAAGACTTTGCGCTATCCCGGTCATAAAGAAGCTATTTTAGTTTTAAAGCAGGCAGGATTTTTTAGTGATAAACCAATCGAAATTAATGGACAAAAAATAAAACCGGTTGATCTTTCGGCAAAATTACTTTTTCCTTTATGGAAGCTTGAAGAGAATGAACCCGAATTTACTTATCTGCAGGTTCTTATGAAAGGAAAAGAGGAAGGGAAATCAAAAGAATATAAATACGAATTGTTTGACAAGTTTGATGAAGAAACAAAGACATCTTCTATGGCAAGAACAACTGGCTATACGTGTAATGCGGTGGTTAATCTTGTTGTAAAAGGTGAGTTTAAAAGAAAAGGAATTTCTCCTCCGGAATATATTGGGGAAGAAGAAAAATGTTTCAGAAGTGTTTTAAATTATCTGCGCGAAAGAAACATTGTACTGAAAACTAATTAACTGTTTTTCCCGCTTTTGTGTTTAATGGTATCATAACTGGCAATAATAAGCAGAGTAGCAACCAAAAGAATTTCACCGATCATATTTTCTCCTTATCTGTTCATCCCAAATATCTTGTTGTACTATTAAATTAATATAAAGGGATCGTTAAGGAATTATTAAGAATAAAAATCGGCGGGAGCTGTAAGATTGCATTTTAGCCTGAACTATTTACAATCTTAGTGCTCCCTATTAGCTCTTAAGCCAATTTTTTAAGAGATTTGAAAAAGTATATACTTCCTTGCAGTATCGCACCCAATAGGGCAATTTGAATATGAATTAACCCGAATGAAATATTTTTTGTAAGTCCCAAAGACATTGACAATAATTCACCAGATAATACTACAAGAAGAAAAGTTACAAATCCTAAAAAACAATTAAAAAGAAAAGAAATTATGCCCCGAAGTTTAGATTTCATTTTTTATATTATACGTAATTCGTTAAAAGGAATGGTGAAAAGATAAAAGAAAAAGATTAAGATTGAGTTAAGGAAATATTAAATAATCTTTAATTAAGTTGTAATGAATGAAAGAAATTGATTTTAATCAGTTAAGGCAAAAATTATCGCCCTACCCGGTGCTAATTGATGATGATGAATATTTTAATTCATCTGTATTAATAACCATTGTAAAAATAAAAGGTGAGTATTGTTTTCTATTTGAGAAAAGAGCCGCGGAAATAAGGCAGGGAGGTGAAGTTTCTTTTCCCGGTGGTGAGCTTGATAAGAATGAAGATAAAAGCCACCTTGAAACAGCGATAAGAGAAACTATAGAAGAACTCGGAATCAAAAGAGAAAAAATAAAAGTAATTGGTCAGCTTGGAATACTTATGATTCCAGGAGTGTTAGTAAATGCTTTTATAGCAGAGGTTGACATACAAAATCTTGAAGAGATAAATTTTGATAAAACTGAAGTAGAAAAAGTCTTTGCTGTTCCGGTTTCTTTCTTTAAAGAAAATCCTCCGGATGTTCATCATGTAAGATTGGAAGCACATCCTTTTTATATTGATGATGAGGGAAACAAGATTGAACTTCTGCCTGTTGAGAAACTAAATCTTCCGCCAGAGATATTCAAAACCGTGGGGAAAAATAAAAAGGAAAGTTTATTTCTATAATTATGATGGAGAAGTTATCTGGGGATTGACCGCTGCGCTTGTTAAAAAAGTTGTTGAAATGATTTAGAGTTTTGTCATGCTCGAATTTATTTTCAGCATCTCTTCTTCAAACCATAGATCCTGAAACAAGTTCAGGATGACAAGGCACAACAAAACTATTTAATTCCCCGCTAAAGTTCTCTGCAAACCAGTTAAAAGATTATCTGCTTTTCTTCCTTCATCTTCCGGCACAAGTTCTTTATACTTTATCAATGCGTTAACGGCGTTTTCATATTCTTCATTTAAAGCATATACAAGAGCAAGATTGAAATATATATTCGGAAAATCAGGTTCAATTTCCGCAGCGACTTCGTAATGAAGCTTCGCAAGCCTGTAATCATTAACTTCAAAATAAAGATTAGCTAGATTATAATGTGCTTCAAGATGCCGTGGTTCAAGCTGGAGGCATTTTGTAAAATAATCAAAAGCTTTAGTTACGTTTCTGTTTTTGGATTCGAGAATTCCAAGGTTGCAATATGCATCTGCAACAGAGTCCTTCTCAAGGATTGCTTTAAGATAAGCTTCCTGTGCACCGGGGTTTCCTTCTTCATCGAGAACCAGAGCTTCTTCAAATGGAGTGAACCTTGAAGGAAGCTGATGAATCCGCGGTTCACTTTGCCTGAACAGATTCAATTGTCCCTTTTTTTCAAGATCCTTTTTTTTGTTTGCCCTCTTATAACCAAGCTTAGGCGGTGTTGGTGTAACCTGTAACTGAATTACTTTTGCCATTCGTTAAAATCTTTCCTGACACAAAATTAAGCACTTTTTCTCTTTTTTGCTTTATTGCTTTTTGTTGCAACCTTTTCTTTCTTTTTCTCTCCCTTAGCTTTCTGCATCGGTTTTTTCTCTTTCTTTGCAATTTCGATACTTTGCTTTAAGGCTTTCATCATATCAACAACAGGAGTTACTTCTTCTGTTATCGAAATAATTTCTTTTCCTTCTATCTTTGCTTTTATCATTTCTTTAACTGCATCCTGATACCTGTCACGCAAATCAATTTTTGAAAGAGATGTGGTCATGGAATCAACAAGAGTTTTTGCAAGCTTCAGTTGTTCTTTATCTGTTTTAACATCAGTAAGCTCGGGTACATCTTTCATTTTTCTCAGTTCATTCGGATAACGAAGTTTATACATTACTAATCCATTTTCAAATGGTGCAAGCATTGCAAAGTCTTCCCGGTCTCTTAAAACAATTCTACCAATCGCCATTTTACCCGAAGCTTCTAAAGTTTTATTCAAGAGTGCATAAGCCTGCGAGGCAACATCTCCGTCAGGACCGATGAAATAAGGAGAATCATACAGCATTGAATGCACTTCTGAGGAATTAACAAATCCTTCAATCTCTATTATCTTTGTGCTCTTTATTTTTACTTTCGCAAAATCATCAGGTTCAATTATTGCGTATTGATCCGGTTCGTATTCAAATCCTTTAACGATTTCTTCGGCAGTTAAAGATTTCCCGCACTTCTTACATTTCTTGTCATAGCCAACTCTTCCGCTGTCTTCTTTATGCAGTTGATTGAAACTGACTGTTTCGTTCGTATCAATTGCACTATAAAGTCTAATTGGAATTGTTACAAGGGAGAATCGTATATGGCCGGTCCAGATGGCTCTCATTCTTTGCCTCGATGATTGTTAAAGATGTTTTAAAATTATAAATCGGTATTAAAGATTACTACTTAATAATTTAATAATCAACAATTTTTTGTTATCCTAAACGAGTAACTAATCAAATTAGAGACCAGAGTTAAATTTTATCCCAAGTTCAGAGAGAGAATCAAAAACAGGAACATTACACTCAATTAATTTTTCCTTACTTTGATGACCATCGGCAATTAAGACACAATCGGAACCAATTTCTTTTGATACTTCGTAATCATGTTCAGTATCACCAATAAGCAAAACTTTCCCATTTCCATTGCCTATATTTTTCATAAGTTCCTTGCCAAGTTCAACTTTACTTGTTGCATAAATATTATCCAAACCAATAATATATTTGAAGAACTCATTAAGCTTAAACCCGGCAACAATTTCAATTAAAGTTTTATGAGAATAAGCAGAAAGTATAGACTGTTCAATTTTTTTTCTTTGCAACAAAGTTAATATTTCTATGGCGCCTTTATGTAATTCGCATTCATTTTTTCTTCTTTCATATTCATCCATCCATTCCTGCCCGACTTCTTCAAAAGTATATTGATTAAAATCGAATCCGGCTTTTTTATAATAATTTTTAACAGGAAAAGTAAAAATGTCTCTGTAAAAGTTGATAGTTAAGCTATCCAAATTTCTTCTTGAGAGAACTCCATTTATGATATCAACACAGAGACCAACATCGTTTAAGAGAGTTCCATTCCAGTCCCATATAATATGTTTGTAATTTGAAAACATTCAGATAAAAATAATGAAGTCAGGTTTTCCAACCAATTATCATAAAATATTTGTTCCTTTTATCGTTAAAATATAATTTTCCTGTTCAGAAAAGGAAGAATGGTTGAAATGAAAGAAAAGAAAATAATATTACTATTGGCGTTTTTAACGTTATCCTGCATTTGTTTTCAAATGCTTTTGCCAATTATGGAATTTTCAGAGATGAGTTTTATTACCTCGCCTGTGCAAACAGATTAGACCTTGGGTATGTAGATCAGCCTCCGTTTTCAATTTACATTCTTGCAATTATAAAATTTCTTTTTGGAGATTCACTTTTTGTTATAAGGTTTTTACCTGCAATTCTTCATGGAACTATAGTTTATCTTGCTGGGTTAATGAGTTTAAAAATGGGAGGCGGAAAAACTTCAGTCATTATTTCCTGTATTGCCGTAGCTCTTGCACCTGAAATACTTGGTAATCACACAATTTATTCAATGAATTCTTTTGATTTTTTGTTCTGGTCATTGACAGCTTATATTTTAATTTTAATAATCCAGAGTGAGAATAAGAATTTATGGATTCTTCTTGGCTTAGTTCTGGGATTAGGTTTACTGAATAAGGTTGGTGTTTTATGGTTATGCTTTGGAGTTTTTATTGCACTTCTTTTAACACCATCCAGAAAATATTTCAAAACATTTTCACCATGGTTAGCATTTTTAATCGCATTTGTGATTTTTATTCCTTTCATCATCTGGAATTTTACTCACGATTTTGCTCATCTTGAATTTATTCAGAATGCTTTGAAATATAAATATTCCGGTTTAACGGCAATGGATTTTATTTCAGGACAATTTATGAATCTTAATCCATTTTCTTCAATTGTATGGCTTGCGGGTCTATATTTCTTTTTCTTTAATAAAGAAGGAAAGAAATATATGATGGTTGGAATACTTTATTTATCTGTCTTTTTAATTTTGATTTTAAATGGTCACAGTAAAGCAGGTTATCTTGCCCCGGCTTATCCAATGTTATATGCCGGAGGAGGAATCCTACTAGAAAAGATTTCCCAATTGAAAAACTGGCGATGGTTCAGGTTTGTAGTGGTAACTTTATTATTAGTATCAGGTATTTTGTTTATACCTTTTGCTCTTCCAATTCTTCCCGTTGAAGAATATATAAGTTATTCCAAAGCACTTGGTCAGGCTCCTTCAACACCGGAAAATAAAGAGCTTGCCGAATTACCCCAGTTTTATGCAGATATGTTTGGTTGGGAAGGTCTTGCAAAAGATGTTTCAAATGTTTATAAATCTTTACCTGAGAATGAGAAAGAAACTACTGTAGTATATTGTAACAATTATGGAGAAGCTGGAGCAATTGAATATTACAGCAAAATGTATGAGCTTCCCCCCGTTGTTTGTCCTCACAATAACTACTGGTATTGGTGGGAATTGAATAAAAAAGTAACAACTGTAATTGTACTTGATGGAAAAGAAAAGGACCATTTACATTCTCTTATAGAAGTAAAAATGGTAGCAATACATAAAAGAAAATATTGTATGCCTTATGAAAACAATCTTACAATTTTTTTATGCAGGGGATTAAAAAGATCTATTAAGGAAATACATAAATCTGATAAGCATTATGATTAGTAGTAATTACCGTAATTAGTATGGGTTTTGGTTCAATTATTTTATTTATTGTTAGTTTGATTGTTGAAGGATTGCCGAATTTAAGCTTAATTTCAATTATTTATATAATCTGGCTGGCCTCTGTAAATACTGCTTTTCCTTTCAATTTATGGAACTTAACGCTGAGAAATTTAACAGCGGTAGAATCAAGCATAATTAACAGTACCTATGTTGATTCAAATTGCAATTCTTGCTTGGATTTTTCTAGGTGAAAACTTAACATTTGTTAAAATTTTAGGTATGATAATAACATCATTAGGAGCATTTCTTGTTCAAATAAAAATTTTTTTTTAGGTCGTTAGTTATTAATTTGACAAATGAAACTGTTTATATTATTTTAACATTGACTCTGATAAAGGGTCTCCCCCATACCCTTTGTCTTAAGGAGTTAAAGCCTGATGATCGCCCGATCATCGGGCTTTTTAATTTTAAATATTTAATTTTCAGTGTTGTTTTCCTAAAAAGAAGAATTGCCTGAAAAACTATAAAAAAATGTGGTCTATTGTTGAAATAAAGTAAAATTTATTATAGATTAGTAAAGAAATCAAAATATATGGGTGGGGGGTAATTCTTCGGTTTTTAGCTTGTGGTCTTTTGTTGAAATAAAGTAAAATTTATTATAGATTGGTAAGGAAATCAAAATATATGGGTGGGGGTAATGATTCTGTTAAACTCAATTATCTCCTTTTCTATTTACTTACAAACAATAAATATACAGGAGGTCAAAATGAAAATTGTCCGTATGAATCCCTTGAAGAATTCCACAGGTAAAATAGTTGCATTTTTTGATATGCAAACAAATGATGGAATTGTTATTAAAGGTTTCCGGGTTGTTAATGGTTCAAATGGATTGTTTGTTTCTTCTCCAGATGAAAAAGGAAAAGACGGCAAATATTATGAAAGTGTAATACTGCCAAAAGACATGAAAGATCAGCTTCAGCAAATTGCGCTGGTAGAATACAACAAAGCCGGATAAATAAAAAATGGGTAGCACAGACCTGCCTGTCTACAGACAGGTCTGTGCTACTAATCTTACATATCCTTAAACTTAAACTTTTTATCTTTTATAGCAAGCTCAATCAGACGGTCGAGTTTTCCCTCGACTTCTACTAATACTAATTGTTCTGAATCATGAGTAATGATGAACATTTTCTGAAAGAACATATCGGGATTTTTACTTACATATACAGCAGTTAGATCATGGCTGTCCATATGATCTTACAATATATTGCCATCCTTTTGCTCCATTTCATTATTGATCTTTTCCATAATGCCTGCTTTTTCTTTTCCCTCTGTCTTTCGTAAAGTATATACTCCTACCTGAACATTTGATACTTGTCTCATCAGGTCATCTATCATTTCGTCATCCTGGCTGAAATTAACAACCCAGCTTGCTACGTTTATCATAAAAGGTCCCGCAGATATCTCAACTTCACGATGATAATCATTGCCAAACTCGTGTATTAATTCATTACTCGTTTGTTTGAAGTTATTGTTAACATTTATACAGCCCGACGAAATAAATAAAACTGCTATAAGTAAAGGTGAAATTTTTAGCAAGGTTTTCATAACTCACCTCACTCTTTATCTATTTTATCGAGTGAAGGTATATCGAACTTAGCACCGAGCTTACCGATCTTTTTAAGATCAATAGTGCCGACAATATTTACAAACACTGCCTGGTCTTTTTTATCTAATGTTGTAACTACTAAACCAAGAATGTTGTCCTTGCCGGATGTTTTGATATAGACATTAACAGCTTCATCACCACCTTTAGTTCTAACAATCCTGTCCCACTTCTGATCGACTAATTTTTTATCGGCTTCATCAATTCTTTCCCTAATGCCGTTTACGTTTTTATCGTTAACATTGAAAACATTAACTTTAACTAACTTTAAGCCGTTAAGCATAGAAGACAGATCCGGATCTTTTTCTTCTGTAGCAGAAGCAACCATCTTTAAGATATTTGATTCAAGAAAGACTTCTGTTACACCATCGCCTTTCTCAAACACTGAAAGATCGCCGAAATCAAAGTAACCCGGTTCTTTTGAGTAATCGCTTTGTGCGATGGTTGTGAATGTTGTAAGTAACAGAATTACGAATATATATTTTGCGTATTTCATTTTAGCCTCCTATTAGAACTTGATTTATTATTGAAAAACTTTTTTGTACTGGTTTGCCGACTCTTTTCGGCAATATGTCATCTTCGATTAAATTTTCTGTTTTCTTAAAAACTTTGTTGAGTATTGCAAGAGATGTCTTTACTTGCATTTCGGCTTGAGCAACTTCTGCTTTGGTGTAAACCGGTTCTTTTTCTTTATTCTGATTTGTTAAAACAAAAACCAATGCTGATACAAAAAGAACAATAATTGCAAAAGCATAAGCAGGTTTTATGACAAAAGATTTTTTTTCTTTTCCTGTTTTTATCTCAAGGGACTTGATAACAGAATCCGGACATTCTTCTAACGGAACTTTCTTAACATTACTGGCAGTTTCTCTGTATTCTTTTAGCAATCTATTTAACTTCGGGATTTTTCTTTGCAAGAAAGTAAATACTGATCCTCTCTTTCAAAGAAGCATCTTTGTAAGCTACTGCAATTATCTTATCAAGAATCTCTTCACTAATATCGTTAAGCTTCTTGTCTTGCATAATCTTTTAATTCCTCTTGTAATTTTTTTCTTGCTCTTAACAGGTAAACCTTTACACTGTTAATCGGGATATCGAGCACCGAACTTATTTCTTTATACTTAAAACCTTCAATTTCATAAAGGACGAAAACACGCTTCAGATTTTCAGGCAGCTTTTGTACTGCGCTTTTTATTCTTTCTATAACAATATTTTGCTGTGTTGTTATTTCCGGCTGATTTTCTTTATTGCTGTCCATTATTTTTTCTTCTGAGCTTTCATCTTGATCAATGTAAATTGATCTTTGTCTCGCTACCTGGTTTCTTCTTAGATAATCAATACAAAGATTATGTGTCGTTCTCATAATCCAGGAACCTGCTGCAGGAAGTTTGAACTTTCCCATGTTTTTCCATAACCTGATAAGAACTTCCTGTGTAACATCTTCGGCATCCATACTGTTTTTGAGCATATAAACCGAATAACTGAATATCCTGTTTTTATATCGATTAACAAGAGCTTTATAACCAATTGATTCCAGCATTTTAATCTAAAGACGGTTTAACTATTAAGAATGTTACTGTTTATTCATTTTACTTATGAAGAATATGAAGAAAGTTCGTTAATTGAGATTAAAAGATGATAATTGATATATATAATGGATGTGCGGCAAATAATATTATGAGAAAAGAGAGGGCTCGGTTTAACTGTTCAGATCAGGTTGTGGAAAGAGATTGAATTAATTCCTGTTTTAAATCCCAGAGTTTTTTAGATAATGAAACATGATATGTATGAGGAAAAATTAATCTTTTAACTCCGGAATCAAGACAATCAATATCGTTTAACCTGACTTTTCTTATATCTTCAATTGAAGGGAAATCATAAACGAGTTTTCCATCAACAAGAATATCAAAAAGTAATTTTTCTACTTTAGAAATTTGGTCCTTTGTTAATATTCTTTTCTTAGAAGCATCCATCGTATGGTGAAGATATATTTCATTTTCATTCTGAGGATTTTCATCTGCAAGTGTAACAAGATCGGCTGTAGCTTTGCCGGTTTGATCATAAACTCTCCATACTTTTTTATTTCCCGGGTTTGGAATCTTTTCAATTGATTCTGAAATTTTCAAAGCCGGTTCCCAACCGTGATTTTCTTTTACCGAAACTAATTTATAAACTCCGCCAAGTGCGCTATCTCCGGCAGAAGTAATCATTCTTGTTCCGACACCATAAATTAATCTTTTTATTATTTTGTCAGCATCCAATCCAAACTTAGGTGCTTCCTCTGTTATCTGAGTAATTATTTGCCATACATTCATTTCATCTAGTTCATTTGAAAGGACGATACCAACTTCTTCAAGTCCAGCATTATTTAACATTTTAGCAGCTTGTAGACTAAGATATGCAAGGTCGCCAGAGTCTAATCTTATTCCTAAAGGATGATGCCCTTTCTTTTTTAGCTTCTGAAAAACTTTTATTGCATTAGGTATTCCGCTCTCTAGTGTGTTGATTGTATCGACAAGAAGAATGCAGTCATCAGGATAAAGATCTGCAAAAGCAGAGAATGCATCTTCTTCTGTCATTCCCATTGAAATAAATAATTGAACGAGGCTGTGTCCGTGAGTTCCTTTTGGCGGATAACCAAGAATGTGAGAAATTCCGACATTAGAAGAGAAATCTGCACCACCAATTAAAGCTCCGCGAACACCGGCAATTGCGCCTCTGTCTTGCGCTCTTCTTGCACCGAAATCAATTAACATTTGTCTATGTCCCATCTCTTTAATTCTGCAGGCTTTTGTTGCGATAAGTGTCTGGAAGTTGAGCATGTTTAATAAAGGAGTTTCTAAAATTTGTGCAATTGCAATTGGTCCCCGGACAATCGTTAAAGGTTGATGCGGATGAACAGTTCTTCCTTCACCAATTGCACTGAGAGTTATATTGTTGAAGTTTCCTTCTTTTCTTAACCAATCAAGGAAATCATCATGAAAAAGTTGTTCATCGTTTCTTGATTTCTGAGATCTCAGTAATTCAATTTCTCTATCTCCGAAAGAAGAATTCTGCATCCAATCAACAAGCCACTCAAGGCCTGCGTTAATGCAGTAGCCTGCTTTGTGCAAACCATAATCGGGATAAGACCTGAAGAAATGATCGAACTGAACAATCTTATTATGAATTCCCATCTTAAAAAAAAGTTGAGCCATTACTATCTGGTACTGGTCGGTAAAAAGAATTCCTTCTGTTATACTTTGATCGAATTTTTTCAGCAACTTCTTAACTCCTAAACATTATTAGTACAATATAAACATATTAAAAAATGATTAAATATAAAGTGCTTGCTATTAGTAAACTAAAAAATGATTGCTTTAATCCTGAAATGTTCTTAGGTTAAATTAGTTAGCGTATCATTTGCTTGTACAATCCGTAACCGGCCTTTGTTGAGGATAATAAAGCTGAAAATTTAATTTCCCAAATTAAAAAATAGAGGAGTCATTATGAATCTTGTAGAACGGGCAAAAAACATAATGTTCAATCCAAAACAAGAATGGGAGGCAATTAAAGCAGAAAGCATTACCACAAAAGATCTTTATACCAAGTATGCTATGATACTTGCTGCTATTCCTGCAATTGCAGGTTTTATAGGATATACCATCTTCGGTTTATCCTGGGGTATCAGAACAATCGGAATTACTGCGGGTTCTTCTATAGTATGGGCTATAGTAACTTATATTACGGGTTTAGCCGGAATATATATTATTTCTTTTATCGTCGATGCACTTGCTCCATCTTTTGGTTCTACAAAAGATATGACGGCTTCCACAAAAGTAGTTGTTTATGCATACACTCCTGCGTGGGTAGCAGGCGTTTTTCATATTTTCCCGGTATTGGGTTTTATTGTTGCTTTAGCAAGCATTTACGGTTTGGTTCTTATGTATATGGGTTTGCAAAAAGTTAAGGATGTGCCGCAGGACAAAGTTGTAGTTTACTTTATTGTAATAATTATTGTAGCAATTATTGTATTCTTTGTAATGAGTGCAATTGTTACAGCTATTGCTTTTGGCGGTTATATGATGAGCGGAGTGTAATTTTTATATAAAAAGATTTTCTTCTTTTTTAGTAAACCCTTCAAATATTTGGAGGGTTTTTTATTTTTAATAATTGACTTGTACGTTACACTCAATTAGATTGAATATAAAATTTATAGAAGATGAATGTCTCCTGAAAAATTAAATCGCAAATATTTTTCTAAAGAAACCCGCGGCTATAATATTATCAGCAGGTATTATTATAAATACTATGATCTTTTCAAAAAGACCATCTTTCCGGATTTCAATGATTTTATTAACCAGATATTTCTAAATGTTTCGGGGATTGATTTTTCAGAAGAGATAAAAAATCCCGAAGCATATTTAATCGGAACAATAAAAATACAGTGCCGCGTGCAGCTTGATAAAGCATTAAAAGCAAAAAACCTAATTCCCGAAAGCAGGTTAGGAAAAAATGATGAAGATGAGGAGACTGTTATTTATCGGATTCCCGGGAAAGAAAGTTCTCCTTCAGAAATTTTCGATTTACAGGAAATATTTGTTCATCTTAATTTATTTAAACTTCAGATTAAGGAAAGTGATACTGTCCTGCTGAACCATCTGATTGATGGAAAATCGAGGAAGGAAATTGCTAATGATATGCAAATTAATTTTAATACTCTTGACACACAAATCAGGAGACTTAGAATAAAGCTGGCTGATTATTTTAAGAAACTGGGATATTCATCACATATGTTTGATAAGTTTGAGAAATGATGAAAGTTTTAACTCATTTTTTAAACTTTAGTAAGAGAAAATATTGTGAAGAGACAAGAATTATGTTAAACAAATATTCGGATGAATTGAATAATTCAAATGAGCATTTATCCAATGCGGTAATTGCAACGTATATTAATTTAAAAGAGAATCTGAGCAAAAAGGAAATTTCTTTCGTTGAAGAACATATCAGTAGATGTAACGAATGCAGAAAAAGATTGAGTGAAATGAAAGAAGAAGATCTTGAAATTGACACAGATAAAGAATTGCAAAATTACAAAATTGCAAGAATACAAGATTATGGGAGAAATAAATATTATACCTGGGCTGCTGCTGCAATGATATTTATAGTTCTGGGAATTTATTTCTACTTTCTTCCTGAAAAACAAGTAACAGTAGAAAACAAAAAGCCATTATTTGACTCAGTAACTATATCGGAAAATACACAAATTGTAGAAGCAGCCCCAGAGAAAGAAGAAGCAAAGAATATTGTAAAGAAATATAATCAGGAAGATTTTGCTGTTAATGATGTACTTGAGAATTTTGTTGACAGGAATGTAAGATCGGAAAGCAGTGTTAAAATTATAGCACCTCAAATCGGGGACACATTAGCTGTTCCAACTAACTTTGAGTGGAAAAGTGAGAAGGGGAACTATGTTTTTGAATTGGTAAATAACAGAAACAAACGGATATCAGAACAGTCTTTAACAGATAATCACCTGGCATATAAAGAAAAATTACATTCAGGTCTTTACTACTGGAAAATTTTAGTTGATAACAAACTTGAGGCTGTAGGTAAGTTTTTTATTAAATAATCTTGTCCCAAAGGGATGCCTTCGGCATAATCTTTCAGTTTTACATACTTTAATTTTATTTTCCTATCAACACAAACGGACTCCATTCCAAAGGATAAGAATAAGTTCCATCTTTTATCAACTTAAGTTTTGCTTCTCTTAGAGAAGAAGAAAAACTTTTTCCATCTAAAATATTTCTATAAAATTCAATCATTAATTCCGAGGTTGATTTATCGGCAACCTGCCAGAGTGAAACAACAATATTTCTTGCGCCCGAATAAATAAATCCTCTAGTTAATCCAATAATGCCTTCTCCTTTTACAATCTTTCCTAAGCCACTTTCACAAGCACTTAATACAACGAGGTCAGCATTAAGATTTAAATTATAAATTTCATCCGAATACAAAATTCCATCTTCTACCGGGAAATTATTTTTGTTAGTAAAGATTATTCCCGACAGTTTTGGCTTTTCTTCATTCATAAAACCATGTGTAGCAATATGAAGGAAACTATAATTTTTCATCATCTCTGATTTTACTATCTCTTCTTTTGCATTTTCGGAAATAAAATCTAATCCGGGAAGTTTCTTTTTTCTGAATAAATCCAGGATGCCTTCAACTTCCCGTTTTGTTTCAGGAAGTTCAGAATAAGTTTTATCGTTTATTTCTATTGCACGTTTCAATTGGGCGACTGTAGAATCAACCCTTGGTTTCTTTTCTGGCTGAGAATTTTGATCGGCAAAGACAGGAGCAAAACCTACAAAACTATAGTGATCATCCGATTTTTTAGTTGCGTTCTGCAAAAAAGAAGCAGAGTATAAATAACTAATATTGAATTTCTTCACTAAGTATGGGAGTTTCTGAAAAATCAACGTTATTCTTTACTTCGTCAACTTATTCTGAAACAATGCTTCGAAAGGCAGATAATAGAGTATTCCATCAGGAATGATAAATAAATTTTTTGTAGTTTGATATTTTCTTCTCAATCGGTTCAATTAAAATTTTATAAAGAGCAGAAGCGGAAGAAATGTATTTACCAAATTCAAGATTTTGTAACGATTGCCTGAATTGTTTGACAAGTTCTGTAACAGGTGTATCTAATTTTATGGTTTCTTCATCAAGATTTTTATTGCTTAAAACAAAAATGTAAAGAGTGGAGTCACTTAAAAAGTATTCAATAATAGATGATTGATTATCCAGCATCTTCTGTAAATTTTCAACAGAAATATCTTTTTCTTTATACTTTAATTGATAATAAGAAGGATAATTTTTTTCAAGGTTTTCAAGTAAGGAAATATATTCCTGATGTAAAGAAAAATAATTGTCTATCAAGCTCTTTTATTTTTTCGGAGAAGGTTGCTTTTTCTGTTTTTCATTCAGGATTTGAGTATCAAAATAAGCAAGATCGACTCTTAAGTTTTTTTCAGTCTCAAGCAATGAATCGGGAAGCCCGGAAAAATTTCTGGCTTTGACTTCAGAAACAGCCTCAAATAAAAGTCCCGCCTTACTTTCCTCAGAAAAATTAAAAGCAGCCTTTAAGTACTCATCATTTTTTGTGAGCTCAAAAAGTTTTAAGGATATATTTATTCCTTTTTCATAAAGAGAAAATGCTCGTTTACCGAAAGATAACTTCGATCCTTCAGCTTTAAATCCGTGTCGTATTTTATCAATAAGTTGTGATGATAATTGAAAAGAAGAATAAGCTGAAAGAAGATCATTCAAGTTTTTATTAAGAGAATATCGCGAAGTAAATGCATCACCTTTTAATGTTAAAGAGTTTAATAGTTCGTTGTGCCATAAAATATTTTCTTCTGCAGGATAAGAATAAATGCTGCTGTCGTTAAATCCTTCGGTCAGACTTATAATTGACTTTTGATAGAAGTATAAAGCACTGTCATAATTTTGCTTCGCAGAATAAATTTTTCCCAGTTCCTGGTATGATTCGGCAATCTTCGGATGTTTCTCTCCAAAAACCGAAAGTCTTGCTGATAAAGATTTGTTTAAGTATTCAATTGCAGAGACATAATCACCTTTATTTCCATAAGCTTCCCCGATATTAAAATAAGCCTGGGCTGTAAAGGGATGAACCTCACCATACTTTTCTTTCCATATTGTAAGTGCCGTTTGATAAGACTCAATTGCCTTATCATATTCCTTCATATCCGAATAGGTTCTACCTGAATTATTAATAATAGCTCCGACGGTTGGATGTTTCCCGCCTAATTTATTTGTTAAAATATTTTTTGAAAGTTCTCCATATTTTAAGGCATCTTTAAAATTACCATTGACTCTGTAAGCCATTGAAATATTATTGTATTCGATCCCGGTATCTATATTATCCTCTCCCCGAACCTGAAGATTTATTGATAAGGCTTTTAAATAGTATTCTAAAGCAGTATCATTATCGCCCGTATAAAAGTATACCACAGCAAGGTTATTATATACTGCAGCTAACTCAGGATCAGATTCTCCTGATTCCTTTATTTTTATGTCAAGAGAAGCTTTGTAAAGTTCAATTGCTTTATCAGCATCTCCTTTTTGTTGGTAAGCTTGCCCCATAGCATTATAAATGTTGCTGATAAGGATTTTTTGATTTTCTTCATCAACATTTTTTAATGCGAGGTTTAGATTTTTTATCGAATTATCAAATTCTCCTTTATTAAAATAAATTGTTCCGAGCAGGTAATAAGTATCTGCCGCTTCTGTATACGCCTGTTGCTTTAATTGAGTGTCTAAGCATTCAAAAGCAAATCTTTGAGCTTTATCAAAATCCCCGTTTACTTTATAAGAATAACCCAGAAGATTTTTCATCTTTGCATAAACCAGGTTGTCTCCCCCAAGTTTTTCTTTTGCAAAAGCGAGATTATTTACAAGCATAGTAATGGAACTATCAACTTCTTCTTTATCTCTTAAAGCGGCATCGATAAGATTAACACAACTAAAATAATTTTCCCATAAGCTTTCTTTTTCATAAATCATTTTAGCTTTATCTAAGTAAACAATTGCACTATCGTTATTTGGCTTTTTTAGAAAATCATTTCCTTTATTAAAAAAGATTCTCGCTACAGAAGTATCACTTTGATTTTCTTCGTATGTCGTTATGGGGGATTTGTCATGTAGAATAAATTCAGAGGCTTTGTTTGAGAACAAAATTTTATTGCAAAGAATAAGTATCAGAACAGAAAGTAAACTTGCTTTCATACAACCTCAGACAGTTTGAAATGCAAAACGAATAAGGATTCACCCAATCTAATTTTTGGTTTTGAAAGTTCCAAATACAGCCAAACCGCAAAACTGTTGAAAAATTAAGCTTTTAAGAGTGAAAGTTTTCCCTTCCTTTTAGAACTATAGGATTAAGTAAAGGTGTCTATCGGTATATTTTAATTTCAATGGCAAAGGAGACTCTTATGAAATCGAGTACTACAATTATAATATTCTTGCTAGTTTTCATTAATGGAATAACATTTTCTCAATTTAACCGTGTAGGTCCCTTTGGCGGCTTGATAAATAATATTACCAACGATAATCAAGGGCGTATTCTTGCAGCTACCTACCTCGGTGGAATTTTCCGATCTTCCGATAATGGAAAAACCTGGGTGAAAATAACTAACGATACTTTAAAGGCAGATTACCGTTCTGTTGCTGTTAATTCTAATGGAGATATTTTTGCCGGAACTGACGGCTTTGGTCTTTTGCGTTCTACGGATGATGGCATTACCTGGGAAAGATTATCTAATACACTCTATACACGTACTATCACTTCAATTCATATTACCTCCGATAATAAAATTTTTACCGGCACTTTTAACGGCCTATATTTATCAGAAGATAATGGGAAAACCTTTATCAAATCTGGAAATGGAATTACAACTTCTCAAATTTATTCTATAGCAGGAAACAATAATACTTTATTTGCTGGGACTTATTATGCCGGGGTATTCCGTTCAACCGATGACGGGGCAAGCTGGACGGAAGCAAATAATGGAATGACATTTAATAACCTGATTATTTATGCTTTTGCTTTTAATTCGTCCGGCAATATCATCACAACAACAGGCACAAAAGTATATCTTTCATCAGATGATGGTGATAATTGGAATGATTTAAATGCTCCTACCAGCAACTATGTAAGTGTTGCTGTCGGCACAAATGACAATTTTTTAGCAGCCGGAACAGATAAAATTTATCGCTCTGCAGATAACGGAGGAAGCTGGAATGAACTTAATAGCTGGCCGGAAAATGTACCTTCAATCCAATATTTATTCAGCAATAATGAACATATTTATGTTGGCACCAGGGGAAGAGGGGTTTATAATTCTTCAGATAATGGTGATACCTGGAGTTTAGATGTAACCGGGATGACAAACACTCATGTAAATGAAATTGCCAGCGGACCAAATGGTGAACTTTATGCTGCCACAAAATATGCAGGATTATTTTATTCTTCCGATGACGGTGACACCTGGGAAAACCGGACTAATAATCTTCCAGCAACTAATGATTTTTTAACAAAAGTTGCTGTTAATCCCAAAACCGGGACAGTATTTGTTGCAACATCCCAGAGTAATTGTTATCGAAGCACAGACCAAGGAGAAGTATGGGAAGAGATGACTAATGGTCTTACCGCAGTTACATTTGAATTTAATTCTGAAGGACATGTTTATACAGGGTATGGTGTTAGATTTTATAAATCTACAGATGATGGTGTTACTTGGATTCCAAGATTCCCAAATGTTAGTCCAATATCAGATATTGCAGTTGGTTTAAATGACTATGTCTACCTTGCGACTGATGGTGCAGGAGTTTCTCTTTCAATGGATGGAGGAGATAGCTGGAATCCGATAAATGATGGATTAACTAATCTCAATGTCAAATTCATTGAAGCATTTACAGATACATCTGCTTCTTTTACGAAAAAATCCGAAAATTGCCGAGCTGCAGTTTGTGCGACACAAAATCAAATATTGGAATTTGATGGAACAAAGTGGACACTTTCTGAAGACAATTTTTATATTGTTAATAAAATAAAACAATACTTTGGTCCGGAAGGACAAGTGAGTAGTAAAAGTTTTATAGCGTTCATGGCTTTACTACTATATTATACTGTTTCTGAATGTGATGAAACAGGATTTTTTGTTGGATATGAGCATGATATGTCTGAGGACGAAGATATTCCGGATAAAGTGGAGGTAATATCAGGTGCTGCTGAAAATATTAAAAACACTGATGGTTTTAATAAAAGAAATAATTATTCAACAGATGACTTTCAATTATTTCTAGGCACTAATGGAGGAGGAATTTATAAGGGAACTGTAACGCCGACAGGAATTGAAGATAAAAAAAACGTAATTCCGGATAAATATTATTTAGCGCAGAACTATCCTAATCCTTTCAATCCAACCACAACAATTCAATTTGCTTTACCTAAAGGAGCTTTTACCAGTCTGGAAATATTTAACGTGCTTGGCGAAAAAGTATCCACACTTGTTTCAGAAAATCTTTCCGCTGGTTCTTATAAATATGATTGGAACGCATCATTACTACCGAGCGGCGTTTATTTCTACAGACTCTCAACAGAGAATTTTAATCAAACAAAAAAACTTATTCTAATGAAGTAAGGAGAGGAAAAATGAAAAGTATTAAATTCGTTGTTTTGTTTTTGGTTATTGCTGTTACCCAATTTACTCTTGCGCAAATACCACAGACAATGAGTTACCAGGGAGTTCTTACCGGAACTTCCGGCACTCCTGTTCCAGATGGCACTGTTTCATTAACTTTCAGATTATATGATTCATCTGAAAATGGTGATACACTCTGGCAGGAAACTCAAGATGTTCAAGTAACAAACGGCATTTTTAATGTCATTCTTGGAAGTAACAATCCTCTCAATCTTCCTTTTGATAAACAGTATTGGCTTGGTATAACAATAAGCGGCGGTACAGAGCTTACCCCGAGAGTAATGCTAACGGCGTCACCATATAGCTTAAATAGTCACTCCACACTTGCGGAAATAGAACCGGGACAGGGATTAACAATTCGCGATTCAAATGGCAATCCTACCCATCAATTAAATGCTAATGGGGATGTAACACATAAAGGAGTTGGTAAATTTTTGGGAGGTATTATAATTGGCGATACAATAATTGTTCCCGTTGATACAGGAAGTACTGAAAATGCAAAAGCTATTTCCCCAGAAAAAGTACAGGAAGTAACGTCTGTTGGTTTACCTGAAATTGGGGAGAGTGCTACGGGTAGTAAAATTGGTGTCTTTGGTGTTGCCAATGAAATTGGTGTTCAGGGGCAAACCACCGATGGTGTTGGGGTTTTTGGGGTCTCTGAAACTGGATATGGAATTATAGGTCAATCAAATTCAATTGGAGTTTATGGACAATCACTTCAGGGGGCTGCTGGTGTTGTGGGATCATCTAAAACTGGTGCTGGAATTGTGGGTGGAGGCGGCAAATATGGTGGTGTCTTTTAAATAAGGTGAAATTATTTGAAGTCCCGGAAGGGCTCGATCAAGAAAAATTTTTAGTTTGGGATGATGGGGATGATAAAATTATTAAGTATCGTACATTACCAGCTGGAGGTGGTTTTGATGGTGTTCTGCAAGATAAAGCTTTAGTTATTAAGAGCGGTAACAACGAGGTTTTCCGTGTTGACACAAATGGTAATTCTTTTCACAAAGGTGTTGAAACATTTTATTTGGGCATAGATATTCCAAATGATGATCCAAATAATCATAAATCTCCTTTAACAGCTGGAAATTTCAAAGGGGCCTTAAGTAATTTATCACAGCTTAAGCAAAAAACTTCTCTAAAAAGCTTTCCCAGCCTTGATGTGGAAAAAATAAACTCGATAACAGCCACCACTAATGAACCAACAATATGGGGATATACAGAAAGGATAGATGGTGCAGCAGTGTTAGGGCAAAGTATGGATGTCAAGCAATACATATCCTGCCAACTGGGGAGTTAACTATGGAGGAGGTGCCGGAATGGTTGGTGAAGTAAGAAACGCAAGTTCAAATTATCCGGCTATATGGGCATTGGAATACGGAACAGGAAGTGCACTATTGATAGATCATCAGGGACCGTCGGGAAATATTTTTACTGGGAGAAGTGCAGGAGTAAACCAGGTACGAATAGATAAAACAGGAAAGGGATTTTTCAACGGAGGGACACAAACAAGTGGAGCCGATGTTGCAGAGGCTTTTAATGTAGAAGGAGGGGTACAAGAATATGAATCCGGAGATGTGCTGGTAATTTCCACACAGGATGACCGCACGGTAACAAAAAGTAATCAATCCTACTCTACTCTTGTGGTTGGTGTTTATGCAACTAAGCCGGGAGTTTTATTAACGGAACATAATATTGATGATCCGCTAAAAGATAACATACCAATGGGAGTAATAGGTGTTATCCCAACTAAGGTTTGCGGTGAGAATGGTGCTATCCATCGCGGTGATTTGCTTGTAACATCAAGTCTACCCGGTTATGCAATGAAAGGGACCGACCGTGAAAAGCTTACAGGTGCTGTAATTGGTAAAGCATTGCAAAATTTCGATGGTAACGGAACAGGAATAATCAAAGTTCTTGTCAATACTAAATAATTGGTAAGGAGAGAAAAATGAAACGAAAAATATTTTTGTTAACAATGGCTTTCTTTATAGCAACTTTTTATAAATTTGGTCAAGACCAGATTAACAGCAGTGTAGTTGCAAACGGAGGAGCCGTGCTTACCGGAACTTCAAATAAAATTACTGGTACAGTTGGTCAATCTTTAGTTGGAAATGTAAGTAACCAAAGTAATTTTATTATTAGGAGTGGATTCTGGGAACAGACTACTGCTTTAATTACAGGTGTTGAGAAACCGGATGATAAAACTCTTCCTAAAGAATTTAAGCTTTACCAGAATTACCCTAATCCATTTAATCCATCTACAACAATACAATTTGCTTTGCCTAAAGAGTCATTTACAAAGTTGGAAATCTTTAATGCTCTTGGTCAAAAGATAACAACGCTCTTTTCGGAAACTCTTTTACCCGGGATATATAAATATAAATGGGATGCCGGTGGGTTTTCGAGTGGGGTTTATTTTTATCGTATTATAGCAGATAATTTTGTGCAGACAAAAAAACTTTTGCTGATGAAATAGTTAAATGAGAGATGACATCTTTTCCGCCAAAGGACAGGTACAAAGATGTCATCTCTATGTTTGGTTAATCTTTGCCGGCTGCCCATTTCTTTAAGAAAGCCATCATCTTTTTATGGTTGTACCCCTTTCCTTGTTCCAGCAATCCTGTATCCTGTGAATGCAGAAGTTTGCCATCCTTATCGAGAACAAAGAAGTGAGGATAGCCTGATATCTCCGGATATTTTGAAAGGAATTCTTTATTCTGATTTTCTTTGCTGAAATTTATTTTCAAAACAATAAAGTTATCTTTAATAAAATTTTTTATGTCTTCATTATTTTCGATAAAGTAATCGATACGGTGACACCAGATACACCATTCTCCGCCAACATCGAGTATAATTTCTCTATTTGAGCTTTTGGCTTCTTCAATAACTGTTACTAAATCTTTTGTGGGATTTCTTGCAGGATCAAATTTTGTTACAGGTGTGTATTTAGAGTTTGATTGTGCAATTGAAAGTCCAGATAAAAAAACAAAAGAAAAGATAATTATAAGTATTCCTCTTAACATTACTTATCCTTAGTCAAATTTATTTTTTATTAATAAAATCAATTCGAAATCCGAATTCTACATTCCGAAATATTATTAATCTTTTATTTCCAAAGTGATAATCGACTTTGACGGCATATCAATTAAAATGTTATCGCCGTCTATTCTGAAATCATTAAATTCCTTTATGCTTAATTTATTTGGATCATCAAAAGTATTATGATCCTGCATTTTATCTGAAGTTAGAATTTTCCCTGTAATTTGTTTTGCAGTTATGCCTGCTATCTTACAGGATACTTTCTCATTCTTTTCAGGATTAACATTTGTGATACTGATATGAATTAAACCACTTGAATCTTTAGAAGCAGTTGCATATAAAGCCGGAATTTTCTTTCCATCATAACTATAATCTTCGGATACAAGATTAAAAGGAAGAAATGTCGCGTCGTGATGAACTTTGTATAAATCAAAAACATAATATGTAGGAGTTAAAATCATTTTTTCTTTATCCGTAAGAATTAATGACTGCAAAACATTTACCATCTGCGCTATGTTTGCCATTTTAACGCGGCTGCAGTGTGCGTTGAAAATATCTAAATTAATTGCAGCTACCATTGCATCGCGTAAAGTATTTTGTTGATATAAAAAGCCCGGATTTGTTCCCGGTTCTACATCAAACCAGTTTCCCCATTCATCTACAATTAAACCTATTTTTTTCTCGGGGTCATATTTATCCATAATTGCGGAATGCTTGTTTATCAAAGTATCCATACGTTGAGTTTTAGAAAGGGATGTAATCCAATCATCTTCATTAAAATCTGTTGCTGAGCCTTTGTGTGCCCAGTCGTGGCAAACTGTATAATAGTGGAGTGAATATCCACTCATATAACCTTGTAGCCAGCCGTCGGTTTTGCTCCATTTTTTCATTAAAGTTTCTGTCCAGTTGTAATCTTCCTCAAGTCCACCTGAAGCAATTTTGTATAAAATATTATTTCCATAGTTCTTTAGAAAGAAAGAATATTTTCCCAGTATGTTGGAATAAAATTGGGCATCCATTATACCGCCGCATCCCCAGCTTTCGTTGCCCACGCCCCAGAATTTAACTTTCCATGGTTTTTCTCTCCCGTTTTTTTTACGAAGGTCAGTTAACGGGTTTATAGCATCCGAAGTCATATATTCAACCCAATCTGACATTTCTTTTACAGTACCGCTTCCAACATTTCCACATATAACTGGTTCACATCCGACTTGTTCGCAAAAATCCATAAACTCATGAGTTCCAAAACTATTATCCTCCGTTACACCGCCCCAGTTTGTATTAATCATTTTTGGACGTTCGCTTCGCGGACCTATTCCGTCTCTCCAGTGATATTCATCTGCAAAACATCCGCCCGGCCACCTAAGACATGGTATTTTATTTCTCTTAATGCTTTAACAATATCATTTCTTATTCCGCTTGTGTTTGGGATTGAACTGTTTTCGCCGACCCAGATTCCACCGTAAATACATCTTCCCAAATGCTCACTGAACTGTCCATATATTTCCCGGCTTATTGTATACTTACCCGAATCAGGATAGATAATTAATTTATTCTCTTGTTGTGAGAAAATAGTTGCTGCTGATAAAAAGATCAGAAGAGAAATTGTTTTTAACATTTTGGTTCCCTTTTTATTAAATGGCATAAAATTTATAATCTAAAATTACTTCATAACTGGTTGCGTTTTCAATATTCCGGGTGCATACGGGAAGTAAAGACTTTCATAATATTCAAGAGTTTTATCCGGCTTTTCATAGCCTTCAGGAATTGGCTGCTTTGAGCAAGTCTGGAAGTAAAGCACACACGCATTTCTCCACCAAACAGCTTCATCAACCTGTATCTTTAACAGCATCCGTACAGCATTAAATTCTTCATCATCAATTTTTCCTTTTAAAGAGTTCCAGGTTTTTTGCATTGATCTTGCGCTGTCAACTCCTTCATAATAATGATAACACAGCTCGTTCCAGAGAGTTCTTCCCGATCTCATCTTATAATTCCAACTCAGATGATGAAACCAGAGAAGGAATTTATCCGGGCATGTTTTAAGCGAAGCAAATTCATCTGCGACAGGTTTATGATACTGATTGACTGCATTGCTTCCGGTGCTAGTTCTGTCAAAACCAATTCCGGTACTGTCGGCTCTATTGTAATAAGCCGGTGTCCATTCGGGGCGACCTCTATGACTATCCCACGGTGCCGGACCGTAATGGCTATCCCAGCCCATCTGATGAGCTAAACCAAGTGGCGTCATATAATTTACAACATCTTCTCTCGATTGCATCATCATTTCTTTGATCGGTTCTATAACACTTTCATCATTTGAAAAAGTCATTCTTATCCATTCATCAGCTATCTGTTCAGAAGTAAGTTCGTGATTCCAGGCTAACCTGCCGAAAGCATACCAGTTTGCCTGTCCAAAAAGATGACCCGTCCAGTTTCTGTCGGTACCGATATTTGAAACTCCTGCAATTCCTGTAAGAGAATGATTTTCAAGTGACCCATCAATAACTTTTGCAACAGTCGAACCTTTGCCTTTTTCATAAGTATCTGATTCAAGACATTCCTTCCACATCGGTGCGAGGTAAACAAGCTGAGTTCCCTGTCCCAAATATTCCATAGTAATCTGGAATTCCATCATCATATTTGTATTAGGCATTCCGCCGAATAAAGGATGAAAAGGTTCGCGCGGCTGGAAATCGAGCGGACCATTTTTAGCCTGAATTAAAATATTGTCTCTGAACTTTCCATCCAGCGGAGTAAACTCATCGTAAGCCTGTTTGATACGATCTTCGGGAATTGTAGCATAAACAAAAGCGCGCCACATCACTACGCCGTTGAAAGGCTTAAGTGCATCGGCTAACATATTTGCACCATCAGCATGAGTGCGTTTGTAATCTTGTGGACCGGGCTGTCCTTCAGAATTTGCTTTTACCAGGAATCCTCCGAAATCTGGAATCAGAGAATAAATTTCTTTTACTTTATCTTTCCACCACTGCTGAACTTCAGGATCGAGAGGATCAGCTGTTTTTAATCCGCCAATTTCTATCGGTGCACTAAATCTTGCCGACAAATAAACTTTTATTCCGTAAGGACGAAAAACTTCAGCCAATGCTTTTATCTTAAGCAAGTAGCTGTGAGTTAAAATTGTTGCATTCGCATTTACGTTATTAAGCACCGCACCGTTGATTCCGATTGAAGCATTGGCGCGTGCATAGTCTTTGTATTGAGGTGAAATATAATCCGGCAGCCTGTGCCAGTCCCAGATAGAAAATCCCGCATAGTTTCTTTCAGATGTTCTGTCCAGATTATCCCAATGGTTAAGCAATCTTAATTTTATTTTTGGGTAAGATTCTATATCTAGATTTGAAATATCCATGTTAGTCTGCATCAATTTTAAAAAATCAAAAACACCGTATAGAACCCCGATATCTTCATTGGCTGTAATTACAAATACTTTTTTCCCATCAATTTCAGAATTAAAGATGAGATATCCTTCTGAACCAATCTTTCTTAACTTATCTTCTAGCTTTAGTTGTGATAATACGGGGGAAGCCGAATATTTACCGATTATTAATGTTCCATTTTGAATAGACCTTATTTGCGGAACATCTGAATCTAACAAACCTTTTAACCCAATTTGTAATTCATTTTCTGCGGCTTTAATTGTTGGGGATTCTCCTTCGATTATCAGTCCCTTAACTAATTCTTTATATTCATTTAATTTTTGTTGGTTTGATATTAAATCATACTTTAGCCATAACCTATAACCATCATCGGCTTTGAGAGTACTATTAATTAACAGTAGCAAAGAAAGTACGAATAATAATTGTATCTTTTTCATAACGCTTTTTGGATAATGATAATACCAAACATAATTATAAAACGAAATAATGTAAAAAATCATATCTGTCCAAGATAAAATTTTTATACATCGTCCCGAAGGTACTTTGAATTCAGGTGGTTGTCAGATAAAACTTTACTAAATTTAACAAAAAAGCCTATTTTCAACTTAAGCATAACAGTTTTACCTAAATAATCTAACGTAAAATAAAATCTTTGGATTCCTGTAAATAATTAAAAATTTTATTGCAATTATTTATTTTAATTCATTATTTTAAGCCAACAAATTAATTAATCAAATTATTACAAAAATATATTTATAGAAGGGAACAGAGATGTTGAAGAAAATATTGATACTTTTTGTGCTAATTTTAGCTTTTGCTTTCAGCAATACCAATGCTCAATATACTCCAGAACATCATTATTTGGGACCATGCATAGGCTTTGCTTTTCTTGGAAACGTACCTCAGTTCGGTCTGAATTATGAATATTCAATGGACCTTCAGAATTTTGGTTCTGTTGGAATTGGAGGACTGTTCCGTTATTGGGGATATACTGAATCCTTCGGCTATTATTTCGGATCCGGTGAATGGAAATATACAAATATTCTTATAGGGGTTCAGGGAAATTATCATTTTAAAATACCCGAAAGTAAATTTGATCCGTATGCCGGAATAGTTTTAGCAGATGATATTGCTTCCACAAGCTGGAGTGGTCCAAGTAATACTGGTAATTTTAGTGTTTCAGCTGGTGGATTCTGGATAGCGGTACAAGGTGGTACTAGATATTGGGTATCTCCAACTTTAGCAATTACTGCTAGATTAGGTTTTGGTAGTTTGAGTTACTACGCTTTCGAAGCGGGTGTTGATTTTAAACTATAAATCCCTTTCTAATGTTATTTATAGCCCTTTCATTCGGAAGGGCTTTTTTATTTTAAATTTATGTTGGACAGAGGTTAATGTAAATTTACGAATCATTGTAGAATGGGCTAACAGCTTCAAATATTTTATAATAATTAATATAAAGCAGAAATAAAACCTTACATCGATGGAGGATTGAGTGAACCTCTGGTTTTATCCAGGTGGTCTTCATTTGCAATAAAATTAGGAGGCGATTTTTGTATTTATATACCCATTTTTATTTTTAAAGTGAAGATTTATTTTTTTACTTTGCTTGACATTATTTTATTTTTATAAAATTATTTTGATAATAATGAGATTTGAACGTTCAGCGGGAATTCTTCTGCATCCTACTTCATTGCCGGGACAATTTGGTATCGGAGATCTTGGAAGCGAAGCTTATCGCTTTGTAAGTTTTCTTGAAGCAGCAGGACAAAAACTATGGCAGGTTTTTCCTTTGGGACCAACCGGCTATGGTGATTCTCCTTATCAATGTTTTTCTGCTTTTGCCGGAAATCCTTTGCTCATAAGTCCGGAGAAATTAGTGGAAGATGGATTTCTTTCTTTAGATGAAATTGAAGCTTATCCTAATTCCGATCCGCACAAAATCGATTATGGACAGGCGATTAATTATAAAAAATTAATTCTCAGAAAAGCTTTTAATAACTTTAAAAAGAATTCGAATGGACAGGAAGAATTATACAATTCTTTTTGTAAAGAGAATGAAGAATGGCTGAATGACTTTTCTTTTTTTATGGCAGCAAAAGATTTTCACGGAGGAGAACTCTGGACAAAGTGGGATAAAAATCTTGTTGTAAGAGATAAAAAAGCATTGGAAGAATGGAAGCAAAAACTCGAAGACGATATTAATTATCATAAGTTTGTTCAGTTCCAGTTTTTCTTTCAGTGGAGCAATCTCAAAAAATTTGCAAACGAAAAAGGGATAAAAATAATTGGTGATATGCCAATCTTCATTGCTTATGACAGTGCGGACCTCTGGGCGAACAAAAGTCTTTTCACTGTTGATAAAGAAGGAAAACTTGAAACAGTCGCAGGCGTTCCACCCGATTATTTTAGTGCAACGGGACAACTTTGGGGAAATCCTCTTTATCGCTGGAGTGTAATGGAGAAAGATGATTTTTTGTGGTGGCGCCACAGAATGTCTAACATGCTTAAGCTTGTAGATATAATTAGAATAGATCACTTCAGAGGTTTTGAAGCTTATTGGGAAATTCCTGGCGGTGCACCTACTGCAGAAAAAGGAAGATGGGTTAAGGCTCCCGGGGGAAAATTATTTAATACATTAAAAAAACATCTTGGCGGATTGCCGATACTTGCTGAGGACCTCGGTGTAATTACAAAAGAAGTAGAAGCATTAAGAGACAAGTTTGAATTTCCCGGAATGAAGATTTTACAATTTGCTTTTGGAACAGGAATGGAAAGAAGGTTTCTTCCTCATAACATTTCTCCTAATAGTGTTGTTTATACCGGTTCTCACGATAACGATACAACCCGTGCATATTTTGAAAAAGAAAAAAAAGCTGATAATGATATTTACATCCATGCTCAAAAATATCTTGACTATGATGGTGAGGAAATTGTACAAAAATTAATTAAAACTGCTTATGCATCTGTTGCAGATATTGTTATTATACCGATGCAGGATGTTCTTAATCTTGGGGGTGAAGCAAGAATGAACTTTCCCGGCAAACCAGCAGGAAACTGGACGTGGCGTTTTACGTGGGAACAGGTTCCTGATTACATTGAAGGAACCTATAAAGAAATGGCACAACTTTATGAACGTCCCCCTAAACCGGAAAAAGAAACTGAGATAGAAACAGAAGAAGAATAAATTATTTTGAATTGAGACTTGAATTTTGTCTTATGATTTGTTTTCTTGATATTTGTAAATTATGATTAGATACCTGAAAGAAATATTTAAACTGCCGGGGGAAGACTGAGAATCATCGACAACAGATAAAAAGGTACAAATTGCTACCTGTGCTCTGCTTATAGAAATGGCTAATGCTGATGATAATTTTACGGAAGAGGAGAGAGAAAAAATCATCTCGGTTATGCAAAGCACATTTGATCTTTCAGAGAGAATATGTTGATGAATTGATTGAGCTTTCTGAAGAAAGAATAAAAAAGAGTATAGACATTTTTGGGTTTGCTATTACCATAAATGAAAATTTTTCCAGGGATGAAAAATTCGAACTGCTTAAAAATCTCTGGCGCTTAATTTATACCGATGATACGCTCGATATGAATGAAGATCATTTAATGAAAAAGATTGCTAACACACTTAATATGGAACACAGTGACATAATCGCAGCAAAGTTTATGGTAAAGGAAGAAATCAAAATGAGGGATTAAATTAAATTTCTAACAAAGCTTTTATTTTGTTAACCGTTGTTTGATTGCGCGTAGTAAGGGGAATACTGAGTTTCTTCTCAAGAAGTAAAATTGAAAAGTAACTGCTCTTCTTTTCATCCTTTCTGATTTTACAATAAACTTCATTCTTTTTAAGAAGAAAGCTTTCATTTTTATTATTCAGTGATGAAAGAATATTTTTAGTTTCTTTGCCCGGTTCATTATATAAGAATGCGATATAAACTCTCGTATCCTTATCAAGCTCATCATCTTTAAAAGGATTATTATTTGCTATGTCTGCAAGTTCTTTATCCGTTCTTAACATAACTAAAACCTCATAACCAAGCGACGACTTCAGTTTCTTTTCAATTTTTGTCGTTACAATGTTTTTATCTTTTTCTGCTGTTTCAAAAATTACATTGCCACTTTGAATAAATGTCTTAACATTTTTCAGCTTTAATTCCTCAAGTATTTTTTTAAGCCGATCCATTTTTACTATTCTTCCGCCGACATTAACTGCGCGTAAGAATGCAACATATTTAACCATGAAATTTTTCTCCCTTTGAAAGCATCTCTAATATTAATTTCATCCGCTTCTCTCTTGTCTCAGGTTTTTTAGCTGTTTGCAGTCTCCATGCAATTGCATAAGTATTTGCTTTATTTAGTCCCTCGAAAAAAGTTTTTGCTTTTTTGTCTTTAGAGAGTTCTTTAAGGAAATCTTCAGGTACTGTCATTTTGCCGGGGGAATCGTATGCTTTCTGCCATCTTCCGTCGGACTTAGCGTTTTCTACTTCGGATAATCCTGCAGGTTTCATTTTGCCAAGTTTAATAAGTCGCTTTACATTTTCAGTGTTTCTTTTAGACCAGATACTTTTACTTCGCCGCGGCGTAAATTTTTGTATCCAGGATTTTTCGTTGTACGATTTTAGCTGACCGTCAATCCATCCATAACACAATGCTTCATCAAGCGCCTGGCTATAAGTAATTGTTTTTATACCGGAATCTTTCTTGAAAAATTGCAGCCAGATACCTTCCGATACTTTATGATTTTTTGACAGCCAGCGTTCCCATTCCTTTTGGGATTTGAACGGAATAAATTTAAAATCTTTTATTGTAGAAACTTTATTCATATTTTTTTTCATAGAAATTAAATTACCTGTTTTGAAAATAATATATAATGAGAAGAAGTTTATATTAATATGTAAAAAATTAATCTTATCTGAAATTAAAGTTCCTTATAATCTTAAAATGAAATCGTAAAGCTCAATATGGATTTGAAAGATATTGCAAAAGCCCGGCTGATAAACCAGCAAATAGCAGGGACAAAATTTAAAACTGTAAAAGAAATTGTACGATTGGATGTGTGCGATGCAGGCTCAGGATTATAACATGGCAAAATGGGCTGTCGGCATCCGGCTTCCCGGATCAACTGAAAAAATGATAGAGGATGCCGTTAATTCCGGTGAAATTTTAAGAACACACTTATTGAGACCAACATGGCACTTTGTTTCATCAGATGATATAAACTGGATGCTTGATTTAACAGCGCCAAGGCTTAAAGTCATCGCTTAAATCAAGATGGAAAGCAATGGAATTGACAGAAACAGTTTTTAAAAAAAGTAATTTGGTTTTAGAAAAAGCATTGAGGGATGGAAAACATCTTACCCGGGAAGAATTAAAAATCAAACTTGAAAAAGCAAAAATCCCAACAAGGGATCAAAGAATAGTTCATCTTTTGTTCAGGGCAGAATTAGACGGTTTAGTATGCAGCGGTTCTGTAAAAGATAAAAAGCAAACTTATGCTTTGTTAAGAGAAAGAGTTCCGAAATCAAAAATAGTGGAAAGGGAAGAAGCCCTGGCTAATCTTGCCGGCAGATACTTCTCGAGTCATGGTCCGGCAACATTACAGGATTTTGTTTGGTGGTCAGGTTTGCAGGTTAAAGATGCAAAGCAGGCTTTGGAGATGATAAAATCAAAATTTATTTCTGAAAAAATCGGCAAACAGATTTATTGGTTTACCATTCATTTTCTTTTCCCGGAAGCAAATAAGAAATCAGTTAAGCTTTTACCAGCTTATGATGAGTTTATTATCAGTTACAGAGACAGAAGTGCTGTAATCCCACATGAAAAACAAAAGAAGACGATTTCTAATAATGGTATTTTCTGGCCAACAATTTTAATAAACGGGCAGGTTGTAGGGACATGGAAACGAACTATAAAAAAAGAAAATGTTATTATTGAAACTCAGTTTTTTAAATCGCCTGATGAAGTTACAAAACGCTCGTTAAAGTTAGCGGCAGAAAAGTATGGAGACTTTCTTAAAAAGAAGCCTGAAATAATTTTTGGATAGATTATCTATTATTTATCTTTTTTACTAACAATCAAAGCCGTGGAATTTTTCTTTCTTCTTCCGAACATTTAATTAAAACTTCGAAGCGTTTTATTTTTGTTTCTTCTCTTTTTGCACTTATTACCCACCAGGTTGAAAGTCTTTTTGCAGAAGGAGGAAGAGTTTGAAAATATTTCCACGCTTTTTTATTTGCTTTTAATTTCTTCTCAAACTCTGTGGGAAATTTTGCTTTCTTTTGTTCAAATGAATATCGGTTTGTTTTCTTTTCATCTCTTTGATTGAAGACTTCGAGTCCGGAAGGTTTAACTAAGCCGAGTTTTATAAGTTCTTTAATTCGTTTTGTATTTACTGCGCTCCAGATACTTCCTTTTCTTCTCGGAGTAAAACGGATTTTATAGCTTTCTTCATCAATAGATTTGCGGATGCCGTCTATCCAGCCAAAACATAAAGCTTCATCGACAGATTCCTGCCAGGTTATGCTTGGTTTTCCTGTGCCTTTCTTGTAATAGCCAACCCAAAGTTCATCAGCTTTGTTATGGTTTTTCTCAAACCATTTGCGAAGATGAGATTGGGTGGGGAAGAAGAGAGGGTTCATGTAAATTTAATTTCTAGTTTCGATGAGTTTAATTGATCGATTTAGTTGTAAAAGTAATTGCTTGGATCCCTTTCGGAGTTAGGAAAAATTCATTATTAACCTTAACTAAATATTCTAACTCAGAAGCATAATTAGAAAAAATATAAGTTGCTGTTTCTCTTGCTCGTGGCATTCTCCAGGTTTCCTTTTCCAACTGATTTTACAAAATAGTCTTTTAAGAATCTTTAGGCACTGGATATGAAGTCTTAGAAAGCACAAAAACACTTTCAATTAGTGAGTAGATTGTATATGTAATTGGGGAATAAAAAGGATTTTCATTAATAAAATCAGAGATTAAATCAATTTGATTTTGATTTAATCTATCATCACAATTATCTCTAATTCAACGAATGAATTCCCAAATCAGTCAAGAAGAAGTTTGATTTGAATTTTGAAACAAGATTAAATGATACGCAACAGATAATTTATTTCTAATTGTTTTTTCAGATTTATCTCAATTTTGCAAATTTCTTTAATACTTAAACCTTGCCAAGATAAAAAAGTGAGTTTTTAGCAATCCTAATCTTACTACACCAAAATCCCCTGATTGAATTTTTAAAAAGGTTGAAAGTTCTTTAAAGTTCTCGTAATATCTTGAAAGAATATTTTCTGGTTTGTAAAGTAATAATTCAATATTATTTTCCTTGCAGAATTTATTGTCTTATTCTCTTCATCCTATCAGAAGATATTCTGATAGATTGGCATTTATCAGCAGCTAATATATCTTCAATTACTCTTTCAGTAAGAAAACTAACGTACATCTATTTCAAATAAAAATAAAATTCTTGTTCCGAACAAAGTTCTATTCCTTTTGTTAACCATATTTATTCTGTCTCTGATTTCTCCAATAATTTCAATGCTCCCATTCAATTTCTTTTTTCGGGGATTCACTTTGTTCAATTAATCGTAGATTAGATTGTCAACAAATCTTCCTTTAATTTCTTTGTCAGTTAATGTTCTCATAAAATTTAAATGGTTTGATTGTAAATCAATTCAATATATTTCGTATTCTTTTTGTTTCTTAAAATCATTAGCCATTAAAAGTAAATTTAGTTAATAAGTATTTCAATTTAATATTTTCTATTTAGTTTATCTACAGAATCGGAAAAAAGATAATTTTTCTTCATCCCATCAATACACAAATACCAGCATTATTTACAATATCATCAACACTGCAGCCGCGGCTAAGATCGAAGAATGGTTTTTTCAATCCTTGTACAAGCGGACCAATTGCTTCCGCTTTGCCCCAGCGCTGTGCAAGTTTGTAAGCAATATTACCTGCATCGAGATTTGGAAAGATAAGAACATTTGCTCTGCCTGCTACTTCACTGCCGGGAGCTTTTCTTATTCCAACTGAATCAACAACTGCAGAATCAAATTGTAATTCGCCATCGACTTTAAGATCAGGTCTTCTTTCTTTTACAAGCTTTGTTGCTTCAATAACTTTATCAACAGTTTCGTGCTGTGCACTTCCTTTTGTAGAGAAGGAAAGCATTGCAATATAAGGTTCTTCATCAGTGAGTTTTTTATGATTGCCTGCTGCAGAAATTGCAATATCGGCAAGCTGACTTGCATCCGGATTCGGTACAACTCCGCAATCTGAAAATGTATAAGTTTTTTCCGGCTTAACCATTATGAAGTAACTCGATACAATTGAAATACCATCTGCAACACCGATGCATTGTATTCCTGCTCTTAAAACATCTGCGGTTGCAGCGAGAGAACCTGCAACACTTCCATCCGCCATACCTTCTTTAACCATCATTGCAGCAAAAAAGAGATCGCGTTTTACAGTTTCTCTTGCCTGCTCGATTGTAATTCCTTTTTTCTTTCTGAGGTTAAAATAAATATTTGTAAAGTCGCTAAGCTTGTCTGATTTTTCCGGGTCAATTATTCTTACACTTGTAAGATCAACTCCGAGTTTTTCTGCATCGCTTCTGATTTTTTCTTCATTCCCTAAAGTTATTATAGAAGCGACATTATTTTTTGTAAGAACTTCAGCAGCTTTCAATACTCTTTCATCGGATGATTCCGGCAGAAGGATTGTTTTTTTTCTTTTTGATGCTTTATCAAGTATGCTCTGTAAGAATTCCATTTCGTATCTCCATATTTGTAAAAAATCCTTCTTTAAATTACAAAAAAGCAGAGTTACATTGATTTATCATACAATAAAATATTTTTGAATATCACTTCTTTTCATTACATTCTCCTGATTTATATTATGCTGAATAAGTTGATTTTCAGTGCTAAAGCCGATAAATTCACTATCTTGATTTTAATATGATAGCCGATAATATTAAGCTGGTTCGTAAAAAAATTAATGACAAATGTGCCGAAATTGGACGAAATTCGAACGAAATTAAGCTAATTGCAGTATCCAAGAATTTTAGCACAGACGACATAAACAAGGCTTTTGATGCGGGGTTGAAAGAATTTGGTGAGAATAAAGCGCAGGAGTTGAATTCAAAATTTGATGTGTTGGGAAATAAAGTGACCTGGCATTTTATCGGTCATCTTCAGAGTAACAAAGTTAAGTTTGCAGTCAGGTCCGCTGAATATATTCACTCTGTAGATTCCCTGTCTCTTGCAAAAGAAATCAACAAGAAAGCTGAACAGATAAGTAAAGTTCAGAAAATTCTTTTGCAGGTTAAAACATCTGAAGAGGAAACAAAAAGCGGAATTGAGAATGAAGATGAGTTGTTAAGTTTGATTGATGATTGTAATAAGTTAAAGAATATTGAATTGATCGGTTTGATGACTATCGCTCCTTATTCAGATAATGAAGAAGAAATCAGAAAAAGTTTCAGATATTTGTGTAAATTAAGAGATGATTTAAACAAAAAGGGATTTAAGAATTTAAAAGAACTTTCAATGGGAATGACATCTGATTTTGAAATTGCTATTGAAGAAGGTGCAACGATGTTAAGAATAGGTTCGGCAATTTTTGGGCAGAGAGATTATTCAAAAAACTAAAAAGATAAATGGAACTCTCCTCGGAAAATATCAGGAAACATGAATTCAAAAATTCTTTCAAAGGATTTGACAAGGAAGAAGTCCTTGCCTTTCTTGAAAAGATTGCGAATGATATTGATGAACTTCAGAATGAAAACGATTCGTTAAAAAAAGAAATTGAAACTCTGAACGAACAGCTTGCAGAGTACAAAAAGATTGAAAAGAATATTCAGGACACTCTTGCTAAAACACAGGAGTCATCAGCAAAATCAATGGACTCTGCAAAGAAACAGATAAATAGAATGATACAGGAAGCTGAATTAAAAGCTCAGCAAATACTTGAGAAAGCAAGAGAGAATGCAAATGATGTCAGGAATTCAGTTATTCAATTAAGAGAAGAAAGAACTCTGATAGTTGCAAAACTTAGAGCAATTATTAATTCTCAGGCTCAGCTTCTTGAAATGAAAGTTGAAGAAGATGCGAAAGAAAAGGAACCTGTCAAAACCGGAAAAGAAAATCAGTAAAGTCGATATTGACGCAAACGATATAGCGGATAAATTATAATGGAAAAACTTTTAGAAAAAATCGAAGAAACTTTACAGGCAATAAAAAAAGTAACAAAGGATAAATATCCTGTCGGAATTATTCTTGGTACCGGTCTTGGCGGACTTGTAAAGGAAATTAAAATTGAACATGAAATTGATTATGCAAAACTTCCGCATTTCCCTTTATCAACAGTGGAATCTCATAAGGGAAAATTAATTTTCGGAACAATTGGCAATAAAAAAGTTGTTGCGATGCAGGGAAGATTTCATTATTACGAAGGATACACAATGCAGCAAATTGTTTATCCAGTCAGAGTAATGAAGTTTCTCGGTGTCGAGACTCTTCTTGTTTCAAATGCATGCGGCGGAATGAATCCACAGTACAGAAGAGGAGATGTTATGATTATGAGCGATCATATAAATCTTCTCGGGGATAATCCTCTTATTGGAAAAAATTATGAAGAACTCGGTCCAAGATTTCCTGATATGAGTGAAGCATACAACAATGAACTTATTAATCTTGCAGAACAAGTTGCACTCGATAACAAGATAAAAGTTCAAAAAGGAGTTTACGTTGCTGTTCCCGGTCCAAATCTTGAAACAAAAGCAGAATACAGGTTTTTAAGAGATACCGGGGCTGATGTTGTCGGTATGTCAACTATTCCCGAAAACATTGCAGCAAACCATATGGGAATGAAAGTTCTGGGATTCAGCATTATAACTGATGAATGTTTCCCAGAATCGCTGAAGCCTGTTAATATGGAAGAAATAATTGCAGCAGCAGTGGCAGCAGAACCTAAAATGACAATGATTATGAAGGAAGTAATAAAGAGGTTATAAAATGTTTAAACGGAAATTTTATAATTATATTTTCCCTTTCATACTCGGCATCCTGTTGTTTGCTTCGAACTTCCTCAACACAAGCCTGTTTAGTTTTGGCAATCATAATTTTACTGTCTGGTTTGTTCTTTCCGTTCTTTGCTTTGCTCTTGGTTGGTATTTAAATAAAAGTCTTGGCTGGAGAACCGGCGGAAAAATAGTTTTCTCACTTATCATTGCTGCAACAATTATAAGCATTATGGTAATTACATTTTTTAGAGATTATTTTGCTGCAAATGAACTCTTAACTGAGAATCTTATTCTCTATAGTTTAAGAAATGTAACTCTCGGTGCAATGGCTTTCTTTGGCATGGCAATCTCGGAAGTTTTAACTCTTGAAAAAGAAATAGCCGTCACAAAAGAAAAACTTGGTTTGTATGAGAGTGAATTAAAGGATGCAAAGAAAGAGGCTGAGCTTGAAATAAGAGAAGCAAAGATTGAAGCAAAAAAGATAGTTACTGAAGCTGGATTTACAGCAAAAGAAATTACGCTTAAGAAAAACAGGATTGAAAATGATCTGAAGAATTTTATCCAGGCAGAGAAAGAATTGATTAGAAAATATGAGGATGTTTGACTGAGAAGATGTTTAAGCAAGGTTTAGATAAAATAAATTATCCTGAGACAGAAGAGAAGATTTTAGCATTCTGGGGAAAGAATAAGATCTTTGAAAAGAGCATTTCTTCAAGGGACGAAAAGAAATCTTTTAACTTCTATGAAGGTCCTCCTACAGCAAACGGAAAACCCGGTATTCATCATGTAATGTCGAGAGCTTTAAAAGATCTTGTTTGCCGTTATAAAACACTTCAGGGATTTAGAGTCGAAAGAAAAGCAGGATGGGATACTCACGGACTTCCTGTGGAAATTGAAGTTGAAAAAAAATTAGGTATCAAACATAAAAGCGAAGTTATTGAATACGGGGTAGAGAAATATAACCAGGCTTGCCGCGATTCTGTTTTTGAGTATCTTGATCTCTGGGAAAAGATGACAAAAAGAATGGGATACTGGGTCGATCTTGATTCTGCTTATATAACACTTAAAAATGAATATATTGAATCTGTTTGGTGGGCACTTAAAACTCTTTTTGATAAAGGGACTAATTTATAAAGATTATAAAATTGTTCCGCAGGATCCGAAATCTGAAACAGTTCTTTCATCTCACGAACTTGCTCTCGGTTACAGGGAAACAAAAGATCCTTCGGTTTATGTTTTGTTTAAGATTAAAGATGCAGACGAGTATTTTCTTGTATGGACTACAACTCCATGGACGTTAATCTCAAATGTTGCACTTGCTGTCGGTGCCGATGTTGATTATGTGAAGATAAAACACAATGATAAAAAAATTATTCTTGCAAAAGACAGGCTTTCTGTAATTGAAGGTGATTATGAAATATCTGCAGGAGATGAAAGGGAAAGAGCTCGAAGGAACTGAATATGAACAACTTCTTCATTATGTAAAACCTGAATAAGAAAGCTTTTTATGTTACACTCGGTGATTTTGTAAGTACAGAAGATGGTTCCGGTATTGTTCATATTGCTCCTGCTTTTGGTCAGGATGATTATGAACTTTCTAAAAAATATAATCTTCCGATGCTTCAGCCTGTTACAAGAGGCGGATTGTTTACAGAAGAAGTAACTGACTTTGCCGGCATGTTTGTTAAAGATGCCGACAAGGATATAATTATAAAACTTAAGAAAGAAGATAAGCTTTATAAGAAAGAAACTATCGTTCACTCTTATCCTTTTAGCTGGCGCCACGAAGATGTTCCTGTAATTTATTATGCACGCGAATCCTGGTTTATCAGAACAACTTCTATTGCTGACAGAATGGTTGAACTGAATAAAACAATTAACTGGCAGCCTCCTGAAGTAGGCGCAGGCAGGTTTGGAAACTGGCTTGAAGATAATAAAGATTGGGCGCTTTCACGTGATAGATTCTGGGCAACTCCACTTCCAATCTGGGTTAGCGAAGATGGAGATATGCATACAATCGGAAGCATTGAAGAACTTAAAGAAGGTTTCATCGAAGAAAATGGAAAGAGAATTTCTGTAAGTGAAGTAAAGGATATCGATCTTCATAAACCTTTTGTTGATAAAGTAATGTTTGAGAGGAATGGAAAGATTTATAAAAGAACTCCGGAACTGATTGACGTTTGGTTTGATTCCGGTGCAATGCCTTTTGCACAGTATCATTATCCTTTTGAAAACAAAGAACTCTTTGAAAAGAAATTCTTCCCCGCAGATTTTATCTGTGAAGGAATTGATCAGACACGCGGCTGGTTCTACACTCTTCATGCAATTGCGACTATGTTGTTCGATAGTGTTGCTTATAAAAACATTATTGTAAACGAATTGATATTGGACAAAAAAGGATTGAAGATGTCCAAGACAAAAGGCAACACGGTCGATCCCTTTCAGTTATTTGATAAATACGGAGCCGATGCGACAAGATGGTATCTCGTTACAAACAGTCCGCCTTGGAGACCGACTCTTTTTGATGAAGAAGCACTCGGCGAAACTCAGAGAAAATTTTTCGGAACCCTTCTTAACACGTATTCTTTCTTTGCTCTTTATGCTAATATTGATAAGTTCACATTTAAAGAAGATTTAATTCCATATCAGAACAGACCCGAAATTGACAGGTGGATAATTTCCAGGCTCAATTCTCTTGTTAAAGAATACACAGATTTAATGGATGCTTATGATGTTACAAAAGCTGCAAGAGCAGTTTCAAATTTTACAATTGATCATCTTTCAAACTGGTATGTAAGAAGATGCAGAAGACGTTTCTGGAAATCTGAAATGAATGATAATAAACTTTCAGCATATCAAACTCTTTATGAATCTCTTATCACTGTTTGTAAGCTGCTTTCTCCATTTGCTCCTTTCCTTGCAGATGAGATTTATATTAATCTGAATTCCATAACAAAGAAAGAGCCGTTTGAGTCTGTTCATCTTTCAACTTTGCCGGAAGTTGCTTATAATGAAAAAGATCTCGAAGAGAAAATGGAAATTGCACAGCAGGTAGTTTATCTTACAAGAACAATGCGTGCAAAAGCAAACCTGAAAGTAAGACAGCCTTTAAAGAAAATTATGGTCGTGGTAGATAAGACAAAAAGAGACGCATTAAAGGATATAAAAAGTGTTATACTTGACGAGGTAAATGTTAAAGAGCTTGTTGTGCTCGATGATGATTCTGAAATTGTAAGTAAATCTGCCAAAGCAAACTTCAAATCAATCGGACCAAAGTTTGGCAAAAAAGTAAAAGCAGTCGGAGAAGCGATAAAATCTTTTGGTAAAGATGAGATTTCGCAAATTGAATCAGGAAAAAAAATCGAATTAAATATTGAAGATGAGAAAATTTTTGTATCTTCAGAAGATGTTGAAATTGTAAGTTCTGAAATTAAAGACACAGTTGTTGAAAGTGAAAACGGCGTGACTGTTGCAGTAGATACTGAACTTACTAAAGAGTTGATAGACGAAGGCTTAGCCAGAGAGTTTGTGAACAGGATACAAAATATGAGAAAGGATGCAGGCTTTGAAGTTACCGATAGAATTAAGATATTCTTTAATGGAAGTGAAAAACTTGTCGATGCTGTAAATTCTTTTAAAAATTATGTTTCCACTGAAACTCTTGCCGAAAGTTTGATTTCCGGCGAGATAAAAAATGGAAGTGCTAACCCGGCTTTTCAAAGCAAGCAGGATTGGAAAATCGGTGAGTTTGACTGTACAATTCAAATAGAAAAAATTAGTTTCAAATAAGGAGATTGATAATGGCAAAAACCAAATCAAAAAAATCCGCTCCTAAGAAAGTTTCTAAAAAGAAGACTGCCAAAGCTGAAAAGAAAAAGAAAGTAGCGGCTGTTTCTAAAAAAACTTTGAAATCAAAAAAGGTAAAATTATCAACTAAAAAATCCGTAAAGAAAAAGGAGACTATGGCTAAAAAAGCGATCAAGAAAACTGCTGTGAAAAGAGTAACTGCAAAGAAAGCAATTGCACCTGTAAAGAAAAAAGCAGATAAAAAAGTAAAAGTTCAGACTAAGGTAAAAACCGAAACTAAACCTGTTGAAGTAAAAGTAAAAATTGAATCTATAAAAGGTTACAGCAAAAAAGATCTTGAACATTTCAAGGAAATAATTCTTGGAAAAAGAGATGAAATTATTGAGCAGCTTCAAAACCTTAAAGAGCAAATGCTTGATCCGACAACAGGAGAATATATAAATGAAAATTCTCCCTACTCGCTTCACATGGCAGAACAGGGAACCGATGCAATGGAAAGAGAAAAAACTTTTCTGTATGCTCAGAGAGAAAATAAATTTCTTGGTTATCTTGAAGATGCCCTTAAAAGAATCGAAACAGGTACTTATGGAATTTGCATTGAGTGTGTTGAAGATCCACAACATCTCTGTGAAACCTGTCCGTTAGTTCCCAGAGCACGGCTTGAAGCAGTTCCTCACAGCCAGCTTTGTCTTCCGATGAAACAAAAGAAGGAAAAAGGAAATAATTAAGGCTTATGATGTTTTTAAAGTTATTGTAGATGTGAACAAGAATTGAGAATAGTATTTGTTTCTTTTATCGTTGTTGTTTTAGACCAGCTTTCCAAAATTTTTGTTAAAGGATTTTCAATACCCTTTCTTAAGATTCATTTTGCTGGTATGATGCAGGGGCAGAGAATTCCGGTAATAGGGGATTTCTTCAGGCTGACTTTTATTGAAAATCCAGGGATGGCTTTTGGATACGACCCGGGGAGCCAGGTTAAAGTATGGATTTCTCTTTTCTCTCTTTTAGCAAGCATTGGGTTATTCATTTATCTTTATTATATAAGAAATCAAAATCTTAGTCTTCGACTATCAATAGCTTTTATTCTTGGCGGTGCGGTCGGCAATCTTATTGACAGAATGTTTTATGGAGTGTTTTACGGATACGCACCTTTATTTTACGGCAAGGTTGTAGATTTTTTGGATTTCGATTTTTTCAATATTTCTTTCTTTGGAAGAAGCTACGACCGCTGGCCGATATTTAATTTTGCAGATGCGGCAGTTTCAATCGGAGTTATCATACTAATTCTTTTTTATAAGAGACATAATAAAGAAAAGGAAGAAACCGGAACTTTTGAAACTAGCCTCCAGGTTGAAGGTAACACAGGTCAACAGATCATAAAAGAAGATTTGAATGGCGAAACTGATAAAGGAAAAGAGATACCGGATTGAGGTTCCTGCCGGAAAGAAAAAAGAAAGGCTCGATGTTTTTCTCGCCAGCCAGATTGAAAATGCCACACGTTCAAGAATCCAGAAATTAATTGAAGCCGATCTTGTAACTGTTAACGGGAAGAAAGTAAAAGCAAGTTATACAGTTCTGCCTAATGATATAATTGAAGCATCTCATCCCATAACTCCACGTCCCGAAGAAGCCGAACCCGAAGAAATACCTCTAGATATTGTTTATGAAGATGAATTTCTACTTGTTGTAAATAAACCTGCAGGAATGGTCGCTCATCCTGCTTATGCTAATTATACGGGAACTCTTGTAAATGCTCTTCTTCATCATACAAAAAGCTTAAGCGGATTGAATGAACTGGGAAGACCGGGCATTGTTCACAGGATCGATAAAAACACAAGCGGACTTCTCGTTGTTGCCAAAGATGATTTTACTCACGCAAAGCTTGCAGAACAGTTTTCAAAACATTCCGCTGAAAGAGAATACAGGGCAGTCTGCTGGGGAATTATAAAAGATGATAAAGGAGAAATTTCAACAAATATTGCAAGAAGTAAAAGCGACAGGAAAAAATTTGCAATAAGTCTTCCCGACAGGCAGACAGGTAAAACTGAAGGAAAAGCTGCAACAACTTTATATGAAGTAATTGAGCGATTTGAATTCGCAACTTATCTTAAACTGAATTTGAAAACAGGAAGGACACACCAGATAAGAGTCCATCTTTCAGGAATAAATCATCCTGTCTTCGGAGACGAAACTTACGGCGGAAGAAAAATTGTTTACGGAACACAACTTCCTAAAATGCAAAGCCGCATAGAAAATCTTTTAGAGATAATGCCGAGACAAGCTCTTCATGCAAAAACACTCGGTTTTATTCATCCTCATAAAAAAGAGTTTATGAGATTTGATTCTGAACTGCCGGAGGATATGAAGAAGTTGTTGGAGAAGTTATAACAAAAAACAAGTTTAACAATTAACTTTCAATGCGCTTTTTAAAAAATTCTTCAATTTATCATGAGACATATAGGCTTTGTAAAATGGTTTGGTGACTATGATCGCTATTCTGGGACAGAATCTCCAATTGGTTTTATTCGTTTCAGAAAGGAAGATATTTCTTTTCATATAAATGATCTTCTGAGTAATAAAAGACCTCAAAAAGGAGATTTAGTTACTTTTGAACTTGAAGATGATAAAAGGACCAATAAACCAAAAGCAATCAGTATAAAACTACTTGATGATGAAGAAGATATTGAGCATATAAAAAAACTCGCTTTTAAATCACTAAACGTTAGCTTACGCGCGCTCCCGGTCTATTTGAATAAAATAGATTTTAGAAGAAGCTAAATATCTTTACTGCAAGCAAACTATGAGATAGATATTCCTTACTGTTGGAGAAACTTTAATCTCAAGATGTCAGAGAAATTCCTGAATTATCTTATTTAAGATCATATATGATTATGGCGTCATTTTAAATTATGTATGTCAATGATAAAAAAAGGAAATCTTGATGAAGAAGAAAAAATTAAATTATATGCTGAAGCTCTAGGGAGTATTAGATATCCACTCCCTTTTGATCAAGAACTGATTAATTATCCCAATAGATTACTTGTTAAAGTATAATGTTAATTAGAGATAAATTGGAAATAAAAGAGCATTATGCTACTTGCATTAAACTTCTAAATAATAATGAATCTAATACGGAGTTTACAGAAGAAATTTTAAAAGAAATTATTGACCTCATTAATCTTAGCAGATTTGACAAGCGATATTATTTCAACAACCTACCAGATTTTGTTTTAATAAGGAAAGAAGAACTTCGTAAAAATTTAAGCACAGAGAGACATTTAGATATTTGTTTTGAAATAATTAACAATGATCTGATAAATCAAAAATAAATGATAATATTATTCAAGAAGTTTATCATTGTTTATTGCACTTAAGTAAGTCTAATGAGGAATATTGGGATAAGATACCCTTTACAGTTATAAATCAGAATAGATCTATTCGTTCACTTCTACCCCTTCACAAATATATTAAAACAATTATTGTTCTTTTTAATGATAATAAAATTGATGCTGATGATATTATTTTACTAAAAGAAAAAATCATTAATGAGGACAGCCCTCTTAATTTTGTAAGATTTTTCTATTTCTTAAATGTCAGGGAATTTAAAATTTTCTTATAAATAAAGCTGTTTTTGACGTACTCCCCAACAATGTTCGTATTTAAACTTCTATATTCATGCATAGCCAAATTTTACAAATGAAGAGATTACTATCATAACTTCCTTGTTTTCAAAAATAGATCCTCGAACCAGAGAAATAATACTTAATAAATCCTTAGTCTTTTTTATTAAAAACGAGTTTGTAATTACTTACCCTGTATCATACCAAATTGAAATCTTACTGCTAATAACTATTCACTTGAATTAGACTGGAATAAATTGGATGATAAAGCTAAACTTTATTTATTGTACTATTCATGTAAAATCAAATTCAAGTCTGGATTTTTTTATCCAAAAATTAAAAGATGAAAGTGTTCCTTTACAATTTGGTATTAAGTTATTAATCGCAAAAAATAACCAGGAGGAAAAAGACAAATACTTCTTGGAAGGTCATGATAGTTTTCAAAGCTATGTGGTGGAAAAAGCTTGGGAGCAAAACTTAGAACTTGACTTTGAACCATTACTTCCTGCCTGCAAACCAAGACTTGTAAAATACTGTGAAGCGAGGCCTCGGCCTACAGATGAAGATAAAAAAAGTACATCATATAAAATAAGCGGAGCATATTGCTCACGTGCTCGAAAGGAATGCAGCATAGAATCTTATACAAATTCTTATTCATTCCCTACTTATTCAAATTTATATTTCTCTTTCTTTCATTCTAGCTTTGTCCATATTTGAACCATAAGCGAAATAATACATAGAATTAAGTTTCTTAATCTCTTTTTAATTGTTTTGTATATTTGTGATTGTAAATATCGATTATATACTATGCTAAAAATCTATAATACACTTACAAAACAAAAAGAAGAATTCAAACCTATCAATCCGCCAAGTGTTAATATGTACGTTTGCGGTCCCACGGTTTATGATTATTTCCACATCGGCAATGCACGTACTTTTATTAACTCGGATATCATCAGGAGATACCTTGAATACAAAGGCTACAAAGTAAAATTTGTAATGAACCTGACAGATGTTGATGATAAGATCATTAAGAAATCTAATGAAGAAAAGATCAGTACAGAAAAAGTAACAGAAAAATATATTAAAGCTTTTTTTGAAGACATTGAGAATCTGAATGTGAAAAAAGCGGATATCTATCCCAAAGCTACTGCGCATATGAAAGATATTATTGAAATGATCAAGAAGCTTGAACAAAAAGGTTTTGCTTATAATGTTGATGGGAATGTTTTTTATGATGTTAAAAAATTTAAGGAATACGGAAAACTCAGCGGGAAAAAAATTGATGAGCTGGAATCAGGTTCAAGAGTTGAAGTAAATGTTGAAAAGAAAGATCCTTTAGATTTTGCTTTATGGAAAAAAGCCAAAGAAGGAGAACCTTACTGGGAAAGTCCGTGGGGAAATGGTCGTCCCGGCTGGCACATTGAATGTTCTGCAATGAGCTGCAAACATCTTGGAGAAACTTTTGATATTCACGCCGGCGGCAATGATCTGATCTTTCCGCATCACGAAAATGAAGTTGCACAAAGTGAAGCAGCAAACGGAAAGAAGTTTGTCAATTACTGGATTCATTTTGGTTTCCTGAATATCGATAATGAAAAGATGTCGAAATCTCTCGGCAATTTTTCTACTGCAAGAGATATATTAAAAAAATATTCTGCCGAAACAATAAGAATGCTTTTTGCACAGACTCATTATGGCGGTCCGTTAAATTTTAGTGATGAGTTACTTTCTGCAGCAGAAAAAGGTCTTGAAAAGTTGAACAACCTTGCTCAGAAAGTTGAAGATGAAATAAAATCAGACAGGAAAGATGGAAATAATCCTTCTTTTGATTTTAAGAAATATGAAGATGAATTTGTAAAAGTTATGGATGACGATTTCAACACACCTCAAGGGATTGCTGTTATTTTTGATTTTGTGAAGGATGTCAATAAAACAATAGCTGAATCCGACTCGGGCGGAGAAAATATCAATTCTGAATTCTTTTCAAGAGTGAAATCCTTTCTTGAAAAAACTGCTTCCGGTGTGTTTGGTATTTAGTCTTACAAACTAGTCTAAAATCGGTATCATTATATTAAATGAAGAAGCAATTGAAAATTTATCTGTACTTGCAAAAGACATATTGATACAGTTGGATTTAATGAATAAAGTTGGATAAATCCTCATGAATAGTCTAATTAACTTTTTGAAATTGAAGAAAGATATAATGCAAGGGAAAACAAGAACTTTATTTTATCTGATGAGGATTAGAGATGAAATAAAGAGATATGGATTATTACTACAGGATTCCAAAGGAAAAACTACTTATAAAATCATTCGCAAAGATTAGGATTTCTGCTTGAATAAGAATTTAGTTAAGCAGCAAAGGAAAATTAATCTTAATCAAAAGGAAATAGATTACACTCTCCGGTTCAGCAACAAAGCAAAATACTTAAGACTGCAAATAAACCAAGCAACGAACTCGAAGTTATTCTACCTAAAAGATACAGACATGAAAAAGCTGAGGATTTTATACTTCAGAAGAAGAATTGGATACTCAAACATCTTAAAGAAAAACAAAAAGCAGGTTTCTATTTCTTTGGTAACGAAATAAAAGTACAGATAAATTATGATCTCTTTGTAAAGAAGCCGCAGATCATTTATTCTAATCAAAAATTAATTGCTAACATTCCCGCGGGATATTCTTTCACACAGGATGAAATTTATAATTTCTGGTTGAAGCATAAAGCCAAAATTTATATTCCCCAAAGAGTTAGGGAATTATCAAAACTAACAGGTTTTAATTATAACAGGATTACAATCCGTTCTCAGAAAACAAGATGGGGAAGCTGTTCAGCAAGGGGCTCACTTTCATTTAATTACAGGCTTATTAAGATTCAGGGAAAAAGTTGTGGATTACGTTATTGTTCATGAATTATGTCATCTTAAAGGAATTAAATCACTCAAAAAGATTCTGGAAGCTTGTAGAAGAGTTTTGTCCTGATTATAAAAGTTTGAAGAGAGAATTGCGTTACTAAGTGTAGGGACAAGTCGCGACTTGTCCCTACAATATTAAGAACTCTTCCTTAAAAATATTTCCATAACCTAAAATAAGATTTGGATCGAGCTGCTTTTTAATCTTTGCCATTTCTCTAATAATCTTTTCACCATACATTTCTAAAAGATAATCCGTTTTAATTTTCCCGATTCCATGTTCAGCGGATACTGTTCCTCCAAGTTCTATAGCTTTGCTGTAAATATTCCTGTAAATAATTTTCCCTCTCTCATATTCAGCTTCATTTCGAGGAAGCAAATTCATATGTAAATGCGAATTGCCGAAATGTCCATAAGCCACATAATTGAATTTATTTTTTTTCATTTCTTCGATACAGAAATGGTAAAACTCATTATAACGTTCATCGGGAACAGCCATGTCCGTTCCAAGCTTGTTAACTTTATATTGCGCAAGATAATCTGTGACCTTTAATGCAATGTTATATCTGAATTCTTCTAAGTTTTTCTTTTCCTTTTGATTTGATGCAAACCATGCACTATCTTCATCTCCGTTATGAAGATTTATTAATTCCATCCATTTTTCAAGTAAGGCATTTTCATTTGATGAATTGACTTCCTGCTCGAACCAAACAGCGGCTTTTGCATTAGCAGGAATCTGAGAATAATCTTCTTTAATAAAGTTCAGTGAGTTCTCATCAAGAAATTCGAGTGCAAGCGCATCGATATCAACTGATTTCTCTTTTCTTGTTTGATACGATTTATCTCTTGCATCATAAATAAAATTCAAACCATCTTTTTCATTATTAAAGAAAATAATGCAGGAAATTATTTTCTCAGGGTAAGGAACTAATTTTAATTCTGCTTTTGTTATTACTCCAAGGGTTCCTTCCGAACCGATAAAAAGATCGATTGCATCCATATTTTTTTTGCAATAATATCCTGCTGCATTTTTAGTTAACGGCATATCAATAACAGGAATTTCAATATTATATTCTTTTCCGTTTTCAGTCTTAAAATTTAATTTATATTCATCTGCTATCCATTTTCCTCTTTCTAGTTTGAATAAATCACCATTTGCTAAAACAATTTCAAGCTTATTTACATAAACTCTCGTTGAGCCATATTTAAATGTTTTTTCACCCGAAGCATTTGTTGCAATAGTTCCGCCGATATAACAATTGCCTTCGGTTGGATCGGGTGGATAAAGCAAATTGTATTCTCTTACTTTGTTCTGGAAATCTTTTAATATCACTGCCGGTTCAACAACAGCAAACTTATTTTCAGCATTTATCTCAAGAACTTTGTTCATCTTTTCTATTGATATTACGATTCCACCTTGAGGAACACGCGCACCTGTAAGTCCGGTTCCGTTTCCGGCAATTGTTACTTTTTGTTTCTTATTATTGGCTTCTTTTAAAATTTCTCTTACTTCATTTACGTCAGAAGGAATATAAACCGCATCACAAAATCCATGAAAGTTGGAAGCATCTACAAGGTAATTCTGGATTTCGTCAGATGTGTTTTTAATTATCATTGTTCAAAAGATTTCTTAAAGTTTGAAGATATTCAAGTTGAACAGAAATCTCAGGAATTTCTTCTTTCGTTCGTTTATAGAAGATAAATTAAGTCGTTTGAAAAGAGTATCAAGTGCATCGAACATATTTATTTGAGGAAAAACAGTATCTCTCAAATGATGAATGAACTTTAAAGTTCTGAATCCATCAAACCATTTTATTTTTTGTGAATGTAAATGTTTTTCATCTTTTGAATTTGCAGAAATCTTTTCCCAGTCTTTTTCAAAATTCTGTCGCGATAAAAAATAAAAAAGTTCAGGATGAATTTCTTTTGCTTTCTGTAAATAATCTTTAGTGAGGAAAATATCTTTGTTGTTAAATAATTCCAGCCACTTTTTTAGAATTGTAAAGCTTTCAGGATCATAAAGAAGATATTCATTCTGTGCTTTTGAAAGATAACGGCTTATTCTTTGTCCCGTTCCAAAGGGGACGCGCCACGAAGGTCTCCCTGAAGGAAATACTTTTGTCGATTTAATTCTTTGTATCTCATAATTCTTAATAAGTTTTTCAAGGAAATAAAAGTCTTCCGCAGCCTTCTTTTTGTTCATTCCTTCTACTTTAATGTATGCTTCGTGATCGCAGACAATAGTTGACCCGATTGCCTGGAAATAATAATCTGAACCGGCATACTTTAAACCGAATTCGTAATATCTGAGGAAAATTTCATAACAGATTATAGCTCTTTGACTTTCTTCATCATCAGGAAGCTGGTGTTCATAATTGATTACAGCAGAGTTAATATTTTTAGTGTTAAAAGAAGTAATTATTTCTTCGATGTAATTTTTTTCAATGATACAGTCAGCATCTAAACAAATTATAATTTTCTTTCCCGGTTTTGAATAATCGAAAATTGTTAAAGCAAGGTCCATCCCGATTTTTCTCGCGAGACCAACACCGCCAGTTTTTTCAGGCATTCCTTTTCCATCTGACGACGCATCTGTAAAGCCAATTGTTAAATCTGTTGAATTAATTTTTTTTACAATCGGATGATATTCATGAATTCTTATTCAGAATTTCTTTTAAAAGTTCGAGTGTTTTTTGATTTTCTGTTTTAACTTCTGCTGAAGATGTAACAATACTATTTATAACAAAAATAACTGCGACTTTGTAATTCTTATTAAATTCATTTTCTGATAATGAATTAAGAAGAGTAATAATATTGTCGTATTCAGCTATTGCAGGAACAACAATTACACAATCAAATTTTAACTCAGATTCGGTCTCAAGTTCCCATCTTTTCCAGCCGTATTTATCAAGATACCTTTGTACTTTTTCAGGAAGGGCTGGTTTCATAACTCAGCTACAAAATTATGTTTGGAAATTAATTCTGCTGCTTCATTAAAGTCTCCTTTATCAATCCAATTTATTTTTACACCTTCCTTTTCCATTTTCCTGAACCATGTCATTTGTCTCTTTGCAAAAGCATTTATGGCGCTATTAAGCTTTTGAAACATTTCATCATAAGAAAGTTCACCTTTTAAATGCAAAGCAATAAACTTGTACTCCAGACCGAGCTGAAATAATCTTTCATAAGTAACTCCGGCTCCAATCAACTTTTTTACTTCTTCGATCATTCCCTCTTTAAGTCTTTTATCGAGTCTTTCCGTAATTCTTTTTCTAATATCGCTTCTCTCAAATTTAACTCCGATTGCAAGAGAATTTATTTTTACATCAGATAGTAAAGCTTCTTCTTCAGATTCGGCAACCAAAATTGCTTTTATAATTCTGTCTTTATTTTCGAGATCAGTTTTGTTATGATGTTTTGTTTTTAATCTTAACAGAAGTGAACGAAGCTCTTCAATCGGTAAAGAAGATAATCTGGCAATGTTACTTTCATTAAAGTCGGCTTTTTTTATCTGGTAATCCTGTATAACTGAACTAATATATAATCCGGTTCCGCCGGTTAAAAAAGGTTTTTTATTTTTTGAAATTATTTTTTTGAACGTTTCTTTGAAATGAGCGATGAATAAGAAAAGATTGAATTCTGTTTCAGGTTCAACAATATCAATTAAATGGTAGTGGATTTTCTTCTCATTAACTATATAATCTGAAATATCTTTACCTGTTCCGATGTCCATTCCTCTATAGACCTGTCTCGAGTCTGCAGAAATAATTTCACCATTAAATTTATTTGCAAGCTGAGCGGCTAATTTAGTTTTACCGGTTGCGGTAGGACCGAGAATGGTTATGAGATTATAGTTCATTATAAATTATTATCTTTAGTCAAGAAAGATAACAATCATATAAATAATTATTGTTCATATCTTGTTATTTTACATAAGTAAAAGTTCTTTTTTGTGGATAATAAATGATAAAAAGTTTGAGAAATACGAACCGTGAATGATTTAAGTGCATCTTACAACAGTGACGAGAGTAAACTTATTGATCTTGCTAAGAGTGGCGACAGGAAAGCGTTAGCGCAATTAGTTAAGAATTACGAACAGACAATTTACAGTTTTGCTTTTAAGATTTGCCGTCACAAAGATAGAGCAGAAAGCATTACTCAGGAAACTTTTTACAGCATGGTTAAGAGCATAAAACAGTTTGATAATAAGTCGAAACTTTCTACATGGCTTTACAGAATAGTTGCCAATCATTGCCTGATGCTTGCAAGAAAAGAAAAGAACAGGCAGTTCGTTTCTATAGATGATGACGATTCACTTTATGATGAAAAATATACTGCTGATTACAGCAGGCTTCCGACCAAGTACACAGAGAATAAAGAATTAAAAAAAATACTTGATGAAGCTATTTCCAAACTCTCACCGGATTACAGAATGATCTTTCTTTTAAGAGATGTTGAAGGTTTATCAACTGAAGAAACGGCGGAAGCCTCCGAGTTATCTATATCTGCTGTAAAATCAAGATTACACAGGGCGAGAGCATTCTTAAGAAATGAAATTACGAAGGCTTATAAGTCATGAAAGAAAAAGTTTCCTGTAAAGAAGTAAAGCGTTATGTGTGCGAGTGCCTGGCGCAAGACACAAGTTCGAAAAAATGCATTGCTTTGAAAGAGCATCTTGAGACCTGCGAAAGTTGTAAACAGTATTTCAAGTCTGTTGAACTTACAATTGATTGCTACAGGAAATACAATGCTAAAGTGCCAAAGGATATTCATAAAAAGCTGATGAATTTTTTGAATCTGCCCGATGAATAAAAATTGTAAGAAAGCCGAATCTCAAACCTTAATTTAACATCTTACCTTAAGTAAATTTAAAAAGGGTGAAAAAAATGGATAATGTACATTATTATAATACAGATATAAAATGGGAACAGGGAAGAAGAGGAACACTAACTTCTCCAGTTTTAACTAACTCAATTACTGTGGCAACTCCGCCGGAATTTACCAAAGGTGAACCTAACATATGGTCGCCTGAACATTTATATGTTGCAGCAGTAAACGGCTGCCTTATGACTACGTTTCTTGCGATTGCTGAAAACTCCAAGCTTGATTTTGTTTCTTTTGATTCTGCTGCTACAGGTAAACTTGAAAAAGTAGATAACATGTTCATAATCTCTGAAATCGAACTTAAGCCAAAAGTAGTTTTGAGAGATGAAAAAGATAGAGAAAGAGCCTTAAGAATAATTGAGAAATCTGAAAAAGCATGCCTGATTTCAAATTCTATAAAATCAAAAATAGTTCTTTCTCCTGAAGTTATTATTTCAGAATAAATTAAAAAGGGAAAAATATGCCGTTGTTTGAATATAAATGCTCGGATTGCGAAAGCAAGTTTGAAATATTACACAAGTCTTCTAAAAATCCCGAGAAAGTTGAATGTCCCGAATGTCATTCTCCGAAAGTAAAAAAACTTTTATCAACTTTTAGTGCGGCAGGTTTATCAAGCGGTGGAAGTGATTTCTCCCCTTCCGGAGAAAGTTGTGAGTCAGGGAGTTGCGGATGCAGTTCAGGTTATTGCAGATTAAATTAACTTATCTAAATTAGTTAAGATTTTCTAATCTTCGTTTTGCTTTTTCTAAAGCGTATTTATCTCTGAAGTTTTGGATTTTATAACTAAAGATTTTATTGAGTAATTCTTTTTCCTTTTTTTCGTCTCCTATGTATCTGTATGTTTTTGAAAGTCCATAAGTGGGAACAATAGTATCGGGGAAAATACTCAATGCTTTTTTAAACATTTTAATCGATTCCTCGAAAGAACCATCAGGCACGTCGCCTAAAAAAGTGTTTGCAAAAAGCCTTTCAAAAAAACCGAGATTAGAAATCTCCCTGTTATAAATTCCAAGAATAACGTAAGAGATAAACAGAGTTGAATCTATTTGTAAAGATTTTTCAGCATTTTCTTTAATCAGGCTTGCAAGCTTAATTCTTTCTTTACTTCCGCTAAACATTGCAATATTGCCGTAAGATAATGCAAGGTAGCAGTAAGTCTTTGCGCTGTCCGGAAATTCTTTATGAAGTATTTCGGCATAAGCTATTGCTTTGTCTATAAAATTTTTAGCCTCATCTCTTTTACGCAGTTCGACAAATTCTTCTCCTGCATCGTTATAAGCCCCTGTAAGTTTGATAAGCACTTCAAAATTATGCGGTACTAACTCGTAAGCCCTTTCGTAATTTAAAGCTGCATCAACATTGTCGAACGCTTCATGAAAGTCATCTCCCTTTTTTATGAAGGTCTCATAATCAGTAGATGAACCTTGCAGCAGAAGAGAAAAAATTATTATTAGAAGCATGCCTTTAAACTCTTTGATCAGCTGTTGTAAACATATATTTTTCCATGAATTTATAATGTTAAATTAGGGTTAAGATTTCTTAATGTTTTGATAAATAAATATTGATAAAAACGGGAGAAACCCTCTTATATTTGTACCATTTCAAATTTAAAAGCGTTTATCGTCCACTTCTTCGTTTGAGTATCTAAAGAGTTTTCAATAAATGTAACATTATCTTTTTTATCTATTAAAATAACTGTAGATGAACGTGTACCGTAGTCGGGAGTTTCAACAAAGATCGATGAAATATTTCTTTCAATTTCTTTAGGAAGTCCTGTATTTGGGAGTTCTTTTTCAGGTGAAAGTGTTTTATCAGAAAGCATAAGAAATAAATCATCTACTAAAGTATCACCTTTATCAATCGCTTTTTTAAGAAGCTCTTTTCCTTTTTTAACTTTGAACCATGGGGTATCCAGAAGATGATTGCTTAAACCATGAATGCCATCTTTTATTTTAATAAGTTTTTTTGTTTGACTCGAGAAGAAGAATAGCTCATTCCCGCTCCGAAAATAAGTCCGAAGCCGTTGTAAAGTTCTGAACTTTCTTTTAATCCTTTTGCATAAAATTCCGGTGAAGATGTGCCGAGAAGAAAATCAGTAACGATTCTTCCTCTTGATAAAGCATCCTTTTTAATCGATTTCATATCACGATAATTGGTAATTGCAGCAAATCTTCCATTCTTAGTTATACCGCACCATGTTCCCCCTTCTTTAATATCTCTGCCCGCCAACAATAAAGGTTCGTCATTCCAGAAATCTGCCGGAGATGTAGGTCCTTGATAAAACTCATCCCTGTTTGCGGAAAAAATTAATTTGTAATCGGGATTACAATCATATCCTATAACTATTAAGCACATATAAGAAAAATAGAAAAAATATTTAATTTTATTGCACGTTTATTTTGGGCATTATTCAGGCTTGATTTTAGACAAAGATTAAGTATTTTTTGAATTAGAGTTCATAATGATTAGTTGTAAAGATTACTTCTGGAAAGTATGAGTAAAAAAGAAGAAATTAAAATCATTATTCCGGCAAAAAAGAAGAGAGTACCCGTGCCTAAAAAGCCTCCCAAAATAGAAAAGAATAAAAAAGCTTATGATAGAAAAAAAGAGAAGGATAAACAGCGAAAAGGGGCAAAATGGGCAGGATAAAGCGTTTTATTTCCAATTAATTGTTTTTAACTTTTCAAATGCAGGCTTGTTATTGTTTTAAATATACCTTATGTTTAAAGTAATAATTTTAGTTATTTATTAAAAAATAAGGTAATTTATGCTGGACAACTTAGATATTAAAATGCTCAATATGCTTCAGCAGAAAGCCAGGACAAAAAGAAATGAGCTTGCCGAAGCTGTTGAGCTTTCAATTCCCTCAGTTAGTGAGAGACTGCATAAGTTGGAGACAAACGGCGTTATAGAAGGTTATTATACTAAGTTGAATCGTAAAATTTTTGGGTTCGATATCATGGCTTATATATTAGTAGTAATGGAATCTTCCAAACATTATAAATCTCTAATAACGCACGTGGAAAAAAAACCGGAGATACTTGAATGTCACTCCGTGCTTGGTGAAGGTTCGCATATGTTAAAAGTTCTTGTAAAAAATTCTGAAGCTCTGGAAAAGCTTTTAAGCGAAATCCAGGCCTGGACAGGCGTGGTATCGACAAAAACAACGTTTGTTCTTTCAACGCTTAAAGAAACTACTGCATTGGCTATTTAATAATTATAAACAAAAAAAATAGAGGATAAAAATATGGCAAAAGCTCCCACTCCTAGCGAGAATGTCTTAAAATTTATTAAGGCAAACAAAATTCAATTTGTTGATCTGAAGTTCATGGATTTTCCAGGACAATGGCAGCACTTTACTGTGCCTTCTACTCAGTTAGATGATAAATCATTTGTTGATGGATTCGGTTTTGACGGCTCTTCCATCAGGGGCTGGAAGGCAATTAATGAAAGTGATATGCTTATAATACCGGATCCCGGGACTATGTTCTTTGATCCGTTTATTATATCTCCTACTGTGAGCCTTACATGTGATGTATATGAGCCTGCTACAAAAGAAAAATATGAAAGATGTCCTAGAAGTATTGCGCAGAAAGCAATAGCTTATCTTAACTCTACGGGTATAGCTGATACAGCTTACTTCGGACCTGAAGCCGAATTCTTTATTTTTGATGATGTTAGATTTGCTTCATCTCCGAATGGCAGTTTTTATTCTGTTGATTCAATAGAGGGAAGATGGAACAGTGGTCGTGACGAAGGACCTAATCTCGGATATAAGCCAAGATACAAGGAAGGTTATTTCCCGGTTCCTCCAACCGATGCTTTAGTTGACCTGAGAAATGAAATGGTTATAAATCTTATAGATGCCGGAGTGGCTGTTGAAGCTCAGCACCACGAAGTTGCGAGCGGAGGACAGTGTGAAATTGATTTAAGATTTGAACCGCTTCTTAAAGCTGCAGACCAGCTTCTACTTTTCAAATATATTGTTAAAAATACGGCTAAGAAAAATAACAGGACAGTAACATATATGCCGAAACCTATCTTTGGCGATAACGGAAGCGGTATGCATGTTCACTCCAGCTTGTGGAAGAAAGGCAAACCACTTTTTGCTGGTTCCGGTTATGCAGGGTTAAGTGAAATGGCTTTGCATTATATAGGTGGACTTTTAAAGCACGCTCCTTCACTTCTTGCTTTTACAAATCCGACAACAAACTCTTATAAAAGATTAGTCCCGGGATTTGAAGCGCCGGTTAATCTTGCATACTCGCAGAGGAACAGGAGCGCATCTGTTAGAATTCCTATGTATTCTCCGAGTCCTAAAGCAAAACGAGTTGAATTCAGATGTCCTGATGCTTCCTGCAATCCTTATCTTGCATTTTCTGCTATGATGCTCGCAGGACTTGATGGTATACAAAACAGGATTGACCCGGGTGATCCTCTTGATAAAGATATTTATGATCTTCCACCGGAAGAATTGGCAAACGTTCCTTCAACTCCCGGCAGTTTGAATGAAGCATTAAAAGCTTTGGAAGCTGACCATGAATATTTACTCAAAGGAAATGTGTTTACCGAGGATGTAATACAAACGTGGATTAATTACAAGATCGATAAAGAAATTAAACCGATGGCTTTACAGCCGCATCCATATGAGTTTCATTTGTATTACGATGTATAAGAGTAAGCAGTTATGTTAATTCCTAAAGGCGTCCTATGGACGCCTTTTTTGTTTCAAATAACTTTTGTTTTATACTTTCTTTAAATACATTCACCATTTTCTTGAAACTACCTCCGAATTAAAATATATTTGATGTTACCTGAACAGGGCTATAGATGATATTCCGCCAAAAAGCAGGACATATCTTAAAATAACATTTACTTCAAGCGACCAGCTGTAGTTTAATGCATAATCCGAGAATCTTAAATTTATTTTTCAACAATAAGCAGAGTAATGAGATGGAAAGATCAAACAAAATTTTACTGACAGAAAAAGAAATTCCCGAACGCTGGTATAATATACAGGCAGATATGCCAAACCCTATGCTTCCGCCGCTTCACCCGGGGACTAAACAGCCTATAGGTCCTGAAGACCTTGCCCCAATTTTCCCGATGGAACTGATAAAGCAGGAAGTATCGAAAGAAAGATGGATTGAAATTCCTGAAGAAGTAAGAGATGTTTATAAGATGTGGCGGCCTTCACCTTTATACCGTGCGCGCAACATTGAAAGACTGCTTGATACCCCGGCAAAAATTTACTATAAATATGAAGGAGGTAGTCCTGCCGGTTCACATAAACCGAACACTGCTGTTGCACAAGCATATTATAATAAAGCAGAAGGTGTTAAAAAATTAACAACCGAAACCGGTGCCGGTCAATGGGGAAGCGCGCTTTCATTTGCCTGCCAGATTTTCGGAATAGAGCTTGAAGTTTATATGGTAAAAATAAGCTATGATCAGAAGCCCTATCGTAAGCTGATGATGAATACATGGGGAGCTAAAGTTTTTTCTTCTCCCACAGATTTGACAGAATCCGGTCGTAAAATTCTTGTACAGGATCCAAATTCTCCCGGCAGTCTTGGTATTGCAATTTCAGAAGCTGTTGAGAGAGCTGCTACGAATGATGATATAAAATATTCACTCGGCAGTGTGCTTAACCATGTACTTATGCACCAGACAGTGATCGGACAGGAAGCAATAAAGCAGTTTGAAAAAGCCGGGGACTTTCCGGATATAGTTATCGGTTGTTTTGGTGGCGGGTCAAACTTTGCCGGCATTTCATTCCCATTTCTTAAATATAATTTAACTGAAGGGAAGAATATAAGATGTATTGCGGTTGAACCTGCCTCGTGTCCCAAACTTACAAGAGGAGAATTCCGTTATGATTTTGGTGATACTGTAGGACTTACTCCTCTTCTTCCGATGTACACATTGGGGCATACTTTCGTTCCTGCTCCTATACATGCCGGTGGACTTCGTTACCATGGTGCTGGCACTATCGTAAGTCAGCTTCTTAAAGATAAGCTGATTGAAGCTGTGGCAATTCATCAACTTGAGTGTTTTGACGCAGGAGTTAAATTTGCAAGAGTAGAAGGAATAATTCCCGCACCCGAATCTACTCACGCAATTGCCCAGGTTTTCAGAGAGGCAAACAAAGCTAAAGAAGAAGGAAAATCTAAAACTATTCTTTTCAATCTTTCAGGTCATGGTCATTTCGATATGAGTGCTTACCAGGATTATTTTGCAGGAAAGCTTGTTGATCATGAATTAACAAAGGAAGAGCTCAACGCTGGTTTGAAGGAATTGAACCTTCATCCAGTGGAATAACAACTATTATTATGTGTTATCTATGTGCCCGTCACCTTCAAGGTTACGGGCACATAAGCTTATTCCCCAATATAGTACTCAAAATTTGCCCTTTTCTGATTAATCTCGTAATATGTGAACGGCAGATTAATTCAATTACCAATCAAAATTAAAGGAGTCGCAATGCGTAAGTTCATTGTTTTCACCATTCTTTTCTCAGCTCTATTTGTTTTTTCTCCTATATCGTCGGCTCAGTCTTCCGATAGTGCGTATGTCGTTCATGTACAGACATGGAAGATGAGTTCCCGTCCTACAGGAGATGACGGGAAAGCCTTTGGCGAAATGTTGAGAAAACAATCTGAAATTATGAATAGTGATCCAAGGGTTGTTAGATCTTATGTTTTAAGGCATTACTGGGGTGCCGATAGTCGTGACCTGGTTATGGTTACAGAGTTTACAAGTTTAGAAGATCTTTTCTCTTTTTATGATGATATGGGATCAATGATGGAAAAAGCAATATCCAAAGAGGAGTTAGAAAAGGGTAATGCTCTCTGGGCAAAATACGCCGGCTACCATGCTGATGAAATTTACAGTGAAGTGCGAGGAACAAGAAAGTAGGAGAGATATTATATTTTAGGAGAGAATAAAATTTTCTAAAGGCGTCATTATGACGCCTTTTTATTTATCATTTTAAGTTGTTAATTTATTTTAAATGAATTTTACTCCGTCTTATATAAAATTATTAGATAGCGGCGAACTATACAGGCGTTCTGAAGCGGCTTATAAAAACCTGACTTCCTGCACAAGCTGTCCGCGAGATTGTAAAATTGATCGCATTAATGGCGAATATGGAATTTGTGCAAGCGGACATTTACCGGTTGTATCATCTTACACTCCTCACTTTGGAGAAGAGCCTGTTTTATCAGGAACAAGAGGGGCGGGAAATATTTTTTTTGGGAACTGCAACTTAAAATGTATTTATTGTCAGAACTTCGAGATAAGCCAGAATCCGAAAGCAGAAAGAAACAACCAGGTAAGCCATGAACGATTAGCTGAAATAATGCTTGAGCTACAAAATAAAAATTGCCACAATATCGGACTCGTTTCGCCTACACATTTTTCCGCAACTATATTGAAATCAATTTACCTTGCTGCAGAAAATGGGCTCAATCTCCCGATTATCTATAACACAAATGGGTATGATTCTGTTGATATGTTAAAACTATACGATGGTGTAGTGGATATATACTTGCCCGATTTTAAATATGGTAATAACGAGTATGCAAAAAAGTACTCAATAGTCGATAACTATTTTGAAAAAACCAAAGAAGCAATAAAAGAAATGTTCCGGCAGGTTGGTGATGAACTTGTTTATGATGGCGACGTTGTTGTCAGAGGATTAATAATCCGTCACCTGATTCTGCCGAATGATTTATCCGAAACAGAAAAAGTCTTTAAGTTTATTGCTGAAGAACTGAGCCCCGAGGTTCACATTTCACTGATGTCGCAGTATTATCCAACACACATATCTCATAGAGATATTCTTATTGACCGATATTTGAGAAACTCCGAATATGAAAGAGCGTTAAGTCTTTTGGATAAATATGGGTTACAAAACGGCTGGACACAGGAAATGGAAAGCGCTGAAACATACCGTCCGGATTTTAATGCGGACAGGATAAACCCATTTAATAATTAAATATACATACCAAATTGCATAACATTACGATAAAAAATGGATAAGCTTAGATTGTTGAAGAGATGATATTATACATCCGTTAAAGTTTTGATAAATTGGTAAAAAATTCTTTTTTATTATTTACTTTGTCGATTTTAAGCTCTCCTATCCGACTATTATTTGAAATCATTAATTTCAATAAAACAGGAGTTTAAAATGAAATATATATGCCTTGGATACCTGGAAGAAAAATTATTTGAAAAAATGTCCGAAAGTGAAAGAAACCATTTTATGGACGAATGTTTCAATTACGATGATGAGCTCCGCAGTAAAGGACATTTTGTCGGTGGCGAAGCACTCCAAACAGTTTACAATGCTACAACATTGCGGACAAGTAATGGCAAAGTTATAGTCACTGACGGCCCGTTTGCCGAAACAAAGGAACAATTAGGCGGCATAATGATACTTGAGGCAAAAGATTTAAATCATGCAATTCAATTGATGTCTAAGCATCCAAGTATTTATATGGGAGGAAGCTTTGAGATACGGCCTGCTGCAGATTTAACTGAAATGATTAAAGAAAGTGAAAAGCGCAGGGCAAAGGAATAAGCAGATAAAAAGTCTTCGCATTATTAAAAAATAAGAATTAAAAGTTCAAATGACGGACGGTAAAAAGGTTAGAGAAGTTCTCGACAAGATTTACTCAAAAGAATCCAGGAGAATTTTATCTACACTTATACGTTTGCTTGGAGATTTCGATGTAGCGGAAGATGCGCTTCAAGATGCATTTGCAATTGCTGTGGAACAATGGCAAGAATATGGAATACCTGAAAACCCGCGATCATGGCTTATCTCAACAGGCAGATTTAAAGCTATTGATAATATAAGACGCCGTTCACGATTTGATTTTTCATTAAAGAAGCTTGTCAATAAGATTGATACAAATGCAATTAATTTTGATGAAAGAGTTGACAAAGAAATCGATGATGATGAACTAAGACTTATTTTCACTTGTTGTCATCCGGCTTTATCTCCTGAGGCACGAACTGCGCTTACATTAAGAGAAGTCTGTAGTCTCACCACCGAAGAAATTGCGAGTGCTTTCCTTATAACACCATCAACTCTTGCTCAAAGAATTGTGCGGGCAAAAGCAAAAATTCGTGATGCCAATATTCCGTTCGAGGTACCTTCACGATTGGAATTGCCTCAAAGATTAGGGGCTGTAAACCAGGTTATATATCTTGTTTTTAACGAAGGATATTCTGCTTCTTATGGTGATTCTTTAACAAGGTCAGATCTCTCGGGAGAAGCAATTCGTCTAGGTCGTCTTATGTTGGAATTGCTTCCCGAACCTGAAGTTAAGGGACTTCTGGCGTTAATGCTTTTGCAGGAGTCCCGAAGACAGGCGCGAACCTCACAATCCGGGGATATAATATTGCTTGAAGATCAGGATCGGGCACTCTGGAACCATGAACAAATTAAAGAAGGTATTTCATTTGTTGAACAAGCACTTAAATCTCATAGATTTGGCTCCTATACACTTCAGGCTGCAATTGCAGCAGTACATGCTGAAGCATCAAAACCGGAATTAACTGACTGGCATCAGATTGTAGCCTTATATGATAAGCTTTTAGAGTTGGAACCCTCTCCTGTAATTGAATTAAACCGTGCAGTTGCAATTGCAATGCGTGACGGACCAAAAGAAGGAATACAATTAATAAATAATATCTTATCAAATGGGAACCTGACTGATTACTATTTGGCATATTCCACCCGGGGAGAATTAAACCGGCGGCTTGGAAATAATTCGGAAGCTAAAGTTGATTTTGAACGGGCACTTTCACTGACAAATCAAATAACTGTTCGCAGATTCCTGGAGAGCAGGTTACAAAATCTGTAGTAATTCCCTGCCATATAACCACATATAAAATTTTATAAAATATTAATTATCACCTGTCGATTTTAGTCTTTCCCGATCGACTACATATTGAATCGTTTAATTAGCTAAAAATACAATCGAGGTTAATATGTTTGAATTTTCATCATTCGTTTTGTTTGCAAGCGCTGCCGCCGTTTTTGCTTTCACCCCGGGGCCAGGTATTATTTATATTTTCACACGAAGTCTTAAGGGCGGCAGACATGAAGGAATTACTTCAGCATTAGGAACAGCTGTAGGAGGATTTGGGCATGTTATGATTGTATCAGCCGGGTTGTCTACGATTCTTGCAACTTCTGTTTTCGTATTCAATTTAATTAAATATGCTGGAGCAATTTATCTACTCTATCTGGGATTCCAGGCAATTCACAAATTTAATAAAGCAGAGCCGGATATTCCTACTGAGAGCAACACCACAAAAAGATTTTTTTACCAGGGATTTATGAATGAAGTGCTCAATCCGAAAACACCATTATTCTTCTCCGCATTTGTTCCGCAGTTTATCAATCCTTCAGGAAGTTTTATACTACAATTCATTTTATTAGGATGTACATCTGTTCTCCTCAATTTATCAGCCGATCTTTTAGTTGCAACTTTTGTTGGCTCTATGGGGAGTAAGTTAAAATCCAGTTCAGTGTTCATGAAAAGACAACGTTCATTTTCAGGCTGGACGCTCATAGGATTGGGTGTTTATACAGCATTGTCAGGCCAAAAACATTAATAATCATTTGAATCATAACTTTTTTCAATTATGAAATTATAAAAGGAGAATAAAATGCTAAAAGACAAATTAAAAGCCGCATTGATTATAAATCTAATACTATCAACTATAGTTATTGCTCAAGAACCTGATTTTCAGAAAGGCTACGCTTCCGTGAACGGAATAAGTATGTATTATGAAATTTATGGAACAGGTAACCCATTGGTTCTTATTCACGGCGGTGGTTCAACGATTCAAACTTCATTTGGAAATGTTATTCCATCATTTTCAAAAAAATATAAAGTAATAGCTGTAGAACTGCAGGCACATGGACATACATCTGATAGAAATGCGCCCGAAAGCTTTGAACAAGATGCAGATGATGTAGCAGAACTATTAAACCAACTACATATCGATAGTGCATATATTTTGGGATTCAGCAATGGTGGAAATTCTGCAATCCAGTTAGCACTGAGACATCCCGAAAAAGTACATAAACTGATTCTTGCGTCAACATTTTATAAAAGAGAAGGTTTATACCCAGACTTCTGGAAAGGAATGAACAATGCAACATTCAATGATATGCCACAGGTTTACAAGGATGCATTTCTTAAAGTAAATAATAAACAGGAAGCACTGATAAATATGTTTAATAAAGATGCGAATCGAATGAAAACTTTTAAAGACTGGAGTGATGATGATATAAAATCAATTCAAGTACCTGTTCTTATTGTAAGTGGGGATCAGGATATCATTCGTCCGGAACACGCAGTAGAAATGTTCAGGTTATTTCCACACGCACGATTAGCCATTCTCCCTGGAGGACACGGTGAATATTTAGGTGAAATTATGTCTGCACAAAAAAATAATTATAGACCTGAAATTATAATATCTTTAATTAAAAATTTCCTTGATTCCAAATGATAATAAACAAATTAATATTATTAAATTTATAAAGGAGGAAAGTCATGAGAAAATTAGTTGTATGGAGATTATGCTGGTTACATTCAAATTCTGATGGCTATTTTGGGGATATATCTTGGAACCCGCAGATGATTTCTGAAAACTGAAATTATAAGGGAGTAAGGATAGTACTTTTAATTTTGCTTCTTTTTTCCACTTCCTTAAATTGCTTATCTATTAAGTTTACCTAATTTCATAAAAATCAAAAATTTCAACTGGTACCATTAAAATTGAAATAATGGTTCTTTTGTAAATACTGTTATGTAACTATTTTAATTTTACTATTTCTACAAACAAAACGTATTTTAAAAAGAAGAGCGAACAATAATCCGATGTTAAAAAGTCTATATCAATAGCTGTATATAATAATGAAGATTATATGGAATGAAGTATATAATAGTTTTATAAAACTAAGTTATCTACTTTTTGTTGTAGCTTTAATTTCTTTTGGAATAGAAATTTTTGCGTTTAATAAATCGTTATCAACCCTGATGACCTTACCAAATTCTGTTTTCGGGTATATTATTTGGGTATATGCAACAGGTTTAATTCTAATAATAGGGGGATTGTGCGTAATTCTTAAAATAAGGACACACATAGCATCCATACTTATTATATTGTTGTTTATGGGTCTTACTTTGATTTTTAAATTACCTAAACTAATAAAGGACTTATACAACCCAAACTTATGGACTACCTCTTTCGAAATGATAGCTTTATGCGGCGGCGGCTTAATACTATTTGGGAATTTAACACGGGTGAGAGCTAAACAAATAAATAAGAATGAAAATATATTTATTAGAACCGGAAGTTATTTTTTTGCCAGCCTTCTCGTTGTGGTTGGTATACAGCACTTTATGTACGCCAATTTTGTTGCGACACTGGTACCTGAATGGATACCCGGTCATATATTCTGGGCATATTTTGTCGGTATAGCTTTTTTCGCAACTGCAATAAGTATTGTCTTTAGAATCAAAGTTGAATTAATAACACCTTTATCAGGTGTGATGTTTTTATTGTGGGTTTTAATACTCCACTTACCAAGAGTAATTACTAACATACATACTGAAACAGAATGGACTAGCTTATTTGTAGCATTAGCAATGAGCGGAATATCATTTATGATACCTAAAAAAACTCTACAAAATTATGCTAAGAAGATTTAATAAATTACACCCTTAACAGTTTTTATTTGCACAAAGGTTCAATAGTTTCCTTTAATATCTTAATTCCGGCTTTAGTTTTATTTTTATTAAATGCAGTATATCCTAAAATTAGTGCCGGTTTTCTTTTAAACTTCAGGGTGGCATTAGAAAGAGGGTAGGCAATTAAATTACTTTTTCTCAAAGCTTGCGATACTTTGACATCATCCAAATAATCTGGAAGCCAAGCAATTATATGCATACCAGCAGAGGAAGGTTCAATCCTAATCAGGCTACCTAATTCTTTATTTATTTCATCGACTAAAAATTCCTGTCTCTCATTATATAATAGTCGCATTTTTCTTATGTGCCTTGTAAAGTGTCCCTCCTCAATAAATTTAGCCGTTACCAATTGTTCTAATACGGGACTTTGTCTATCAATAATTGATTTCTTAGCTGCAAATGAATCGATAAGTTGGGATGAAGGAAGAACAAGATAACCAAGTCTTAATCCTGGAAAAAGTACCTTGCTGAAAGTTCCCATATAAATAACGCATCCCCAGTTATCCATTCCCTGAAGTGAGGGGAGCGGATTCCCACTATATCTATATTCTCCATCATAGTCATCCTCAATAATCCATGCATTATTTTTCCTTGCAAATTCGAGCAGTTTTAATCTACGGGAAATACTCATTATTGGGCCAAGAGGGAATTGATGAGACGGTGTTGTATAAATAAGATTTACATCCAGATAATTCTTGGAAGCATAATCAATTTGGAGCCCTTCATTATCAACGGGAACAGGTAGAATATTAACTTTTATGGATCTAACTACATCTCTCATTCCAAAATAACTAGGGTCTTCAAGCAATACATTATCATTTTCATTTAATAAAGTGCGACAGATTAAATCAAGACCTTGCTGAGAACCGTTAATAATTAATATTTGATCAGGATTGCAATTGACCGCCCTGTAAGTTTGAAGATATTGAGATACGGCTTCTTTCAAACCCTTATGCCCAGTTGCATCTATGTTACGTAAATAACGGGTGGGAAAATTATGACCGATTTTATTTATTATGCTTAGCCAGGTTTTAAATGGAAAGTCTTCTAAAGAAGGTATACCTGTTTGGAAAGGGATAATGTCATTTTCAGGTAAATAGCGGGAGGGAAATGATTGAGAAATTAATACCCTATTAAATTTTAGATTTAAGTGTTTGTTACCAGGGAATGCTGAAGCACTTCTAACCCTTAATAGTTTATCCGGAATATCATCTGTGATATATGTGCCTGCACCAATCTTTCCTTTTATATAACCTTCGACAAATAATTGTTCAAATGCTGATTTTACTGTATTCCTTGATACATTTAATTCAATAGCAAGTGTTCTTGTGCTTGGTAATTTAAGCCCTCCCTTTAACCTTCCAGATAAAATTGATCTCCTTATTGATTCGTATAATTGCTTATAAAGAGGCAAAGATAATGAGGGATCAAGCTGTACATTTAAAAATAGAATTTCTTCAATTTCTTTAGGCATTTGAATTTTGAATGGTTTAAATAATTAAGTAACAATACCTGAAACAATAACTTAATATTTATAATTCATAAGAGAAATATGTTTACTATAAGAATAATTCTTTAATAAGTTATTACTTTAAAAAAGAAAGCCTGTGTTATGTGTAGAACATAATTCCATTTAATAGAAATGGGACTATATTAATAAAAATAATGGTTCTACTACTTTGTTAGTTTAAAATATAGCTTATTACAAAGTAAGATAAATTGCTATGAAATGTTACCACGACTTAATCGTTTCTGCAATAAACCAAAAAAACAAAAAAGGATATAGATATGAAGCCACGAATTTCAATACTTACACTCGGAGTTAATAGCGTAGAAAGAGCTTACAAATTTTATCACGAAGGATTGGATTTTCCATCTAAAGGAATTGTGGGAAAAGAATTTGAACATGGTGAAGCGGCATTCTTCGATTTAAAAAACGGATTAATTCTTGCAATATATTCCAGAAAAGATTTGGCATGGGATTCCAAAATAAACAAAAGCTCACCGTCAGCAACTGAATTCTCCATAGGTTACCTGACAAAGAATAAAAATGAAGTTGATTCAATAATGGCACTTGCAAAAAAAGCTGGAGCAATAATTACTAAGCCTGCAGAAACAGCTTTTTGGGGAGGCTATGCAGGATACTTTAAAGATCCAGATGGCCATTTATGGGAAATATTATGGAACCCACAATTAATTCCCGAAGATTAAATATTACTTTTTGTAAAGATTAAATTTAACGTTCAAGTTTGTGATAATTTAATTGGGACTACAACAAATATAATAATCGAACAGAGTATTTATATTTTATAAAACTGAAACTTTTTTGATGACCTGACATAGAAAATATAGAATATAAAAAGGAAAATTTAATGAAAGCAGTAATATTTAAGGAATGCGGTGCGTGGAATGATAAACTTGAGTTAGCTGAAATAAATTTAGAAGATCCGGGTGCAGAAGAAGTACAAATTAAAATCGTTGCTCGCCCAATTAATCCGTCGGATGAAATGTTTATTTATGGAGTGTATAGGCAAAAACCAGTGTTTCCTCAGATAGCTGGTCTTGAGGGTGCGGGAATAATTGAAAAAAGTGGGCGGTTAATAGCGAGGGATTTAGTCGGCCGGCATGTAATATTTAGGACAAGAAATACCTGGGCTGAAAGAATAAATTTAAAATTATCCCAAATCAGGTTAGTTCCTAATGATTTGAACTTTGAAACAACCTGTCAATTAAGTCTAAACACACTTACAGGGTACGCTCTTCTTGAAGAATCAAATCTTTCGGCGGGTGAATGGCTTATTTTAACTGCTGCGAATTCTACGATATGCAGACAAATTATACAACTTGCTAAGAGGAAGAATTTAAAAGTAATTGCTATTGTACGAAAAGATGGATATGAAGCTATGCTGAAAAATTTAGGTGCTACAGAAGTCCTGAATAGTGAAAATGATAACCTGGAAAAACAGATAATGGCTATAACAGGCAATGGTGTGAATGCTATTCTTGATGCCGTTGGTGGTAAATTAGGGTCAGTTTTATTCAAAGCTGCAGCGTCTAAAAGTAAAATTATTATTTATGGCCGTTTAAGTGATGAGAATGTTAGTTTTTATTATGGAACAGTAGTTTATAAAAATCTAAAAATTGAGGGCTTCGGAATCGATTCCTGGATAGCTGACAAAAAAAAATCAGAACTAGATTCAATTTGGTCAGACATTATTTATTTGGTTAATAATAAATTACTTCAAGTCAGCTATGATAAGATTTACGAACTCCAAAATTTCAAAGAAGCAATTAATTATTACCAAAAAACGGGTAACAAAGTAATTTTGAAATAACTACTAATATTGTAATAATAGAAAACATAAAAACCTGAATGAGAATCAGAGAAGAAGATTTGTTGATCTATTATTACAAAGTGCCGATGAAGCTGGCTTACCAGACGACCTGGAATTCCGGTCAACATTTGTTGCGCACTTGGAATGGGGAAGCAGAGTGAGTGATTATGACCAATCACAAGCAAACCGGAAAAGTCAAGACAGGTACTGTTGGAACTTAGGAGGAATAAAATAAGAAAAAAAATTGTTTCATTATTTATAAATATGTTGAATAAAATAAACTTAGGAGAAAAAATGTACACGAAAATAGTATCATTTAATAGACTTATTATCGTTCTTCTAGTCATAACATCATCCTTATTGTTTTCTCAGCAGGAAAAATATCCGGGAAAATATGCAGAAGTAAATGGAATGAAGTTATACTATGAAGTTTCTGGCGAAGGAAGTCCGATCATTGTGCTGCATGGTGCTTATATGAACATTCCTTCTATGGGAGATATTATTCCAATGCTTGCAAAGACTCATAAGGTCTATACACTTGAAATGCAGGGGCATGGACGAACGAACGACATTGACCGGCCTATCACTTATCCTAATTTGGCAGATGATGTTGCAGCTTTTATGGAAGCTGTTGGTTTGAAAAAAGCGGATGTGTTCGGTTATTCAATGGGTGCGGGTACGGAACTGCAGCTTGCTATTCGCCACCCGGAGAAAGTGAACAAACTTATAGTGGCGTCCTGTGCTTATGATGCTGAGGGCTGGCAGCAGGAGTATAGGGACTTTATCCCCAAAATGACAGTTGAGATGTTTGTTAATATGCCATTTGCTGAAGAGTATCGTAAACTTGCTCCTAATCCTGATGGTTTTCCTGAACTTGTGAAGAAGATTATAGCATTAGAGAAAGAACCAATGACATGGGGAGCTGATATTAAAAATTTAAAAGCTCCCGTATTGCTTATTGTCGGTGATGCAGATGCAGTAGCACTTGAACATGCAGTTTCTTTTTTCCATTTGCTTGGCGGGGGTGTCATGGGTGATATGGGGCACCCTCTTTCGAAATCCCGTCTTGCTGTTTTGCCGGCGACTGCACACACAGCTATAATTACTCAAACTGATCTTTTGATTGCTTTTATAGAACCTTTCTTAAAGGGAGAAACGCCAAAAGGTATATTTGAAAAATAATGTTAAAGGTTATTTACAAAAAGTAAGAAGGAATAGATTGTGAAATATAAAACTATATTATTGGTAGTGGTACTTCAAAATGTACCACTACCATATTATTATGTGATAGTGAAAGTGGGTCTATAAAAATTAAAATAATGGAACTTTTACTATTAGATTTAATAAAATAATTTATTTGTATAGTTATTAAACTCCCTTCATAGAAAAATTTGAATTTGGTCAAAATGAATTTCAACAACTATGAGGCTAAAAAGATGCAAAAAAATAATTTATCTATCTCCATAAAAAATTTATTTATTAAAACTATTTTAGGTTTTTTAATGGTTACATTTGTTTCTTTTGCACAAACAAATACTGTTAAGAAGTTTCAGGATTCTGACAGCTCAGTTAAAAATAATCACCTTAAAAAAACAGGCTATGCCCCTATTAATGGACTGCAACTTTATTACGAAATTTATGGCAATGGTGACCCACTAATCCTCATCCACGGTACATTAGGTTCGATAGAAATGTTTGGAGCATATATTGATACGCTTTCCAAAACACATGAAGTTATTGCTATTGATTTACAGGGACACGGACGCACTGCTGATATTGACCGACCACTTAGTTATGAACTAATGGCTGATGATATTGCAGCCTTGATTAAATACCTGGGGTTTGAAAAAGCAGATATTATGGGTTATTCACTAGGTGGTGGAGTTGTGATTCAAACAGGTATTCGTCATCCAGAGCTGGTTAGAAAGCTTATTGTTGTTTCAGCAGCTTTTAAAAAAGACGGATGGTATCCTGAAGTGTTGCAAGGAATGGCAAGCATGGGCAGATATAGCTGAATCTATGAAGCAAACACCTATGTATCAAACTTACTTTAAATTGGCACCTAAACCTGAAGATTGGCCGATACTTTTAACAAAACTTGGAAAACTATTAAGACAGGATTATGATTGGACTGAAAAAGTAAAGTTAATTAAAGCACCAGTTCTATTGGCATTTGGTGATGCAGATGCAATCAAAACTTCCCATGCAGTTAAATTCTTCGAGCTACTTGGAGGTGGTCAAAAGGATGCAGGCTGGGATGGTTCAGAAAAATCAAACAGTCAACTTGCAATATTACCATCAACTTCGCATTACACAATCTTGAATTCAAGCTTATTGTATTCTTGTGTGAATTCATTTTTTGATGCACCAATGGTAAAAACAAATTAAATTTTTTGATTTAAATAACCAGGAGAATTCAATGAGAAAAATAGTAGTATTTATGCACATAACACTTGACGGGTTTGTTGCTGGTCCAAATGGAGAAATGGAATGGATAAATATTGGAGATGAAATTTTTGAATATGCCGGGCAGCAAACTGATGAAGCAGATACAGCTTTGTATGGTAGAAAAACTTATCAAATGATGGATGGATATTGGCCAACAGCTGCTAAACAGCCAAATGCCTCTAAACATGATATACAGCATTCAAATTGGTATAATAAAGTTGATAAAATTGTCTTATCAAAAACATTAAAGGAAATAAATAATACAAGAGTCAGAATCATTAGTGATAACCTGAATTCAGAAATAATAAAACTGAAAAATAAACCGGGTAAGAATATATTAATATTCGGAAGTTCAACTGCTGTACATTCTTTAATGACCTTAAATTTAATTGATGACTACTGGCTAATGATAAATCCTGTTCTAATAGGAAGTGGGATACCAATGTTTAAGGACATTAACGAAAAGATAAATATGAAACTTACCGACAGTAATATTTTATCTTCCGGCGTTGTTTGTCTTCATTATGAAAAAAAATAATAATATTTGTAAAAGATAAAACAAGCAACCATTGTTATCTGATGGCCAGGAAAACTTCCTGAGCCACGACAGAAACCATTAACGGGGAAAGGTGAAATCCATGAAACTGATAACAAACACGCAGATCTCAGTCGATGGAGTGATGCAGGCAAACGGAGGTCCAAATGAGAACGGTAGGCGCGTACTCGATCGCGGCGGATGGGCGAGGCCGCTGTTCGACGACAAGTCCATTGCGTTCGTCAACGAGTTTTACCAGCGTGCCGATGCATTTCTTTTCGGCAGGCTGACCTTCGATGTCTTCGCCAAATACTGGGGTGTGAGGAAGGATCTGGAGAATCCAATCGTAGGAGCATTGAACACGAAACCCAAGTACCTCGCATCTAATACGATAACCGATCCGCAATGGGCAAACACGACCGTCCTCTCCGGTGACATCGCGGCGGCCATAAAAAAGCTGAAAGCTAAGCCTGGGGGAGAATTGCAGGTGCACGGCAGCGGCGCTCTAGTGAGATGGCTACTAGAGAACAACCTCGTCGACGAGTTGCACTTGCTCATCTGCCCGGTGATCGTCGGTCAAGGAACGCGACTATTTCCCGACAGCGGCCCGGATGTTGCTCTTGAACTAGTCGACTCGCGAGCTTTCCCGAAGGGCATATTGCTTAATGTTTACAGGCCCAACGGGCACCCGCAGTATGCAACTTGACAAACTTACGTACAATAAAATAATTTCTTCAGGTGTAGTATGCCTTCACTATGAAAAAAAAATATATAAAATTTAAGGAATGAACTATGAATAAGGAAATTCCAACTCCCTACAAATATGCCGGCGGAATTGAAAAGTTTGAAAAACTTACTGAAGTATTTTATGACAAAGTTTTAAAAGATGAAGTATTAAAACCTTTATTCAAGCAAATGCCGCCTGAACATTCAAAACACGTTGCGTATTTTATGGCAGAAGTTTTAATGGGGCCAAAATTTTATAGCAAAGAATTTGGAGAGGAATCATTAAAGAGAATGGTAGGAAAACATGTCGGCAAAAACTTGACTGAGAATCAAAGAAAAAGATTTGTTGATTTATTATTACAAAGTGCTGACGAGACTGGATTACCAGATGACCCGGAATTCCGTTCGACATTTGTAGCCCACCTTGAATGGGGAAGCCGCGTGGCGGTAATAAATTCAAAACTTACCCAAAATCCAGTTACAGAAAATGAACAAATACCTGAGTGGGGGTGGGGTGAAGTAAAAGGACCTTATGAAATAGTTGGCTCATTGTTTCAAAAAGCTTTTAAGAAGAATAATGAGCAATAGATTAAGTTTTTTTAGTGTATAAAGGAAGTAATATTCAGCTTACTTTGGCATTAATTTTACCTAAAGAAGCATGTTTTTTGCAAGTTAAGCTTATAATTAAGTAAATATATTTTTAATTAATTATTGGAGGTAGCTATGAGAAAAATAGTTGTCTGGATGAGGATCAGCCTTGACGGGATTATGCAGGCACCCAGTGGCCCGGAAGAGGATCCTACAGAAAATTTTAGCTATGGAGGCTGGACGGTTCCATACTCTTTAGGTAAAACATTTGATGAAGTAATGAGCGTACCGTTCGATTTGCTGCTTGGCAGAAAAACTTATGATATTTTTGCGGCTTATTGGCCAAAGCAAGGTCCAACAAGTGTAAGTACCCCATTCAATAAAGCGACAAAATATTTAGTTTCGCACCACAAGCCCAAACTTGAATGGGAAAAGACCGTGCTGATTGATAAGGATGTATCTTCGAAGTTAAAAGATTTGAAGAAGAAAAAAGGTCTGATGCTACAAGTGTATGGAAGTAGTGAGCTTATACAAACTCTCTTGGAATATGATCTCGTCGATGAGCTATGGCTAAACATATATCCTGTCACACTTGGTAAGGGAAAACGATTGTTCGGAGAAGGAACAATTCCGGCTGCCTTTGAGCTTATCAAATCCGAAACTTTGCCAAGCGGTATAATTGCAGCGAGCTACAAAAGGTCCGGCGACATTAAAACCGGAAAGTTAGCATAGGTTATCAAGGAATATCCCGAACAAAGCACGGAAAGGTTCTAACCTGGCGTGCTCATCAGTGTTTTAGTTTATAATCATTAGCGGCATAGATAGTTAATGCCTTAAAATTCACCCATTGAATCTTGGCAAAGGAAAAAAGTTGTTTGACAACGTCTCGATTCCAAAAAGCCTATAAATTAATAGAAAGTTTGGCTACACCATTTATAAATATGTTGAAGAAAAAAAACTTAGGAGAAATAAAATGTACACCAAATTAGTTGCGTTTAATATACTTGTTATAGCTCTTTTAGTTTTAACGACATCTTCAATGTTTTCGCAGCAGAAAAAATACCCGGGAAAATATGTTGATGTTAACGGAATGCATATGTATTACGAAATCTCAGGTGAAGGAACGCCTATTATTGTGCTTCACGGTGGTTATATGAATATCCCTTCTATGGGGGATATAATTCCAAAACTTGCAAAGAATCATAAAGTCTACGCAATTGAGATGCAGGGTCATGGACGAACTAACGATATAGACCGTCCAATCACATATCCCAATCTGGCAGATGACGTTGCAGCTTTTATGGATGCAGTTGGTCTAGAGAAATCTGATGTATTTGGTTATTCAATGGGAGCTTGTGCCGGACTGCAGCTTGCAATCCGCCATCCGGAGAAGGTGAATAAACTTATATTTTGCGGAGGTGCTTATGATTTTGAAGGATGGCACCAGGAATTCAGGGGCTTGATACCGAAAATGACCGTGGAGATGTTTGTAAATACGCCATTAGCTGAAAGCTATAGAAAGCTTGCTCCTAATCCCGATGGTTTCCCGGCATTAGTAAAGAAGATGATTGCATTGGAGAAGGAACCAATGGCTTGGGGAAATGCCGTTAAAGAATTAAAAACACCGGTATTGATACTTACTGGTGATGCTGATGCTGCAACATTAGAACATTCAGTATCTTTCTTCAAGCTGCTTGGCGGCGGTGCGATGGGTGATATGGGTAAGCCTTTAGCTGAATCCAGATTGGCAGTTTTGCCGGCAACATCGCATACAGCAATGATTACACAGGTGGATATACTACTCGCTTTTATTGAGCCTTTCCTTAAGGGAGAAACACCAAAAGGTATTTTTGAAAAATAGTGTTGAAGGTTAATTACATATAGTTAGAAAGAATAGATTATAAAAAATAAAACTATTTTATTACTCCTTAATGGATTATTGATTATTAGCTCGTTATCATCAAAGGCTCAGTCAAAAACAAATATCGAGAATGAATTAATAAACATATCGCAGGAAATTTCTGATGCAATTCCTGCTGGGAATAAATCCGTTTGGGAAAAATATTTGATGGATAGTTGTTTTGTTATATCAGAAGAAGGGGACGTTAATACAAAAGATTATATAATCTCACAAACCAATCCTTTACCAAAAGGCTTTAGTGGAAATATAAAAGTAACAAAGCCTACTTTTGCTTTCTACAATAATACGGTTGTTATGAATTTTATTTCAAAAGAGCATGAAAATGTATTTGGTCAGGAAATTCATACGGAATACAGTATGTGTGAGACTTTTGTGAAAACAGATGAGGGTTGGCGAGTGCTTGCCCTCCAGGTTTTTGAAATACCTCAACATCCCGACCCGGTTGATGTTGATTCATCTATCTTAAAAAAATATTTGGGTGTTTACCAGTTAGGTGACAGCAGGATATATGAGATAACGATGGACGATGGCAAATTATTTATTAACAGGAAAGATAAACCAAAAGAGGAATTATTTGCTGAAAATGAAAACACATTCTTTACAATTTCAGATACAAGAGGTGTTAAGATTTTTGTAAAAGATAAAACAGGTGGCTATAATTTAATTGCCCGAAGAAACGGGAAAGATATTGTCTGGGTAAAAATTAAATAATTTAAATTCATTGAACAATTAAGAGAATTATGGAATATAGAGCTTTATTAAAGTTATTATTTTAAGAAATAACAAGAATATTTGTTTAGGAGAAATGTCAGAATAGCTAAAGAAAGTTCGGTTATTTAAGATTCACCACTAGGAGAAATAAATTCATATCGTCAACCTCAGATTCAATAATTGCACCCTTACAGCATTAAAAAAAATATTATAAAACTTGTGAATGGAAACAGTTTCACAATTGAATATTGAAAGGAGAAAAAATGAATTCAATAGAAACCATTGTACTTAATTTTTCTGAAATCAGGAGGAGGAGTATAAAATTATGGAAGGGAATACCTGAAGAATATTTAAATTGGAAACCAGATAAAGATGCTTTTTCTGTAATAGAAATGATTAGACACGTTTTAGAAACAGAACATTTATATCATAAAATAATTGAAAACAGAGGTAATTTAGGAGATTACCCATCACCATGGAAAGGCTTAGAATATATTGATTTAAATAATGAATTGAAATTTGCAGAATTGTATAGAAATAAATTTATAGATATGATAAAAAGTTTAAAAGAAAATGATTTAGAAGAAATAAGAATTGAACGGAAAGAAGTTGGCCAAAGCAAAATACTTGGAGACTATTTAAATAGAACGGCATATCATGAATCAGTACACACTGGTCAAATGCTAAATTATTTAAGAACATTTGGTGTAGAAAGGCCCAATATTTGGGATTAAATAAGAGGTATTTTTATTCGGAAATTAATCGGTAACCATATCATTTGCAGTAAACCAACAAAATGAACAGGACAATATAATGGAACCAAGATTTTCAATACTGACTCTCGGGGTCGATAATCTGGAAAAGTCATTTAAATTTTATCACGATGGTTTGGGGTTTCCATCCAAAGGAATTGTTGGTCAGGAATTTGAACATGGTGAAGCAGCGTTTTTCGATTTAAAGAGTGGAATTATTCTGGCGATCTATCCCAGGAAGGATTTAGCCTGGGATTCAACATTAAAGGAAACTTCATCTTCATCTACTGAATTTTCAATTGGATATCTTACTAAGAACAAAGAAGAAGTTGACTCCATTATGAAATTAGCTAAAAAAGCTGGAGCAGTTATTTCTAAACCAGCGCAAAAAGCTTTCTGGGGTGGATACACTGGATACTTTCAGGATCCCGATGGGTACTTATGGGAAATTTTATGGAATCCCAATTTAATACCTGAAGATTAATTTTTTGAGATGGGTTTATCTTACTAATTCCAAGTTATAGTTCTTCTCAAAAACTTTATTATAATGAACACTTCCATCTGATGCTACAATTAAAAATGGATAATTTAAATCTTTATCACTTAATGTTTTCTTCCAGCCTAACAGAAAAACATAAGTTGCTGTTGCATCTGCTTCTTCTGCAGTTGGAGCGAGAATTGTAGAACTCTCGGATAATCTTCCTGAATAACCGGTTCTCGGATCAAGAATGTGATGGTAACGAATGCCGTTTATTATTTTAAATCGCTCGTAATCTCCGCTTGTTGCAACTGCATAATCCTTTAAATCAAATTCTGCAACTAAATCATTTGTGTTTCTTGGATGCTTAATTCCGATTTTCCATTGGGTCTCATTATCTTTAGTACCGGAAACATAAATATCTCCTCCTGCATTAAGAATAAAATTTGTGATTCCCATTTCTTTCAAAACAGCAGAACCTCTGTCAATTGCATATCCTTTTGCTATTCCCCCTAGATCGATTGACATTCCTTTCTTTTTAAGAAAAACAGTTGTGTCATTTTCATTAATAATCATATCATTATAATTAACAAGCTTTGCTAGTTTCTTAATTGTCTTGTCTTCCGGTAAGACTATTTCCTTATCTTCACTGAAACCCCATAAATCCGAAAGCGGACCTATAGTTACATCAAAAACCCCTTTATATTTTTTACAGTAAACTTTCGAACGTTTTAACATTTCTAAAGTTTCATAACTAACCTTAACAGGTTGAAATCCTGCAGCCTTGTTTATTGCCGATATTTCACTACTGTCTTTTTCACAGCTCAACAAGTTTTCAACTCTCTGCATTTCCTCATAAGCTGCTAATAAAGCTTTCTTACAAAAATTTATATCTGTGCTTCTTGCGGTAGTTTCAACAGTAGTTCCCATTAAATATTTCGTAACAGAAACTTTGTACATTGTCGTGTCGTCCTGAGCACGCATGCTTGCAGAGAATAACACGTAAACTAAAATAAGGATATAACTGACCGGGGTAATTTTCATTTGTTTTACTTTATACTTAAAAAGTAATACTGTCAACTCCAAATGAACTTTTGCCCGCAATAGAAATGTTAATTTGATTTGGAATGCAGACTAAGTTTTCGCCCGGTTTTGATATTGGCTCCATGTTCATACAGGTTTTATGTTTGCAGGTTGCAGACGTGATGCTTACCGATTTATTTTTTATCCTTACATCGACGTGACCTTTTAGTCCCTCAATCCTATAATGTCCTAAATCATTATCAAGTGATAGTTGCTTAACTAATGTTTCTCCTCTGAAAATGTTTACACTGCCGGGTTCAATAAAATTTTGTTGTGATGAGAACCGAAGAAGCATAGGATCATCAAGCGCTCTTGGAAGTGAAAGGGAATTTGCGCTGTCATCGAGAAGCTGAGAGAACTCATCCGTTCCTTTACGATAATCAATTAATGATTGAGATTTTACATAAGCTATATCGCCTATGTGTCTTCCCTTTAATTGATATTCTGTAAACTCTAAAGAATTTTTTCCATATACAGAATTTTTTATTGCCTGTTCAATTGTGTGTATGGTTTTTGACGGCTGATCGGTAATAACGGATAATGAGAAGGAATCGTTATTCTTTACTTTAGCAAAGACTTTATTATTAAAAGGATTGATCATTCCCATTACAGCTGTGGCGGGTACAATTATAGAGCTATATTTAAGAAATTCTCTTCGTTTCATTTAGATATTCCTTATAAATTTATTTTATAAAATTTGATTCCTACTTATTTCAAAACTTAGTCTAATCATATTATAAACCGTTAAAACGGTTATGTTAAAAATTACTTTTTGTTCTATCCCACGGATAAATCCGTGGGTTAATCTTTTTCTTAATATTTTCCAATCATACAAAAATTAATATTCAATACTCAATAATTAATTATCACATTGAATTATTAATAACGGTACCTGATTCCTAAGTTTATATTCGCAGCAAATAAGTTATTCATATTATTGAACCAGTAAGGCGAGTTGGTATGCCTTAAATAAAAATTAAGATTAAAAATATATTGTACACGGTCATCTTTCAGGAACGGAAGATAATCCTGATGATCTCCACCGGTTAAAATAAGATTAAATTGAAGTTCATTTGAATAACCGGCATCGAGTTTTATATCTACTGTCATATACTTTTCAGGAAATAAATATTTTGGCTTGAAGAAAAATGCCTGAGTTTGAAAGTTGCCTCGCCATCCGAGTCCGAGTATAACATGTTTAGATAAATATCTCTCATAATTAGCTGAATAAGTGTTGGCAGATATATCCCATGAATCCCAATAATATCTGTATCCTAATTGAAGAGAGGATTTATCTGTAAGTCTGTATTTCAGAGATAAAGCTGCTGCACGCCTGATTCTCAGATCAGGATGGACAGGATCGAATAAGCTATCTGTACCATTAATTGAAATTGGAACCAATTGATAGTTATCCGACAGCAGTCCATTATTATTGGTATATGTTGAAAGTAACTGGAGTAGTAAATCTTTACTTATAACCTGGGAAAGGTTTGCATTAATTGTAATAACGTTTTTATTCTTTTTCCAATTTTTGGTTTTAGGAAAAACTTTATCCCAGCTTCTTACAACTCCTAATTGTATTGAAGTATTATTCTCAGCAAAATATTGTGTGAAATTGCCAATGAGAGTAGAAGAAGTGTAATCGCTTTCCGTGCTATAGAGAGCATCTCCTGTTAAGATACCGCTGCCAAGTAATTGAGCAAAACCAAGATTTAATTCATGCCCGACTTCATCGAAGGATGGTAGTGGGTTATCACCGCCACCGCCTCCTCCACCGGATGATTTCCCTGATGCTGCAGTTACAGCATCTACTTTTGAAAGAGTTGGACTGGTGCTGCTTTTTGAGCTGCCGTTTCTAATAGATGCTGCGGTTATCATATCAACTAAATATCTTCCTGTAATACTTGTCGATTCGGATACACGTTTTGTTATAGAGATACTTGGATAGATAACTGAAACACTGAAGTTATCAAAATAACCGCTAAGATTTACCTGTGTTTCATTAGAAGGTAAAAGCTGAGCAAAATCTATTTTATTAAAACTAAAAAGGAAAAGGAAAAGCAACGGGATTTTTTTATCCACACCCGCAACCGCCACTTTCTGCGCCCGTAGCGCCTTCCACACCTTCCCTGTAATCTATGAAGTGTTCTTTTATTCCTGCATTAATTGGATTTTCGTCGATGATCATAATTGGATCGGACAAACCTTCCTTTTCCCACGGTCTGACTGTAGCGCAGCCGTAAAGGAGTAATGAAGCAACAAGAAACAACAAAAGCCGGATTTTCATTATCACTTTTAATTCTCCTTCAATAATTGAGTTAATTCCGAATCAAAATCGTTTACGTAGGATTCTTTAAAACCATCATGCCGAAAACGTATTTTACCTTTTTTATCGATGAATATTGTAGTAGGCATTGCTTCAATATTAAATAAAGAAGGAATCTTCTGGCTGTCATCGACAACTATAGGAAAAGCTGGTTCGGGAAAAAGCTTATCGAGAAATTGCTGCATGTTGTTTTTCTCGTTGTCAATATTTACTGCAATCAATTCAAACTTAGGATCTTTGTGTGATCTATAAAATTTAATTAACGCGGGCATCTCTTCACGGCACGGCGGACACCAGCTTGCCCAGAAATCTATCAATACTACTTTACCAAGATATTCGGATAATCTTATTTCTTTACCATCGGTTGTTTTGCCTTTAAAATCCGGAGCCGCAGAACCTTCTTTTTCCTGGCAGATACCAATGCTTACAAATGTTATAAGTAACAGAATAGAAAGATATTTTGTGACTCTCATATAAATTCCCCTGATAAATTCTGCATCAGGAAGTTTGTTAATTAAACACTGTTTAACATTAAATAATACATGTTCCAGTTTCATGATATAAAAAAAAGAGTGCATAAAAAATGGGACAACAAAGTTTTTTATACATTCGTGACTTTCTTGTTATAAGCTGCCGGTAAGTTCAAGACACATTTTTCTAATAACAAGGAAGGAGTAAGTTATGCCGAAAAAATTGAAAATATTTTTTGCCTTTTCTTTTCTGCTGGTTGTTTTTGCAGGATGTCAAAAGGATTTTTCTCCGCCTAACGCCCCTGAGGATAATAATACTCAGGCGCTTGCAAAAAATGGGTTTAATGGTTCTGCAGCTCTTTATACACTTTCCAATTCCACTTCCGGTAACGAAGTAATAGTATTTTCAGGTAGCGGACATGGCGGTTTATATCCCGCCGGTTCATATTCTACGGGAGGACTTGGAACAGGCGCCGGGTTGGGTTCGCAGGGCGCATTGGTTCTTTCAGGTGGATTTTTATTTGCAGTTAATGCAGGAAGTGATGAAGTCTCGGTATTAAGAGTTGACAGGCACGGACTAACGTTAACAGATAAAGTTGCTTCGGGCGGCACAACGCCTGTAAGCCTAACAGTTCACGGTCATCTTCTTTATGTATTAAATGCCGGTGGAAGTGGAAACATATCAGGCTTCCGGGTTTCACGCTTGGGAAAACTAACACCAATTCCCGGCTCTACACAACCTTTAAGTGGATCTGCAGTTGGTCCGGCTCAAATAGAATTTAACCCGTGGGGGCGAATTCTAGTAGTTACTGAAAAAGCTACCAACTCAATTACAACTTATGTAGTTGGTTTAGATGGAAGAGCTGGTGCACCGAACACAAAACCTTCTGCAGGAGATACTCCTTACGGTTTTGAGTTTGACAACTTTGGGCATTTAATAGTTTCCGATGCATTTGGAGGAGGTGCAAATGCAGGGGCAATGTCTTCATATAATGTTAACTTCGGCGGGATAAGTTTAATCTCCGGTCCTATTGCAGATTCACAGACAGCGCCTTGCTGGGTAGTTGTAACAAAGAACGGAAAATTTGCTTACACTTCCAATACAGGTACTGCAAATATATCCGGTTACAGAATAGGGCACAGGGGAAGATTAAAATTATTTAATGACGGCGGTAATACAGCTTCGACCGGCGCTGGTTCCAAGCCAATCGATATGGCAGTAAGTGGTAATTCTCAATTCCTTTATTGCTTAAATGCCGGTAACCAAACTATCAGTGTCTTCAGGATTGATAACGGTCACGGAAGACTTTTCTCTGTTCAAACAGTTTCCGGTTTGCCTGCTGGTGGTGCTGGCCTTGCAGCCGAATAACTATAAACATTTTTTAATAATGTTTTACAAAGGCGCTCTGTTTGGGCGTCTTTTTTATTTTAAGAAGATTCTTCCTAAACCCTACACATTTACTTTCCCTCTGTCGACAACAAGAATTTTAATCTTTCCACAAATTTTTCTTTCTTAGATTCCATGCCCGGAATAACCCACCGGTTCAATCATTAAAATTTATTAATGAGAATTTAAGACAAAATTAATCTTAACTTTTTAAATAAGTTTAATGAAAAAAAATCCTGGCGTCTCTAATTAAAATAATTTATTCATTCACTAATTGAAGGAAGAAAAAAATATGAAAATGCTCTTAAGGGCAATAATGCCGGTTGAACCATTCAATTCGATGGTAAAGAAAGGCACAGCGGGGAAGACCTTGGAGAAAATTTTGGGAGATTTAAAGCCCGAATCTGTATACTTTACTCTCACAGATGGAAAAAGAACTGCGCTAATGATGATAAACATTGATAAACCTGGCGATTATGTTAAATATGCCGAACCTTTCTTTCTGAAGTTCGATGCTCAGTGCAAATACGAAATTGTTATGAGTCCGGAGGAATTAAAAGCCTCAGGGCTTGATGAAATCGGCAAAAAATATGCTTAAGAGCATATAGGATACAAACTATTCAAATGAGAATGGCACAATCAGGTAGCTGAATAAAGTGCCATTCTCTTTCTAAATGCAAAGGGTTCTTCTAACAACAGTTTACAGTTGTTATTATCTCATTATTCATTAGGTTATCACGCTTTTTATCAATATGTTAGCTTATCCGGTAATTAGACCGGGATTTTTATTTATTATTTTTTAGAGGTTCTTAAGTGAGTACTAAATTATTTGTGGGTTCTCTCCCTTGGTCGGTTAACGACAAGACTTTACAGCAAACATTTGAAGCACATGGAACAGTAGTTTCTGCAAAGATAATTACCGACCGTGAAACCGGAAGATCCAGGGGTTTCGGATTTGTTGAAATGGAGAATCCGACTGATGCTGAAAAAGCAATCAAGTCATTGAACAATTCAGAATTAGATGGAAGAAATATCGTAGTTAATGAAGCAAAAGCACGCACCTGATAAGATATTTTATTTTTGATTTCTGTAAGGCATCTTTAAGATGCCTTTTTTGTTTTAAAAGGTCATCCTGAACTTGTTTCAGGATCTTCCTCTCATTTTCTTATAGAATAATGATTGAGATAATACTTTTTTGTTTTTGATTGGATTTTGGGTGATGAGTTCTATAAATTTCCTTACAAGATTGGAGGGAAGTTGAAAAAAGTAAAACTCATCTCGATAGATAAAACAATTATCCTTTCTGAACTTTATTTCAAATATAGGAATTAGGCTATGAAGGAATTTCTGAATGGAATAATGGGCGGTTTTATAGTTGTTGCATTATTCTTGCTTTTTATTTTTAATACAAATGTTTTTAACTATAAAGTTAATATACTTGTTGGTAAAGATGTAGACACATTGGAACATTTTTCAGAAAAATCAGAAATTTTGAAAGAACTTACAAATGAGGGTATAATAGTAACACCTCAAGTTTACACAAACAATATTGTTAATTATTATAATACTGCTTTAACAATTGTAATAGCGACATTAATAATATTTTCTATTATGAGTTATATTCAACTGCGTTTTATTTCAAGAAGACAAATAGGCGAGGTCTTTAAGGAAAGCCTAAAAGACTCAAAAGAGTTTGAACAATTTGTATCAGATGCTATTTTTGGAAAGGCTGAAGAAAGATTCGCTTCAACTGAAGATATGGATAAGGTGTTAAAGAAGCTAGAGCAGATTGATGTAAATAACGAAATTCAGAATAATGAAGAACAATCTTTAAAGAGGACTAAACAATGAGTGTAAAAGGAAGGAGAATCATTAAGGATATTAACGAAGAAACCTTATTGGGTGACATAAAAGGGATTCTAGAAGAAGCAAAGAATAAAGGTTTTATAAAAGGATATGAGATAGATATTGAAGCTATAGTGAAAAATAAGGGATTGAAAATTGTGAGAGAAGATTTGCCAAGTTCTATATCTGGGTATCTAAAACATGATGAGAATAGTTGGTTAATCGGCGTAAATAAAAATCATAGTTTAAATAGACAGCGTTTTACTATAGCACATGAATTTGCACATTATTGTTTACATAGGCGTGAAGGAAGCTACTTTGAAGACACGACATTTTTTAGAAGGGAAAAAGATACTTCTCTTGAATACAAGGCTAATGAATTTGCAGCAGAAATACTAATGCCTGAAGAGTTAATGCGTGATGCAATGAGTAAAGGAGTAAAGAAAATTATAGAATTGTCAAACAGGTTTTCAATTTCTGTTCAGGCAATAAAATTTCGTGGTATGGAATTAGGTTATCATATAAAAAGTAATTAATAATGTTAAAAAATAAATATTCATTATTATTTAAAACTGGTGATGCTGAATTTGAATTATTGAAAATTTATGGTTTAACAATAAAAACTTATTTCCAATTGTTGAACTTACAAGGGGACGGAAATCAAAATATGAGAAGAAAGGAATAATACAGAAAAGGTTGAATAGATTGAAACGCTGTTTAATAATAGAGATATTTGCTTAGACTTGACAACTTCTACAGATTTGTCTAATGAGGAAATTGAATCATTATTTAATCCAGATAGAGGATATAACAATTGGACAAAATTTCTAATAGCTCAACAGAAAAAAAATATATATAGAAATTTAATCCCTGTTATTTTAGTCGATACATCTGACAAGAATTTGCGTAAAAATTTATCGCTACAGGTCTCTAATCTTTGTGATAATTTTTCTTGTATCGCTTATAGAAATTCAATTGCAGATGATGGCTGTTATGAAGATATTGAAAACATTAAGAAAATTATTGAAGCGCAAGGAACGGATTTTATCTTTATAATTGATTGTGAATATGTCGCTCCAGGAGCTTGGAATAGTTTCGCAAAAAAAATAACTTCTAGAATTAATAAAATTAATAAAATAATTGATAACACTGAATTTGTACTTGTATCTACCTCATTCCCGAAGTTGATTAGTGATATTGGTAATGACATAAGCGATACCTTCCCGCTTATAGAGATTGAATTGTTTAATGAAGTAAGTAAGAATATTTCATACGATAAGATATTTTATGGCGATTATGGGACTATAAATCCGATTAGGAATGATTTGGTCCCAATGAGTAGAGGATGGGTTCCTAGAATAGATGTTCCTTTGCCGGACACTGTGTTCTATCATAGATTAAGAAGAGAAAGAAAGTCAAAGTTATTCTGAAGCGTATAAAAAGTTAGCTAAAAACTATATATTATCAGACCCAAGATTTCCTGAGATTTGAAAAAGAATTGGGGTATTAAACAAATTGTATCTTGCGCAAAAGGTAATTCACCTGGTTCATCACCCTCTTTTTGGATATCAGTTCGTATGAATATACATATTGAACAACAGATGCAAAGGCTGAAGCTAATATAAAAACTCGGCATTTTCACTAAAAGATAATAAACTAACATCTTCAAAATGAGTTTTTTCCCCTAGCTCAGAAAGAAATATTTTGTTTTTAGGATAGAGTCTTTCTTTGAGGTAGTCATAATAGGCACTTTTAATTTCTTTTAATGAATTTTTCATTAAAATTGTTCTTGTTTCTAAAGATGTCATTTTCTTATTGAGACAAAAGTATTCTTTAAAAAAATTAATTGTCATTGAGTACAGTAATTCTTTCTTTTTATTGCTTTTTATTAGTTTTGCTTTCAGAATAATTTCGATGTCTCCATCAGAATTAATAAAAATCAATCCAGATTTGCCAGTAATCAGATTCTTTGCTGATATAATATGTTTTTCGGTAACAACTACGAATACATAATCAAAAACGCTTTTGTAAAGTAGCAGTTGTTTTTTTAAACTTCTGAAATCATCTCCCGCTGCTTTAATTTCGTAGCCGACGATGGAATTATCCATAACTACTACGAGATCAGCAAAGCCACGATTACTAGCGAATTGTAATTCGCTTCCAATTAAACTATTAGGATTAGTTTTTAGGACATAATCAATTAACTTCGACTTTATAAAATTAGCATTTCGTAAAAGTGTCATATTTAAAGTTAATAATCATAAACTCTACGTTTATATATTAATAAATTAATTAAATGTACAGACAAATTTTAATATGTTACTCTTTCAACCCACAATGCAACTAAAATCCACTTTAAGCGTTATACAATTAAAAGCTTGATAGAACCGGTTGAAGAAAAGCTTTTGCTCGAGAAGATCAAAAAGGATCCGAAAGAATTCGGCGTCCTGTTCGATCATTATTATAACAAAATCTTCGGCTACATTTTAAGAAGAACGCTGAACTACGACCTTGCCGGAGATATAACAGCGGAAACATTCTTAAAGGCATTTCTGAAAATAAATGACTTTAGATGGAAAAATATTTCTATCAGTTCTTGGCTCTTTAAAATTGCAACTAATGAGGTTAACAGCTATTACAGGAAGCAAAAATATTCTCCCGCTTCACTCGACCAACTTTTAGACCGGGAAGAATTCGATATAGCAAATGCTGAAAGTCTTGAAGAAGAACGTGCAAGAATAGAAGATGAATTAAAAAACCATAATGATTTTATTTTGGTCCAGCAGAAGCTTGAAAAGCTGCCTGTAAAATACCAGGAAGTAATTGCGTTAAAATATTTTGAAGAAAAAAGTACTAAGGAAATATCTGAAATTCTTGGTAAGAAAGAGGGAACGATTAAATCTTTAATTTCAAGAGGACTGCAGAAACTGAAGGACTCTTTTAAAATGCAGCCTCAGGAAGAAAGTACACTGAAGCAATAAGGAAGCACAAATGGAAGAAAATGAATTTATTAATAAAATGGACAACCTTAAGAAACCCGGCTTCAGCAGTAAAGAACCGAATAAAAAATTGAAGCTGGCAATTGTTAATTCGAAAAAGTCAGCCGCAATGGGCGTTTGGTTTCTCGTTGCACCTTGCTACTTCCTGTTGATGGTATTTATGAAATATTATTTTAATGTAAATCTGCATGTAATCGATATCTTCGAGGATTTTATTGCAAGTATGGATAGGTCGCCGGTTACAAAATTTATTACGCCCTTGTTCTTTGTTGTTTTGCCCATCGCGGGGATAGTTATGAATTTATTATCAATAATGTACTTTGAGTATGATAAAGAGCGGAAACAAATTAATATGTCGGTTAAATTGAAGTCACTAAACATTCTCTTAATTATTTTGAGTTCAATAGTAGTTTCAATTTTTGCGCTTTACCTGGTCACTGAAAATATACATCACTTAGTCAATTAAGGAAGATTGCAATGAATTTAAAATGGTTTATAAGAAAGGGAATTTTGTTTTTCCCGGTTTCGGTTATAGGCTGGCTTATTTCTGTAGCTTCAATCGCATTCTGTGTCTATCTCTTTATTCATATTGATAGCCACTCCCATTCTGCAAGCGATACTTTAATAAATTTTGCATTTAATGCTTTATTAGTTGGCGTAGTTTATTCTCTCATAGCTTTTTTTACAAGCAAAGAGAATAAATAAGGCAGAGCGAGATATTTACTTTCTCCTGTTAGCATGTTAATGAACAAAGAAAAGTAAAGCTATATCACTGAAAAAACCCTCCTATAAGATTTTGATTGTGTTTTGGGGTTCTCATCTTTACGTTTCAGCCGGAAGTTATAAATAAATAATTGTTAACTGAGGTGTGATATGAAAAAGGCATTAATAATCGTCCAGAACAAAAACAATGCAACCAGGAAATTTGGTGAAGAAATTGCAGCGTTCCTTCTTAACCGCGGACTATCTGCTGAACTTATCCCAATTAACAGCTTTGAGCCCAAAAAGCTAGAAGGTGCAGACTTCTTATTACTTGGCGGTGCTGGAAAGAAGGATAATGAATGGGTAACATTTGTAAAAAGACTTCCAACTCTCGATAGTATAAAAACAGCGATGTTCATTACATATCGATTTTTTTCAGTAGGTATGTTCAGAACTATGAAAAAATATCTCAGTAAAAAAACTGAGGACTTAGAGTTTACGTTTAAATCAAAGGATGGTTCTCTTTCTATTACGGATAAGATTTCTTTAAATGATTTTATAAAGTAACTAACCTCTCCAAGTGATCTCCTTGAGAAAGTCCCCTATGTAGAGGGGACTTTTTTTTGTTATTAATTTATTGCTTGTAATATTGTGAGGTTTAGTACTTAATTTTTATTTATCTCATTAATTCTTTTGGCAAATCTTACAATCGTTAAATCTTCATTTTTTCCTAAGAACAGTTCGAAGAATTTTCCACTCTTAAGTGATATATTTATCCTGGCATTTGTTAATGAAATTTTGCTTAGCTCAGAAAAAGAAATGGTTCTTGTTTTAATCAGCCATCTTCTGAATGTGATTTTATCATCGCTTATAGTGATAGACTTTCTTTTTTTTAATGTTGTCCAGTAAAAAGAAATAAATAGATACAACAATCCTGCAACAAAAAGAGTAATTGGTAATCCTGTTTTGCCCTTCGAGAATTTCTGAGCAGCATCGAAAATAAGGAGAAGTCCTGTTATTGAATTAAACCACCTTATAACATGCTCTTTAATCTCTTCCGATTTTATTTTATCATAAAAAAAACCAGCCGCTAAGTTTAGTAAACCTCCAATTAGGTAAGCTGCAAAATAAATTATCTTAAAGTATTCCGGATCATTTTGTCCCGGAGAGTATTCGTAAAGGTTTATTAGCAAAATAAATTCTGCAAGAATAAAAGAAAGTTTCTGGAACTTCTCAGAATTTTTGTTGTTTCTTTTGGCTAAAGATAAAGTAATATCCATTATTAAAGTTTCGTTTTTAGAAAGACCCGGATGAAAATAATTCTTAATCTTTTAAAAAACTAGACCGGAAAGGGATTTTTTTTAATGACTATTGACAAAAATAATATTTTTTCCTAAGTTATGCTCAGTTAATAAACAATGTTCAGTAAAAATTAAAATGAGTGTAAAAGAGAGAAAAGAAAGACAGAAGACGGAAATGCGCGAGGCTATTCTTTCTTCAGCATTAAAGTTGTTTATAGAAGAAGGATTTGAAAATGTAACGATGAGGGGAATAGCCGAAAAGATCGAATACAGTGTAGGAACACTCTATTTATATTTCAAAGATAAGGATGAGATTTTTTTTGAATTGCATAACAGGGGTTTTTCTGAGTTCTACAAGCGGCAACTTTCGGTTCAAAATGTCAAGGACCCTGCGGAAAGATTAACGGCGCATGGTTTAGCCTATATTCAGTTTGCAATTGATAATCCTGAATATTACGACCTTATGTTTATTTCCAGGGCACCGGCTAAAATAATTAAAGAGAATAAGAATTGGGATGCCGGGTTAAGAACTTATGATCTTTTAAAGCAGAATATCCGTCAAGTAAAAGAGGCGGGAAAATTTAAGGATGTCGATCTTGAGGTTGCTGCTTTTTCTTTGTGGTCATTTGTACATGGTATAGCATCTCTTTATATAAGAGAAAGGATGATGTTATTTCCTGCCGAGTCACTTAAACAGATAATTGCAGGCTCATTAGGATTTCTGCAAAGAGCGTATTAAAATTTTTTATAAGAATACTAAACATTGTTCATTTAGTTAAATAGGTTTATTGGGAGGTAAAAATGAGGTTCATATTACAAGCACTATTTATTAACATAATTATAAGCTCAGGATTACTCTTTGGGCAGCAACTTTCAACCGGGGTAATTGAAGGAGACGTAATTGATAAAAACACCAGGCAGCCGGTTGTTGGTGCTGTAGTTGAAGTTGTTAATACAGAAATATACACCGCCACAGATGTGAATGGTAATTTCAAAATAGAAAACCTTAAGCCAAGAACTTATCACCTGAAGGTATCCGCTCCATATTATCTCGCAACTTACAAAACTGATATTAATGTTACCGGTGTACAAAGTTCAAAAGTTGAAATAGAACTCCAGCCAACTTCTTACGAGACAGAAGAAGTAGTTGTTTCTTCAGAGAGATTATTTAATAACCCGCAGGACATGAACACAAGCACAAACGGGTTATCAATGGAAGAGATAAGGAGAGCGCCCGGAGCCGTTGAAGATCTAAATAGAATGATTCAAACTTTGCCCGGTGTAACAACCGCAACAGACAGCAGGAATGATTTGATTGTCCGTGGCGGAAGCCCGATTGAGAATTATATTCTTGTTGACGGAATTGAAGTACCTAACATAAATCATTTTCCTACGCAAGGTGCATCAGGCGGACCAATCGGAATGATAGATGTTGACTTTCTTAATGATGTAACTTTTAGTGCCGGCGGTTTTCCTGCAAAATACGGTGACCGCCTTTCTTCAATTCTTGATGTTCAATATAGAGATGGAGATAAAAATAATTTTGCAGGGAAGTTGGATATTGGAATTGCCGGCGCGGGGGTTATACTTGAAGGACCAATCCAGAAAGAGAAAAGTTCTTTTTTATTTTCTGTCAGGAAAAGTTTTCTCGATCTTATTCTTTCTTCAACAGGTTTAACTGCGATTCCTTACTTTACAAATTTTAATCTTAAAGCTACCTATGAAATTTCAGACAAACACAAAATTTCGATTCTTGGTATTGGTGGTATCGACAATATAGAGTTCAAGGGATTCAACGATGACGACGATCCTTTCATAAGGCATGTTACATATTCAGGCTGGCAGGCAATTGGCGGGATTACTCATAAATGGCTGGTCAACGACCACACCTATCTTCAAACTTCCCTATCAACTAATTTTTATAATAAGGTAATTGCAGAAGATTCTCTTGGCAAGCCGACATTCCATAATAACTCTACAGACGCCGAATATGTTTTAAGGTCGGATCTGTCGCATCGCTTTTCTTTAACAGATCTTCTTGAAGCAGGGATAAACGGCAAGTACTTGAATAATGACAACGATTTATTCCGTTCAGAACAAATTGATTTATATGGAAGCTTTAAACCTGAGATTGATTATTCAAGCACAGCCGGAGCTTATAAGTTTGGAGGTTATGTTCAATATACTAAAACACTTTTCGGCAGGCTTAATTTAACCGCGGGGTTAAGAGATGATTATTTTAATTTTATAAAGGATGATAATAAAGTTTCTCCACGTGTATCGGCGGGATATTCTCTTCTTAGCAATCTTAAACTGAATGCTGCTTATGGGATATACTACCAGGCTCCGCCGCTTCTTTGGCTTGAGACCTATCCTCAAAATAAAGATCTTAAACACATTAAAGCTGAACAAATAGTAACAGGTATAGAATATTATCCTGCTGAGGATATAAAAATCACTGTGGAATATTTTGATAAGAAATATTCCGATTATCCAAACAGCATAATTGATCCTGAAGTAACTTATGCAAATGCAGGTGCTGAATATCAGACTTTAGGACTCGAACCGCTTGTATCCGCAAGTTCCGGCTATGCAAGGGGAATAGAATTTTTCCTGCATAAAAAATTATCATCAAGAATTTACGGTATGTTCGATTATTCTTTTTCAAGGATAAGATTTAAATCTCTCGATGGTATTGAAAGACCAAGCAGCTTTGATTATCAGAATGTTCTTACAATTATACTTGGTTATAAGTTTTTAGATAATCTTGAAGTTTCTGCAAAATACAGATATATGGGTGGGAAACCATATACTCCACTTGATGAAGTTCAATCCGCAAAATTGAACCAGATTGTTTATGATTACGCACAGTATAATGGAGTAAGATATGATCCTTACCAAAGGCTTGATGTCCGTGTCGATTACAGGTTTGAACTAGCAGGTTGGGGATTAGTTGCATTCCTTGATTTACAAAATGTATTGAATATTAAAAATGTTGACCAGGTAATATGGAATCAAAAAAAGCAAAAGGTAGATTATATTTACCAATGGAAGTTTCTCCCTGCTGCTGGTGTTAAAATTGAGTTTTAAAAAATCTTTACAGAAGCTATTCTCAAAAGCTATTCAATGGATTTTCTTGCTTCCCTTTTTAAATATATATTTTATATCTTACAGGTAATTCAAAAAGAATATCAAAACAATTTCAACGGAGAGGCTATGAAGTACTCAATTTTTATATTACTAATCATGTTCATTTCCTTTAATTGTTCTAATCAAAAAAATAATGGTGCATCCATAAAGACAGAAGAAGTTAACTATACAGCCAACGGAACAACACTTAAGGGATTTCTTTCGTATGACGAAAACCAGCAAGGAGTAAGACCGGGAATTATTGTCGTTCATGAATGGTGGGGTAATAATGATTATTCCGAAAGGCGTGCCGAGATGCTTGCTAAATTAGGATACATAGCTCTTGCAATTGATATGTATGGAGATGGGAAGCAAGCAGATAATCCCGGTGATGCAGGAAAGTATGCATCCCAGGTAATGCAGAATATGGATGAAGCTAAAGCAAGGTTTGATGCAGGTGTTAATTTTCTTAAGAAACAATCGCAAACTGATACCAGCCGGATAGCAGCAATAGGCTATTGCTTTGGCGGCGGCGTTGTGTTGCGTATGGCGCTTGCAGGAGATGATTTAAATGCTGTCGTAAGTTTTCATGGAGCCTTGCCAACCGATTCTGTAAAAGATCCTGAAGATGTAAAAGCAAAATTCTTAGTATGTGCCGGCGGTGCTGATCCTTTTGCACCCAAAGAGGTTGTTGATAAATTTAAGAAAGCAATGGATGATGCTAATGCAGATTATAAATTTGTTAGTTATCCCGGCGCTTTACATGCTTTTACAAATCCTGCAGCAGATAGCCTTGGTAAAAAATTTAATATCCCAATAGCATATAATAAAGAAGCCGATGAAAAAAGCTGGGCTGCAATGGAAGAATTTTTTAAGGGAATATTTAAGTAGGTTATTTGAAAGTTATTAGGTTAAAAGTTATTAGTTATTAAGTTGGATACTATTACACTTGTTTAATCCATTCTTTCCAAATATCCGGCTGATAACCAGCAGTAGCAATCTGCCGTTGCGGACTATTGGCATCCGGAACAATAAAGGATCACTTAGCAGTTCTTCTTCAATATCAAAAACTATGTAAGAAAGATTTCTTTTCTGATATTGTTTCCCTTCTTTATCAATTAATTCTTCAAGTGGAATTGACAGCTTAATATTTTCAAGCTCGCCTTTTGAAATTCCTTTTTCATTGAGATCGCGAAAGTGAAAAGGAATTCTTCTTTCCTTAAAGTATCTTTCAGCCTTCCTGGTGTCGCTGCTGCTTTTTGTTCCGAAGATTTGAATATTCATTGTTGCTCAATCAAAATAAATTTCCTGTGTTCTTTTTGATCTTGGAAAACGGCTTTTAATTCCTGCCTGTGTTACAACAGCAGTTCCTAAAATGTAGTCATCAAATTTTATAACACACTGACCTTCTTTATGAGAACCGGTTTTGATAATTCCACCTTCCATGTAAGTTTTTAATTCATCCTGCGATTGAAGTTCTATAACGTTCTGTTTGATTTCCTTCTGAAGTAATTGTGCTGCTTGTGTGTTCAGAACAATTTCTCCGTTCTTATCAATAGTACCAAACTTTAACCCGATTCGTTCAAACATTCCCGGGTTGCTGTCGTTCCAGCTTTTTGAAACGAAAGAAATATCATTACTCTTTACTATATATTTATAATTAGATAAAATGTTAAAATCTATTTTAAAATAATCGGAAACATATTTTATTTTTTTGAAAATATCTTTATGATCTGAAGAAAGAAGCTTTACATTCTTCTTTGTAAAAGAAAATCTCTCCGGGCTTTTTGTTTCACCTGTTTTTTTCAATTTAGCAATAAAAAATCCATCTGTCCCGGTTTCCCATGGAAAAATTCTTTTACCTTTTTCGAGTTCGGGATTTAGGTTTTCTCCTTTTAATGATGTTATTCCGTTATGATTTATAACCGGAAGTTCAATCTCCATTATTTCAACAGGATACTTGGAAAGTACTTTATCTATTATGAGTTCATTTTCTTCTGTTGTTAAAGTGCAAGTGGAATAAACAACTTCTCCATTTTCTTTCAACATTTTTACCGCAGCAATAAGAAGCCTTAATTGAAGATCGGCAAGTATGTTAACTTTTTTTTCATCCCACCATTTTATTACTTCATCTTTTTTCTGGATTATTCCGAGTCCGCTGCAGGGCGCATCGACAAGAATTTTATCGAAATAATTTTCATAAACTTTGCTTAGCAATTCTCCTTTTTGATGAACTATTCCCGCATTTACAATATTCATTCTTTCAATATTATGAACAAGAGCCTTTAATCTGCTTAACTGGATTTCGTTTGCAAGCAGAGTCCCTTCATTATTCATTAATTCTGCGAGATGAGTTGTCTTTGAACCGGGAGCTGCGCAAAGATCCAATACAATATCATTTTTATTTGGAGATAAAACCAATGGCAGGCAGTATTGAAGATAATCCTTGTATATAATAAAGTCCGAGAATGTGCTCTAAAGTTTTACCGGCCAATTCGCTTCCTTCTGTAACTTTTAATGTATTTAGCAAACCGGCTACAGCTTCAGTTCTTATTCCATACTTTTCCGAAAGTGTTCTAGAAATTTTTTCTGTTGTTGTTTTCAGGGAATTTATTCTTATGAATTGGGACGGAGAAGTGTTAATATAATCGATAAACTTAGTAAGATTTTCTTTTCCGAATAATGAACCAACATACGATTGAATTTTATCGCTTAATTCTGTCACTCTTTATCAAACTCTCACAAGATTAAGCAATGTAAAAATTTCATTAACTACAAATTTTGAATTTTTCTGCTCAGGGAAAGATTTTTTATAGTCGGCTTCTATATCTTTAATAATTTGATCGAGATAAGATTCATATTTCTGAACTCCCATTTTTAATTCAGTATCATCAACTGGTAAATGAATTATTTGTGGAGTTATCCTGTTTGCATAAAGGATATATTTAGCCTGTAGATAACTTTCGGCATGAAGAACAGAATTTCCATCGGCAGTATGTATTTCATATTTACCAAAGAATTCTTTACCAATCAGAAGAGTTTTTCCCGGAAGCTTTAGTTCAGTATGTTCTTTTAGTTCGGTAAAATCGCGGGGGAAATTTTTAATACCGTTTGAAGCAAGCTTAGATGCGCTTGAGCTGACAAATTCTTTTTCACTCATCTGTCACTATTTTGAAGGCGCAAAGTTTTTTATGAAGCTCGTGACAGCTTTCTTTAAATCTTCAGTATCGGAATATTTTTTAATTTTTAAAAATTCGGAATGACATCCGGTTATCATAGCCGAAACATCCTGGGCTTCGCTGTTAAAGAGAGCAAGCACGTGTATTTTCTTTTTATATATCGAATAAGCAATTTCAAAACCCACACCAAGGCTCGGACCTGAAACTTCGGCAATAACAATTTCGCTTTTGTCTATCCATTTTATATCCCTGCTGAAAATTTCCTTTTCTGTTAATAGTACGGCAGGTTTAAATTCAACATTTAATTCTGATAATGCAGTGTGTCCTAAAGAAGAAACCTGTTTGATAATATCCAGGCAATAGTTGTGGAATTTTTGATCGCCCTTTATCGGGGCAGCGCAGTAAACAATCATTTTATGAATCTAATA
>CAWBXQ010000005.1:0-150272 GCA_963792755.1 uncultured Ignavibacteria bacterium
CCCCGTCACCGAGCAGGGCGCCGCCACCGGCGAGATCGCGCGCAGCGTGGAGACCGCCGCGCGGCGCACCGCCGATACCGCGAGCGAAGTCAACCACGTCGGCACCGCCACCGAGGAAACCCGCAGCAGCGCCGTCGCGGTGAAGTCGGTGGCCGACGATCTGGGCAGCGTGGCCGGGCGTATCCGCTCCCAGGTCGACCAGTTCTTCGAGCGCCTGAGCGCGTAGCCTGCCCTCGCGTCCTGGCGCGCAATGCGCCATAAGATGACGCGCTGCCCGCGGTCACCGACCGCCTCCAACATAGCGCGAACGCAACCCAACCAACTGTCCATCACATGATGAAGAATCCAATCCCCTCCTGCCGAGCTATGAACGACAGCGTTGGTGGTTAAAGTATCTTTTATTCCTTCAATAAGCATCAAAATAGTTATGTTTTTGGAAATTCAGGTAATAGATTTCAATGAATAAAAACAAAATGTAAAAAAAGAAGATTGAAAATATAAAACTATTCTTGTTTATATCCAAAAAAACCAGTGAAATTAATATCATCAGCAAAAGTGAGAAAAACCTTATAATCATTGAGCCAAATACGATTTTTATAAAGGCTGAATCTGATTTATTTAAGCCGGTTTTTACAGATAAAAATTCAGCTAAAAAATTGATGCCGTGATCCCTAAAGCAAGAAGAATAGAGATGAATTGAGAAAAAGAGAAGACATTTGAAAAGTACAAAACAGAGGTAAGAATCAGGATAACAGATACGATCAAAACAAACAGAAAAAATTTTCTTGTTTTAATCATTTGTCTGATTTCATTACCTCTTTAATGAAACTATATAAAGCAGCAAATACTCCTAAGAAAGAGACAGATGACAGTTAACCATGGAGAAGAATCAAATTTTCCATCGAGCCAAACTCCCAGAAAAGTCATTGCTGCCACAGTTATAGCAAGCTGAAGTCCTAAACCAAGATACGGTCCATAATCCTTAAGATAAGCTCCCCGGTTATTTTTCTTATCAGGATTTTCCTTCATGTTATTTTTCTAGCGGCGGCGGAACATTAGGCTTCGGCATAGTAAATCCGCCTTCGCCCATTTTGCTGTTACCGTCAAATTTGGCACCTGCTTCAACTACTAAAATTTTAGTGACTAAATCACCCTTTAATACTGCTTTGGCTTCCAGTACAACTTTTTCTTTGGCATTAAGTCTACCAACTATTTTTCCCCCAACAGTAATAATGTCTGCATTAATTTCGCCGTTAATGTCACCGCTTTCGCCCACAGTAACACTTCCGTTTACATTAACGTCACCTTTTACTGTCCCGTCAACTCTAACATTTCCTTTACTGGAAAGTTTACCTTCAATAACAACTCCGGAACTGATAATTGTTACTTCATCGGTACTATCTTCAAAACCTTTTGGCTTTATCAATTTTATATCTCCTTTTGTTAATTAGAAAATACGTCTTTAGGATTAATTGGTCGTCCCTGTTTCCATATTTCAAAATGTAAATGCGGACCGGTTGTAATCTCACCGGTATTTCCGCTAAGGGAAATTAATTCTCCCTGAAAAACTCTATCTCTTACCTTCTTCAACAATATTGAGCAATGTTTATAAACTGTAATATAATCATCGGCATCATTAATTATCATCATATATCCATCTCTTGGAGTATAATCAGCAAATACCACGTAACCGCTTGCGGCGGCATAAACCGGAGTACCAACTTTAACAACAAAATCAATGCCTATGTGACCTATTTTAACATCAAATCCCCTACTGATAAAACCATTAACCGGTTTTATAAAATAATCAATTTTTTCTTTACTGCCTTCTTCTGGAAAAAAAAGGTCTTTAATCACCGATAAAATGCTTCCACCGGCCTTCTTCTTAAGCGAACTTGTATCAGCTTTTATATCCAAGGATTCTATAACAGATGAATCCCCAAGCATTATAGCATTTCTTAATTTTTCGTTTGTCGACTTGAGATCTTCAAGTTCCCTGGACAGAGAAACCATCCTGTTATTTAGCTCATTAATTTTCTCAATATCCTGATCGGAAAAAGTTTTAGTCTTAGGAAAGAAAATGTTACCTATCGGGGTAATGGAAAAAAACAAGTATCCTAAAAAAGATATTAACAATGTATATCCCAGCAGGAAGCCAACAACTTTGCTTAAGGAGAATTTATGTGATTTTGCATCTGAAGCAGACTGACCCGGAATAATAAGTATAAAAAAATTTTTAATTTTTTTGAGTTTATTAAGAAAATTCACCTTATACCTTAATTAAACTTCTTTAGTAAATCCGCAAATTTGATTTTACCTTCACGTACTAACAAAGGCTTGCTGTCACTCAAATCAATAATAGTAGATGACTCAAAGAATAATTTTTTATCAGAATAAAAAATTGTATCGACTTCTGAACCGAATTCATCTCTAATCATTATGGGATCAATAAGAGGTTCATTATCTTTCTTATTTACACTTGTCGAGATCATCGGCATATTAATGGCGTTCAATAGTTTTATGCTAAACCTGTGATTTGGTATTCTGAATGCGGCAGTTTCACTTTTCAGGATTTCAGAAGTTTTTTTATTTAATCTGAGAACAACCGAAACCGGGTTTGGCCAGATTGAAATTAAAAAATCAAGATGTTTTTCCGATTGAATATCAGTATATGTTAAAAGATTATCAATATTATTAATCAGAAGTATATATCTTTTGCCTAAATCACGTTGTTTTATTTCGTTTACTTTTTCGACTATTTCATCATTAAAGGGATTAGCTGCAAAACCATAAATTGTGTCAGTCGGATGGACAAAAATAGTTCCCTCCAGATACAGTTTTTTTGCTTTCTGTACTGATTCTTCTAAATCATTATCTATATTAACTAACTCAGCAAATTTTGTATTAATCATTGAACATCTCTTCTATTTTTGAAATTACATTTTGCGTGTAAAGTTCGTTACCACATCTAAATGTTCCTATCGGGCATTCTTCATAGCCGTGAATACCACAAGGTTTACAAGATAAATCATCGAAACTTAAATAGCTACTTTTTTCATTATAAGGATAAAATCCAAAAGTCGGAGAAGTGGAGCAAAACAGCGTTAAAACAGGTATATTTGCGCAAACTCCCATATGTGTTGGTGCGCTGTCATTTGAGATTAATAACTTTACATTTTTCAGCATTTGAATAGACTCAACAATTGAAAACTCTCCCGCAATAGATACAACATTCTCCCTAAAACGGGAAGATAAACCTTCGCAAATAATTTTATCTTTTGAACCGCCTATCAAAATTATTTTATAAAATCTTGATGTAAGATAATCAATTATTTTTTCAAAGTATTCGAGAGGATATTTTTTGGTATTCCATACGCTTCCTGGAGCAATAGCAATTGCATTGCTATTCCGTGTTAAAAAATCATTAACTTTTTTTTGCTGTTCATCAGCAATTATAATCTCCGGTAATATTTTCCAGCTATTATGGTCGTAATCAAAACTTATCAGATCAAGATTTCTTTTAACTTCGTGTTCATTGAATTTGTACTTAATAATATTTTTATAAACATGCTTTAAACTGCTGTTATTAAACCCATAAGTATCTTTTATTCCGGAAAACAAAACTATAAGAGCAGTTCTTAATGACCGATGCGGCGAATAAAGTTTTGTGTAATTTTTCTCTTTAAGTTTTCTTGCAAATTTTATCAGTGAAAATATTGATTTGTGTTCTCCTCTTTTATCAAGAACTATAACATCATTTATAACCGGAGACGAAGAAAAAATTTCAGATGTAGCAGGATTTGATATAACGTCCAATTCACTTTCCGGATATTTTTCTTTAAGCTTCTGCAGCATAGGAAGAGTTAATATCGCATCTCCAATAAAAGCTGTTTGTATCACAAGAATCTTATACATTTCTATTTTTTTAATATTTCCAGATTTTGTGCATCCATAGCCATTGCTCAGGATACTGTCGAACATATTTTTCTAAAAAGAATGCTAGCCGCTGGCTTATTTCTTTAACTTTTTCTTCTTCATCATCCGGAAGATCTTCCAGATTAATCTTTTCCAAAATTACTTTGTAACTAAAGTCCGGCTGCCTGATTGTAATGCCATAAATTAGTGGAGCCCCTGTTTTAATAGCTAGGATTGCTGGACCAGAATATATAGCCGTTTCTATTCCGAAAAATTTTATTCTTAATCCATCAGCGGGACCTCTCTGGTCAGCAACCATTGCTATAAGATTTTTATTTTTAAGTTCTTTATAAATATTTCTGATTGAAATCCCAAGAGAGACAATTTCGTTGCCCCATTTTATCCTTATCGAATTTATCTTTCGGTCTACGTAAGGATTTCTTTGATGTTTTACAACTACATGAAAAGGAATATTTATTCTTGCACTCATCGAAGCTGCTATTAATTCCCAGTTTCCAAAATGTGCTGAAAGTAAGTATTACTCCTTTGCCAAATTTATAATTTTCTACAATCAGATCCGCATTATTTACATTCAGCATGTTAACTATCTCGGCTACGGTTCATTTTCTGCATATATAAAATCTCAAAGAAACTTATTATAACACTTTTATAACAACCAAAAGCAATTTCTTTTATTTTTTTTTCTTCAAATTCCGGGAATGCCTTTCTGAGGTTTTCAAACACAACCTGCTTTCTGATCGGGATTAGATAAAAAAAGACAATAGCTAAAATAATTGAAAATTTCCTGGATAAATTAATTCCGAAAAGCGTAATAATTTTACCAAGAAAAAGGAATGGAATATATTCTAAGATATTTTTCAAAGCTTATACCAAGGTAGGTTTAAATTTACCAAAAGGTTGGAGAAAATTAAATGATACTCTTAAAAATTAAAGAGTGCTTATTCTATTTTGCCAATTATCATCCCGCAATTCACCTCGTGCGGTCGAATTAATCAATTCGTAATCAGAATAATTCGTAAGATCGGCAAAAACAAAAATTACTCCCCCCTGAATATCATTATAGTGCCATATCTCGTAAGGTTTAGTATCCTGCTGATTCGGAAATCTTTCTATTTCGCTCGGTTCTCCATATTTCAAATATATTCTTCCCCTGTCCGTTTTCCATCCTTCTTTACCAAGTGCATTAAACGTTTGATTACAATGTTGAATCCTTTTCAAATATTCAATGTAGAATTCGTTCCTGGGAGTTGAAGGATCTGTATCTCTCGCATTCCAAAATTGATTAATAAACTTTCTTTTCCCATCAACATTATTTAAAGCACTATATTGTTTAATCTCTGTAGCTGTAGCAATATATTTACATTTGTCAAATAAATCATCTAACTCCTCTTCTGACATTACCCCGAATTGTGTGGCGAGTATATTTGTCGCCGATTTATTATATAGTGAATCAGTTGCCTGAACAGATGGGTTATAGACAAAAAACCTTTTAGAGGATGATACACCGTAGTTCCCAATACTATCTATCAGTGCAACTATTAAAGTATAACTACCGGTTGAAAACTTGTTAACCGGTACGGCACCAACTTCCACCCTTGAATTAACTTTGCCCATAATAGTTTTCGCTTTGTCATACACCATTTGCTCTTTACTATTATACACAAGTGTACTCAGCTTCAAAGGGTCATCATTATGCAACCCATTTAAATTATATAATTCCAGATAGTAAAAAAGGACCGGTTCATTGTCATCATAGACAGATGTCGGTGAGGGAACAACTTCATAAGTGTTTTTATAGAAAATTGAAGTTTTATTAGGACTATCCTGTAGTATTTTTGAAGCGAATTGTAAATCACTCATCGAAATATTATTACCAATAAAAGGCTCGGACGGTTAAATATTCTTTCGCAGATTTAGAGAAACTGCTTTGCAAAGAGTCTTCTCCGGTAACCAGAAATTCATATTTCCCGGATGGCAAAGTAAACCCGATAACACCAACCAAACTATTGCTAAAATCAGAAGTGTCCTGAGGAGAATAAGATATTTTCCAATCTTTGTTTAAGACTTCCTTGCTTGTAAGAGAATCTAGAACTACAACATGCAAATCACCTTCTAAATGAACGGCGGAATTCTGAATAGTCCTTAAGAGACTCTCCTGTCCGAAAGAATAGTAAATTTCTATATAATTTGAAGATGAATCATAGCTAAACTGTGCATAATCGAATTCAAAATTAAATTTTTTGCCCTGTGCATCAACAATTATTGAAAGAAAAAGTAATGCGAGAATCACAAATAATTTTTTCATTTTTATAATATATTAGTATTCAAAAAAAATAAAAAGGTATTTATTAAATTTTAACCGTTAATACCTTATGAACACCATTTATCGCTAATATTTTTTCTGCGACTTTTTTATCGATTTCACTGTCGGTATTAATCACAGTAAGGGCTTCCTTTCCGGCTTCCAAACGCCCTAACGAAAGACCAGCAATATTAATATTTGCTTCTGCCAAAACTTTTCCAACATTAGCAAGCATGCCCGGTTTATCTATATTAGAATAGAAGAGCATATGTCCTTCGGGTTTTAATTCAAGATGAAAGGAATCTATACTTACAATTCTTAATTCATTATTGCCGAATACTGTTCCCGCTAAAGATCTGTTTTCTTTTTCTGTTTCACATTCTACTGTTAAAAGATTTGTATAATTTGAATTCGCACCTGTCTTTGTTTCATTAACGACAATTCCCATTTCTTTAGCAAGGTAAGGTGCATTAATAAAGTTTACAACTTCAGCAACTTTTCGTGAAAGAAACCCTTTTAACATTGCTGTGGAAAGCAAAGTTGAAGATAGAATGTAAGAAGCTCACCGCTAAAGTTTATATTAATTTGTTTTAGCTGATCTCTTATTAATTGTGAATGAAGTATCCCGATATTTTCTGCTAATCTTACGTAAGGTGCGATTTCATTATTGCCCTCTGCATCAATCGCTGCTGCATTAACAACTCCACGAACAGATTTTTTTTGGAAAAGCCCTGCCATTTGTTCTGCGATTTGAACAGCAACTTTTTCCTGAGCTTCTTCTGTTGAGGCACCGAGATGAGGTGTGGCAAGAAGTTTTGGATGCTGAATTAATTTACCGACTCAAATCTGGTGGTTCTTTTTCATAAACATCTAACGCAGCTCCGGAAACCTTTCCTGATTCCAAAGCATTCAACAAAGCTTCCTGTTTTACTATGCCACCGCGGGCACAGTTAATAATTTTTACTCCATCTTTACACTTTTGCAGTGTTTCAGTCGATATCATATTTTTTGTTTCATCGTTCAACGGAACATGAAAAGTAATGATATCAGATTTTTCAAAAATTGAATTTAAATCAACGAGTGTTACCCCAGCTTTATGCGCCAGCTCTTCAGAAACGACGGGATCATAAGCAATAACATTCATCCCAAAAGCTTTCGATCTTATCGCAACTTCTCTGCCTATTCTTCCAAAGCCAACCACACCAAGAGTTTTATCTTGAAGCTCCGTACCTCTGTATGATTTCTTATCCCATTTACCTGCGCGCATAGATTGATTAGCCTGGGCAATATTTCTACATAACGAAACTATTAAATGCCATAGTATGTTCGGCTGTAGAAATTGTATTGCCTCCGGGAGTATTCATTACAACAATACCTTTTCTTGTTGCAGCTTCAACATCTATATTGTCCACACCTGTTCCGGCTCTTCCTATAACTTCCATATTATTCATGGAAGAAATCAATTCAGAATTAACTTTGGTTTCACTTCTAACGATCAATCCATTATAATTACTGATTTCTGCTTCGATTAGATCACGGGCCATCCCCGGCTGATATTTTACTTCGCATCCTGCTGCTTCCAAAATGCCAACACACTTTTTATCAACAGCATCTGTAACAAGTACTTTTTTCATTTTAGTTCTAGGTTCTCCCTTGCTTGTTTAGAAGAAATAAAAGAAATGTTTTCATAAAGCTGAATTTAATTTCTGTACAATCTGGGACTTTGGAACTGCCCCGATGATTGTATCTTTAACCTTTCCATCTTTAAATATTAATAATGTAGGAATGCTGCGAACTCCATATTTGATCGATGCCTGTTGATTTTCATCTACATCAAGTTTTCCAACTTTAATTTTACCTTCATACTCTGCAGCTAACTCCTCAACAACAGGAGCAATAATTTTACATGGACCACACCACACTGCCCAAAAATCTATAAGAACCGGTTTGTCCGACTTTATTACTTCTTCTTCAAAATTACTATCAGTAAATGTAATTGGTTTCATTATCCGCTCTTTCTTACTTATATAATACCTTTTTTGCCCTGACCTACGAAGTTGACTATGTCTTCACCGCCATCAGCATTGATTGTTCCACCGGAAATCCATTCTCCTCCATCCATACAAAGAAGAGAAATTACTTTTGCAATATCTGAAGGTGTTGTTAACCTATTCCTTGGATTTTTTCTTTCGGCAACCTGAATCATTGGTTCATTACCAGGAATTTTTCTAAGAGCCGGTGTATCTGTTACTCCGGCCATAATTGAGTTTACCGATATATCCTTGGGACCAAGCTCATAAGCCAATTGTCTTACATGAGATTCTAATGCTGCTTTTGCCGCAGACACCGCACCATAATGTGGAATTACTGAATGCCCACCTGAACTTGTCATCGCAAAAATTCTTGCTTTATTGGCAATTAAATTATTGGTAACTAATTCCTGTGTCCAGTAAACAATTGAATGAGCCATAACATCGAGTGTCATTTCAATTTGTGCCTTTGTAATTGGCTGCTCTTCGGCTAAACCAGTAAATGGTCTTAGCGTACCAAATGCCAAAGAATGTAAAAGCACTTTAATGATAGGCTGGCCGTTTGATAATTTTTTAAGTTCTGCAATAACTTCGGTCCGCTTTTTATCATCCGCAGCATTAATGTTGAAAAATTTTGCTTGTGATCCACACGATTCAACATGTTTTATGATCCGTTCAACATTGTGAATGGTAGCCTGCCTGTCGAGATGTACACCCGCAATGTTAAACCCATCTTCCGCAAGCTTAAGTGCTACTCCTTCGCCAAAGCCTGATGAAGCACCAAGAATCAAAGCCCAATATTTTTTATTTTCTTCTCTGCTCATATATAGAAGTTTTCTAATTTAGATTTAATTCTAAACACAAATTATACGAAATAGGCGAATGGTATTCAAATAATATCCGTCATCTTTTACTATAAAGTATAAGAGAATCTTCTCCAAGAGATCCGGAAAGCTCTCTAATAAAATCATTTGATACATTTACCCGCATCTCTCTTAAGCCAAAGTTTCTTCCTTTTGAACCGTTATTTATTAAAGAAACGAACACAGGAATATTTCCTTTATATCTTAAAAGAATTTTCTTTAACTCTGGAATTTTTTGAGCTGAATGTCTTTCTTTATCAAGATAAATTTTTATGCTTTCAGTATAAGCATCTCTCACTTCTTCAATAGGAATCAGTTTTTCAATATGAATTTTGATTGCATCTCCGCTGCTTTCCGGTCTTCCAACTATGAATACACATTCTTCTTCCTTCAAATATTTTCCATACTGCTCATATACTTTTGAAAACATAAGAGCTTCACAGGAACCGGAAAAATCATCTACAGTAAAGAATGCCATCGTTCTTCCCTGCTTATCAATTTTTGTTTTAATTGATGTTATAACTCCACAGGCTTTTACGATATCCATTTCTTCAAGTTGTTCGGTTTCTCCAAAACGAATGGTCGTGAAAGATTTATAATCAACTTCATACTTGCTTAAAGGATGCCCCGTAACATAAAAACCTGTAACTTCTCTTTCTCTAGCGAGCCTTTCTTTCTGAGTCCATGGCTGAATGTTTGGCAATTGTGGTTCTGTAAACTTTATTTCTTCCGATCCTCCGAATAAACTATTCTCAGAAGTTAATTTCGAGTTCTGAATTTTCGAACCGATATCAAGTGCCTGCTCAACTGCTGAAAGAAGTTTTGCTCTTGAATTATTTGTTGAATCAAATGCTCCGGCAAGTACAAGACTTTCAAGAGTCCTTTTATTTACAGTTCTTGTGTCTACATTTGCACAAAAATCAAAAATACTTTTAAAGTTTCTTCCAAGTTTTTCTTTGCTTTTAATTATCTCTTCAATGGCAATCTTGCCAACATTTTTAATTGCAGCCATACCGAATCTTATCTTACTTTCTGAATCAACATCGAAATCAACTGAAGGATTATTAACATCGGCTGGCAAAATTTCTATCTTTCAATTTTCTACAATCTTCTAGGAAAGTTGCCACTTTGTTAGAATTGCCAAATTCATTTGTAAGATTAGCAGCAAGAAACTCAGGAGTATAATGGGCTTTTAAATATGCAGTCTGATATGCTATATAACTATAGGCAACTGAATGACTTTTGTTGAAACCGTAATTTGCGAACTTATCAATTGCATCGAAAATCTCTTCTGCGGATCTTTTAGGAATATTATTTTTAACTGCTCCTTCAACAAAAGTTATTTTCTGATTTTTCATTGCAGCAAGATCTTTTTTGCCCATTGCTCTTCTTAAAATATCGGCTTCGGCAAGACTCATTCCTGCAACTTTATTTGCAATCTGAATTACCTGCTCCTGGTAAACGATAATACCGTAAGTTTCTTTTAGAATCGGTTCAAGTACCAGGTGTAAGTAAGCAACTTTTTGTTTGCCGAATTTTCTGTCTATAAAGTCATCAATAAATTCCATCGGTCCCGGGCGATAAAGAGCATTCATTGCTGAAAGATCGTTGAGACTCGTAGGTTTTAACTTTTTCAAATACTCTCTCATTGGAGCAGATTCAAACTGGAAGACGCCGGTTGTTTGTCCTTTGGAAAAGATATGAAAAGTTTTTTCATCATTGAGCGGAATGTTTTCTATATCAACTTTTACATTTCTATTCTTTTCAACTAAAGAAATTGTATCACGGATAATTGTAAGAGTTCTTAACCCAAGAAAATCCATCTTAAGCAAACCGGCATTTTCAATCTCTTTCATATTGAATTGAGTCACGATATCAGTTTGCTGAACTGCAGTAGCAAGAGGAACATAGTCACTTACATCATTAGGAGTGATAACTATTCCGGCAGCATGTTTGGATGCATTCCTGTTCATTCCTTCCAAAACTCTTGCATATTTAATTAAGTCCTGGATTTGAGGATCATCTGATTTCTTAACCCATTTTAATTCTGGAACTTCCGCTAAAGCCTGATCTATTGTATAAACTTTTCCAAATTTTGACGGAATGAACTTTGTAATTTTATTAACGGTAGGGATTGGAATTTTTAACACACGCGCAACATCACGTATAACAGCTTTGGATGAAAGTCGGTTGAAAGTGATAATCTGACTTACGCACTCGCTTCCATACTTATTCTTTACATACTCAATTACATCTCCTCTTTTATCATCTGCAAAATCAACATCAATATCAGGCATTGATTTTCTTGCCGGATTAAGAAAACGTTCAAACAGAAGATTATATTCCAAAGGATTTATATTCGTAATACCAAGTACATAAGCAACAAGACTACCCGCAGCACTGCCTCTTCCCGGCCCGACAGGAATGTTCATTCCTTTGGCTGAATTAATAAAATCCTGAACGATAAGGAAGTAACCGGCAAAACCCATTTTTTTAATTGTATCAATTTCAAACTCCAAACGATCTATTAATTCTGAAGTTTGTTTTGGAAATTTCTTATCAAATCCTTTCCTTGTTAACAACTCAAAATATTCTTCGGCAGTTTTTGCAGGAGAATCATTTGGTATAGGAAATTGAGGGAAGAGATGTCCTTCAAAACCTAATTTCAAATCTATTTTGGATTCTATTTCTAAAGTATTTTCAATAGCTCCTTTAAAATTTTTGAAGAGCTTTTTCATTTGCTCTTCGGTTTTGAAGTATATTTCTTTTGTACCGTATCTTAAATCCCTGTAATCAGCTCCATTTTTATCTGATAATAAAAGAAGAATATTATGAGCTATAGAATGTTCTTCTTCAATATAATGGCAATCATTTGTAGCGACTAATTTTATTCCAAGTTCTTTAGCCAATCTAGGAATTGCATCCAGCAAAGGTTTTTCAATATCAGTTCCATGGTTTTGTATTTCGAGATAAAAATCATCGCCAAAAATTTCTTTATAAGTTTTTGCTACTTCTCTTGCTTTATCATAATCATTATTGATAAGAGGAACAGAAACAATTCCAGCCGGACAAGCTGATGTACAAATTATTCCTTCGTGGTATTTCCTGAGCAATTCCAGATCAATTCTTGGTTTATAATAAAAACCTTCTGTATGACCTAAAGTGGAAAGTTTAGATAAGTTTTTATAACCCTGTTTATTTTTTGCGAGAAGAAGAAGATGATTATAATGTTTTGATTTTTTTCTGCCGTTCATGCTATCGGCACTTCCCCTGTCAAATCTGCTGCCTTCTTTAACAATGTAGGCTTCCATTCCCACGATAGGTTTTATACCTTCTTTAACAGCAGTTTTGTAAAACTCAGCTATGCCATACATAACACCATGGTCAGTAAGTGCAACAGCGTGCATATTATTTTTCTTTGCAGCACCAATCAAAGCATCAACAGTACAGGCGCCATCCTGAAGACTATAATGGGAATGATTATGCAGATGAATAAAATCCGACATCAAGCAGACCTATATTAATTCTATGTGTAAAAAGAAAGGAAGATTAAAGAACAACCTGGTAGTCAGGTTCTGCCCGTGTGGCCAAAGCCGCCATTTCCCCTTATGCTTTCCTCAAGGTCTTCAGTGAGAAGAAACTCTGCTTTATAAACTTTTGAAACGACCATCTGGGCAATCCTGTCGCCACGGGAAATTTTAAATTCCTCTCTACCTAAATTCATTACTATTATTTTTATCTCACCACGGTAATCAGAATCGATTGTACCGGGTGAATTTAATATGCTTATACCATGATTTGCTGCAAGACCGCTTCTCGGTCTCACCTGTATTTCAAAACCTTCGGGGATTTCAACAGATAAATTGGTCGGGACTAATCTTAGTTCACCGTTTGGAATAATTACATCTTCTTTAACTGCTGCTCTTACATCTACTCCGGAACTTCCTTTTGTTGAATATGAAGGAAGTGGTATATCGTTAAATTCATCGCTCAATCTTTTAATCTTAACAGGAATACTTGCGTTCATTCTAATTAGTTTCTTTTTACGAATTTATTAATCAAAAAATTTCTTTCTTGTTTATCAAGAACAAAAAATAAAATTGAAGCTGAGAACAAAATAAGAAGGAGAAACTTATAAATCAAAAATAATTGATTGTTATTATACAGGACATAATAAATTATCCCTGTAATCGTTACTAATAAAAAAATTAACGACACTTTTTTCTTTTCATATTCTATTTTGTAAAACTTCTGAGTTACTAAATATAATCCTACCGACATTACAAAATAGCTTGCAAGTGTTGCAAAGGCTGCACCCATTATCCCCATTATGGGAATTAAAATAAAATTTGCAACTATATTAACAGCTGCAGCAATTCCTGTAATAACCGGGACATAAATACTTTTTTCTTTGATATAAATCCCAGCGGTGAAAACAACATACAAGCCATTAAATAAATAAGCTAAAAGAATTACGGGAACAATATTCAATCCACTCCAATACGAATGACCGATTATTGTTCTTCCAAAAATCTCAAGCTTTACAAAGTTATCTATAAATAAAGAAAGCAGAACAAGAATTACAGCCCCCGCAAGAGTAAAGTAAGTTAAAACTTTAGAGAAAACTTTTTTCGCTTCCGAACTTCCTGATTCCTGCATAAAGAAAGGCTGCCATGCATATTGAAACATACTTACAAACAGCATCATAAATATTCCCAGCTTATAGTTTGCCTGATAAATTCCAAGAGTTTTAAGATCAGTAAGATGCTGCATTATCGGTCTGTCAATAACCTGGATTATCATAGAAGCCAGTCCTGCAGGAAGATAAGGCAAGCCGAATTTTAACATTCTTTTAAATATTGTTTTATCAAACGAGAATTTTAATGAATTGCTAACAGATGGTATCAACAACAAAAATGTAACAGCAGAAGCCGCAAGATTGCTGATAAAAACAGCTTCAATTCCCATTTTATATTTCAAAATCAATACAAGATTAAGTAAAACGTTAATTGAAATATTAATGATTTTAAATAACGCGAACTTCTTTGCTTTTCTTTCTATTCTAAGTTTGATAAATGGTAAAACAGCAATTGAATCAGTAAAAAGAATCGCTGAAACTAAAATAAGCAAGTAACTATAATTCTTAGGAACGGCTAATTCATTTCCAATTCCATTTTTTAAAAGTAAAATGAAAAGGCAGATTACAAATGATAAAATTAAAACCGAATAATAAGGTGTTGAAAAAATATCTTTTTCATTTCCCAGTTCTTTATCTTTAGAGAACCGGAGATAAGAAGCATCCATTCCATAAATGAAAATAATATTCATTATTGCTATGAATGCGTATACGTTTGTTATAATGCCATAATCTGCATGGAATAAAAATGTTGGTATAAAATGGAACTAAAATAAAATTAAGGAATCTCCCAACGATAGTGCTTACGCCGTAAATTACAGTATCTTTTGAAAGCTCTTTAATTTTTTCTAACATTATTTAACTACCGGAAAGAATTTCTTTACCGCTTTTACGAAAATCTCTGGTGGTCTTGTAACTTTCTTAGTTTGCTTATTCATAAAAGCATGAACAGTAAATCCTTCAGCTACTAAATCCGTAGAGTCTTTTCTCATAATTTCATAATCAATATGAACTTTAAGATCAGGAAATTTTTTAAGAAGAGATTTTATAATAAGAATATCATCATAAAAAGCAGGCAGTTTATACTTAACATTAGCTTCAAGTACAGGAAGAAGAAAACCTTCTTTTTCAATTACATCATAAGGTAATCCGATATCGCGCAGCATTTCAGTTCTGCCGACTTCAAAATATTCAAGATATTTTCCGTTATATACAAAGTGCATCTGGTCTGTATCGGCATAACGAACTCTTATTTCGGTTTCGCAAATAATCATTATATAAATAGAGAAGATTAATTTTGAGATACAATTTATTAAAAAGAAAGGTCAGTTAAGATAGGAATGAAAATTTCTAGACTTATTCAATGAACTCGCCCATTTTACCAAACTTCTCGCGCCGTGTTTCAACAAGTTTTTCCGGTTTAATTTTTATTAGCTGTGCAAGTTCCTCTTTTAATACCTTCTTTAAGATTGCAGCAGCTTCTTTATTATCTTTGTGTGCACCACCCGTCGGTTCTGGAACGATACGATCTACTAATCCCTGTTCGAGAAGATCCGGCGCTGTAAGCTTTAAAGCTTCTGCAGCTTGCTCTTTATAATCCCAGCTTCTCCATAAAATACTTGAACAAGATTCAGGACTGATTACAGAATACCAGCAATTCTCAAGCATTAAAATTCTATCGCCCAAACCTATTCCAAGAGCGCCGCCGCTTGCACCTTCACCAATTATTACAACAATGATAGGCACTTTTAATCTGCTCATTTCAAATAAGTTTCTGGCGATTGCTTCGGCTTGACCTCTCTCTTCCGCTTCAACTCCCGGGTAAGCTCCGGGAGTATCAATTAAAGTAATAACAGGTCTGTTAAATTTTTCGGCAAGCTTCATAAGTCGAAGAGCTTTTCGATAACCTTCGGGATTTGGCATTCCAAAGTTTCTGTATAAATTACTTTTGGTGTCTCTTCCTTTTTGATGTCCAACAATTACAATTTTATATTCATCTAACTGAGCTAAACCACCGACAATTGCTTTATCATCTTTATAGCCGCGGTCACCGTGAAGCTCAATAAAATTGCTTGTCATTTCATAAATATAATCGAGAGTAAAAGGTCGGTCGGGATGGCGTGCAAGCTGAACGCGCTGCCATCGGGTAAGATCTTTATAAAGTGTTTCTTTCAATTGTTTGACCTTATCTTCAATCTTCTGGATCTCCTTTCCAATATCGAGGTCATCCGAAAACTTCCTCATCTCTTCAAGCTTGGCTTCCAGCTCAACAATTGGCTTTTCAAAATCCAGTATATTTTTAGCCATCTTACGGTCTTGTGTTCCACATCTTATTTAAAGTCTTGCCCAATATTTCAAGATCAAGCCATACATTCTGATTCTTAGCATAAAAAATATTGAGCTTTTCATAATCGCGTTCATCTGGCATTCTCTGTGAACCACAAACCGGTTAATCCTTTTTTACCTAAATATAAATTGCCGTTACTTTCAGCTTTTTGAGGTCCAACAAAACTGACCTTTCCTGTAAAAACCTGTGGAACATTGAGAATAAATTTCCTAAAGATTGTTTGCTTTTTACTTACTTTCGTGATGAAATATATGAAAGGATATATAAAAAACAAAACAAGTACACTAAGTGTATAATCAAACAATGATTTGATAAACCTAAGCAGGGAGTTCGAAATATTATAACTAATTTGAATTAACGGTATATCATCTAGCATTGAAACAGAAGTTTTACCAACTATAAAATCAAGATTGTTTCCAATCAATTTGAATTCAACATTTTCGTCCTGGCACTTAGAGACTATTTTCATCATCTGGTTATATGAAAGCTCCTGCGAAGAAAAAATAACTTCCTTAATTTGCTTATCCTTTATTACTTTTTCGATGTTTTCAATTGTGCCAATAACTTCAAGATCTTCAAACTTCTTACCGATGTCTTTGTTTGAAAGGCCAATTAAACCTGCAACAGAGTGTAAATCAGTTTTCTTTGATTTTAGTTTATCAGCAATTTGAATGACATAATTATTTAGACCAACAATCAAAGTTTTCTTGTCAACTTCATATTTGTCCGTACCGACTTTAAACACAAGTTTTGCTATTGCCCGCCAAAAAGTAAGAACTAAAAAAAGTAAAATATAAGTGAAGATTACAACCGCCCTGCTGTAAGCCAGGTTTTTAAAGAAATAAGTGATTGCCGACAGAATAAAAAAACTGACTATTATCGTTGAAAAATTCTTCAGAACTGAGAGTGAACCTTTTTTATAAACACCGATTAAGGAGCCAATTATAATATGAATGATTGCGGGGACAGTATAAATTATGGGTAAATGATAACTGTGAAAACCGGGCCAATCCGACATATGTATATAAAATTTTTCAGCGAGATATATAGACAAATCAAAAAAGATGAAATCAATTATAACTGGAAATAGAACCAGTTTTCTTTTACCAAGGAAAGCAAAAAAATTTCTGAAGCCAATTCCCGATCTCAAAATAAGTTCGACAAGCAGTGAACTCGCAAAATGTTTTTTAACAAACAGATGCATGGCATTGTAAAATATTTTCGTTTCATCGATGCTGCTTCTTTTAGTGCTTTCTCCTTTGTAATGAATTATTTGAGTATCGTGAACGTAATATACTTTATAACCTTCCTTCTGAACTCTGTAGCACCAATCCAAATCTTCGCCGTACATAAAAAATTGTTCATCCAGCTTACCGACTTTTTCATAAGTTTCTTTTCTTATCATCATAAATGAACCTGATATTGCATCGACTTCATAAGTTTGGTTTTCATCGAGATAGGTAAGGTTGTATCTTGCAAATAATCTACTGCCTGGAAAAAGATTGCTTAATCCAGTTACTTTACAAAAAGATGTCCAGGGTCCTGGAAAGCTTCTTCTGCATGCAAGTTGTAGAGTTCCGTCGGGATTAAGGATTTTACAGCCAGCCATGCCGGCATCTGAAATTTGTTCAAAAAAAATAATCATTTTTTCAAAAGTATCTTCCTGCACAATCGTATCAGGGTTTAATAGAAGAATGTATTTCCCCTTAGCAATTGATAACCCTAAATTGTTTGCTTTACTAAAACCAAGATTTTTTTCGTTAACAATTAATTTTATATCAGGAAATTTTTCACGAAGGAACTCGACACTTCCGTCGTCGGAGGCATTATCTACAATTATAATTTCATAATTTATTTTCTGACCGGCTTTATAAATAGAATAAATTAAATTCTGAAGAAACTCTTTAACATTATAGTTAACAATAATTATAGATAAGTCCACATTCATACCTAAAGAATTCCGAGAACACTTCTTACTCTTAACTTCCAGACCATAACGATAGCTTCTCTAACAATTTTCTTAGACATCTTGGATTTTCCCTTCATACGGTCAACAAAGATAATCGATATTTCTTTTATCATGAAGCCTTTCTTCCAGGCTTTAAATGTCATCTCGATTTGAAAAGCATAACCATTGGACCTCACTCTATCAAGATTGATAGCTTCAAGAACTTCTCTTCTGAAACATTTATAACCGCCAGTTGCATCATTAACCGGAAGACCAGTAATAAGTCTTGTATAAAAATTTGCAAAGTAGCTAAGGAGCAATCTTCGCATAGGCCAGTTTATAACATTTACACCTGTTAGATAACGACTGCCAAGCACAACGTCATTATTTTCTATTGCTTTAAGAAAATTTTTAATTTCTATAGGGTCGTGAGAATAATCGGCATCCATCTCTAAAATGTATTCGTAATTATTTTGTAAAGCGTATTTGAATCCTGCTATGTAAGCAGAACCCAATCCTAATTTTCTTTCCCGCTTCATATACTTCAATCTATTATCGGATAAGGAAAGGTCAGCTATATATTTCCCAGTACCATCGGGTGAGTTGTCATCTACAACAAGCACATCAATATCTTTATACCTGTTAAGAATGTCAGGCACTAATTTTTTTATGTTATCCAATTCATTATAAGTTGGGATAATAACCAGCGATTTATTTTCAGCCATATATTTCTATAATTAAGTTAATTGTAATGCCCTTTGCCGAACAGAACTATATAAATTGTTCTGATTATAATTTTAAAATCCATTCTTAAAGACATATTTTCAATATAGAAAAGATCATATCTTAACTTGATTTTTACATCTTCAAGTGATTCATCATATTTATGTTTTACTTGTGCCCAGCCTGTTATTCCAGGTCTTACTTTAAGCCTTCTTTTATAATAGAGAATTTCATCAGCAAGCTTCTCAACAAAAAATGGTCTTTCAGGTCTGGGACCAACTAAACTCATCTCTCCTTTAAGGACATTATACATCTGCGGTATTTCATCTATTCTTACTCTTCTAATAAATTTACCAACCCCAGTTATCCTGGGATCATTCTTCATCGACCAGACAGGTCCCGATAATTTTTCGGCGTCAGGAAGCATTGACCTGAATTTGACAATACTAAATGTTTGACCGTTTAACCCGCACCTTTCCTGTTTAAAAGAGAGGTCCTTTCGAATCAAGTTTTATTGCAATAGCTATAACAATGCAAACAGGTAAAGTAACTATTAAGATTAAAAGAGATATAACAACATCGAAAAGCCTTTTTAATTTTTTTTCCCACTCAGGCATTAACTGCGGCATTATATCAATAAGAGGAATTCCATAAATCTGGGATGTCTTAGCCTGCCCGCTTAATATTTCGTAAAGATCGGGAACGATTTTTATCCGAACATTTTTCTGATCACACTTTGAAATCAGTTGTATTAATTTATCCTGATCATCTTTCTCTAAAGCTATGATAATTTCCTGTGCACCTGTTTCATCGATAAGTCTTTCAATTTCTCTTGAAGTACCAATTACATTAACATTTTTATAAACGTCCTCCGAACTGCTTCCGCCATTTGACGAAACATATCCTTTAACATCAAGTCCCAAAGCCCTGTGCTTAAGTAGCTGATTGTGAACATCTCTGCCTTTATCATTAAAACCTATTATTAACACATTTTTACGACCGATACCCCGGATGAGTAAGTTGCGCTGAAAACTTCTTATGAAAAGTCTTCCCCCGCCAACAAGTGCAAGGAATATTCCCCAATAAATAAATATTAATATTCTGTTTGCAGAAGGGACACTATGAAAGTAATCGTCAAGGAAAATCAGGAAAAACAGAATAAATATTCCAACAAAGGAAGCTTTAAATAAAGTAGATATCTCATCGAACCTTGAAGCAGCAAACCATGTACGGTACATTCCAACAAACGTGAAAATGACAAGCCAGTAAAAGTAAATTACAAGCATAGGAACAAAAAATTCCGGTGTAATAATCAGAGCAAACCAACCGGTTTTTACTCTAATCGCGAAGAATAAAATCCACGCGAGATTGATTGTGACAAAATCGGTAATGATAATTAATATTTTTTCTAATTTCTTAGCCATATTTTTTAACGCGGTGTTGATTGCCAAAAAGCAGTTTGCTTACCTGAGAGAAATTTTATCAGTCCAATAAGCAAAGCAATGTTCGTCATCAAAAAATAAAAACTCATTAATAAGGGAGGTATATAAATATTTATTTTTCTTAATAATAAGCCAAGTCCGGATAAAAAGCAGAAAAACAGCTGCGCTATTAAAAGTATTTTGAATGCCGCGTTTGTATTGAACAAAGCTAAATTCAAAGAAAAAATTAATATTAATAAAATTGGGGTAAACCATCTTATTATCTTATGTGACCATAACGAATAGGATAACAATATATTTTTACTAAGTAAAAGATCTTTAAAATATAATAACGTATAAAAATTCGTTGCGCTAAAACGTATTTTCCTTTTAAACTCGTCAACTATTTTCGGAGCTACATCTTCATAAGCAATGGAATTGAATTCATATACAAATTGAAAACCTTGCTGTAAAACCGCAAGGGAAATAAATAAATCATCTGTAACAGGATTCCTTAAAGGAATCTCCTTAAATAAGTTCTTCCTGATTGCAAAAATACCACCATTTGCTCCAATTAATACGCCACATTCACCCTCTGATTTTTTTAATATTGTTTCATATTCCCAATATTTTTTTTCTTCAGTTTTACTTTTAGAATCACCTTCTTTTTCTATCAGCTTCAACCTTCCGCTAACTCCTCCGATAGCTTTATTACCAAAATGTGGTACGATTAGTTTTAAAGAATCCTTATCAAAAACACTATTTGCATCAGTAAATAATATTATTTCATTTTTTGCTTCCTTAGCCAGATCATTTAGAACAGAAACTTTTCCTCTTCTTTGACTAAATAAATAAACTGATAACCATGGATATAGGCCTTTTAATTCTGTTAAAATCTGATTTGTTTTATCAGTTGAACAATCAGACCCGACTAACACTTCAATTTGAGTAAAGTTATAATTTAAATTTGCAATATTAATTATTCTTTCCTTAATAACTTTTTCTTCATTAAAAGCTGATATTAGTATAGAAATAGTGAAAGCAGCTTCGTTTTCATATTTTTTTTTATAAAAAAATGATGAGATAATCTTAATAGTAACAGGATAAATTAAATAAGAATGAAAAAGTAAGAAAACTGAAAGCCAAAAAATTAATTCCATAAACTTAGCTGAATTTTAGTAGGATAAAATATGTAAACTTTATTAAATCAACCAAAGTATTCAAAATAAAAAAGCCGGTATTTATCCGGCTTCTAATAAAGAAATTGTAAAATTATGTCGTTTTAGTTTTTTACTTCAGCTTTTTGAAGACTACCGAGATTCTGAGAATATGACGAAGATCCATCATCTGAATAATCAATACTAGTTTTAATGCCTTCTATCTTTTTATCAAATATTTCTTTGTTCTGTTTATTCTTCCCATTGAATAAATATTTCCGAAAAGTAAAAAATGCTTTTATTGTCCTTCGCAATTCCGAAGGATGTTTTAATATATTTTTCATCTTCATCAACATATATGCAGGACGTAAATAATATTCTCTCCTTGCATAATTACAAAAATCTACAATCTCTTTGGGTGAAAGGTCGTGGGTACCAACAACAGTATTATGTAATCCTTCAGGGGTTAACCAATCATCCCAGGTCTTTGCAGTAATAAGATTCTTCCTTCTTCGCCCAATCATAAGCTTCCGTACCTGGATAAAGCATCAGTGGAAAAAATTGAGCAGTATCGGTATTCATTTTTTTTGCCAATTCTAAAGTTTCATGCATTGTTTCAAGAGTTTCACCTCGATTTCCCATCATATAACAAGCATGAATTAATAACCCCGTCTTTTTTGCATTTTCTGCTGCCTTAAAACGCTCAACTCTCATTCCTTTTTTCATCAAGGCAAGAATTTTATTCGAACCACTTTCAAATCCAACAATAATTAATCGACAATTTGCTTTTTTCATCCACCGCATTGTTTCTTCATCAAGATCAGCACTAACATTACAAGTCCATGTAAGTTTATTCTTTTGCTTAATCAGTAATTGGCAAACTTCAATAATATGTTTCTTATAAACAGTAAAAGTATCATCCTCAATTGTTACTTCTACAACTTCAGGAAAATTATCTTCAATGTATTTGAATTCTGCAGCAATGCTTTGGGGAGAACGATGACGGTAAGCATGCCCATAAAAATTTTGTGGATATACACACCAGGTACAAAGATATGGACAACCTCTTCCTGTATAGACCATGACTTGAGGAAATCTACCAGCAGAAAAAAAATAATCTTTGGGATTACAAAATCTTTTAAATATCTCACTTGCAAAAGGCATTGCATCAAGCTCTTCCTGGGTAGCTGCTGGACGGTTATCATTTACAATAATATCTTCTTCCATTTCTCCAGGTTAGCGAAAGAACATTTTTCGAGAGATTCTTTTTTATTAAGTCTTTCTGCCAAATCAACAATTGTTGCTTCATATTCATTACGTGCTACAGCATCTATAATTTTGGATTGCTGTAATGTTTCTTTATCACAAGCCGTTGCATGATTACCAACAAGACAAACAAAGCAATCAGGAAAATTCATTTTTATTTCTTCAGAAAACCTGATATCACTGCTAATACTTCCTGTACTTGTTTCAACAACAACTATATCAGGATTAAAAGATGAAAGTCTTTCAAAGGTTTCTTCGGAAGAAATTGGTTCGGCTGGTGCATCAATTAAAATTATGTTATGTCCATTCTGTTCAGCAACACCCGCCGCTAATGCTAACCAGATTGGATAATAGACCGTTCCGCTTTTAGTTACTGCAGGGCTTCTAGACCCCCTTGAGTATTTAGGAAAAAAAGGAGGATTAATAAAAGCAATATTCATAAATTCGCTCTCCAATCATAGTTTAATTTTATTTACACAGCCTCATTTTTGAATTTAAGCATACAAATAATAATAAAGTTTACTCTATCACTTAAATGTTATTGGGCTCGGTAATTTTTGTGTTTCAAAATAAACGAAAATGGATAAAAAACCAACAACAAAAATGCCTCGGATTCCGATTTTAGCTAAATGTTTACCTGATAACTATTGAACAAATCGATTAGTTTAGGCATTTGAACTTCGGGTGTAAATTTTTTTGCCTGCTTAATTGCTTTATCTCTCATCATATTATAAAAAACTTTATCATTCAATAGTGAAATTATACTTTCAGCGAATGATTCATAATCATTTGCATCGAACAACAATCCCCCATCTCCAATTACTTCGGTTAAAGAGGAATTCTTTGAAGACAAAACCGGAACCCCACATTTCATTGCTTCTAAGGGAGGCAAACCGAATCCTTCATAGTACGAAGGAAATAAAAACAATGTTGAAAGATTATATATAATAGGAATATCTTCCTCTTCAACATAGTTTATATATATTACTCTTTCACTCCTTTTCTTAATTTCTTCATACAATTGCTTAAAGCCAAGACTTCGTTTACCAATTAATAAGAATTTCATATCAATACCTCTGGAGAATAAAATATCCGAAATTTTTAAAATCCCACGTATATTTTTTCTTTCTTCAATAGCTCCTATAAAGAGAATAAATTTACTCGGCAAATTATATTTGTTTATCCAAAATTCCCTTTCTTCCTCACTGAAATTTATTGGTTTATATTTTTCATCTGTCCATAAATACATATAACGAACTTTTTCAGGAGATACATTATAATATTTAAGTATATCTTGTCGTGACGATTCGGAAATTGTTATTATCGAATCGCTTCTTTTAATCGATAGTGGAACGATGAAATCCATATACTTTTTATAATAACTTGTAAAAAACTGAGGACAGGCCTTGGTCATGACATCGTGAATGACAATTACATTCTTGTGAAGTGATTTTTTAATAGGGACTAAAATGTACGGAGTAAAAAATAAATCAATATTTTTCTCGGTCAGTAAATTGGGTAAAGAAAAATTGAGCCATAAGTGCTCGCTTAATTGTCTAGGAAGTTTAGTTTGCTGAACTATATGATGTTCATAGAACTTATTATCAAATTTTGTTTTATCGTAAGAGAAAAGAGAGTATTTATTTTTAGAATCAAATTGTGGTAAATAGTGTAATACATTAATTAGATATCTGGTGATGCCAGTAATTCTTTCCCCCAACAGTCGGGCGTCTATACCGATTCGCATAATCTATAGTCAAATATTTCTGAAAATATTAGTTACTAAATTGATAATCAAATGACTTCTTCCAAAACTTTGCAATAAATCTTAAAGTGCTCTTTGGCAATATTGTCAAAATTATAAATTGAGATATCGCCGTAATTCAGATTTTCTCTTATTAAAGAATGATTTTTATCCAGTTCAACAAACTTTTCAATAAGGCTTGCTTTATCATCTAATTCGAAACAAAACATTTGATTATTATGCTTTGAGTTTAACTCCTTGCTTGTAGGAATATTTGAGATAATAATAGGGGTATTTTGACTCATCGCTTCAATAATCGGCATTCCAAATCCTTCGTATAATGATGGAAATACAAAAGATTTGCTATATTTATAGAGTGTAACAATCTCCTCATCGTTTAAATATCCCAGTGTTTTTATACCTAAATCATCACGCAATAAGTGTTTAAAATCACCAGCGCCCCACCATTTTTGTCCACCAAGAACCATTAATGTATTTTTATCAATTTGATTTTTACTCTTCGCTTCTATAAAAGATTCTAAAGTAAATTTTAGATTCTTTCTTCTAGACAAATTGCCGAGAAAGAAAAAATATGTGTATGGTTGAATTTTGAATTTATCTATAAGTACTTTTTTCGAACCTTCATAATTCCAAAATACATCTCTGATTCCATCATTGCTGCATACAATTTTTGCAGAATTAGTACTTGGAAACATTTCAAGAAACTCTCTCCGAATAGCTTCTGTAGGGGTAATAATACAATCTGCTCTTTGAGCCACTTTTTTAATCGAATGCTGATTATATTTTACATAAATAAATGGAACTGTTTCGGGAAACAAAAAAACTCCTAAGTCGTGTACCGTGACAATCCTTTTGCTTTTACCACTAAATAGAGTTACATAATTATCTTGATAATGAACAATATCATATTTTTGAAACCAAGCTAGAATATTCCTTAAGGCATCCATGCTGAATTTTCTTATTCCTTTGGGTAGAATTTTCAACGCTTCGTAATTGGAAATTTTACAGTTACAATATTTTTTTAAATGTTTATGTAGATTTATTGCTTGCAGGCCTATACCTGTCGGTTTACCAACAGCAGATCTTCCTTCGTCAATTAGAACACTTATAGGGCTACACTTCATTTACACAACTCACATTCATTTCTGATTATTGTAGATGAAAATTCAATAATGTATTGATAATGAGATGAAAAAGAAATCATAATTAGACCGCTTTGCCAAAAGTAATTTTGTCATTCTACTATCAATCCGTGTAAATAATATCATTAAAAACATTTATGGAACTTAGAATTACATTAAAAATAGTAATTATATAAATCGCTTTTCAGAATTTTTTTCCCTTTTTGTTGTTCAAATAATCCCACCACCCTAATAGAATCATTTTGATTTTCCGAATTTTATATTTTTCAAATAAAATCAGTCGAGCTATCATCCGTAAATATGAATTAAATTCAATACTAAATAGTTCCGGAAAAATATTTTTATATTTTTTTCTTAGCAGAAACATATTTCTGGTTTTATAATACCACCTAAAAGGTTTATGGTTGTGCGGATGGACTTTTTTCTTAAATATACTAATCTCAGTAAGGTCTGCTTCATTATGATCAAGAACTAAATCATTTATTCGAATCAAATCGTAGTGATGCAAATGCAATTTAAAACAATACTCAATATCCATGTAATCAAGGAAAAAATCTTCATCAAAACCGCCTACCTTTTTATAAACATCCAAGGAAATCAGATTTCCGGAAGTCATGGCCATTGTCACTTTTTCAGTTTTACTAACTACAGGTTTAATATGAGTACCGTATTTATTTCCATGTATTGGCGTAACAAGGCCTACATTATTGCTTCCTTCAAAAATAGAAACACAAGAACTTACTAAATTTAAAGGAGCTTTACTGTCCTGATCCATAGTAAGCAGGTATTGAAATCCCATTCCCAATGCTCTATGTGCACTAGCATTTAAAACCGCGGCTATTCCCAAATTTTCATTATTAAAAATGAATTCTACTTTATTATTTGACATGTAGTAGGATTTTACAAAATCTGAAGAGAATTCTGAATTATCAATTATATATAAATAATCAATTTGATGAATGTAACTATCGATATTTTCAACTACAACCTTCTCTGGATTATAGAGAATAGTAACTCCACAAACTGTTTTTTGTATATCATTATTTATTGTCTGCATTCAAATACTTTCCAAAACGATTCTTTTTATAATCTATATATCCCTTAATAATCATACTAGTCTTTTCCCATACATTTTTTTCAAATACTATAATCTCAAATAACTCTCTAATAAAATTTCGTCTATCTCTTTTTACATATTCGGGAAATGATTTCCCGTGCAATTTATCAACGAATAACCGATTTCTTGTCCGATAATACAACCGCAGGGGGGAATGATTACTCGGATAGAAGATCCATCGAAATAATTTTTTACGATTTGAATCACCTAGTTTGTGAAATACTAATACCTCATTTGTTTTAATGACTTTATAGTTTTTTTGATTTAATCTCAAACAATATTCATGATCCACATGATCAATGAAAAGTTGATCGAGAAAACCACCTGTAATTTTATATGCATTCAGACTCAGAAGATTTCCGCTTGTGATAGTAGAGAGCACATTTTTAACAGAGAAATTCTCTGGTTTAATTGGGTTATGAATGTCTTTATCATAATGTTCAGCAGATACTATCCCAATCCTTTCTGTAGATTGCATCAATTCTAAAAGCTTAAAAACCATTGCTTCATCTGCTTTGCTATCCTGATCCATCGTTAACAGGTAATCAAAACCCTGCTCTACAGCCATTTTGGCTCCTATATTTAAAGCAGCGGCAACCCCTAAATTGGAATTATTAAAAATATATTCAAAGTTTTTAAAAGAAGCATTTGTTAGCAAACCTTCGTTTGAAAATTCAGAATTGTCAACAATAATTACTTTTTCAACCTGATTTATATATGAATTAATATTATCCAGAATATTTTTATCTGGATTATATAAAATTACTAGTGCTGCTATCCTTACCATTTAATATCTTTATTTATTCCTGTAATATCCAAGACTTACATCTAAACATTTCTAAATCTTGATTTAAAGAAAAGTTTTTCATCCTCGGTAAGAAAATATTTCCAACCCAGTATGATAAATGACGCGAGAATTATAAAAGCAAAAATAATTTTACTCTGTAGAGCATTAATGAAGAATGGTACAAATAAAATTATTATCATTAAAAAAAGGATGAGCATATTTGATCCTGAACCAAATGTTAATTTAAATTTCCTTCTGGCTACCGTAAACATAATTAGAGCATCTGTTGCAGCCGCAATCATATAAGTAATAGCAGCACCTTGAATTCCCCAATTTTTGATCGTAAGCCACATTGCTAACAAATAAAAAGGTAATTCAATCAAATTGATTAAAGCAGGAATTTTTGGTTTACCCGTCCCTTGAAAAAAGTTATTAGGTATAGACGAAATACTATTAAATAAAATCCCAATTGCTAATAATTGTAAAACTAATGCGCTATTATTTGCATATTTTTCACCCAACCACAAATTCATTCCATTATGTGCAAATGTGATCATTAAAAAAACAATCGGGTATAGTATTAAAAAAATTAATTTGGCACCTCTTAGCAAGATTTTTTTTGCTAATTCTGGATTGTTTAAATAACTGGATGAAAATATTGGAAATAAAACAACAATCAAAGAGGTTGGAATTAAAAGCAATTTCGTTACAACCTCAAAAGGTGTAGCATAATACGCTATTGCTTCGGCAGATATCAGCGCTGCTATAAGTAACCTATCTGAATAAAGAATTATCGGACCGATGATATTTATTATAGTTATCCAAATGCTAAACTTCAAAACCGGTCTTATTGAGTTAACATCAAATGTTATCTTTTCTCTAATATTTTTATTTACTTTAAAACAAAGCAATAAATATGTTACCCAAATCAATAGCCTAATGAAGATCAAAAAAACAAGAACCCAAAAAAGACTATTTGTAATTACTAAAACTAACAAGGGACCTAAAAAAGTTGATATTCCAAGAGAAACTCTGATTATATTTATTTCAGCAAATTTTTGATATGCCTCTAATACACCTCTCAAGCCTGCCGTAGTAGAAACTATCGGAATGGCTAAAATAAGGACATAGAATGTGTCCAATGTTTCCTGATGTATTGCATTTGAAACATTAATGATGTTTACTATTTGCCCAACGAAAAAGAACAATATCAAAACTGTAACCAAGCCAATAAAGATCATTATTAGTATTGTAGTCCAGAAAATTTTAGATATTTGCTCAGTCTGATTTAGCCCGATTTTCTCAGCAATAACCTTAGTTAAACCTTTTCCAAATCCAAAATCAAAAAAACTGAAATAGCCAACTACAATCCATATTAAATTTAGTACTCCAAACCTTTCCGTGCCCAGTTTGCTTATTAACGGGGGAATCAAAACGAGTGCAAAAACTAATGGAACTCCATACCCCAGTAGATTATAGACCGTGTTTTTAGCTATTAATTTCCCGCTAAAATTTGAACTATGATTTTTAGATTCGTCGATTTTAAAATTTTCTACGTTCAAGAATTTTTATTCAACCAAAAGTTTTAAATTTAAGAATGTTAAGACTACTTAAAGAATTACTAAGACTTCTTTACAAAATAAAATTGAGAAACCACGATCATAAAAAAGGGTAATACTGTATCCAGTCTTGTTAAAGAATCGGAATTAAAAGAAGAAGTAATTATAGCAAAAGAAATTGCTGTTAAAACTAATACTACTAAGTTTGGGTTTCTATGCATGTAATAATAAATTTCCGAAATTACAAATCCTATAATGAATGGAATTATAGCTAACCCGGCTATTCCAAAATCATAAAAATAGGTCCAAAAAAAAGGGAAAGTATTATATCCTCCAATGTGTAGTTTAAATTTATCAAAGTGATAATAATCGATAAACCATTTCCTTATAGTTGACAATTCAATTAAATACTCGAAAGTAAAAAATCCGTAAGAATGTTTTTCAATATGAGGATAATACTTTACAAAATTTTCAGTGTTCATTGCTAAATACATATAAGGAATTGTTAACTCGGAATACCTGGGGGAAAATTTCATTTTAGAATCCAAGAAAACATATGTTGAGAAGAATTGAGTTTCCCTAAGTGATTGAATACCTGCAATTAAACTAACTATAAGGACAATAAATATTATAACTGTTCTAATTTTTATCTTTTTGCCCGCATAATAATAAAGACAAAATCCCAACATTAAAAGAATAAACATCCCGAATCTCTGAACAAATAGCACATAATTTCCTAGAGAAACAATAAAGATTAACACTAAAAAAGTTTTTTTTCTATATTTTGCTTTCACAAAAATGAAATACTGAATAATTAAAAACATGACGGCATTAATGCTGTTAAGAATATAATTAAAGCCAAAAACTCCAAACATCACCCTTGCTTTATCCGGATTGGCTGTAAAAAGAGGAATATAACCTTCAACCTGCCACTCTACTAAAAAGCTAATTAAGCAAAATAAAAAATATATAATGATGAATCTGAATAATCTTGCTTCATTAATTTTTATATTTCTTATTCGTTTCCTTATCTCTGAAACGTGTAAAAAAGGTTTGTTTAAGTTAATAATAAATGAAAGATAGACACCTAATAAAAATGTTATTAATGGTAGGAGTACCATAAACCAATCATATAGGTTCCATTTAAGTTGAAGCCTGCTTAACTTTAATTCTACTAAACACAGTACAAAACACCATAATAAACCAAAGGCTCTACCTGGCGAAAGCACGTCCGCATTTTTTCTTAGTAAAAAAATAAGGAAAACTAAAAAAAACAATAAAAAAATAAAGCTTAAGATTGGCATTTTTATAAGAGTATAGATATGACTTTATCTTATCAATTGTTTTTTCTTTTAGTCCTGATTTTTAATGAATTTCGTATATAATTATATCTATCAGGATACATGGTTTTCATTTTACTAATTCCTTCTAAAGAAAAGACTATTAATAAACCAATAAATAATGAACTGAAAAATGAAATAAGAAAATATAATGAGCCCTTAGGTTTTGCTTTTCTCTCGGGTGGGCCTGCCTTATCAAGTACTAATACTGATGGAGTGTTTCTTACCTCTTCAACCTTTGCCTGTTCATACATGGGCTGGACAAATTCTAATATTTTATATTGAATTTCCAAATCTTTGTATATTTTTAAATATTTGTTGGCCAAGTCAGGAGCCTTTTTAAAAGGAATAATTAGATTTACACCATCGGTTATTGTAGTCCCATTGTTAATTGTGTTAATTTTTTTCTGTAATTCATTTACTTCCGCTTCTAGTTGTGTTAATAATGGACTATTATCACCATAAGTTTTCTTAATTACGTTAACTGCAACTTCTTTCTTAAATAAATCCCCATAAATTTCCGACATAACTTTAACAGTTGATTCCAATTGTTCTGGAACTGCAACAACACCATATTTCTCCTGGAAATCTTTCATCTGATTTTCGAGATCGTTAATGTCATTTTTATTTTCTAAGTATCTTTTTTCTATAAATTCACGGTTAGCTTTAGCATTTGTAACACTTAACTTGGTATTTATTTCATTTAGTTTCTCAACCATGTAGTTTGCCATATCAGCTGCTTTTTGAGGACTTTTATCATACACACTTATAACTAAATTACCTTCATCCTGAGGTTCAATATCAACATTAGAAGTAAATTCTTTAACTACTTTTTCGTGATACTCTCCCTCAAGTTCATATTCTTTAACCAAATCAAATTTTTTTATTACATCTTCTGTAAGTGAAGCACTTTTTAATATTGCTGTATAACGGTCAAGCTCGGTGTTTCCGGTTAGAGCAGCCAGCCCTTTTGAAGGAGTAAAACCTTTTACCAGCGAAGATAAACCACCAAGGGAACCCAGCAAGTCTGTCTGCTCAGCAGGCAATACTGATGCAGATGCTTTGTACCATTTGGTAGATAATAAAGCAAATAATGTTGCACTTGTCGTGATTATGAATATGAAAAAGAACAAAAACTTTCTAAACTTTACAACAACTGTTAGAAATTCGATAAGAGAATAACCAACTGTGTTTCCTGAGACATTTTCTTTTGAAGGAGTTGTTTCCATTAATTCTACATTTTGTTAAATGATAAATAAAGATTTTCCAAAGTTAATATTTTTAGAACGGTTATCGCAATAGTATTTTTATTCAAATTCAATTATTTTCCTCTAAACTCAGGAATGAAGTGACAAATAACAAAGAATGGATCAAGTAATATTAAGATATAAAAAACTATTTCAACAAAATCATTTTCTTAACTTCAACAAAATTTCCGGTCTGAATTTTATAGAAATAGACTCCGCTTGATAAAGCGCTTCCATCAAATGCAACATTATAATTTCCTGCCGCTTTTTCTTCATTAACTAAAGTTACAACTTCCCTTCCCAAAATATCATACACTTTTAATATTACGAAAGATTGATGAGGAATTGAGTATTCTATTTTTGTGGTGGGATTGAATGGATTAGGGTAATTTTGAACTAACGAGAAATTAAAATTATTATTTCTATTTTCAACATCAACTATCCTTGTGGCAGAAAGTTTTAATATTTGTGTAACTCTTTGATTTTTTTTATTCCATTGTAAGTAAAGATTATCATAATAAGCTTTTAATTCTTTTGGCTTGAATTCTACTTGAAAGGTTGTATTCCCAAAAGCATCAATCCTAATAGGAAGCGGGGCGAGCATTGTAAATGCTGAGTCTCTATTTAGGACGCCATTAATTTCGATCTCTTTGTCAGAGTTATTTATAATGCTTAGCGTTTGGATACTAGAATCTCCCGGTGGGACATATCCAAAATTTAAACTACTCGGATCAGTGACAAACAAATTTGTTTTCCAGGGAAATTTAAAAGCCCTGTAGTTAAATAAAGTATCAGGCATTGTTAAGTAAAATGATATATCTCCATTTGGTTGTACTTCACTAATACCTACAGCAGTTGAAGCTCCCCAACCTATTATCGTATTATGATTAGATAATCTTCTTGCACTACCCATAGCCGGGGTAAATGTCTCCGGATCATTTTTGTACTCCCAGACTAGGGACACAAACTTGTTCACCTCATCCACTTGATATTCAGCAACTCTTGAATATCGTGGGTTATGGAGGTTCCCATTATCAAAGAGGGTTATATTTCCATTAGGCAATCTACGAACATCGTGTTGATGCGAAAAGCCCTCTGGATCATTTAAGAAAGTAAACTCATTATTCTTACAATATTTGCCTCCTAATCTCCATATTGTATTCCCTGTTTGCCGGTCTATTTTAGTAATTTCATCGAAATACCTGTTCGATAAAAGAATGTTTCCATCATAATCAATTTCAATAGAATTAGTATGTATGTAATCTATTGTTGATGCCTTAAGATTTATATCATAAGTTGCATCGGTAATATTAACGTGATCCCAACTCCTCCATTGAAAAACGACATTTTTATTTTCATCCAACTCTTGCAAAATTGTTCCAATTACTGTTGCATTAGAATCGCCCCCGGCAACAATAGTATCCATGCGTACTTTTTCGTAGTCATAACTAAGCAGGAATGTATGCCCATTTTCAAGTCTTATTATGTCGTGCAAATCAGTTATATAGTCATTTTGGGTGGATACACTGTCAATAATTTCATATGAATTATTCATTATATAGTATTGGTATTTCCATCCTAAGCTAAAATATGCAAGAGTACTATCGTTTAGTTCCTTAAAATCAAACGCTGTTGCGTCTAATTTTCTATAAAAAACAGGAACTCCGTATTTATCCGTTATAATAAGATATGTTGGTGAGTAATTAGAGATACCGAAAGGCGTATAAAAAATATAACCTGGAGTAGGATTATTTATTGAATCAGCATACGCTTTTGGAAAATCATCAGGAAGAGAATCTTTCTGAATAGTTTGAAATTTATTACTTATTTGATTAAAAACACCTAAGAGCATTTTATTCTTCGGAACAAAATTGTCATTACTGAGTTCGAATTGTTCATTTAAGAATTTTAAATATTCTTCACGGTTCGATTTAATTTTCTCATTTAAATCAATCTTTGAAGTTTTAAATGAATATTGCAAAACCGGAACTTGTTCGCCTGAGATTGTTTGTAGAGAACTCCCCAGTTTAACTGTGACAACTTCTCCTTCGACAAATTTATTTTTAGGCTTGAAAATAAGAGTCCTTCCATTCTCAGCTAAGATTATTTCGCCTTCATGCTGCCCGCTTTTATTTCCAACAACCGAAAGACTGTTTGCGATATCATTGTTGCTAAAAGCATTTCCAAATCTGATAATAATATTAGTTTCAGGAGAATTTAAACTTGAACCAGGAACCGGAGATATGTATTGAAATCTATTTGTGTTAATATCTTGTGCTTTAATTAATAATGACGATACTAAAAAAATTGTCAGAACTACTTTCCACTTTATCATATAATACAGCATTTATTTATTTACAATTTAACGTTCAATCTATTATTCCCCTGTCGGATTTATTTGGTAGACTTATATTTGAAAAACAATGCTCAATATTTCAACTTATAAAATTATCTATAATTTACACTGCATAATATTAAAAATTCCAATTTATTTCATCAAAATCATTTTTTTAACTGAAGTATAATTCTCAGTATTGGGCTCGACAAAGTCGAGACAAGTTTATAAAAATAAATTCCACTCGATAAACCACTAGCATTGAACTTAACTTCATAATTGCCTGCAAGTTTTTCTTCATTTACTAAAGTTGCAACTTCTCTTCCAAGAATATCATAAACTTTAAAAGAGACAAATCTGTTCGGCAATCCGAAATCCGATATTTGTTGTTGGGTTGAACGGGTTGGGATAGTTTTGTAATAAATAAAATTCGGTTGGAATTTCATTGTCAACTGTATCTACAATTTGGTTTGGTATTATAATCAAAATAGTCCCGTTTTCTCCAACAACCCATCCTGTACAATCATTAACGAAATACAGGGAATTAAGTCCACTAATTACTCCACTTTGCTGGTTTTGCCAAGTTATTCCGCCATCAGTCGATTTGTAAATCTTCCCAAACTCATCCAAAATCCATCCTGTGAAAGAATCAATAAAATAAATAGACTTACCCCCATTAAAACTGAAGTAACACCACTTTACCACCATCGGTTGTCTTAATAAGACGAAGACCTCCATTACCGACTCCAACCGGTATTTCTATCAATTAAATAAATTCGCTTGAAAAATAGTAAGGATTACCGACCGACAAATTTAACTCTGACCATGACTCACCCCCATCAGTAGTTTTCAGAATCTTTCTATCAGAGAAAGAGCCATATCCTGATACATAAATTGTTCTTTTCCCAGTAACATATCTATATTGCTTTTAACTGAGCTGATCAAAACTCCGCTTAGTTTAATAGCCACCATTAGTAGTTTTGACAATTAGTCCGGCATCTCCAACAGCCCAGCCATAACTTTGATCTACAAAATATCCTGAAATACATTAGTTGGGTATTCTGATATCCTGGGCTCCGCCATCAATTGTCTTATAAATAGTTTGACCTGAACACCAGCCAATATTTTTATTCACAAAAAAAATTGAAGTTAGATTGTTGATTGAAGGTAAAAACTGCTTTACCAATTTGTTCCACCATCGTTTGTATGTAAATAACGTACCGTCTCCTCCAAAAATCCAACCATTATTTAGTGTCTGTAAACTTAACTGAATATAAATTTTCACCAGGCGGAATTGATTTACCAATCCAGGTTGCCTCCATCATTGGTATTTTAAATATTTTACCAAACCATTACCAACAATCCAGCCTATGTTATTATTCATCAGAAATCAATAGAATATAATAATAGCATTCAAACTTTGATATTCCAAGATGATTGGTCCGTCCAGGTTTGACCTCCATTTATAGTTTTCCGAAAATACGTTTCGTAACCTGCAACCCAACCTGTATCATCATATATAAAAATGACAGAATTCAACCAGTCACCCATGGTATTACTTGAAATATTTTCATCCAAAAATTTCCGCCGTCCGTTGTCTTAAAAACACTGTGATGGTAACCTGCGGCATAACCTATGTTTTTATCAATAAAATAAATAGAGTTTAGAGGTTCATTATATTCAATTGAACAGACTAGCCAATTTTCACCTGCATTTGTTGTTTTAAGAATAAGACTATTATCACTAAAATTTGCACCACTGCCTGCTACAAATCCTAAAGTGTCATTGAAAAAATAAACGCTTTCTAAATTTTCGTCTGTGCCACTGAATTATGGTAACCAATTAATACCTCCATCAGTTGTTATAAGAACTATACCATAATATCCAACAATCCAACCTGTATTTTGATTAGTGAAAAACACAGAATTTAATTGCTGACCTGATGCAATTGGAATATAAATCCAACTTGTTCCTCCATCATTTGTTTTACTTATTCTTGAATTACCGACAACGTATCCATAATTACTGTCTGTGAAATAACAAGAATAATTTCTATAACCTTCAGTACCAGTTGTTAGCGTAATCCATGTTTCCCCTCCATCGGTTGTTTTTAATATTGTATTATTATCTCCGACAATCCAACCAAAATTTTCATCAACAAATTTAACTGAATGTAAATCACTAGTATTTACCGAAGTGTTTTGAATAAACCATTCTTGAGAATACGAATTGATTTGAAGATTAAAAGAAATTAGAAATATGTAAAATATTTTTTTCATTAATATCCCCTAATTTACTTCATCAAAATCATTTTCTTAACATCAATAAAATTACCCGTCTGGATTTTGTAAAAATAGATCCCACTTGATAAGCCACTTCCATCAAATTTAACTTCATAACTGCCCGCAGGTTTTTCTTCATTAACTAATGTTGCAACTTCTCTTCCCAGTAAATCATAAACCTTTAATGAAACAAATCCGGATTCCGCAATCCGAAATCTGATATTAGTTGTTGGGTTAAATGGGTTGGGGTAGTTTTGTGAAAGATTAAAATATAATTCTTTATTTTCAGTTGTGTGAACATCAGTTTGAATGTTATCACATCTATAAACTCCATTATTTGTACCAGCAAACCCAGTTCTCTCTGAATTAATAGCAATGGAATTTATCTGTGCGTCGGTTAAATTACCTGATACATTATTCCACGTCTTAGCTCCGTTTTTTGAAAGAAAAACACCACTCTGTGTTGCCGCATAAATATCATCATGATTTGTTATAAATATTTGATTTACTATTGTAAGAGGAAAATTAGTATTCTCAGACCAATTATCCCCATTGTTCGTTGACTTAAATATGCCTGTATACTGACCTTGTGTGTAAATATAGTTGTTAGAGTCAAAAGCAATTGAAAGATAATTGGCTCCATATGGCAATCCTTCCGTCAGTCTTTTCCATTCATTACCATCATCCGTTGATCGGAAAATTCCACCATCTGATTGCATAATAGTACCCAAGAAAATAGTACCGGAAGAATTTGTTGATATAGAAAAAATATATGTAATGGGCAATCCGGAGTTTGCTGACTCCCAGTGATTTCCATTATCTGTCGACCTAAAAACGCCTTCCTTGGTTCCTACAAATATATGGTCAACTTCAGTAATGGTTATACAATAAACAGAAAGATTTGGTAGGTCTGTATTAATCGCCTCCCAGGTTTCTCCGTTATCAATTGACCTAAAAACACCTGTTATTTCCGTTCCAACGAAAATATCTCTATTTGAATTAAAATAAATACATTGGACGGATGAGGTCATGATTTCAGTATTCAATTTGGTCCAATTGTCACCGCCATCTATTGTCTTAAATATTGTACCTAATTGACCAACAGTATACCCTATATTCTGATCTACGAAATAAACTGATTCTAAATATGGCTTTCCAAAGTGTTTTTTAAAAACCACCCTTCCTGCGCTCGCAGATTAAGAGAAAAGAGCAATAACATAATAGATAACAAGTATATTTTTTTCATAATAAATTTTCCTACATTTACTTCATTAAAATCATTTTCTTAACTGAAGTATAATTCTCAGTATTAAATTTATAGAAATAAATTCCGCTCGATAAGCCGCTTCCATCAAAGGTTACCTCATAATTGCCTGCGTGCTTTTCCTCATTAACTAAAGTTGCTACTTCTCTTCCAAGAATATCATAAACTTTTAATGAAACAAATCCTCCGCCTGAGGCGGACGCAATCTGAAATTCTATAGTTGTTATAGGGTTAAATGGATTAGGATAGTTTTGGTAAAGTGAGAATTGGTTGAGCAATTTTTCCGATTCTTTTATATCTGTTTTAATACCATATTTTGTCCCATCAATTTTGGCATAAATTAAATCACATTGATAATGAATCGCATAAGTGCCAACGTCATCAAAATATCTCATTACCTCACCAAAACCTTGTACTAATTCCCATCCATCGTAGTGTGTTGAACTAATTAAATAATATTGTATTAGCTTGGCCCTAACAAGAAGGTCAAAATAATATTTAAGTGTATCCGAAGTACACTTATACCCTAAATAAAAATCGCCTTTTTTTGATAAAAGACTATCGATTATATTTTCTGCGTTATAATAACTATCATATTCGTATACATTTGCAGTGGTTAAATCGGTTCTGATTAATCTAATTTTAGAAGATTGAAATGGTATTTTATCCTCTTTTACAACAAAATAATTTTTGTTGTTTGGCATTAAAGTATCTCCTATTACTTCTTTATAACCTATCCAAGAAGTATCTGGTTCTATCCCAAAGGAATTTTTGGTTACATTATATTGCCAGTAATCACCGATTTGTAAAGGATAAAATTTTAGTGCTTCTTTAATAGAATCACTTTGAGCATATAAAGTAATGTTTACTAATATTATTAAAATATTGATTATTATTTTCATTCCCGACTTTACTTAAGTAATACCATTTTTTTAATTTCAATGAAAGAACCTATTTGAAGTTTGTAGAAATATACTCCGCTTGGCAAATTCTGTGCATTCCAATTTATCTCATAATTGCCAGCAGATTTTTCTTCATTTACTAAATTTGCAACTTCTCTTCCTAAAACGTCATATACTTTTAACGAAACAAATCCGAATTCAGCAATCTGAAATTCTATAGTTGTTATGGGGTTAAAAGGATTAGGATAGTTTTGTGAGAGAAAAAATTTAGTTGGCAATTGAGGGTTCACATCTGATGCCGAAACTACATGTCCGTATTCGATGCCATTTATTTTTGCATAATTTAAGTTATAATTATAAACTGATGGGATTACCCAACTTTGATCATTTACAATTTTAATTGGACCGATATCTTCTGCTAAGTAAAACGCGAAAGAAGGAATACCTCCACCCCAAAAGACCTTAACTAATTTCACGGTATTAAAAACACTTAATGTGTCAGATCCATAATAGCGTATATCCGTAATCAAGGAATGCCAGGATTCATAGGGAGAGGCACTAAAGTTAAAAAGTATTGCCCCACTATCAACCCAAGCCGCATATTCTTTTATTGAATTTGAAGAAGAATCGTATTGAAAATATTCCAAAGAATCTAAATAAGGAGCTATAGTAAAAGACATCTTTACTCTTTTAACCAACTGTTGCTGATTTCCCATTATCGTATCACCTAATATTTCCATATAGTTATCTCCATTAAATTGCCAATAGTTACCAACATTTAATGGAAAATAGTTTGATTGACTATAAAGCGGAAGATTAAAAAAGATAAAAGCTATAAATATCTTTTGCATGTTTACCCCAATATTAATTTTTTACTCACCTTTATTTCTCTAGGATACTCTTTAGCAGCTACAATTTCAGTTTGTAGGATAATTTTTAAGATGTGCCGAAACTTTTTCATATTCTCCCCGTCCAAACCATAAAAATATACCCGTAAATAAAAGGAATAATAATTGTACTTTCAATACAAATCTTTGTAATAATACACTTTTGTGATGATTAGTTTACAGTTAATTGTTAATTATTTTCTTGATTTAATTGATTTTTTTTCTATTTTAGTTATGAAAATAAAAAGGAACTTTAACTTTATTGATCGATTTGCTACTAGTATAAATTATAACATAGTTTATATTTTTTATCCAGAGTAGCAAAGTTATGCCGATTTAGGGAACTTCTCTGGTCGGTTTTTTTGTTTTTATTGGAGCCATTAAAAGAAGGAGTGAATGTACCGATTTACTGATACGAAATACTAAGGTAATAGAAACAACAAAGAAAGGTGAGCTATGAAAACATTAAAAGCAAAAATGGACAATCCATTGTCTGATCTTATCAGCGACGAGATTTTTGATCTGCTGAATTCCCAGGGATTAATCGATGAAAAGTCTGTAAGGGACTACCAGATCCGTAAGAAATTCAAACAGCTTAGATCAAACAAGATTAGTGCAGGTGATGCTATCGATTCTATTCGTGAAGAGTATCCTTACCTGCAGTTCGATACAATCCGCAAAATTGTATACCAGATAAGCAAATAAGTAAACACTTGACAATATTTAACAAGTAAGTTATATTTTAACTGACTCTTTCAAAGGGTTCTCCCCTGCCCTTTGATGCTAATGAGTCGGAGCCCAGTGATTCCCCATTACTGGGCTTTATTTTATTTTTTGGAGTTTATATGGCTAAAAAAATTCAGAAAAGAAAAACACGCGGACAAAAAAAATCCTTAGAATCACCATTTAGCATTTACTGGGCAAAAGAAAATTACATTTTCCTCTTAATCGGTTTCGCATTTCTTTTGGCAGGCTTTTATCTTTTAGGACAACCACCATGGAATAGTTCTGTGTCGTTAGTACTTTCTCCAATACTTCTTATTATCGGTTATGTAGTGATCTTTCCCCTTTCAATTTTCTTCAGAAAGAAAAAAGAACAAAAACATCCTCAGGAAAACGAAGTTGCTGCTGGCAAAAGTTAAAGGGAATATTGTTTCTACTCAAAAGAATTCTTACTTAAAAGGACATAAACTTCTTATTGTTCACGCAATTGATCTTTCAGGAAAATATCTTGGCAAGAAAGATATAATTGCACTCGACTTAATTGATTCAGGTATAGGCGATACGGTACTTGTTGTCCAGGAAGGAGCTGCCGTTGTACAAATACTCGGTCACAGGAAAGCGCCTGTCCATACTATGATTGTTGCAATTGTTGATAACATAGAGATTACAAAATTTCAAAATTGAAATATTATGCCAAAGGCATCCCTTTGGGACAAGATTGGGGGCAAACTAATTAAAAAATTCTCTGAATTATTTTTTTAAGATCCCCCTCTTAACACTCTTTATTTTTTATTATAAAAATGTCAAAACTTTCTTTTGATCAGTTAACAGATTTAAAACTACTGCTTTCTGTCGATGGAATTGGCCCGGCTAAAATCAGAAAACTCTTGGCTAAGTTTCGTACAATTGAAAAAGTTTTATCCGGCAATCTTAATTCCCTAAGAGAAGTTGTAAATGAAAACCTCTCTAGAAGAATTCAGAAGGTAAACAACAATAGGGAAAAAATTGAATCGGCTTTAACGAAAGAATTAGCCACACTTTCAAAAATCAATGGAAAGATCATTACAGTCTGGGATGATTCTTTTCCTTCACTTCTAAAAAAAATATATGACCCGCCTCTTTTGCTTTACACCAAAGGTACTTTTACAAAAGATGATGAATATTCAATTGCAATTGTTGGAACAAGGCAGCCGACAAATTATGGTAAAATACAGACCGAAAAAATCGCTTCGGAACTTGCGAATCAGAACATTACAATTGTCAGCGGTTTAGCAAGAGGAATAGATTCTATCGCCCACAAATCGACTCTGAAAACTGGAAAAAGAACTATCGCAGTAATCGGATCAGGACTTGATGTTATTTATCCACCGGAAAACAAAAAACTATTTGATGAAATTTCCGAACAAGGTTTGATCATCTCAGAATATGAGTTGGGAACAAAACCTAACGCAGAAAATTTCCCCAAACGGAATAGAATAATCTCCGGAATAAGTTTAGGCTGCATAATTATTGAAACAGGAATTGCGGGAGGTGCAATGCAAACAGCCTCATTTGCTCTTGATCAAAATCGTGAAGTATTTGCAGTTCCGGGCAATCTTGGGATAAAGCAATCGGAAGGAACAAATCTTTTGATACAAAGAGGGGAAGCAAAATTAATCAGAAGTTCCGAAGATGTTTTACTGGAACTTGAATTAAAACTAAAGCCTATTATCGGCAAAAATATTCCAAAGCCAAAAATTGAAATGAATCTTTTCGAAGAAAAAATTATTTCTGTTTTGAAAAACGAGCCTGTTCAGATAGATGTTATTGCTACCTTAACAAATCTTACAACTTCAGATTGTCTTGTGCATTTACTTTCCCTCGAGTTCAAAGGATTGGTAAAACAACTGCCTGGGAAGATGTTTGCGCTTATGTAATTACAAAATTGAAACCTGCCTGCCGGTAGGTAGGGATTAAAAGATTGCAAGATTAATACTACTGTAAAGAATAATTATTTCCTCAATCTTGCAATCTTGAAATTTTGTAATCTTGCAATAATTAATACTTCTTCCTTCCCCTCCACAAAAACTTTAATCTCTCCTTAAGAGTTTTTTCCTGCCCGTTTTCTCCAGGAAAATAAAATTGAGAAGCTTTTAATTCTTCCGGTAAATAATTTTCTACCACAAAATCATTATCGAAGTCATGAGGATACTTATATTCTTTTCCATAACCAATTTGTTTCATCAGCTTTGTCGGTGCATTTCTTAGATGAAGAGGAACTGCATACAACGGTTTATTTTTTACTTCTCCCATTGCCTTTTCAATCCCAAGGTAAGAGGCATTGCTTTTAGGAGAAGATGCAAGATAAGTTGTACATTGTGCGAGAATAATTCTTGCTTCCGGCATTCCTATTTTATCAACAGCACCGAATGCAGCTTCAGCTAAAACCAAACCGTTTGGCGAAGCATTGCCAATATCTTCAGAAGCAAGTATGACTAATCTTCTTGCAATAAATAAAGGATCTTCCCCGCCTTCGAGCATTCTTGCAAGCCAGTATAAAGCAGCATCCGGATCGCTGCCGCGGACACTCTTTATAAAAGCTGAAATAACATTATAATGTTCTTCCCCGCCTTTGTCATAAGTAATATTTTTTTTCTGAACAATATCTTCCAGGATTTCTTTTGTTATTACAACTGGACCTGCCTGATCGGCAGGTAAATCCGAATTGATTTCGTGTATAACAGATGCTTCAAGAACATTTAATAACGTTCTCGCATCTCCTCCGCTTAAGATAAATTAAAAAATCTTCGTCCTTAAGTTCAATGTTTAATTGTGAAAGGAAAGAATCTTTTTCAAGCGCAGTTTTTATTATCGAGTCAAGATCCTCTTTACTTAATTCTTCAAGTACATAAGTTCTCGCTCTCGATCTCAAAGCTGGTATAACTTCAAATGAAGGATTTTCTGTTGTTGCACCAATTAAAGTTATTAAACCAGTTTCAACGCTGTTAAGCAAAGCATCCTGCTGTGCTTTATTAAAGCGATGAATTTCATCAATAAATAAAATTGTTCTTTTGTTCAGATTTTTATTTTGTTCTGCAATCTCTATAGTGCTTCTTATATCTTTTACACCGGAAGAAACTGCGTTTATCTGGTGAAAGTCTGCGTTAGTATGGCGGGCAATAATTTTTGCAACTGTTGTTTTTCCAGAGCCGGGTGGTCCCCATAAAATTATCGAGCTTAAAGTATCATTCTCTATCATTAATCTTAGCGGGCGGTCTTTTCCAAGAAGAGATTCCTGACCGCGGAATTCTTCGAGAGTTTTAGGGCGGATTCTTTCTGCAAGAGGGACCTGTGGAATTTCCGGTTTCGACATTATTCCTTCTCAACCTTAATTGCTTTTTCCCCTTCTCTAATCATATTGTATTTTTCTCTTGCTGTTCTTTCAATCTTAGCGGGAATTTTTTGCTTCAAGGAGTCGCCTTCATCTTTCAGTTGTTTATTCTCCTTCTCGACTTTTTCCATTTGAGTATTAATATCCTTAACCTCACTTTTAAGTTTAAGATATTTAATCACTCCCTGCTCGTTAAAAAAAAGAAAGATTAGTCCGGCAATAAAGAGAAGAAGAAAAAAATAATTCCTGACTTTTTTATTTTTAAAGATTGCCATTTATTAAACCTGCTTGGCAGCTAGGCTTGTTTTAATAATCCTGTCAATAAGTTCTTCAAAAGAAATTCCTGCAGCTTTTGCAACTTTAGGAACAAGGCTTGTCGATGTCATTCCCGGAAGTGTATTTACTTCAAGACAATAATCCACACCGTTTTTATCTAATATAAAATCTACTCTTGCATATCCTTCGCAGCATAAAGCTTTAAATGCAGCAATTGAAGTTTTCTTTAACGTGTCTGAAAGTTCATCACTTATTTTTGCAGGGACTTCATACTCACTCATTCCCGGAGTGTATTTACATTCATAATCATAAATACCATGTTTTGGTTTTATTTCAAGTACAGGAAAAGCTTCATCTCCAAGAATTCCAACTGTCAATTCCCTGCCTTTTATATATTCTTCAATCAAAGCTTTATCTGAAAATTGCAGCGCAAGCTTCACTGCTTCATGAACGCTGCTTTCGTTCTCACAAATTGTTAAACCAACAGTCGAACCTTGATCGTTTGGTTTAATAACACAAGGAAATTTTACTTCGGTTTTTATTTCATTTATGAGTAAAGATAAATCATAACCTTTAAAGCTTACAGTGATCCACTTCGGTGTTCTTATACTATAATGCTGAAATAATATTTTGGACATTGTCTTATCCATTGTGATCGCACTGGAAAGGACTTTGGAACCTGTATAACTTATTCCTTTTAATTCGAGAAGTGATTGGACCGTTCCGTCTTCTCCCCATTTTCCATGAAGTGCAAGAAATGCAAGATCAACAGAATCGAATAATTTCATATTCAATGCTTTTACATAATTTTCATTTGATATTTCAACAAAATCTTTATCAGCGAAAAATGCTTCGACATCTTTTGGCTGATTTTCACCATAAGCAGGATCTACAAGAACAGTTTCATAACCAAGAGTTGTTAATGCTTTATAAATAGACAGCCCGGTTGATTTAGAAACTTTTCTTTCCGGCGATGTTCCGCCTAGTATAAGTGCAATTTTATTTTTTTTGTTTGTCATTAAATAACTTTCAATGTTTTAACCTTCGAAATTAAAGCACCTTAGATTAATTGCTAACTTCGAAGGTTATGGCTTAGAAAATATTTCTTTCATCTGGAATAATTCCGTAAGTCTCGCGTGCAAGGTTAATTAATTCCTTAACCTTTTCAAAAGATATTTCTTTTTCTCCACCAAGTAACTTTGCTGCAAAAATTGTATGAGCAGCATGCTCGAGTTTTTCCATTTTATTATATGCATCATCAAGATTTAAACCGAGAGTAACTGCACCATGATTTTGCAGTAAGAAAGCCCACGCAAAATCAATATAAGGTTCCATACTTAAAGGGAGTGCATCAGTTGAAGGAGTTGCATATTTACACAATGGAATTTTTCCCAAAGTAAGGATCACTTCCGGGAAAATGTGTTTGGAAAAATCAACTCCGCATGCAGCAAAAGCAGTAGCATAAATTGGATGGCAATGAACAACTGCGTTAACCTCGCGTCTTCGCGAGTAAGCAAACAGGTGCATCTTAAATTCGGTGGAAAGTTTTCCTTTTCCGCTCAGAATTTTTCCTGCAGCATCAATTTCAAGTATATCATCTTCCGTAACATCCCCTTTGGGTATTCCTGAGCGGGTAATAAGAAAAGTATTTTCTGAAGTTACAGTTGAAATGTTTCCGTCTGTTGCAGAAACAAATCCTTTTTCATGAACCTTTCTGCATATCTCTACTAATTTTCTTTTCTCAGACATTTGCTCTCAAGTTCTTCCATTAATTTCATATTTATTAAACCATCATACCCGGTTGCAAGAGGTTGTTCATTTTTCAAAAAAGATTGTTGAACAGATTTAAGCAGATACAATAAATTGTTTGACCTTTTCCTGAATGACTTTTTTGTTTCTCCTTCACGTAGAATCGTCAGCTTTGCCGGCTGGTTCCCGATATACCTTTCAATACTCATTGCACCTTTATTTCCAAGAATTTCTGCCCTGTTAAAAGCCTTCTTATTATTATAAGAAACATTGAAATATCCATAACCTCCATTTTCAAAATGAACAATCGCAGCGGCAAAATCATCAACGTCACTTTTATAAACTACATTATCAACAGCACCATTTATCCTTTCTATTTCACCTCCGAAGAATCTTAAAAGATCGATCATGTGAGTTCCCAAATCCCTTAATGCACCTCCACCACTCAATTCTTTATTAAAGCGGAAGTTGTTTCCCGGAACCATATCAATATTAAAATTAAGATTTACTGAAACGAGCTTGCCGATATACTCACTAGTTAATTAACTCTTTTGCTTTTCTAATCAAAGGATGAAACTTGTAAACATAACTTACTGCAAGCTTAACTCCATTATCCTCACAAACTTTTACCATTTCTTCTGCCTGCGATGAATTCAGAGCAAGAGGTTTTTCACAAAGAATATTCTTTCCTGCTTTTGCAGCTTTTGTTACTTGTTCGTAATGATCTGAATTTGCACTCGATATATAAACACAATTAATATTTGAATTAAGAAAATCATCATAATTTGAAAAAGTATTTGGTATCCCAAATTTTTTAGAAAGTTCGTTTGCTCTTTCTTTGCTGTTGCTGAATAATGATACAACTTCATTTTTCTTCAGCATTTGCAATGCCGGAAGAAAAGCTTTTTCAGCAAAGCGTCCGCAACCTGCTACTCCCCAATCGTTTTTTTTAACTTTCTTTCCCTTTTGTCCAATCATCTGATAATAAACAGGAAATATTTTACTAAAATAATTACGCTATCTTTTTGAAGAACTTTAATCTTTCCATTAACTTTTTAATAGGTTTGGAGTTCTGCATAATATAAAAATGAACACCCGGAATATTTTTATCCAACAATTCACTAACCTGGTTTACTGCCCACTCTACTCCAACTTCGAGAACGTGTTCAGGTTTTGCGGCATTAACCTCATCCACAAGATCTTGCGGAAGATTTACATAAAAATTCTTTGGAATGTTTATTAAATGTGCTCTCGTACTTAGAATTTTTAATCCCGGAATAATAGGAACACTTATTCCTTCTTTCCTGCAAAGGTCAACAAAACTAAAAAATGCATTGTTGTCATAGAACATTTGCGTAACTACATAATCTGCCCCGGCATCAACTTTTTGCTTTACATATTTTATATCTGTTTTCAGATTAGGAGCTTCAAAATGTTTTTCGGGATAACCGCTTACTCCAACACAAAAATTTGTCGGCTTCGCATCGAGTAGACTTTCTTCAAGATATCTTCCATTATTCATATCAGAAATTTGCTTTACAAGATCAACAGCGTGAACGTTCTTGCTTCTCCCTTCGGGCACTGGTTTCTGATAACCGAGATCATCGCCGCGTATTGCAAGCACATTTTCGATACCGAGATAATTTAACTCGATTAAAAAGTCTTCCGTTTCTTCTCTCGTAAATCCATTTGTAAGAACATGCGGAACAGCATCAACACTATATTTATTCTGAATAAGTGCACAGATGCCAAGTGTTCCGGGTCTTTTTCTTTTTATAATTTTTTTTATTCCCTTTGATGTCTCTTCATAAACAACTTCGGCAGGATGACTTGTAATATCAATAAACGGAGGTTTGTACTTTGAGATATCATCTATTACAGAAAGAAGAGTTGCAAAATCCCCACCTCTCTTTGGAGGAATTAATTCAAAACTTATTAATGGTTCTTTGGCTTTCGCCAGGTGTTCAATTACTTTCATATCTACTTGTTTATTTCAAAGTTCAAATTTAAGTCTAAAATTACTATTAATCTCAAATCTCAAAACTAAAATCTCAAATCTTATTCTACTTAATTAGAAGGTTTGAGATTTGACTTTTGAGATTACTCCGGAATTATCTCTAACAAATCTTTATTCATTCTGTATTGATTTCTCATCAGTTCTTATTTTCATATAATTTCCTCGTAACCACATTTTAGTCATATCTCTATAATGTTTGCTCATTACATTGCCTGATTCTCCGGTAGTGAGAATTAAATAAAACTCATCCGGTTTGGAAAAATCAAAAATGTATCTCATCGAAGGTCCAAGAACATCTTCAAAAGGAGTATGATTAAATTCAGAATAATTTTTAACTGCATCATAAAAAGGATACTCGGTGTTGAAAATAGTTGTGCCGTCTCCGCCGATTGGAAAAGGACCGATATCAATATATTTATCAATCAAAGAAAATTGTCCGCTGAAAGGATGCTTGTGAGTTACAGTATGAAGTTTCCCCCACTGCCATTCGGTAATATCTTTTCCAAATGTTTTTTCTAATTCCGATAATGCATCTACAAGACTTTTACGAATAATGAAATCTCTATCTTCAATTTGCGGAGTATTAATATTATCAAACCAGGGATGAGATTTGTCTTTCAACATTTTCTCAATGCTTCTGTAAGGAACATTAGAAACAAAAACAAACTGGTTGTAAAGATCATTCCCCATTTCATCATAAAAAGTATTCTTTAAAAGATATTTGAAGAAAACAGAGTAAATTGTTGGAACCTGGCTGAACTCATTCATTTCATAGTTCCAGTCTTTAAAAAGTTCCAAAGCAAGAGCAAGATTTTCATCCGTAACTTTAACATCACTAAAAGCTGACAATATATATTGAGTAATCATCTTTGCGTAAGGTGAAATTTGATCCATCTGGAATTTCATAAAATCGGCGGAAGATAATTTTCCTTTACTTGTGAGAAGCTGATCAATTCTCTCAATCCTGGAAGAAGGTTCCCACAAATTTGAAATATGATATTTAAAATCTTTTAGAGTTTTATTATTAGCCGATGCAATAAATTTTTCTTTGGGATTAAAAAGATCAGGAATTTCGGAACGGTCAACATAACCTTTCCAATCATATTTATCAGTTGTTCCATCAAATACAAATGTTGGTGATGTTGATTCTCTTTTAGGAAGTTTCCCTCCAAAAACATAACCGATGTTTCCATTTTTATCTGCATAAACAAAATTTTGTCCGGGCACACTGAAATAGCTTACAGCTTCTTTAAATTCATTCCAGTTTTTTGCCCTGTTAAGCAGATAGAATGAATTCATTTCTTCAGTCGTTTCCATTCCGACCCATCTCATACTTATCGCAGTTTTTTGCATGTCCACACCAGGATATAAAAAGGAATATGGATGAATATCTGAAATTAGCGGACCTCTGTGAGTGCTTCTTATTTTTAATTTTACATCAAGCGAATCTTTAACTCTTTATCGTTTCTTCTGTAATGTCTAAATCTTTCCAGTTATTGTTCAACAAATATTTTTTTCCTGTTGAATCGAGCTTTTCAATATAAAAATCGGCATCATCGAGCATTATGTTTGTTAGAGCCCACGAGACGTTTTGATTCTTACCAATAACAACCGCAGGAATTCCCGGAATTGTAACACCTTCAACATTCCAGTTGCCCGCTCTTATAACAGCAGCATACCATCTTCCCGGAGCGCTGTAACCAAGATGCGGATCGTTTGCAATTATTGGTTTGCCGGAAACAGACAAACTACTATCAATAACCCAATTGTTCGAACCGAGATGAGTTCCGGAAATTCCTAATAAGTTCCGGAAGTTTTTATCAATATCAATTAAACCTGTTCTTAGTTTTGGATAAGATTTTATCTCGGGCGGAATTATATAAGGTGCATTCTCATCCCAGTCAGGAAGAATTTCTTTTACCTTTTCCTCACCAAGTTTTTGCACTAGTTCAGTAAAAGAAATATCTGTCCACCAGCTAATATTTAATTCCCACGCCATCATCCTTGAAATAATAATACAATCTTCCGGCTTCCATTCATAAGGATCATAACGAAGTACATCAAACTCAATAGAATATTTTCCTTTTGCATCTTTAAGATATTGATTTACTCCTGCTGAATATGATTCCAACAATTTTAGAACTTCCGGTTTGAGAATTTTTACAATTCTCTGAGAAGTTTTTTCTATTCCAACTGTTCTAAATAATTTATCAAAGATTAATGCTTTCGGTCCTAAAATTTCACTCAACTTTCCTGCGCCCGCTCTCCTAATCAAATCCATTTGAAACATTCTTTCCTGTGCATGCAAATAACCGAGAGCAAATGCTGCATCATCTTCATTGTTAGCTAAAATATATGGGACACCAAGGCTATCCCTGTAAACTTCAGCTTTATCTGAAATACCGTGTGCAGTTATTTCTCCTTCATATTGCGGGAGAGATGCGGTTAACATATTGTAAAAAATAAAACCTGCAGCAGCAATAAGAATTATAAGAGTAACCGAAACTGTAATTGATATTTTTAACCAGCGGGGCATAAACAATATTCTTTTATTCAAATATAAGATAAAATAAGTTCAAGATTAAGAGTAAGTTCAAGAAAAGAACCGAGGGGTGATCATTTAATGGTCATTTGTTGTAATTCAATTGTCATTCATAGTCATTGTTGATATTAGATTGGTTTCAATATCATAAGTACAGCAGCGATAACAGGAGCTAATAGAGCAATCGATCCCCAAATATTCCATTGGTTTGAAAGCTTATTGTATTCGTCCCAATTAAATTTTTCCCTATCCGAAGCGAGTGTAGCAATTTGTTTTTGTAAAGGAACAAGTTTAACCATAAATGCAATCCCGGAAATAATTAAAAGAATAATTGACCAGAGTATCCAGCTTGTTCCTAATAATGGAAAGCCATAATATGTAGCAGCACCAAGTCCAAATATTGTTAAGCCAATAACACCGGGCATAGTAAATATTTTGTCTGCCTTAATTATTCCATTAAATGTAAAAGCAATTTTATCGGGATCCTTTGTTTTCTGGGCATACATTTTCCAGAACACACCAACTGCAATATTCCCGAGAAACATAATTACAAATAAAACGTGAAGAACCTTTAGATATAAATAGACCATTTTTATTTTCCTGTTGATTTATGACTAAAATAAAAAAATCAAACAAGAAAAAAACGAATCTTTAAAACAAAAAACCCCGATTGGATGACCGGGGTTTTAATTCTTAATTCACAAATAATTATTTTAGAAGTATCATCTTTTTTGTTTCAACAAATGATCCCTGCTTGAATCTTATAGAAATATATCCCGCTTGAAAGATTAGCTGCATTTCCGCCAGAGGCGGATCCGCCAGAGGCGGAAAAATTTACTTCATAACTTCCCGCTGGTTTTTCTTCATTCACAAGTGTCGCTATTTCTTTTCCCAATACATCATAAACTTTTATTGAAACAATTCCTGTGGTTGGAATTTGATAATTAATTGTTGTTGAAGGATTAAATGGATTGGGATAGTTTTGCAATAAACTATATGATTTTACAGAATTGAAATTCTCGTTAACTGCTGTTACCTGGTTATAAGTATATGAATACTTATCAGTATTCACCCAGGCAGTGCCATCCCAAGTTTGATAGATATATTCAGTTTGATTATTGTTTCCGTCATATGTGAATGAATATTCTCGTAATTCACCCAAGTAGTGCCATCCCAATATTGATCGAGATTTTCAGTTTGGTTATTGTTTACGTCATATGTGAATGATCCATTGTAATCATTCACCCAAGCAGTGCCATCCCAACCTTGACCGAGATATTCAGTTTGGTTATTGTTTACGTCATATGTGAATGATCCATTGTATTCATTCACCCAAGCAGTGCCATCCCAAGATTGGTCGAGTTCTTCAGTTTGGTTATTGTTTACGTCATATGTGTATGAATACTTATTGTCATTCACCCAGGCAGTGCCATCCCAAGATTGGTTGAGTCTTTCAGTTTGGTTATTGTTTACGTCATATGTGTATGAACTCTTATAGCTATTCACCCAGGCAGTGCCATCCCAATTTTGACCGAGATATTCAGTTTGGTTATTGTTTACGTCATATGTGGATGAAACCTTCTAGCTATTCACCCAGGCAGTGCCATCCCAAGTTTGGTCGAGTGTTTCAGTTTGGTTATTGTTTACGTCATATGTGTATGAATACTTATCAGTTATTCACCCAGGCAGTGCCATTCCAATCTTGATAGATCATTTCAGTTTGGTTATTGTTTACGTCATATGTGTATGAATCCTTATACGCTATTCACCCAGGCAGTGCCATTCCAAATTTGAGAGAGCCACTCAGTTTGGTTATTGTTTACGTCATATGTGTATGAATCCTTATAGCTATTCACCCAGGCAGTGCCATTCCAAGTTTGGATAAGTTCTTCTATTAATATAAAACCATTACTAAGCAGTGTTTTATTGGTGGTTGTCCTTGAATTTTGCGCATTGAATTTTTCTTCTTTATTAAACTCTTTTAATGTATTCTGCAAACCGTTGCTATTAGTTTGCCGTATCAAATCTTCTTTAGCACTAAATCCTTCTGGTCCATAAGATTTTAATTTCTGGATTTCCCGAAGTTTTCCGGTATTGAATCTCTCGGGTAATTCTCCCTTGTGTGATCTATCTTGAGGAAATGCTGTTATTGAAAACAACGACAAGACAAACAAAGTGTATAATAAAGTTTTCATTGTGCCCTTCTTATTTTAAATAAAAAAATATGTCTCTTAATTCAGTTATTGAAAAAGAGACTCACTTTAAAAGTGAGTCTCACCTAATGGTTTTACTTTAGAAGTATCATCTTCTTAGTTTCAATGAATGAGCCCGATTGTATTCTATAGAAATATATTCCGCTTGAAAGATTAGCTGCATTTCCGCCTGCAGGCGGAAAAATTTACTTCATAACTTCCCGCTGGTTTTTCTTCATTCACAAATGTTGCTACTTCTTTTCCCAATACATCATAAACTTTTATTGAAACCATTCCAGAAGTTGGAATTTGATAATTAATTGTTGTTGAAGGATTAAATGGATTAGGGTAGTTTTGCTCTAAATAAAAGTGATCCGCAATGTTGATCGGTTTGTCTTCAATGGCTGTGATCATATCCGACAAAGGACGTCTCCAAATGCCGTGAATAGGTACCTGCAAAGAGATTACTCCCAACTATTGCAAAGGACCTAATGTTTGCAACATGCGTTGTATCATATGGGTCCATTGGCAGCCCAGTATTAAATTCAATCCAGTTCGTACCATTATTTGTAGAAAGAAATACGCCACCATCAAAGGTTGCGGCAAACAGATTCGAACCCCCTTTCTCATTGGGAATGACTGCAAAATCATTTATGCTTAAATAATAAAGTGAATCAGATGGATATTTTGGAAGTCCGGAATTGGCTGCGGTCCAGTTTGCGCCGTTGTTAGTGGATAGAAAAACACCACTTCCTCCTTGGGGAGATACGTCGGCCAAATATACTGTTGCAGCAAAAAGGTTCGTGCCCCCAACCTCATTTGGTGACGAAATAAGATGATTTATACTTGGAAGTTCCTCTGTATAGGGATTCTTTGGGAGACCGGTATTAACGGCTGTCCAGCTTGTGCCGTTATTGGTCGAGAGAAAAATGCCTGCAGCGGTAAAATAAGTTGAAGTTCGTCAATCCAACGAGACCAGGTCCCGGCAAATAGATTCATCCCACTTGCCCCATTTGGGCTGATAGCAAGAGCAGTAACCGGAGTATTCTCTAAACCGGAATTGACTGGTTCCCAGCTTATGCCATTATTGGTGGAAAGAAAAACACCATTGTCACTACCGGCGAATAGATTCGTTCCACTTTCAGTAAAAGTATGTATGTCAGGGGGAAAACGGAAAACCAGAATTAACTAAAGTCCAGCTTGTACCGTTGTTAGTTGAAAGATAGGTGCCATAATTAGTCCTGGCAAAAAGATTTGTGCCGGAAAAAGCAAACGAGTAAACATAACCCGCCAAACCGTAATTGACAGCCGACCAGGTTGTGCCGTTATTAGTGGAAAGAAAGATACCGTTTTCAGTTCCGGCAAAGAGATTTGTGTCGGAGGCGGCAAGGGAATAAACGCTGCCGGAGGGTCCATTGGTGCGGATCCATTGGGCATTTAATGAGGAAGAAAATATTACGATACTGATTGTAATCAAGACATATAAGTTTTTCATAAGAACTCCTTTTTATTTATTGAAAAAAACTTAGTCGGTGGAGTTTGAACTATTTTGGGGGACATCCATCTTTTTTTAATTTATAAACCCGTGCTAAAGTAGATAACAGTTGAGCATCTAGAAATCGGTCAAATGAAGTAATGTTTAGTTTGAACTGGTTATAAACGTAGGCTGGCTAAGTAGTTTTAGGTATTGGGGCAGTTATTTGTAGGGTGATTAGAATTAAGAATTCTAACTTAAGCACCGATATTTATATTGAAGTCATGTTGAGCAATCCGAAACATGCTTTAAGCATAATCACAGCTTCCATGAACTCAGTAACATTATTTTTACTTCTGCAAATATTTTAAAACAGCTTCGGTGCGTGAACGAATATGAAGTTTTTTATAAATATTTCTGAGATGTGTTCGAACTGTTTTTACACTAATGAAAAGCTTGTCGGCAATTTCTTTATCCTGGTAACCCTTGGAAAGATAACTAAGAATTTCTATCTCCCGTTCAGAAAGGTTTTCTGTCTCTTTCGATGATTTCCCCAGTTGTTGAAATTCCTGAACAACTTTACGCGCTATTTGATCGGACATTGGTGAACCACCGCTATGTATTTCCTTTATTGCATCAAGCAGTTCGGCAGGTGGAGTTCGTTTGAGTACATAACCTGTAGCTCCGGCTATTAATGATTTATATATCGTTTCATTATCTTCATAAACTGTAAGCATCATAATTTGTACACCAGGTAAAATTTCTTTAAGCTTTATAACGCATTCAATACCTGTCATTCCTGGAAGATTTACATCCATTAATACTACATCCGGATTTTCTTTAGGAAATTGTACCAATGCTTCTTCTGCCGTTTCATAAACTGCGCTGCATCTAAAACCTTCAGAGCCGTCGATGATAGCGGCTAATCCATTACGGATTTTATTATTATCCTCCACAATTCCGACGTTAATCATCATATTACAAAATAGCTTCCACTTTTTCCTTAATCAATACTTAGAATTAAGTAATAATTAACTTGCCTTCAGTCATGCTGAATTTATTTCAGCATCTCAAAACCCATTTTAAAGAGATTCCGAAACTCCCGAAGGGATGCCTTTGGCAAAGTTCGGAATGACCTCAAATATTATTTATTTTTACAGAATAATTTATTTGAGTTCCTTTCCCCTCAAATGATTCAATTGTAATTAGCCCTCCAATATCTTCAATCCTCTTTCTCATATTTAACAAACCATTTCCCAAACCTTCTGATTTATCCAGAGAAAAACCTTTTCCATTATCTACTATTTTCACATCAAGCACCTGATTAAAAAGATCAACAGTAAACGTTACTTCCGAAGCACAAGAGTGTTTAGCTATATTATGGAGAATTTCTTTTACAACAAGAAATAAATTGCGCGTTACCTCTGCTGAAAGCGGATAAGCAGGTATAATTTCGGGTACCATAAATTGACAACCTATGTTTGCCAGACCAAGGTACTTAACTGCATATCTTCGGGTATGCGCAATAAGGTTATCAAGCTTATCGTTTTTGGGATTCATTGCCCAGACTATCTCACTAACATTATCAATAACTTCTGCCGCCCGCTCAGAAATTTCCTTTATATGATTTTCAGCCTCATCCGGTTTCTTTTTTGCAAGCTCACTAAGTATTACGATTTCAGAAAGGCTGGAACCTACTTCATCATGCATGTCTCTTGAGATACGGGTTCTTTCGCGCTCCAATGCCCGTTCTTGTTCAAGCATTTCTATTTTTCTTTTAATCTTTTTCATTTCAACATATCTTATTGCTCCGCCGATTGAAAGGAATAAAATAAGGAGAGAAGGAATTCGAAACCACCAGGTTTCCCAGAAAGGAGGTGAAATAATTATTGCAATTGAAGTCCCAACTTCATTCCAAACTCCATCGTTGTTTGATCCTTTAACTCTGAAAATATAATCGCCAGGTTGTAGATTAGGATATGAAGCATAGCGCCTTGTACCGGAATAAACCCATTCTTTATCCAACCCTTCCATCTTATATGCATATTGATTTCTTTCAGGACTAACATAACTTAAGGCTATAAATTCAAATGATAAAAAGTTTTCCTTGTAGGATAAATTTATTTCTTTTCTAAAAGAGATGGGTTCATTGAATTTTTTAATAGCTGTTATTACAATTGGAGGTATGAAAGTATTGTTCTTTGATGCTGTCAGGGTGAAATCTTACTACAGCACCTGGAGCTCCAAAATACATTTCACCATTTTGGGTTTTACAGACACCATCCAAATAAAATCCATTCTCAGGCAAACCATAAGACACATCATAATTCTGAAACTGCTTTGTATATGTATTAAACTTTGAAATACCTTTCCGGGTACATAACCAATAATTATTGTGATCATCGCTGAGAAACGACCATAAAAAATTATGAGGCAAACCGTTTTTTTCATTAAAAAAATTAAAATTTTTTGTTGAACGATTATATATACCAAGACCTTTGTTTGTAGCTAAGTATAAAAATCCCGTTTTATCTTCAAGGATTTTAAGACAAGATTAGTCGTTTAATACTTTCAGGATTATCAGGATCGGGATATAAATCTATCAATAACAATATTTTTTGCCGGATCATAACAAATATAAACCACCCGCAATTGATACAGATCCACAATAGACCGGAAGCAATCTAAATAGACAAAATCCAATATCTGTGGCTACCTATCTCCAAAATTTTCGTAATTAATTTTGCTATTAGGATTAATTTTATATACGCCTCCATCCTCGGTTCCAATCCAGACCATACCATCAGGAAGTTTTATAAAAGTGATCGACATTTATATTTAAATTCCCTCCCGGAAGAAGTCATAAAAATTTGTAATCTGTCCTTAACTTATCACGTTTGATAAATACTACCAGATTCTTTACCAAACCATAAATCTACGACTTTTCTCTGCATAATAAAACGATCTTTTCCAAATGAATAAGGAATAATTTGTTCAGTCTCGTGAATAAAATTTATAAATCCATCCGTTTGATATTCCTATCCAAAGCATATCATTATTTCCTTTAACAATATTATTAACCCAATCAAATGAATATTTTTTGAATGGCTGTTTCGTGCGATGTTAATTTTGTTTACCCCACCACCGCGTGTTGCAATCCATATGGTACCGGATCTTTCAAAACATAATGAAGTTACAATGTTAGAACTTAAACTGTTCGAATTTTTATCATCATGTAAATAGTGAGTGAATTTCTTTATCTTTTTATCAAATGAATACAGACCGTATCCCCAGGAGCCAAACCAAAGATGCCCGGATTCATCTTCGCAAATAGATGAGATTGAATTTATCTTTTTATTAATATATGAAGTAAATGTTCCTGCTTTTTGATCGTAAGCGATAATTCCCTGCCGCGTCCCTAACCAAAGAATACCTGACTTATCTTCAAATATAGTATTTACCCAATATTTATGAGCTCCACTTTTGTTATTTTGATCAAACCATATATGAATGAACTTTCCAGTCTCTCTGTCCAGTTTATCAAGCCCATTGCCAGTACCAAACCAAAGTGTTCCTGCTTTATCCTCAAGTATTGCACTTACAGTATCGTTGCTGATGCTTCCGGGATCTTTGTTATCATTTCGCAAGCATATAAATTTACCCGAATATTTATCAAACTTATTTAATCCATTGTCTGTGCCAACCCAAAGAAGTCCATCTTTATCTTCGCAAATTGAAAGTATATAGTTGTTTGATTCCGTTTCCTCATTCGGTGGATGCGGCTTGTAATGTGTGAATACGCCGTTTGATTTGTTAAACATCTCAAGTCCCCACCAAGTGCCAACCCAAATATTTCCTTCTTTGTCTTCATACAGTGTATTAACGAAAGCATTATCGATACTATTCGGATTATCTGGCGATGTTATATGCCGTAAAATTGTATCCATCGAACTTCTCAATGCCACCCCATGTCCCAAACCATAAAAAGCCGGTTTTGTCCTGGATTACAGAATTAATATTTGTTTCATACATCCCCTGGTCAATTGAAAAATGTTCAAAAGTTATGTTTGAATTGTTGAGGATAAATTTGAAGCTGCAGAAATAGGAAAAACAAAACAAAAGAAGTTTTAATATTCCCAAAAGAGTGATTTCCTTATTTTCAAAAACAAGTACATAGATTTTAAAAATTGACTTCAATTCCTAATCGAACCGACATTGACGGCTGATGCTTAGTTGATAAGCCATAATATGGGATTTGGATCACTTCCTATTCCATTTATCAAATGTATAATAATGGTACTCGATTATATAATACTGCTAATTGATTGCTTGCTATGTGAAATAGATCCATTATAAATGATTCTTGAATGATAATCGCTCACGAAAGTTAAAATGTCGTAAGTAAAACGTGCATTCAGGTCCCATAAGGAAGGAGTTCTGCCTGCAGTTCCTCGCTGGGCAAATATAATCCTTCGCCTCCGCCAGTATTCACTTTTAGGTGTTCCGCTTTCAGCGATGAAAGAAATACCTGCAAGTTAAACCAAATTCAAAATTGTATGAACCTGAAAATTTAAACACATGTGTCCTGTCATTGGGTAGAAGTCCTGAAATTCCATAATCACATGATAATATTTTTATATGTCAAAATCGGGTTTACTATTCGTCAAGTGAGATAAAGCATAAATAAAGCCCGCTATAATTTCCATAATTTCTTGAGAGCACATAAGAAACTAAAAAATTAAAAGTTCTTGCCAAAATATTGTCTCAATAGTATATTACAAGTGCTTTATAATTTCTCGTGTGGCTTTTGGAAAATCTGACTAATAAACCGAAACCCGGATTACCAAAGTCTTGACTCTAGTCCGTCACTAATTACAATGCGTCATCAATTGCCTTGCGTAAGAATTCTGATTTAACCTTGAATTATCCATTTGAATATTTAGTCACGATTAATCTGCTGATATCCGAGACTGAATTCATCATAATATTGAGCTGATCAATCCTTTTACTTCAGGTAAAAATAACATGATGGATCGCTCCAGGATGCAACTGAAGCTCCATCCTGTTGATCAATTCTTGGATCCTTGCGGATAGAAAACAGTAGAATCATATCCCATGGTCATTGAAATAAGAGTTCTGCTATTGTTGTAAGCTTAATTCCTGTAACATATCTTCCAAATGAACCAAAAATTTTATTACTGCCCATCATTTCATGGAAGTATAATGTAAAACCTATCCTTGGTTGTATAGGAATAGTAAGTTTTTGATCCAGCTTTATTATTTGATCCAATAATATATTGTCCATCCCATCTAATTCCGGCAATTAGCACTTAACCAATCTGTTAAATAGTTTCCATGTGTCCTGCATAAAAAATGAAGGCATTCGTTGACATGAGAATTTGGGAAACCCTTCCATGGAATATCCTTCCTGATAAGTTGTATCATTCTGATTTATAATATCGTGATAATCATAGTTGACTATCATTCAAGTTAATTATCTTTATATTCAATTCCGGCATTTATTTTATGTGAAGAAGAGATAAATGAGAAGTTAACTTTAGCTATATTACTGAAATATGAATATATCGTACCTACCACCTACTCCACCAGCCCAGGTATTATTAGTCAAATCCTCAAAAAGAATATTTTTTTTACCTTTATTTAGTTGAAGGTTCTCCGGTTTCATGCAAATGATTACTCTGGCAATTAATCCGATTCGATCAAGAATATTTTGTCCTATTGAATATAATTCCATTCAAGAGTAATGTTTATACCTCCAGTACCAATGTCCATAAAATAAATATCAGGGTTTTTTAATGCCGGAAGGAGGAACCAGAATGTTTCTTCCAACTGCTTTTCTTAGTCGGATCGCCGTTACATTTAAGTTAAATTGTAAATTGTCTGTAGAGCTCTCCAGTGAAAGCTTTGCTGCAAATGAATGAGTTAATAGTTCTATCGATATCGATACCAAAACCGGGAATTTCAACATCATGATATTGCGAAAGTAGGATTGTAAGAGATATAATACCAAAGCGCATCTTTTATTATTGCTCCTCCTAAACCAATACCAATATCATATGTGAAAAAACTCCCAGCGAAGGATCGAGTGAGCCCATTGTTTATTTTTAGAAACAAATATTGTTACTTGTATAAAATCCGAATGCAGTCCCATGATATTCATTTGTTCCGCTGTTAGTAATTACATTTACTAATCCGCCAAGTGAACTTTGAATTCTGCTTCATAGCCGCCGGTCTTGTACTTCAATATCTTTTATAAAATTATAAGGCAGATTCGTACCTGTACTACAGTTAAATCCTGTCAGAACATCCACCCCATCAATAAAATATTTATTCTCAAAACCAGTGGCTGCCTGCAAAATTCACCTGATCTCCCAAATAACTTGAGTTTGCCTGCGGAAGTAATGCAACAATACTTTTATAATCTCTATCCAAAGGTAGATTCTCGAAATCTTTGGAACGCAGAGTTCCCCCGTATTCTGTAGAAGTAGGATCTATAAGTGTCTTGTTCCCGGAAATAATAATTTCTTCAGTTTCTATTGATTGCTGCTGCAAAACAATTGTACCTAACGAAGTCGTTGAACCTAACAAAATATGAATATCGGTATATACAGTTTTTTTAAACCCAACCATTGTAATTTGCACTTGGTATACTCCAACCGGTAATGCAATAATCTGAAAATAACCTCTTTCATCTGTTGAAGTTCCGCGAGTTCCCTGAAGGTTTTCACTTCCCAGTAAAATGTTTACACCAGATAATGGAGTTCCCGTGGAATCGAAAACTTTTCCTTCTAAACTTCCGGTTATATCCTGAGCGAAAGAGATTTTTAGAAAAAGCAATAAGATCAGAAATAAGGATGTATTCTTCATTATAACTCCCATAATAAATTTCTCAACCCAATTACCATATAGAGTATTTGAATAGAAACAAAAAATTTAAAATAGAACTAATCAAACGCAAACACAGAACTCCGAAACTGAAGAACTGCATCTACACCATAAGGAGAAAATTGTAGATTAGAAGTTTTAGGTGTGATCTACAGGAAGATAAAACTTCCTTTTGACATAGATGTATTTAATACTTGTTTAACATCAATTATTTTTTAATCAATTGCAATAGGATATGATTGATGAATTTGTTTGGCAAAGTCGTTTATGTTGTTTACCGTTGACAACCGACTCCTTGCTAACTAAAAAGCCCCTACCAACATTGATAGGGGTTATCAAATTTTAATCTATTTACTTGCAGGAAGAGGTAGGTTTGAATTCCATATATCATTTGTAATTAACCAGCTTCCGTCTTTTTGTTCCTTATACACTGTCAAAGCTTTACCATTATCTTTTATTACTTTACCATCTTTCGTTGTAACTTCATACTGGTATGTATGGCTGGCTACAACAGTGTTCCCGGAAAAACTTATTATTTTAACATTATCTATCTTGACAACAGTCTTACCTAAATCAAGATAGCTTTGCCATACTTTTACACCTGCATCCGTTCCCTTTGCTTCCGGAGAATTTGGCGGGTAGAGAATCGCATCCGCTGCATAACCTTTGGTCATTGCTTTAGCGTCCCCTTTACTAGCATTTTCATCAAAACTTGCATTCATTTTTTCTATTTGCGTCTTTACTTTCTCAACATCCTGCTTCTTTTGTGCAAAGCTCTGCATCGAAAATAAGGAAACAACAAAAATCGCAATGAAAAAATATTTTATATTTTTCATATAATTAGCACCTTCTGTTTAGTTAAATGAAACATACCAAGAAATGAGCGCTCGTCCTAACTTTATTTCATATATTAAAGAATAAATTATAAAAAAACTCCTCCAACTTTCATTGACAGGGCAATACAGAATTAAAAGAATACATTATTTAAGCAATATCATCTTCTTTGTTTGAATAAAACTTCCTGCTTGAATCTTGTAGAAATAGATTCCGCTTGAAAGATTAGCTTCCATTAAAATTTACTTCATAAGTTCCAGCGTGGTTTTTCTTCATTAACAAGAGTTGCAACTTCTCTTCCAAGAATATCATAAACCTTAAGATTTACGAATGATGATTTTGGAATTACGAAACTTATTTTTTCGAAAAAAAAATTAATAGCTCCAAATCTCAATTCTTTGCTCTGAAGTATTGGCAACTATGATATCGTCTTTTCCATCATTATCAATATCTTTTATACCAAGCAGAAAATAATTTGGTTTGGCAAGTATATCATCTTCCTGCAATTTTGGACTGGATCGATCTAACTCTGCTGCCACGATAATAGGCGACCAAAAACGATTTCCTTTATTTTTAGCAATTACAATTTCAGTTGTGGAAGGATCTCCATCCATTTCATAAAATCCACATACACATACTAGTGTCACAGTTTCATAAAGTACCGAAATAGGCACAACCCATTTTTGCTGATGATTGGCACCATTAACTATCACAATATTTTTTTTTCTATCTATAAAAGATTGATCGGTGATACCATCGCGGTTAAAATCTAATGCGCCACCATAATTCCCATCTGTTTCCACCTTAAAACCTTGTAATGGAATACCGTCAAATGATGCTTTCAGAGCAAGGTCCTGTGAAAGAATTACAGCCGGCTTTAAAACAACTATTGCTATTATTACGACGATAATATAGTTACATTTTAATTTCATTTTTTACTCCAATTTTATAATCATTTTAATAATATCATTTTCTTACTAAATGATGCTGTGCCAAACTTCAGATTGTAAAAATATTGTCCGCTGGTTAGCATGTTCCCTGCATCGCTATGACCATCCCACATAAAAGTATAGCTTCCAGCCGGTTTATATTGATCTATTAATGTTCGAACTTTTTGTCCAAGCACATTATAAATAGTTAGTTCTACATCTCCGGCTTTTTCTAAAGAAAATGAAATACTTGTACTGGGATTAAACGGGTTGGGATAATTCTGAAACAGGTGGAAGCCAATTCTTTCCAGATCATTATTTGTAACCGATGTAGTACTTTGCAGTCCGTAAACTTCAATAGTGCTGTCTGTTGTATTCAAACCAATTACATCATTATAACCATCATTGTCTACATCTTCCATATCGAGAATCTCAAAATTTTCTGCAATGATATGTACTGTACCATCTAAAGTTACAGCAAGGTTATCACCTAGAATAGCTTCTTTTTCTCCATCAGCGTTCAAATCAGCAAAACCACGAAATCCTTTAAGCATCTCTGTTTTATATTCTTCCGGAAAATCATAATGCCAAATTACTTCGATACTGTCCCCTCCACGTACAACCATTCCCGTTACATTTCCGCTATCAGCCATCAGCATTGGAAAATCCGAGTAACCGTCACCATCAAGATCACTATCGTCCTGCGAATCGAATAAATCCGGATCGTATGCTAATTGCAACCCAGGCTCACTCTTATATTTAAGACTCAGAGAATAATCTTCTGTCTGATGAATTTGAATAATATTTGAGTTATCTATATAAGAAGGTTTAAATGCAATAAGTATTCCAATAATTCTAGATACATTACTTTGATCATCATAACTCAAAACCACTGGGCGCCCATTCGGTAAATGCAGCATTGCAATAGGCTTTCCGACATCGTTATATACAATTTCGTCGGTTTGACTATTTATAATAATGGTATTCCAATTAGATGGATTAACTGAATCTGCAACACCCAAAACAACATGAACAATATCTGTATCATCCCATCTTGCAAATCCGATAAAGTTCATTGTTAGATCTTCACCAAATAAAATATTTTCAGTGGAGTATTCCCAGAGTTTTTCTTTTGTTTTGCTATCAAAAACATAAAGTACACCGTTTTTTCTTACCACAATGTCTGGATATCCGTTTTGATTCATATCCATCAAATCCGTCCTGTCTATTCTGAATTTATTTAAAGCCGGTCGTCTTCCATGGAACTCGCGGATTACACCTATTTCCGCAGATAAGCTAATTGATGTGTATATGAATAAACCTATAATTATTGAAATTATGAGTTTCATATTTTTCTCCTATGTTTTTATAAATTCCAATCTGTAAAATTGTTCTTAGAACAAATAAAACTTTTTTGTTATTTCAGAAGAATCATTTTCCTAGTTTGAACAAAATCTCCCGCTTGCAGCTTATAGAAATAAATTCCACTTGAAAGATTGTAAGGGACGGAAAATTCAACTTCATAAGTTCCAGGTTGTTTTTCTTCATTAACTAAAGTTGCCACTTCCTTTCCAAGCACATCATAAACTTTAAGATTTACGAATGAAGATTTAGGAATTGAGAATTTAATCATTGTACTCGGGTTAAATGGATTCGGATAATTTTGCGAAAGCACAAATGAATTAGGAAAAGTATTTTGTGACTTTTCTTTTATTCCCACAGTTCCTCCAACTCCACCTTTAAGAATAGCATCTCCAACACCCACAACCCATACGTTATCAAAGTCTGTCAATGCAACTGCCGAACCACCTTCAACCGGCAATTGACTTGGAAAAGGAGTCCAATTATCTCCTCCATCAGTTGTATAAAAAACCCCCTTCCCAACGCCCACTCCATTATTCTCATCAATAAATTTTAAATAAGAAATATGTGTGTTGTCATTTTGCGTATTCCACGAATCTCCTCCATCATTTGTTTTTAAGATCAAACCTCCTGATCCACAAATCCATCCAATCTTATTATTTACAAAGAATAGTTTATTAAGACTATTATTAACCCCACTGTTTATCGAAGTCCATGATTGACCAAAATCTGTAGTTTTATAAATTGCTCCGGATGTGCTTGTCATAATGCCTGTAACGTTATCTATGAAATGAATAGCATATAATGAAGCATTTGAAGGTGAAGCAGAAGTATCCCAGCTTAATCCTCCATTAGTGCTTTTCAAAACTGTTCCAAGATCTCCTACCGCAATACCGTTAAGAGAGTCGATAAAATCCAAACCATTAATTCCCCAAATAGTATTGGTTGTATCGCGTACCCAATTTGTACCTCCGTCTGTAGTTGAAAAGATTGCTCCCTGGAAACCGCAAGCCCAACCATGTTTTTCATCAAGAAATTTTAAGTAATAAAAAGCAGTTATCGGATTGAGAGTTTGAAAAGACCAATTTTCACCACCATCAGTTGTTCTTCCAATTGTTGAATAGTTGCTGACAGTCCAGCCATTATTTTCATCAGTAAAACAGACATCAAAAAGAGAGTGGTACGTAGCTCCTTTACTAACCAAAGACCATGTTTCACCTCCATCGGAAGTAGAAAGCAAAAGTCCGTAATCTCCAACGGCAAACCCATGATCACTATCATAAAAATCAACATCGTTTATGTTTATATCTGTATGAGATGTATCTATTTTCCAGTTATCACCGCCATCTGTTGTTTTAACAATTGTTCCCGCATATCCAACTGCAACTCCTGTATTTGAATCAAGAAATTTGATATCCAGGATAATATTTGCCGATAAACTTGATGCGGGATTCCATGTAACGCCGCCATCAGTAGTTTTGAAAATCGCACCATTACTCTGAAAAGCCGCCACCGCACCAGCCGGTTTGTTGATCTATAAAATAAACAGACTCTAATGTGTTATTAGTATTGGTAGTCCTGGGATCCCAATGAGCACCACCATCTGTCGTTGTATATATTGTATTAAGAGCTCCGACTACACATCCGTCATTTTCATCTGTAAAAAAAACGGAATATAAATTATTATTGTTACCGGAACCTTTTTGAGAATTCCAGGTTGTCCCGCCATCGGTTGTTTTAAAGATATTTCCCGATGTTCCAACAACCCATCCTGTATTTTCGTCCAGATAAAAAAGACTATTAATATCAAAAGAAGTCTGCGGGTTTGATGAACCGGGCACCCAGGTTTCACCGGCATCAGTGGTTTTAAATATTGTATTACCTTGCGCTGCCCAACCTATAGTGGAATTAATAAAATAAACTGAAGTAAATGTAAGTTCGTCGTTATTAATATGGTGTTGTAATTCCCAGTTAGTCCCGCCGTCAGTAGTTTTTATAATTGTGGATACATCCCCGACAGCTATAACACTATTCGCATCAATCATTTTTACTCCCTTCATACTGCTGCCCTGCGGAAGAGGATTTTGCCAGACCCAGTCGTTCTGCCCCAATATCGTCATTATCGGAAGAAAAATTAAAACAGACAGCGCTGCAAGTTTAGATCTTTTCATTTTCAACTCCTTTATGTATTATAAAATTACTCGATGACGATTTTTAAACTGGAACATCCAAAAGCTTTAAATTTCCACATCCAGTTTGGAGTGTTCCATTATTGAAGAAAATTAAATTTTATAAACGGGTAATTTGACGTGTAAAAAGTAAGGGGAAGTAAAGCTAATTTATTTCAATGTTGTTTCAAATTTTATAAGATATGTTGCATAAAAGAAAATCAGCAAAAACTAAATAGATTCAACTATTTCTTCTGCTAAATTCCTTTGGTGTACAGCCATAAAACTCCTGGAAGGTTTTGGTAAAATAAGCCTGGGAATTAAAGCCAACTTTGTAAGCGATTTCTGCCATATTTCCTGCATCTTGTTTTATTAAATCTGCTGCTCTTTGCAAACGAAAAGTGCGGATAAACTCACTTGTCGACTGGTTTGTAATTGCCTTAATTTTTCTGTGCAGTTGTGCACGGCTCATCGCTATTTCCTTGCAAAGAATTTCTACATTAAAAGTTTCTTCTTCAATATGTTCTTCAATAATTTTTGTCAGCTTTTCAATAAAAACTTTTTGTCCGGAAGGAACTATTATGTGCGCAGGTTTCAGCAATATTTCTGTCTGGAATTTTTCTCTTATCTGCTTTCTGATCTTTATAAGATTTTTAACTCTCGCTTTTAACTCCTCCGTATTAAAAGGTTTTATAAGATAATCATCGGCTCCCGTTTCCAATCCTTCGAGCTTATTTTCAAAAGATGCTTTTGCTGTCAAAAGTATTACCGGAATGTGGTTTGTTTTTATATTTGTTTTTAATTCTTTGCATAAAGTATATCCGTCCATATTGGGCATCATTATATCGCTGATTACCAGATCGGGAATAATATCTTCGGCAAGCTTTAATCCTTTTGCCCCATCTTCTGCTTCAACTATCGAATAATCATCTTCAAGCTGTTCACAAATAAAATTTCTTAAATCAAAATGATCTTCAACCACTAATATTATGTTCGATTCTGCCGAAGGAGATTTCCTTATAATTTCTTCTTTACTTTCTTCATCTTCAACAATCATAGATTGCTGACTCTCAACAACTTCTTCATGCGATTTAACTATCTGGTCGCTTGAAAACTGAACACTTCCCAACGGAATTTTTATTTTAAACACAGTCTCAGAGTCAGTGCTTTCAACATTCACTTTACCATGATGGAGTTCAACAAATTCTTTAACTAATGCAAGCCCGATACCTGTACCTTCATAATTTCTTGTTGAGGTACTATCAACCTGGTAAAAGCGGTCGAATATATGTGGAAGGTGTTCGGGAGGAATTCTTATTCCTGTATTTCGAATTTTTATTTCTACAAAATCATGGAAAAGTATTGCATCAATAAAAACTTTTTCCCCTTCCGGTGTAAATTTAAAAGCGTTTGAAAGAAGATTATAAATCACTGTCTCCATTCTATCACAGTCTATGTATACAAATATTTCTTTCACTTCAGGAGGAACATCAAGAGGAAGCCCGTTAAATCTAAAGTCAATTTTGCGTTGTTCAGCAAGAGAAATAAAGGAAGATGCCGTTCTTCTTAAAAACTTTATAAGATATGTTTTTTCTACTTTTATATTTGGGCTTCCGGCTTCCAGTTTTGATAACTCGAGCATTTGATTAATCAAGTGTAAAAGTCTCTGTGCGTTCTTTTTCATGATATTAAAATCATGATCCTCATTTCCCTGTTTAGCTAAATATCTTTCAATGATTCCTAAAATTAAAGTTAAAGGGGTGCGGAATTCATGCGAGATGTTTGCAAAGAAACGTGACTTTAGACTGTCGAGTTCTTTCAACTTTTCTGTCTGCTCGCGGATAGTAGAAGTTCGTTCTGAAATAACCTCTTCAAGTTGATGCGTTCTTTTTTCTAATTGACGGACACGAATTTTGACAATGAAAAAAACTATAACTCCAGTGAAGATCAGATATGACAAATATGCCCACCAGCTTTGAAACCACGGTGGTAAAATCTCAAAAGAAAAAGTATCCTCTTCACTCAAATGATTATAAATATTTTTAGCACGCACACGAAAAGTATAATTACCAGCAGGAAGCCCGGTATAATCTTTTTTGTTTTCTGAGGACCAAGGCGACCAACCATCATCATAACCATCAAGTTTAACCTGGAAAAGATTTGCTGCCGGATCATCATAGCTTGTTGCAGTAAACTGAAAACGAATAGAATTATTTTTGTACTCAATTTCGGGATTGGGGTATCCGGAATATAAATTGCCGTTATAAAAAGAAGAATCAGTTGGGATTGCAATAACGAGCCGGATTATTGCAGAGTAATTTAAATTATAATTCTTTTTTACAAATGAAGAATACCTCGCAATTCCTTCCGAACCGCCGAACCAGGCTACACCATTTTTTTCAGGGTAAACCAGATATGAATTTCCCAAATCATTGATTCGTAAAAATGGAATATCTTCCCAGGCGTATTTGCCATCCGGTTGTAAAACAGATTTTCCCTGGATTGTTTTTCCATTTTTCTTAGCAACTATCCAGACGTCTCCATTTTTATCCTGATACAAATAATCAATTTCACAAGTAGTATCTGCAAACACTTTTCCGAAAGTTGTCTCGGGCAAAAAACGTTTTTGTCTTTCATCGAAATATTTTAATCCCCCAAGAGTTGCAAAAACAGTATAACCGTTAACTAAAACAGGAATCTTAAGACCTTGAGGAAGGTTATATTCTTTTCCATAATGTGTAATGTCAATCTTCATTTGTGGATTATTCCTGTCTGTAAATTGCATTTTCACATTTGCTTTAAATAAATTCTCATACTCGGTTCCAAACCAAAGTGTACCATCCGGATTTTCGCTAATAGCAATTATCCTTTCATTAACTCCCTGAACAGGAGAGATTTCTTTCCAACTGCCATCTATAAACTCAAGCCCGGCGAACCCCTCAATTAATGCAACATATACCCGGTTTGTATCTATTTTTGAATGATAAAGAAATTCCGTGTTAAACTTGCTTATTTTAGTCGCGTGCATTCCTGCTATTTCATAGACGGCACTCTCCGAACCGGCAAGTAAATGCTCACCAGTATTAACCAAAGTGAAAGTTAATGCCGAAAAGCCCGATACAGGTTTAAATTTTGGAAAAGGAAATTCATTTGAATCCAGGTAGTAAACACCTCTGTCGGTCGCAGCGTAAAGAATTCCGTGAAACCTGATTATTGATAATACAAAGCTCTCTATTCCTGAAGCATCCTGAAAACGCGAGACGGGTGACGGTGTTTCAACTCTTGCGATACCATTATTTAGTGCCAGCCACAGTCCGCCCTGAACATCTTCAAAAAGATTTATAACAAACTCATCGTGTAATCCCGAAGATTTACTTACTATTTGGCAAAGGTTACCATTCTTATCAAGTATAACAACACCTCGGCTTGTAGCAAGTGCCAACAAACCGTTATGTAACTGTATAGCATTGTAAATTTTATTTATAAATAAAAAATTATCCACGGCAGTTGGTAATTTTTTAATTTCTTTACCGTCAAAAAGAAACAGACCATTTTTGTCTGTGGCAATAATAAACCGTGATTCATCATACGGAAACATTTTTCGAATAAAAACATATTTAAAAAGATTACCTTCAGGAATTAGCTGCAAAGAATCATTCCTCATTTGCAACAAACCGGTTTTTTGATGTGCGATATAAAGCGTGTTATTAAAAATAAAAAACTGGTCAAATTGTTTATCTGAGTACCATACTTTCACCTGATTGTTATATAATCTGAAAATGTAATTCCGGGTTCGAAAGTAAATTGTATCCTTGTTGGATATGATCTGGTAAACATCATGAAAGTCACGGTTTTTCTCCGGAATAAGATTTAAAAGAGAAACGAACTTCAATTCGCCTGTTGTATCGGGCGAGAGATAGCCAAAATCCCCTTCGGTGCCAACGTATATTTTATTATTGATCAGGCAAAGTGAACGGGCAAGTGTTTTGTTTGAAGTCGGGACTGTTCGCCATGAAACTCCATCGTAAATCAAAACTCCTTTATTATTTCCAAAATACATAAGACCGCGTTTGTCCTGAGCAATAGTAAAATTTTGTATTTCTGCACTATAATCTTTAGGGCTAAAATTCTGTATATATGGTAAGCCATTTTCCCGCCAGTGACTTGTGGAGTATCCTACTTTTTGTGCACACAAAATATTAGTGTAAAAAATAAATGTGATGAATATGTGAAATATTATTTTACGCATTTTAATTCTAGACGAATAAACAATTTTAAATTAGCAATTTGATAATCCGTCTGCAATAAGTTATAAAATCACTTTGTAAATTGGGTTTCAAATTGAAACATCAAAAAAGTTATGCTTATTTTTATCAATTGAAAATATTTCACAACAAAACCTTAAAAACGGAGATTGCATCATGCATAAAAACAAAAATCAAATAACTAGTGAAAGCCGAAGAAGTTTTTTGAAAAAATCTCTGATCGGCGGCATAGCTGCAGCTTCATTTCCTTCTTTAACTTTTGCTGAAAAAACAAATGCAGAAATCCCAATCAGAAAAAGTATTCCGCCAACCGAATTAGATGAAATAACAATAGCTGAATTGACAGAGGGAATAAATTCCAGTAAATACACAGCTCGCTCCATTACAGAACATTATATAAAGCGCATAAACGAGATTGATAAAAATGGTCCGGCAATCAACAGTGTGATTGAAGTAAATCCCGACGCTCTAACGATTGCAGATGAACTTGATAAGGAATTTAAGGAAAAAGGAGCGCGCGGTCCGCTGCATGGAATTCCAATTCTTATTAAAGATAACATCGATACAGCAGACGGAATGGAAACAACTGCAGGTTCACTTGCACTTCTCGGCTCGAAACCACAGAAGGATTCATTTATTGTAAAACAACTACGCGCTGCAGGCGCAATAATTTTAGGCAAAACAAACCTTAGCGAATGGGCAAACATTCGATCTACCCACTCCACCAGTGGTTGGAGCGGACGCGGCGGTTTAACAAAAAATCCTTATGCACTCGATAGAAACACATCTGGTTCCAGTTCAGGTTCCGGTGCAGCTACTTCTGCTAATCTTTGTGCTGCTGCAATCGGATCAGAAACCGACGGTTCTGTTGTCAGCCCTTCTTCTCTTAATGGTCTGGTTGGAATAAAACCTACTGTTGGCTTAGTAAGCAGGGCAGGAATAATTCCTATCTCACATTCGCAAGATACAGCCGGACCAATGGCAAGAACAGTTCGTGATGCTGCTGTTTTGCTTGGTGCTATGACAGGAATAGATTCTGAAGATAATGCGACAAAGGGCAGTAAAGAAAAATCATATACCGATTACACAAAATTCCTTGACCTAGATGGACTTAAAGGCGCAAGGATAGGAGTATTTCGCCAGTATTTTGGTTTTCTTCCAGAAGTAGATGAAATTATGGAGAAAGCTTTAGAAGTATCTGAAAAGTAAAGGAGCAATACTAGTTGATCCAGTTAAGATCGATAAATTTGGGAAGTATGATGAAAATGAAATGACAGTTTTATTATACGAGCTGAAAGCTGATATGAGAGCCTATCTCGAGCATCGTGGTACTAATACAAAAATGAAATCACTTAAAGATTTAATTGATTTCAACAAAGAACATGCTAAAGAAGAAATGCCTTACTTCAAACAGGAATTGTTTTTACAAGCCAGAAGAAAAGGTGATCTCACAGAACAAAGAATATCTCGATGCATTGAATAGCAATCATCGTTTAACACGCAAAGAAGGAATTGATGCAGTAATGGATAAACACAAATTGGATGCACTTGTTTCGCCGACTGATAGTCCGGCATGGATGACAGATTTAGTTGACGGAGATCATTTCCTTGGAGGAAGTTCCCAGTTAGCAGCAATAGCAGGTTATCCTCATATAACTGTTCCGGCAGGATTTGTATTTGGTTTACCGGTTGGAATTTCATTCTTCGGAAGGGCATGGAGTGAACCAACATTGTTAAAAATTGCTTATGGATTTGAACAGGCAACTAAAGTAAGAAAACCGCCGCAGTTTTTAGCAACTGCGGATACTAACAATCTAAGTATACAAACTTGTTTGGGTAGAATTTTTAGTTTGTGCCCTAAGAGTTAATAATGAGGTAACTTGTTTTTTTAATTATAGGGCGCCACCTAATTTTTTATCAATTTATTTCATTAGAATCATCTTCTTAGTTTGAACAAAACTTCCTGCTCGAATTGTTTCAAAATATTTTAAGCTTTGTTTCATACTTTTATATGTAATCCTTCCAGTAGTTTAATTGATTTTTACATATTTCTGATCGGCCCAAAATTCCCCGACAATACTTTATTTACTTCATCCTTTACCATCGCTGATATTGATGAATCTATTTTATCGAGCCTCTCCCGCAGTTTTTGATTTTGCTCTTTCAACTCATCATTCTCATTCTTCAGGTCCTGTATTGCTTTTACTACCACTGGTAAAAGATTACCGTAAGTTGCTTCCCATTTTTCCGGGTTGGATTTTAATACAAGATTTAGCCATTCTGCATTGGCTTTAGTTTGTGCTGTGTCAAGTTCTTGGGCAATAAAGCCGGCAGTTGGTGTACCTTGCATTTTTGAACCGTCTGCAATTCCGTTTTTATACCATTCACGTCTATCCCAGTTAAACATTCTTGGTTTAATGCTCATAATAAAATCAATGCCTAACGGCAAATCTTTAATATTCTTTTTATCCCGCTTATCTGAAAGAGATGTTATTGAAGTGACATTACACCTTAAAAGGGTTATGTTGTTGTCACCCAATGTAATTGAGTTTGAATAATTATCAGCTGGCGCTTGAGCATTGGCACCAATAATTATATTGTTTGATCCATATCTGGAGGTTAAATCCTGCCATGTATCCAATTGCAGTGTTTAAATTTTCGGGCCCAAAATCAAGTTGGAAAGAGTGCCCAGTACCCTGTAGCTACGTTGCCATAGGCTACATCAGTAAGTTGAAGCGCACCACCACCATTTGCTGTATTGGAATATCCCGTAACATTGTTTCCAAGTGCACCATTCCCATTTGCTGTATTATAATTTCCAGTTGTGTTTAAATAAAGTGCACTCTCACCTACTGCGGTATTACCATAACCTGTTGTGTTTGAATTAAGTGCACTCTCACCTACTGCGGTATTATAATTATCATTGCCATCATCATTAATCCCTGAACCATTACCTAAAAATAGACTATGTCCAATATATTTTGCGTCTGACAAATCATTTATTGAAGTAGCCCCTCCACCAGGACTGAGTGCACTTCCATTAAAAAATAAAGTCGTTCCTACATTGTAAAGCTTGTTTGTTGTCGTTGAAGGGGCGCTGCCTGGAGGTATCGTTATCGAACCGGTTGTTCCTTCATCTGTTATTATTATTAAATGATTATTACTATCATCCTTAAAAACTATGCTGTCTTCTGCTGTTTCAGTTGTATTTAATTTTTTAGTGCTGAGAGTTGTTTTTACTTCGGTTTTACTCTTAACTTCCTGAGCCATTGTAACCGAGAAACAGAATAGAACAAAGAACAGAACACAAGTATTGGGTTTCATTTGTGTACCTTTTGTAATTAATACTTTTTAATTATTGATGAATAAATTTTTATGTCTTTCACTTGCTTGCAGTTGTAAACTTCTTTAAGCTTAACTCCTCTTCAATTTTTGCTACTTCTTCTTTTAACGCATTTAGTTCTTCCTGCTGCGCCTCAATAGTTTTTTTCTGTTCTTCAATAGTTTTATCTTCTTCTGATTTTATTATAACGGGTGCAGATGTAATTAGCTGTTCTTTCAATTCATCATTCTCTTTCTTCAGGTCCTGTATTGCTTTTACAATAACCGGTAAAAGATTGCCGTAAGTAGCTTCTAGTTTTTCCGGATTAGATTTAAGCACAAGATTGAGCCATTCCGCATTTGCTTTAGTTTGTGCCTCATCCAATTCCTGAGCAACAAATCCTGCAGTGGGAGTTTCCAGCATTTTTGAACCGTCCGGTTTTCCGTCTTTATACCATTCTACGTCTATCCCAATTAAATAACCGTGGTTTTATTGTCATAAGAAAATCAAGACCGAGCTGTAAATCCCTTATATTCTTTTTGTCACGCATATCTGAGAGGGATGATATTGACTGAATATTACATCTGAGTGATGTTATGCTGCTATTCCCTAAGGTAATCTGGTTTGAAACTGCAGGTGAGTTTGGCTGTGCGTTATAGCCAAGAAGGGTATTGTTTGAACCTGTGGTAAGATCTTAGTCCGGCATGAGAGCCAATTGCTGTGTTATAATTTCCGGTGTTATTAAAAAGTGTATAATAACCGGTTGCAGTGTTATAACCTCCAGTGATGTTTTTATAAAGAGTGAGTGCTCCATTTGTAGAATTATAACTTCCGTTTGTATTTGAATAAAGCGCTCCGCTTCCGTTAGCTGTATTATAAATTCCACCTATGTTTGATCTAAGTGTATTATTCCCGGTTCCAGTGTTATGATATCCTGCAGTGTTTGAATAAAGTGAATAGTCGCCATTTGCAGTATTGTAATTTCCGGTTGTATTAGAATAAAGTGCTTGATATCCCAAAACTGAATTATAATTACCCGTATTATTCCATGAAGAACTACTTCCATATAAACTTTGATACCCCACACTGGTATTATAGTTTATAAATGCAGTTGTTGTATTGTTTGCATAATATTGTGATTGGTATCCGACTGCCACCGCTTCACTGCCCGCAACGTTATTATAAAGAGCCTGGAAACCATTGGCTGTGTTATAATATCCCCCAGTGTTTGAATAAAGTGCAGCATCTCCATTTGCTGTATTATTATCTCCGGTTGTGTTGGAATAAAGTGCAGCATCTCCATTTGCTGTATTATTATCTCCGGTTGTGTTGGAATAAAGTGCATCATAGCCATTTGCTGTGTTATAATATCCGGTTGTGTTTGAAATAAGTGCAGCATCTCCATTTGCTGTATTATAACTTCCTGTTGTGTTTGAACGAAGTGCATCACCTCCATTTGCTGTGTTATAATACCCGGTTGTATTGAAAATAAGTGCACTTTCTCCAATTGCCGTGTTTTCATATCCGGTAACGTTAGATGCGAGCGAATGTTGACCAATTGCCACGTTGCCCCAACCTGTAGTGTTACTAAAAAGTACATGATGACCAACTGCCGTATTCGAATTGCCTGTAGTGTTGGAATAAAGTGCTACATAGCCAATTGCCGTATTGTAATTTCCGTCTGTGTTGAAATAAAAAGCACTATCGCCGATGGCGGTATTGTAATAAGTTGAATTACAATTTACTCCTGCGCCTGAACCCAAGTATAAATTATAACCGAAATTAATTGCATCGGAAAGTCCATTCAATGAACTTGCACCTCCACCGATAGTGGTGCCGTTAAAAAACAGTGTGCTGCCTACATTATAAAGCTTGTTTGCAGGTGTTGACGGTGCACTGCCCGGCGGTATTGTTATCGAACCGGTCGAACCTTCATCCGTTATGGTTATTAAATGATTATTACTACCATCCTTAAAAACTATGCTGTCTTCTGTCGTTTCAGTTGCATTTAATTTTTTAGTGCTGAGAGTTGTTTTTACTTCGGCTTTACTCTTAATTTCCTGAGCCATTGTAACAGAGAAACAGAATAGAACAAAGAACAGAACAAAAGTTTTGGTTTTCATTATGTACACCTTTATTAATTAATATTTTAATAATTAATGAATCAATTTTTATGTGCCTGTCACTTTTAAAGTGACGGGCACTTCAGCTTTACCTTTAAGGACTTTAATTGATCTTTACATATTTCTGATCAGCCTGAAAATTTTCTGGTAATACCTTGCTTACTTCATTCTTTACTATTGTTGATATTGATGAATCTATCTTATCTAACCTTTCCTTCAACTCATCATTCTCTTTCTTCAAATCCTGAATTGCTTTTACCATAACAGGTAAAAGATTGCCGTAAGTAGCTTCCAGTTTTTCAGGATTTGACTTTAGTACAAGGTTTAGCCATTCAGCATTTGCTTTAGTTTGTGCTTCATCGAGTTCCTGTGCTACGAATCCCGCAGTAGGTGTTTCCTGTATCTTTGAACCATCGGCTATCCCGCTTTCGTACCAGTCTCTTCTGTCCCAGTTAAACATTCTTGGCTTTATTGTCATAATAAAATCAAGACCAAGCGGTAAATCCCTTATATTTTTTTTATCACGCATATCTGAGAGGGATGTAATAGAAGTAACATTACATCTAAGTCCTCGTTACACTGCTGTTACCCAATGTAATTTCATTTGAAATAGTTGCGAAGCTTGGTTCGGCATCATTGCCGATGAGAATATATCGTTTGAACCGGTTGTAAGATTACCCCCTGCACTATATCCTAACGCAATATTATTATTCCCAGTTGTGTTTGAATAAAGTGCTGAGCTACCATTAGCAGTGTTATAACTTCCTGTTGTGTTTGAATAAAGTGCCAGGGAACCATTTGCTGTATTGATTATGCCATTGTGTTAGAATAAAGTGCTGCATAACCATTTGCTGTGTTATTATCTCCGGTTGTGTTTGAATATAGTGTATAACTACTATTTGCAGTGTTAAAATCTGCGGTTGTGTTTGAATATAGTGCTTTGTAACCGTTTGCTGTGTTAGGATTCCAGTTGTATTCGAATAAAGTGCGCTATCTCCTATTGCCGTGTTATCATATCCGGTTGTGTTTAATTTAAGTGCCTCGCCACCATTCGCCGTGTTTGAATATCCGATTGTATTTGATTCTAGCGCCCCAAAACCGTTTGCTGTATTATTATCTCCGGTTGTATTAAAAAGAAGTGCGGCAGTTCCAATTGCAGTGTTTTTACTTCCCGTTGTGTTTGCCCAAAGTGATTCATAACCAATGCCCGTGTTATAAATTCCCGTTGAGTTTGAGGACAAAGTCAATTCTCCAACAGCGGTATTATTATTTCCTGTAGTATTTGAATAAAGTGCAATTGTTCCGATTGCAGTGTTGCCGTCTCCGGTTGTATTTGAATGAAGAGCATTTCTGCCAACTGCTGTATTATGGTTCTTATCTCCATCCGACGCACCTGAATCGTCATTATCACCGGCACCCTCTCCTAAAAATAAACTTTCACCATCGTATTTTGCATCAGATAGATCATTCAATGAAGTTGCTCCACCTGAACCAAGGATTGGATTACCACTAAAGAAAAGTGTGCTGCCAACATTGTAAAGTTTGTTCACTATTGTTGATGGTATGCTGCTTCCAGAAGGTATAGTAATAGAACCAACTGTTCCTTCATCGGTTATTTTTATTAAAGTATTTCCATCATTATCTCTAAAGACTATACTGTCTTCCGTTGTTGTAGTGGTATTTAATATTTTGGTGCCGACAGGCTTATCATCAGCTTTCTTGTCTTCAGTTTTTATCTGCGCCTGTATTGCTGTAAAGCTGAAAAGTAGAAAGAATAAAAAGTAGGTCTTGGTTTTCATTTCTGCACCTTTTATTGTTGTTCTCAACCTGAATTTTGTAGAAGTATACGCCTTCTAAGAACTCCTTTTGATAAAAAATTTATATGTAATTAAATAAAATGACTGCTAATCCAGCTAACAGCCAGGTTTCATTTAATCGTAATGTCGTCTCATTATATTTATTATTTGGAAGGCAACAGAATGATAGCTTTAGAAATTCTAAAAAGGAATACCGGTAAGGGTAGCAGCAAAGAGTTGATTTAATGTGTTAGCTTGAGTCGGAGGGTATCCAAATTCTTTTCTAAAACATTTTGTAAAATAAGATGGACTCGAGAATCCGAGGGAATATGCAATCTCCGAAATGTTCCCCTGATTTTTCTCAATCATTTTCTTGGCTCTGGTTAATCTTACGGTTCTTAAATAAGTACTTGCCGGCATTCCCGTTATAGCTTTAAGTTTTCTATAAAATTGTGTTCTGCTCATGCCGACTTCAGTTCCGAGCTCTTCAATTTTGAATGATTCTTCTGATATGTGCTCCCCTATAACTTTTAAAACTTTTGTCATAAATTGCTCATCCATACTTTGGAATTTCTTTCCTTGCGGATTTAATAAATATTCTGCTTTACTAAATCTTTCCTGCAATTTTTTTCTGATATTTATGAGGTTTTTTATTCTTACACGAAGCTCTTCTATATCAAAAGGTTTTGTGATATAATCGTCAGCTCCTGTTTCTAATCCTTCTATTTTATTTTCCTGTCCTGCTTTAGCAGTTAATAAAATAACTGGGATATGACTTGTTTTTTCATTATTCTTCAGGATTCTTGTCATTTCATTCCCATCCATTTTAGGCATCATCATATCACTGATAATAAGATCGGGAATTATATTTTCCGCCTTTCTAATTCCCTGTTCTCCATTTATTGCTTCCTCAACAAGATAATCTTCTCCCAGTGATTCTTTTATATATTCCCTCATATCATAATTATCTTCAACAACAAGAATAATGGTTTTATCTTCTATAACCCCTTCGTTATTCTTAGGGGCCAGCAGCGAGGAATCTCTGTTATTAATTAGAACCGATCCATCAGGGGGAGATTCTGAACCCCGATTTCATCGTGGTTCAGAATGACATCTGTTTCGGTTTCTTTTTCTTCGATAATCTCTTCATCTTGCAAATGCTCTCTACCTAATAAAAATCGCAGTTTAAATTCAGTCCAGCCCCGGATTCTCTTTTCATCATCTGTTTTTTCACTTTCAACATCAATCTTACCATGATGCAGCTCCACAAGCTCCTTTGTTAAAGCGAGTCCGATGCCTGTTCCTGCATATTCCCTTGTATGTGAGCTATCGACCTGATAAAACCTGTCGAACAACTTTGGAATCTCCTCTTTCGCTATTCCTATTCCTGTATCTCTAATAATTATTTCAACGTAATGATTCTCTATTTCTTTTACCGATATTGTAATTCTATCCTCATCTGCTGTGAATTTAAAGGCATTCGATATTATGTTCGTTAAAATTTTCATCATCTTGTCTCTATCGAAGTGCAATTCGATAAATTCTTTCTCCGCCAGAAGTTCTAATGTAATGTCTCTCAATTCAGATAAAGATTCAAAAGACAACGCAACTCCTTTTACGAACGAAACAATGTTTCCTTTAGCAGCTTCAAGCTTAAGTTTACCTGCTTCAAGCTTTGAGAGATCCAATAATTGATTTATTAACTGAAGCAACCTCCTGGAGTTTCTCTTTATTATATTAGCATCTTTCACAATGTTATCAGATATCCCCGAACTAATTTTTTCCGCCGGTCCAAGAATCAATGTTAGGGGTGACCTGAATTCGTGAGAAATATTATTAAAAAAATTTGTTTTAATTCTATCAAGCTCCTGTAATTTTTCTGCTTCTTTTTGCTTTGCAAAAGTTTCTTTCTGAAGCTGCAGGTTTTTAATTAATTGTCCCGCCTGAACAGAAATAATGGAAAGCAATGTAAAGTCATTTTTTGAAAAGTGTTTTTCCTTTTTCTTATTTATCATAGTGAGTAAACCAATTATCCTCCCTTCAAACCAGAGGGGAACACATAATAAAGAATGAATATGCTCATCATCTTCGCCTTTGTAATCAAACCTTTTATCCTTAGATAGATCATCAACTATTAATGCTTCTTCATGACGTAAAACCCAGCCGGTTATGACTGCTCCAACGTGATAGGCTTCTTTAGAAGTCGTCATTTCTTTTTGAATCAAATATGTATTTACCGGGTTATACTGATCTTTAGATACAAGCATAATCGAACCCTGCTCAGCATTAAGAGTCTTTGTTGTTTTTTCAACAATAATATTAAGCATCTGGTCAACATCATTAGCTCTTCCGGCAGTTATTGCAAGTTCATTTAAAGTGTTCAGTTCTGCAACCGCATTTTTATATTTTTCGAGCTCGTTTTTTAACCGGGTGATTTCGAGTTCATATTTATCGATATTTTTTGACATAACTATTTTAAAAATTTACTTCCAGACCCAATCGAGCTGTAAAAGGGGGTTGATAAGAAATAGGTGTCAGATAATTTGGATTTGGATAAGAGGGTTGACCATTTTGATCAGCGTCCCAATAGTGAACCTGATCATAATTCACCGGAGTCCTTTGACTGAAAACGTGAAAAAGATCGAGTTTAATCTTTGGCTTGAAGGATGAGTTGATTACATATCCAAAATCATAAGTTAATCTGAAATTCAAATCCCAGAGTGAGGGTGCTCTTCCCGCAGTTCCTCTTTGCGAAACAAAATAATCCGGCAAATATGAAGCGTTCGCAAACTCTGTAAGTGGTGTCCCCGATTCCCATAGAAAAGAAGTTCCGATTGTTAATCCGAATCCAAATGCATACGAGCCGGAAAATTTAAGTACGTGAGTCCTGTCATTAGGAAGCAATCCTTCATTGTTTGGGACTTGAGCAGTTATATCTGGTAAGCTGCTGGTATTTGGTTGCACGGCTCCATCTTCAAACAAACCTGCATAATTTCCATAATTTCTAGATAGGACATAAGATATCATAAAATAGTAATTATCATAATTTAAACTCTCAAGTGTAACTTCAACAGACTTATAAATTCTATATAGTTTTGGAAGAAAATTTAGATTTGGAGTTCCCGGATTTCCAATTGCCCAATGTTCATAGTCGTCCGGTGCAAATGGAGCGCCGTCTTCAATCGTTTGAGGTAAATACCGGTATGTTCCTTTTAAAGTTAATTTGAAATGATTAAAAAGCTCCCTTTCATATCCCAATAAGATATTCATCAAAATATTCTCCTTTTAAATTTGGTACCTTAGGTAGGATAGACGTAAAAATTCTCGAAGTATCTCCCCCGGACGGATTCAATAAGGGGTTATGATTATAGTCAATTTCTGTTATCGGAGATATTGAGCCGTAACGCGTAACAAATACCAAAGGAATTTCTTCATAAAAACGGCCATAAGATGCAAAGATTTTCTGGGTTCCTATTTCTCCCGGCTGGTAAATAATTCCAATTCTGGGTTGATATTCATTCGTAATACTTTGCCAGAGTTTTCCCTGAGAAGAAACCATAAACTGAGCTTCCCAGCGTATGCCCGGATTTAAAGTAAGCCTGTCGCTAATTTGCCATGAATCCTGTGCGTATGCTGAGAGCACACGGTTTCTTACCGTACCGCCGTCTCCAAATGAATAGAAAACCTTATAAAGTGAATCGTTTCGTTTTTGTATGTAATAACCTGAGGGATGGTTCTGAATAGAATCGTTATATGTATTTTCTTCATATTGTAGCCCACCCTTCAGAGAGTTTTTACCAATTAGGATAGAAATACTTGAATTAACACTTAAACGAGTCTCAATTGTTTTATCGATATAACCTAAACCACCGGAAAGTGTTTGTGTGCTGTAATCTTCAAAATAAGGTGCGAAGTTTTCGCCCGGAGAATATGTTGAAATGTTATTCTGGAAAGAAGCTGATGTCTCAACAAACATTTTCTCATTAACATTATGCCACCCATGAGCTGAGAAATTATATGTGCCCGCGTCCCATTGTCGAAACAAAACATCCTTATTTGCTATCGTCCAGCCTTGTTCAACTACACCTGTATTGATTCTATTCTCAGTAAAAGGGTCACCAAAAATACTTAGTGTCAAATTAGTAGTTTGTGAAATTCTCCAATTAAGTTTTCCCGCAAAAAGGTGAGTTACTTTTTTATCGGTATATTCTCCAAAGCCGGGAAGTACAACATTTTCTATATCGAAAGTTGGATTGTATGCGGCAAAAAACCATAGTTTATCAAGAACAATTGGACCACCAAGACTAAATCCAATATCATAAGAATCGAAATTAGGAATTTTAGCAACTTCCAAACCTGGTCTTCGTTCCCCACCGAAAACATTATTAGTAAAGAAAGAAAAAAACTGTCCGTGAAATTCATTACTGCCGGATTGGGTTATAACATTTACAATTCCACCCAGGGCTCTGCCATATTCGGCTTCATACCCTCCGGATTTGACCTGAACTTCTTTAACAAAATTATATGGTAGGTTTGTGCTGGTATTAGCATTAAATAATTCTGTCACATTTACGCCATCTATATAATAAATATTTTCTGGTCCTGTACTACCGGATATATTGACCTCATCTCCAAAATAGCTTGTATTAACCTGTGGTATTAATGAAAGCATATTTCTAAAATTTCTATCTGTTGGTAATACATCAAATGTTTTAGCTGAAAGGTTCCCCCCCACCGTTGTTGAAGTAGGATCAATTATTGCTTTTTTATCACTTACAATAACTTCAGGAATTGTTATTGTCTTTGGGTTCAACTTAATAACACCTAATGATGTTGTCTTTCCCAGCGGGATGTAAATGTTTTCGAAAGTAACAGAACTATAATTAACAGAATTTATCGTCACATTTAATAAACCAATTGGTAAATTGCTAATAAAGAAATAGCCGTGGTTATCACTAATTGCTCCTCTAACGCCCTGAAGAATTGAGCCAGTGACTATAACATCCATGTCGGGAACAGCTACACCAAGGGAATCCAGAATTTGACCTGTGAGATTTCCGGTTATGTCCTGAGAAAAGACCAAATTACTGAGCAACAAAAAAGAAATTAATATTTTTTTTTTCATTGTTGCCTTCAATAAATTAAATTTTAACTAAATCTTAGTGTGACAGCTTGGCTAATTGCAATTTAGCATCAATTAGTTCCGACATCTTATTATCAGCGTGCTTCCATTCTCCAATTGCTTTTGAAAAATAATTAATTGCCTTTGATTTGTCTCCTTTTTTCTCGAATAGCTTAGCAATATTATAATTTACATGCGAACGACCAATAAGAAAATCAAGATTGTCCCCTCCCATATAACTATTCTTCATAGGCACAGTATCTCGAAATTTTTTTAATACCTGCTCAGCTTTATCGGCATTGCCTTTAAGGGCTTCAACTTTAGCGATAAGAATCTGCCGCCGTGGAAACATCTTGGTAAAAGGTGTAAGTTTACTTACGGCATCCGAAGCAGAATGAGGATTATTTCTTGCCAAATATATTTCACCAGATAACAAATAATAAAAATCCATGAAAGAGGAATCTAGATGATTCGTTTTAATCAGAAATTTAATCTTTTCTCCGGCAAGTTCTGCTGATTTAAAATCAGCATCTTTCACATAAACCAATCCGCAATAGTATGCGGAAATAATGGGTGCCGGATCAAACGTACCAGTGAAAATAAATTTAGATGCTTTCTCTCCCTGAGAAAATGATTCAAGAGCTTCTTTCCGGTTCCCTTGAGCCAAAGAGATTTTACCCAGGTTAAAATAAGAATACATTTCAAGCCAAAAACTTTTTGAGAGCTTTGCTTGTTCTATGCATTTTTTAAATCCAGCGGCAGCTTCCGAATATCTGCCTTCATACGCAAAAGCACAAGCAATTTCGGAAGTTACATAGCTTTTCGACTTCGGATCGTTTTCAATTTCTTTATTATATTCTTCTCTTGATTTTTCCCCATTTCCCTCCAGCATATAAATGTAAGCTAAGTAATAATATGGAGGAACCCCTTTTGCCTTTTCGATTGTTTCACAAAGGAGCAAGGCTTCTTCCGGCTTATTAGCCTGGAGATAAATTTCAAAAGCTGTATCGTAATCATTATCTGCATGCTGGAGAGCTATTGCTTTTTTAATTGATGATATTGCATGTTTGTTATCACCTGTAGAAGAATATAAATAAGCTAACATACCATAGGCACCAGTAAAGGTTGGATCAATCTCTAATACATGTTCTGCAGAATTAATGCATTGATCATTATTTCCCACGAACCAGCTTGTAAAAGCGAAAAGCTGATTGGCTTCCCGGTCATCAGGATAATTTTCGACGAATTTATCTGCCAGTGAGTCTGCTGCATAGAATTCACGATCGAAGAGTTTTTTGTTGACATGTATAAGCCATTTTTCTTTATCAGTTGCCTTAAAGGAATACTTATCGGCATGATTTAATAATTCACGTATAGGATTTATATCAGCAAAAGGTGCAATAACATAAAGAGAATTATTTGTTTGAGAAACGGCAAGCTGCAAATATGCTATTGCGAATGTTGAATCAATATCAACTGCTTTTTGGAAATTTTGTGCTGCTTCATCAACTTCCCATCTCCATAATTTTTCAAGACCTTTTTCATAATATTTATATGCTTCGATTGAGGAAGTAGTTACATCTTTAATCTTCAAACGCTGAACGCCTGCGACTAAATCAGGCATGTTGAAATTTCCCTGAATTTTTTCAGTTAGATCATCCACCATTAAAAAAATATCTTCGATTTTATATCCTTCTTCCTGGTATGAATTAATAATTTTCCCGCTAGCTACATCAAGAAGCTGCGCATTGATTCGGATTGTAGAACCTATTTTTATAACAGAACCTGTTAGAATTTTTTTTACTTTTGCATGGTTTGCAACTTCCGTAGCATCGGTAATATTAATGGAAGATGTATTCTGTTTCCCGAGCGATTTTAAAATATCAAAGAGACGCTGGCTGCTTATAACATTCAAGTCTTTGTAGCGGGTAAGATTGGTAGTAAGCATGCTTACTAAAACTTTATCAATATCCTTCTCACCTGATTGGTTTTCAAAATACATTACTGCTAAAGAATTTTCAGTTGTTAAATCAGTTTTATTATTTGAATCCGTATTTCTTATTAAATAATAAAAAACGGAGATCAAGATTAATAAAACAAATAGTAACCCAGATAAAACAAAACGTCTATTATTTTTCTTAGTAAAATTCCATCCTTTAAAAATTGAAGTTCCTGTTTTCTGCAAACGCGTTAAATCTTCCAATAATTCATCAACATTCTGATATCTTTCCTTAGCTTTTTTTGTTAGACATTTGTTCAAAATAGCATCTAATTTCTCAGGTGTTTTTGGTCGTATTAAATGTGGATCCTGAGGTTTTTCGTTCACTATGGAATAAATTACAGCTTGCTCATATTCACTTCTAAAAGGGAGTTCGCGCGTAAGCATTTCGTATATAACAATACCAAGAGACCAAATGTCCGTGCGATGATCTACTTCCTTTCCCAGTGCTTGTTCAGGTGACATATATGAAATTGTACCTTTGGTTGTCCCGATCTTAGTTAATTGCATTCCCCCCCTTACTTTTGCTAAACCGAAATCCATTATCTTTATTTTACCCTCATTTGTTATCATGATATTGGATGATTTAATATCACAATGAACAATCCCCTTATCATGAGCCGTTCTTAGCCCCTCGGCTATTTGAACTGTATATTCTATTATATCATTTATAGATAAATAATGGTTCGCATGTGACTCTATAATACTTTTCAACGTTTTCCCCTGTATATATTCCATAACAATAAATAACTGTTCAGCTGTTTCTTCAATGGAATAAATTGTTGAAATGTTGGTATGATTTAAAGATGCTGCCGCCCTTGCTTCTATTTTAAATCTTTCCCTCTCTTTTATATCGGTAATTATATTAGAGGGCAAAAATTTAATGGCAACTTTTCTTTCCAGTTTCTTATCCTTGGCTAGATAAACTACCCCCATTCCTCCTTCGCCAAGTTTTTCAATTATTTCGTAATGTAGAACCGATTGTCCGATCATTTGTTTGCTTTCATTACTCATTATTATTTCAATTTAAATAGAGGCACAACGAAACTCCCTGGCTAAGGACTTTTACTGAAAACAACAGGTAAGAAAATTTAAAAGGTTCTTTATTATGGGGGACCTTTTTGATGACTAAAAATATAGTCAAAAAAAATTATTAGTCAAATCGAATTTACTGTTTTGCTCAGTTAGGTTGATTCTTGATTTTTTCCTGATACTCCGGAAATTAATAATCCAATTAGAAATGCAATTATTATTGCGGCAATGCTTGCAATCCAGTCGGTCTGCAATGTCATAATGAAGATAATTCCAATGACTAATAAAATCCTGATCTTATAAGATTTGTGAAGAAAGGAAGCAGATATTTTTTCTCTAAATTCTGAGGAAAGAGAACCGGTGGAATCACTTAGTGCTTTCATTGATTCAGCAATCTTTTTTCCGCCCATACTTCCGGCTCCGGAAAGAGCAACTAATAATATTAAACCTATAATAACCCAACTTGTCCAGCCCCAGGCACTCTCAGCCATATAAATACCAGACAGAAGTAACAAAAGAGCTGAAATAGAAAAAGTAATTCTAAGTAATTTAAAAGATGGTCCCAGACCTAGAACTTGCTCTGTAGTAGAAGCACGACTAAGAAATTTCAACGTAATTCCTTCTATTCCTAATCCAAGAAAAAGACCCGTAGCTCCTAAAATGTGAAAGAAAAGAACAACATGGAGAAAGTCCATCATCTTACCTTTTATTATGTTATAGAAATATTAGTATACTCGAAAATATATCAGGAAAAACCATTTGTCAATAATTAAGAGAAGTGAATTCTTTCTAAGAATTATTCCTTGTTCATCATTTCAATATGATGAGTATGCCCGTTCGATTTTGGGCTAAGATATGGAATCCCAAGGTTTAATCCCCTGAATATAAATATTAAAGCAAAAAGGATAGCAAAAACAGGTGTGAGTTTTCTTAGTTTTTGCCTGAAGCCGAGACTTATAAATTTTCCAAACACAGATACAGCAAACATTGCAGGAAAAGTACCCAGACCGAAAAAAGTCATTACAAGCATACCGGTTAATGGATTAGCAACTGCAATCGCTCCGGCAAGTCCCATATAAACGAAACCACACGGAAGGAAGCCGTTTAAAATCCCGATTAACAAAAAAGATGGAAGAGATTTTTGCTTAAATAATTTTCCAATAGAAATTTTAAGCGGCGAAATTACTTTTTGTACCAGGGAAAATGAAAGCAATTTATCTTTTATCTTTCCAGGAAGAAAAATAAATAAGACAATAACAACACCTAAAAAGATTGACAAGAATTGTTGAAAACCCCAGAGTGAAAATTTTTGCCCCAGCCATCCAAAGATAAACCCCATTACAGCATAAGAAATTATCCTTCCTAAATTGTAGATAATTCTTCCAAGAAAGAATTGAATGTTGGAAGATTTCGGCAATGGAAGAGCCAAAGCTATTGGTCCGCACATCCCGATGCAATGAAAGCTCCCTAAGAAGCCTATTGAAAGAGCCGCGATAATTTCCATTTAATTAAGCATTAAAATTTTTTCGGTGTAATAATCATTTTTATCTACCGACCAGTTTATTTGTAGTTTCCACAATCCCCTGTCTAATTTACTTACATCGAGAGCCTGGCTGAAATTTTTATCAAGATTTATAGGGACTTTAAAATCTTTATGAAAATTTGCCGGACGATAAAAATACAGATCACCGGTTGGCATTTCATCTTTAGGAAAGATTACATTAACAAAACTTCCGGAATAATTAACAATAATTTTTTCGCTCAGATCGGCTGCTCGTTTTTCTTTATCTATCTGCTGTTGGTATTTAATTTCTTTATCGTAATATTTATCTGTAACAAGGTCGACTTCTCTATTCATCATAAATGCTACTATTACAACAATTATCATCATAAAAAGAACGATAGATAAAAATATTCCCCAACCCCAGTTCCATTTAATTTTCATCTTTTCCCTCTTGTTTCTCATTTTTATGATTCTCTTTTTCGTGTCTTTCTACCGGTCCGAGGAAAGAGGTTTTTATTGTCTGCAATAATTTTCCGTTTGAATAAAATCCAATTGATACGGGTGTATTCATTGTTTTAATTTCTGACTTTGGAAGAATGATCAGGAATTTACCGTCGTAAATCTCCTGTGGCTTGAGATCCATTTCACTTCCTATCAGTTTAAGATCACCTCCCAGGTTTTCAAGTTTTAGATCAATAGGTAAATCTTTAAAAGTCTTGTTTACTATACTTACGTCATAAATATTACTTACTTTATCATTATCCTGTTCCTGGAACAGTAAACCCGGTGTTCTTAAAATGCTAATACTAAAATTAGTTCTGTTCGCAAACATATATCCCTGTAATGCAATAAGGAGTAGCAGCACTACACTGTAACCTATCATTCTTGGAGTAAAAATCTTTTTTCTTTTTTTCTCTATTCCATTCAGAGAGTCATATCTTATTAGCCCACGCGGCTTATTAATTTTATCCATCACATCATCGCAAGCATCGATACAGGCTGTGCAATTTACACATTCTAACTGTACACCATCGCGGATGTCTATTCCTGTAGGGCATACGTCGACACAAAGATGACAATCAACACAATCACCTTTATTCTTCTGGGCTTCACTTTTTCTTATTTTCCCCCGTGGTTCGCCACGTACATAATCATAGGAAATTATTATTGAATCCTGGTCGAGCATTACTCCCTGAAGCCTTCCGTAAGGACAAACCATTGTGCAGGCTTGTTCACGGAAGGAAGAAAACACCCAGTAAAAAACTCCTGAGAAAGCAAGCATTGCTATTAATCCGTTGATATGTACAGAGGGAGGATCAGTAATAATTTTTATCAATTGATCCATCCCAATTAAATAAGCAAGAAAAAAATTTGAGATAATAAATGAAATAGCAAAAAATATACTCTGCTTGCTCGTTTTCTTGAATATTTTTTTTGAAGTCCATGGAGATTTGTTAAGAGCCATTTGCTGCCTGAAGTCACCTTCAATCCAGTATTCAATTTTACGGAAAACCATTTCCATAAAAATTGTTTGAGGACAAATCCATCCGCAGAATACTCTTCCGAAAACAACTGTAAATAAAAAGATAAAAACTATCAGAGTGATCATCAATAAACCAAAAAGAAAAAAATCGTGCGGTCCGAAAGGAATGCCTAATATTATAAAATTCCTGTGAATAACGTCGAACAATACAAAAGGATGCCCATCTACTTTTATAAACGGGGTACCGAATAAAATCGCGAGGAGAATGATACTTACAATTGTCCTCGCATTATAAAATTTTCCTGAAGGTTTTTTCGGGTAAATCCACTTCCTCTTACCTTCTTTACTTACTGTTGATAATGAATCACGAAATGATTCATTATTTTCTTTTTTGTTTTCCATAATTTTCAAACCAGTTATTACAATTACATTCCTTTTATAGATGTCGAATCCTGCAGCTCTATATATTTATCACCCTGGGGTGGTTTTGGATTTGCAGGATGTGTCCCGTGCAAAGACATAACATAACTTGCTACTTCCTGTATCTGCTTCGAATTTAATTGCATCTGCCAGCTTATCATTCCCTTGGCAGGGACACCATAAGTAATTGTATGAAAAATATTTTTGATACCGCCTCCGTGTATCCAGTAATCATCCGTTAAATTTGGACCGATTACTCCACCTGCTTCAGGTCCGTGACACGGGACGCAGTTTGCCTTAAAAATATTTTCTCCAATACTAAGGGAAAATTCATCTGTCAGACGGGCAACTGTGTTCTCATTAATGAATGCACCAGATTTTATAAGCTCTGCCTTTTGAATTGCTGCCTCCCGCATTTCCTCCTGGTATTCCTGGTATTGCAATTTACCTGTTTTAAACACATAAAAATTCAACATATAAATAACAGCAATGACTACTGTGATTAGAAAAAGCAAATTAAACCAAGGTGGGATTTTGTTGTCCAGTTCTTTAATACCATCAAAATCATCTTCAAGTAAAATTTCATCTTCTTGCTCAATCGGTACCGCCCCGGTAAGCTTGTCCTTTATCACTTTCAAAAAATCAAAAGCAGGAAGCTGAGGCATTTTTCTTTCTTCCCCCATTCCTAAATAAAGTAACAAAGCAAATGCTATAAAAGTAATTCCAAAGAAAAGCATCAACATTAAATGGATATAACTTTCTGGAATTCCTTCAGGCTGTGTTGTTTGGGCACTTATAGTCGTAAGAGATGAGCTAAACAGAGTGACAAACAGAAATAGAATTAACCTTGTCGATAAATTATTTTTATTGAGTTTATTATTATTCATTTCTTTCCCGTGAAATGTTTTTTCTTCATTTAATAAATTTTCCTCCGAATCCAGAGGTAGTTCACTCATTTTTTGCAAATGCTTTTTATCCGCCCTGAACATCCAGACAAGCAAGGCAGCAAAAAATACAAAAAAAACAAGAAGAGAAAATATCGGGTAAATTCCTACCCCTTCAATTGATTGCAAATAGTTATTAAACATTTTCTCCTCCTACTTCTGAGCTTGTTGTGTTTTTACTTTAATATCAGTTCCTAATCTCTGCAGATAAGCAATCAGAGCAATTATCTCTTTATTATTTTCTGCAGGTACACCAGCTTTTATAAGATCATTAGTAATCGAGTCAGCCTGTGCAACAAGATCATTGTTTGCATGATTTTCATAACCTAAGGAATATGGAACTCCGATAGTTCTCATTGCATTAATTTTTGCAGCTGTTGTTGTCGTGTCAAGATTTTGAGTCAGCAACCATGGAAACGAAGGCATAATTGATCCCGGTGACATTGACGAAGGATTTTGCATATGAAGGTAGTGCCACATATTTGGATACTTACCTCCTTCCCTATGCAAATCGGGACCGGTTCTCTTCGATCCCCACAAGAACGGGTGATCATAAACATACTCACCTGCTTTTGAATACTCGCCATATCTTTCCGTTTCAGATCTGAATGGTCTGATTAATTGTGAATGACAACCAACGCAACCTTCTCTTATATAAATATCACGTCCCTGTAACTCAAGTGGAGTATAAGGTTTTACACTGGCTATTGTCGGGATATTCGATTTAACAAGGAATGTCGGAATAAATTCTACCAGTCCGCCAATTAAAACAACTATCATCGATACAACTAAAAACAGGATCGGTTTTCCTTCTAACCAGCGATGTCTTTTACCCTTTGCAAAAGTATCTTCAACTTTTATAAGCGCAGGAGCTTCTGCGGCTTCGTTATCTTCAAAAGCACCATGCTTTGCTGTTTTAACCAGGTTGTAAACCATTAGCAAAACACCAATAAAGTACAAACCTCCGCCGGTTGCCCGTATCATATACATTGGAATTATCTGCAGTGTTGTTTCAAGAAAATTCGGATACTGCAAAGTTCCAAGCGAAGTAAATTGTTTCCACATTAATGATTGGGTAATTCCCGACCAATACATTGCCGAAGCATAAAATACAATTCCAAGTGTACCCAGCCAGAAGTGAATGTTAGCAAGTTTTTTTGAATAAAGATTTGTTTTCCAGAGTTTTGGTATAAGCCAATAAAGGACTCCAAATGTTAAAAATCCATTCCATCCCAATGCCCCTATGTGAACATGTGCAATTATCCAATCCGTAAAGTGCGCTATTGCATTTACATTTTTTAACGATAACATCGGACCTTCAAAAGTTGCCATACCATAAGCAGTAACTGCGACAACCATAAATTTCAAAATCGGATCTTGACGAACTTTATCCCAGGCACCACGAAGGGTTAAAAGTCCGTTAATCATTCCACCCCAGGATGGAGCGATTAACATAATTGAGAATACTGTTCCAAGAGATTGTGCCCAATCAGGTAATGCAGAATAAAGAAGATGATGCGGACCTGCCCAGATGTATATAAATATCAATGCCCAAAAGTGAACTATAGATAATTTATAAGAATAGATTGGTCTGTTAGCGGCTTTCGGAAGATAATAATACATTAGCCCGAGATAAGGAGTTGTTAAAAAGAAAGCAACTGCATTATGTCCATACCACCATTGCACAAGTGCATCCTGAACTCCTGCATAAACCGGGTAACTTTTCAAAAATGTAACAGGAATTTCTATGGAGTTTACAATATGTAAAATAGCAACCGTTATCCAGGTAGCAATGTAAAACCAGATGGCAACATATAAATGTTTTTCTCTTCTTTTAAGAATTGTTCCAAACATATTTATACCGAACGCAATCCAAACAACAGCTATTGCTATATCAATAGGCCATTCGAGTTCAGCATATTCTTTACTGGTTGTATAACCCATTGCAAGAGTTACTGCAGCAGCAACTATTATCAACTGCCATCCCCAAAAATGAATTTTACTTAACAAATCGCTGTACATTCTTGCTTTGCAAAGGCGCTGCAAAGAGTGATAAACGCCCATAAAAATTGCATTCCCTACAAATGCAAAAATCACAGCATTGGTATGTATCGGACGAATTCTGCCAAATGTTGTATACTGAAGATTAAAATTAAGTGCAGGTTGAAAAAGCTGAGAAGCTATAAGAAGACCAACCAGCATTCCAACCACTCCCCAAACCACAGTTGCAATGCCGAATTGTTTAACAATTTTATTATCGTAACTAAACCTTTCTAACTCCATAGAGTATTCTCCTTAAAGTAACGATTAAGTATTATTATCTTTTTTTTGTTTTTTATTCTCGTCATCAAACAGCATTCTTATCGAAGGTGTGTAGGTATCGTTGTATTGACCACTTTTTACAGCCCATAAAAATGCTATTAAAAATCCCACTGCAATGAACAAACTTATTCCTATCAATACGGCAATAACAGACATTACAATCCTTTTCTCCTAGCCATAAAGTTTGTAGCCAGCGTTGCAAACGAAACTACCGAAATAGAACTAAGAGGCATTAATATTGCGGCAACAATAGGGGACAGCATCCCTCCAATTGCAAAACTTAAACCGACAATATTATAAATGAATGAAATGATAAAACTTAAGTAAATTATTTTTACGCTCGTTTTAGAAAAATTTAAGAAATCAGGAACTTTTTTGAAAGATTGTGCATCGAGTATTGCATCACAAGCCGGGGAGAAATAACTGATACTTTCAGTAACGGCAATTCCGACATCACTTTGAGCAAGTGCACCAGCATCATTCAGTCCGTCTCCAAACATTAAAACTTTATTATCGGATGACTTGATCCTTTTAATAAAATTTAATTTATCTGATGGAGATTGCCTGAAATACAATTGGGAATCTTCACCAAAATATTTTTCCAAATTTTCTCTTTCGTTTTCGTTATCTCCTGAAAGAACAAATGTTTTGTAATTCTTAGTCAAGCTCTTAGCAACTTCCTCAAAGCCTGCTCTATATAAATTTGTAATATCAAAATAACCTATTATTTCATTATTTATCGAAAGATAAACCTGTGAATTATTTTCGTTATCATTATACAAGTTTATTTCTTTCGCATCTTTTTCTTTTACAAAATTCAATGACCCTAATTTTACAAAATTGTTCAACATAGAACCAGAAATACCTTGCCCCGAAAGTTCTTCGAAGTTTTCTGTTTCATAAAGCTTATTTGCTTTAATCTGATTATAAATTAATCTGCTCAACGGATGTGTGGAATTTCTTACAAGTGATTTAATAATTTCCTGTTGAAAAGGATTCAATTCGGGACCAATAAATTTTACATCAGCTTTGCCGGTTTCTGTTATTGTTCCTGTTTTATCAAAAACTATTGTTTTTATTTTTGAAAGATTTTCAATTACGGAAATATTTTTCAGATAAAACTTATTCCTCCCGAAAATTCTAATTGAATTCCCTAATGTGAAAGGGATTGACAAAGCAAGAGCACAAGGGCAAGCGACAATCAATACTGCAGTAAGTACGTTTAATGCAATACCAGAGTTATGTTGCCACCAGTAAGCAGTTGAAAGAGCTGCTATTAAAAGAACGACAAAGGTAAAGTATTTTCCTACTTTGTTAGTAAAATTTTCAAAATTGGATTCTGTTTTTTTTGTAAACGTATCATTGTTCCATAATTGGGTCAAGTAACTTTGCGAGACTTCTTTAGCTACTTCAAGTTCGATAACTCCGGTTAACTGTCTGCCGCCTGCAAAAATCAATTCTCCCAAAACTTTTTGAACGGGTTTTGACTCGCCGGTAACAAAGCTGTAATCAATGCTTCCGTTTCCTTTAAAAAGAATTGAATCAGCAGGAATGATCTCATTTTTCCGGATTAATATTCTTTCACCTACTTTTAATCTTGAAACCGGGATGGAAACTTCCTGTTCACCATTTTTAACATGAACAGCAAGAGGAAAATATGATTTATAATTTCTTTCAAAGTTCAAATATGAATAAGTTCTTTCCTGGAAAACTTTTCCAATCAAAAGAAAAAATACGAGCCCAGTCATCGAGTCAAAATAACCTGCACCGCTGTATGTTAATATTTCATATGTGCTTCTAACAAAAAGAATTGTAATTCCGAGAGCAAGCGGGAAGTCAATGTTTATAATTTTACTTCTTAAACCTTTAAATGCCGAAATAAAATAATCGGAGGCAGAATAGAAAAATACCGGCAATGCAAGAATCAGATTCAGATATCCAAAAAGATTCCTATAGAATGTTTCGTGAATATCTATTGAAAGATATTCCGGGAAACTGAGAAGCATAATATTACCAAAACAAAAAGCTGCTATTCCGATTTTATAATAAAGTTTTTTGTTTAGCTTTGTTTTTTTCTTTTCAATACTGTCAAGCTGGAGTACAGGTTCATAGCCAATTGAAGCAAGCGTCTCGACGAGTTCTCTTAAAGTTATTTTCTTATGAAAAAATTTTATTTCGATTTCTTTTTTTAGAAAGTTAACTTTAGAAGTGCTTATTCCCTGATTTAATTTGTATAAATTCTCAAGCAGCCAGATACAAGAACTACAATGCATTTGCGGAATAAAGAAATTCACTACTGTTAGTTCATCATTTCTAAAGTCAGTAATATTTTCAATTACTTCTTCATCATCCAGAAAATCAAATCTTTTTGATCGTATTTCTTTAAATGATATACCAGGAGTATTCATTATTGTATAATAGTTACTAAGATTCTTTTCATTTAGAAGCTCGTAAACAGTTTTGCAACCAGCACAGCAAAAAAACTTTGAACCGATTAAATAACTGTTATCGGAACAGGCTTCACTGCAATGACTACACTTTTTATTTTCAACACCTAAATTAGAAATAGACATAAGTTTAAATTTAAAATAAGCGTTTTGTATAAAGATCTAAATTTAATAAGGATTTGCTTCGCAATTTCACATGATTCGTACCAATATATAGAATAGAAAAATCTATATATACCTTCAAAATTTTAACAAAATAAAGTTTATTTGTCACGATTTATTATGAAAATTGAAAAGCTAGAAAGAAATTTTCCCAAATGCGGGAATACTTTGAAAAGTTTCTCAATTAAGGTATCGATTAATTTTATATTGGCAAAATAAAAACCCTGATGGCTAAGATTAATAATCATTTATTTTAAAAACAAAAAACCCCGACCAAATGACCGGGGTTTAAAATTTAATTATTTACCAATAATTACTTCAATAGTATCATCTTTTTTGTCGCGGTAAAATTGCTTCCGTTAGTTCCATTCGCTTCTAATTTATAAAAATAAACTCCACTATTAAGATCTGAAGCATTTAATTCTACCTTATGAATTCCTGCAGGTAAATTAGAGCTCAGAAGTGTCTTCACTTCTTCACCTAATGTATTATATAATTTCAATGTTACTTTTGAGTCTTCTGTAAGACTGAAATTTATTTTTGTTGAAGGATTGAATGGATTAGGATAGTTCTGTGATAGTGAAAACTTATTAGGAGTATTTAACTCAACTTCAATTGTATTTGAATATTGAAATGAACCATCCAGATCAATTTGCTTTAATCTATAAAAATATTTTCCATTAGTGATCGATTTATCAACATAACTATAATAATTTTTTTGTGTCGAAGTTCCATTTCCTTTAATGAAGTCTAATTCCTTGAAATCTTTTTTATTAATACTTCTTTCAATACTGAAGCCGGAATTGTTAGTTTCTGTAGCAGTTGACCATTTAAGGGTAACAGCATCTCCAACAATATTTGCACTGAAGCTTGTTAATTCAACCGGAACAACTGAAGAACGATCTGCAGTACCAGTTGGAAAAGATGCTAAATTGCTGCTCATCGGGTACGTAACACGGTCAGTGGCAGGATCCGGTATCATACCAACAAGAGGTTTTAACAAAAATGGACCGGCATCGTTATCCGGATTAGGTTCTATCGTTATAACAGCTGTGCCCCCTGAAAGATCTGTAGGAAATGTCAATCCCGATGGAGCGTTCATTAAAAAGTCTTCTCCGGGAAATGGAGGCCCGGGCATTGCACCGCTATAAAGTGCAGATTCATCAGATGTATCAACTCTGGTAAACTTTCCTGTACTCACTGGAGTTCCGCTTATTACTGCCCAACCTTCATATTTCCATCCAGAAGGAAGTGTGGGTAAAGTAAGTCCAACGGCTGGCATCCCAGAACCAATATCTAAAAACCATATTCCGCTATTTTCATCGGCTCCAACACCGTTGGTTGGACTGGCTAAAATGAAATTACCAGCTATACCCGAAAAATCATTTCCCAACGCAGCAGTATGCCCAACAGATAAAGATGCAGTTGCACCAGAAAAATCACCACCTAACAGATGTACAGAACTCGGTAAGGGGTCGGAATCCGGGTTAGGCTCTATAGTTAAAACAAATGCAGTGGCATTTTGAAGATCAGTTGAGTTAACGGTAAAATTTGTTTGACTCATATTTCCGCTGCCATCAACTGTAAATGTTCCAGTAGAAACAGGAGCACCACTTACAATTATCCAACCTTCATAATTATAATTTGCGCCTAAATCTTCTAACCCACTTATGTTAAGGCTCAAGTTTTGAGCATAAACAAACGAAAACGCTGAGAATAAAAATAGAGATAAGAAAAGGTTAATTTTTTTCATTGCACACTCCTTTTTTTTTCATAAATAAGATTGGGCTCCCTCGTTACGATTTCATCACAAATAATGAAAGAATTAATCACGAAAGTATCACATCGAAAAATTTCGAAAAAGAATTATTTAGGGACTGGTGAATTATGAAACTATACTGAAGTAGTATTCATTTGAAACAGAAGTATGAAAGAGATATGAAACTTTCACAAAAAAAACCCCGATCAAACGATCGGGGTTAAATTAAATCTGGCAGCTACCTACTCTCCCACACACCTGCGCATGCAGTACCATCGGCATTCCGGGGCTTAACTACTCTGTTCGGAATGGGAAGAGGTGTGACACCCGGGTTATAACCACCAAAATTAAAATTTCAATAAAAAGAAAAACTGAAAGAGCTGAACCTATAGCACTATTATCTATAATAAAAAATATGGTTAAGCCTCACGACTTATTAGTACTGCTCAGCTAAACTTCTTACAAAGCTTGTACCTGCAGCCTATCAACCTCGTCATCTCCGAGGAGTCTTTAGTCCAATAAAGGAGGGATACCTCATCTTGAAGCGTGCTTCGCGCTTAGATGCTTTCAGCGCTTATCACAACCGTACATAGCTACCCAACGATGCCACTGGCGTGACAATTGGTACACTAGAGGTACGTTCGCTTCGGTCCTCTCGTACTAGAAGCGACCCTTCTCAAGTATCCTGCGCCCGCATAGGATAGGGACCGAACTGTCTCACGACGTTCTGAACCCAGCTCACGTACCGCTTTAATTGGCGAACAGCCAAACCCTTGGGACCTTCTTCAGCCCCAGGATGCGATGAGCCGACATCGAGGTGCCAAACCTTACCGTCGATATGAACTCTTGGGTAAGATCAGCCTGTTATCCCCGGCGTACCTTTTATCCTTTGAGCGACGGCACTTCCACTCGCTGCCGTCGGATCACTAAGTCCTGCTTTCGCACCTGCTCGACTTGTAAGTCTCGCAGTCAAGCTCCCTTTTGCCTTTACACTCGCCGCATGATTACCAACCATGCTGAGGGAACCATTGAGAGCCTCCGTTACAATTTAGGAGGCGACCGCCCCAGTCAAACTACCCGCCTAACACTGTTCCTAATCCTGATTCAAGGATCGAGGTTAGAATCCAAACAAAACAAGGGTGGTATTTCACAGTTGGCTCCACCGAAACTAGCGTCCCGGCTTCAAAGCCTCCCACCTATTCTACACATGCTTTGCCCGAACCCAATGTTAGGGTGCAGTAAAGGTGCACGGGGTCTTTCCGTCCGTATGCGGGTAACCGGCGTCTTCACCGGTACCACAATTTCACCGAGCCCGTGGTTGAGACAGTATCCAGATCGTTACACCATTCGTGCAGGTCGGAACTTACCCGACAAGGAATTTCGCTACCTTAGGACCGTTATAGTTACGGCCGCCGTTTACTGGGGCTTCGGTTCACAGCTTCTTCCGATTGCTCGGAATGACCGCTTCCCTTAACCTTCCAGCACCGGGCAGGTGTCAGTCCCTATACATCGTCTTGATTGACTTAGCAGAGACATGTGTTTTTGTTAAACAGTCGCCTGGATCATTTTTCTGCGGCCCCTTTCAGCTACGACCGTAAAGGTTTTCACTTACCGGGGGCACCCCTTCTCCCGAAGTTACGGGGTTAATTTGCCGAGTTCCTTAACCACGGCTCACTCGAGCACCTTAGAATATTCATCCCGTCTACCTGTGTCGGTTTGCGGTACGGACCGATAAACCTCTTGCGTACGAAGCTTTTCTCGGCAGTATGATTATGGTCAGTTTGTGAGCTAAGCTCTCCCGTTCGCATCTCGGCCTTAAGAAGGTGCGGATTTACCTACACCTTCAGCCTACATGCTTAGACCGCCTAATCCATCAGGCGGCTAACCTTTCACTCCTGCGTCCCTCCTTACGCTCAAACGAAATTTACCAGGTACAGGAATATTAACCTGTTTTCCATCGCCTACGCCTTTCAGCCTCGGCTTAGGACCCGACTAACCCTGAGATGACTAACATTGCTCAGGAAACCTTAGACTTTCGGTGGATCGATTTTTCATCGATCTTATCGTTACTTATGCCTACATTTGCTTTTCTATGCGCTCCAACATGGCTCGCGCCACACCTTCGATGCACATAGAATGTTCCTCTACCGCTTCCGATAAATCGGAAACCCATAACTTCGGTAAGTAGTTTTAGTCCCGGGTATTGTCGACGCCCGGTCGCTTGACTAGTGAGCTATTACGCACTCTTTAAATGAGTGGCTGCTTCTAAGCCAACATCCTAGTTGTCTAAGCAACCGAACATCCTTTCTCTGTTAACTACTATTTAGGGACCTTAGTTGATGATCTGGGTTGTTTCCCTTTTGGCAATGAAGCTTATCCCCCACTGCCTGACTCCCGAGAAACATGTGACAGGAATTCGGAGTTTGTCTGGGTTTGGTACCGTTGTGACAGCCCTAGCCCAATCAGTGCTCTACCTCCCGCACACTTTTACTCGAGGCTAGCCCTAAAGCTATTTCGAGGAATACGAGCTATTTCCGAGTTTGGTTGGCCTTTCACCCCTACCCTCACCTCATCCAAGCGGTTTTCAACCCACATTAGTTCGGACCTCCATGAGGTTTTACCCTCACTTCATCCTGGACAAGGGTAGATCACCCGGTTTCGCGTCTACCGCACGTTACTTGATCGCCCATTTAGGACTCGCTCTCGCTACGGCTGCGCCTCTAAGAGGCTTAACCTGGCAACGTACGAGTAACTCGTAGGCTCATTATCCAGAAGGCACGCCGTCATCCTGCCGAAGCAGGACTCCGACCGTTTGTAAGCATACGGTTTCAGGTACTATTTCACCCTCCTAATAGGAGTGCTTTTCACCTTTCCCTCACGGTACTGGTACACTATCGGTTACGAGAGAGTATTTAGCCTTAGGAGATGGTTCTCCCGGATTTCCACAGAATTCCACTTACTCCGTGGTACTTGGGAACATATTTCAAAGAGTTATATTGTTTTCGCTTACGGGACTATCACCCTCTATGGTTGAGCTTTCCAGAATATTCAGCTAACAATATAATTTTTTACTCTCCGGCTTATTGGTAATTCAGCCAAAACATGTCCCACAACACCACTAACGCAACGGTTACCACCTTTAACACGTTAGATGGTTTAGGCTATTTCCTTTTCGCTCGCCACTACTAAGAAAATCGCTATTGCTTTCTCTTCCTCCGGGTACTTAGATGTTTCAGTTCCCCGGGTTGTCTTCCACAGCCTATGTATTCAACTGCAGATATCTCAACATTACTCGAGATAGGTTGCCCTATTCGGAAATCCACGGGTCTTAGGTTATTTCCACCTATCCGTGGCTTATCGCAGGTAGTCGCGTCCTTCATCGACTTCTCGTACCAAGGCATCCACCGTATGCCCTTAGTAACTTAACCAAAATTCTTTTATTACAGATAAATTGGTGCTACAAAAAAAATTAAAAATTTTAGGCTCAGTAAAAAAAATTAATTCCATAAAGGAATTTTATTTTTACTCTTTCAGTCTTTCAAAGAACATTTACTTGTCAAAGACCAAGTAAGTTGTGGAGCTAATCGGGATCGAACCGATAACCTCCGCCTTGCAAGGGCGGCGCTCTCCCAATTGAGCTATAGCCCCAAAAACTCAGTTATAAGTTTGGGGTTAGGTCTCTATCACCAAGCAACACACCATTTTAACCTGTGGGCCTGAGTAGACTTGAACTACTGACCTCACGCTTATCAGGCGTGCGCTCTAACCAGCTGAGCTACAGGCCCATTTCACAATTCAATTAAGAACTGTTTTGTTCCTTTGCTCAAGCTAAGTTCATTATTACATAAGAACTATTTTTTCTGAGCTGAAGGCCCAGTTCTGTTTTAAAACATCAATTAAAAGAACAAAATCCTTAAGCCTTTGCTAAGGACAAAATAAAAAATAAAAGAGTGAGTATTTAACACCAGTTAAAGGTTTAAGATTACTCTTAGAAAGGAGGTGATCCAGCCGCACCTTCCGGTACGGCTACCTTGTTACGACTTAGCCCCAGTCACCGGTTTTACCTTAGATAGCTCTCTCCTTGCGGTTAAGACACTAGCTTCGGGTACCCCCGGCTTCCATGGCTTGACGGGCGGTGTGTACAAGGCCCGGGAACGTATTCACCGCGGCGTGCTGATCCGCGATTACTAGCAATTCCAACTTCATGGAGTCGAGTTGCAGACTCCAATCCGAACTGGGGATGCCTTTAAGGGATTGGCTCCACCTTGCGGTCTCGCTACCCATTGTAGCATCCATTGTAGCACGTGTGTAGCCCTAGGCGTAAGGGCCATGCGGACTTGACGTCATCCCCACCTTCCTCACTACTTGCGTAGGCAGTCCCATTAGAGTGCTCAGCATTACCTGATGGCAACTAATGGTAGGGGTTGCGCTCGTTGCGGGACTTAACCCAACACCTCACGGCACGAGCTGACGACAGCCATGCAGCACCTGTACAGATGCCCTTGCGGGAAGGGTACTTTCATACCCGGTCATCTGCCTTTCAAGCCTAGGTAAGGTTCTTCGCGTTGCATCGAATTAAACCACATGCTCCACTGCTTGTGCGGGCCCCCGTCAATTCCTTTGAGTTTCAACCTTGCGATCGTACTCCCCAGGTGGAATACTTAATGCGTTAGCTTCGGCGCTGATCCTAAAAGGACCAACACCTAGTATTCATCGTTTACAGCGTGGACTACCAGGGTATCTAATCCTGTTTGCTACCCACGCTTTCGCGCCTGAGTGTCAGTGTCGGACCAAGAGACCGCCTTCGCAACTGGTGTTCTTCCAGATATCTACGTATTTCACCACTACACCTGGAATTCCGTCTCTCTCTTCCGCACTCAAGATTTACAGTATCAAAGGCAGTTTCACGGTTAAGCCGTGAGATTTCACCTCTGACTTGCAAACCCACCTACGCGCCCTTTACACCCAGTAAATCCGGACAACGCTAGCCCCCTACGTATTACCGCGGCTGCTGGCACGTAGTTAGCCGGGGCTTTCTCTGAGGGTACAGTCAAGTTTCGATTTGATCGAAATTGTTCTTCCCCTCTAACAGGAGTTTACAACCTTACGGCATTCATCCTCCACGCGGCGTTGCTGGGTCACCCTTCCGGGCATTGCCCAATATTCCTCACTGCTGCCTCCCGTAGGAGTCTGGACCGTGTCTCAGTTCCAGTGTGGCTGATCATCCTCTCAGACCAGCTACCGATCGTAGCCTTGGTAGGCCGTTACCTTACCAACTAGCTAATCGGACGCAAGCCCATCTTTAGGCACCGTATAGATTTTAACAACATATCCATGTGGATCCGCTGCATCATTCGGTATTAGCTTCGATTTCTCGGGGTTATCCCGAACCTAAAGGCAGGTTACTTACGTGTTACTCACCCGTGCGCCACTTTACTAAAGATATTGCTACCTCGTTCTCGTACGACTTGCATGTGTTAAGCACGCCGCCAGCGTTCGTCCTGAGCCAGGATCAAACTCTCCGTTGTAGAGTTTAATAATTTTGTAATCTTGGCGTTAGACGCTAAGTTGAAACCATTTAACTGACAAGTTAAATGCACTCACTCTTTCAAAGAACACTTTTTCAAATTCTCAGAATTGAGAGCTTTAAATTTAAGCTCTATTGTCTCTATTGTCAAGGAAATGAATTAATTGTCCCCGAAGTTTTTTCGACAAAAGAAAATAATTTTAAGAACGAATCTTTTTAAAACAGCCTTGTAAAAATAGGGCAAATATAATAAATGTCAAGCTTTCTAGAATATTATTTACGCAGTTGGACAGCTAGAATTAAGATAGTTGCTACACTTCCTATAATACTTAAGTAAGTTGCCATTTTACCCAAAGTGTAATCGAAAGATCTGACGGGATTTTTAGGCACGTAAATATAATCCCCTGGCTCAATACTTTGCGGATGCTCATCTGCTTGGAGCCATTCTTTCGATTCACTTTTAATAATCATAATTTCATCATCCGATCTTGCCAATTCGCCTAAACCGCCCGCGGCATCTAAATAATATCTGAAATCTTTACCTTCTATATATTTTACCAAACCAGGATGTGCTACCTGACCAAACACATAAACTGTAGTAGCTTTCGGAGGAACTATAATTATATCTCCATCCTCTACTTTAAGAGATGCTGTTTCTGAATTTTCATTCAACACATCACTAAAATCAATCGAAGCTTCATTTGTCATTTGTCTTATTTGTTCATCGGCAATAAAAAATAATGTATCTTCTTCGGTAAGATTAGACATCCTCAGCATAGTGTTTTTTTCATACTGAAACAGAAAGGGATTTGGTACATCTTTTAAATATTCACTTAGCTTTTCTAAGTCCATTCCAAATTCTCTTTCCAGAATAAATCTTATATTACTTTTGCCCCTGAAAAGTTTAGCTTTTTTTAATGATGCTGTTTTTGTAAACCCGCCGGCATCTTCAATAACTTTTTTTATAGTTGAATTGTCTTTTGTAATAGGAACAACTCCCGGCCTGTTAACTTCTCCAAGAACAATTACATTAAATTCTTTTTTTTGTGTTTCATCTGCTGGAACAACTATTCTATCCCCTCTTTGTAAAGGAATATGGCTGTTAATATCTGTCTTTACAACATTCATTTTTTCCCCATCATAGCTCAACCGATAAATATCAACAGTATCCACATTTTCATAAGCTTTATTAATTCCTCTGGAAAGAACCAAAGCATCCTGCAGATTATCCCCATCCACATAAAAGAATTTATTGGGATTATTTACTGCACCTTCTACAGTAAAGAAATTTCTCTCTATATCATTATCGGGAAAAATTATAACATCATCATTTTTTAAATAGGGATTATTTGTAAAGTCGCCGGTTATTCTAAACTTTTGTAGATCGAGTTTCTGTACTTCTCCAGACGATCTTTTTAACGTAATGCCTCTTAAAGAAAAATTATCAATTTTCTTTTGCAACAGATCCAATTGATTAGGATCTGCTACGTTTGCCAAAAGTTTTTCGGAAACTTGTTTATAAATTCTGGATACAAATTGATCCACTCTTTCTGTAACAAATGCAGGAAAGCTGCCAGTAACTACAAAGTCACCACCAATAGTTACACTTATAGTTCCAGCCTGAAGAAGATTACTATAACCAGATTTATCATCTGTCTGAGCCAATAGAGATGCAACAAATAAAAAAGAAAAAAGAATTATTATTTTTTTCATTACCGTAAATTTAATTATTTATAAACTATATTGTTTTCTATAATATTCTTGATACTCACCCGAAATTATTCTTTCCCACCATTTTTTATTATCAATGTACCAGGCAATTGTATCTTTAATAGCTTGTTCAAAAGAGAAATCAGCTTTCCATCCAAGCTCATTTTTTATTTTACTTGCATCAATTGCATAACGTTTATCATGCCCGGGTCTGTCTTTAACAAACCGCATTAAATCTTTTGATTTATTCATGTGATCGATTATTAATTCCACAATTTTAATATTAGGCATTTCATTTTCTGCACCAACGTTATATACTTCGCCGGCTTTGCCATTCTCGAAAACAATTTCAACCGCTCTGTTATGATCAATAACATAAATCCAGTCTCTCACATTCATTCCATCGCCATATACTGGAAGCTCTTTATCGTTTAAACAATTTAATATCATCAAAGGAATAAGTTTTTCCGGGAATTGATATGAACCATAATTATTTGAACATCTGGTAATAAAATCGGCATCCCATAAGTATGATAAAAAGCCTGGCACATCATATCTGATGCAGCTTTGCTTGATGAATAAGGACTGTTGGGAGATAATGGAGTCGCTTCCGTAAAAAGTCCTTCCGCTCCAAGACTTCCATAAACTTCATCTGTTGAAATTTGTAAAAATCTTTCTGCATTATATTTCTCTTGAAACCTCAAGCAAAACATTTGTGCCTATAACATTTGTTCTGTAAAAAATTTCTGAACCCAAAATGCTTCTGTCCACATGCGATTCTGCAGCAAAGTTAATAACATATTTAATATCATACTTCTGAAATATATAATCAACTAAGTTCGGAATTAACAATATCGCCTTTAACAAAACGATAATTCTTTTTCTTCTCCGAAGGTTTTAAGTTTTCAAGATTGCCGGCATAAGTAAGTTTATCTAGATTAACAATAAAGTAATCGTCTCTTTTGTTAAGAATGTAATTGATGAAATTACTTCCGATAAACCCTGCGCCTCCTGTAACAAGAATATTTTTCATTTGGTTTTCATATTAAAATGAGAAGAATCCTATGAATATTCCCGATTGAAGAAAAAATGTGTTCCCATTAAGATCAGAAGGAACATTTGAAATATCCTGATCATTATCCACTTTCCAATGACCGCCGAAAGTAATTTGATAACCTCCACCAATCCTTAAAGAAACAAATCTGTACAGAGGAATATCGATATTAAGAGTCGGTGCAAAAATAAAAAAACTTTTGTGAAGCGAGCGGTTTACATTTTGCGTCGAGGAGTTCTGTATTTCATTCCATGTATTATCCCAGGAAAAGTTCCCATTATTGCTATAAGAATCTATCCTGATGCTGCCACCGCCAAAAAGAAATCCCGGAGATACTGCAACATTTCTTATAAAAGGGAGCTGATATTCAATAGTAACTCCGCCTCCGCTAAGACTGTAAACTACTTCTTTTGTAAAACCATTTAGATCTTGAGCAGAAGTTTCTGAAGCAGAACCTCCGAAGCCCATTCCTCCAACTCTAAGATAATTTATAAAACCAACATAAATAAATCCTGCACCGCCGGATGAATAAAACCCACTTTCGCTAAGCTTAGGTATGCCGATGGCAGTTAGTTCTTTATTCAAAGGCTCGAGGTTTGGGAAATACCAGCCGGGAGTATAACCACCTCCGCCTCCAAAAGGAGTATCAAAATATTTTCTGCTTTGACCGTACATTGATGTTGCTATAACTAAAACTAATATTGCAACAATTGATTTTAACTTCATAATAAATGTGATTAATAGTCAACAAAGTTACGAAGGCACTTGCAAAAAGCAAAGGAATTCAGCTATCACTTAGTCAGGAAAATATTGAAAAGAATAAGTCTAGATTAAGTCAATAATTATTGTCTTTAAAGATTATAAGAACACTTTTTTACATTCTTAAATATTCATTATATATTAACAACAAAATTCATGATTAACATAAACAATAAGTGAAGATTTTAATAACAGGCGGAAGCGGACTTTTAGGACAATATCTAAATCTTGAACTCTCAAAGAATAATGATATCCTTACTTTATATAATAAAAATATAGTCAATTGTACAGATTTTAAAAGTGTTCATACTGATATAACCGACTCTCAGCAACTTGAAAAAATCTTTGGAGACTTTCTGCCTAACATCGTTATTCACACAGCTTCTATCTCTAATCCAAAGGATGCCGGTAAACTTAATCCTAAAATTGTTTATGATGTTAATGTTAACGCGACTAAAAAGATTGCTGAGTTGTGTGAAAAGTATAAAGCCAAATTAATTTATACATCCACAGATTTGGTTTATGCCGGTTACCGAGGTTCTATGTTAAAAGAAGATTCAAAGCTTATTCCCATTTCTATTTATGCTGAAACAAAACTGATGGGCGAAGTTAAAATTCAGGAAACCTTTGATAACTATTTAATACTAAGAATGGCATTAATGTTTGGCTTCGGACTTAATCATTCTAAAAATCATTTCTCACAAATGTATGAAGATTTAAAGAACAATAAGAAAGTAAAACTTTTTTACGATCAGTTCAGAACTCCGGTTTCTCTTTTAGAAGCCGCAAGAATTATCAATAGTCTTTGTAAGATTGAAATAAAAGGTGAAATAATTAATACAGGCGGAAAAGAAAGACTTTCGCGTGTAGAGTTGGGAGAGATGTTATGTAACAAAGCTAATCTCGATAAATCATTAATTGAAAAAATTTCAATGGAAGAGTTTAAAGATTTACCAATGGTTGCAGATGTTTCAATGAATACAGAAAAATTACAATCTTATGGAATTAAAATTAAAAGTGTCGAAGAATCAATAAAAGAAATACTAAAGAATTACAAAATTTTGAATTTCGAATGAGTCTTTACAAAATTACAAGATTGAAAGGCTCTAAAATCAAAATGAATCAAAGCAAAAATCCGAAATCAAAAATCCGAAATTCACAACTTCTCGGTGCGCATACTTCAACTTCCGGTGGAGTTGACGTACCGCAGTTGACCTCGCTGAAAAACTTGGTTTTACTGCTATGCAGATATTCAGCAAAAACAATAACCGCTGGTCTCAAAGACCTTTTTCCGAAAAAGAAATAAACGATTTCAAAACTAAACTTGCTGCTTCAGGAATTAAGTTTACTGTTGTCCATGATTCATATTTAATAAATCTCTGCGCGTCTTCACCTGAGATTCTTGAGAAATCACGTGCTGCATATATTGATGAATTAAACAGATGCGAACAGCTTGGAATTCTTTATCTTAATTTTCATCCCGGTGCTCACGGCGGTGCAGGAGAAAAAGAAGGAATAAAATTGATTGCAGAATCTCTCAATATTGCTCACGAAAAAACAAAAGGATTCAAAGTCAGCAGTATGATTGAAGTTACCGCCGGACAAGGAACAGCTTTAGGTTACCGCTTTGAACAGGTAAAAGAAATGATTGATTTAGTTGATGAAAAAGAAAGGATGTCTGTTTGTATTGATACTGCTCACGTTTTTGCAGCAGGTTACGATATAAAATCTCCGGAAGGATACAAAAAAACAATTAAAGAATTTGATGACATCGTTGGACTCGACTTGTTAAAATGTTTTCATATAAATGATAGCAAAAAGCCATTAGCCTCACGCGTTGACAGGCATGAACACATTGGCAAAGGATTTATCGGAAAAGAAGGCTTTAAAAATATTATGAATGATAAACGATTAGAACATATTCCAAAAATTCTTGAAACACCTAAAGGAAAAGAACAGCTTGAAGATATAGAAAATATAAAAGTACTGAAGAGTTTCGTTAAGTAAACTAATGTCTTAGTTTATCTTTTCTACCACCGACTAAGTGAACATCTATAAAGTATTCATCAATATTTTCTTCTCTTCCCAAAGATATCTTCTTCTCATTTCTTTAATAAGCTCTCTCAATATTTCATCATGTTGTTTTTCCCAAGTACTTAAATCATTTTCTGCCAAATACTTTTTCTCTTTTATGAAATTATTGAAACTTTCATTAACTTACTAACAACTGCGGACTTGCAATGACAATTAAGGAATTAAATCCTTCTGAGAGTCTCATTTGGGCAGCTTCATCAAAATTTTCCAAAGCTACATCACTTAGAGCCTTAATAAATGTTTTATAATATTCCTCCTTTAATCTTCTTTCATCAATTCTAATTTGTTGTTTTTTAGTAAAGTAATAAGACAAAGAAGCAGTTATGACCGAGGACTAAAAGGCTTATAGACGCAATAATTCTTTTTTCAAAATTATTTTTTCCTCTTACAATACATTTAAACATAGCTCAATAAGAGATTTATTAACTTTCTTCCAGCCACTCGGATATCCATAAATATGAACAATATCAATTTTATCCGATAAAGAAATTCCTCCCGGATTTATTCCCGGTTTCCCTTCAGGAATTTTAACATTTAGATTTTTATAATACTCAACCCACGCAGGATTAAAATCTCCGGTATCAGGATCTTTAAATGTCATTGGATTCAGATAGAAAAAAGGTATCTCATTATTTGCTTTTAATGCTGCCAAATAAATCAACTCCGAACAATAAAAAGAATCATTATCCATAACATAAACATCATCATACGGTTTGCCTAAATATGTTTTTGCATCTTCGACGAACTTAGAAATAATATTTTTATACTCAGGTTTTATTCTTCCTACAATTGCTTTAGGATTTCCATCTGCATCAAAAGACCTGTTGAGAAATTTACCTAATGGAGTAGTATGTACTTTATCTCCAAGAGCTTCGAGAATAACAAATTGATTTGTAGAATCTTTTACAACCAGACCGATGTGAGAAAAATTAGCTCCATTAAATCCGCCGGTCACTTTTTCAATTGCATCACACAAAGGACCACAATCGAGATCCTGGAAAATTAAATCACCTTCTTCAAGCTGAAAATCTTTTTTATTAAGAATATCAGGCTCGACCGCTCTTAAAACTATAATGCCTGTATGTCTCTTAATACTTTTTACATATTCTGCCAAAGGTTTTTCGCTTATCTGAACTTTATAACCAACATTTGGTGCATGTAATAAATGAATTCTTCCATCTTTTTCTCTAACTGCAATTCCGGTATGCCCTATATCCAATCCCTTTACACTCGTTGTAAAGGCAAGCAAATCACCATTATGAATTTTTTCTTCAACTGAAGAGATTTTTTCTTCAGGAATATAAAAGTAAGTTCGTGTTGAAATTTCTTTTTCCCGATTTTTAATAATCGGAATAAATTCAGGATTTTCTTTAATATGCAAATAGCTTTCAGGATGAGTCGACATAAAATCGACATCAAATTTTATCGGCTCGCCCCCGATTTCTTTGGTAATATCTTTTACAATTCCTTTCTTTTCATTATCGTAAATCCAATCGGAAAAGTAGTGAAGCCTTGAAGGATATTTATCTATGATACCATCTCGATATCTTAAGAAAGTAAGTTCAGCGAGATAATCGTTAAAAGTATTCTTCCCTTCTTTTACAAGGCGGGCAAAAACCAAAGCATTTTCGAGAAAAGTTGTGCAGTCTAATCCTGTAAGATCTATAACAAGCTGTTCTTTACCTTCTTTTTCAATTCCAGAAGCTTCATAATCTGTTCCGATAAAACTCTTTCCAATTGAAGCAATAACATCTCCGATAGGTTTGTCGGAAAGATTTTTATTAACAGCTAAAGAAAATTTGGAATTACAAACCTCAACATCTTTTTCAGAATAAATCTGTCCAAATAAAAGAATCGGACAGATTAAAATAAAAAGGCTAACTATAGAAATAGTTATTAACCCTATTCCGAAAATCCGAAATCAAAAATCCGAAATCAAAAATTTTATATGATGTCTTCATCCGTTGGAACGATTGAATATTCCTCGAGTTGTCTTGCATGTGCAAGATTTTCAAACCGGGCATATTCTTTTATAAAGGCGAGTTTTATGTCACCGATAGGTCCGTTTCTTTGTTTACTTACTATCACTTCTGCAACATTTTCAGTTGAACTACCATCATCAAACTGTTTTATCTTATGCAATTCGGGTCGGTTAAGAAACATAACAACATCGGCATCCTGCTCAATTGAGCCGGATTCCCTCAAGTCGGAAAGTTGCGGACGTTTATCCGATCGTGCTTCTACTGCTCTATTCAACTGAGCAAGAGCAATGACAGGAATGTTTAATTCTTTAGCAAGAGATTTTAGCGACCTTGATATATAAGAAATTTCTCTTTCACGACTTTCGGAATTCGAAGGTCCCTGCATTAACTGTAGATAATCTATTATAATCATCCCGATATTTTTTTCGACCTTTAACCTTCTTGCTTTTGCTCTTATCTCAAGAATAGTTTGAGCCGGCGCATCATCAACATAAATTGGCGCTTCAATAAGCTTGTGAGCATTTTTGCTGAGCTTCACTCCTTCTTCGGTTGGTAATTTTCCTGTTCTTACAAGATGAGCATTAAGTCTTCCTTCAGCACATAGCATTCTTATAATTAATTGCATCGTAGACATTTCAAGACTGAAAATTCCGATTGGTATTTTATTATCTATAGCAGCATTGCGGGCAAGAGTTAACGCCAAAGCAGTTTTTCCCATAGAAGGTCTTGCAGCAATAATTATAAGATCTGATTTTTGAAATCCGCCGAGCATTTCATCAAGTTCATAAAAGCCGGTCGGCACAGAAAATTTTATATTAGATTTTGAATGGATAGCTTCTATATATTCGAGTGCATCTCTCACTGCTCTGTCCATCCCGGTAAAAGATTTTTTAAGATGAGATTCGGTTATTTCGAAAATTTTTCTTTCCGCCCTGTCGAGAAGATCAAACGCATCTTCAGTTCCATCATAAGCAGTTTTTGCTATTTCATGAGAACTCGAAATAAGTCCGCGTAAAATTTCTTTTTCAAGAAGGATTTTTGCGTGATATTCAACGTTTGCTGCGGAAGAAATGTTCTGTGAAATTTTACTTAAATAAACTGCCCCACCTATTTCATCAACCTGTTCTCTTTTTTTCAGCTCTTCATAAACTGTTACAGTATCAATAGCTTCTCCGGCTTCAAAGAGAGAAACCATTGCTTCAAAAATTAATTGGTGTGCTTTAAGATAAAATACGGGAGGAGTTAAAAACTCGACTGCCTTCGCAACTGCTTCTTTCTCAATCATCATAGCACCAAGAACAGAAGCTTCAATTTCAGGTGCGGCTGGTGGTTTTACATCTGCCGGAATGATCTTATCTAATTCGTATCCGTTGTTACCGTTTCTTCTTGTATTTGCCATATAATATAATACCGATATGCGGGGATATTAACAAATTATCAACATTGATTTAGTCACTAAACTAAGTGAAAAAATAGTTAGGGAAAAGTCATGAAGCAAGTTATACTTATGTTGGAAAGAAAAAATTATATGTAAGTTTAAAGTAGGGACACGCGAATCGAGCGTCCCTACAAAAAATTCGATTATTGATTCTTTATTCTTCCTGGATCTACCCCTCATACTTTTTTATAATATCATCAATCTTATCATTTGTTTCTTTTTTAATGATCATTCGTTTAGGATCAGCTTCGAACCAGGCTAATGTTCTTTTTATTCCTTCACTAAATGGAATAGTGCAACAAAAATCGGGAACAAATGTTTTGATTTTTGTATTATCGAAAATTACACTGAAAGATTTATCACCTAACAGAGAACCAATAAATGAATCATCATAGCTGCATAAAAAATCTGAGGCGATATGAACTATGTTAGGCTTAACACCAACCGCATTTGCAACTGCTTCATAAATCTGGTTCCATGTCAATACTTCATCTGTAGTGATATGAAAAGCATGTCCCGTCGCTTGCTGATGTCCGATTAAACCGACAAATCCCTTTGCAAAATCTTCCGCATGAGTTACAATCCATAACGATGTTCCATCTCCCTGAACAATAACTTTTTCTCCTCTTTTCATTCTGTCTACGGCAGTGTATTCCTGCCATCCACCAATTGTAAGAGGAATTACAGTATCATAAGTTAACGAAGGACGAACAATTGTAATGGGAAAATTATCTTCACGGTAAGCTTTGTTCAATATTTCTTCACAAACAATTTTATTTTGCGAATAATCCCATACAGGATTATAAAGCGGTGTTGATTCAGTAATAACCGGATGCGTGGGAGGCTTTTGATAGATTGACGCAGAACTTATAAAAATATATTGTTTGGTTTTATTTCGAAAAAGGTTAATATCTCTTTCAACATCACCCGGTGTAAACGCAATCCAGTTAACTACGCAATCCCAGTTATGGTTTTGTAAAACATTTGCAGTCTCTGAACTTGTTATGTCCCCGGTAATTGTTTTTACTCCCGGAATTTCTACTTTTCTTATTCCTCTGTTTAACAGATACAGATCAATTCCTCTTTTAACACATAACTTACTTACAGACGTGCTTATGTTTCCCGTTCCACCGATAAAAAGTACTTTCAAAATGTCACCTCATTGGTTTGAAATTAATTTCGTCATTTGTCATTTATTGTCACTATCTTAAAAAATGACTACAAATCATTGAATGACTTTTTCCTAATATAACAGCTAAAATAAAAAATTATAGAAGAATTGACTACAACCCCCATTAAATAATTTAATCTGATTATTAACCCTTTTGAAAGAGATATCGAAAGCTCATCGTCATCCACATATTATGTGGTTTTCCATTGGCTTGTGCCGGAATAAATTTCAACATTCGCACATAATTTATCGCTGACGAATCAAGTATACTTGAACCGGAAGTTGATTCAACGGATACACTGGAAACATTCCCCTCCTTATCTATAAAGAATTTTACAGCTACTTTTCCTTCTATCCTGTCTTTCATAGCTTCTAAAGGATAGACTGGTGAAGTTTCTGAAATCAAAACAGGTTTTGATAAATTGCCCATTTCTAAAGGTATATCTTCCTTTAAAACTACAGGTTTAAAATCTTCTCTTGTTGCTTTCTTTTCTTTAAGAATAACAAAATAGTTTGAACCGAATTTTCGATAAGAAAGATTGTGAGCATAAAGAATTTTCTTAACAGCATTTTCCGGTGAACTATTTTCAACTCTGCATGTAATGTTTACTCCTTTAATCATATCATCCGAGTAAACAAAATTAATTCCGGACTTTACTTTTATTTCATCAAGAACAGAACGCAGAGGATGTTTGTCGCAGTCCAGATTAATTCTTTCATCCAATAATTGAGCAAAAGTCTGTAAAGAAAAAAGAATTACAAAATTTAATATTATACATTTTGCTGACATAACCTCTGCTTCAAAAACAAATTTTTATATCGAGTCTACAACTTCAAAAGAAATACCGGGATAATTATCATTAATAAATTTTTTGATCTTGCTAAGCAGTTCTTCTCTTCCCGTTTGTTCTTCGGAACTATAAACAAGTGAGTTGTTAATGTATTGAAGATCTTCTTTAAGAGCATTTTTTAACAGAGCTTTTACTTTGGGCAAATCGTTATAATCCTGAAAGCGTTGAATAAAATCATGATAGAGAAGAAAAGAAAGCGGCCACGTGTCCCAATCATTTTTCCATTCGGCCGACAAATCAGGTTTAATTACCTGCTCAACACAGAAATTAAAATTAATTACGTCGGTCATGTTCTTTACAAATTCATTATGCAAGTTGAGAATTTCATTTTCAACTTCATTCTTTTTTGCATTATTATTTTCGGTTATAAAAAGATTTAATTGCCCGATTCTGATATAACAATCTAGTACAGCTTCAACATAGCTTTTTGCGTTCCACGCTTCTCCCGATAAATCAAACTTGACAGTTATTTCCATCCTTGAATAGACCGGCTTGTCATTTCTAAGCGCGGGATTAAAGAGTAAACTTTTACAATATCTTACAGCAGTGCTATCCAAAATATCAGAACCTGAGGATTCAGCGATATTAGCTTTTTCAACAGCCCCGGCTTCAGAAATAATCATGATAACTTTGGCACTTCCCGTATAAGAATTTTCCTGTGCACTTTTAGGATAAAGCAGTCTCGGCTGACTTTTCAAAGACGGCGGAGTAAAGTCTTGTCGTGAAAGATTTAAATTTCCCCCGCACGACATAAAAATAAACGACAATATTAGAATTATATATTTATACATTTATTTCCTCCCTCTTATTCTTTAGATTTGTTAAATCATAAGAGATTATTTATTTGTTTAACGACGGATACTTTTATTTTTAATTAAGTATCCATCATTTTGTTTTTCAAAATCAATATCGAGTGCAGTACAAATCATAGCTAAAAGTGTATCTATTTCCTGGTGATTAAAAGAACCCGTTAACGTATAATTATCAAGACCATCATTATTTTCAATAATTATTTTGGTACCATAAAATCTTTCCAGCTCATCAACAATTTCTGTTAGCTTAGTGTGATTAAATTCAAGCTTACCATCAATCCAACTAAGTAAATAAGGATCAACTTCCTTAGGCGAAGCAGGAGCCTGGTCTTTAATGACACTGCTAAACTGACCTTTGGTTAATTCAACTGCTTCATCAAGCAATTTATTTTGTTTAACTCTAACCTTTCCTTCTTTCACAAAAACTTCTGTTCTCTTTCCATAAGAACGTACATTAAACTTTGTACCCAGAACCGTAGTCTTTGCGTTTTCTGTTTTAACTATAAACGGACGACCATCTTTAGTAACAGAAAAGAATGCTTCTCCTTTTAAATCTACTTCGCGGGTGTTTTCATTAAAGTTATCTAAGAACTTTATCTCGCTCTCACCATTTAATAAAACTACGGAGCCATCCGGCAAGTGTGTTTCTTTATGTTCTTTATTTATAGTTGCAATTGTTTTCAATTGTGAGGTATGCTCTTTATTGCTAACTACATAAACGCCAATAAATAAAAGTAGAATGGCAATGACTCCGGCAAATGCAGGTTTTAGCTTTTGTTTGGCAATAGAATACTTTCTAACAGGCTGTGAATTATCTTCTAACTTTCTGTTTAATGCAAACCATTCGCTTTCTGTATCAGGAATAAGAATTTCTTCAGGAGATGTTTTAATCCAAATATTTTTAATTCGTTCAAACTCTTTTCTATTCTCATCAGATTCACTTAACCATAAATCAAATATTTTTTTCTCAACTTCATTAATGTTCCCTGTAATTTCTTTGATACAGAGATTCTTGTATCTTCTATTCATAAAATTCCTTCCTACTCAATAATACAGTTGAGAAGAGAAAAACCCTACTTTATTTATTCAGAATTTTTCTAAGGATAGAGAATGCTTTTGACATTCTTTTTTCTACTGCTTTAACAGAAATGTTGCAGATTTCAGCAATCTCGGAATATTTATATCCTTCGATGCGGCTTAAGGAATACACTATTTTGAGTCTTTCGGGGAGTTGATTAACAGCATTTTGTATGTCGATTTTTATATCTGGAGTGGTTTCATCACTTAAAATTTTATTACCACTAAAATTCTCAATGGAAGCTGTGTGGGACGAGTGCAGCTTGCTATAATTTATGATCGAATTGTGAAGAGATTTATATAGATATGCTTTAACAGATTTGGTCGGATTTAACTTATCCCGATTTAACCAGAGTTTGAAAAATATATCCTGAACAAGATCTGCTGCTGTGTGTGTTGAATGTAACCTGTACAGTGCAAAGCGAACAAGCATTTTATGATATTTATAATACAGATCTTTAAAAGCTCCCGCATCATTTTGCTTGATAGCTTTTACTAACTCTTCATCTGCTGGTTCAGAATCTTTAGGTTTTAACATTTGAGAAACCAAACACGGCTAAACTCATTTATGCTTTATTTTAGGTAAACCATTTTACCGGTTGATGTAAAATTACTGCTCACTAATTTATAATAATAAACTCCGCTTGCATAATCCGAAGCATTAAAACTGATATTATAATTTCCTCTTGTCATATACCTATTTACTAAATCCTTGATTTTACTTCCGAGCTCATTAAATATTTCAAGTCTTGTAAAACCACCCTGAGGTAAAGCAAACCTGATTGTTGTATTTGGATTAAATGGATTGGGATAATTTTGATATAATTCATAATTAATTGGAATACTTCCGTGATCTTCTACTCCGGTTGTTGCTGCTAAACGAATTCTATAAATGCTGCTTCCACCTGTTATGTACAAGGTTTTTCTATCTGCATCTCCCCAATTACAATTTGATGGACTACCGGGAACATGAATTGTATCCAGTAAAGTTCCTGTGGGAGAAAATATCCAAACTCCTAGCGGACCAGTGCAATAAATATTTCCATCGGGATCGGCTTTCATTCCATCTGCATAACCGGTTGGATTTATTCTTCCAAACTCACTTTTGTTTGCAATTGTGGAATCATCGACAACATCCCACACATAAATAATTCTCGCCTGTGAATTATTAACATAAAGTTTTGTTTCATCTGGCGAAAAACAAATTCCGTTCGGTAAATTTAATGTTGAATCCAAAAGAGTAACATTTCCAAATGGACTTATTCTATAAATTCCGGCGTAAGGCAATTCCTGTTGCTGACCTTGAGGAATATTAAAAGTTGGATCAGTAAAGAAGATCGCCCCATCTGACTTAACAACAACATCATTCGGGCTATTAAACTTTTTTCCTTTGTAAGTTGAAGCAAGCGGTGTAATTGTTCCATTAAATTCCTGGCGTGAAACACGGCGTAATTCCATTTGTGTTAAAATCAATCGTCCCTGGAGATCAAATGTTAAACCGTTTGAACTATCGGAATGCTGTAAATAAGGTGTTAGCGAACTATCAACAGGCGACCATTGATAAAGTATATTGGCTTTAATATCACTGAATAAAAGCCCAACACTATCTTTCCAAACGGGACCCTCCGGCTGCTGAAATCCGGTTGCCAAAAGTTCAAGCTTAGCATCATCCGGAACAGGAGATTGTGCATAACTAATAGAAAGCGTTAAAAGAAAAACAATCAAATTTAGTTTTATCATTTCTGCTCTGTATTTATGAGGTGATTCAATTTATTGTCGTTACTCTATTATTTATCTGTAAGGACACTCGATCGAGTGTCCCTACTACGAAATGTTATGTTTTCAAAAACAAAAATTCCTAATGTGGATATAATTTAGGCTAACGAAGAACGTACAAGAATCATCAAGGTAGAGTGTGTTCATTAGAACCAATTTATAATTTGGTAAAAATAAAAAAATATATTGTAATAATCTGTACCACAGTAGGGACATAGCGCCGCTATGTCCCTACATATAATATTCATCTAATTCCCATTTTAATGGATTTAATTCGATATATCTTCTTGTAAAATATAAATCCATTTCATTTCGTAATATGTGCTCATAATAATTACGCTGCCAGACAGGCGAGCCCGGTTTATTTCTTATTTCATTTATTCTTTTTGTCACAGCAGATTTAAATGAACGAATAATTGTACCCAGAGAACCGGGCTGCATCTTTCCAAATGTTCTGTATTCATCTGTAGGGACACAGCGCGCTGTGTCCCTACTCTCAATTATTATGATTCCGTGAAAATGATTTGGCATAATAACATAATAATCCAGATCAATATTTTTTCTTATCTCTTTTATTTTTAACCATTCCTCTTCTACAATCTTTCCAAACTTATTCAATATCATTTTACTTCTTTGAATTTTACCAAATATATTTTTTTTATCATATGAACATATTGTTACATAATACCAGTTTGGCTCTGAATAATCATATTCCTTTAAACGGATTGATCTTCTATGATGATATTTTGGATTAAAGATTGTGCCCATATTTCTATTTAAAATAAAAAAATATATTATAACATTTACCACTGTAGGGACATAGCGCCGCTATGTCCCTACACACAATATTAAAATAAAGTTTGTTTTTCTGTAAAAATAGAAGCTATGACCTAATTATCTTTTTGTTTATAATAACCACCGATTTGTGTTAAAGGTAATTTTTATTATTATATAAATAATATTAAACTCACCTGAACAACCAAAAAGGATCTTTATGAAAAAGATTGACCTAAAAACTCTCGAGAGAAAAATTGTTGTAAGAAATTTATGGATGGATGACTATGAGCAGCTTATTAAACTCCAGGAGTTGTGCTTCCCTGGGATGCATACCTGGACAAAAGAACAGATAGAAAGTCAGCTTGCAATTTTCCCGGAAGGACAAATCTGCATTGAACTGAATAAAAAGATTGTAGCCTCTTCCAGCAGTCTAATTATTGATTTTGATCTTTATGATGAAGGCGATAACTGGAAAAAGTTAAGTGACTCTGGTTATATAACAAATCATGATCCTGACGGTGAAACACTTTATGGAATTGAAATTATGGTTCATCCTGATTTCCGCGGGTACAAACTTTCAAGAAGACTTTACCGTGCACGCAAAGAACTCGCAATAGAAAAAAATCTTAAAAACATCGTACTTGGCGGAAGGATTCCGGGATATAAAAAACACCAGGAAAAAATGAGCGCACGTGAATATGTTCAAAGAGTAATGGAAAAAGAATTATATGACTCTGTGCTTACAGCGCAGCTTGCAAATGGATTTATTTTGAAAAGAATAATACCGGCATATTTGCGAAGTGATGAAGATTCGGGAGGCAATGCAACTTTACTCGAATGGTCCAATATAGATTATCAGCCGCCAAAGGGAAAAACAATTATTCCATCGAAGAAGGTGAGAATTTGTGCTGTACAATACCAGATGAGAGAGCTTGATAGCTTTGAGGACTTCGTTCAGCAGTGTGAATACTTTACTGATGTTGCATCCGGGTATAGAGCCGACTTTGTACTCTATCCTGAAATATTCACACTACAGCTTTTATCATTCCTTCCAAATGAAAGGCCGGGAACAGCCGTACGTAAGCTCGCAGAGTTCACACCAAAGTATCTCGAATTATTTTCCAACCTTGCTATAAAACATAATGTTAACATTATCGGCGGTTCTCATTTCACTCTGGAAGGTGATTCTCTTTACAATATCGCTTATCTTTTCAGGCGCGATGGGACCATTGAGAAGCAATATAAAATTCACATTACACCTAATGAAAGGAGATGGTGGGGAGTGAAACCCGGCGATAAAATTGAAGTGTTTGAAACGGATGCAGGAAAAATAAATATCCAGATTTGTTATGATGTTGAGTTTCCGGAATTAAGCAGGATAGCAGTTTCCAAAGGTGCAGAAATAATTTTTGTTCCTTTCTGCACAGATGAACGTTATGGTTATCTTCGCGTTCGTAAATGTGTTGAAGCTCGGTGTATTGAAAATGGTGTTTATGCTGCTATAGCAGGAAACGTTGGTAACCTTCCTTTTGTTGAAAACATGGATATTCAATATGCACAATCCGGAATTTACACACCGTCCGATTTTATGTTTGCCCGCGATGCAATCGCTGCAGAATGTACTCCGAATGTTGAAACTGTTGTAATTCATGATGTTGATCTTGAGCTGCTCAAAAGGCACCGCTCAAGCGGCAGTACATTAAATTGGTATGACAGAAGGCAGGACCTTTACGAAGTTGTTCTTAAGAAGTAAAACGAATTTTTTTATTTCATTTCATCATACATTTTTCTGAATTGTTGTACATCTTCCCAGCAAGGTCTTTTCCAATTCGGGTTTCTTAAAAGCGCCGCAGGGTGATATGTTACCATTACTTTTGCATTCAGATAATCAAAAATTTGTCCACGCAATTTTGTTAATGAATCTCTTTTTTTAAGAAGTCCTTGTGCGGCAGTTAAACCGAGACATAAAATTAGCTTCGGTTTTATTAATTCTATTTGTTTTTTAAGATATGGAACGACACGCTTCCATTTCTTCTGCAGTGGGAGTTCGGTTACCCGGCGGACGACTTTTAACAACATTAGCAATATAAACTTCTTCTCTCTGAAAATTAATTGCTTTAAGAATTTCATTAAGCAGTTTACCTGCGCGCCCAACGAACGGTTCTCCCTGTGCATCTTCATCAGCACCCGGACCTTCACCAACTACCATTACATCTGCATTCGGATTGCCAACACCAAATACAAAATTCGTTCTGCTTTTGTGAAGTGGACACTTTGTACAATTGTTAATCAACTTATCGAGTTCTTCAAGAGATGTTGCTTTTTCCCAATTTTCTTTAGTTTCAAATAGAGGAATCTCATCTGCATTTCCATCTTTAATTTTAGTCACCACAGTTGTTTTACTGTTTAACGATTGAGAAGTAAAAAGCTCATCTCCAAAAATTTCTTTCTGATCTTTTAACGCTTCTATAATTTGTTTTTTGATTTCGTTAGCCATATTAAATCCAACTGCCATTCTGACGAATAAACTGTCTAAGTCTAAAAGAAAGATTACTAGGCGCTACGCTCAGAATGACATTACGATAATTTTTTTAATTTCTGTTAAAATATTATTTGCAGCCTGGAATTTCGATTGAAGAGGGAAACTTTTCTTCTTACCTGATTTACTGATTATAGTAATTTTGTTTGAATCATATTCAAAACCACTTTTTTTATCGCTTAAAGAATTTAATACAATCATATCGAGATTTTTTTCTTTAAGCTTTTTAAGAGCATTCTTTTCTGCATTATTTGTCTCAAGTGCAAAACCGATAATTTTCTTTCCATCTTTCTTTATTGATGAAAGAATATCTTCTGTTTGTGTTAAACCAAGAGAAGAAAGCTTATCTTCTTTTTTTATTTTCTTCTGTGAAGTTTCAGAAGGTTTATAATCAGCAACTGCCGCAGACATTATTAATACTTCATTATTCTTTAATTCTTTTGTTACTGCAGTCTTCATCTCCTTAGCTGATCTTATTTTATAAAGTTTAATTTCGGGATAAGCAACTTCGGAAGAACGACCAGAAATTAAAGATACATCCGCACCGCGAAGGAACGCTGCTTTTGCAATTGCATATCCCATCTTACCGGAAGAACGGTTACCGATATATCTTACAGGATCAATGTCTTCATAAGTTGGCCCAGCTGTTACAAGAATCTTATTTCCAATTAAATCTTTTTTAATTCCCGAAAGAACAAGTTCAGCAGAATCAATAATTTTATTTACATCAGCTAATCTGCCGTAACCTGAAAGTCCGCTTGCAAGTTCTCCTTCTTCAGCATAGACAATAAAATGTCCAAGCTCTTCAAGCTTCTTAATATTCGCAGTTGTAGTTTTGTTAAGATACATGTCAACATCAGCAGCAGGAGCAATAACCAAAGGTGAACGTGCAGCAGCGACAAGTGTGGTTAGTGCATTATCGGCAAAACCGTTTGCAATTTTTGCAACTGTATTAACTGTAGCCGGTGCTATTAAAATAAGATCAGCCCAACGCGCAGTATCGATATGCCACGTTGCAACATCAGTTCCGTTTTGTTGGGATTTGGGAAAAGTACTTACGATTACGGGATTACCTGAGAGTGCTGAAAAAGTTAAAGGTTCTACAAACTGCAAAGCGGAAGGTGTCATTACAACTTTAACTTCCGCTCCACGAATTTTTAATTCTCTTGTTAAATAACAGGCTTTATAAGCAGCGATGCACCCCGTTACCCCAAGTATTATCTTTTTCTTACGGAATACATCATTCGGCATTTATCTAAATAAATTTAAGAATGGAATTATTTTTTATATTCATAACCGATTTTACCGACGAGCAATTCTTTAATTGCCTGGATATGAGGTTTTTCTCTATTCTCAAGTTCCATTGCCATTTTTAGTTGTGCAGGATTCTGAATATCTTCACCTTCTTCTTCTCCTGTAGCCGGAGGAGCAACTGTGCTTAATAAAGCATTGAACTCCATTTTTTGTTCATCGTTTACCTGGCGTGCTCTTTTTGCGGCAACAATTATCGCTTCATAAACATTGGCTGCCTGTTGATCAATTACTCTTAAATCTACCGGTTCGATATTCATTAACTAGTTCTCCTTAGTGATTATTTTTTTTATAATTTCTTTAACCTCAGAAACTGCAGTATTCAAATCTTTGTTAACCACAAGATAATCAAATTTGTCCTTAAGACTCAATTCCATTTTTGCCCGCTCAATGCGTTTTTTAAGGTCAATTTCATCTTCTGTTTTCCTGTTTTTAAGCCTTTCTACAAGAACTTCAAAACTGGGGGGTGAAATATAAATTAAAATTGCATCAGGGTAAATATCTTTTATGCTTAAAGCGCCTTTAACATCGACCTCTAAAAGAACAGAAATACCTCTGTTTATTTTAGCTTCTATGAAACCTTTGGGAGTGCCGTAATAGTAGTCATAAAATTTTTCCCATTCAATAAAATCATTGTTCTTGATCTTCTTAAGAAATTCTTCTTCAGAAATAAAATGATAATCCACTCCGTTAACTTCGTGTTCTCTTTTTTTGCGGGTAGTAACAGATATGGAAATTGTTAACTCCGGCAAACTGCTCAATATATTTTTTACAATTGTTGTTTTACCGGCGCCGCTTGGAGCCGCAACAACAAATATCTTTCCCTGCTTTGTCTTCAAGTTATTCAATGTTTTGTATCTGCTCGCGTATTCTTTCTATTTCTTCTTTTATAAGAACCGAATTATGAGTTATAACTGTCGATACAGATTTTGATGAAATCGTGTTTGCTTCCCGGTTCATTTCCTGGCAGATAAAATTAAGTTTTCTTCCAGGTTCTTTTTCGTTCTTCATGCTTTCTAAAAAAAACTTTAAATGACTTTTAAGCCTTACACATTCTTCAGTTATATCTGCTTTCTCGGCAATTAAAGCTAATTCAAGTTCAAGCCTTTCTTTGTAATCCGAAGCATTTTCAATTAATGTTTTTACTTTTTCTTTAAGAGAATCAAAATGCTCATTAACACTATTCCGGAATTCATTTTCAATTGTTTCAATTTTCTCTTCAATATTATTTATTCTTTTAATTAGATCTTTTGAGAGCTCGCCTCCTTCTTTACCTTTCATAGTAATAAGTTCGTCGAGTGCTTTATCAAGAGACTCTTTTACGAGATCGAATTCTTCTTCAGTAAATTCAAACTGGTCGGGAATAAACAATTCTTTAAAGGCAAGCAAATGTTCAATCTTTATTTTTTCATTTATCTTTGCAGTCTTTTTAACATCTTTTATAAAAGTTAAAAAAGTTTTCAGCTTTTCTTTGTCTACAAGCGGAATATCAGTCGAACTATGATTACTTTTAATTTGAAACAGAAGAGTGATTTTCCCCCGCTTAATTTTATTTTTGATCTGTTCTCTCAGCTCATACTCTTTGCTTTGAAGTGAAGAAGGTAAACGGAAAAAAACATCAAGGTAGCGGCTGTTAACGCTTTTAACTTCAGTTTCAAAAGTTACTTTTTCATTACCTGCTACGCCCCTTCCGTAGCCTGTCATACTATAAATCATAAATGTTCTCTTTTTATTTAAAAGATGTGTAAAAAATACTTATTTCCTAAAAGCAAACAAAGAATTAAATATTAGAAAGCTTCGCCTATGCCAAATTGAAATTCAAAATTCTTCCAGAAATTTCTTTTTAAAGATATATTCTTTGTCGGCAGGATCATAAAATTTAAAAGCAAAGTCCAGTCTGAAAGGTGCAAAAGAAGAATAATATCTTAAACCAGTTCCGGCAGCAACGGCAACATCATCATATCTGAAACTTTTATAACCAAGCCAAGTATTTCCATAATCGGTGAACAATGCTAATCCAAAACTTTTAAAGAACCTTAACCTGAATTCAAGAGAGCCTTCCAGAAGAAAAGTTCCTCCTTTAACATTTACCTCGCTCGAAAGAAAGCCCGGCACATCCGGTGTACCTCTTGGAACTAATTGATTAGAACGCCATGCTCTTATTGAGTTACTTCCACCTGCATAAAAGGTTCTGTTGAATGGAATGCCTCCATAATCTCCAATGTACGCCTGCAAATAACCCGCTTTTAATTTCCATGCAAAAATATAATTTCTTATTCTGCCAAAAGAACCAAAAACCGTATTAGTAATTAATATTTTATAAAAAAGAGCCCCGTCAAAATTGGAGTTAAATAATTTTGAAGTCAGATAATGAAGTGCGTTGTCTTCTTCAACCTGAAAAGATAATGTATAACCCCTGGTAGGAAAAAGGATATCATCTACAGTTGTAGAACCAAACTCAGCGCCTATAACTGTAGTAAGTTTTTTTGAAAGACTGTCGTTAAAGGTTCTGTACACTTCATTACTCTGTTCGATGTTAAACGAGGTCTTAAGAAAATTTATAAACGTATAGTGTGGCAATTCAAACTCAAGAGAGAGCTTGCTACCATACCTAGTATCATTAATATTAAGCTGTTTCTCGATAGTAACGTAATTTTCGAGTGTAGCATATATCGGGTCTGTGTACCGGAAAGGTTGTTCAAGCACGACTCTTGAATCGAAATAGCCAAGCAAAGTTGTATCTCTGAATGAAAATTTTTTGAATAGTGTTCCAAAATCGACATTAACAATATCCTGCAACCCGAATGAAGAACTAACCGTAAGTTTTCTTGCATTGCCGAGAAAATTTTTTCTTATATAAGTCGCTCCAAGACCCATATTAAAAACGCCCTGCTGATTATTCATAATTATCTCGGGAGAAAGTTCGTTCATCAAGCCGATATTCCCATTTAATAATAACGGCAAACTTCCTTTTGAATTAGCAGAATCCGAACTGGGAATTGAAACCGTTATTGAATTAAACAAACCGGTTCTGTATAATCTTACCTGGCTTCTTCTCATCTCATCAAGATTATAAACCTGTCCAGGCAAAATTCCTGTTACGTCACGCAATAAATCATTTTTAACCTCCGAAGCACCTTCGCCATCTTTCTTTATAATGATGGAATCAACAACGTACTGTATACCGGGAGTAAAATAAACATTGAGATCTGCATTACTATTTGTCGTATCCTTATAGACCACAATGCTGTCAAAAGTTGCATAAACAAAACCAATATCCAATAAAATATTTAATGCATCCCCGGTTTTTAATTGAACATAATCCTGATTATACCTGTTTGTTGTGTCGATACTATAAGCTTTGATCATATTTGTAATTATAAACCCGGGTACTTTTTCGAGCCCGAACAATTTAAGATCGTTATAATTTGAAGGAGAATTTTCATGTATTGTATATGTAAGATTAATAGCATCAGCGGACGTATCAACATCATATTTGTATGAAATCCTTGTTTCAAAAAAACCGTTCGCGTTGTAAAAAGATAAAATAGAATTCATATCTATCGGGATGTTTGAAGAATCAAAATAAACCGCCGGTGCACCAAGAGGAGTAAATGAGTTAAGAAATTTATAAAGCCACCACGGAGATTCTTCGGATAAAATAATCGATTTTAATGTCGAAGAGGAAAATTCCTTGTTTCCTTCAAAGTCAATTGATTTCAATTCGTATTGCTGCGAAAGAAGAATTTTACTAAAGAGCAGAAACAAAATAAGTAAGCGATAAATCTTCATTATTATGATAACAGGTTAACAAAAAGCTGAATAATATTTATCTGTTGCGTCAATCAAGCATAAAATCCTTTGATACCAGAGTGAATGAAGGATAGTCTTTCTTAAAATTTTTAATAAAAAAGTTTTTAATCTCCTGGTTGTCAATATTATGTGATAGAAAAAGCGAAATTATTTTGGGTTCTATAATAAGATGAGCATAATAAACTTTCCCTAATTTGAAATCTATAATGTAGCTGAATACTTCGCCGCCACCTGAACCGATATAATAATCCTGTGAGTTATAATAAAGAAGTTCGTAATTTGTAGGAGGAAGCTTTATCTTACTAATATAACCATCGGTAATTGAACCATCGAGCACACTTGTTTCAAAACCTTTCTCAAGTTTATTACCAATAATTTTCAGCAAAGAAAATTTGATTCCCAATTCATCCTTAGTATCAATATCAAGCCCGGCAACAATTTCATCTTTGGTTGTATCTTCAAACATTCCCGAGTAAGCCATCTTAGTATTATTCCCTAATACTTTTTTTGATTCCTGAAGCATGACAGCAGGATCGTTGAAATTTTTTACTGGTTCTTCATCAGCATTTTTTTGCTCAGTTTTGCCACAACCAAAGACTAAAGCAAAAACCGAAATAAGAACTAACAACTGAATAATTTTATTTGATAACAACTTTTGTCCCTTTCTTTACGACTGTAAGAATTTCGTCAATGTCTTCATTCGTAAGAGCTATTGAGCCGTCCGTCCAGTTATAAACAAACGGCAGGTTTTTGAAAATAAAATTTAATCTCCCTATTCCATGAATGCCTACATCATTTCCTAAAACAGTTTTTAGCTTCGGACAGCCTTCATAATAAAATTCAAACTTTAATTGATCAAACTCGCGCTGAGTAATTAGTCCTTTTCTTAAAGCTTCCGCATCATCGTTAAGATTGGGATAATTTAACTTCAGAAATTTATAATATTTATAAGCAGTATCAATGTCACATATATGATACTCACCAACAGGAGTAGCATTATCATCTACCCTGCTTTTGGCAACATTAACATTCCTACCAAAACTTGCCCGGTAAGATTTTATTAAAATGGTATCTTCATAAATACTCAATGTAAAAGTTTTCCTGTCAACCACAATGTTTACGTCTTTCAATTCTGTAAAACCCTTTTTCAGCATATCTTCCGGCAGAGTATCTTCAAGGGAGTTAAGAATAATTCCGTAAACAACAACACCAAAAATAAAAACAACAATCCCTGCAGTCATGTAAAAAACATTCCTGAGAGTATTCTTATTAACAAAATTAGAAAGTTTTATATCCCGGAAACTTGGATATTTTCTCTCGTTCTTTCCCATCAATTCCTATAAGGCAGATTTGTGCGATACTAATTTTCTAACAACTTGCGAAATCTAATCAGAAAATGGTAATAATAACAAAAAAGGGCGAATATTAAATTCGCCCTTTCAATAAAAATTCTATAGAGAATATTAAACTTCTAAAATTTCTACTTCTTTATGTTTAAGAATATCATCAACCATCTTAATGTGTTCATCAGTTAATTTCTGAATCTGGTCCTCAGAATCTTTAAGCTCATCTTCTGATGATTTTTTTTCTTTCTGTTCTCTTTTCAAATGTTCGTTTGCATCTCTTCTTACATTCCTGATTGCTACTTTTGCATCTTCGCCAAATTTTTTCACAATTTTAACAAGCTCTCTTCTTCTTTCTTCATTTAACGGTGGAATTGGAATTCGAAGGTTAGTGCCATCACTTACAGGATTTAATCCAATGTTAGCTTCGAGTATTGCTTTGTCTACATGAGAAAGTATTGTTTTATCCCACGGAGTAAATGAAAGTGCATGAGCATCGAGCACTGTTAAATTTCCAACTTGGCTTATCGGAGTCATGTTGCCGTAGTAATCTACTTTTATACCATCCAATAGAGCAGTTGTAGCTTTACCTGATCTTATTTTAGAAAGTTCCCCTCTTAGAGCTTCGAGAGTTTTATCCATTCTCGATTTAGCGTCATTTATAATTTGTTTCATTCAAAACCTCTCAGATTATTAAACTTAAATCAAAGAGTAATTAATTAACTTTTTTTAATTTTCAACTTCGTCATGTATAAGTGTTCCGATGCTTTCTCCCTTTACAAGCTTAAGAAGATTACCCGGAACATCCATATTGAAAACGATCATCGGGAGATTGTTTTCCTGGCACAAACTAACAGCAGTAAGATCCATGATTTTCAAATTCTTCTTGAGAACATCAAGGTAAGAAATTTTATCAAATTTAAATGCAGTGGGATTTTTCTCCGGATCAGAATCATAAACTCCATCTACTCTTGTCCCTTTAACAATAGCATCAGCCTGAATTTCAACAGCTCTTAATGAAGCAGCAGTATCGGTGCTGAAATACGGATGTCCTGTGCCACCTCCAAAAATTACAACTCTTCCTTTTTCAAGATGTCTTAAAGCTCTTCTTCTTATATATGGCTCAGCTATTTCATCCATTTTTATAGAGCTCATCAGGCGTGTATATACTCCATTCTTCTCAATAGCATTCTGAAGTGCAAGTGAATTTATTAAAGTAGCAAGCATTCCCATCTGGTCGCCGGTAACTCTGTCTATTCCTTGATCGGAAGCACTTAACCCTCTGTATATATTTCCGCCACCAATTACTATTCCTAATCCCACACCGATATCGTGAACCATTTTGACCTCATCGGCAAAAAACTCAAGTACTTTATTATCGATACCAAAACCTTTGTCCCCCAAAAGTGATTCACCACTTAACTTAAGCAGCAATCTTTTATATTTTAGTTTGTTCATCGACTTTTTTTATTTACTGAAGGTTAAATATAAAAAAAGGTCTTAAAAGTTTTAAGACCTTACTTGAAATTATTTTTTTTCATCTCCGAGATGATATCGCTTAAACTTTTTAATTTTCACCTGGCTGTCATTAGTTGTATTGAATTCTTTTATCAAATCAGCAACTGATTTAGAATTATCTTTAATAAACATCTGTTCAACAAGACAATTCTCCTGGTAGAATTTATTGAGTCTGCCGGTTGCAATTTTCTCAAGAATATTTTCGGGCTTTCCTTCTTTGCGGGCTAACTCTTTGTAAATGTCTATTTCTTTTTCAACCATTTCTTTTGGAACTTCTTCACGGTAGGTACAAATAGGTTTCATTGCAGCGACCTGCATAGCTATATCTTTACCGTTTGTTCCGAACTTATCCGCCAAACCATTAGTGTTCTCGAAAGCTATAAGAACACCAAGCTTTGAACCAGGATGAATGTAATCAACAAAAGTTCCGTTATCGAGATCTTCAATGGAAAATCTTGAAACTTCTATTTTCTCACCAATTTTACCTAGCAACTCTGTATACTTATTTTTTAATTCGGGATTACCGTCAAACAGTTCCTGAACATTTTTTGGTCTTGCTGAAACTACAGCATCAAGAACCTCGTTTGCAAACTGAACAAAGTCATTGCTATTTGCAACAAAATCCGTTTCACAGTTCACTTCAACAATTACTCCGGTTTTACCATCATTCAAAATTTTGGTTAGAACCAATCCTTCGTTCGCAGTTTTCTCAGCTCTTTTAGCTGCAACAGCAGCACCTTTTTTTCTCAGTATTTCAATTGCTTTTTCAATATCACCATTTGCTTCGGTAAGGGCTTTTTTACAATCCATCATGCCCGCACCGGTTTTTTGTCTTAATTGGTTAACTAATGCAGCAGTAATTTCCATTTGAAACTTCTTTCCTCCGATAATTAGTAAATAACATTACTCACTTTTTCCTACATCTTTAATCTCAGGTTCTGCTTCTTCTTTTTTTGCTTTGGCTTTTTCTGTTTTCTCTTTTTCAGCTTTTTCTGTTCTCGCTTTCTCAGCTTTTTCTTTCTCTTCTTTCTTTTCAGCTTCGCGTTCTTTTTTCAGTCTTTCTTTTTCAGCAGCCTCTTCAGCTTTCATTTCCTTAGCTTTCGCAGTTCCTTCAACAACAGCATCAGCCATACTCTTTGTAATTAGTTCGATAGTTTTAACAGCGTCGTCATTTGCCGGTATGGCAAAATCAACTTCTTCGGGATCACAATTTGTATCAACTATTGCATATACTGGAATGCTTAATTTTTTTGCTTCTTTAATTGCAATTGATTCTTTCTTTATATCTACTACAAAAAGAGCACCCGGTAAACGCGACATTGTTTCGACACCTTCAAGAACTTTTTTCAGCTTGTCTTTTTCTCTTGTAAGAAACAATCTTTCTTTCTTTGTGATCTTATCGAACGTTCCGTCAGTTTCCTGTTTCTCAATGTTATTAAGTCTCTTTATACTTTTCCTGATTGTAGAGAAATTAGTTAACATTCCACCGAGCCATCTTTCGCTGACCCAGTTTGCATCAGACCTTCTTGCTTCAGACTCGATAACGCCTTTCGCCTGTTTTTTTGTCCCGACAAAAAGAATCCTTTTACCCTCAGAGACAAGTTTAGCAAGATTTTCCGCTGCATAAACTATCGAGTTCTGGGTTTTCTTAAGATCAATAATATGAATTCCATTCTTCTCCATAAAGATGAACGTTTTCATTTTAGGATTCCATCTGCGGGTTAGATGACCGAAGTGAGCACCAGCTTCAATAAGCTGTGTTAGTTCAACCTTTTCCATTTTTTAGCTCCTGTTGTTCTTTTACTTCCTTCTTCTCTACCTTTCATTCCGTCTTAGCAGAACACAGGGGGTAAATCCGGAAGTATGTGTTTTTGAAATTAGTAAGTTTGCGAATTGTATAATTACCGAATTCAGAAATCCGATAATTAGCTAATCCGATAATTTTACCTTTTAGAAAATTGAAATCTTTTTCTTGCTTTTGGTCTTCCGTATTTCTTACGCTCGACCATGCGGGGATCTCTTGTCAATAGACCTTCAACTTTAAGCTTTGGCCTGAAGTCGGGATTTATACTGATAAGTGCTCTTGCAATTCCAAGTCTTACAGCCTGAGCCTGACCTGTGGTACCACCACCGTTAACATTTATTGTAACATTATACTGTCCCGATGTATCAGTAGCTTTAAAGGGAGAAAGAATGTCTTCTCTGGAAACTTCCTGTGGAAATGCTTTTTCAAATTCTTTACCATTAACAGTAATTTTACCATTTCCGCTTTTAAGAATTATCCTGGCGACTGAAGTTTTTCTTCTTCCAACAAATATCTGATCAGCCATATTTCTCCATAAGTTTTAATTGTTCAGGTTTCTGTGCAACGTGCGGATGATCCTGACCTGCATATACTTTTAATTTCTTAATAAGCTTGTTTCCTAATCTTGTTTTGGGAAGCATTCCTCTTACAGCATTTTCAATAAGAAACTCTGGTTTCTTAGAAAGAATTTCCTCAAAACTTTTTGTTTTTAATCCACCCGGATAACCCGAATGATGTGAATAAGTTTTAAGTAGTTCTCTTTTTCCCGTAATCTTAACCTGCTTTGCATTTATTACAATTACAAAATCACCGGTATCAGTATTAGGTGTAAAGGTAGCTTTATTTTTTCCGCGTATTACTTTAGCAACCTGAGTAGCTAACCTGCCAAGCACCTGATCTTTTGCATCTATCAAATACCATTTCCTATCAGCATCTTCAGGTTTAATGAACTTCGTTATTTTTTCCTGTTTCACAACAATTTCTCCCAAAAACAAACTTTTTTTCTAAAAAATCAGAACGTTAAATCTATAAGTAAAGCCTTTAAAAGTCAAGAAATTGGCTTCTACTTGATAAGACCTTTACTAAGGTAAAAATCTATCAGTGCTGCATATTTTTATTCATATTCTGCATATTCGGCATACTGAATTTCTTATAATCAGAAGGAACCTCGAATAAATTTTTATCTAAGGATTTTTTATCCACAGAAACCACTTCCATAGTAAACTCTTTTTCACCAGAATCATTCTTAACAGTTACAAGCATCGGGAAGTAATTTCCAATCAATTTTTGTTGCCAGTCATCCTGTGGATTTTTCATCATTGGGTTCTGTAACATAAAAAATCCGCCAAGTTGGTCGGTCATCCATGCTTCTCCGGTCCGTCCATCGTCATCTGTGAAAGTCCACTTCTCACACTTGTAACCGTTTATAGTTTTATTTTCGCCCGTTTTTTTTATTCTGTCCGCAACATCACTTTCCTTCATATCAGTTTTAGGTGCTTCAACTCTTGGAAATTCCATATACATTTTTTGCTCGTCCATTAACATTTCCGAGTTAGAGTTTTCTTTATTATGAAGAATAGCAACCTTCCTACCATGTGATTCAACTTCCATCCTGGCATTATCTCCTTGAACATAATAAACGATATTGGAAGTCTCATTGCCTGTTATCTTCATAACTATTTTCCCTTCAAAATCACTTTGAGCGGATGAAGAAACACAAAAAATTACCAAGCTAAATAAGAAACTATAAATGAAATTTGTTCTCGAAAGCATTTGAAAGCTCCTTTCAGATATTTTAGAAAAAAGATTTACCAAAGTTAAAAGATTTTGCCATATTGAAAAAGATCGGTTGGAATGACTTGAAGGCTTCTTTCCCTTTTACCATAAGTTTTATTGAATAATCCTCGTCAGAATTCGTTCTTATATAAATTACCTGTGTAAAATGATCTTCAAGTTCTTTGGGATCATTATAATAATAATCTCTTCCATTACTGCTAAACTTATACTTAAATCTTGATGGATTGAAAATACTTTTATCACAAACATCAAGGTGAATATAAGGAGGAATTTCATAATTTTTATCAACAGCCCAGAATGTAACCCCATCTAATTTATTTTTTACATCCTGGTCTAAATACGTCCATCCATTCGGATACCTTAAAGAAACATTAAGTGTAGATTCTTTATACACATGCATTAAAGCAGATGAATCATAACCTGTTTGAGTGAAATTATAAAAATATGCCTCTGTTTTTTTTTGAGCAGGTTTTATTTCTTCAGGTGATTTTATCTCTTCTTTTTTGTTGTTAACAATTTCACTTTTAGAAAATGTATTACCTTCTTTATTTATGAACTCAACATAAACCGTATTAACAACAAGCTTATTCAATTGGCGGCTTAACAAATAACCTGTTAAAACAAAAACACAGGAGTGAATAAAAACAGAAAATAAAAAACTAACTATTAGTCCGCTAGACTTAATATTTTTTGCAATAGCAAACATTATTCAAAATTAATTTTGATTTTTACTTTTAGCAAGATAAATAGCTCTGTATTCATTTTCCTTTTGGGACAAGCAAATTTTTCATAAATTTAATAGATTATATAAAATAATTTGGGAAAGAAATGAATTTTCTGGTTACAGGCGGTTCAGGGTTCCTTGGAATAAACTTAATTCGTTATTTGAAACAACGGGGACACGAAATTACATCTCTTGACGTGGTAAGTTTTGATTATCCGGATATGAATGACAAAATTAAAGCAATCAAAGGCGATATAAGAAATAAAGCTGTTGTAGATGATGCAACTAAAAATATTGATATAGTTATTCATACTGCCGCAGCATTGCCTTTATACAGACCTGCAGATATTTTTTCAACTGATGTTGAGGGATCAAGAAATCTTCTTGAAGCCGCAGAGAAAAATGGAATAAAAAGATTTATACATATTTCTTCAACTGCGGTTTATGGAATTCCCGATCATCATCCCTTATTTGAAAATGATAAACTTGACGGTGTTGGTCCTTACGGCAAAGCAAAAATAATGGCTGAAGAAGAATGCATTAAGTATAGGAAAAAAGGAATGTGTGTTTCTATTATAAGACCTAAATCTTTCATCGGACCTGAAAGGCTTGGAGTATTTGATCTTCTTTACGATTGGGCAAAGGATGGTAAAGGATTTCCGATGATCGGCAATGGTAAAAACCGCTACCAACTTCTCGATGTGGAAGATCTTTGTGAAGCAATATATCTTTGCGCTACTCTCGAAGCTGAAATAAAGTAAATGATACTTTCAACATCGGCGCAAAAGAATTCACAACTATGGGCGAAGATTACCAGGCAGTTCTTGATTATGCAGGTCATGGAAAAAAGATAGTCGGTCTTCCGGAAACGCCGATAATATGGACATTAAGAATTCTTGAATTATTTAAGCTCTCCCCCCTCTACAAATGGGTTTATGAAACTGCTTCAAAAGACTCTTTTGTGTCAATTGAGAAGGCTGAAAAAGTTCTCGGTTATAAACCAAAATATTCCAACAAAGATGCTCTGATTAGAAACTACAAATGGTATATTGAACACATTAACGAGTTTAAGAACACAAGCGGCATTTCTCATCGTGTTCCATGGAAGCAAGGTATTTTAAGAATTGCAAAAATGTTTTTTTAAAAATTAATTCTTCTCATATCTTCGTCTTTAGCTTAAAATTTTAAATTTGTATATTATACAAAAGAGAAAAGGAGTATGATAGTGGCAAACAAAAAAGATTTCCTGAAAGAAACAGTTCAACATATAGATATAAAAAAATATAACGTTGTTCCTTTAGTTGACGCTATGGGAGAAATGGCTTTTTCTGCCAGAACGCTTAACCGAGCAGCTAACATTTATGATAAAATGATAAGTGACAAAGAATGTGGAATTATTCTTACTCTTGCCGGAAGCATTTTTAGTGCGGGATTGAAGAAAGTTGTTTATGATCTTGTAATGAATAATATGGTTGATGCAATTGTTTCAACAGGTGCAATTATGGTTGACCAGGATTTCTTTGAAGCGCTTGGTTTTAAACATTACAAAGGAACTCCGTTCAGCGACGATAATCTTTTAAGAAAACTTCACATTGACAGGATTTATGATACTTATATCGATGAAGATGAACTCAGAGTATGCGATGAAACCTGTGGAAAAATATTCGATGGACTTGAACCGCGTCCTTACTCTTCAAGAGAACTACTCTGGGAATTCGGAAAATATCTTAAAAATAATGGCGGACCAAAGGTTGATGATTCCGTAATCTGGGCTTGCTACAAAATGAATGTTCCAATCTTCGTTCCTGCTTTTTCAGATTGTTCAGCTGGATTCGGATTTATAGTTCATCAAACACAAAATCCAACAAAGCATGTTTCAATCGATTCTGCTAAAGATTTTCTCGAATTGACAAAAATAAAACTGCAAAATAAAGAAACAGGAATATTCATGATCGGCGGAGGTGTTCCTAAAAACTTTACGCAGGATATTGTAGTTGCAGCGGATATTTTAGATGAAGATGTTTCCATGCACAAATATGCAATTCAAATTACTGTTGCAGATGAAAGAGACGGCGCACTTTCAGGTTCAACATTAAAAGAAGCAAGTTCATGGGGAAAAGTTGAAACAACTTACGAGCAAATGGTTTATGGTGAAGCAACTGTACTTATGCCTTTAATTACGGGTTATGCTTATCACAAAGGAAGCTGGAAGGAAAGAAAACCTAAAGATTTTCAGAAAATATTTTTAGCTGAAAACATTACGGTTTAATTTTGATAGACGTGGTACAGATTAGCAATCTGTGCTACGAATTAACCAACTGGCAGAGTAAAAATAAAATTACTTCCTTCTCCAACTTCACTCTCTACCCAGATTCTTCCGTTCTGTGCCTGCACAAATTCTTTAGCAATTGCCAAACCTAATCCCCAGCCTCTTTTGGATTTATCCCCGATGTTTGTAAATCTCTCGAACAATTTCTCCTGTTGATTTTTAGGAATGCCGGGACCATTATCAACAACGGAAAAATATATTTCATTTTTTTGCCTGCTCACTTTTATTTTTATCTTATCATTTTCTTTGCTGAACCTAATCGCGTTACTTAACAGATTAACAAGCACAAAAACAGTTTTTTCAACATCCGCATTTATGGAAGGCAAATTATCTTCAATTTCAGTTTCGAGATTTATATTCTTCTCGGATAACTGAAGCATTAATGCCGTTACTCCAAGATCAATTACATCTTCAGGATTCGCAGGAGAAAATCTTAACTTTATATTCCCCGTTTCAATCTGTGAATAATCAAGCAGTTCATTAATAACTCTCGACAACCTGTTGCTTTGCTGTCTTAAGGAATTTATAACTTCTTTTTGTTCTTCATTAAGTGAACCAACTCTTTTATCATCAAGTAATTTTAAACTTAAATTGATTGACGACAACGGTGTTTTAAGTTCGTGAGAAACTGTCGCCAGTAGGTTTGTTTTCGCCGTATCTCTTGCCTGGAACTGTGTTATATTCTTTAACAGAATTAAGTATCCGATAAATGTTTCCTGGTGAGATAATTCGGAATAAGTTTTTATTTCTTCCTTTTCAATATTGTAAAAGAGTTCCTCATTGTTAAAAACTATTCTTAAAGGTTTAACGGAATTATTTTCCTTATCCAAATTCAAAGTGTATTTATAAACTTCCCGCATCAAATCATTTTGTGCAGCAATATCAGGCATGTAATGCGATACTATATCAGTTTCTTTTAACCCTGTTATATCCAGAATCGTTTTGTTTGCTAAAACCACTTTCTTGTTTTCATCTATCAGCAAAACGCCATCATCGAGATTGTGAACAAGGGCCTCCATTCTTCTTTGTTCGGAAAGAAGCTGATCGATATGTTTTGCTTGATAAAGTTTTAATCTATCTGCCATATTATTGAAAGCAGAAGCAAGCTCCCCGAGTTCATCTTTCGAACTTATTTCTAATTTCTGATCATAATTTCTTTCACTGATCGATTTTATTTTTTCAGTAAGCTCTTTTATCGGTCCGACAATTTTTGACGGGAAAGAAAGAATAAAAAATAAAGCAATGAGAATACTGGCTGTCGCAACCACAGACATGTAAATTGTTATTTCTCCTGCAATCTTCTGAAGATCGTTGCTCTTCTTTTGAATTGCAAACATGTTCATATTATAAACTTCTGTGATGCCTGAACGAAGGCTCACATAATCCTGATACAATTGACTAAAGTCATCTTCGTTAAGGGACTTTTCTGACTTTAATTCAAGATATGTGTCCTGGTAATCTTTATAATCTTTGTGAAGCTGTTTTACAAATTCTGCTTCCCCTGGCTCAGTAATATTATTTGCTTCCTGGTTAAGTTTTTCTTCAAAAATATTTTTCTCATTTTTAATAGAACCAATTAAAACGGAATCGTCAAAAGCCCTTGTCTTTAATTGCTGCTGATGAAGCAAATACATATCTTCGGATGAGTTAAGCATTTGAAATGAATAATCAACAGAAGTGTAATTATTTACAATCGTCCCTTTCGTTTCTTCAGCAAGCTTATTTGTAAAAAAGATTCCGAGAATGCTGAGCAAAACTATTACAAGAAATAAGAAAAGCACTCCGAGTGTTATTTTACTTTTTAATTTCTTCATTAGTCGATACCATTAAAATATCTATATTTTCTAGTGAGGTTAAGGAAGTCAATTCCCTGAAAAAATTTCTGAACTTTAATCTATACATAATTGAAAAAAAAGGTTTACCTATTACAATTAAGGAGGCTTCTTTGCTCTTGGCAAAATCCACAATTGATTTTGCAATTACATCACTTTTAATTTCTTCTACTTTAGCACCGAGCTCAGCAGCAAGTTTAAAATTATTCAGCAAGTGCCTCTGAACTTTAGGATCAATTCTATCAGCCTGTTCTTTTTCGGTTTGAACATAAACTACAAACCATTTGGAATTATAAAGAGCCGCAAGTCTCGACGATCTTCGTATAAGTTTTTTACCTGATTCGTAATTGGTACTTAAAGCAGTAACAATAGCATTAATTTTTTCTCTTTCCGGAAGAGGAATTTCTCTTACAATTTTTCTTTCAACCTGGCGGGATACTTCTTTTAATGCAAGATCGCGCAGCTGAAGCAGCTTATCTTCCTGGAAAAAATTTTGCAAAGCAATAGGAACTTTCTTAAGATCATAAATCTTTCCTTCTTCCAGGCGATCAATTAATTCTTCAATTGTAAGATCAACATTTACAACTTCATTGGCGGAATGAATAATGCTGTCGGGGATTCTTTCTGTAATTTTTATTCCGGTTATTTTTTCAACCTGTTCATTTATGCTTTCAATATGCTGAATGTTGACAGTACTGATAACATTAATTTCGGCTTCTATTAATTCTTTTACATCCTGCCAGCGTTTTTCATTTTTTGAACCGGGAATATTTGTATGAGCAAGCTCATCAACAAGAACAACTTCAGGTTTATGAAGAAGGATTGCATCCACATCCATTTCCTCGAGTTGTTTCCCCTTATAGAAAATCTTTTTTCTCGAGATTGCAGGAAAACCTTCCGTAAGCTTTGCAGTTTCTTTTCTGCCATGAGTTTCAATGTATCCGATTACAACATCTATTTTGTTTTCGAGAAGTTCTCTCGCCTCAAGAAGCATACGGTAGGTTTTGCCAACACCAGCAGCCATTCCAATATAAATTTTAAGCTTTCCTTTTTTAGAGGAACGAATAAGATTAAGAAATCTTTCTGCCGATATGGAAATTTGTGGTTCCATAAAGTAAAAATTAAGTCGATTTAATTTAATTCTATTTTAACTCATCTAATGCAAGATTTAATTTTAAAACATTTACTTTTTCTGTTCCGAATAATCCAAACAGAGGTTTTTCAATGTGCTGCTCGACTAACTTTCTAACAACCTGTTTGTCTAAATTTCTTGCTTTGGCAACTCTCGGTATTTGAATTAATGCTGCTTGTGGAGAAATGTGCGGATCTATTCCACTGCCTGATGCCGTTACTAAATCTGAAGGTATTTCATTTCTTTTTACTTCGGGATTTTTCTGTAAGAATTCTTCTATTCTTTTTTCAACATCATTAAGATATTCAGGATTTGTTGGTCCCTTATTAGAACCACCGGTTGAAGCAGCATTATAATCTACAGCAGAAGGTCTTCCCCAGAAATATTTATCTGAATAAAACTTTTGTCCGATATTTTCAAAGCCAATAAGTTCACCATTTTTATAAATCGGTAATCCATTCGCTTGATTTGGAAATATTAATCCAATTACCCAGATAAGTAAAGGAAATAACAACCCAAATAAAATCAAAGTTGTGAAATGAAGTTTTATATCTTTTAATATGTTTTTCATTTTAGATTTCCTTTCAAAAACCCCACCTCACCTCCCCTTTGATAAAGGGGAGGACGGGAGGGATTCAAAAAAATAATGATACCACTAAATCAATTAACTTTATTCCGATGAATGGGATTATCAATCCGCCTAATCCGTAAATCCATAAGTTTCTAACCAACAAAGCTGTGGCACCAATTGGTTTGTATTTCACACCTCTTAATGCAAGCGGAATTAAAGCAGGAATAATTAACGCATTAAAAATTACTGCAGATAAAATTGCAGACTCAGGGCTTGCAAGCTTCATTATATTCAAAGCATTTAATCCCGGAATTGAAGCTGCAAATAAAGCCGGCACAATTGCAAAGTATTTTGCAACATCATTAACTATGGAGAACGTTGTAACATTGCCGCGAGTAATTAACATCTGCTTTCCAATTTCAATAACTTCGAGAAGTTTAGTGGGATCACTATCAAGATCAACCATGTTGGAAGCTTCTTTTGCAGCCTGTGTTCCTGAGTTCATTGCAACACCAACATCTGCCTGAGCAAGTGCAGGCGCATCATTTGTTCCGTCTCCCATCATTGCAATTAGCTTCCCATCTTTCTGTTCTTTTAAAATATAATTCATTTTATCTTCAGGCTTTGCTTCCGCAATAAAATCATCAACACCTGCCTGCTTTGCAATATACTTTGCTGTTAAAGGATTATCTCCCGTTACCATTACTGTTTTTACTCCCATTTTTCTTAACCTTGCAAATCGTTCCTGGATTCCCGGTTTAATAATATCTTCAAGCTGAATTACACCAACAGCTTTTTTATTAACCCCAACCACCAAAGGAGTTCCGCCGTTGGAAGCTATCTCGGTTATCTTCTCATCAATTTCAGGATAGGCATCCATCGATTTGACCGGTCCAGTTTTTAATTGCATCCCAGGCGCCTTTCCGTATTGTTGTTCCATCCTGCAAATCAATTCCGCTCATTCTTGTTTCAGCAGTAAACCCAATAAATTTCCCATCTTGTTTTGAACTTTGCAATATATACGGCTCAAGTTTTTGTGCAAGTTCAACAATAGATTTTCCTTCAGGAGTAGGATCGGAAAGAGAACTTAACAAACAATATTTAACAAATTCATTTTTATTAATTCCATTTAGTGGAAACAAATTTGTCGCTTTACGGTTCCCTATCGTAATTGTTCCGGTTTTATCAAGAAGAACTGTATCAATATCTCCTGCATTTTCAACAGCCTTACCGGATTTAGCAATTACATTTGCACGAAGAGCTCTGTCCATTCCTGCAATACCAATTGCAGAAAGTAATCCACCTATTGTTGTAGGAATTAAACAGACGAACAAAGAAATTAAAGCTGCAACAGTAACAGCGGTATTTGCATAAGAACTAAAGGGTTGAAGTGTAACAACAACGAGAAGAAAAACAATTGTAAAGCTTGCAAGAAGAATTGTTAAAGCAATTTCATTCGGTGTTTTTTGTCTCTTTGCACCTTCAACAAGGTCTATCATTTTATCTAAAAAAGTTTCTCCGGGTTGAGTTGTAACCTGAACTTTTATTTTATCGGAAAGAACTTTGGTTCCGCCGATCACGCCTGAATGATCAGTGCCAGCTTCCCTTATCACCGGAGCTGATTCACCGGTAATTGCTGATTCATCTATTGAAGCAATGCCATCAATAATTTCTCCATCAATTGGAATAGTATCTCCCGCTTCTGCAATAAAAACATCTCCTTTGTGTAATTGAGCCGAACTGATTTTTTTTATCGAACCATCACTTAATAAAAGCTTGGCTTCAGTTTCGTGTCTTGTTTTTCTTAATGAAGCCGCCTGCGCTTTTCCTCTTGCTTCTGCAATTGCTTCAGCAAAGTTTGCAAACAATACTGTGAGAAAAAGAAGAAGAGTAATAATGAGATTATATAGAAATGGACCTTGCCCACTCTCACTTGATAAAGAAACAAATGTAACATAAAGCATTATTACTGTACCTATCTCAACAGTAAACATAACCGGGTTCTTCATCAGCTCTCTCGGATTTAACTTTAAGAACGATGCTGCAATAGCTTCTTTAACTAATTTGGAATCAAATAATTTTAAGTTTCTTTGTCTTTTCATTTTATCTTCCTTTACATTGAAAAAAATTCTGCAATAGGTCCGAGTGTTAAAGCCGGAAAAAATGATAATGCAGCAACTACTATTATTACTCCCAGCAAGACTATTCCAAATGCAACAGTATCAACTTTTAATGTTCCTTCAGATTCCGGAATTGTTTTTTTAGAAGCGAGTGAACCTGCAATTGCTATAGGACCAATTATAGGCAAATATCTTCCGAGCAGCATTACAGTTCCGCATGCAATATTCCAAAATGGAGTATTATCACCCAATCCTTCAAAACCGGAACCATTATTTGCTGAGGCTGAAGTAAACTCATAAAGCATTTCTGAAAATCCATGAAATGAAGGATTATTCAACCAGCCAATATGTGGATTCATCGATGCGGCAAAAACAGCGATAGCGGTTCCAATTAATATTAAAAACGGATGAAGAAGAATTATGAGTGCAGCAATTTTAACTTCTCTTGCTTCTATTTTTTTACCAAGGAATTCAGGAGTTCTTCCAATCATTAATCCGCCGATGAAAACTGCAATAACAACAAACATAAAAAAGTTTATAAAGCCTACGCCTACTCCTCCCCAGATTGCATTTATCATCATATCGAGAAGAAAAATTCCACCTGATAAAGGAGTAAGGCTGTCGTGCATAGAATTTACAGAGCCGTTAGAAGTTGAAGTAGTTGAAACTCCCCAAAGGGCTGAAGCTGCGGAGCCAAAACGAACTTCCTTTCCTTCCATGCTTCCCATTGGCTGTTGAATACCGAGCTTTGCTATTTCAGGATTGCCTGCACTTTCAAAGCTTATTGCGGAAGTAACAAATGATAGAAAAACTACAAGCGTTACCAAAAAGAAAATCCAGGCAAGCTTTTTCCTGTTAAGATAAAAGCCGAATCCAAACAGAAGTGATGCAGAAATAAAAAGTATTGAAAAATTTGAAATAATGTTTGTAAAATAATTTGAATTCTCAAAAGGATGAGTAGAGTTTGGTCCGAAAATATCCACCTCCGTTTGTGCCAAGCTGTTTAATTGCACATTACAGATGACAACCGGTCCGGTTGCAACCTGAACAGTATCACCTTCAAGTGTATGCACTTTCTGTAATCCATTGAAAGTCTGAGGCATTCCATTCAATAAAAATATAACAGCCACTACAAACGAAAGAGGAAGAAAAATTCTTGTTAGCACTTTTTAAAAATAAATTATAAAAATTGCCAAGATCTGGTCGCTTTCTTCTGAGCAATTCCTTTGAATAACAAAGCCAAAGCAGCTACTCCAACTGCTGCAGAAACAAACTGCATAAATCCGATGACAAGCAGTTGCGAAAAATAAGATAATCCTGTTTCGCCCGAATAATGCTGAAGGTTTGTATTCGATACGAAGCTTGCTGCTGTATTGTAAGCTAATGTTGCTTCCATCGAAATAATTTTTACAGGATTCCAGATAGGAATAGCTCCCTGAATCATCAAAATTATTATAGACCAGAGAAAGAAAACCAAATTAAGTCGAAGCATAGCTATCATATTCTGTTTCCAGTCCATGGGCTCGCCGGAATTTATCTTACAAATCCTGAATATGAAATTTTCCAACGGTGAAAGAAAATCACTCCAGGTTTTTTCACCTTTGAAAACTCTGCTTATATATTTTCCAAAAGGATATGCAAGTATAAACACAAGCAGAAGAATAAATACAACACCTGATATTTCTGAGCTCATAAGATTACCTTAAAATTTTTCCGGTTTGATTAAAGCATAAAAGAGATAAGCAAAGACTATTACGCTTATTATTAATAGCACAATCATTTTATTATTCCTTAAAGTTTATCGAAAAAATGAATTGACTTAAAAAAAATATAGAAGCAAAAAGCTCCTAACAGAATCATTCCTATCGCCAGCATATTGTTTCCTTAAATTATTGTGAACAAGATTAGTCTAATTCAGTGCCAGCAATAAAACAATAGAAAATTTTATTTTTAACAGGAGTCGTTAAGATATATTATGATAGAGACTACCAGAATGGAAGAGTGGCTTTTCAATATGAAAAGGAAATATCAAAATTATTTTTGATTGTAAAAATTTGAAAGATGGTTTGAAAGAATAAGAAGATAACAAGAGAAGGTAAACTATTTTAATTTTTCAATTTCGGCAGAAACTTTTTTAAAGAACTCACTAAGGTTCTCATAACCATAAAAATTTTCCTCATACCGTATTCCTTCTCTTTTAATATATTCTACTTCAAAATTGAAATAATAAGTCGAAGCGTTAAATTTTCTCAGGCTGCTTGCTTCTCTATTTATAAGCATTATTTCAGCATTAATTTTAGATTTCTCATCAACATAAATGGGATCAGAAAATTTTATATAGTTATCGTCACAATCTAAAAAACTTTGCCATCTTATGTTTTAAATAAATTAGCTTTTTCTTTAAATCTTTCTTCCTATCATTTAATTCTGTTTCCATTATGCCTTACTTAAACCGTTTATAATAAACACTATTTTTTAATGTAATACAGTTTAAGTGCCATTACACATTGAAACTACATAATGAACATTCCGTGATTAAACCATTTCAAAATGAAAAGGCGGTCTTTCAAAATGGAAGGGCAAAAAAGAAGTTTATAATGCAATTCAATGAAAAAAACTAATTCTACAATTTGCACAAAGTTTGCTCTATAAGTAGAAAAGGAATTTAATATGAAACCTCAAAATAAAATCATAAAAATTTCACTCGGCAAACAGTATTTCTTTGCATCAGTTATTCTTTTCATTTTTATTTTAATGCTTTATTATGTACAGGATGTTATTGGATACCAGACTGTTTCATTAATCTTGTTACTGATAATTTTTCTTCTTCCACTCTTTAATTTTGAAAGAGGTCCAATAATTTTATCTGCAATTATAAGCGCGCTTGCCTGGGATTATTATTTTATTCCCCCGCATTTTACGATGCACATAGCTAAGACAGAAGACGTCGTGACGTTATTTATGTTTTTTATTGTTGCTGTCACCAACGGAGTTTTAACAACGAGACTCAAAGCACAGAAGACTATTTCCAACGAGAAGGAACGCAAGTCAAATGTATTATATAATTTGTTAAAAGATTTATCTTTAGGAAAAGACCTTGACGATATATTAAAAAAAGTCGTTCAACAAATACAAAAAGTATTTGGATATGAGTCAATAATATTTTTTCCGGAGGATCAGAATAGATTAAAGAGAGAACCACATCCTGCTGGCAACTTTAAGCCGAATGAAATGGAATGGCTGGCTGCAGAAACTTCTTTTAAAAATAAAATGGAAACGGGAATAACAACAGGATTGGTTCAAGGCGCAGAAGCAATTTATTTCCCTATAGATATTAACAATTCTATTCTGTTTGTAATAGGAATCAAGATAAATGGTGATATAAAACAAGACTCTTCAGAGATGGAATTACTAAAAAGTTTTATAAAAGAAGTTTCCTCTTTTATTGAACAGCATATAAGTTACTCTATTCCATAAGCCTGGATTTTTCTATAAAGAGTTGTTAAACCGATTCCTAAAATTTCTGCTGCTTTGGTTTTGTTGCCGTTTGTTTTTCCCAGGACAGAAATTATATGATGCTTTTCGATATCTTCAATCCTTAAAGAATCGGAGGTTCTATTTTTATTCTCAAGTCAAAAATTCCTGGGGTAATAATTTTTCATTAAGTATTCCATCTTCAGACAAGATAATTGCTCTCTCTATAACATTTCTCAGTTCCCTGATGTTGCCAGGGAAACTATATTGTTTTAATTTTTCAAAAAATTCTTCAGGCACTTTATTAATTTTCTTTTTAAGTTTTTTACTGAAATAATCAACAAAGATTTCTGTCAGCAAAGGAATATCTTCAGCTCTTTCTTTTAAAGACGGAAGCATAATCTTCATAACACTAATCCTGTAATAAAGATCGGAACGAAAATTTCCTTTTTTAATTTCTTCTTCAAGATTCCTGCTTGTTGCAGCAACAATTCTCACATCGACTTGTGTTGGCTTAGTATCGCCAGGTTTTATAAAATCATTTGTCTCGAGAACTCGTAAAAATTTTGCCTGTAAAGAAAGATCGAGTTCACCTATCTCATCTAAAAACAAAGTTCCAAGGTGGGCTTCTTCAAATAATCCTTTTTTATTTTTATTTGCACCGGTAAATGCACCCGCTTTATAGCCAAACATTTCCGACTCAAGAATATCTTTTGGAATCGCGCTGCAATTTATTGCAACAAAAGGTTTGTTTTTTCTTAACCCTGAATAATGAATCGCTCTTGAAAATAATTCTTTACCTGTTCCAGTTTCACCTAACAACAAAACAGTGGTATCTGTTTCAGAGATTTTTTCTGCAAGATCTTTAGCTTTCTTAATTTTCTTTGAGTTTCCAGTAATCGTATCAAAACTGTACCTGTCATAAATGTTTTTTTCAAGCTGTTGTATTCTTCTTTTCAGATGAAGCTTATCAATAGCTTTCTCAACGAGGGAAACAATCTTATTATCATCATCGCCTTTAGTGAGATAATCAAACGCTCCTTCTTTTATTGCTTTTACTCCGTCTTCAATTGTTCCATAAGCTGTAATAACCAGAATCTCAGTTAACGGATTTACTTTTTTTATTTCACTTATCAATTCAATTCCGCTTATATCCGGAAGCCGAACATCTGTAATAACAAGAGCTATTTCTTCTTTCTTAAATATCTCTCTTGCTTTGGCTCCGTTCTCTGCTTCAAGCGTAGCAAAACCTTCAAGCTTCAGGATTTTTGCAAGAAGTTTTCTTAATTCCTCTTCATCATCTACTATTAAAATTGTTTCTTTCATTTAATTTAATTCTCTTTATATTAAGCTTATATTAAATTATAAAAAATCCCTTTAAGGTTGAATATTTTACTTTGACCCTTCATATTTCTATTTAATTTAATTGACAAAAAGGATTATATTAGCAGCTCAATATGGAGCTAATATGAACGGAAAAGAATTATTAAAAAAATATAACGACCCTAAGAACTTCTTTAACAGGGACTTAAGCTGGATCGAATTTAACCGCCGTGTGCTTGAGGAAGCACTAGACCCTGAACTTCCCCTGTTAGAAAAAGTAAAATTCATTTCAATATTTCATTCCAATTTAGATGAATTTTATATGATCCGCGTATCGGGTCTTAAAGAGCAAATTGCGGCTAATGTTCTGGAACCTACAATAGATGGCTTAACCCCAACAGAACAATTACAGAAGATTGAAAAAATGATTATGCCGATGCTCAAAAAAACACTCGACCTCTGGCATAATGAAATTATTCCCGCACTTAAAGAAAACAATATTGTAATCTGCGAGTACGATAATTTATCAACTGAAGAGAAAGAAAAATTAAACGAATATTTTAAGAAAGAAATTTCTCCAGTTTTAACTCCCCTTGCTTTCGATCCGGGAAGACCTTTTCCTTACATTTCAAATTTAAGTCTTTCTTTGGCAATACTCGTAAGAAAACCTGACGGTGAAAATCATTTTGCAAGAGTTAAAGTTCCAAGTATTCTACCACGCTTAATGCAGATCGATTCAATCATAAAACCGGGAAAGAAACCGCAGACTAACGGACAATTTTCTGCAAAATTTATCTGGCTTGGAGATCTCATCCGTGCTAATCTTCCTTTGCTTTTCCCCGGAATGGAAATTCTCGAAGCTCACCGCTTCAGAATTACAAGAGATACCGATATTGAATTACAGGAAGATGAAGCCGACGATCTTTTAAGTGTAATTGAAGAAAATATAAGACAAAGAAGATTTGGCAGTGTGGTTAGACTTGAAGTTGCAAGCAAGATGCCCGATTTTATGCTCGATACTTTAATCGAAAATCTGCAAATAAAAAAAGAAGATGTTCATGTGCTCGAAGGTCCTTTAGGTCTCAGCGATGTTATGTCGTTATATGATTTGCCTCTGCACCAATTAAAATCAAAACCATATTATCCCGTTATTCCAAAAGTATTTGAAGATGAAGATGATCCTTTTAGTGTGATAAGACAAAAAGATGTTTTGCTTCATCATCCTTATCATGCCTTTGCTCCGGTTATTGAATTCATAAAACTTGCGGCACAGGATCCGGATGTTCTTGCAATTAAGCAGACTTTATACAGAGTTGGTTCAACATCACCGATAACTGAGTATCTTATTGAAGCTGCTGAACGAGGAAAGCAGGTTGCAGTGCTTGTTGAATTAAAGGCACGATTTGATGAAGAGAATAATATTTTTTGGGCAAGAGAGCTTGAGAAAGTTGGTGTGCATGTAGTTTATGGTTTGGTTGGTTTAAAGACTCATGCGAAAATGACTCTTGTTGTACGACGCGAAACCGATGGTGTAAACAGGTATGTGCATTTGTCAACAGGAAATTATAACGTAACAACATCAAAGCTTTATACTGATCTCGGATTTTTTACAAACAACCAGGAAATCTGTTCAGATGTATCCGATGTTTTTAATTATCTAACCGGTTATTCGAAGCAAACCGAATTCAAGAAACTGATTATAGCTCCAATTAATATGAGAGAAAAATTTCTCGAACTAATATTTAGAGAAATTAATAATGTACAATCAGGAGGAACAGGCAAAATAATTCTAAAGCTTAATTCCCTTGTTGATCCTGCGCTTATTGCAGCGCTTTATGAAGCTTCAAATGTAGGAGTAAAAATAGATCTTATTATAAGAGGCATCTGTTGTTTGATTCCAAAAGTTCCAGGCTTAAGCGAAAACATACGGGTTATCAGTATTGTTGGAAGGTATCTCGAACACAGCAGAGTTCTTTATTTCTTCAATAATGGTGAAGAAGAGATTTATTTAAGCAGCGCAGATTTTATGCAGAGAAACTTAGATAGAAGAGTCGAGATTGCCTGGCCGGTTGAAGATCCAAAGATAAAAAGTGAAATAATGAAAAGCCTGCTTAATGTTTCAATAAAAGATAATATTAAAGGCAGAGAACTCCAGCCTGATATGAACTACATTAGATTCAGTGCAGATGAAAAAGACAAAAAAATAAATTCACAGGAATGGCTTATGGATTATGCTGTAAGATTTTCCGCGGGATATTCCAAAACAAAACCTTCAGCAATTAGATAGCATTTTGTCATTCCGGACGAAACGGAGTGAGATCCGGAATCTCCTGAATTACTACTAATTAAAATCTATTCCTTCAATTCAATTTTACATATAATTTTGCTAATTTCAACAGGATAGATTAATTAAAAGAAAAGGCAAGTAATGGCTGATGTAACTAAAAACGGCATACTAAATTCAATAAAAAAAGTTGATGATGAACGCATTGATAAAAATCATCTTATACTTAACTCGATAAAGAATTCTGAAATAAAAGAAAACACTTTAAATCTTGATCTCTCGCTTTCCATTTCTCAGACTGAAGTTAATGAAGAACTAAAATCAAAAATCATTAAAGCAATAAAAGAAGATTTCTCTGATTTAAATTCTGTAAAATTAAATATCCTTGCTAAGATCACATCTCATACAGATAAAAGAAAAGATGCACTACTTCCGGGAGTTAAAAATACAATTGCAGTTGCAAGCGGAAAAGGTGGGGTAGGTAAAAGCACTGTTGCAGTTAATCTTGCTGTTGCTCTTGCAAAAGATGGCGCAAATGTTGGTTTGATAGATGCAGACATCTATGGACCAAGTATTCCTCTTATGCTTGGAGTAAAAGACAGACCACAGGTATATCAGAAAGATGGCAAAGTTATAATGCAGCCTCTTGAGAATTTCGGAATAAAGATGATCTCTATCGGCTTTCTTGTTGATGATGAAGCACCTGTAATATGGCGTGGACCAATGGCAAGCGGCGCTGTCAAACAATTTATGTCCGACGTAAACTGGGATGATCTAGATTATCTTGTATTCGATATGCCTCCGGGAACCGGCGATATTCAATTAACACTTGTTCAGACTATTCCTCTTACTGGAGCAGTAATTGTAACTACTCCACAGGAAGTATCTTTAATAGATGCACGGAAAGCTTTGAAAATGTTCAACCGTGTTAATGTACCGGTTGCAGGAGTTGTCGAAAATATGAGCTACTTTATTGCACCGGATACAGGAAAGAAATATGATATATTTGGATTTGGAGGAGGAGAAAAGTTATCAAAAGAATTACAGGTTCCTTTTCTTGGAGAAATTCCTATTGATCCGCGGATAAGAATTGGCGGAGATAAAGGAATCCCAATTGTATTTGATTTGGCTGATACCGAATATTCCGAAATCATTACAGGAATTTCGAGAAAGCTGGCTGAACAAATTAATCTAATTAATCTTAATGCTTCCTCCAAGGTTGAAATTTTACTTGATGACGAAGAACAATGAAAGAAAAAATAGAAAAATCACTTGAAGCTGTTAGGCCGTTTTTACAAGCAGACAGCGGCGACGTTGAGCTTATTGAAGTAACCGAAGAAGGAATTGTAAAAGTAAAACTGACCGGTGCCTGCAAGCTTTGTCCGTTGTCAGTTCTTACATTAAGAGCCGGTATAGAAAGAACTTTGCTTCGTGAAGTTCCCGGCATAAGAAGAGTTGAAGCAGTAGCATAATAAATATATGACTGAAATAACATCAAGAAAACTGGGCAAAATACTTTTGTGGACACTGGGAATTATTTTGCTCCTCTTACTTGTTTACCTGTTGTCCGATATTATCGTAATCCTTATTATTTCAGTTCTGTTGATGTTCATATTTCATCCTCTTGTAACAATGCTCGAACAGGAAGGATTCAACAGGCTTGCATCAACACTTTTTATTTTTATCGGAGTTGGTTTATTTGGATATCTCGGCTTATCATTTTTCATCCCAAGATTTACATACCAGATGAATCAATTGATAAACACGCTTCATGTGTATTCACTCCATGATCAATTATTTAAAATTGAAAAAGAGATATACTCTTTCCTTCCGTTTTTTCCATTAGGTGAATTATCAAAAAGAGTGGAAGATTTCATATCGAACCAGATTATAAATTCATTTGATTCCATAACAGTTCTTTTGTCGAGTCTTGTTTCTGTTATTGCAATACTTGTCATTGTACCTTTTATAACATTCTTTCTATTGAAAGACAGCAGGCGTATTCTCCAGGGAATTCTTCATGTAATGCCTAACAATTATTTTGAAATATCGTATTACATATTGAAGAAAATAAGTGTGCAGATTGGAAGATTTGTAAGAGCGTGGATATTTGATGCAGCTTTCGTAGGCACTTTCTGCGGATTCGGTTTTTATGCTATCGGAATTGAAAACGCACTGCCTTTAGGTTTAATGGCAGGAATTGGCCATCTTGTTCCTTACTTAGGTCCTATTTTAGGAGGCGTGCCTGCTATAATAATTTCAATTATACAGTTCGGCGATTTATCACAAGTTCCATATATAATTTTATTGATGGCTCTTGTTTATACTTTGGACAACGGCTTTGTTCAGCCTTTTGTCTTCTCAAAAAGTGTTGATATGCACCCTATTGTTATCATACTTCTTATAATTACGGGTAGTAGTTATTTGGAATTTTAGGAATGCTGCTTGCTGTACCTACTGCAGCTGTTATCAGAACTTTTTCTAAGGAAGTATATTTTGCACTTAAAAATTATAAGATAGCACGTTTATAATTTACTCTTCATAAGGTTCTATTCTCTCACAACCCAAACTTTTATTTTAGCATCAACATTTGAATGAAGCTTAACATTTACTTCATATATTCCTAAAGATTTGTATAGCTTCAGCAATTTCAATTCTCCTTTTATCAATATCAAAACCTTTTTCCTTCAAAGCGTCGGCTATCATTTGAGTAGTAACAGTACCAAAAATTTTATCCTCTTCACCAACCTGAACGGGATTGTAACCAAATTTTCTTTAATTCTCCTGCTTGGGTTTCGGCGGATTTCCGTTCCTGTTCCACTTTCTTAGTAA
>CAWBXQ010000006.1:0-382110 GCA_963792755.1 uncultured Ignavibacteria bacterium
AGGACGTTGTTCCTGCGGTTCTGAACGGATTAGAAAAGGGTAAAAATGATTTTGGTGTCGGCTACGGTTTAATCTTATGCGGAATGAGAAACATGAAAAATACTCTTGAGATCGCTGAGCTTGCTGTTAACTTCCGGAGCCAGGGAGTAGTAGGGTTTGATCTTGCCGGTGAAGAAGGAGGATATCCTCCTAAAAAACATATAGATGCTTTTCAATTTATACAAAGAGAAAATTTTAATATCACTATTCACGCAGGAGAAGCTTTTGGAAAAGAATCTATCTGGCAAGCTATACAATGGTGCGGCGCTCACCGGATAGGACATGCAACACGATTACAGGAAGATATAACATTCGACAATAAAGGCAATGTTGTTGCTTTTGGAGAACTTGCTCAATATGTTCTTGATAAAAGAATTCCTTTGGAAATATGTCTGTTAAGTAATGTTCACACTGGTGCAATTGATAAAATTGAAAATCATCCGTTTGGTATTCTGTTTAAGGAAAAATTCAGAGTTACGATAAACACAGATGACCGGCTGATGAGCAATACAACTATGACCAAAGAATTCCTTACGGCAATAGAATATTTTAATCTTACTCTCGATGAAATTGAAAAGATAACTATTAACTCAATGAAATCTGCTTTTATTCATTACAAGGAAAGATTAGATTTTATTTACAACGTTATAAAACCTGGTTATCAAAAAATCCGGGAAAATCTCCTATCACTAAAAAGTATTCCGGGCAATCATGAAGAAGCTATTCACAAATTATAATTTTGAATTCAATAAGAATGAAATCCGGCTCTTAACCACTGTCTGTAAACAAACCTTAAAGCAAACTGAAAACGATAGCAAGTTCTTTTCAGAAGCAAAAGCTTTCAACTCGATATTAAGCAAACTCAACTCTGATGAAAGTACAATCAAACTAACTAAGGATGAAAGAACCCGACTGGTTCATCAGCTCAAGAATAACGCTGATTATTTAAATAAAAAGCTTAGTAAAAGCTGGTTCCTCAAAAAGTGGTTTTATAAATCATTATATATTCAATATGAGGATTTACTTGAAACCCATTTTAAGGATTAACGATGTTAACTGAATCTGAAAAACAAAATATTAAAGCACCAACAGGCACGCAAATATCCTGTAAAGGCTGGATACAGGAAGCTGCAATGAGAATGTTGATGAATAATCTCGATCCTGAAGTTGCCGAGAATCCTTCCGAACTTATTGTTTATGGCGGTAGCGGTAAAGCAGCGAGAAACTGGGAATGCTATGAAGCAATTATTGAATAACTTTGAAGAACTTAGAAAATGACGAAACTTTACTTGTTCAATCGGGAAAACCCGTAGGAGTATTTCAAAACTTATGCAAATGCACCAAGAGTTTTAATTTCTAATTCTATGCTTGTTCCCAACTGGGCTAACTGGGATGAGTTCAGACGACTTGAAGCGCTTGGCTTAACAATGTACGGGCAAATGACTGCAGGCAGTTGGATTTATATAGGAACACAAGGAATTTTGCAAGGAACTTATGAAACGTTTGCGGAATGCGGCAGAAAATATTTTGGTTCAGACTTAAGAGGTAAGTTCCTTCTTACAGCGGGACTCGGTGGAATGGGAGGCGCACAACCACTTGCTGCTACAATGAATGGTGCATCATTTCTCGGAATTGAAGTTGATGAAGAGCGTGCAAAGAAAAGAGTTGAAACAGGTTATCTTGATAAAATTTCTTACAATATCGATGAAGCACTTCGAACAGTTTTAAAAGCAAAAGATGAAGGAAAAGCTTTTTCGGTTGGATTGATTGGAAACGCAGGGGAAATCTTACCTGAAATTTTAAATAGAAATGTTATTCCGGATATTCTTACAGATCAAACTTCAGCACACGATATACTTAATGGTTATGTGCCAATGGGAATGAGCTTTAAAGATTCTCTTAAATTAAGAAAAGAAAATCCTGATGAATATATAAAGCTCTCTAAAAAAACTATTGTTCAGCATGTTAAAGCAATGCTGGAATTTAAGAAGAGAGGTTCAATAGTTTTTGACTACGGAAATAATATCCGTGGCGAAGCAAAAGAAAATGGAGTTGAAAATGCTTTTGATATTCCCGGCTTTGTTCCTGAATTTATAAGACCTTTATTTTGTGACGGCAAAGGTCCCTTCAGGTGGGTTGCACTTTCCGGTGATCCAAATGATATTTATGTTACTGATCAGTCAATAAAAGAAACATTCCCAGAAAATAAACCTTTATGCAACTGGATAGATTTGGCTCAAAAGAAAGTACACTTTCAGGGATTGCCTTCCAGAATTTGCTGGCTTGGATATGGCGAAAGAGCAAAGATCGGAAAAATATTTAATGACCTTGTTGCATCGGGAAAAATAAAAGCACCAATTGTAATCGGAAGAGATCATCTCGATTGCGGATCAGTCGCTTCACCAAACAGGGAAACAGAAAGTATGCAAGACGGCAGTGATGCAATTGCCGATTGGCCAATACTTAATGCATTGTTAAATGCCGTGGGTGGTGCGAGCTGGGTTTCTGTTCATCACGGCGGCGGAGTAGGAATAGGAAAATCTATTCATGCAGGTATGGTTATAGTTGCGGATGGAACTAAAGAAGCAGAAGAAAGACTTGAACGTGTGCTTACTTATGATCCGGGGATGGGTATTGTAAGACACGCAGATGCCGGTTATGATAAAGCAATTAACAACGCCAAAACAATGGGCGTAAAAATCCCAATGTTAAACAATTAAAGGGGTAATAAAATGAAAGTATTAATAGCAGATAATTTTCCAAATCAATATGTAGAAAAAATTAAATCAGCTTGTTAAACAAGTTGTATTCGAACCAAAACTGAAAGAGAATGATCTTCCAAATAATATTAAAGGGATTGATATTCTTGTGGTTCGGTCAACTGTTGTGAATGCAGACTGCATAGAAAAATCAGATCGATTGAGTATGATTATAAGAGCAGGAGCCGGTGTAAACAATATCGATATTAAATCTGCAAACAAAAAAGGAATCTATGTTACAAATTGTCCGGGTAAAAACAGTATAGCTGTAGCCGAGCTTGCTATGGGATTAATTTGTGCAATAGATAGAAGGATTCCTGACAATGTTATTGATTTTAGAAATGGAAAATGGAATAAAGCTCTTTATTCAAAAGCAGACGGTTTAGCGGGAAAAACTCTCGGCGTTGTTGGGATAGGTAAAATCGGTACTGAACTAATTACAAGAGCAAAGGCTTTCGGGCTCAATATTATTGCCTGGTCAAGATCATTAACTGATGAAAAAGCTGAAGAAATGGAAATTGAAAAAGCATCATCTCTTGAAGAACTTTTCAGTAACTCAGATATTGTTTCTGTTCATCTTGCACAAAATGCAGAGACTAAAAAGATTATTTCCAAAGATCTCATAAACAAATTAAAAAAGGGCGCTTACTTTATTAACACTGCAAGGGCAGGAGTCGTTGACGAAGATGCTCTCATAGAAGCAGCTAAAAACGGTAACATCTTTCTTGGTCTCGATGTTTTTAATACTGAGCCTGAAGGAAAAGAAGGTGAATTAACAACTCCACTCAGAGATTTACCAAATGTTTACTTAACACATCATATCGGAGCTTCGACTGAACAGGCGCAAAATGCAGTAGCAGAAGAAACCTGCAATATAATTGCTGATTATATAAATACAGGAGCTGTAAGAAACTGGGTAAACAGGACAAAACAATCTCCAGCAAAATACCAGCTTGTTGTAAGACATTATGATAAACCCGGAGTTCTTGCAAGAGTGTTAAGATTATTAAGCGAAGAAAAAATAAATGCTCAGGAAATGGAAAATGTAATTTTTGATGACGCAATTACTGCCTGCTGTACAATTAAATTAGATTCAAAACCGAATGAAAAAACTTTAGAAGAAATAGAATCAGGTAAGGAAGAAATTATTAATCTCACATTTGATCGAGCTTTAAACAAATTTTATTTCCACAATGTCTGAAGCTATGCCGTGGAAATAAGGAAGTCTCACTATCTGATTAATTCCTTCGATATCCTGTTCATCAAATTTCAGAATTAGTGAAGAAATATTTGTCTTAATATACTCTTCAGACTCTTGCGAAATTTTCTTATTATAATTTCCCTTCTCAACTTTGTTGTAAACAAAAGAATCGATGTTTTTAATTTCTTTGATGAAGTTTTCTAATACTTCTTTTTCTTTGGAAGCAAATAGATAATTGACAAAAGGAAGAGATAATGTTTCTATCATTGATTCCGCAAAGCTAATTCCCTTATTAAATCTTTCTCCGACAAAATTTTCATCGCCAGCAATAAGAAGATTCCTGTTTTCAGGATTATTTAAATGGGCACTGATTTCTATTTGAATATCACTTCCATACATTTCTTTAAATAGAATCTTTGAGAGAATTGCTTCCTGGGAAGAAATATCTCCATACAATGTAAGTTTCTCCAAAGATCTTTGTTCTCCTAAGTAATACAAATAAGAATTACTAAGCATTCCTTCAAAAGAAATTCCAAACTTTGATGAGACAAACAAATCTTTATGATTCAGCAAATCCATTACAGGTATTAACCCAATTGATGAATCTGCATTTACTATGGTTTGAGTAATCTGTGATGAGGGAAGAAAAGATATTTGCTTTATAGGTTTGCCCGAAATACAGGAAGGAATGATCCTTGCAAAAATGTTATCGGGTAAAATGATATTCATATAAAAAAATTAGGGCGTACGCGACGCCCTAAAAATAAAAATTATCAAAGGATCAATTTATCCTTTTCCTTTAATGCGGGCAGCTTTACCGGAAAGATTTCTCAGGTAATAAAGCTTGGCTCTTCTTACATTTCCTTCTTTAATCACTTCTATCTTAGCGATCTTTGGTGAATAAAGAGGGAATATTCTTTCAACACCTACGCCGCTGGATATTTTGCGTACTGTAAAAGTTTTATTTACTCCATGTCCCCTGATACCTATAACATCTCCTTCAAAAGGCTGGATTCTTTCTTTATCGCCTTCTATAACACGGACATGAATTTTTACATGATCTCCGGGATTAAACCTGGGAATATCGGTTTTAATCTGATCCGGTATTATTTTATTTATATCAACCATTATTTTCTCCATTATTTATTAAAATCTTTCCATCTGTTAGTTAAAATTTCTGATTGTTCTTCTTTCCATTTTTTAATTTCTTTATCATTACCCGACAAAAGTACATCCGGAACTTTCATTCCTTTGTATTCTGCCGGTCTTGTAAAATTCGGGGCTTCAATTTTTTCTCCATCCTGAAAGGAGTCATTCAAAGCCGATTCACTATCATTAAGAACACCGGGAATTAACCGGATAATTGCATCGATCATCATCAATGCCGGAAGTTCACCGCCTGTTACAATAAAATTTCCAATTGAATATTCATCCGTTGCAAATCTTTTTCGTACTCTGTCATCAATATCTTTATAATGACCTGCAACAAAAATTAAATTTTTAGAAAGAGAAAGTTTATTTGCAATTTTCTGATCAAATAATTTTCCAGCAGGAGAAGTAAAAATTATTTTGTCGTAAGCTTTCTCTTTTAATAAATTTTCAATACATTCAAAGAACGGTTCAGGTTTAAGCACCATTCCCGCACCGCCGCCAAAAGGTTTATCATCAATCTGTTTGTGCTTGTTAAAGGCATAGTCTCTTAAATTATGAATAAAAATTTCTACTTTACCTTTATCCTGTGCTCTCTTAATTATGCTTGTATTAAGAGGACTAACTAATAAATCCGGTACTCCGGAAATTACATCAATCCTCATCATCTTCATACAATTTCTCCCCCGGTTTTAGTTTAAGCAGCTTTTCTGCAGGATCAAAACCTTCTATATAATCGTGAACAGCAGGAATAAGAATTTCTTCTCCCTGTTCATTTTCTATAACATATACATCGTTTGCAGGAAATGAAACCACATTCTTAATTTTTCCGATCTCAACATTATTTCTAAGAACTCTGCTTCCTATCAAATCGTGAATGAAATAAAAATTTTCAGGAAGCTTAATTAATTCACTATCATCTACAAAAATTTCTTTACCTGTCAGTATTTCTACATCTTTTTCGTTATTGAAATTTCTGAACTTAAAAAGAAAACCATCTTTAGATTCATTAGCTTCATCGATAATGAATTCTTTTTTATCACCAAAAAAATCAATATAAATTTTTTTAAGATTTAACAGGTGCTCTGGAAAATCTGTGAAAGAAGAAACTTTAACAAAACCATCCCTGCCAAATGCCGAAACAATTTTAGCTACAAGATAAAACTCTTTCACTTAAACCCGGTATCAAATCCTTAATCTAAAATTTCCAGAATTGCTCTTTTGCCTTCTTTGGCAGCAATTGCTGTTAACAAGGTTCGCATAGCCTGAGCCGTCTTTCCTTGTTTGCCTATTACTTTTCCCACATCATCAGCCTGAACTTTAAGCGAAAGGACGACCTTTTTCTCTTCCGGTGTCTTTTCTTCTACTTCAACAATGTCGGGATTATCAACAAGATGTTTTGCAATGAATTCAATGAATTCCTTCATAGAAGAAGCCTCCTATATTAGAGACAGGGAGTTTATGAATTATGCACAGGAAAAAAAGATTACGGCAAAAAAGGTTATTCCTTTGGAGCCGAGCCTTCTTCAGAAGCGCCCTGAACTTCTGCTGTACTTTTTTCATTATTTTCATCTTTTGAAACTTCTTCGCTCTTTTGTTCAGAAGCTGCAGATTTTTTCGATTTCTTTTTTGTCTTACCGGTTTTTGATTTTGCCTCCCGCATCTTACTCCAGTTTTCTAATTCAGAATCGATCTGCTCGGCATTTAAACCTCTCCGCGAAAGCTCCCGCTTTAAAGTAATTCCTTTTTGTCTCAATAAACTTTTTACTGTATCAGAAGGTTGAGCACCTTTATCGAGCCAGTACAAAACTCTGTCTTCTTTTATTTCAACAGTATGTGGTTTTGTTAAAGGATTATATAATCCTACAGCTTCAAGAAATTTTCCGTCACGTGGTGACCTTGAATCGGCTGCCACAACTTTATATATAGGCTGCTTCTTTTTACCCATTCTTCTTAATCTTAATCTAACAGACAATTATTTTACCTCCGGTTAATACTAATTTAACTTTAAATTATTAAATAAAGAACCTCTTTTCGACATTTGCCCGATCATCTTCTGCATTTCGTTAAACTGTTTAATCAAACGGTTAACATCCTGTACCGAGGTACCGCTCCCTCTTGCAATCCTTTTACGTCGTGTGCCGTTAAGAATTTTAGGAGTTGATCTTTCCTCGGAGGTCATTGAGTTAATGATCGCTTCAACTTTAACAAACGCCTTATCATCAACATTTATATTTTTTATGTCCTGATTCATGCCCGGAATCATCCCGATTATTGATGACAGCGAGCCCATTTTCTTAATCACTTTAATTTGCTTAAGAAAATCATCAAAATCAAATTTATTTTTGCGTAATTTTTCTTCCAGCTTCTTAGATTCAACTTCATCCATTGTTTCTTGAGCTTTTTCAACAAGTGATACAATATCCCCTTTTCCAAGTATCCGGGAAGCCAACCTTTCAGGGTAAAAAACCTCTAAATCGCTCAATTTTTCACCATTACTAATGAATTTAATAGGTTTCCCAACAACGGATTTTATTGAAAGAGCAGCGCCTCCTCTTGCGTCACCGTCTAATTTTGTAAGAACTATTCCATCATAACTTACACCTTCATTAAAAGCTTTGGCAGAATTTACCGCATCTTGCCCAGTCATAGAGTCAACAATAAACAGAGTTTCAGCAGGTTTTGTTAGTTCTTTGATTTTCGCAACCTCATCCATCATTTCTTCATTAACGTGAAGTCTTCCTGCAGTATCAATAATTACAGTATTGATGTGATTTTCTTTTGCATACTCTAAAGATTGTGTAGAAGTTTTAATTGCATCTTTTTCTTCAATAGAAAAAACAGGAACATCTATCTGACTGCCAAGCATTTTTAACTGCTCAATAGCAGCAGGTCTGTAAATATCAGCCGCAACTAGTAAAACTTTTCTTCCCTTCTCTTTTAGCTTCTTAGCAAGCTTTGCACTAAACGTTGTTTTACCAGAACCTTGCAATCCTACAATCATTATAACAGTAATACCGGAAGGATTAAGTTTCAACTCGACATGATCACTACCAAGAAGAGTAGTTAACTCATCAAAAATTATTTTTGTTATAAGTTGTCCCGGAGTAACAGATGCAATAACTTCTTTGCCTAAAGCTTTTGTAGAAACATTCTCAATAAATTCTTTTGCAACTTTAAAATTAACATCTGCATCGAGAAGTATGCGCCGGATTTCTCTTAAAGAATCGGAAATATTTTTTTCTGTAAGTCTTCCCTGTCCCCGAATTTTTTTAAGTGCTACATCCAGTTTAAGTGATAAATCTTCGAACATTTTTCTACATCATCTTTCGTTTTGCATCTAATCTTAATTTGCTTTAAGAGCATTTGCACCTGAAACAATTTCAAGTATTTCTTTTGTAATTGCTGCCTGGCGTTCTTTGTTATATTTTATTTGAAGCGTTCTTATCAGGTCTCGTGCATTAGTTGTAGCATTATCCATCGCAGTCATTCTTGCACCTAATTCTGCAGCATTCGATTCAAGTAATATTCTCCAAATTTGTGCTTTAAGATGTTTAGGAAGAAGGTAATTAAAAATATACTTCTGGTCGGGTTCATAAATATAATATGGCTTTGTCTTATTTTCTTCAGGAGTGTTTTCGGAAATAGGAACAGGAAGAAATTGTTCTGTGACAATCTTTTGCTGAATAATAGATTTAAACTCATTATATATAATTACAATCTTGTCGAAGGTCCCATTCAAATACATTTGTATAAGCTCTTCTGAAATCGATAATGCGGATTCATATTTTAACGTATTAAAGAAACCAATAGTTTTTCCAGCTAAGTTATAATCTCTTTTACTGAAGAAATCATATCCTTTTTTACCAACACAAAAGATAGAAGCTTTAACAGGTTCATTTTTTAGCTCTTCATTAATATATCTCGAAGTTTCCTTTATGATATTAGCATTAAAAGCTCCGCAAAGTCCCCTATCTGCTGTAACAACAACAACAGCAATATTGTGAATTTCTTTTTCTTTTATATAAGGATTATTAACTATATCGTCTTCAGTTACAAGATGGGAAAGCATCACAGAGATTTTTCTTGCATAAGGACGGGCATTTAAAACATTTTCCTGTGCTCTTCTTAATTTAGCAGCAGCAACCATTTTCATGGCTTTTGTAATTTGCTGCGTGTTCTGAACGCCTTTAATTCTTCGCTTTATATCTCTTAATGTAGCCATTAATAATTATCAGGAATTCTTTTTAAACACAGACTAAAAATTCTTCTGCTGCTTTTTTAATTTCTTCGATAATTTCATCACTTATGCTTTTATCTTTTTTAATTGACTTAAAAATATTATCGTGCTTCACTTCAATATATTCCAGTATTTCTTTTTCAAATCTCTTAACATCATGAACAGAAACAGTATCAAGGTAACCGTTCGTTCCAAGAAAAATAGCAATAACCTGTTTTTCAACGGGCATTGGAGAATATTGATCCTGCTTAAGTAGTTCAACAAGACGTGAACCTTTGGCAAGAGTGCGCAATGTAATTTTATCAAGATCGGAACCGAACTTTGAAAAAGCTTCGAGCTCTCTATATTGAGCAAGATCTGTTCTTAAAGAACCAGCTACTTTTTTCATTGCCTTAATCTGGGCATTACCGCCAACACGTGAAACAGAAATTCCCACGTTTATAGCCGGACGAACACCAGCATTAAACAAATTAGATTCAAGATAAATTTGTCCATCTGTAATTGAAATTACGTTTGTAGGAATGTAAGCTGAAACGTCACCCTGTTGTGTTTCAATAATAGGTAAAGCTGTTAAACTTCCGCCGCCAAGATCTTCACTTAATTTAGAAGCTCTTTCCAAAAGTCTTGAGTGCAAATAAAAAACATCACCGGGATATGCTTCACGTCCCGGAGGTCTTCTAAGCAACAATGATAATTCCCTGTAAGCTGCTGCTTGTTTTGAAAGGTCATCATAAATTACAAGTGCATGCTTACCATTATCTCTGAAAAATTCACCCATACTTGCACCGGAATAAGGAGCGATAAACTGAAGCGGCGAAGGTTCAGAAGCTGAAGCTGATATTACAATTGTGTAGCTCATTGCATCATGTTCACGAAGCTTTGCAACAACCTGAGCAACAGTGGAACTTTTCTGCCCAATTGCAACATAAATACAATAAACAGGTTTTACTCCTAATTCTGCGCTTCTGGAGTATGGGTATATTTTTGATTAATAATTGCATCGACAGCTATTGCAGTTTTACCGGTTTGCCTGTCTCCAATAATTAATTCTCTTTGTCCGCGTCCAATGGGAATCATAGCATCAATAGCGGCAATTCCAGTTTGAATCGGTTCCTTAACAGGCTGTCTTTGAATTACACCAAGAGCTTTTCTTTCAATAGGATAGAATTTATCCGGAGTAATGGAACCTTTTCCATCTATCGGGATACCAAGAGGATTGATAACTCTTCCCAGCATCTCGTCTCCAACCGGAACAGATGCAACTCTTTTTGTTCGCTTAACAGTATCTCCTTCTTTAACGAGAGTAGTATCACCAAACAGAACACAACCAACACTATCCTGTTCCAGGTTCAAGACCATTCCCATAACATCGTTTGGAAATTCTACAAGCTCACTTGCCATTACTTTTGATAACCCATAAACATGAGCAATACCGTCGCCGACCTGCAAGACAGTGCCTACATCATAAATATCCAGTTCACTTTCAAATCCTGAAAGTTGTTTTCTAAGTATCGCAGATATTTCATCTGGTTTTACTTCAGCCATTTTATTCCCTTTTAAAAATTCCTTTTAATTTAATTGAATGCCGTCTCTAAAAAACTCTTTTTTCAATTGTTCAAGCTGGTGTTTAGTAGAAGCATTGAATATCGTATCATTAACTTTTGCAACAAATCCACCGATAATTTCTTTATCAATGCTAAAGTTCAACCGTGCTTTTTTATCAAATATTTTCTCCAGCTTGGTTTTCAATTTTACTTTCTGATCATCACTGAACTCAAAAGCGGTTTTTACATCGACATTTATTATACCCAATTGTTCATCTCTTAGTTCAAGAAACTTTTCAATAATACCACCCAGAAGTTCTTCACGATGTTTCTCAACAATAAATTTGAGAAAGTTCATCGATTCTTCAGAAACTTTTTTCTTAAATATTTCTTCAAGAGCAGATTGTTTTTTTTCGAATCTGATTATCGGGTTTTCAAGCAATCTCCTTAAATCACTGCTCGCGTGAATTGCCGACTGAACCAATTCCATATCTTCCGATACCTTATCAAAACTTTTGTTCTCCGCTGTATTACCCATAAGAGAGTTAGCATATCTTAATGAAATTTTAGAATCAGCCATTTTTAGTTTCTTGTAATTTCATCTATATATTTATTAACAAGTTTTTTGTTGGAATCCTTGTTAAGATTTTCGCTCAGAATTTTTTCGGCAGCCTGGATAGCAATCTCAGCTACTTTTGTTTTTAACTCATTAAAACTTTCTTCTTTCTTTCTATCAATTTCCGATGAAGCATCTTCAATAATTTTTCGAGCCTGCTCTTTACTATCCCTCAGCATTTGTTCTTTCAACTTATCTGCATAAGCCCGGCTTTGTTCAATTATTTTTTTTGATTCCTCTTCGGCTTTCACTATAGACACTTGGTTTTCCTGAAGAATCTTTTGTGCTTCCTCTTTAGCCTTTTCAGCTTTCTCAAGAGAATCTTTTATTGCATCTTCTCTCTGTGATAAAGCTGAGAGTATAGGTTTCCATGCCAACTTCTTAAGTATAAGAAGAAGAAGTATGAAAGTTATTGCAGTCCAGAATATCAGTCCCGGATTAACATCAATCAGGCTTCCACCTTCGGAAGCTAAGGCGAGAATCATTAAGGAATTAAGCATAATCTTTATCCCGATTATTTTAACTCTTAGTTAATTAAGCTGCTTTTAGGGCAAGCAAAATACAAATTACAAGAGCAAAAAATGCAATACCTTCAATCAATGCTGCAGCTATAATCATATTTGTTCTGATCGGACCAGCCGCTTCAGGCTGTCTGCCCATAGCTTCAAGTGCAGAAGCAGCTAGCTTGCCTATTCCCAAGCCAGCTCCTAATACGGCAATTCCTGCGCCTATACCAGCGCCTAACCATCCTAAATCCATAAAAATTATCTCCTTAAGTTTTTTAAAATAATTAATGTTCCTGATACGCTGCCATTCCTATAAAAAGTGAAGACAGCATTGTAAAGATATATGCCTGAATCAATGCAACCAAAAGTTCAAGCATATAAATAAATAAAGCAAAAGCAACCGAAATGGGTGCTACAAAAATAGAACCCATAATAAATATTAAACCAAGTAGGGAAAAAATAACTACGTGCCCGGCAATCATATTTGCAAAAAGACGAATGCACAATGCAAACGGTTTTGTAAAAAGCGCAAGTATTTCTACTACAATAATTAATGGCAAAATTGCAGGGGGCATTCCATGTGGAATCATAGCTTTAAAGTCTCCGAAAAATCCATAGCTTCTTATTCCAGCAAGCTGCGTCATAAAAAAACTTAATATTGCCAATGTTGCGGTAACAGCTATGTTGCTTGTTATGGTAGTCGAATAAGGTATTAACCCAAAGAAATTGCCAAGCAGTATAAAAAAGAAAGTGGTTAAAAGGTATGGAAGATATTTGTCCTGATCTTCTTTTATTGTCGGTCTTACAATTTCATCCCTTACAAATAATACGATTATTTCTACGACATTTACTATGCCTTTGGGGATAAGAGATTTCTTATAACTTTTTGAAGCTGATACCAAAATTACAATAAGAAATACTGCAACTATCCACATAAATACTACAAAGCGGGTTATAGAGATATCAAGTCCGAATAAATCTAAATGAGGCAAAAGGATAGTTCCGAAAGGTTCAAAATCGAGATAGTTACTGTCCATCACATGATGAAGAATCCAATCCCCTCCTGCCGAGCTATGATCGACAGCGTTGGTGGTTAAAGTATCTTTTATTACTTCAATAAGCATCAAAATAGTTATGTTTTTGGAAATTCAGGTAATAGATTTCAATGAATAAAAACAAAATGTAAAAAAAGAAGATTGAAAATATAAAACTATTCTTGTTTATATCCAAAAAAACCAGTGAAATTAATATCATCAGCAAAAGTGAGAAAAACCTTATAATCATTGAGCCAAAAACGATTTTTATAAAGGCTGAATCTGATTTATTTAAGCCGGTTTTTACAGATAAAAATTCAGCTAAAAAATTGACTGCCGTAATCCCCAAAGCAAGAAGAATAGAAATGAATTGTGAAAAAGAGAAGACATTTGAAAAGTACAAAATAGAGGTAAAAATCAGGATAATCAATACGATTAAAACAAACAGAAAAAACTTTCTTGTTTTAATCATTTGTCTGATTTCATTACCTCTTTAATGAAACTATATAAAGCAGCAAATACTCCTAAAAAAGAGAAGATGACAGTTAACCATGGAGAAGAATCAAATTTTCCATCAAGCCAAACTCCCAGAAAAGTCATTGCTGCCACAGTTATAGCAAGCTGAAACCCTAAACCAAGATACGGTCCATAATCCTTAAGATAAGCTCCCCGGTTATTTTTCTTATCAGGATTTTCCTTCATAATTATTTTTCTAGCGGCGGCGGAACATTAGGCTTCGGCATAGTAAATCCGCCTTCGCCCATTTTGCTGTTACCGTCAAATTTGGCACCTGCTTCAACTACTAAAATTTTAGTGACTAAGTCTCCCTTTAGTACTGCTTTACCTTCAAGTACAACTTTTTCTTTTGCATTAAGCTTCCCAACTATTTTTCCGCCAACAGTAATAATGTCTGCATTAATTTCGCCGTTAATGTCGCCGCTTTCTCCTACAGTAACACTCCCGCTTACATTAACATCGCCTTTCACTGTACCGTCAACTCTTACATTTCCTTTGCTGGAAAGTTTCCCTTCAATAACAACTCCGGAACTGATAATTGTTACTTCATCGGTACTATCTTCAAAACCTTTTGGCTTTATCAACTTTATATCTCCTTTTGTTAATTAGAAAATACGTCTTTAGGATTAATTGGTCGTCCCTGTTTCCATATTTCAAAATGTAAATGCGGACCGGTTGTAATCTCACCGGTATTTCCGCTAAGGGAAATTAATTCTCCCTGAAAAACTCTATCTCTTACCTTCTTCAACAATATTGAGCAATGTTTATAAACTGTAATATAATCATCGGCATCATTAATTATCATCATATATCCATCTCTTGGAGTATAATCAGCAAATACCACGTAACCGCTTGCGGCGGCATAAACCGGAGTACCAACTTTAACAACAAAATCAATGCCTATGTGACCTATTTTAACATCAAATCCCCTACTGATAAAACCATTAACCGGTTTTATAAAATAATCAATTTTTTCTTTACCGCCTTCTTCAGGAAAAAAAAGGTCTTTAATTACCGATAAAATGCTTCCACCGGCTTTCTTCTTAAGTGAACTTGTATCATCCTTTATATCCAAAGATTCTATAACAGATGAATCCCCAAGCATTATAGCATTTCTTAATTTTTCGTTTGTCGATTTGAGGTCTTCAAGTTCCCTGGACAGAGAATACCATCCTGTTATTTAGCTCATTAATTTTCTCAATATCCTGATCGGAAAAAGTTTTAGTCTTAGGAAAGAAAATGTTACCTATCGGGGTAATGGAAAAAAACAAGTATCCTAAAAAAGATATTAACAATGTATATCCCAGCAGGATGCCAACAACTTTGGTTAAGGAGAATTTATGTGATTTCGCATCTGAAGCAGACTGACCCGGAATAATAAGTACAAAAAAATTTTTAATTTTTTTGAGTTTATTAAGAAAATTCACCTTATACCTTAATTAAACTTCTTTAGTAAATCCGCAAACTTGATTTTACCTTCACGTACTAACAAAGGCTTGCTGTCACTCAAATCAATAATAGTAGATGACTCAAACAATAATTTTTTATCAGAATAAAAAATTGTATCGACTTCTGAACCGAATTCATCTCTAATCATTATGGGATCAATAAGAGGTTCATTATCTTTCTTATTTACACTTGTCGAGATCATCGGCATATTAATGGCGTTCAATAGTTTTATGCTAAACCTGTGATTTGGTATTCTGAATGCGGCAGTTTCACTTTTCAGGATTTCAGAAGTTTTTTTATTTAATCTGAGAACAACCGAAACCGGGTTTGGCCAGATTGAAATTAAAAAATCAAGATGTTTTTCCGATTGAATATCAGTATATGTTAAAAGATTATCAATATTATTAATCAGAAGTATATATCTTTTGCCTAAATCACGTTGTTTTATTTCGTTTACTTTTTCGACTATTTCATCATTAAAGGGATTAGCTGCAAAACCATAAATTGTGTCTGTCGGGTGGACAAAAATAGTTCCCTCCAGATACAGTTTTTTTGCTTTCTGTACTGATTCTTCTAAATCATTATCTATATTAACTAACTCAGCAAATTTTGTATTAATCATTCAACATCTCTTCTATTTTTGAAATTACATTTTGCGTGTAAAGTTCGTTACCACATCTAAATGTTCCTATCGGGCATTCTTCATAGCCGTGAATACCACAAGGTTTACAAGATAAATCATCGAAACTTAAATAGCTACTTTTTTCATTATAAGGATAAAATCCAAAAGTCGGAGAAGTGGAGCAAAACAGCGTTAAAACAGGAATATTTGCGCAAACTCCCATATGTGTTGGTGCGCTGTCATTTGAGATTAATAACTTTACATTTTTCAGCATTTGAATAGACTCAACAATTGAAAATTTGCTGAGTTAGTTAATATAGATAATGATTTAGAGGAATCATTATCTATATTAACTAACTCAGCAAATTTTCAATTGTTGAGTCTATTCAAATGCTGAAAAATGTAAAGTTATTAATCTCAAATGACAGCGCACCAACACATATGGGAGTTTGCGCAAATATTCCTGTTTTAACACTATTTTGCTCTACTTCTCCGACTTTCGGATTTTATCCTTATAATGAAAAAAGTAGCTATTTAAGCTTCGATGATTTATCTTGTAAACCTTGTGGTATTCACGGCTATGAAGAATGCCCGATAGGTACATTTAGATGTGGTAACGAACTTTACCCGCAAAATGTAATTTCAAAAATAGAAGAGATGTTGAATGATTAATACAAAATTTGCTGAGTTAGTTAATATAGATAATGATTTAGAGGAATCAGTTCAGAAAGCTAAAAAATTGTACCTGGAGGGTACAATTTTTGTCCACCCGACAGATACAATTTATGGTTTTGCAGCTAATCCCTTTAATGATGAAATAGTCGAAAAAGTAAACGAAATAAAACAACGTGATTTAGGTAAAAGATATATACTTCTGATTAATAATATTGATAATCTTTTAACATATACTGACATTCAATCGGAAAAACATCTTGATTTTTTAATTTCAATCTGGCCAAACCCGGTTTCGGTTGTTCTCAGATTAAATAAAAAAACTTCTGAAATCCTGAAAAGTGAAACTGCTGCATTCAGAATACCAAATCACAGGTTTAGCATAAAACTATTGAACGCCATTAATATGCCGATGATCTCGACAAGTGTAAATAAGAAAGATAATGAACCTCTTATTGATCCTATAATGATTAGAGATGAATTCGGTTCAGAAGTCGATACAATTTTTTATTCTGATAAAAAATTATTCTTTGAGTCATCTACTATTATTGATTTGAGTGACAGCAAGCCTTTGTTAGTACGTGAAGGTAAAATCAAATTTGCGGATTTACTAAAGAAGTTTAATTAAGGTATAAGGTGAATTTTCTTAATAAACTCAAAAAAATTAGAAACTTTTTTATACTTATTATTCCGGGTCAGTCTGCTTCAGATGCAAAATCACATAAATTCTCCTTAACCAAAGTTTTCGGCATCCTGCTGGGATATACATTGTTAATATCTTTTTTAGGATACTTGTTTTTTTCCATTACCCCGATAGGTAACTTTTTCTTTCCTAAGACTAAAACTTTTTCCGATCAGGATATTGAGAAAATTAATGAGCTAAATAACAGGATGGTTTCTCTGTCCAGGGAACTTGAAGATCTCAAATCGACAAACGAAAAATTAAGAAATGCTATAATGCTTGGGGATTCATCTGTTATAGAATCCTTGGATATAAAAGCTGATACAAGTTCGTTTAAGAAGAAGGCCGGTGGAAGCATTTTATCGGTGATTAAAGACCTTTTTTTTCCAGAAGAAGGCAGTAAAGAAAAAATTGATTATTTTATAAAACCGGTTAATGGTTTTATCAGTAGGGGATTTGATGTTAAAATAGGTCACATAGGCATTGATTTTGTTGTTAAAGTTGGAACCCCGGTTTATGCCGCGGCAAGCGGTTACGTGGTATTTGCGGATTATACTCCAAGAGATGGATATATGATGATAATTAATGATGCCGATGATTATATTACAGTGTATAAACATTGCTCAATATTGTTGAAGAAGGTAAGAGATAGAGTTTTTCAGGGAGAATTAATTTCCCTTAGCGGAAATACCGGTGAGATTACAACCGGTCCGCATTTACATTTTGAAATATGGAAACAGGGACGACCAATTAATCCTAAAGATGTATTTTCTAATTAACAAAAGGAGATATAAAATTGATAAAGCCAAAAGGTTTTGAAGATAGTACCGATGAAGTAACAATTATCAGTTCAGGAGTTGTTATTGAAGGTAAACTTTCCAGTAAGGGAAATGTTAGAGTTGACGGGACAGTAAAAGGTGACGTTAATGTAAACGGAAGTGTTACTGTGGGCGAAAGCGGTGACATTAACGGCGAAATTAATGCAGACATTATTACTGTTGGGGGAAAAATAGTTGGTAGACTTAATGCCAAAGAAAAAGTTGTACTGGAAGCCAAAGCAGTATTAAAGGGTGATTTAGTCACTAAAATTTTAGTAGTTGAAGCAGGTGCCAAATTTGACGGTAACAGCAAAATGGGTGAAGGCGGATTTACTATGCCGAAGCCTAATGTTCCGCCGCCGCTAGAAAAATAGCATGAAGGAAAATCCTGATAAGAAAAATGACCGGGGAGCTTATCTTAAGGATTACGGACCGTATCTTGGTTTAGGACTTCAACTTGCTATAACTGTGACAGCAATGACTTTTCTGGGAGTTTGGCTCGATGGAAAATTTGATTCTTCTCCATGGTTAACTGTAATCTGTTCTTTCTTAGGAGTATTTGCTGCTTTATATAGTTTCATTAAAGAGGTAATGAAATCAGACAAATGATTAAAACAAGGAAATTTTTTCTGTTTGTTTTGATCGTATCTGTTATCCTGATTCTTACCTCTGTTTTGTACTTTTCAAATGTCTTCTCTTTTTCTCAATTCCTCTCTATTCTTCTTGCTTTAGGGATCACATCTATCAATTTTTTAGCTGAATTTTTATCTGTAAAAACCGGCTTAAACAAATCAGATTCAGCCTTTATAAAAATCGTATTTGGCTCAATGATTATAAGGTTTTTCTCACTTTTGCTTATGATATTAATTTCACTGGTTTTTTTGGATATAAACAAGAATAGTTTTATATTTTCAATCTTCTTTTTTTACATTTTGTTTTTATTCATTGAAATCTATTACCTGAATTTCCAAAAACATAACTATTTTGATGCTTATTGAAGGAATAAAAGATACTTTAACCACCAACGCTGTCGTTCATAGCTCGGCAGGAGGGGATTGGATTCTTCATCATGTGATGGACAGTAACTATCTCGATTTTGAACCTTTCGGAACTATCCCTTTGCCTCATTTAGATTTATTCGGGCTCGATATATCTATAACCCGCTTTGTAGTATTTATGTGGATAGTTGCAGTATTTCTTATTGTAATTTTGGTATCAGCTTCAAAAAGTTATAAGAAATCTCTTATCCCCAAAGGCATAGTAAATGTGGTAGAAATAATCATATTATTTGTAAGGGATGAAATTGTAAGACCGACAATAAAAGAAGATCAGGACAAATATCTTCCATACCTTTTAACAACTTTCTTTTTTATACTGCTTGGCAATTTCTTTGGGTTAATACCTTATTCGACTACCATAACAAGCAACATAGCAGTTACCGCAACATTAGCAATATTAAGTTTTTTTATGACGCAGCTTGCTGGAATAAGAAGCTATGGATTTTTCGGATACTTTAAAGCTATGATTCCACATGGAATGCCCCCTGCAATTTTGCCATTAATTATTGTAGTAGAAATACTTGCGCTTTTTACAAAACCGTTTGCATTGTGCATTCGTCTTTTTGCAAATATGATTGCCGGGCACGTAGTTATTTTTTCCCTACTTGGTTTAATATTTATTATGGGTTCTATATTTGTAGCACCCATCTCAGTTGCTTTTGCTTTATTTATTTATATGCTTGAACTTTTGGTTGCATTGATTCAGGCATATATCTTTACAATGCTGTCTTCACTTTTTATAGGAATGGCAGCGTATCAGGAACATTAATTATTTTAAAAAACTTAAGGAGATAATTTTTATGGATTTAGGATGGTTAGGCGCTGGTATAGGCGCAGGAATTGCCGTATTAGGAGCCGGCTTGGGAATAGGCAAGCTCGCTGCTTCTGCACTTGAAGCTATGGGAAGACAGCCTGAAGCGGCTGGTCCGATCAGAACAAATATGATTATAGCTGCAGCTTTGATTGAAGGTATTGCATTTTTCGCTCTTGTAATTTGTATTTTGCTTGCTCTAAAAGCAGCTTAATTAACTAAGAGTTAAAATAATCGGGATAAAGATTATGCTTAATTCCTTAATGATTCTCGCCTTAGCTTCCGAAGGCGGAAGCCTGATTGATGTTAATCCGGGACTGATATTCTGGACTGCAATAACTTTCATACTTCTTCTTCTTATACTTAAAAAGTTAGCATGGAAACCTATACTTTCAGCTTTATCACAGAGAGAAGATGCAATAAAGGATTCTCTTGAGAAAGCTGAAAAGGCTAAAGAGGAAGCACAAAAGATTCTTCAGGAAAACCAGGCGTCTATAGTGAAAGCCGAAGAAGAATCGAAAAAAATAATTGAACAGAGCCGAGCTTATGCAGATAAGTTGAAAGAACAAATGCTGAAGGATAGTAAAGAGCAGGCTCGAAAAATTATTGAAGATGCTTCATCGGAAATTGATAGAAAGAAAGAAGAAACTTTTAATGAGTTAAAAACAAAAGTAGCTGAGATTGCTATTCAAGCCGCCGAAAAAATTCTGAGCGAAAATCTTAACAAGGATTCCAACAAAAAACTTGTTAATAAATATATAGATGAAATTACGAGAAATTAAAAATGGCTGATTCTAAAATTTCATTAAGATATGCAAATTCTCTTATGAGTAATACAGACGGAGAACAAAAGTTTTGATAAGGTATCGGAAGATATGGAATTAGTTCAGTCGGCAATTCACGAGAGCAGTGATTTAAGGAGATTGCTTGAAAACCCTATAATCAGATTCGAAAAAAAACAATCTGCTCTTGAAGAAATATTTAAGAAAAAAGTTTCCGAAGAATCGATGAACTTTCTCAAATTTATTGTTGAGAAACATCGTGAAGAACTTCTGGGTGGTATTATTGAAAAGTTTCTTGAACTAAGAGATGAACACTTGGGTATAATAAATGTCGATGTAAAAACCGCTTTTGAGTTCGGTGATGATCAGAAAGTAAAATTGAAAACCAAGCTGGAGAAAATATTTGATAAAAAAGCGCGTTTGAACTTTAGCATTGATAAAGAAATTATCGGTGGATTTGTTGCAAGAGTTAATGATACGATATTCAATGCTTCTACTAAACACCAGCTTGAACAATTGAAAAAAGAGTTTTTTAGAGACGGCATTCAATTAAATTAAAAGGAATTTTTAAAAGGGAATAAAATGGCTGAAGTAAAACCAGATGAAATATCTGCGATACTTAGAAAACAACTTTCAGGATTTGAAAGTGAACTGGATATTTATGATGTAGGCACTGTCTTGCAGGTCGGCGACGGTATTGCTCATGTTTATGGGTTATCAAAAGTAATGGCAAGTGAGCTTGTAGAATTTCCAAACGATGTTATGGGAATGGTCCTGAACCTGGAACAGGATAGTGTTGGTTGTGTTCTGTTTGGTGATACAACTCTCGTTAAAGAAGGAGATACTGTTAAGCGAACAAAAAGAGTTGCATCTGTTCCGGTTGGAGATGAGATGCTGGGAAGAGTTATCAATCCTCTTGGTATCCCGATAGATGGAAAAGGTTCCATTACTCCGGATAAATTCTATCCTATTGAAAGAAAAGCTCTCGGTGTAATTCAAAGACAGCCGGTTAAGGAACCGATTCAAACTGGAATTGCCGCTATTGATGCTATGATTCCCATTGGACGCGGACAAAGAGAATTAATTATTGGAGACAGGCAAACCGGTAAAACTGCAATAGCTGTTGATGCAATTATTAATCAGAAATATACTCATACACCAGAAGCCGCAGAATTAGGAATAAAACCTGTTTATTGTATTTATGTTGCAATAGGTCAGAAGAGTTCCACTATTGCACAGGTTGTTGCAAAGCTTCGTGAACACGATGCGATGAGCTACACCATAGTAATTTCTGCTTCAGCTTCTGAACCTTCGCCGCTTCAGTTTATTGCTCCTTATTCCGGCGCAAGTATGGGTGAATTTTTCAGAGATAATGGTAAGCATGCACTTGTAATTTATGATGACCTATCAAAACAGGCAGCAGCTTACAGGGAATTATCATTATTGCTTAGAAGACCTCCGGGACGCGAAGCATATCCAGGTGATGTTTTTTATTTGCATTCAAGACTTTTGGAAAGAGCTTCTAAATTAAGTGAAGATCTTGGCGGCGGAAGTTTAACAGCTCTTCCTATAATTGAAACACAGCAGGGAGATGTTTCTGCTTATATTCCTACAAATGTAATTTCAATTACGGATGGACAAATTTATCTAGAGTCAAATTTATTCAATGCAGGTGTTCGTCCTGCAATCAACGTTGGAATTTCTGTTTCACGTGTCGGCGGTAATGCCCAGATTAAGGCAATGAAAAAAGTTGCAGGTTCTTTAAGAACAGATCTTGCTCAATACAGAGAACTCGAAGCTTTTTCAAAATTCGGTTCCGATCTTGATAAAATTACATTACGCACACTTGCCAAAGGGTCGCGTCTTGTTGAATTACTTAAGCAGGATCAATATTCTCCAATGCCCGTTGAAAAACAGGTTATTGCTATTTTTCTTGGAACGAATGGTTACCTTGATACTATTTCTGTTCATGATGTTAAGAGATTTGAGAAAGAGATATTGGAATATATTGAAGTAAAGTACGATAATATTTTTAAGTCAATTAAAAAAGATAAAAGCATAAGTGATGAAATTATCGAAGAAATTAAAAAAGCGGCAGAAGAATTTTTAGCGTGTTTAAAAAGAATTCCTGATAATTATTAATGGCTACATTAAGAGATATAAAGCGAAGAATTAAAGGCGTTCAGAATACGCAGCAAATCACAAAAGCTATGAAAATGGTTGCTGCTGCCAAACTGAGAAGAGCACAGGAAAATGTTTTAAACGCACGTCCTTATGCAAGAAAAATCTCGACAATGCTCTCACACCTTGTAACTGAAGATGATATAGTTAATAATCCATATATAAAAGAAAAAGAAATTCACAATATTGCTGTTGTTGTTGTTACGGCAGATAGGGGACTTTGCGGAGCTTTTAATGCTAATATCATAAAAGAGACTTCGAGATATATTAATGAAGAGCTAAAAAATGAACCTGTTAAAGCTTCTATCTTTTGTGTTGGTAAAAAAGGATATGATTTCTTCAGTAAAAGAGATTATAACTTAGCTGGAAAAACTATTGGTTTCTTTAATACGTTAAAATATGAATCCGCATTATCGATTTCAGAAGAGCTTATACAAATGTATTTGAATAGGACCTTCGACAAGATTGTAATTATATATAATGAGTTTAAATCTATTATTCAGCAAAAGATTGTCACAGAACAATTTCTTCCTGTTCCTATTTCCGAAAACACGCCTGAAGAAAATAAGACAAAGCCATATTATATTTATGAACCCGACCAGAAGTATATTTTTAATTACCTTCTTCCTAAACATCTTAAAGCACAGATTTGGAGAATATTGCTTGAGTCGAATGCTGCAGAATTAGGTGCAAGAATGACTGCAATGGATAATGCTACAACTAATGCACGTGACCTGATAAGAACGCTTCAAATAAAATATAACAAAGAACGCCAGGCAGCAATTACAAAAGAAATACTTGAAATTGTTTCAGGTGCAAATGCTCTTAAAGCAAATTAAGATTAGATGCAAAACGAAAGATGATGTAGAAAAATGTTCGAAGATTTATCACTTAAACTGGATGTGGCGCTTAAAAAAATTCGGGGACAGGGAAGACTTACAGAAAAAAATATTTCCGATTCTTTAAGAGAAATCCGGCGCATACTTCTCGATGCAGATGTTAATTTGAAAGTTGCAAAAGAATTTATCGAAAATGTTTCTACAAAAGCTTTAGGCAAAGAAGTTATTGCTTCTGTTACTCCTGGACAACTTATAACAAAAATAATTTTTGATGAGTTAACTACTCTTCTTGGTAGTGATCATGTCGAGTTAAAACTTAATCCTTCCGGTATTACTGTTATAATGATTGTAGGATTGCAAGGTTCTGGTAAAACAACGTTTAGTGCAAAGCTTGCTAAGAAGCTAAAAGAGAAGGGAAGAAAAGTTTTACTAGTTGCGGCTGATATTTACAGACCTGCTGCTATAGAGCAGTTAAAAATGCTCGGGAGTCAGATAGATGTTCCTGTATTTTCTATCGAAGAAAAAGATGCAGTTAAAACTTCTTCACAATCCTTAGAGTATGCAAAAGAGAATCACATTAATACTGTAATTATCGATACTGCAGGAAGACTTCACGTTAATGAAGAAATGATGGATGAGGTTGCAAAAATCAAAGAACTAACAAAACCTGCTGAAACTCTGTTTATTGTTGATTCTATGACCGGGCAAGATGCGGTAAATTCTGCAAAAGCTTTCAACGAAGGTGTAAGTTATGATGGAATAGTTCTTACAAAATTAGACGGTGACGCAAGAGGAGGTGCTGCTCTTTCAATAAAATCCGTTGTTGGGAAACCTATTAAATTCATCAGTAATGGTGAAAAATTGAGCGATTTAGAGGTTTTTTACCCTGAAAGGTTGGCTTCCCGGATACTTGGAAAAGGGGATATTGTATCGCTTGTTGAAAAAGCCCAAGAAACAATGGATGAAGTTGAATCTAAGAAGCTGGAAGAAAAATTACGCAAAAATAAATTTGATTTTGATGATTTTCTTAAGCAAATTAAAGTCATCAAGAAAATGGGCTCGCTGTCATCAATAATCGGGATGATTCCGGGCATGAATCAGGACATAAAAAATATAAATGTTGATGATAAGGCGTTTGTTAAAGTTGAGGCGATCATTAACTCAATGACCTCCGAGGAAAGATCAACTCCTAAAATTCTTAACGGCACACGGCGTAAAAGGATTGCAAGAGGGAGCGGTACCTCGGTACAGGATGTTAACCGTTTGATTAAACAGTTTAACGAAATGCAGAAGATGATCGGGCAAATGTCGAAAAGAGGTTCTTTATTTAATAATTTAAAGTTAAATTAGTATTAACCGGAGGTAAAATAATTGTCTGTTAGATTAAGATTAAGAAGAATGGGTAAAAAGAAGCAGCCTATATATAAAGTTGTGGCAGCCGATTCAAGGTCACCACGCGACGGAAAATTTCTTGAAGCTGTAGGATTATATAATCCTTTAACAAAACCACACACTGTTGAAATAAAAGAAGACAGAGTTTTGTACTGGCTCGATAAAGGTGCTCAACCTTCTGATACAGTAAAAAGTTTATTGAGACAAAAAGGAATTACTTTAAAGCGGGAGCTTTCGCGGAGAGGTTTAAATGCTGAGCAGATCGATTCTGAGTTAGAAAACTGGAGTAAGATGCGGGAAGCAAAATCAAAAACCGGTAAGGCAAAAAAGAAATCGAAAAAATCTGCCGACGCAGAACAAAAGAGCGAAGAAGTTTCAAAAGATGAAAATAATGAAAAAAGTACAGCAGAAGTTCAGGGCGCTTCTGAAAAAGGCTCGGCTCCAAAGGAATAGCCTTTTTTGCCGTAATCTTTTTTTCCTGTACATAATTCATAAACTCCCTGTCTCTAATATAGGAGGCTTCTTCTATGAAGGAATTCATTGAATTCATTGCAAAACATCTTGTTGATAATCCCGACATTGTTGAAGTAGAAGAAAAGACACCGGAAGAGAAAAAGGTAGTCCTTTCGCTTAAAGTTCAGGCTGATGATGTGGGAAAAGTAATAGGTAAACAAGGAAAGACGGCTCAGGCTATGCGAACCTTGTTAACAGCAATTGCTGCCAAAGAAGGCAAAAGAGCAATTCTGGAAATTTTAGATTAAGGATTTGATACCGGGTTTAAGTGAAAGAGTTTTATCTTGTAGCTAAAATTGTTTCGGCATTTGGCAGGGATGGTTTTGTTAAAGTTTCTTCTTTCACAGATTTTCCAGAGCACCTGTTAAATCTTAAAAAAATTTATATTGATTTTTTTGGTGATAAAAAAGAATTTATTATCGATGAAGTTAATGAATCTAAAGATGGTTTTCTTTTTAAGTTCAGAAATTTCAATAACGAAAAAGATGTAGAAATACTGACAGGTAAAGAAATTTTTGTTGATGATAGAGAATTAATTAAGCTTCCTGAAAATCATTATTTTATACACGATTTGATAGGAAGCAGAGTTCTTAGAAATAATGTTGAGATCGGAAAGATTAAGAATGTGGTTTCATTCCCTGCAAACGATATATATGTTATTGAAAGCGAGCAGGGAGAAGAAATTCTCATTCCAGCTGTTCACGATTACATCGAAGGTTTTGATCCTACAGAAAAGCTGCTTAAACTAAAGCCGGGGGAGAAATTGTACGAAGATGATGAGGATTGATGTAATTTCCGGAGTACCGGATTTATTAGTTAGTCCTCTTAATACAAGCATAATTAAGAGAGCTCAGGATAAAGGTAAAGTAGAAATTTATATCCTTAATTTAAGAGACTATGCCTTTAACAAGCATAAGCAGATTGATGATAAACCTTTTGGCGGTGGTGCGGGAATGGTGCTTAAACCGGAGCCGTTTTTTGAATGTATTGAAAATTTATTAAAAGAGAGAGCTTACGACAAGATAATTTTTACTTCTCCTGCTGGAAAATTATTTGATCAGAAAATTGCAAATAAACTTTCTCTTTCTAAAAATTTAATTTTTGTTGCAGGTCATTATAAAGATATTGATGACAGAGTACGAAAAAGATTTGCAACGGATGAATATTCAATTGGAAATTTTATTGTAACAGGCGGTGAACTTCCGGCACTGATGATGATCGATGCAATCATCCGGTTAATTCCCGGCGTTCTTAATGATAGTGAATCAGCTTTGAATGACTCCTTTCAGGATGGAGAAAAAATTGAAGCCCCGAATTTTACAAGACCCGCAGAGTATCGGGGAATGAAAGTTCCTGATATACTTTTGTCGGGTAATGATAAAGAAATTAAAAAATGGAAAGAAGAACAATCAGAAATTTTAACTAACAGATGGAAAGATTTTAATAAATAATGGAGAAAATAATGGTTGATATAAATAAAATAATACCGGATCAAATTAAAACGGATATTCCCAGGTTTAATCCCGGGGATCATGTAAAAATTCATGTTCGCGTTATTGAAGGCGATAAAGAAAGAATCCAGCCTTTTGAAGGAGATGTTATAGGAATCAGAGGACATGGAGTAAATAAAACATTTACGGTACGCAAAATATCGAGCGGCGTAGGTGTTGAAAGAATATTCCCTCTTTATTCACCAAAGATTGCAAAGATAGAAGTTATTAAAGAAGGCAATGTAAGAAGAGCTAAGCTTTATTACCTGAGAAATCTTTCCGGTAAAGCTGCCCGTATTAAAGGAAAAGGATAAATTGATCCTTTTATAATTTTTATTTTTAGGGCGTCACTTACGCCCTAATTTTTTATATGAATATCATTTTACCCGATAATATTTTTGCAAGGATCATTTCTTCCTGTATTCCGGGCAAACCTGTAAGGCAAATATCTTTTCTTCCCTCATCACAGATTACTCAAACCACAGTAAATGCAGATTCATCAGTTGGGTTGATTCCTGTAATGGATCTATTGAATCATAAAGATTTGTTTGTCTCATCAAAGTTTGGAATTTCTTTTGAAGGAACGCTTAGTAATTCTTATTTGTATTACTTAGGAGAACAAAGATCTTTGGAGAAACTTACATTGTATGGAGATATTTCTTCCCAGGAAGCAATTCTCTCGAAGATTTTATTTAAAGAAATGTATGGAAGTGATATTCAAATAGAAATCAGTGCTCATTTAAATAATCCTGAAAACAGAAATCTTCTTATTGCGGGAGATGAAAATTTTGTCGAAGAAAGATTTACCAAGGGAATTAGTTTTGCGGAATCAATGATAGAGACATTATCACTTCCTTTTGTTAATTATGTTTTTGCTTCTAAAGAAAAAGAAGTGTTGGAGAACTTTATCAAAGAAATTAACAACATTGATTCTCTTGTTTACAACAAAGTTGAGAAGGGCAATTTTGATAAGAAAATTTCGCAAGAGTCTGAAGAATATATTAAGACAAATATTTCTTCACTAATTCTGAAATTTGATGAACAGGATATCGAAGGAATTAATCAGATAGTAAGACTTCCATATTTTCACGGAATTGTTTCCGATATTGTGGAAGTAAAATTTGTTTAAAGCTCGATCAACGTTAGATTAATAATTTCTTCTTTTCCTGATTCTATTTCCTCTAAAGTCTTTTCACCTGGCTTAGAATCTAATTTAATTGTACAGCAGGCGGTAACTGCATCATCAAAGATTACATTTTCCATTTCCTGGGCGTTTATTTTTTCTTCGCTTAATAATCTTAACACTCTTGCAAGAACTCCGGGTTTATCATAATGTCTTACAACAAGCTGATATTTTGCTGGAGATTGTTTTATCCTGTTTACCCAGTTTCTTATAGCCCCAGTATTAATATAATCAGCAATTATATTACAGGTTTCCTCGGCAACTGCATTTTGTGCCTGCTCTGTTGAAGCTCCGATATGATGTGTTAAATAAACATTAGGCAAATCACGAAGTGGAGTTATTATTTCTCCTTCTTTTCCTTCAGGTTCATTATTAAAAACATCAAGACCAAGAAATATGTTGCCGTTTTTTGCTGCTTCTAACAGTGCATCTTCGTCAACCACTCCGGCTCTTGCAGTGTTAATAAAATAAGCACCCTTTTTCAATTTACTGATGAGATCTTTGGAGATAATCTTTTTAGTCTCTGTATTTTGCGCAAGGTGAACAGAAACAATATCTGAATTACTGAAAAGCTCTTCAAGAGATGAAGTTCTTTCGATTTCCATTTCTTCTGCTTTCTCATCAGTTAATGATCTTGACCAAGCGATAACATTTAATCCAAAAGCTTTTGCTCTAGTAATTAACTCCGAACCAATTTTCCCTGTTCCAACAACACCCAGAGTTTTTCCCGCCAAGCCGTCTGCTTTTGAATAAAGAGCTTTATTCCATTTTCCATTTCTAAAATCAATAACATTGTCAGGAATCCTTCTATCTATTGCACAAATTAATCCCATAGCAAGCTCGGCTACAGCTATACTGTTTTTACCCGGACAATTTGTAACATAGATACCTTTTTTGTTTGCAGATTTAATATCGATATTGTTTACACCGGCTCCTGCTCTTATAATCAAACTAAGTCGATCTGATTTTTCTATACATTCTGCATTCACAACAGTTGAACGAACTACAAGGATATCAATTCCTTTAATATTATTTGGAAGATCATTTTCTTTCAGCTTAGGTTCGAATGCAACTTCTTTAACAAGATATTTAATTTTTTCTACATATTGATTTGGAAAATTATCTGCTATTAATACTTTCATTTTGCTACCCCTTTAATTTTTAACATTGGAATTTTTACTCCCATTGTTTTGCGTTATTAATTGCTTTATCATAACCGGCATCTGCGTGTCTTACAATACCCATCCCCGGATCATAAGTAAGCACACGTTCAAGTCTTTCTTCTGCTTCTTTAGTTCCATCCGCAACTATAACCATACCTGCGTGAATAGATTTTCCTATTCCTACTCCGCCGCCGTGATGAACAGAAACCCAGCTCGCACCACCCACGGCATTTAACAATGCATTAAGTATTGGCCAATCGGCAATTGCATCACTGCCGTCTTGCATACTTTCTGTTTCCCTGTTTGGTGAAGCGACTGAACCGCAATCGAGATGATCTCTTCCGATTACAATTGGTGCTTTTATTTTTCCTGATGCAACAAGGTTATTAAATATTTTTCCGATCTTTGCTCTTTCGCCATATCCAAGCCAGCAAATTCTGGAAGGCAATCCTTGAAAGTGTACTTTCTTTTGAGCCAAATCTATCCAGTTGCATAAAGGTTTATTTTCTGGGAATGTTTCTTTTATTGACTGATCAGTAACATAAATATCATTTGGATCACCGGAAAGTGCAACCCACCTGAAGGGACCTTTGCCGTCACAGAATAAAGGTCTTATAAATTCAGGAACAAAGCCGGGGATATCAAAAGCATTTTCAACTCCATTTTCTTTTGCTTCGCCACGGATATTATTTCCGTAGTCAAAAACTATTGAACCTCTCTTCTTAAATTCCAGCATTGCTTTAACATGCTGAACAATAGTTTTTTTAGAGAGTTTTATATATTCATCAGGATTTTCTTTTCTTAATTTAAGAGAATCTTTAAAGCTTATTCCCATTGGCACATAACCATTAAGTGTATCGTGTGCTGATGTTTGATCTGTAAGAATATCCGGAATAACATTTCTATTTAAAATTTCAGGTAAGATTTCCCCTGCGTTTCCAATCAATCCAACCGAAAAAGCTTTTCCTTCATCTTTTGCTTTTAAAACTGTTCGAAGTGCTTCATCGATATTGTAAGAAATTTTATCAAGATAACCTGTTTCAACTCTTTTCTTTGCACGCTCTTCATCAACTTCAATTCCGAGAAATGATGCACCATTCATTGTAGCAGCAAGTGGTTGTGCGCCTCCCATTCCACCGAGTCCCGCTGTAAGAAGGAACTTACCTCTTAAGTCTGAACCAAAATATTTTCTGCCACATTCCGCAAACGTTTCATAAGTTCCTTGCAAAATTCCTTGTGTTCCTATATAAATCCAACTGCCTGCAGTCATTTGCCCGTACATTGTTAAGCCAAGCGCTTCAAGTCGTCTGAACTCATCCCAGTTAGCCCAGTTGGGAACAAGCATAGAATTAGAAATTAAAACTCTTGGTGCATTTGCATAAGTTTTAAATACTCCTACGGGTTTCCCCGATTGAACAAGTAAAGTCTCGTCATTTTCTAAGTTCTTCAGAGTTTTTATAATTGCTTCATAGCATTCCCAGTTTCTTGCTGCTTTACCGCTACCACCATATACAATAAGTTCGGAAGGATTCTCGGCAACTTCAGGATTGAGATTGTTCATCAACATTCTCATTGCAGCTTCCTGTATCCAGCCTTTACAGGATATATGCGTGCCTGTTGGTGCTTTAATATTTTTCTTTTCAGATTCGGTTAACATCATTAATCCTTAAAATGGGTTTCAAGTAAATCCTCATATTGAATATATAATGATTTATAAAACCACTTTTTGAGGAACCAGCTTTTACTAAGCTTTTTATTTAAATAATCAGCGTTATTCTTGAGCTGATGAACCAGTCGGGTTCTTTCATCCTTAGTTAGTTTGATTGTACTTTCATCAGAGTTGAGTTTGCTTAATATCGAGTTGAAAGCTTTTGCTTCTGAAAAGAACTTGCTATCGTTTTCAGTTTGCTTTAAGGTTTGTTTACAGACAGTGGTTAAGAGCCGGATTTCATTCTTATTGAATTCAAAATTATAATTTGTGAATAGCTTCTTCATGATCGCCCGGAATACTTTTTAGTGATAGGAGATTTTCCCGGATTTTCTGATAACCAGGTTTTATAACGTTGTAAATAAAATCTAATCTTTCCTTGTAATGAATAAAAGCAGATTTCATCGAGTTAATAGTTATCTTTTCAATCTCATCGAGAGTAAGATTAAAATATTCTATTGCCGTAAGAAATTCTTTAGTCATAGTTGTATTGCTCATCAGCCGGTCATCTGTGTTTATCGTAACTCTGAATTTTTCTTTAAACAGAACACCAAACGGATGATTTTCAATTTTATCAATTGCCCCAGTATGAACATTACTTAACAAACATATTTCCAAAGGAATTCTTTTATCAAGAACATATTGAGCAAGTTCACCAAAAGCAACAACATTGCCTTTATTGTCGAATGTTATATCTTCCTGTAATCGTGTTGCATGACCTATCCGGTGAGCGCCGCACCATTGTATAGCTTGCCAGATAGATTCTTTTCCAAAAGCTTCTCCTGCGTGAATAGTGATATTAAAATTTTCTCTTTGTATAAATTGAAAAGCATCTACATGTTTTTTAGGAGGATATCCACCTTCTTCACCAGCAAGATCAAATCCTACTACTCCCTGGCTGCGGAAGTTAACAGCAAGCTCGGCGATCTCGAGAGTATTTTTCATGTTTCTCATTCCGCATAAGATTAAACCGTAGCCGACACCAAAATCTTTTTTACCTTTTTCCAATCCATCCAGAACAGCAGAAACAACATCCTCGGGGTAAAGTCCCTTATTTGTATGGAATACGGGAGCGAAACGTGTTTCGACATAACATACACCATCGTTTTTCATATCTTCCATCATCTCATAAGCTACTTGTTCCAGAGCCTCTTTGGTTTGCATCACAGCCGTGGTATGTTCAAATCCCTGTAGATACTCTACCAGATTTCCCTTATTGGCGCCCCTATGGAACCACATGCCAAGCTCTTCAGGGTCCTTTGTTGGGAGTTTATTATAGCGTAAATCCTTTGCAAGGTTTATGATGGTTTGAGGTCTCAGACCGCCATCTAAGTGGTCGTGTAAAAGTACCTTTGGGGTAGCCCTGATTATTTGTTCTAGTGTCAAAAACCGCCTCTTTTTATAACTAAAAATATCCTTTTAATGATGTAAAATCAATTTAAAATGCTATTGATTTTTTAAGATTAAAAATATTTTTCTTTATTATTTGCAAGGCTATTCATTTCTTGACTATCGAAAACATATATACTAACTTTAACAATATATTAAGATTTATTTATCGGAGTTGGCAATGCGGTCATTAAAAATTATAACCTCTATTTTAGTGTTGCTCGGGTTTACTTTTATGGGGTTTCAATGCGGTTCAACGGAATTGACAAGTGCAAAACTTTATATTCAACAGAAAAATTTTGATAAAGCTTTAGAAGTGCTTCAAGATGAAGTTCAGAAGAATCCCCAGAGTGACGAAGGTTATTATCTTCTAGGTTATGTTTATGGTGAAAAAGGACAGTATAGTCAAATGATGGATGCATTTGATAAATCTCTTTCTATAAGTAAAAATTTTGAAAATGATATTAAATCATCTCGTATTTATTACTGGGCTAATCTTTTTAACAAGGGTGTTAAAGAATACCAGGCAGGAGTTAATGCCCAGGACAAAGATTCTAACAAAGTTCATCTCGAAAAAGCCGCAGAAAGTTTTGGGTCGGCTATAAAAATAGAACCGGATTCGATTGATACATATAAGAATCTTGCTTTTGTTTATATGAATGAAGGTGAAATGGATAAAGCGATCGATCCTTTAAAAGCAGTTATTAATAAAGAGCATGCTCTCGATAGCTACAAATATCTTGGCGAAATTTTATACCAAAAAGGAGTTAAACAAAGAGAAACCGATTCGGTAGTAGCTATGAAGACATTTAATGAAACAATACAAGTCCTTGAGGATGGAAGAAAATATTATCCCAATAATGAGGACATCCTCGTTACATTATCAAATGCCTACATTGCTGCCAATAAGCTTGATGTTGCAATGGATGTTTTTAAGGCTGGTGCTGAAGCGCAACCTAATAATAAATTTTACCACTACGACTATGGTGTTTTACTTTTAGATGCTGAGCAGTATGAAGCAGCCGAAAAACAATTTCATAAGGCAGTTGAACTTGATTCGATATATGAGAACGCAATTTATAACCTTGGAGTTACATATATAAAATGGGGAACTTCTATCAATAAAGCTGCTGAGGAAAAAGGGGATACTACAAGCACATACAGGGAAAAATATCAAATGGCTTTACCTTATATGGAAAAGGTTGCACAGATGAGACCTAATGAGGCTTCAGTGTGGGAGCTTCTAGGAAGAGTATATACTGTTTTAGGAATGAATGATGATGCAACTAATGCTTTTAAGAAAGCCGATAGTTTACGTCAGTAGTTTTTTGTTTATAATAATTTTGTAATAAAAAATAATGGCACAAAATAATCAACCGCAAGGACAGCAAATAAATATTGAACTCGGCGAAAAAGAAGCCGAAGGTATTTATTCAAACATGGCTATAATAACTCATTCACCAGCCGAATTTGTTATAGACTTTACACGCATAGTTCCCGGTTTGCCTAAAGCTAAAGTGCATGCAAGAATTATAACAACACCTCAGCATGCCAAAATGTTACTTAAAGCTTTGAAGGATAATATTGATAAGTTTGAAAGCAGGTTCGGAGAGATTAAACTAGATTCGCCTCCGGACCAGCACTTTGGCTTTACTCCTGTAAGGAAAGATGAAAAAGTTAACTGACTTTATTCCTTAAAATATTAGTAAAAATTACTATTTTTTCCCCGTAATACTTACCCTTTCTATTTCCTTTATCAAACTTAAAGAGCGATTTATATACTTAATTTTGGTATAAAATTGGCTTTTTGAGTCTTGCTTTCTTAACCCATAATATTCCAATCAGAAACGAAAACAGGGTTAAGCACTCATAACATTCCAGGGAAAGGATTGTTAGAATCTTACGGTATTGTACTTCGTCTATCTAAATCCCCGGAAATGTACATATGAAATAATTGGAGAAATTTATGATGATAAAAAGATATAAGCTCTTGATCGCAGCTTCGATGTTTACACTTTTAGCCGGTTGCATGGATGTACCAAAAGATTTTATTGCTCCCCAATGGGATACAGACCTTAATCTGCCTCTTATTAATAAATCATATACACTTAATGATATTATTAAACCGCAGGATCATATTATTGTTGATACATCCGGGTCCGATATTTATCTTCTTCAGTCTGACAAATACTACCTTAATAGTAATCTTTCAAAATTTGTAAAGATAAGCGAACAATCTTTAAGCAGCATTCCAACTCTTACGTCTGATTCCGACAGCTTGGTTACTTACGTTCAATTTCCCGGTGGGACTGAAGTGGAAAGCGCTGAATTTGACCAGGGAACAATTGGCTTTGTTGTGTCGAACCCAACCTCTGCAGATGTGGCAGTCAGCATAACATTACCGGGATTCAAAGATTTAAATGGAAATTCAATTGTGTTATACAATAATGTTTCTGCCGGAGAAAATAATTCTCTCTCAAAGGATATTAAAGGATATACTTATGAAATTCCTTCTGATCAGCCTGCATCATTAAAAAATAGCTTAAGACTAATTGTGCGTGCTCTCTCTTCTCAGCAGGGAAACGTAGTCTACTCAGATATTACGATGTCAGGAATTTCTTTTCAATATTTAAAAGGTAAAATACTCTCTAAATCTCTCGGAGATCAGACTTCCAGTTATTTTTTTAATGTAGATAAAGTTGAGCAGTACAGGGATAAAACATTTTTAAGAGATGCAAAGCTGAATTTGAATGCTTATTATGTATCAATGTATAATACACCTGTAGATCTTGAAATAAAAAATCTTAACATAATTGCCAAAAGAAATGATGGGAGTGTATTTTTTTTAAGAGATAGCGTAGGCAATCCCAATTTTAATATCAAAATTATTAATGGAGAATCTAAAGAGATATTTACAGAGAATAACAGCAACATAAATGATTTTGTAACTTATTTTCCCGATTCGGTTATTCTTAATGCTGAATATATTGTTAACCCTGAAAATGACAATGGAACTTACTCCAGTCTTGATTCGATAAAATTTGAAACCGACTTTTCAACAAGAAGCTATCTTGCGATAAAGCAAACAACTATAAATGAGCAATCTTCGCTCGAGATCTCACAGTCAGACAGGGACGAAATTGATAATGGTCAGGGCGCAGAGGTAAACTTTGTGGTAGATAATGGTATACCTCTTACCGCATGGCTGAAAATCGATGTTATGGATAAGGATAACAATTATCTTTTCACCGTAACAAATAACCCGGAAGAAGGGGATTCAATTTCATTTTTTGGTGCTGATGTTGATCAAAATGGTGAAGTTACGACTTCTTATCTAAATCCTCCTAAATCAATAAGTCTTGATGAGTCTAAAATTAAGCTTCTTTCCAAAGGATATTTTATAAATTATTCGGTTACTTTCAGAACAAAAGATGCATACCTCAATCCTCCTCAAATTGTTGCGGTAAGACCTTCCGATTGGATAAAGCTGAAAGCGTACGGAAAAATAAAGTACAGAGTAAATTCAAAGTGAACGGGAATTGTAAAATGAAATCTAAATTAATCTTTTTTATCACATTATTATTATTATACTCAACAGCATACGGGCAGTTCGGTTCAGTCGGTGTTGTAGATGCAAGAAGTATGAGTTTAGCTAAAACATATACAGCAACAACATCGGGTATATATTCTATAGGAATAAATCCTGCAAACCTTTCTTTTAATAATAATGACTTTATTCAAATTTCAACTTTACTTCCGCTTCCGTCTGTTTCTATCGGAACAGGTACGAACTTTATTTCTATGAATGATATAAATTATTTCTTTGGAGGAGTAAATGGCGAAGCACGCTACCTGACGCAACAGGATAAAGATAGATTAAATGCTTTATTCGATGGCGGGGGTAGAGTATTTGCAACGGTTAATGCAAATTTATTTTCTGTGAGTGTGAAACCTAACAATAATATCGGAGCTTTTGCTTTTTCAATTTATGATTTTGCCGGTATGAAAGCAAAAATCCCCAGCGCTTTAGCTGACCTGGCTTTGTCGGGCAATCCTATTGGAAAAAAATTCGACCTTAGTGAAGGTGACATCAAAGGCTGGTGGATAAGAAATTATGCGCTGAGCTATTCAAGAGAAATTCCGGGATTTAAGTTTTTCAATAACTTGGCTGCTGGAATAACTCTTAAGCTTGTTCACGGCTATTCTTATGTAGGGACTAGTAAGAACACATCTTCATTTTCAACAGGCTCGAGTGCAGAGCTTACCGGTCAAACCGATATAACAGGTTATTCTTCATTCTCGGATAATATGGGTGTTAAATATGATTTCGATTCTGTATCGAGGCAATCGAATTTTAGTTTGTTCCCTTCACCGGCTGGTACAGGATTAGGTTTTGATATTGGTTTTGCTGCAACACTTAACAGTGCCTGGAATTTTTCTTTAGCTTTAACGGATGTTGGTTCAATAAAATGGGATAAGAACGCTGCACAGTTTAATTCATTTGGGTATATTTATATTGATGATATTTCCAACCAGGATCAGCTTGATTCAGCAAAAGAATCTATAACAGGGGATAGTAAAAAGATAGATCATTTCTACACAAGTTTACCTACTACTCTTCGGTTCGGAGTTTCGCGAACGCTTTGGGAAGGATCAACAAAATTTCCCGGCAGCTTGCTGCTTGCATTTGATTTCAACCAGGGATTAAATGAAATGCCGGGCAACAGTCTAGAGCCGAGATTTTCAATCGGTGCCGAGTGGAAGCCGATGGATTACTTTCCATATTTAAGAACCGGCTTTTCTATGGGCGGCGGATTGGGATTTGGTTGGGCACTTGGGTTAGGTATAGATGCTGGGTTGGTCGAGCTGCATTTTGCTACATCCGATATGGAGAGTGTTGTTGCGCCGAATGCAACTAAAACACTTTCGGTTTCTTTTGGCTCGAGATGGAAGTTTTAGATTCTTAAGTAGTAGAAGACACAGCGTTCGCTGAGTCTCTACATTAGCATCGTTATGTAATACACTTCTTTGATAACATCATTTCTTCATCCGTTAAAACCATAAAGAAAGAATATATCTCTCTACGGATTCTTTTCTGCGTACTTTTTTCTATTTTCCCTAAGGGGTTGCAGTTCCTTTGGAGGGATGACATATTTATAGAAATGAATAAAACAAAAAACAAATAAAATCTCTTTAGGGATGACATATAAGCACTGTTATTTGTAAACTGGATTAGATTTAAAAAGTTTTTTGTGATTAAGTTCTAAAGATAAAATCTCTGATTTATTAATCTAGAAGGTGATTTCTTCAATTAAATTTTGCTTAATAGGAAAACATTGTTCTACGTTATTATCTTTACCAGCATACTTTGTTAATTATAAATTAAATTTCTAAAACGAAGAAATTTTATTCCCCTAGAAGATTGTTATTATTAGTTGGAGTGCGTTATATATTAATGAACTATAATTTATCAATTCTCCTCTCACTTTTATCTTGAGGGAATTTTTTTTAGCAATCTAATATTTCTCTTGCAATCTCTTCCGAAAACTCTTCACTAATATGAACCGTAATATTTTCAACTATTTCTTCAAGCAAATGATTTTTGATTCCCTGAATATGAGGGATATAATTTACATTAGAAGAAATAAAATTATCAATATCTGGTACAAGAATCGAATAAGAAAGCGGATGACAATTTTGATAAAGAATTTCATCACTGGTTATTATAATTTTAGAGTCTAAATCAGGATGCTTTTCTTTGAAAATTTCAAGATGTCTTACAATCTCATCTCTAATGGGATGCTGTAATGAATAATAAACTTGAGTTCTCAGATAGTCTTCATCAAACGAAAGTTCAGAGAATTTAAAGCTGAAATATGTTTGACCGGATTTTCTTTTTTCTTCCCTGTCGAATAGGCGCAGTAGTTTTAACTATCAGTATATAATCTACATATTGTTCTTTTTATTTATTTTTCTCTTTCAGTATACCAATCTTTATTTAACTAAAATCAAAATATTCAAATGAAGTAATTCGGATAAACTCATAAGTTTTTACTTACTAAAAAAATAGACTAAAAAATTTTATTGGAAATGTAGGTGTTATGACTTCTTAAACAAAGTTTAAAAGTTGAAAAAAGTTTCACTTTTTTCTCTATTGCAGTTATAATAAATATTGTTATTCGAATTGACGAATTGATAAATCAAATTCCTACGCCGCTCCAAAATCTTTATATTTCACTCTCACCAAAATCTTCTGAGCGGGTACATACCGCCACTTGGATTTAATTAGGGGAAACATACAAACAAATTTTTTCATCAAATTCTTTAGTATATCGCTATTTTTCAAATATATCTGATTGTTATAAATAATCTTTTTCTGTTGGCTCGGGTTTGTCTTTTTCCAGTTAAAATTTCGCAAAGAACTATGGTGACTGCTAATAGTCCAATTAATTGATAAAAGTTTTTCCTTTAAACCATACTAAACTGGGACATAATAGGGAATGAAACAACTCTCAGCGGGGTTTAATGAAGCAAGATAATCTACAAACCTTTATTCAGCTTTTATAGATAAAGCAACTCTAATCCATTTCTGTTTTTTTTCTAGCTTATAAGAGTCAACAATAGATTTCTCAATATAGATTTCTTCTTCTTCATCAATAAAAGTTTCACCGTATGATATTACTGCTCTTATTCTCGTATTTCTTGAAAGCATATTTACAAATATTAACCAACCAACTGTTTGCAATAGTTTTCTGCGTCCATCATTGTCATCCTTACCTGGAATAAATTAAAATAGTATCAGAAAGCCAGGAAATACTTAAGTTGATATTAGTCCTTAAGTCTTTGTATGATACATTTTCATCCGGGAAATAATCCTTGAAAAGAGAATGATGAAGAGTTTTCTTTAAAAGTTTTAAACCCAAATTAAGAACAATGTCCATATCATTATATAATATTACGTTACTAAATGAGAGAATAATTATAAACACCTACGAAGTAGTTTCCTTTCATTTAACACTTCCCTCCACAACCCTTATCTCTTCTTCTGTTAAACCGTAAAGTTGGTAAACCAATTGGTTTATCTGCTTTATCTATCCGAGTCGCATTTTCTTTGGAGATAATCTTTGTCACTTTCGGTTTTGGCTTGTTGGAGTTGCTTCTTGGCTTCAAGTATTTAGTCGACTAATAAATCTAATCTCTTATATAAATTATTTTCCCAATTCGTGAAACCGGAATGCGGCAGTAAACATAAATATTTTAACTTGAGGAAAAGAATTTTAAAATCTGTAAAAATAACTTTCCAATAAAAGTAAATTGCTTTAGAATTTATTATACCTAAAATGTACTTTTCTGTCGTCAAATCTTTAGTAATAATAGTAAAAATATTTCCGGTTACAGCTATTGGCGAAGTTATTAAAGTTCCTGTTGGTAGTAAACCTATTTGTCTAATTAGAACTTTATGAATGGTCAAGTGTACTTCACTATCCCAGCTACCGCCTGCTGTTTTAGGTCTTTTAAATAAAACATATTCACTTACATCATTTGCAAAATATCTATGTACATCACTACCAGAAAGTATTGGTACATATTTGTCGTTTAATTTTTCATTAGAAAAATATTTATTTCTATCTCCTGTTATTAAACCTCGATTCAGGTTAGAAACTTTTTGCAGGGAATGCCCACTTTTATTCATTTTATCAATTATGCCAATATTCAACTCATCTATTAGTATATTCCATACTCTTCCAGGAGTTCCAAAATATCTAATTTGTTTTATTTCACTATAGGGTAACTCTAAGTTCTGTTTATATAATTCTAATCTATCCGTTTTTAAAATGATATTGCTTTCCCGTTTATTTTTCTCTCTTTCTTTTTCAAATATGTAAACAGATGTATAAACATCAGCATCTTTGAATACTTTTTCCTTTGTCAAAGAAATTTTACGAACCTTACAATTATCTAATATCCATAATCTTAAGTTTTCTACGTAGACATTATTAAACAACGAAGAGGGAGCTATGTAACCAAGTAATCCATTGTTCCGTAATTTCATTATACTTTGTTGCACAAACAGATGAAGTACAGCAATTTTGAATTGTGCAAAAGCGAATTGTTCTTTAAAATATTTGAGGATTGTCTGATCAGTATTGTGTGGTTGCATCATTCTATATGGTGGATTTCCTACAATCGCATCAAAGCCACCTGCATTCATAACTTCAGGAAATACGTTTTCAAAGTCCATTGGTTTTAATTTTTTCTCTTCATTAAAATCAAACAAATCGCCACTTAAAATATCTGTACCTATTAAAGAGTTTCCACATACAATATTCTTACTGAGATTAGGCAGAAGCTTTTCTTGAAACAAAACCCAGGTATCATTTGCTGTTGCAGTTGTTTCATCTTCAAGCAGCTTTAAATAAAGAGAAAGCTGTGTTACTTCAACAGCCTGCTGGTCAATATCAACACCGTAAATATTATTAAGAAGAATTTTTTGCTTTTGAAGAAGTGTAAGTCTCCAATGCATCATCAAGTAAAACACATCCATCTTTTTTAGCTTGTACCGGGTTTGCCTGGTACCATTTTTTATGATATTCAAGAAGGTGATAAAGACAGTTATAAGAAAAGAACCGCTTCCGCAGGCAATATCTGCAAAACGCATCTTTGGAAATCTGTCTTGGTGTTTTTCCTTCAATCAGCTTTCCAACAGTGTTATCGACAATATAATTAACTATGTATTGCGGCGTGTAATAAACTCCTCCTGCTTTTCTGACTTCGGGCTTTTCTTCAATTGTAACTCTTTTGATTAGTGGCATTTATTGAATCTTTACAAGAGAATCTTTCATAAATTGAATCCTAGAAGATGTGATTGGTATCTTATCAAAATCATAAGGAGAATTAAGATGGGATAATTCTTCACAGATAAATGAAAAGGTTTTATCATCAGGCTCAATAATATTAGCGGAGTCCACGAGGTGTTTTTTAAAAACTATTCCGTTATACTTTGCATCCAGAGTACGGCTTGTTAAAAGGAAATCTTCCCAGACAGTTTTTCTATTGCCGAATTCGCTCAAGTAATGGTGAGGTTCAATCAGCTTATCTTCAAGAAATCTTATAAATACAAGACGGTCAATTGTTCGCTGAACGGCTTCGGTTAATTCCTCGCTCGATAAGTGCTCATTATTTTTCTTAAACGATTTTGCAAGAGATTCTCTTATTTGGTCTAATTCTTCAAGAAAGGCTTCATCAATAGATTGGTAGCCGCCCTTAATTTTTTTGTTTACCCTTACCTTTTGGTTTGAGTAAAGCGTCAGCGTATTTCTCAATTGAATTATCAGCAACTGCTTCATGTGAGAAAAGATGATATAATCTTTCTGAACTTGTCTTCATCTAAGTAATCTGAGTAATGAAATCTTTCTATCTTTGAATTAAGAATATTTCCTATGTCAGGTCTGAATCTGCAATCAAGAATTATAAACTCTTCAAAGTCAGTCAAGATTGCAATTGGAGTGGAAGCGTTCCATCCGTAACGTACAGTCTGAAAGTAATCATCTGCATTTTCAAGATTACGGGAAGGCTTTTTAGCTTCAACAAAAAATTTAACATCACGAAAATTTGGAGAGAGATAAAAGGAATAGTCGAGCTCTCTTTTGCGCTTTTGCAACCTGCACTAATCTTTCAACACGCACTTCCTGTTCATAAGGATTTTTTTGGATGTTATGCTTAACATCCCAGCCAAGTGCGGTAAAGAATTTATCATATAATCTCCACGTACATCAACTTCCTGATATTCAGGACTTAAATAATATTTTTCATTTGCCTGGAAATCTTTTACAAGTGAAGAAACTGTTGAAAAGGATTGTTCAAAACCGATTGATAGATAATCTTATTTTTACATCGAGTTTATAGAATGAGACATATTAAAAAACCTCGAAACTTTTATCATTGGAAATAAACCGTTTTAACGGTTATTATAGTTGTTAGTTTTCATATTAGCCCATAACTGAATCTATCGGTTACTTTTAGTCTATTGTCTTACTCTTGGTAAATTTATTAATGCTGCTGCGAGAAAAACTAAATTGGCAAACCATGCAGTTAATAATGGATCAAGAGCGCCGTTTTTTCCAAACGCTGTGCTTACTTTCATAAAAACAAGATAAATGAAAGTAACGAGAATATTTAGTCCAACCTGTACAGCCAAACCTCCGCGCCTTTTATTAGCAGAAATTGGTAAACCAAAGATTACACAAATAAGACTTGCCATTGGGAAAGAAAATCTTGAGTAATATTCTATTAAAGTTCCGGTAGGATCGGTTCCTGAGTTTTCCTGAGTCTTAATTAAATCTTTTAATTCACCGATATTCATCTCCTCAGGTTTTTGCTGTTTGGTAAGTAAATCTGAAGGAGAAAAATTTAAATCATCGAGTTTTAATGTATCGAAGTAATCTGCTGTTTGTCCTGAATCGCTAAAAAATCTTTCTACTCCATTTTTGGCAATCCAGCTTCCTGTTGTGGAATCGTAGATCATGTTAGCAGCGTCGATTCTCGATACCATTTTTGTTAAATCGCTTGCATCAAAATCCTGTAGACTTATCCTGTTAGCCTGATCAGTAGTTGCATCAAAGAAGGATATGTTAACAATTCGTGTTCTTGAATCCTGGAAAAAAATATTGTTGCCTGCAAAGACTGAACCTTTGTTTAAGTATTTACTTTCTAAATTTAATTTAGTCTCGTTTGCTTTCGGTACAACATAACCAACGAAGTAAATTGACAAAAGACTAATTATTAAAGTTGTAATTAGAAATGGAGTCATAAATCTGTAGAGACTGACTCCACTTGCCTTTATTGCAGTAAGTTCACTCGTGCTTGCCATTTTACCGGCAGTAAACAGTGCCGCAAATAAAACCGAAACAGGAGTTATTAATTTTATTATTTCAGGAGTAAATACGAGATAGTAATGAAGAACAATTCCGATAGATGCTTTCTGGTCGATAAAATCATCTATGTTTTCCACCATATTTATTACAACAAATATTAAAGTGAAAGCTAAGATTCCAAAGAAAATAGTTTGTATGAATTGTTTTATCAGGTAGCGGTCAATAATTTTCATTTGAATCTTTTTCCTCATCATTTCTGAGATGTTTCGGAATCAGTTTCTTTAGAGAAGAAAATCTGATCGTTACAGTTTCTTTGACCGATTTTATTGTAAGAAAAATACCTGCTGCGCCTAATAATATATTTGCGGTCCACATACCCCAGAATGGAGAAAAGAATTCGCGTTCAGCGAGCTTTTCGCCGCCAATTAAAAAAGCCCAGTAAATAACAAAGAAGAAAAGGCTGATGCTTGCCGCTACACCAAATCCACCTTTCTTAACCATAACTCCTAAAGGTGCGCCGATTAAGACAAACACAATGCAAGCTGCAGGGATTGCATATTTTTTATGAACCTCGACCATGTACTTATCTATTTCAGATTGTTTGTATTCTATTCTTTTACTGTATGACAAAATAAAATTTTTGGCTGTCCGGATTTTATCAGTGATTCTTACATAAACAGGTGGATTCTTAGCCTGTTTAATTAGTCCGATTTTTTTATTGCTCAGATTGTTTGTGAGGAACATTTGTCTGTACGTTTCTACTTTCAATTGTTTTTTGTATTCGCTCAGTTCGTTCCTGAGACTGTCAGCAATTACAAGCATATCGTCAGTACTTAATTCTCTTTCACCTCTTGATCCACCGGGTGCCGATTGCTGGAAAGTGAACTGCTCAGCATCCATTGCAATTCGGTGGTGCTGAAATATTAATTTTCTGTATGTATTGGTTTCGTAAATATCAGATTCATGAATCTCACCATTCGTAAGATCCATTATAAGTTTAGATTGATCTTTTGAAAAATATATTTTCCCTTTTTCAGCAGTAACTATATTTACTTTTCTCGGGTCTGTATAATCGTAAATTGTTACTAATGTCAGCTCATTAGATTTGGGATTTATCTCTCTGGCAAGAATAGCATAGTTTGAAACTTCCTGAGAAAATATGCCCGGCTCTAAAGAAAGTGTCGGTTTTTTTCTTGAAATATCCTGCATAAGCAGCTTAGCCTGGTGATTTGCATCCGGTAACACATCGTTATTAAATAATACGAGTAAGTAGCCGATTATTACTGATGCAAAAAGTGGTGCGGCAATCATTTTATAGAGGCTGACACCGGAAGATTTAATGATTGTTGTTTCGTTATTCTGTGACATATTTCCAAAAGCCATTAATGTAGAAACAAGCACAGCCATAGGTACAACGAGAGCTACCATCCATGACAAATTATATACAATAAGCTGAATTATAACCCAGGTATCGAGTCCTTTCCCTACAAGCCTGTCTGCAAATTGCATTAAGAACTGGAGCAGGAAAATGCTAAAGAGAGTTAAGAGTGCAAAGATAAACGGAACCAGGTGATTCCTTAGTATATATTTGTGTAACAGCATATATTTAATATAATTAAGTAGTTTAGGTTTAACAAGGAAGCGCCTCATTCTTATTATGAAAATATAGTATTTCCGGTTTAAATTATAGTTTCAATTAATTATGTTAAACAGTAGAGAATAAAATTTTCAATCCGACTGAATGTTTTTGTCCTTGTCTCTGCATGCTTTAAGAATTAGCAACATATAATTCTGAAATAATTTAATAAGGAGAAGAAGTTGAAAGATGTAATAGATTATATCCGAAATAATATGGAGGGTTACGTTGAGGAGCTTAAAGAGTTTTTAAGGATTCCCAGCATCAGTGCTTTACCTGAATACAAAAATGAAATGAAGCGATGTGCAGAATTTGTAGCAGAAAATCTTAAAAAGATTGGAATGAGCCGGGTAGAAATATTTAAAACTGAAGGACATCCACTTGTTTACGGTGAATGGCTCGGCGCCCCCGGTAAACCAACAGTACTTATCTATGGACATTATGATGTTCAGCCGGTAGATCCGATTGAGTTATGGGACAACCCTCCTTTTGAGCCTATAGTTAAAGATGGAAAGATTTTTGCCAGAGGCGCAACTGATGACAAAGGACAGGTATTTGTTCATATAAAAAGTGTGGAAGCTTTTTTTAAAACGCATGGAAGCCCGCCTCTAAATATTAAATTTATTATTGAAGGAGAAGAAGAGATTGCCAGTGAAAACCTGATGATGTTTCTGAAAAATAATACAGACTTACTTAATTGTGATGCAGTTTTAATTTCGGATACTTCACTTTACGAGGCAGGAGTACCGACTATAACTTATGCGTTAAGAGGTTTATCGTACTTTGAAATTGAGGTTGAGGGACCCAACCGTGATCTTCATTCCGGTAGTTTTGGTGGATCGGTAGCAAATCCGATTAATGTTCTGGCAGATATAATTTCAAAACTGCATGATAAAAACGGACATGTTACTATTCCGGGATTTTATGATGATGTTTTAAAACTGTCCAAGAAAGAACGTGAAAACTTCAAATCTTTGAAGTTCTCAAATAAAGAGTATGCAAAAAAGCTTGGGGTCAAAGAATTAAGCGGGGAAAAAGGTTTTACTACTCTTGAAAGACTATGGACAAGGCCTACTCTTGATTGTAATGGAATAATAGGAGGATTTACAGGTAACGGTGCCAAAACAATTATTCCTTTCAAAGTTACAGCAAAAATTAGTATGCGGTTAGTTTCTTTACAGAATCCTGATAAAATCACCAAACAGTTTTCACGGTATATTAAGAAACTCGCACCAAAGTCTGTGAAAGTAAAACTTACAGAGCTTCATGGCGGATACCCTGCGATAACTCCAATAGGAAACCCCGCAATTGTAGCTGCAGCTAAAGCTATGGAGAAAGCGTTTGGCAGAAAAACTGTTTTTATAAGAGAGGGAGGATCAATACCAATTGTTGCTGATTTTTCAAAGAGATTAAAATCACCTGTAGTTTTAATGGGTCTGGGTTTAGATTCTGAAAATCTTCATTCACCGAACGAACATTTTAACTTAAATCATTTTAAACTAGGTATTATGAGTTCTGCTTATTTCTTAAAAGAATATTCTGAAAAAACTTAATATTTACAGCATGATTTTGTAAGTTTAAAGACAGTTATCAGAGTTCGTCCTTATCATTTTTTTTCTTATTTTTAACAATTAAAGTTATCCCAAAGTCGTTTTTTTATTGAATCCATAAAAGGAGAACGAAAAGAAATAATGAATTCACAGAGTACTCCACTTACAGAATATCTTGAGAACTTAGGCTATAAAGTAGAAACAAATAGCCAGGACAGTATTATTAAAAATTACAATAATACTGAAGACGCTGTCAGGTCATTGTATGAAGGAGTAGGATTAAGGAATATATCCCATTCCGGAATTATTGAACTGAGAGGAAACGATGTACTGGAATTCATTCACCGGATTGCTACTAACGATGTTAAGAATCTTGCAAAAGAAGAAGTTGTCGATACAATCTTTACAACTGAAAAAGGGAGAATAATAGATCGCACTACATTATTAAATTTTGACAGCCATCAATTGCTTGTTTGCAGTGCGGAGAATAAAGAAAAAGTTGCAAGCTGGATTAATAAATACGTAATAACCGATGATGTCAAAGCAAGTATCACAGAAGGCAAGTACATTATTTTTGAACTGCTGGGTCCACAAGCTGATTCATTTGTAACTCTTATTTGCGGAAATGTTGTAAATAATATTCAGCCGAATAATTTTAGAATTGTGCATACAGAAGGCATTTTATTTTTTATAGTAAAGATTAAAGACGACAATGGAAATATTAAATTCTGGACAATCTCAGATGAAGAAAATGCGCGCCGGCTAACGAAATATATTTTAGATAACAAAGGACTTTTTGATTTTAATTTTGTCGGGGAAGATGCTTATAATTCTTACAGAATTGAACAAGGAATTCCTATAGCTCCTTTCGAAATAAATGATGAAATAAATCCACACGAAGCAAGACTTATGCATCTTGTAAGTTCAACTAAAGGATGTTATATAGGGCAGGAAGTAATAGCCAGGCTTGAAACTTATGATAAAGTTCAAAAGTATCTTACAGGAATAGAATTTTTGGAACAGCCGTTACCGGAATCGCATTTTGTTCTGCTTGACAAGGATGATAAAGAAGCAGGCGAAATTACATCTTATGTTAACTCATTAAAGCTGAAAAAGTTTATTGGTCTGGGATATGTAAGGAAAAACTTCATGGAAGAAGGAACAGAACTAATTGCTAAAGACCAGTTTCATAGAACTATTAAGGTGGAAATAAAATCACTTCCATTTAAAAAATGAAGATCTATACAAAAGGGGGAGACAAAGGTGAAACAGGACTTTTCGGAGGAGAAAGGGTTTCCAAAGACTCACCACGTATAGAAGCTTACGGAACAGTTGATGAATTGAATTCTTTCATTGGGCTCGCCTTAATTGAAGCAAAAGATAAAGAAGTAAAAAAGCTTCTCGAAAAAATTCAAAATACTTTATTTGTTCTTGGTTCTGATTTATCAGCGCCGGATAATGAGAAAAATAAAAGTCACAACATTCCCCGTATTTCAAAAATCAATTATGTAGAGATAGAAAAAGAAATAGATAAATTTGATGCAAGCCTTGATGGATTAAGAAATTTTATTCTTCCCGGTGGAAGCAAAAGTGCTGCATTACTGCATATTTGCAGGACAATTTGCAGAAGAGCTGAAAGAAAGGTTGTTGCTTTAAATAATATTGTGAATCTTAATCACGATATTATTATCTTATTGAACAGGTTATCGGATTTGTTCTTTGTTCTTGCCCGTTATGAAAATAAAATCTCCGGTATTGAAGATGTAAAATGGCAGCAATAAAAAATTCCATACTCATTACTTTATACTCATTACTATGAACTAATTTACCGGGGGTGAATTTGGCTTCGACGGGGTTGAAGAGACATTGAACTGCACATCGTGTTCCCCGAAATACACGTTAAACAATAGGGAATAAAACAATAACTGGCGAATATAACTACGCCTTAGCTGCTTAATTAAATAAGTAGCCGTTCTCCAAATTTTTTCATGCCGGGGTTTGGAAGGACGTCGTTTAGGTATGATAGCTGATTCTGCTGCCTGTGCTGATGATGCGAAACTAAAGCAGGTAAGCTTAAAGTGATCCACGTCTGTTTGGTAGCTTTAAGTTAAAACAACAACAGACTAAATGTGTAGATGTTCTTTGGTTCTTAACTTCGGACGCGGGTTCGACTCCCGCCACCTCCACTAAAATTTTTTTGATATAAATGTTTTTGAATATGACATGATTGTATAGTATGCCACAATAGTCTTTTCTATTACTTACAGTAACCTGCCAAAAGCGCTAATTAACATCACTTTGTAACCTATCATCAATTTTATTTTGGTTTAGTAGATATCTTCTGATGTTGGCTGTCAGTGAACTTGGTGGAGGATGGGATTTATTTGCTATCTGTTTCTAAAATTCTATAGGGTTCTTTTAACGAATGATAATATAATTTTACCAATTTCTGTTTATCCAATTTTGCTAATATTTATATCCTCTTAAATAAAATTAGCAGTTTTTGACAAAGATAGATTATTTCACACAAGGTATATTTGTTCAATAGGCAAAACAGGTTTCATTAATAGGTAAAGTAATTTTTTCTAAATTTCCAAGTTTAAAATGTTATGAGGACTCTATGAATAAAAATTTCACAATTTCTTTTAGGGGGAGTTTCATAGTATTCATTTTGATAATCTTTTTTTCAATATCTCTAATTGCACAAACTGTAAATGTTGAATTGTTTGTTAGCAGCAGAAACACGAATTCTGTTAAAAGATTTAATGGAGAAACCGGAGAATATATTGATGATTTCGTATCTGCTGGTTCGGGTGGATTAGCAACTACTCAGGAAGTTAGATTTGGAACGGATGGTAATCTTTTGGTTTCTGGCAGGGGGGATACTCATATTTTAAAATATAATGGACAAACTGGTGCTTTTATCGGGAACTTCACTTCCGGTTATGATCTTGACAATCCAACCAAAATGACATTTGGTCCCGATGGGAAAATTTATATTAGCCAATGGGGAAATGTTAAAAAGAAAGTTGTGCGTTTTGATGCTGTTACCGGACAGTTTATAGATGAATTCACTAAAACAGATTTAAATGAAGCCAGTGGGCATGCCTGGGATGCCGAAGGCAATCTTTATGTTGCTTGTTATGGTTCCAAAGATGTTAGGAAATTTGATGCAGGCGGAAACTATCTGGGAGTATTTACTCAAAGTGGGCATCTTCAGGGGCCAGTGAATCTATGGTTTAATGCTGACAGTAATTTGTGCGTGCTTGACTGGACTCTTGGTTCTGTTCAAGTTTTTGATGGAAAAACGGGGAACTTTATTTCCACATTTGTATCAGGTTTGACAAATGCTGAGGGAATAACAGTAGGACCTGATACGGACATTTACATTTGCGATTGGACAGACAATAATATAAAACGCTATGACAAAGATGGAAATTTTATTAGTGTATTTTCTAAGGGTGGAAATTTGAAGGCACCAAATAGTCTTGTTTTCAGAAATAATAAACCAACATCGGTAAAAGAAGGTGGAGTAATAATTCCACTTAATGAACATTTAATGCAAAACTATCCAAATCCTTTTAATCCTGTGACAAAGATTAATTATGAAATTCCCCGTGGCGCTTTTGTTTCTATTTTCATATATGATTTAATTGGAAACCTGGTAAGTAACCCTGTGAATTATTATCAAAGATCAGGTGAACATACATTAATTTTTGATGGTAAAAATTTAAGCTCGGGAACTTACGTTTATGTAATGAAAACAAACGAATATATTGAATCAAAAAAAATGGTTTTATTAAAGTAATTTTATTTCATCATCTAATGGTGTTTTATGAAAAGAAAATGCTTGAAATTATTTAAACTTGAATTTTCATTTATTTCTTTCAATTATTTCTTAATAGTAATTTCTCTTCTTATAATTCATAAATTAGTGTCGGCTCAAGATAAAAATGAATTAAATAACCTTGAGAATATTGGACATTACTTTATCGATGCTGTCAATAACCCTGATGAAATTTATTTGAGATCCCTTATCCAACAAATTTTTACTCTTAAAGATTCTACACACTCGACCATTCAATCATATTGTGATAAACTGAAAGAGATTAGTGATGGCTCAGGAGGATTAATTTTAAATAGTATCAAGATTTCGTATAATGGAATTCATATTATTGTTCAACAGAAGAAAAACGGCCTTTGGAAAGATTATCAATTAATTAGAAATCACACTGATAATAAAGTAAAAGGAATCTTTATTGCTGACATTACTGAACCTATTGAAATTCCCAAAACAGAAATTACAGACTCGTCCACTTTGGGCTGGCTTACAAGATATATTAAAAAACTTTCTGTTAAGAACGATTTTTCTGGATCGGTGCTTCTTGCCAAGAATAATCAGGAATTTTATTCGAATTATTTTGGAGAAGCCGACAGGAAAAACAAAGTTCCTGTTGATAGATTAACTAAATTTAATCTTGCTTCAGGTAATAAAGTTTTTACATCGGTTGCTGTGTTTCAGTTAATTCAAAATAAAAAAATCAACCTCAATGATAATTTAATTAAATATCTTCCCGATTATCCGGATCAAGAGTTTGCAGGAAAAGTGACTGTAAAAGAACTCCTGACACATACATCCGGGTTGGGTGATTATTGGGACGATCAATTTGAAAAGTCCTGGGATACAATTAAAACACTAAATCAATATTTACCCTTTATTACAAAACAGAAATTAAATTTCGAACCAGGTACAGGAGTTCTTTATAGTAATTCGGCCTATATCTTACTTGGGATAATTATTGAAAACATAACGGGTGAAAACTATTTCAATTATGTTGGAAAAAATATTCTACAAGTTGCAGGGATGGAAAATACAGGATTGTACTCTAGAAATTCAAGAAAAAATAATATTGCAATAGCATATATTAAGAACGACATCGACACAAACTGGACTGAATCTAACAAACTTCCCATTATGGGTTCGTCGGCAGGCGGTGGATATTCAACGGTAGAGGATATGTTGAAATTTAATAAATCCCTTTATAATTATGAATTACTTAATAAAAAGTTGACCCGGCTTCTTCTTTCTGATCAGGTTGAAATCCCAGATAGAAAATTTACTTTTGGTTTTGAATCAATTTATGAAAATAATCATAGAATTATTAGTAAAGGAGGTTTAGCCCCTGGCGCTAATTTTTTTTACGCTGAAGATGAAAAAAATAAAATCTTGGTTATAATGTTTTGTAATGAAGACAACCCTGCATTTGACGATTTAAAGAAAAATTTATTGCGATTAATCTCGAATACAGATTCTGACAATTAAAAATTGCATGCTATAAAAGATGGTTAAATTTAATAAGATTTTAATCCTGTGTTTTGTTTTTGTTTGTCTTGCAGTTTTATTTTATTCCTGCAAAAACAATAGTATTGCTTCCGAAGATAATACTCAATCAAATTCTAATTGAGGAAACCTCAACTCCTGAAGAGCAAAACTTAAGTAGCAAAACTCTATCTTCACTTGTTAATGCAGTAAATAATGGAAGTTACGGACAAATGAAAAGCCTTTTAATAGTGAGGAACAATTACCTTGTGTTGGAAAAATATTTTAATGGTGCGGACCGCGATCAATTACATATTCTTTATTCGGTTACAAAAAGTATAACATCTATTGCAACTGGTATTGCAATAGCAAAAGAACATAACTTTACAACTGAAGACAAAATTAAAAATTATTTTCCGGAATACTTGTCGGATTTTGATTCTTTGAAGGGACTAATTACTATAAAGAATTTATTAACGATGACTTCAGGTTTACAATGGAATGAACTGTCGATTTCTTATTCAGACTCGAACAATGATTTTAATAAGTTATTTGAAAGCAATGATGAGATTGGTTATAGTCTCCAAAAAAACTGTGTGAATACACCAGACACAAAGTTTACCTATAATACAGGTCTTCCTTTGTTACAAGCTGTTATTTTAAGAAAAAGTACGGGAATTTTGTCCTCAGGTTTTATAAATCAGAATTTACTTACACCACTTGGCATAACAAAATGGTCGTGGTATTTTTTCCCTGATAGCCTCACAAATACAGCCAGCGGGTTATCATTACGTCCTGTAGACCTTGCTTTGATTGGACAGCTTCTTTTAAATGAAGGAAACTGGAATGGGCAGCAAATTATCTCACAATACTGGATAGATGAGTCAACAAAGAAATCAGTAATAGTAAGCACAAATTATGATTATGGTTACTATTGGTGGAAATTTTCTGATTCTAATCCGATTGTAAGTGCCTTACCGGTTAATAATATTTATTTTGCCTGGGGATATAGTGATCAATTTCTATTTGTTATACCGGTTTATAAGATGATTGTAGTAATCACCGCTGATAATGGAGTGAATGATTACCCCACGTTTAATATCTTGAAAGATTTTGTCTTTAAGGCTGTAAAAGGTTAAAAATCATAAAAGCTGAATATATCAATTAGATGTTCTTGGAGATAAATTATCTTGAAAATTCAGGCACAACATTTACCCAAAGAACTAAAGATCCGAGATGCTTTTCGATTTCCAATCGCAACAAAAGAAGCTAGAAAAGATCTGGTTATTGGCGGTTGCTTAATTATATTTCTCTTAATAATTGGATGGATTTTGAATTTAGGCAATCGGCTCAATGTTGTATCCAGACTAATTGCCGATGATCGTCCTTACTTCCGGGCCTTTCGTCCTTGGATTTACACATTCAAGCGAGGGTGCATTTCGTTTGTTACAATCTCTTCTTATCTAATGCCGGCTTTAATCTTTGCTTCCCTTGCCTTTTTGTTCCGTGAGATTGACGCACAGTTCGAGCACTATCTATCGGCAACTCTTTCTACCATTTTATTTTGTCTCGGAATATTTACTTTACCAGGTTGTATGACAGTCTATGCGGTGGAAGATGATCCAAGTATACTCAGAAAACCTGTAACCGCTTTTTTAAGGGTTATAGCGCATAGAAAGACCTACTTTTTAGCTTGGTGGATATCTTGTTTATCAATCTTTTTGTCTTTTTTAGGATTGCTTGGCTTTGGTGTTGGATTTTTTTTTACAAGTGTATGGGCATGGGATGTTGCAGGATATTCTTTCACTTTAGCTCTTTATAGTGAAAGGAATAGTTCACTATGATTGAATTGAAATGTTTGCGGGTAATTTTGATTTTTATAGCACTGTTTCACATACTTACTGGTATTGGACTAATGTTCTCAGTTCCGTTTCAAAAGTTTGCTGTATCGTTCTATGGTAGTAGACTTCCATTGGATACACGAGATATTTACTTTATACGGATAGTTGGCTCATTTGCCTTCGTTTTGGGATATCTTGCCGCTATGGCTGCACGTGATCCATTGAAAAATAAGATAGTCATTTTTGGATTCATCGAATTCTTTATACTTCGCAACATTAATCGTCATCTCTTTTCTCAAGAGTTGTATTCCGGCTTTGGGGTTTCCCCGTTGATAAATGATTTTACAACTTTCTTTTTTGGTACGTTGGCTATCTTGCTGACGGTGTTGATTTTGAGAGTTAATAGAAAATGTAGATTAAATCAATAATTTTATAATTTTTCAGACTATGGATCTTGCTCGGGAGTTTGATGGAGCGATTCCAAATTTCTTTTTGAAAGCTTTGCTGAAAGAAAATATATCTACATAGCCAACTGATTCAGCTGCATCAGAAATAGCAAGCCCATAAGATTTGAGTAGCTCTTTGGCATGTTCAAGTTTTATATTTCTAATAAATCTTGAAGGTGTTTCATTATAAATTGATTTAAAGACACGGTGAAAATGATAAGGAGACAGTGCCGCAACTGATGCCAAGTCAAAAATCGAGATTTTATTTTTCCAGTTGCTTTGAATATAATCTGTAGCTATTAGGACGCGTTTATATAATTCTTTTTTTGTAGAGAATTTTATACTGTTTATTGCTTTAATCTGCTTTAGGGTTTCCTGTTGAGATATTAGAAGAGCACCGGCAGTATCAAAAAAGAATTCAATGTTAAATTTTAATTGTCCTGAGATTCCACTATTAAATTTTTCCCCTAAACTTAATAATAAAGTGCTCAGTCTATTTTTCTGTAAATAAAATGGATGTTCAAAAAAGGATGGCATGTCACTTCCAAGATCATAAGGATTAGATAATAAACTATCATTTGAAGATTTTAGATTTTTGAAAACATCAGTCATTAGTTCAGGTTCAAAAAAGAGAGAAATGGCTCTTTCGCTTTTTGAGGGTAAACAGGATACTTCACATTTATTATTAACGATAAAATATTGTTGTGGTTTTATTTCAACAAATTCGGTCCCCAGTTTATACCTTTCTATCCCTAGTATCTGAAATTTAATTGAATAAACGGATTCGTATTTAAAATTAATACTCGAACAATCGGAAAAATAAATTTCGTTGGAGAATCTTGTGGGGAAAATTTCGTTTGTTGAGTTTGAATTTAAAATTTAAAATAATCAGACATAATAATTCAATTATTTTTACTGCTAATTTTCTTATTGATTTATGGTAAATAATATATACATTTTTAATTAAAATAAAGTAGTAAAGGAATCGCTTAGAAACAGAAGTGATCGTCACTTTAAAAGTGATGAGCAAATAAAAAGAACATTTTATTTCAAAAGCATCATTTTCTTCGCTTGTGTAAAAGATCCTGCATCGATGCGGTAGAAATATACTCCGCTCGGTAATCCGTTTGCGTTAAAAGTAAATTGATGTAGTCCGGCACTCAAAATGTTTTTATATAATGTTGCAACTTCCTGACCTAACGGGTTGAAGACTTTGAGTGTAACTAAATTTGTGTTTGGTAAACTAAATGAAATTATTGTAGAAGGGTTGAAAGGATTCGGATAATTCTGGTTTAGAATAAATTTATCAGGCAGCGGATTTTCAATCTGAACATCTGTAGGGTCAAATAGAATATTTATATTAGAATAATATGTATGTAATGAATCAATCGTAAAGACATCGCTTACTACATTTTCAAAACCGATTTTCTGGGCTACTACCTGGTAAGTGCCGTAGGGTAAATTAGTAATGTAATAGCTCCCATCATCTTTACAGAAATTATATGAATAAAAATTTCCGTTAGTCACCGATTTTGCTAGCAAAGTAATTCCTTCAAAATCTTCATTGCCAGAAGGTAAAAATGATACTTTTCCAGAGACTTCTCCAGCACCATAAGAAGAGTCCCTTATAAAATATAAGTCTTTATTGCTTTGCGATGAATTTAATAAAAGTGAATCTGCAGTTTGCCAAAATAAAGAAGGAACGTTTTGAGTGTTATAATATGTTGGTAAAAAGTTATCAGAAAAGCCCTGAATAAAATAATATCCGCTTTCGTCAACATATACCTTATAATTCCCCAGTTCATCGACAAAACCTACATAAACCGGTGAAATCTGTGAAGAGTCTGTTTTCAGAATAGTTGGTGTATGAGTTCCTCTTCTAACTACAACAATACCGGCTGATGTTCTCCTACTGGAAATAGTTCTTAATAATGATCCAGAGATAGAAAAAGAATAGGGGTCTAATTTAGGCAATGCTAAATTTATACTGACCGATCCACCTGAATCAATATTAACCGGCTGTGAAAAGAAAGGATCAGGTGTATTGCCCGAAAACATTACCCGGTAACCATCTTTATAAGCGCCTATCGTATAGCTGCCTTTTGGTAAAATCGAACTGTAATCTCCCGATGAGTTTGTAACTGTCGAATCAAATAAGTAAACGCCCCAGTAAAAAAAATATACTTTTGAATTTTCAACAGGACTTAGTAAATCATCAGTAATTTTTCCCGCGCAGATTCCAAAACCGTCCTCAAAAAAATCTATTTTAATTTTAAGTACACCGGGATTTGTGTCCGCGTTGGAATAAACTAGGATTGTGTCTGCCGTATCAGCCACTGTAATTTTATAAAAGTTAGTTAAAGTTATATTTAGTTTGACTGTATCGTAGGGACTGATATCGATTGGAAGCTGTGAGTCATTTTCAAAATCAATTAAATAAAAATTTGTTTTAATACCAAGACTATCTATATGAAGTATTTGGTCACCTTCATTTATTAAAAAAGCATATTCGTAACGATCGAAAGAACTTTTGAAATGAATTGTTTCCGGTTGAATTTTTAACTTAGGTTGAGCCTGCAGATTTAATCCTGCTAAGAGCATCAAAAAAATAATAAAGTATAATCTATGCATAATAGTTCTTAGCTTTTTTTATTTTAGTACCCATATTATAAAATTAGTGACAAACAAAAAGAGAAATAAAAAATCAACTTTTTAAACATTTCAAAGCCGGAGCTTGAGGCTCTCCTTATTTCTTCAAAAGAGGGCGATTCCAAAGCATTTTCTAAGATTTCAGCTTATGTACGTGAAATTTCCTATTCCTATTTTCTGTCGAAACACCACGCTCAAAAAATTACAAACAAAGATGATGTAGATGATTTAACTTCAAGTGTTTATATAAGCTTTGCAGAACAATATCAAAAAATAGAAACAATTGAAAATTGGTTAAGAAGAGTTTTGTTTTTGACTTTTGTAAGATGGTATAAGAAATCCAGGTCAAAGCGGACCTATGAGCTTAATGAAGAAATAACTGCAGACGATTCAAATATAAAAACGGATGAAGGATTTGATGTTGGGGTAGCATTAAAAGCACTGGATAAACTGAGTGAAGAAAAGCAGGAGATAATTAAGCTAAGATTTTGGGGAGACTTTAAATTCTCGGAAATAGCCAAACAGCTTGGTAAAAACGAAGCGGCTGTAAAGAAAATGTTTTATCGTTCAATTGAAGAGTTAAAAAATAAGCTCGAATAATGTCCCCTTTTATTTTTTGACTCTACTAATGATTTATAAGAGAAATAAGGCATATCAAAATGGATGAAACTGAAAAAATATTAGAATTGTTAGATAAGGATACTTTATCTGATGAGGAAAACCAGTATCTCTTAAATGCTTTAAATGATCTTGAATTAAGAAAAATTAAAGAAACCTACCTGCGATTAAAAAACTCACTTAAACGTGATGGACATATTGACGAAGAATTAATGGCGGGATATGTACTTTACAAGAACAATATAACTGCAGAAAAAATAGTTGTTCTGTTAGCCAACAAAATAGAAGATCATCTGCGCCGTTGTGCGAAGTGCCAGGAACTTTTTAAAACACTAAATTCAGAATATTCAAGCGTAGATGAGTTTATAAATAATAGCATAACAACAAAACCGACCGGAAGCCAATATATTAAGAAATTCAAATTCGCTTTTGCTTCTATTGCTGCAGTCTCAATAATTTATTTAGGACTGTTTGTTGTATCTTCGGTTACAACTCCTGATTATAAAAAATCCTTTTTAGATGATAATGATTTTTATACTTCGCGTGGAAGAGCTTCTGAATATTTTCAAAGAGGATTAGATGCAATCGACAATAAAAAATATGACGATGCTGTAAAATACCTTAGGGAAGATATCGCGGATAATGTTGATGATAAAACAATATTTTACAGTTATTTCGTTTTGGGAATTACATACCTTAATAAAGGTGAGAAGGATTATTTAGGGCTGTTCGAATCTTATAATAAAGAAGATGTTATGAAGGGAATAGAAAGTTTTAATAAATCTATTCAACTGAACACATCGGGTAATTTTGATAATCTTAAACTTGATGCACACTACTATATCGCAAAGGCTTATCTGTTAATTGATGATATTCCGTCGGCTAAAGAACACCTTAAAATTGTTGTAAATGAAAAGGGAAGTTATTATAAAAAGGCTGAAGAATTACTTAAGATTTTATAGGCAAATGGATTTTAATGTATGTTTATTTTGAAATCGGTGATAATTCTTGTCCTCCTAAGTTTAGCTTTTCTGAGTTTAACATTTTTTAGTCCTGAAACCCCCACAAAAAAATCTCCAAGTAATAAAGAAACAAAGACAATTTTTTCTAAGGGATTTTTTCAAATAGAATATTCTTTGTTAAACCAGGAAATAAACTACCCGGTTAATGATTCCATTTCTTCTTTACAAAATGATTTTGAAAAAGATTATCTGTTCGCTTTACTTAAATCAAGAAAAAAGAAATACAAAGATTCTTTTGATGAACTTTATCGATATCTGCCGACTTTTCCAAAGCATTATCAATATTATGACGAACTGATCTTTAATTCAAAAGCATCGGGAAATATTTCTAAGGTTGAAGACTTTATATCGAAAGGCAATCATGAAAAAAGTGAATACCTCGATTATTTAGCTGTGCTGGTAAATTATCATTTAAACAAATACTCTGATGCTGTAAAAATACTGAATAGCAAAGATGATTTTAATATGTTATATCTTTTATCCTTTGCATACAGAGGTCTTGCCGATTATCAGAAATCTTTTGAAGTGTTGCAGAAATGTAAACTGAAACTTGACGATGGAGATTTGAATCTGCCTAAAGTTTTGGTGGCTGAAGGCTCCATTTATTTACTATCGGGAGACAACAAAAATGCTGAGAGAATTTATGAGAATGCCCTTTACTTAGCTGAAAAATTTAATAACCAAAAAGAAAAATCCAAAGCATTAATTAATCTTGCGATACTTGACGATGAAAATGGTAAAACTGATTTAGCAAGGAATAAGTTGCAATCAGCGCTTAGTATATCAAGACTTATTGAGAACCAGGATATTGAAGCAACGGTTCTTTCGGAATTAGGCGTTTCATATTCTTATACAAGTGAGATTGTAAGTGCCAGAAATAATTATGAGAGTAGTCTTGCTCTATATAAAACGCTTAATAATAAAGAACGCCTGGCAAATTTATCTGCTAATATTGCAGCAGTTTATGCTCAGCAAGCAAATTATAATTTGGCTTTAGATTTCTATAATGATGGATTGAACTATGCAGGTGAAAACGCGATTTCCAAAATTCTAAATCTAAGAGGACTTGGAGATGTTTATGCAAATCTTTCAAACTATTCAAAAGCATTAAACTATTACACAAAAGCAAGAGAGCTTGCTGAGCAGATAAAAAATGTTAACTATGAAACTGATGCGGATGTAAGCATAGGAACTCTTTTTTTTAATGTGAGCAGACCGTATAAGGCTATTCAGATTTTTTTGGACGCTAAAGAAAAAATGGGTGAAGAAGCAGACCTTTATAAAAAGGAAGATGTAAACTTCAAAATTGGAATTGCTTATTCCCGGATAGACAGCCTTGAAAAAAGCAATATCTTTTTGCGTGAAGCTTTGAATAACTCACAATCAGTCCAGGATATTTATTATGAAATATTAATATCCGGGGAGTTAGCTTACAATTATTACTCTGAAGGGAAATTTGAAAGTGCAGAGAATATTTTATTGTCGTTACTTAGTAAAAGCAGACATTCCGGGTTTGTCCAACTAGAAGCCGTGCAGAATCTCTATCTTGGTAAAATGAAATTGGACCGGAATTTAACAATCAAAGCGATATCATATTTTGAAGAGGCTAATAGTCTTGCAGCAAAGGAAAAAGATTACAACACATATCTTGAAGGCGAATATCTTCTTGGAAAATGTTATGAGTTAACCGGCAATCAGCAAAAAGCCGAATTTTATTATAAAACAGCTATTGAAACCACTGAAGAAATATCCGAATCAATGGTTAATAATTCCGAAATTCAGATCTCACATTTCGCAGGATTGGACGAACCTTTTAATGCTCTTGCCGAATTGTATCTTAAGCAGGGTAAAAATGAAAGTGCGCTTCAAGTTATAGAAAAGTCCCGTTCCAGGAATACATTTCAAAATCTAAACGACTTACTTATTTCCTCAAAGATTAAAGATAATGATGTACTGAGACAATACTATGATTTGAGATGGCAAATTAATTCCGGTATTTATTCGGGAGAAAAGCTAAAATCTCTTCAGTCAGAATTAGAATCACTTTCAGAGAGAAACTTTATTTCTTATAAAAAAAATGAAAACACTTTCGACATAAGCAGCGTTCAAAATAATCTTGATGAAGACGAAAATATAATTACATATTTTCTTACAGATAAATCACTTTACGCTTTTGTCATATCGAAAGATAATTTTAAAGTTGATAAGATAGATGTATTACGCAGCAATGTTAAAAAAATGATTAGTCATATCTCGGCATTATATTCTGAAAAAAACGATGAAAGTGATATTTATTTCAACCAGGATCTTTTTTCATTTAATACAAAAGCTTCTAACGAGTTTTATAATGCAGTATTAAAAAATGTTATTTCCTTAATTCCGGAAAATGAAAAAATAATTTTCTGTATGCCGACAGAAATGGCATTAATTCCGATGGAATTTTTAGTGACAAAATTTGACAAAGGAGACAGTCCTTTCTATTATGAAAACAAAAACTTTTTGATAGAGAAATATGCGATTTCGTATATACCGTCGATTCCGATTTTTTTGCTTCAACAAAAGATGGCTAAATCTAAATCGAAGCAAGTTTTGTTTGTCGGGGATCCCGAGATAAGCAACAAGGATTTTGCTATAAGCTATCGCGGCGGATTATTGCAGGATAATCCTTTTAAATCCAGGAGCCTTGTTTTATTTCCTCTTAAATATTCAAAGCAGGAAATTGAGCAACTTAGTGATATGTTTTCCGATAAGTCTGTATTTCTTTTAAAGGATGCCACAGAAAAAAACTTTAAAGAGAATGCAAGTAATTGTAGTATAATTCATTTGTCCACACATTCTTTTCTCTACAAAGATCAGCCATTAATCATTTTCTCGAAAGGACCGGATAAAGATAATGAAGACGGTTACCTGGAAGCTGAAGAAATTCAACAGCTAAAACTTAACAGTGATTTGGTTGTTTTAAGCTCCTGTAGATCAGGTATCGGAGCCATTGATAAAGCTGAAGGCATTTTGGGAATGCAGAAATCATTTTTCGAAGCCGGGGCAAAAAGTGTAGTTGTTTCTATGTGGGATGTTAATGATAAATACACTTCTCTTTTTATGCAAAGTTTTTATAAATATTTAGTTGATGGTTATGATAAATCGGAAGCACTGAGAAAAGCTAAAATGTTTTTTATTAAAAATTATTCTGCTAATCCATATTATTGGGGGGCATTTGTCCTTTCGGGAAATATATCTCCAATCGAAATTACTAAGGAGAATCACATACTAGTGCTTTCAATAACTATTTCCTTTTTTATCATAATTTTATTTTTTGCTTATTATTTTAAGATCAAACGACGCAAAATTCATACAAAAACTTCCTGACTATCGACTCTTCAAAATAACATCATTTTTATCTTGTCACTTTTCAACATTCCGGTAAACTATTTATTAAACGACTTAACTTATTAATTATAAAAAAATCAGATAAAGAGTATTGAAATATCTTATGCTACTAACATCGATGTTATTTTTTGCCGGTTGTACAGATCAAACATCGACTCCAACTGCTCCTCCAACAAATTCTTCAGCCCCACTGGCTAAACTGAGTGACATTCAGGTAAAACTATTTAATAATACATGTGCGGTTGCTGATTGTCATGCAGCTTCATCCAACCAGGGTAATTTGACTTTAACAAGTGGGCAATCATATTCGAATCTTGTCAATGTTCAAAGTGTTTTATACCCGCAATACAAAAGAGTTCAGCCGGGAGATGGGGCTAACAGTTTGCTTGTTAAAATTCTCAAAGGAGAAGTTAGTTTAAGAATGCCTTTAAACCAACCCCCGTTACCAAATGACGTTATCGATAGTATCGAAGCTTGGATCAATAATGGGGCTATAAATAATTAGAAGATAAATTAAACAGGAGGTACTGAATGAACTCGACTAAAAATACGATCTTTTCTTTTTTGCTCTCGATACTTTTTCTATGTATCGGATCACTTGCCAGTACATTTGCGCAGGATAATCTGGTAATTAATTTTACAAGTATGTCACCCCATATAAATCAAACACTTTACCTAAGAGTTGTAGATAAAGGAACGATGAAAGAAGTAGGGCGAACATCTGAACAAATATTATCAAGTGCATTTAGCATTACTCTTCCTGTTCTTGAAGTTGCTCACAGTTATTTTGTGGATTTTTTTGCTGATTTTAATTCTAACGGGCATTATGATGCCCCGCCAACTGATCACGCCTGGAGATTAGAATTAAACAACGCTAAGGCAGGTGGTGATACATTAAACTTTACTCACAATACTAACTTTACTGATATAGCTTGGCCTTATGTACTAACTGTCAACTTTTCCGATATGGCACCACATCTTGGTCAGTTGTTAGAGCTTAGAGTAGAAGACAATAATACAAATGAGGAAGTTGGAAGGATTAAAGTGCCTTCAATACCTTCTGCGGATTTTCAGGTTCAGGTAGTTGGATTAAAACTGAATACAGAATATAAAGTTCAGTTTTATGCTGATCTAAATAAAAATGGAATTTATGATTCTCCACCTACTGATCATGCATGGGAAATTAGCTTTACTAATCCTTCTGGTGATGCGACTGTTGATTTTACACATAATACAACTTTTACCGATATAAACTGGAAATATCTTTTAACTGTTAACCTAATCTCGATGAACCCCCATCTCGGTCAACTATTTGAGCTAAGAGTTGTTCAGCAGGATAATCAGATGGAAATCGGAAGGTATACGTTGCCTCAAATTCTTGTTCCAAATTTTTCGGTTTACATACCCGGATTTGAATTAGGACATGATTATAACATAGATTTTTATGCGGATTTTAACGGCAATCAAATGTACGATTCACCCCCCACTGACCATGCCTGGAGATTGAGTTTTAGCAGTGACACTGGTGATGTTGTTGAAGATTTTACACACAACACCAATTTTACTGACATTCAGTGGCCAGGTGCTACAGGCATTTCGGAAGAAGAAGGATTAACTCCAGACAAATATATACTTGAACAAAATTTTCCAAATCCTTTTAACCCTTCAACAACTATAAACTTTTCAATTCTTCAAAGAAATTTTGTGAGTTTAAGAGTATTTAATATTATAGGCGAGGAAGTCAGTACTCTTCTAAATGAAGAAAAAGATGCAGGTTCTTATCACGTTAAGTTTAATGCATTAAATATTCCCAGTGGGATTTACTTCTATAAGATAATAGCCGGAAGTTTTTCTGCAACCAGGAAAATGATCCTTATAAAATGATTTGCGGGGGATTTAAAAATCCCCCATTTTATTTTAAAGAAACTCATTAATAAAAAAAATATAGACAGTTATTTTGTTTTTCAATTCAAACTTTGATTAAATCAAATAGACTATCCACGCATTCTCTTAGATTAGTCACCCGCATTGAAATATTACTTAAGAATAAAAAGAATTGCTTTAAAATTTTGTTTTAACAAGATTTAATAAGTATTATTAAATTTGTTTGAGTTAATATTCCAAGTTAAAGTATGTTATCATTTTGCATCATTTTAAGTTTAAGAGAAAATTGTTGATAAAGCCATGAGATCTGATACCAAACAAATCACACCTCTTACACATTTTGCCTGGCTTTCAGTTGGGGCTGCTATACTTACAATTATACTAAAAACTATTGCTTATTTATTGACTGATTCTGTGGGATTACTTTCAGATGCCCTGGAATCCATTGTAAATCTTATTGGTGCACTTATGGCTCTGGCAATGTTGACCATAGCTGCTCGCCCTGCAGATGAAGATCACGTTTACGGGCATAGCAAAGCAGAATACTTTTCGAGTGGAGTAGAAGGAATGCTGATATTATTTGCAGCGCTGAGTATTTGTATTACTGCTGTTCCAAGACTTATAGCTCCTAAACCCCTTGAGCAGATTAAATTGGGATTAGCTATTTCTATTATAGCTTCTCTGATAAACTTGTCTGTTGCACTTATCTTGATGCGGGTTGGCAAACAGCGTCACTCCATTACTCTTGAAGCTGATGCACAGCATCTGTTAACTGATGTTTGGACTTCTGTTGGCATACTTGTAGGAGTTAGTGCGGTGATTCTCACCGGCTGGGAGCGATTGGATCCAATTGTCGCTATTTTAGTAGCTGGCAATATAGTTTGGTCAGGAGTTCGCATAATACGTAAATCTGTGTTGGGATTGATGGATACTGCACTATCGGTTAAAGAACAAGATATTATTTTAAAAGCGTTAGAACCATATATAAAGAGTGGAATACAATACCATGCACTACGTACCCGTCAATCAGGTGCGAGGCAATTTGTATCACTTCATGTACTTGTCCCCGGCTCGTGGACTGTAAACCATAGTCATCAACTATTGGAAAATATAGAAGCAGATATCCGACGAGTATTGCCGGGAGTCACAGTATTTACTCATTTAGAATCGCTGGATGATCCTTCTTCATGGGATGATATAAATCTTGATCGCAAGGAAACCCCATCAACTTAATATCCTGCAAAAAAATCTCAACAGTCGAAATAAAAAACGAAGTTGCCAAATGCGGATGTTCATTTGGCAACATTAAAAAAACTAAAAATTTATTTTATCTCTTCGGATAAGTTGATTATTGAACAGTTATTGTTCCCCTCATCGAATTATGGATTTTACAAAAAAAGTTAACTGTTCCAGCCTGAGTGAATGTATAACTGAATGTACCGTTTGATCCTATATTACCTGAATCAAACAAACCTGATGGAGTGCCCGGTAGTCCACTCGTAACAGTATGATTAAATCCGTCATAATTTGTCCATTTAATTGTAGTTCCTACGGATATAGTTTTATTAGCCGGCGAAAACGCCATACCCTGAATAAATATATCATTTGTTCCGGGGGTATTGTTGTTATTAGAATTTGAAGAATAATCAGATTTATTGCAACCGGAGATAATTGAAATAAAAGCTATAAAAATGATTAGTAACACTCTTGAAGAAAATATTATTATTTTTTTCCGAAATTTTAATGAATACATTTTTATCTTCCTTTAATATTAGTTGATTTCATATATACATTAGTAATTAAACCATCTTATTAGTGACACACGATACTAAAATTTTATTAGTTCAAACATTTAGAATTAAGCCAATATAGATTTACAGTTTTGGTAAAAGGAAAGAGCTGAAAATGGGTGAGAATTAAAAAGTGTGAATCCTATAAATAGTGCTGGAATATTTTTTTAAAAAATTACAGCCCCTAAAAGCAAAAGGGGCTGTAATGTAGTCACGTTCATTATAGGAGGAAACTTTTATTTCAAAAGCATCAACTTCCTTGTTTGCGTAAATGATCCTGCATCGATGCGGTAGAAATAAACACCACTCGGGAGTAAACTAGCATCGAATAAAGTTTGATAATGTCCTGCTTGTAAGTCTTTATTTACAAGAACAGAAACCCTCTCACCAAGAAGGTTATATACCACCAACTTAACCAAACTTTGTTTTGGTATGGCAAAATCGATAGTTGTCGATGGGTTAAATGGATTCGGATAGTTTTGGTTTAAACTGAATTTATCCGGTATTAATGATGAAGTTTGTTCAACATTAACTAAACCTTCCCATTCAAGTTTTTTATCCGGGAACCAATTTAAATCTCCGGCAGGATAACCATCTTCGGCACCAGTGTATGCAGTAGAAGATGTTGAATATGATGCATCTAAATCATTTATCCAGAAATCTAATGGTTGACGGTCCATATCATTCTGCGGCCATTGCCAGCATGTGCAAGGTGTATTTTTAGTTTTATTTCCACCCGTTGGACTCTCATACCAGCGCATTAAATTAGTCATTAACATTTGTGTATTGGCAAGCGTAGGATCAGCAATTAAGGTGAAAGCATTTACAGAATCTGCGCCCAAACGACTGTTGATGTGCCAGGAAAGTGGGGACCCAACAGTAATTGGTTCTGCAGTATGTGCATCAAAGAATGCCTGACCAGAATCTGAAACTGCATAATAATTATTCTTAACAACCCAACTTGTTGAATCATTAGGTGCACTAAATATCCAAACAATCCTGTTATTTCCGTTAGGATACGTTTCTCCGGTATTTGCCCATTCGACTTGTCTCGTTGCATCGGTAGAGTCCTCACCCAGAGCAAAAGCATCTTTAAATAAATTGTTTGTTATAATAACTGTATTACCAACGTTTCCCAAATTAAGTAAACCGTGGAATCCCATGCCATCATACATAGTATTGTGATCGATAAGAGTATAATTAATATTACCTGTGCCCGCTAAGGGATCGCCAAAATTATAATGGCGGACAACACGATCTATGTAATTTGTAAAGGTGTTGTTTACAAGTATTAGCGAATCGCAAGATACTGCACGCAGGTCAATTCCTTTTCCGGCACCAAGGTTTGAAGTGCTTAAAGCACCAAGGTTAGTAAAGATACAATCTGTTACTCTAATTGTAACAACAGAAGCTTCGGTTCGGATTACCTGACCCGCAGTATTTGAAAATATACAATTCGTAAGTGTGATATTTGAACCTTCGTTATCGGTTCTTATCATACCACCCTGAATGTTGTTGAAGTTAGTATCAATCGGTTCAAAATAACCTGTTAGAGCTATGCCGGTCATCTCAAGGTCTCCACCCCGTAACCTTGTAAAATATCCTGGGGGTTGTTGAGGATTGCTTCCACTACCCTGTGGATACAAATAGATTTTTGCCTTTTGATCATCAGATGATCTTAACCTTAAAACCGAACTATCTGGGACATAGAAAATCTGCTGGCAAATATAGTTTGCGCCACCATCAAGCTCATAAACACGGTCAGTAGGGATACCATTATTAGCAGTTGTATCTGCTATAATTTGAGTAAAAAGTTCTGTAGCACTAGTTCCATCATAAGGAAGAAGCCTGAGCACACTTTGCCCAAAAGCAAATCCTGAGAAAATGATGATTAATAGAAAAGATAATTTAACGTAGTGTTTTCCTAACATAACACCTCCTGTTTTAGTGATATTGTTTATTATTTAGGTTTATATTTTGTTTCATTTTATAAGTCAATACGTACACCTAAATCCCCGGTTAAGCCATATCGTTGACTTGTATTAGGGATTGTATATTGATCGACCCTGTCGTCAATCTTATTTTCATCCTTAAGATTTGTAAGGTTGTTTATATCTAACATAATAGTTAAATAATCTGTTATTTTTTGTTTTAATGCCAAGTCAACGCGATCGTACCCAGCTACAATGACATCACCTAATCCTTGAGGTGAAAAAGATGAAAAATATTCCGACTGATGAAAGAGAGATATTCTTCCCGAAAATCCACCAATGTCATATCCCAGGGAGATATTTCCGAAAAATTTCGGTTGATTTTCTAATGGCTGCTTGTACTCTATAGCCCTTTCACTATATACCGGAAGAGGAGGAAATCCCGGGATTATTGTATAAGTCGTATCGGTTGTTGATCCGATCAAATGTGTTTCTGAACGGACTATTGAAGCATTGTAACTAAGTACAATATTTTTCAAGAGTCCCGGAAGGAAGAAAAAGTTAATCTGATGTTCTATTTCAAAACCCCATACCTGAGAATTTTCAGGAGAATTGTAAGGTACTGTTAACTGATAGTTTCCGGTATGCAATGAGTGTGTTGTATTCATACCAATTTTTTGAAATATAACATCACCGGTAGTATTTATCTGGTTTAGCATGTGGTACATGTCTTCTATATCTTTATAGAAGGCTGAGATCGAGAATAAACCGATTTCATTTCCATAAAAAGAAGTGTTTATTTCAAAGTTCCACGCTTTAGCAGTTTTTAGGTTAGGATTTCCTACTATTAATTGTCTATTGGATCCTGTTGCAGCCGGACGCCATCCAAAATAGGTAGATAGTCTCATATTAAAATCTGGACGGGCAAGAGCTCTATAAGCAGCAAGACGAACATTCATAAAATCAGTAGCCTTAATGTTTAACTGAAAATTTGGTAAAACGATTGACTCAGTATGAGTTGCAGATGTATCCCTGGTTGGAATTGTAATGCTGGGAAATCCGCCTGCTATTGTATTGGAATACTTATTTTTATAATTATTATCTTCTCTTTCTACTCTTACTCCCGCAATGAAAGTAATATCCTGACCAATCTTTAAGGTGTTCATAATATATCCGGCAGTTACTGCTTCAGTTATATCATAAAAATATGCCGTGAAAGTTGGATCGTTGTAATATTCCAATGTTTGACCTGATTTGCTAATTCCATATTTGTTAAGATCATACCATTGACGTAGCTTGTCTCTGTTTATGAGAGGGTTTAAATCATACTTCCCATAAAGAAGTCTTGATTGCGGGTCATTGTCGAGAAATTCACTTAAAGCAAGAGTATTGTTTAAGGGATTTTGCAAATATCTTTGGTAGAAAGCATCGAAGTAAGTTCCCGAAAGATCTTTTGGTTTTATTGTTCCGTCAGGTAGCTTTTCATAAGGTTCCCAATAACCTAAATAATAAGGCGAAAAATTTTGTGTCTGATTATTATTTCTCCCTTTAGAGTTGTATTTGCCTCCAAATTTAAATTCACCGGATAACAAATTTCCAATAGTATAATTACGTGATAAATTTAAAAAAGCAGTTTTGTTCTTATCTAAGTTATCCTGTGAAGAATAATATGCTCCAGCTAATGTTGCAGCCCTAAAATTATTGTAGGCATAAGGGATTAATTGTTCCGGATACTTGTTATTGGAGGGGGCGAACGCATTCCTGAGATACCTAAATTAGAAGCTTCACTAAAATCCAACTGATAATCGTATGGGAAATCTGAAGTGGATTGAGCGAATGAAAAACCCCAATTAACTGTAAGACCAATAAGATTATTATCACCGGTTACAGAAACAGTAGCAGTTTTTATATCCTGTTCTCTATCTCTATAACTATAAGTTACACCCCCACCATACTGACTTTGATCACCCCCATTTGGATAATCTCTTTGGTGGGTAATATAGCTTCTGTTTGTAAAATAATAATTGCCATCAAACTTTATATTTCCATTATCCGGAGTATCATAATCTAATATTAAACTAAGACCATTTCTTTTTCTAACTTCGTCTATAAATCTTAAAGTAAATTCATTAATAGAATAATTATGATTTGTAAAATCCTGATAGTAACCGATATCATTATATTCATTGCTTCTGATTTTACTTTGAATGTTTCCATTAAGCTGAAGTCCAAGGGAGTTATCAAAAAATCTTTCTCCGTATTTAAGTGAAAAATCATATTGTTTTGCCGATTCCATTATGCTGTTGTAGCCACCATAAAATGTCCCTCTTATTTCTCTATGTGATGGTGCTTTCTTTGTTACAAGATTAACACTCCCGGCAATTGCATCAGCCATCTTTATCAGACGTTATCGCTTTATATAGTTCAATTCCCGCCAAAGAGCTTTGGGAGATTGCACTGAGATCTATTCCTCTACCTTGGGCATCGGTAGAAGGAACCCTTACTCCGTCTATAGTTACAGTCGTGTATTGATCACTCATTCCTCGCAAGACTATTTTATTTGCTTCGCCTCCTGATCTGGTAACAGATACGCCTGGAAGCCTGCCGATTGACTCCGCTGCGTTAGCATCAGGCAACTCCTGTATTTTTTCTTCCGAGACTACATTAATAATTGTATTAGATGACCTTTGTTGATTTATTGCGGACATCTGACCTGAAGCCTGTCCTGTTACAAGTACTTCTTCTCCTTCCACTATATCAGGAACTAACACAACATCTAATAGTGTAGATCTGTTCTTAACAATTATTATATCAACCTGTTTTGTTTTATATCCGATGTAAGAAATTTTTAGAGTATAATTTCCTTCGGGAATATTTGCTATTACGTATTGTCCTTCAAGGTCAGTAGCACTTCCCAAGGCAGTACCCTGCAAAAAAACATTTGCACCAACAAGTGGTTTATTGCTCAAGGAATCGCTGATAACGCCACGCAAATTTCCCTGTCCATATAAAAAAGATGAGATTAAAATAATTAAGGTGGAAAGTGTTTTATAAAATGTCATAAAGTACTCCGCCTGATTTATTTTCAGAAAAGTAATTTAACTTCGAGAAGAAAAATATATAAGATCTCGTATTAACTAAATATCTGAGTCGCATATTTTTTAGTGATTTAGTTCTGCATTCGGATATTTGAATGAAACGTTAACTTAATCGTTAACTTTAACGATTGATAATATTACAAAATTAATTTGGATTGTCAAGTAAAAATAAAATTTTTATATGTAACGGAGCTTAATTTGATTTTATTATTTTTTTTAATAACTTTTGATAACTTAAACGATAAAGTTAACAGTTAATAAATGTGACTAAAGAGGCGAAGCTATGCAAAAGAGCATAATAAAAATCAAGCATATCCTACTGGTTATTTTGGTATTTATTTTATTAATGCCGGGTACGGGGTCTCCCGAATCATTTTCAATTAAATTGAAAAATTCGTTAAATATCTCGCGATCAAATGAAGAGATAAGAATTAATTCTGAATCTCTTAAAATGAAAAAACCTGGTTTTGGATTTAATTCGTTTGCTATTTATGAAAACAAAAAAGAAATCCCTTATGAAAAAATAGTCTCTAAAGATAGAGATAAATATGAAATTTTCTTCTTTCTAAGTTTTCAACCAAAAGAGACAAAAGAAATTATTTTTAAAGATAATGTAAAGTCTAAAGAACCAAAGAAGCAAACTCAGGCATATTTGGGGCGGAAATTTAATTATGAATTGAAAGATGGATATTACACAAATGGTAATTTTGAAAGTGTAGATTATACAAAAGTTCCTGCCGGTTATTTCGCGCATGATGCTTTATATCAATTCGAAGGGCCGGGATGGGAATCTGAAAAAGTTGCTTACAGAGTTTATCTTGATGAGAGAAACAGGACAGATATTTTTGGTAAAAGAGATAAACGGATTGTTCCTTGATAATACAGGGAAAAATGATCTGGTGTCGGACGGAAATGAATCTTATCAAAGTATGCTTGATTGGGGTAGAGACATTTTTAAAGTGGGAAACTCGCTGGGTATCGGCTCTATAGCTACCTTTTATAAAGATAAAGTAACAACAGTTTCTGAAGTTGACAGTATTATTTGCCGGATCCAGAATGGTAATTTGATTTCAGGCGTTACAACAACGCATTATGGATGGAACTTGGATAAAAAATATGATATTACAACAAACTATTCCATCTCAGCAAAAAGCAGAGTTACAAAAGTTAATGTTTCAATAGATAAGAACATCGATAACTTTTGTACTGGGCTCGCTAAGCATAAAGATACGGATTACCTTACTTCAAAAAGCGAAGGCTGGAACTACATTGCATTGTGGGGCAAACAAACATTAACAGATGATAACCTGGGAATTGCCGTTATTTATAATAAATCTTATCTTTTAAATATATCCGAAGATGATTTAAGCTACTTTGTAATATTAAAACCCGATGATAATAAACTTACCTATTATTTTTGTGCAGCCTGGGAACAGGAACCAAAAGGAATTAAAAGTAAAGAAGAATTTATAGATTATCTTAATAATGAGATAAAAAAGTTAAATAGTCCTATTAAAGTTGAACTTTAGAAATCAATTAAACTTCTTTTTTCACTAACATAAAGGGAGCCCTGATGTTGGATGCGGTTTCAGGACAATCAAATGGAAAAATAAAAATTGGGAATTACCGGTGGACAATTTGCGCATTACTTTTCTTTGCAACAACGGTAAATTATGTAGACCGTGCAGTGATGGGAGTTCTTGCTCCAACACTAAGAACAGAGATTGGATGGACTAATCAGGAATATGGCTATATAAGCGCAGGCTTTACTCTGGCTTATGCTATAGGATTTCTTTTTGCCGGATGGTTTATCGATAGAGTTGGAACTCGGATAGGATATAGTGTTTATCTAACTTTATGGTCTCTGGCTGCGGCGGCACATGCATTGGCACGAACTGTTTTCGGATTTGGTTTAGCGCGTTTTGGATTAGGCATTGGCGAATCAGGAAATTTCCCGGCTGCAATTAAAACTGTAGCAGAATGGTTCCCTAAAAAGGAAAGAGCTTTAGCAACAGGAATTTTTAATGCCGGTTCTAATGTTGGAGCTGTTCTTGCACCTTTGCTTGTGCCGTGGATTGCTTTGAACTGGGGATGGCAATTTGCATTTATATTTACAGGCTTAGCAGGTTTAATCTGGGTGTTTTTTTGGTGGCCAATGTATCGTCGCCCGCAGGAACATCCGCGGTTAACAAAAACAGAGTTAAATTATATTGAAAGTGATCCACCTGATACACCTGTAAAAATTCCCTGGTTAAAGCTGTTTCCATATAGGCAAACCTGGGCTTTTGCAATTGGTAAATTTCTAACTGATTCAATCTGGTGGTTTTATCTTTTCTGGTTTCCTCTCTTTATGAATGATCGTTTCGGAGTTGACTTAAGCTCAATTGGACTGCCAATGATTACTGTCTATCTTCTTGCAGACATAGGTTCAGTTGGTGGAGGCTGGTTAAGCTCTTCTTTACTTAAACGAGGCTGGACAACAAACAAAGCCCGCAAAACAGCAATGCTTATTTGTGCATTGTGTATTCTTCCTGTAACTATGGCCCCTCGAGTTCAGGGAGAATGGATAGCAGTATGGTTGATAGGAATTGCGGCAGCAGCACACCAGGGATTTTCTGCAAATCTTTTTACTTTAACATCAGATATGTTTCCGAGAAAAGCGATTGCGTCTGTTGTTGGAATAGGCGGATTTGCCGGCGCCATGGGAGGCTTTATCATGAATCTTGGCGCAGGATGGCTAAGACAAAGTACAGGAAATTATGTTATTATGTTTACGATCGCCGGTGTAATTTACTTAGTAGCTTTATTAGTTATTCATCTGTTAGTTCCAAAACTTGAGCCGGCTGAATTTGATGTACAACAACTTAAGACTTAAGATATTCCAAGAGTAAAAAGTTGAATGAAAAAGAATATTAAAAAATCCAAAGCTGGTAGCCTCCGGAAGAAATTCATTACAAAGAATTTTTTGTTATTAAACAAAACTGCTGAGAGACTTTATCATAATTATGCAAAAGATCTTACCTATAATTGATTATCATAATCATCTTCCTGTTAAAGAAATTGCCGATGAAATAAAAAATTTGATAATATTACTCAGATTTGGTTATATGGAGATCATTACAAATGGCGGGCAATGAGAACAAATGGTGTCGATGAGAAATTTATTACAGGCAAATCTTCCGATTGGGAAAAGTTTTTAGCGTGGGCACAGACAGTTCCTTACACATTAAAAAATCCTCTTTATCACTGGACACATCTGGAATTAAAGAATCCATTTGGAATTTCAAATAAGTTGTTGAATGAAGATACAGCAAAAGAAATTTATGAACATTGCAATAAACTTCTTCAAGCAAATGATTTTTCTGTTAGAGGGTTGCTCAAAAAATTCAAAGTTAAATTTCTCTGCACAACAGATGATCCGCTTGATTCACTCGAGTATCATAGAAAAATAAAGAAGGATAAATTTGATATAAAAGTTTTTCCGGCTTTTCGTCCTGATAAAGGAATGGCAGTTGAAAATCTTAATCAATTTTCTCCTTGGTTCAACAAACTTCAGGAAATGACAAACATTCAGATTAATTCTTTTCAAAAATATATCGAAGCGATAAGACAGCGTCATGATTTCTTTCATGAAAATGGATGTAGAGTTTCGGATCATGGAATAGAAGTTCCTTATGCAGAAGATTATTCTCAACAGGATATAGAAAATATATTTCAGAAAATTATTTCATCAAAAGAATTAACAACTAAAGAAATCCTGAAATTCAAGTCTGCTATGATGTATGAGTTCGGAATAATGGATCATGAAAAAAATTGGGTTCAGCAATTGCATATCGGAGCTTTAAGAAATAATAATACAAGAATGTTTAATAAGCTTGGTCCTGATACAGGATACGATTCAATTGGTGATTTTAATATAGCAGAATCTCTTGTAAAATTTTTAGATAAACTCGATAAGAGTGATAAACTTACCAAAACTATTATCTACAATCTTAATCCAAAAGACAATGAAGTTATTGCTACAATAATCGGAAGTTTCCAGGATGGAAGTGTTCCCGGCAAATTGCAATTTGGAAGCGGCTGGTGGTTCCTTGATCAAAAAGATGGGATTGAAAAACAATTGACCTCGTTATCAAATATGGGATTACTCAGCAGGTTTATTGGTATGTTGACTGATTCCAGAAGTTTTCTTTCATTTTCTCGCCACGAATATTTCCGCAGAATTCTTTGCAATGTGATAGGCGATGATGTAGAAAAAGGTTTCCTTCCGGATTCAGATGAATTACTGGCTCCACTTATTAAGGGTATCTGCTATAATAATGCAGAAAAGTATTTTGGGTTTGATAAAGTTTAAATTCTGAAACTCGCATTTCTTAATTAATCATAATCAAAGATTTTTATGCAGGTTGATTCATGATGAAATGGATATTTGTTTTACTGTTCTCAGTTACTTTTTTTGTTAATAGTTATTCTACTCAAATATTTGTAGCTACCAATGGAGATGATGGCAATCCCGGAACAATTGGCCAGCCCTTAAAGAATATATCGGCGGCTGTAAGTTTAGCTCAGGCAGGAGATACAATTTTTGTCCGTGGTGGAATTTATTCTTTATCAACAACAATAAGCATTTCTAAAAGCGGCAGCCAGGGAAATATATATTATCTTCTTGCATATCAGGATGAAAGACCTCTTCTCGATTTTTCTTCTATGCCTGTTGGAAGCAGCAACAGGGGAATTAAACTCAGCGGAAGTTATTGGTATATAAAAGGATTAGATATAAAAGGGGCAGGTGATAACGGGATGAACATGAGCGGTTCAAATAATATTATTGAGTTTTGTTCTTTTTATGAAAACAGCGATACAGGTTTGCAGATTGGTGGGAGTGCATCAAATAACCAGATTATTAATTGTGATTCTTATTTTAATGAAGATCCGGGACAAGGTAACGCCGACGGATTTGCAGCAAAGCTTGATGTAGGTTCAAATAATTATTTTTACGGCTGCAGGGCATGGCAAAATTCAGATGATGGCTGGGATGGATATTTAAGGGGAACTGATGATGTGAGCACAACTATTGAAAACTGCTGGTGTTTCAGTAATGGATACTTAAGGAACGGAAGTGCCAGTAGTGGAAACGGTAATGGATATAAGATGGGTGGAAGCGATACAAAAACTCTGATGCATAATTTTACTTTGAAGAATTGCCTCTCATTTGATAACAGGGTAAAAGGATTTGATCAAAATAATAACACGGGCTCAATGATTCTCTATAATTGTACAGGATATGGAAATGGAACTAATTATTCTATAACATCAGCTTTGAACAGCGGCAAAGTAGCTGTAGTAATAAACTGTGTTGCTTTAGGCAATTATGGATCTTTAGCCAGTTTTGTAGATCAACAAACTGATAGCTGGCAAAGCCCATTCAATGTTTCGAATGATGATTTCATTTCTACAGATACTGCTGGAGTTAGAGGACCACGAAAAAGTGACGGAAGTTTACCCGATGTTGATTTTATGCATCTCGCAACAGGAAGCGATTTGATTGATGCTGGCACCGATGTCGGATTATCTTTTAATGGTTCTGCGCCTGACCTTGGTGCATTTGAAACAGGGGCAGTAGTTCCCGTAGAGTTAACATCTTTTTCTGCTACAGTTTCACGAACTGAGGTTATTCTTAACTGGATAACTGCAAGCGAGATTAATAATTATGGGTTTGAAGTACAGAAAAAATTTAATTCGGATTTTAAGACTATCGGATTTGTTCCCGGTTCCGGAACAACAACCGAAACAAATAAATATCAGATTTATAAATAAGAATGCTGAAGAAGGAATAAATATTTATCGACTTAAACAAATTGATTTCTCAGGCACATTCAGTTATTCTGATGAGGTTCAGGTTAATTTTAATGCACCTGCCGAGTTTAAACTCCTTCAGAATTATCCGAACCCCTTTAATCCTTCTACATTAATCAGTTTCTCTCTTGCAGAAAAAGCACTTGTTAGTTTAAAGGTTTATAACATGCTCGGTGAGTTAGTTGCGTCTTTAATTAATAATGAATTAAAAGAACCCGGCAACTTCATTGTTAATTTAAATGCTGCAAATCTATCCAGTGGAACTTATGTTTATGTATTGAAACAGGGAGGAAATATTTTATCCCGTAAAATGATTCTTCTGAAATAAAGACAATAATCACCCGTAAATTTTTTATCATGAAAAAAGTTTATTCTAATTTCTTCTTAATACTTTTCTTTTTTGTATTTCAGTTTGCCTGTGATCAAACTGTGAGAAGTAATTCTGGTTGGGAACAGCTCGATGGGATTCTTTCAAAGATTAATCCACCTGTTTTTCAAGATAAAACTTTTAACATAAAAGATTATGGTGCAGTTGGAGATGGAACTACTGATTGCACAAATGCATTTAAAAGTGCAATTGATGATTGTTCAAAAAATGGAGGAGGCAAAGTTTTAGTTCCTGTAGGAGAATTTCTTACAGGAGCAATTCATCTTAAAAGCAATGTTAATCTTTATCTATCTGAAGGTGCAGTCATAAAATTTTCTAAAGATGTAAACAAATATCCTGTTGTTTATACAAGATGGGAAGGTGTCGAGTGTATGAATTATTCGTCTTTAATATATGCTTATGGACAAGAGAACATTGCTATTACAGGGAAAGGCATTCTGGATGGACAGGGAAGTGATGATAATTGGTGGAGCTGGAAAGGAAAAACTGATTACGGTTGGAAAAAAGGAATGCCGAATCAGGAGGAAGGCAGAAATAAACTCCAGGATATGGCTGAAAAGAATGTTCCTGTTGAAAAAAGAATTTTTGGAGATGGCTATTATTTAAGACCGGATTTTATTCAACCATACAAATGCAAAAATGTATTGATTGAAGGTGTCACATTTAAGAATTCTCCTATGTGGTTTATTCATCCTGTACTTTCGGAAAATGTATCAATCATTAATGTAACGGTGGAAGGATTAGGTCCGAACAATGATGGCTGTGATCCGGAATGCTGCAAAGATGTCCTCATAAAAGATTGTTCCTTTAATACCGGTGACGACTGCATAGCAATTAAATCCGGAAGAAATACTGACGGAAGAAGAGTTAATGTTCCGTGTGAAAATATTATAATTCAAAATTGTAAAATGAAAGAAGGGCACGGTGGAGTTGTAATTGGCAGTGAAGTATCAGGTGGAATCAGAAATGTATTTGCAGAAAATTGTGAAATGAATAGTCCCGATCTTGATAGAGCAATAAGGATAAAAACCAACTCAATACGCGGTGGAACAATTGAGAATATTTTTGTAAGAAAAATAAACGTTGGTCAGGTTGGTGAAGCTGTTGTAAAAATAAATTTCTTTTACGAAGAAGGAGATGCCGGGGAGTTTACGCCAGTTGTAAAAAACATTAATATTGAAAATGTTACTTCTGAAAGAAGTGAGTATGCCCTCTGGATAAAAGCTTATGAACGATCGCCCGTGGAGAATATTAAAATAGAAAATTGTGAATTCGATAATGTGAAAAAAGAAAATATTATTGAGAATGTAAAAGATTTTAAAATGAGCAATGTGGAAATTAACGGGAAAAAGGTTCAAAATAATCTTTATTAATAAGTAAATCTTTCTTAAAAACAACCAATAATTACTAAATACAAATAACTAATCTTATAAAGACCTAATTATTTTAGTTGAATTAGTAAAATTGAAAAGGAACTATTTTGATTTTCAGGATTAAATTATTAGCTGGAGTTTTATTCCTAAGTGCATTAGTATTTGCACAATCTGATAAGAATGAAATTACAATTTTTATGATTGGTAATTCTACTATGGCTGATAAACCTTATGCAAATGGAAATCCTGAGAAAGGTTGGGGACAAGTATTTCCTTTATATTTTAAAGAAGGAATAAGAATCGAAAATCACGCGGTTAATGGAAGAAGTACAAAAAGTTTTATTGATGAAGGAAGGTGGGATTCTGTTTTGGAAAAGATTAAGCCGGGCGATTATGTTATTATGGAATTTGGACATAACGATGAAAAAAAAGATGATCCCAAGCGTTATGCGGCTCCAAGAACAGATTATAGGACAAATCTTATTAAGTTTATTTCCGAAACACGTTCAAAGGGAGGAACACCTGTTCTGGTCACTCCGATCGTAAGAAGAAGATTTGATGAAAATGGAAATTTTTATGATACTCACGGAGAATATCCTGTTGTAGTGAGAGAAATAGCAAAAGAATATAATGTGCCCTTACTCGATCTTCATAAGAAAACTGAGCAGATGCTTAAGGAGTATGGAGAAGAATTATCAAAAAAACTTTATCTGCACATTTCACCTGTTGAATATAAATCATTACCGGAAGGAAGAACTGATGACACGCATCTTTCTCCTTACGGTGCATTCAAAGTTTGTGATCTTGCGGTTGAGGAAATGAGGAATTTTTTACCGGAATTAGTAAAATGGTTAAAGAATTAAAATATCTTAGTAAAATGAATAAAATATTTTTTATATCGGTTCTCATAATTTTTCTATCATGCAATAGCCCTTGATTGCAGACAAAAAGAATTTACTCCCGATGATAATATGGCAATTAAAATTGCTGATAGTTTTATCGATCTTCATCCTGATACTGTTGCTTACGAAAATGAAGCAAAAAGTTATAAGTGGAATTACGAACAAGGATTAATGCTCACTGCTTTTTATAAGTTATACAAATTGACAGGTGATCATAAATATCTCGATTACATAAAAAAGAATATTGATTACTATGTTGAAAATGACGGAACAATTAAAACTTATAAGATGAGCGGTTTTACTCTTGATAATATTTCTCCGGGAAGAGTACTCCTCTATCTTTATAAAGAAACAAAAGAAGATAAGTACAAAAAGGCTGCAGATACTTTAAGAAAGCAATTGGAATTACAACCGAGGACAACGAGTGACGGATTCTGGCATAAAAAAATATATCCGAATCAAATGTGGCTCGATGGACTTTATATGGCGGAACCTTTTTATGCTCTTTACTCTAAAATATTTAATGAACCAAAATCTTTTGATGATATTGCAAAACAATTTTTGTTAGTAAGAGATCATCTTAAAGATGAAAAAACCGGTTTATATTATCATGGCTGGGATGAAAGTAAACTGCAAAAATGGGCTGATCCTGTTACAGGAACATCGCCAAGTTTCTGGGGAAGATCCATTGGTTGGTTTATGATGGGTCTCGTTGATGTTCTTGATTACTTTCCCAAAGATAATAAGTACAGAAATGATCTGATAAAAATTCTACAAAACCTTTCTGAAAGTCTTCTTAAGTATAAAGATGAAAAAACCGGTTTGTGGTACCAGGTTGTCGACCAGGGAGATCGCAAAGGAAATTATATCGAGGCGTCTTCATCTTCCATGTATGGTTATGTTTTTGCTAAAGGCGCTGATAAAGGATATCTCAACAAAAAATTTTACGAAATTGCAAGAGAAGCATTTAATAATATTCTTAAAAATTTAGTTACTTATGACGATGAAGGTCATTTTTATCTTAATAATATTGCTTCTGTTGGAGGTCTCGGTGGAAATCCTTACAGGGATGGAAGTTTTGAATATTATATCGATGAACCTAAAAGGACAAATGATTTTAAAGGCTATGGTCCTTTTATGATGTTGGCAACTGAGCTTGAAAGAAATGAAAAACCTGGAAGAAGTAAAACAGTTGGATTAGATTATTATTACAATAATGAATGGAGAGATGGTAAAAGATATCACTATGTTTGGGAGGACACGACACTCTCAGGTTACTCTGAACTTGGGAAAATAATAAAAGGTCTTGGTACACAAATAACATCTTTAACTGATGCACCGACAAAGAAGAGTCTGAGCAATATTGATATTTATATAATTGTAGATCCCGACACACCAGCAGAAACAAAAAAGCCAAACTATATTGAAAAGGAGGCCAGAAAAGTTATAAAAGATTGGGTAAGTAATGGAGGCACTTTGGTTTTGTTGGCAAATGATAGTTTAAACTGCGAGTTTACACATTTAAACTTCCTATCCGAACAATTTGGAATTCATTTTAACGGCGACAGTAAAAACAGAGTCACAGGGAAAAATTTTGATATGGGAAAAATTGATAAGCTTCCGGACCATCCGATATTTAAAAATGTTAAGAAGATTTATATAAAAGAGTTAAGCACATTAAAGTTAAATGGAAATGCAAAACCTGTTTTAACTGATAGTGATGGTGTAATAATGGCACTCAGTAAATTTGGGAATGGCTATGTTTTCGCTGTCGGTGATCCCTGGTTTTATAATGAGTATATCGACAACAGGAAGCTTCCCGCAGGATTTGAAAATTTTAAAGCGACAAAAAATTTATTTGATTGGTTATTATATGTTAAATTGCATAATCAATCTTTGAATTAATTATAAAATGGATAGAAAAGTTAAGGTAATAAAATTAGAAGATCTTGCAAAGAAACTTAAAGTTTCCAAGGTTACAATTTCTAAAGCTTTAAGGAATCATCCGGATATCTCCTCTGCGACAACTAAAAGAGTGAAGGATTTAGCTGATAAACTTGGCTATGTTCCGAATTATATGGCGAAGAATCTATCCGCGAGAAAATCAAATACAATCGGTCTTGTTATACCTAAGATTGCGCATTTGTTTTTTGCTTCCGTCATAGAATCGATATATGACACAGCATTTGAAAATAATTATGAAACTTTGCTAACCATTTCGCAGGAACAGGAAGAGAGAGAAAAGAAACATATTTTGTCTCTTCTCTCAATGAGAGTTGATGGATTAATTGTTTCTATTACACAGGAAACAAAAGACACCACAATATTTAAAAGAGTATTGCACCAAAATATTCCATTGGTTTTTGTTGATAGAGTACCCGATCTTGACGGAGTTTCGAGTGTTACCGTGGATGATAAGGGCGGTTCTTATTCTGCTGTGATGTATGCAATCGGAAGAGGATACAGAAAGATGGCCCATATAGGCGGTTATCCTCATGTAAACATAGGTAAAGCAAGGCGTGATGGTTTTGTTGAAGCGTTGAGAGCAAATGATCTTCCAATTAATGAAGATTGGATTATAGGAGGAGGTTTTGGTGAAGCTGATGGATATAATGGTTTTATGAAAATATATGATAAGAAAAATCTGCCTGAATATATCCTTTCAGTAACATACCCGGTTGCTTTAGGTATTTATAAAGCTGCAACTGAACTTGGAATAAGAATACCTGAGGATATTGAAGTGACGTGTTTCGGAAAAAATTCTTTTAATGAATCTATTCCTTCTGTCTTTAATTTTGTCGATCAGCCGACTAAAGAGTTGGGTAGACAAGCTACTAATTTAATTATCCGGCACATTAATGATCCAAAAGGTTTTGACCCGAAACATATTGAACTTAAAACACAACTCATCATTAATAACGGCAAATCCAGAATCGAACTGGCAGTATAAGCTTTTCTAGTTATAAATCTTAAACAACTCGTAAACTTTCCAATTAATATCTAATATGAAGATATATTGTCTTCTACTGTATTTTTTATTCGGTTTAAATAATACCTCCGCTTTCAAAGCTGACCTAATTGTATCACAGGATGGAAAAGGTGATTACACTACCATTCAGGCTGCACTTGATGCGGCTCCTTCTAAAACATCTGAAAAGTTTATTGTCTATATAAAAAAGGGAATTTATCATGAGAAACTTTATATAGAAAAGAGTAATATAGTTTTAATTGGTGAAGACCGGGACAGCACTCAGATTGTTTATGCAGAACTCAGAAGTAATTGGAAAGCCTCACATCAGGATGATTATGGTTCTGCTACTGTAAATATTAAAGATGATGTAACTGATCTTGTGTTTATTAGTTTGACGATCCATAATAATTACGGTGGTCTTTACGGAAATAATGATCATCAGTTTGCTATAAGAGGAGGACAAGGTGTTACAAGAATCATAATTGATAATTGTAATATCATTGCAGACGGAGGTGATACCCTCAGTTTATGGAACACAGAAGGTGGAATGTATTATCATCGCAACTGTTATTTCGAAGGATATGTTGATTATGTCTGTCCACGCGGTTATTGTTTTATTGAAGACAGTAAATTTTATGGCAGGAACCTGACAGCTTCGATATGGCATGATGGAAGCGGAGGAGAGGATCAAAAGTTTGTAATAAAAAATTCAAGATTCGATGGTGTAAAGAATTTTCCTTTAGGAAGATTTCATCGCGATGCACAGTTTTTTCTGATCAATTGTACTTTCTCTAATAATATGGCGGATAGAGACATATACTTTGCTCCTTCACACCCTGCGCGCATTTTAAAATGGGGTGAGAACAGGCATTACTTTTATAACTGCCATGGAGATAGTGTTGATTATGCGTGGCACAAAGACAATCTGAGTGAAGCAAAAGAAAAAGTATCTCCTGAAGAAATAACTTCTGAATGGACATTTAAAGGTTTGTGGAGTCCCGAAACTATTCTGGACTCGTTAGAAAGTAAATAAACAATTATAAATCTACTCTAGAATAAAAGGGGTCAAAAAAATCAATAAGGTAAATATGGAAACTTTTAAAGATGAGTTGTTGACTTCTAATGAAGAAAGTAATTCATATTTGAAGAATATAAATCTGAAGAATATTGAGTTACAAATTTATCCCAGGTCAATCAAGCAATATGAAGACGTGATATTCTTTATTGCGAAAGACGATATTGAAAAATTTCTTTTCATATTATATGATGATCCTGAGAATAAAATTGCAGGGAAGTTTGAGGGAAGTATTTTGAGTTTTAACAGCTCGGAAAATTTCCTATTGAAGAAATGCGTTCAAAATACTTATAACAGGAAACAGCTTCAAAAATATTTTGACTTTACAAATGCACGCACGATTGGCTTAGTCGATTCATTTGGTTTTGGAGATAGGATAGGACTCGCAAACCCGGCTCATATACGTTCTCTTGAAGGAAGCAATTTCAAGCCTGTTCTTGCACAACAATCTATAAGGGAACTGACAAGAACAAACAGGACCCCGGCTGAGGTCATGGATGCTGCAGTCTGGGCAGTATTCCAGGAAGGTTATACGGCAGGTTTTGGCGCAGATGCAGATCATCTTAAAACTATTGAAGATATTGACTTAATGATAAGTAACGGTTTTAAAATGTTCACTTTTGATCCCAGCGAATATGTACACAACGAAGCTGATACTTTGCATGACGATCAACTCGATGATAGGTTAAAAAGTATTAACTGGGAAGGTCTGGAAATAAAATATGAAAAGCTCGCCGGTTTTTATCTTGATAAAGAATTTAAAATCAGTGATGAATTAATTATCCGGACGGATGGGAATAAATTAAAACGTGCATTAATTAAATATGGAGATGCCCTTGCTTATATTAAAAAGTTATATGATCATATAAGAAAAAATCATGCAGATTATGAATCGGAAGTTGAAGTTTCCGTTGACGAAACAGATTCCATAACTTCACCTTTTGAACATTTCTTTATTGCTACAGAGTTAAAAAGATTGAATGTAAAAGTTATAAGTATCGCTCCACGCTTTATTGGTGATTTTGAGAAAGGAATAGATTATAAAGGAGATCTTGAGCTGTTTAAGAAAGAATATATCAAGCATATTAGTATAGCTAATTACTTCGGTACATATAAAATCAGCCTTCACTCAGGTAGCGATAAATTTGGAGTTTACCGTGTAATCGGTTCTTTAAAAATCGGAGCTACCCACGTAAAGACTGCAGGGACGAGTTACCTTGAAGCCTTAAAAGTTCTCGCTCTAAAAGAACCCGCTGTTTTCAGGGAGATGCTTGACTATTGTAAAGACTTCTATGATGAAGAAAAAAAGACATATCATGTTTCTGCAGACATTAATAAAATAAAACCAGGGAAAGAATATTCAGACGAAGAATTAGTAGAATTATTCAATCAAAACGATTTGAGACAAATACTTCACGTAACGTTTGGAAGAGTTCTTACGGATAAAAACAAAAAAAGTGAGTATATTTTCAAGGATAAATTAATTAATTGTTTGAAAAGGAATGAAGAAATTCATTACGACTTCATAATTAAACATTTTCACAGACATTTGGAGCCGTTTAGCTGATATGGGAAGAGAAATAATACTTGGCGAAATTTTAAAAGAAAAATTGTTGCAATTATACGCGTAAAAGAAGCTGAGAAACTTAAAAAAATTATTGATGCAATATATAAGGGTGGAATTTCTGCGGTAGAAATTACGATGACTGTACCGAATGCAATTCAATTAATTGAAAAGATGAGTGAAGAAGTTGATAAAAATATTATTCTTGGTGTTGGTTCTGTTTTGAATAAATCAGTTGCGGAAGATGCGATAAAAGCTGGGGCAAAATATGTTGTTAGTCCTGTTTTGAAAAAAGAAATTATAGATACTGCACATAAATTTGATGTACCTGTAATGCCCGGGCTGTTTTACTCCGACAGAAATTCAAACAGCTTATGAATATGGTGCAGACATTATAAAAGTTTTTCCCGCCGACGTTGTCGGAATGGCTTTCTTCAAAGCAGTTTTAGCTCCTTTGCCGCATCTTAAGCTTATGCCGACAGGCGGAGTTTCTTTAACCAATGCCGGCGATTGGCTAAAGGTTGGAGCTTGCGCTGTTGGTGTTGGATCAGCATTACTCGATAAAAAAGCAATCCAGGAAGAAAATTATTCTAAGCTAACGGAGAATGCTGCGGCAATAATAAAAAGTATTTCTGTTTAATAAACCTATAAGTGTGAAAGAATGGATTCTAATTTAAACGATATAAAAGACAAAGTATGTGTAATTACAGGTGGCTGCGGAGTATTCGGAAATATTTTTGCCGCTGGTTTGATAAAATTGGGTGCTAAAGTTTCAATAATGGATTACAGGAAAGGAAGATGCGAAGAGTGTTCGGTACGGATTGCGCAAAAAGCCGGTTCATCTGTACTTTGTGTTGTTGCCGATGTTTTAAAAAAAGATATGTTAATTGAAGCAAAGAAAGAGATAAATGAAAAGCTTGGGAAAATTGATGTTTTAATTAATGCAGCTGGGGGAAATTCTCCTGATTCTACCACTACAGATGAATTTATAAGCGATAAAAATCTTAAGGAGTTAAACAAAACTTTTTTTGGTCTTGAAATAGATGGTTTCAGGAAAGTTTTTGATTTGAATTTTCTAGGAACAGTTTTACCAACAATGGTTTTTGCAGAAGATATGCTTGAAAGGGGCGGTTCCGTAATTAATATTTCATCGATGAATTCATTCAGACCATTAACAAAAATTCCAGCGTACTCTGCGGCAAAAGCTTCTGTAAATAATTTTACACAATGGCTCGCAGTTCATTTTGCTCAAACTAATGTGAGAGTAAATGCAATTGCACCGGGATTTTTTGTTACAAAGCAAAATAAGTTTTTATTAATTGATGAAAAGACAAAAGACTTAACTGAACGTGGTAAAAAAATTATTCAGAATACTCCAATGGGTAGATTTGGTAACCCGCAAGATCTTCTCGGAGCACTTTATTTCTTGGCTTCCGATATGTCTAAGTTCGTCACCGGTGTTGTAATTCCTGTTGATGGTGGATTCAGTGCTTTCAGTGGTGTTTAATCTTATATAATATTAAAGAGAAATTAAAGAATGGCTAAGAATATAATTGTCGCTCAATCTGGAGGACCTTCTCCTGTAATAAATAATTCATTGAGAGGAATAATAGAAACCTGTAAAATGTTTCCCAATAAGTTTGGAAAAATTTATGCAGGCTGGCATGGAATAGAAGGAGTACTTAAAGAAGAACTGCTTGATCTTTCTGCACAAACTGAGGAAGAAATTTCTTTGTTAAGAACAACTCCCGCTGCCGGAAGTATCGGAACTTGCAGATACAAATTAAAAGATAAACAGCAAAAAGATTTTGAACGTGTGATAGAAATATTTAAAGCTCACAATGTTGGATATTTCTTTTACATCGGTGGAAATGATTCCCAGCACACAGCATTTAAAGTAAGTGAACTTGCAAAAGAAAAAGGACTCGAGCTTGTAGCAACCGGAGTTCCTAAAACAATTGATAATGACGTTGGCGATAGCGAATTCAAACTTATTGACCACACTCCAGGATATGGAAGTGTTGCTCGTTACTGGTCGCATATAGTTCAAAATGCAAATGAAGAAAATATGGGCTCTTCACCTGCTGATCCTGTTCTTGTTTTACAGGCAATGGGAAGAAAAATTGGCTATATCCCGGCAGCTTCGCGTTTAGCAGATCCTAAAAGAGAAATGCCTTTGCAAATTTATATGAGCGAATCAAAAGTTTCGCTTGAACAATTAGCCGATAATGTGAACGATCAATTGCAAAAAGATGGAAGATGTATAGTTGTTATCAGCGAAGGTTTTGAAGTTGGAGAACATTGGTGAAGTAAAAGATGCTTTCGGACATACTTCATTTGGTTCCAGCAAAGTTTCCGTTTACCAGGCAGTTGTAAATTATCTTAACTCAAAAGGATTAAAAGCAAAAGGTGCCGCGCGCGGACAGGTAATGGGAACCGATCAACGCGATACAATTATTTATGCTTCTACTATCGATCTTGATGAAGCTTACAAAGTTGGACAGAAAGCTGTTGAGATTGCAATGAATGAAGGCAACGGCTGGATGGCAACTATTCTGCGTGAGCCGGGATTTATTTATAATGTAAAGTTTGATAAAGTACCTTTGGAGAAAGTTGCTTTAAGTGAAAGATTTTTTCCAGATAAGTGGATTTCAAAAAACAGGTTTGATGTTACAGATGAATTTCTTGAATTATGTAAGACCACTTATCGGAGAAGATTGGGTTTCCGTTCCTATTGTTAACGGAAGACAGAGATTTACAAATTTTAAACAGGTATTTGCTGATAAAAAATTACCTGCTTATACACCGGAAGCTTATTAAATTTAATTCTGATTTGGAGAAAAGATGACTGATAATCCTCATAAAATATTAGAAGAATTAAAACCTGAAAAAGAATTTTTTATTGGAATAGATTCAGATGGATGTGTCTTTGACACGATGGAAATAAAACAGAAAGAAAGTTTCTGCCCGATGTTCATTAAGTATTTTAAAATGCAGAAGATTTCCAAGTATGCACGAGAAACATGGGAGTTTGTTAATTTGTATTCTACAACACGTGGAATTAATCGTTTCAAAGCTTTGGTTAGAGCTTTCGAACTATTAAAAGAAAGACCTGAAGTTAAAGCACGTAACATGGAATTTATGGATATCGCTCCTGTTATTGAATGGGTTAACAATGAAACGAAATTAGGCAATCCTGCTCTTGAAAAATATGCTGCGGAAGTAAAAATCCCGATCATTGATACAACATTAGCATGGTCGAAAGAAGTAAATAAAATAATTTCAGAAATCGTTTTTGAAATTCCGCCATTTCCTTTTGTAAAAGAATCACTTGAAAAAATGTATCCAAAAGCAGACCTGATGGTTGTATCTCAAACTCCTGTTGAAGCTCTTACAAGAGAATGGAAAGAACATAACATAGATGGATTTTGTCAGATTAATTGCCGGGCAGGAATACGGAACGAAAGCCGAACATTTAAAGTTTGCTGCAAAGGGAAAATATCCTCACGGAAAAAATTCTTATGATTGGTGATGCACCCGGAGATATGAAAGCTGCAAAATCAAATGGAGTTCCTTTTTATCCTATTAATCCGGGACATGAAGAAGCGAGTTGGGAAAGATTTTACAAAGAAGCTCTTGATAAATTTTTCGCCGGAACTTATTTGGGCGAATATGAAAACAAACTGATAAAAGAATTTGAAGGCTACCTGCCTGAGCATCCCCATTGGAGTAAATAATTGCTATACTATGCAAAAGGATCTGAAGCCAGCTCGTTAAGTAAAGTAGAAATAAAAGAAGCAGTTTTTTCTGTCCTCGATAAAGTTGGTAAAAGAAAAAAAGTTCTTGCAGTACCTCCCGATATAACAAGATTCCATTCTAAAGCGGGGGAAATAACTCAACTCGTTTATGAATATTTCGGTGAAAGTTTAACCGATATTCTTCCTGCAACCGGTACACATTATGAAATGACGGAAGATGAAATCTTTACAATGTATGGAGATATTCCACGTTCTCTTTTTAGAGTTCATAAGTGGAAAGAAGATCTTCATACTTTTGGTGAAGTTCCGGCTGAATTCATTCATAAAGTTTCCGAAGGTAAACTTAATTTTCCATGGATAGCACAGACAAATAAACTTTTAGTTGAAGGAGGACACGATTTAATTTTATCGATTGGTCAGGTTGTCCCTCACGAAGTTACAGGAATGGCAAACTACAATAAAAATATTTTTGTTGGTGCAGGCGGAAAAGAAGGAATACACAAAAGCCATTATCTCGGGGCTGTTTATGGGATGGAAAGAATGATGGGACGTGCCGATACACCTGTGAGAAAAGTATTAAATTATGCTTCAGAAAATTTTGCTAAAGAACTTCCCATCGTTTATATATTAACTGTAATTGGAAAAGATGAGAAGAATCATAATGTGTTAAAAGGTTTATTTGTTGGCGATGATTATGAATGCTTTAAACAAGCTTCCGAACTTTCTTTGAAAGTAAATTTCAAAATGCTTGAAGAACCCTTAAAAAAGGTAGTTGTTTATCTTGAACCTTTGGAATTTAAAAGTACCTGGCTCGGTAACAAAAGCATTTACAGAACAAGAATGGCGATCGCCGATAATGGAGAGTTAATTGTTCTTGCCCCGGGATTAAAAGAATTTGGTGAAGATAAAGAAATCGATGGCTTGATAAGAAAATACGGATATGTTACAACGCCTGAAGTTCTTGAATTTGTTGAGAAAGATGATGATCTAAAAAATAATCTTAGGTGCAGCTGCACATTTGATTCATGGTTCTTCCGAGAACAGGTTTAAAATAACTTATTGTCCGGGATATATTTCAAAGGAAGAAATTGAAGGCGTAAATTTTAACTTTGCTCCTTTGGAAGAAATGAGCAAAATTTATGATCACAAAAAATTAAAAGAAGGATTTAATACAATGCCCGACGGCGAAGAAATATTTTTTATTTCAAATCCCGGCTTAGGCTTGTGGGCTTTTAAAGATAAATTTAAAGATTAAATTAAAAAGGGAGAAAGAAAAATGGATAAAGCTGATATCGGATTAATTGGTCTTGCCGTGATGGGAGAAAATCTTGTATTGAACATGGAAAGTCATGGATTTACTGTGGCTGTTTATAACCGTACAGTCAGTAAGGTGGATAATTTCATTAACGGCAGGGGCAAAGGGAAAAACTTAATAGGCACACATTCTATTGAAGAATTGATAGCGAATTTAAAATCACCAAGAAAAATTATGTTGATGGTAAAAGCAGGAAAACCAGTAGATGATTTTATTGAACTATTAGTTCCTCATCTTGAAAAAGGAGATATTATAATTGACGGCGGCAACTCGCATTTTCCTGATACAATAAGAAGAACAAAATATCTTGAAGATAAAGGATTACTTTATATAGGGACAGGAGTTTCGGGTGGTGAAGAAGGAGCATTAAAAGGTCCCTCAATAATGCCGGGAGGTTCACCGCAGGCTTGGCAGCATGTTAAGCCAATCTTTCAAGCAATTGCTGCAAAAGTTGAAGATGGTACACCATGTTGCGATTGGGTTGGTGAAAATGGTGCAGGACATTTTGTGAAGATGGTTCATAACGGAATTGAGTATGGTGATATGCAGCTTATTTGTGAAGCTTACCAGATTATGAAAGATCTTCTCGGTCTTAGTTATGAAGAAATGCACAGTGTTTTTGAAGAATGGAACAAAGGAGAATTGAATAGTTACCTGATAGAGATTACGAGAGATATTCTTAACTTCAAAGAGAATGGAAAACCTTTGGTTGAATATATTCTTGATACAGCAGGTCAAAAAGGGACAGGCAAATGGACAGTGTTTGCATCTCTCGATATAGGTGCGCCGTTAACATTAATCGGTGAAGCTGTTTATGGGAGGACTCTTTCAGCATTAAAAGAAGAAAGAGTTGAAGCTTCGAAAATTCTTACAGGACCAAAACTAAAATTTGAAGGGGACAAGAAACAATTTATCGAAGATTTGATGAAAGCATTGTACGCTTCTAAAATTATTTCTTATGCACAAGGTTATGTTTTAATGCGTGATGCAGCAAAAGAATATGGATGGAATTTAAATTATGGTGGTATTGCTTTAATGTGGAGAGGTGGCTGCATAATTCGTTCAGTATTTCTTGGTAAGATTAAAGAAGCATTCGACAAAAATCCTTCTCTTACTAATTTACTATTAGCTCCTTTCTTTAAAGAAAAAATAGAAACCTCTCAGGAATCATGGAGAAAAGTAATATCAACTGCAGTATTAAACGGAATCTGGGTTCCTGCAATGTCAACAGCTTTAAATTACTTTGATGGTTTCAGAAATTCAAGACTTCCTGCAAATCTACTTCAGGCACAGAGAGATTATTTTGGTGCCCACACTTATGAAAGAGTCGATAAGCCCAGAGGTGAGTTTTTCCACACAAACTGGACAGGGCATGGCGGTTCAACTGCTTCATCAACATATAATGCTTAAAAAACTATATATACATTGAATAAAAATTAGTAGGAGAAGATAAGATGGAAGTTCGTTATTCACCCGATCAAGAAGGATTTAAGAAATTTACTACCAATGAATTAAGGAAATCATTTTTGATTGAAAGTCTTTTTCAGAAGAATAAAATTCCAATGGTTTATTCCGATATAGACCGTTCAATTACAGGTTCTGCTGTTCCTTCGGGCGACATTCTTAAATTAGTTGCAACAAAAAAAGAGATGGCAGCCGATTATTTTGCACAAAGAAGGGAGATCGGAATAATTAATATCGGTGAAAAAGGTTCAATTGTAGTTGATAAAAAAAATTATCAAATGAATAACAGGGATGCCCTTTATATTGGTCGCGGATCAAAAAATATTGAGTTCAAAAGTGCAGACTCAAAAAAACCTGCAATGTTTTACTTTGTAAGTTATCCGGCACATACAGGATATCCTACAAAACATATAAAGTTTTCGCAATCCACTCCTGTTAAGTTGGGTTCCGATGTTGAATGTAATAAAAGAACTATTTATAAATATATTCATCCGGGCACAATGCCAACCTGCCAATTGGTAATGGGACTAACAGAGCTTGAAGAGGGAAGCGTATGGAATACAATGCCTGCCCATACGCACCTGCGGCGCTCGGAAGTTTATATGTATTTCAATATTAAACCCGATTCTTTTGTACTTACATTTAATTGGGGAGCCGACTGAAACCCGTCATATCATTATAAGAAATGGACAAGCGGTTTTATCAACAAGCTGGTCAATGCATGCTGGTTGCGGAACAAAAAATTATTCATTTATTTGGGCAATGGGTGGCGAAAACCAGGAGTTCGATGATATGGATGGGATACCGATGAAAGATCTTAAGTAATCAGATCTCTATAAAAATTTCTTTTAGAAAGATTAGTGGAGAAATAATGATTTTAGACAAATTTAGTCACTAAAGGGTAAAACTGCACTTGTTACAGGCTCCAACCAGGGAATAGGACAGTATTATTCTTTAGCACTTGCCGAAGCAGGGGCAGATATTATTGGTGTTTCATACGTAAGCGATTTCGAAGAAACGGAAAAAATGATAAAAGGACCGGGAGAAAATTCAAATCTTATATAAGTGATTTCTCCGATAGAAAAGATCTTTACAAATTTATCGAACAGATAAAATCTGATTTTCCGAGGATTGATATTTTAGTAAATAATGCCGGAACAATTCTTCGCAAGCCAATTGCAGAACATCCTGATGAATATTGGGACAAAGTAATTGAGATAAATCTTTCTGCACAATTTGTTCTGACAAGAGAAATCGGCAAAACCATGGTTGAAAATGGTTATGGCAAGATCGTGTTTATAGCTTCATTACTTTCGTTCCAGGGAGGAATTCTCGTACCCGGTTACTCAGCCTCTAAAGGAGGGATAAAACAACTTACCATGGCTTTTGCAAATGAATGGGCATCAAAAGGAGTTACTGTAAATGCAATAGCTCCGGGTTATATTGCTACTGCCAATACAAAAGCTTTAAGAGAAGATCCCGTTCGTAACCAGGCAATATTAAACAGAATTCCTGCTGATCGCTGGGGAACTCCAGAAGACTTAATGGGAACAGTTGTTTTTCTTTGTTCCGATGCTTCCAATTATTTAAATGGCAGTGTTGTTACAGTTGATGGCGGCTGGATGGGAAGATAGAAATATTTCAAACTTGACTTTATTGTCAGGATTGAATAATATTTGAACAGGAAATTTAATAATTGAGAAATGACTAAAAACAATAAATATTTTGCTGCCGCATGTTGTTGCTGTTGTTGTAATACCTGCTTATCTAAAGTAGCGGAATATTTTATGAATGATTTAATAATAACCTAAAAGATTTTTCATACAAGATATTAAAAACCCGCTGCTTAAAAACAGCGGGTTTTTTTGTTTTAAAGAATTTTTGTAAGAAATGAAAACGCAACAAATGAAAAAAAATAATCTGGTAAAATATTATAAAGACAACAGCTATCACTTTAGCACAGGAAAAAATTTAGTACGTGAAGTTGATAACCATGTTAACGGTTCGATACTAAGTAGAATTGGAAATACACCCCTTCTTGGAATTAATAAAATTGTAAATGGGATAAATCCGAATGTGGAAATTTATGCAAAGGCGGAATGGTATAATCCGGGTGGCTCTGTAAAAGATAGAGCAGCTCTCAATATGATTCTTGAAGGTGAAATATTAGGAGAATTGAAAAAAGGGAAAACAATTATAGATGCCACAAGCGGTAATACAGGAATTTCTTATGCTTTAATTGCAGCAGTTAAAGATTACAAAGTAAAGCTGGCTCTTCCTTCCAATGCAAGTGAAGAAAGAAAAAAGATTTTAACAGCTTATGGGGTTGAACTTATTCTTACCGATCCTCTTGAAGGGACAGACGGTGCACAAAGAATTGTAAAAGATATTTATGAAAAGAATAAAGAAATTTATTTTTATCCAGATCAGTATAATAATCCTGCAAACTGGAAAGCGCATACAAAAACTGCAAATGAAATCTGGGAACAGACAAACGGCAGAGTAACTCACTTTGTTTCTGGGCTCGGAACAACCGGTACTTTTGTCGGAACTTCACGACGATTGAAACAACTTAATCCGAATATACAAACTATTACTGTTCAACCTGATGCACCACTTCATGGTTTGGAAGGATTAAAGCATCTTGAAACTGCTATTGTGCCGGGCATTTTTGATAAAAGTCTTTCCGATAGAACGATTGAAGTTTCAACAAACGAATCTTATGAAATGGTTAAAAGACTTCTTCGTGAAGAAGGACTTTTCGTCGGTATTTCAAGTGGTGCAGCAATGATAGCTTCATTAAGATTGGCGAAGGAGTTAGAATCAGGAGTGATTGTTACAGTTTTTCCTGATGATGGACAAAAATATTTAAGTGAAAAATTCTGGGATGAATGATGATTGAAATATCAACCGAACTTCTTAAAAGAATAAAAGTTCACGGTGAAGAAATTTATAATGAAGAATGCTGCGGAGCTCTCTTTGGAAATTATAGTGAAGAATCGAGATCAATTGTTGATCTTCTTGAATTTCAAAATGAAAAAGAAGAAAGCAGGCAAAACAGATTTCTTATAACCCCGGATCAATACAGGATGGCGGAAAGATTAGCTAAAGAAAGAGATCTTGAACTGCTTGGTTTTTATCATTCCCATCCCGATCATCCGGCAGAGCCATCACAGTTCGATACTGATCATGCTTTACCTTGGTTTATTTACATAATTGTTTCAGTTAACAAAGCTAAAGCAAATAATCTAACAGCCTGGATTTTGAAAGAAGACAGATCTGGTTTTGATCATCAGAAAATAAAAGTGATTGAGGGAAAGGAAATTCCGGAATTAAAGAATGAAATTGTTTTTTAAAGAGATTTGTTGAAAGGTAAAAAAATGTCTGTTAAAGTAATGATTCCAACCCCATTAAGAACTTATACTGGTAAAGTTGATACAGTAGAAGTTGAAGGAAAGACTGCGGGTGAAGTATTAAATAATGTAGCTGAGAAATATTCTCAATTGAAAAAACATCTTTTCGATGAAAGAGGAAGTTTAAGAAGCTATATCAATATTTATATCAATGATGAAGATATACGCTATTTGAAAAACCAGGAAACAGAAATCAAAGAAACTGATATTGTAAGCATCGTTCCTTCCATAGCCGGAGGAGCAGAAACTATTACTGAAGAAGTTGAAGAGAAAATTAAAGAAAAAAATGTTCGGCTTTCTAACGAAGAAATTTTAAGATACAGCCGTCACTTAATAATGCCTGAAGTTGGGATGGAAGGACAAAAGAAATTAAAAGCAGCAAAAGTTTTAATGATCGGCGCCGGCGGTTTAGGCTCTCCTTTAGGTCTGTATATAACAGCCGCCGGTGTCGGTAAATTAGGAATTGTCGACTTTGATGTAGTCGATGAAACAAATCTTCAGAGACAGCTTTTGCATGGTACAAGCGATGTCGGCAGGTCAAAGCTTGAATCAGCAAAGGAAAAATTAAAAGAGATAAATCCTAATGTTGAAATCGAGACTTACGAAACGATGTTGAATTCCGAAAACGCTCTGGAAATTTTGAAAGATTATGATTTGGTTGTTGACGGCACTGATAATTTTCCAACCCGCTACCTGGTAAATGATGCCTGTGTCCTTCTGGGTAAACCTTATGTATATGGAAGTATATTCCGTTTTGAAGGACAGGTGACAGTCTTTGATTCGAAGAATGGACCATGCTATCGTTGTTTATATCCGACACCGCCTCCGCCGGGATTGGTTCCAAGCTGTGCAGAAGGTGGGGTTATTGGCGTTCTTCCGGGAATTATTGGATCATTGCAGGCATTTGAAGCAATAAAATTAATTATTGGTGCAGGTGATTCACTTGTCGGGCGGTTAATTCTTTTTGATGCTCTTAAATTTAAAACTAGAGAACTTAAGCTTCATAAAAATCCGGATTGCCCGGTTTGCGGAGAGAACAGAACAATTCATGAACTTATTGATTATCAGCAATTCTGTGGTATCTCTTATGATGATGGCAGAGATATAAATGTCGATAGAATATCTGTTGAAGATTTAAAGAAAAAACTAGACAATGGTGATGATATCTTTTTGCTTGATGTAAGAGAGCCACACGAATATGAAATTAATAATATTAATGATGGATATTTAATTCCTTTAAACGATCTTCCTGACAGGATGAATGAACTTGACACTTCGAGAGAAATCGTGGCTTATTGTAAAGTCGGTGGAAGAAGTGCAAGAGCTGTTGATTTTTTGCGTAAAGCCGGATTTAAAAAAGTTAAAAATCTTGTAGGCGGAATCAACGCTTGGGCAGAGAAAATTGATAAAACTATGCCCAGGTATTGAGTTACCTGAATCATTATAAAATTTTTATCAAGGAGATGAAATGTTTGCAACTAATTTAACTGCTGAAAAATTGACTGAAGAAAAGATAGACAGGTCAGCTTTAAGATTTAACCAGGGAGCTATTGTTATTTTAGTGTCGATTGCTTTTCTTTTTAATCTTAGCTGGTTGGTTGCTTTAGTTGCTTTCGTTATGCTTTTAGGTACTTCATTTCCTAAAGCAGGACTTTTCAAGCTAACTTATCTTTACATATTGCTAAACCATTAGGAATAATTAAACCGCAAATTGTTAACGAATCCAATACTCCGCATCTTTTTGCCCAGGGTTTGGGCGGAGTAGTTCTTGCAGCAGCATTTTTACTTTTGAATTTTACAGATCAAAATATTATAGGATGGTTTTTATCTATTGTGGTTGTTGCCCTGGCATTCATTAATCTTACTGTAAATTTTTGTGTGGGATGTTACATTTATTATCAGCTAACTAAAATCGGAATTTTCTCACATTCTCCGGAGAAACAGCATGTTTGAAAGGCTTTTAGTTCTTGCAGTAATATTACCGGGAATATTTTTTCTTTTCAGAAAATTTTTGATAACTAAGCCCGGCAGAGGAATTAATATTCTGCCTGATATTTCAGGTTTAAAGATTAACAATAATCTTCCTACAATTCTTTATTTCTGGACTGAACAATGCACACAATGTTTCAGTCAACAGAACCCTGCATTACATAAGTTGAAGCAAAGCTATAAAGATTTTAATTTAATTTCTTTTAATGCTTTGAATGAGGAAAACATTGTTAAAAAACTTAACATAAAAACAGTTCCATCAACTGCTATTATTTCTTCCGGGCAAATTGAAGTGAAATTTGTGAACAATGGTTTTGCCGGAGAGAAATTACTACTTTCTCAGCTGAAAGAGATTTCGGTTTAAGAAGATTTGAGAAGTATATTCATTCAGAGAATTTGTATATATATTCTAAAATTTTTTTGTTAAGCTTTCTTAAAAGTTATTGTTTCAGATAGAAAAATGATTATATTCGTACATAAGGTTTTCGTCAACAAAAATTAACTATAACAAACGAATTGAAAAAAAGTCTCTGCATATTAAACACAAACTGTTGCACAATGATGTGCTGTATATGTTGTTAATATGTTGAAAGACTTTTAGTAATTAAATAAAAAGTTTTATAAAAGGTCTTTCAACATAAAAAGTGAGAGACCTTTTTTATTTTTTTTCAAAACTATGAAGATCAATTTTATAAATAAATGTATATGCTGTTGTATGATGTGTTCCTTACGGAAAGGCTCATTTATTGGTCTTTAGCATACATAAGATCAAAATTTAAGAAGAAGCCTTTCCAAATCAGGAAAGGCTTTTTTGTTATATATCAAAAATTAAAGGTTAGTAAATGCGAAGTTTCAGAACAGAGTTAGAAAATCCCATTGTAGAAAAAGAGATTGTTGATCTTGAAAGAAAAATTAAACTCTATCGAGATGGTTCTATCGATGAAGAAAAATTCAGAAGCTTAAGATTAGCAAGAGGTGTTTACGGGCAGCGGCAGTTCGGAGTTCAAATGGTCAGAATCAAATTACCTTTTGGTCGATTGACTTCCAGACAACTTCTTAGAATTGCGGATATTTCAGATGAATACTCAACAGGAAATCTTCATTTAACTACAAGACAGGATATCCAGATTCATTTTGTTAGTCTGGAAAAAACACCGGAACTCTGGTCGAAGCTTGCCGAAGATGATATTACACTCAGGGAAGCTTGCGGAAATACTGTAAGAAATGTTACAGCTTCATCAATTGCCGGGATTGATCCGAAAGAATTTTTTGATGTTTCTCCTTATGCTTATGAAACGTTTAGATATTTTCTGAGGAATCCGGTTTGCCAGGAAATGGGGAGAAAATTTAAGATTTCTTTTTCCTCAAGTGATGACGACACAAACTATTCCTTCATTCATGACGTTGGTCTCCTACCAAGAATAAAGCATGAGAATGGAAATGAGATCAGAGGTTTCAAAGTTGTAATTGGTGGCGGTCTTGGTTCGCAGCCTTTTCACGCTCAACTCGCTTATGAATTTTTACATGAAGATTTAACAATTCCTTTTATTGAAGGAATGCTAAGAGTTTTTGACAGACACGGTGAAAGAACAAACAGAAACAGGGCGCGTTTAAAATTCTTAATAAATAAAATCGGTTTCAATGAATTCATTAAACTGGTTGAGGAAGAACATTCCGCACTTAAGAATAAAACTTATAAAATTGATAGAGATGTTTTGCCGGTAGTGATTTTACCGGGATATTCTGAAATAGAGAAAATAAAAATTGATGATAAAGAATACGATACCTGGCTGAAGACAAATGTATTTGAGCAGAAGCAAAAAGGATTTTACGGAATCAGTGTAAAAGTTCTTCTTGGGAATTTATCAACTGATGCAGCCAGAAAATTAGCTCACCTGGTTAAAAATTATGCAGCAGATGATTTAAGGATTACAATTAACCAGGGATTTGTATTAAGGTTTATAAAGAAAGAAGCTCTTCCTCTTTTTTATACAGAACTTAAAAAACTTGGCTTTGCTGATCCCGGTTTTGACAGTACAATCGATATAACTGCCTGCCCCGGAACAGACACATGTAATCTTGGTATTTCTGACAGCACTTCAATTTCTGAGGAACTTGAAAGAGTAATGAAGGAAGAGTATCCCGATTTAATTTTTAATAATGATATTAAAATAAAAATCAGCGGATGCATGAATGCGTGCGGACAGCATGGTTTGGCAAACATCGGTTTTCATGGTAGTTCAATTAAAAATGGAGGAAAAGTTTTGCCTGCACTTCAATTAATGTTGGGCGGTGGTAACTTGGGTAACGGCGAAGGAAGATTTGCAGAAAGAGTTATTAAGCTCCCGAGTAAAAGAGTTCCTGATGCTTTGAGAACTCTTTTAAATGATTATGAGAAAAATTCTTCTGATGGAGAATATTTTAACAGCTACTATGATCGCAAGAGCAAAGAATATTTTCAGCAGTTACTAAAACCTCTTACAAATTTATCTACCCTTGCAGATACTGATTACATTGATTGGGGAGATAACAAAAATTTCAAAATACATGTTGGGATTGGTGAATGTGCCGGAGTTATTGTCGATCTTGTTGCAACACTTCTTTACGAGGCTGAAGAAAAATTGGGTTGGGCGACCGAAACTTTTGATAACCAGGCATTTGCAGATTCTATTTATCATAGTTATTCCGTTTTTGTTAATGCTGCAAAAGCGCTTCTTCTTCTTAAAAGATGTCAGCTGCAATAACCAGCATTCTATAATTGCAAATTTTAATGATCAGTTTGCAGATGAATCTTCCTTTTCATTTGAAACTGATTTTAAAACACTTGTGTTTCAGATAAATCGGAATGAACCGGGAAAAGATTTTGCAGAGAAATATTTAAATGAAGCAAAAGATTTTCTTGCAAAAGCTAAAGTTTACAGGGAGTCAGAAGTATTAAACGAAGTAAAAACTAATTAGAAAATTTTATGGATAATATCAGAAAAAAAACAGAACCGAAATTAACTTTAGTAGGCGCCGGACCTGGCGATGCAGAATTAATAACATTAAAGGGTATTAAAGCTTTAGCTGAAGCTGATGTAATTCTATATGATGCTTTGGTAAATACGGAATTACTTGAACATACTCAGAATGATGCAAAAAGAATTTTTGTTGGCAAAAAAGCCGGGTTGCATGTTTATTCCCAATCAGAAATTAATAAGATGATTGTTGATTATGCTTTAGAAGGTGGACATGTAGTTCGATTGAAAGGAGGGGATCCATTCGTTTTTGGCAGAGGTCACGAGGAACTTACTTATGCAGAATCATTTGGAATTAAAGTGGAAATTGTTCCGGGTATTTCGAGTGCAATTGCGGTTCCGGAATTACAAACAATTCCTTTAACAAACAGAGGAGTTAGTGAAAGTTTCTGGGTTATCACCGCAACAACTTCTAATGGTGTGTTATCCCAAGATATTTATGAAGCTGCAAAATCAAATGCGACTGTGGTAATTTTAATGGGAATGAGTAAGCTGAAAGAAATCGCTGAAGTTTTTATTAATGCCGATAAATCTGAAACTCCTGCTGCAATTATCCAGGATGGATCTTTAAAAGGAGAAAAGATAGGAATTGCGATGGTGCAAGACATAGTAAAGACTGCAAAAGAAAATAATTTAAGTTCACCAGCAGTTATTGTTATTGGCGAAGTTGTTTCACTACATCATAATGCAAACGGGATTTTCAATGAGGAATTACTTCAGGGAGTTAAAATTAAATAAGAATGCTGCTACCAGAACCAGAAATAAAAAATACAATACAGATTCAAACAATCTGTTTCCTGTATTTTTAAAATTATCCGAACTTAATACTTTAATTGTCGGCGGTGGTTCTGTTGCACATGAAAAATTATCTGCAGTTTTAAATAATAGTCCTGAAGCAAAAGTTACTCTCGTAGCTCCTTTAATTAAGGATAACATACTTTCTCTGGCAAACCAATATTTAAATGTAAATCTTATTAAAAGAGTATTCCTTCGTGAAGATCTGGATAATAAGGACATTGTAATTGCTGCAACGAATGATAAAGAATTAAACAGAGTCGTAAAGGAAGAAGCAAAATCAAAAAGGATTTTAACAAATGTTGTCGACACTCCCGACTTATGTGATTTTTATTTAAGCTCGATAGTACAAAAGGGAAGCATTAAATTTGCAATATCGACCAACGGGAAATCTCCTACTATAGCTAAAAGGTTGAAAGAAGTTTTGAATAATGCAATCCCCGATGAAATGGAAAATGTTCTTAATAATCTTGTTCAAATAAGAAGCAGGTTAAATGGCAACTTCTCAGAAAAAGTTAAAGAATTAAATAACATCACTTCTGTTCTTGTTAAGGAACCGAAGAAAAAATCAAAAATAAAACTCTATGTACTCTTTGCTTTTTTATCAATCATATTAATGATTGCCGGGGAGTTTAATATTTCAGAATATTTCTTTTAACTTTCTTCAAAATTTTCTGCAAAAACTTTACTCATCTTCCGATTCAAATTTTCATTGGTATGTTATAGTAGGTTTTATTGCACAAATGATTGATGGTGTATTGGGAATGGGTTATGGAGTAAGTTCAACTACTTTTCTCCTGAGCCTGGGAATTCCACCGGTTGCCGCAAGCGCAAGCGTTCACACTTCGGAGATTTTTACAAGCGGTGCATCAGGATTAAGTCACCTGAAATTCGGCAATGTAAATAAAAAACTTTTTAAGAAGCTCGTTTTACCGGGAGCATTAGGAGCTTTAGCAGGCGCCTTTGTTTTATCTTCATTATCTGAATATAATTATCTTGTTAAACCGGTTATTGCAAGTTATACACTTATACTCGGGGTATTAATTATCAAAAAAGCTTTTAAAAATGAAAATGTAAAAAGTGAAGTAAAACATGTAACGCCGCTTGCAGGAATAGGTGGTTTCCTCGATTCTATTGGAGGTGGCGGCTGGGGACCGATAGTTACATCTTCTTTAATTGCAAGAGGCAGTCATCCCTTAAAAACAATTGGCTCAGTAAACTTTGCCCAATTTTTTGTGGCGTTAACAAGCTCGGCTGTATTTATATATTTTTATAGGATTAACTCACTGGCAGGTAATAATTGGTCTTATTGCAGGAGGTACAATAGCGGCTCCAATCGCTGCAAAAGCGGCAGGTAAAATTCCTTTAAAAACAATGATGATATTGGTCGGGTTACTAGTGATAATTCTTAGTTTTAGAAATATATTTAGTATTGTCTTTTGAGATGAGATGAAGAAAAAAGAAACAAGTTCAATTAGAATTCAGGCAGAAAGATCTCACAACAGAGAACACTCGGTTCCATTGTATTTAACATCGAGTTTTCTTTTTGAAGATACAGAACAGGGAAGAGCATTATTTGCCGAAGAAATTGAAGGTAATGTTTATTCACGTTTTTCAAATCCCAACACAACTGAATTTGTAGATAAGATGTGTGCTCTTGAAAATGCTGAAGCTGGCGTAGCTTTTGCATCAGGAATGTCGGCAGTATTTTCGGGTTTCGGCGCATTGCTAAAATCAGGTGACCATATTGTGGCATCAAGATCTTTATTCTCATCAACACATCAATTGCTAACAAAGATTTTGCCGAAGTGGGGAATTACTCATACTTATGTTGATGCAAACAAACATGGAGATTGGGAAAAAGCAATTACTAAGAATTCAAGAATGATCTTTGTTGAAACACCATCGAACCCGGGACTTGAAATAATCGATCTTGAATTTCTCGGGAAACTAAAAAGCAAACATAAATTAATTCTAAATGTTGATAATTGTTTTGCGACTCCGGTTATTCAAAACCCTACAGATTATGGAGCCGATTTAGTAACTCATTCAGCAACAAAATTTATTGATGGACAGGGAAGAGTTCTTGGAGGTGTTGTTGTCGGCAAATTAGAATTAATTCTTGAGATTAAATTCTTTGCAAGGCAAACGGGTCCGGCTCTTTCACCATTTAACGCCTGGATTCTTTCAAAAAGTTTGGAAACACTTTCAGTCAGAATGGAAAAACATTCTGAGAATGCTCTTGCCATTGCTAAACATTTAGAAAATAATTCTGAGCTCGAGTGTGTAAAGTATCCTTTTCTTTCTTCGCATCCACAATATAAATTAGCCAAAAAACAAATGAGGCTTGGCGGAGGTATCATAACTTTTTCTGTTAAAGAAGGATTTGAAAGAGCTAAAAGATTTATCGATTCATTAAATATACTTTCAATCTCTGCAAATCTCGGAGATACAAGAACGACTGTAACTCATCCCGCTTCAACTACTCATTCTAAGCTTACGGAAAGAGAAAGACTTGCAGTTGGAATAACTCCGGGTTTAATTCGTATTTCGGTAGGTCTCGAAAATGTAAATGATATACTTGATGATATTAATCAGGCGCTAAAAAAATCCGGTAAAAAATCATGAATGATATTCAGAATAATGAAGTAAAAGATTTGATTGAAAATAAATCAATCGAGGAATCTTTGTTTATACTTTCGGAAAAATTTAAAGATAAGATTGTTTTTTCTACAAGTCTTGGTTTAGAAGACCAGGTAATCACACATATAATTTTTTCCAACGATTTGCCGATTCGTGTTTTCACAATTGATACAGGTAGACTATTTAATGAAACTTATTCTGTAATGAATAAGACAAATGAATTTTATGATAAAAAGATTCAAATATTTTTTCCTAAAAATGAAGCGGTTGAAAATCTTGTTAATACAAAAGGACCTTTTAGTTTTTACGAATCTGTTGAAAACAGGAAAGAATGTTGCTACTTGAGAAAAGTTGAACCATTGAACAGAGCTTTGGTAGGAAAGCAAGCGTGGGTTACTGGTATTAGAGTAGAACAATCAGTCAACAGGCAATCCATGGAAAAAGTTGAATGGGACAAAGTTCATAACGTTTATAAATTTCATCCTCTGCTTAGCTGGAGTTTGCAGGAAGTAAAAGATTATATAAAGAAACATAATATCCCTTATAACATTTTGCATGATAAAGGATTCGTAAGTATTGGTTGTTCACCTTGTACACGGGCAGTAAAAGAAGGTGAAGATTTCAGAGCGGGAAGGTGGTGGTGGGAAGATAATACTAAAAAAGAATGCGGACTTCATTCACATTGATTTATTTTTTGTACAACTACTTATGGTAGATTTCTTCTAAAATTAATTATGGTACAAAATGGAAAAATATTTCTTGAGCTATCTTGATATACTTGAAGCAGAAGCTATTCACATACTTCGCGAAGTAGCTGGACAATTTGAAAGACCAGCCCTTTTATTTTCCGGTGGTAAAGATTCTATTACTCTTATTCGTCTAGCCGAAAAAGCATTCCGTCCCGGCAAATTTCCTTTCCCTTTGGTTCATATAGATACCGGTCATAACTTTCCTGAAGTTATTGAATACCGCAATGAATTGGTCTCACAGTTAGGTGAAAAAATGATTGTTAGATATGTTGGAGACACAATCAAAAAAAGAGGACTAAAAGAACCATCAGGAAAAAATGCAAGCAGGAATGCACTTCAGACTTATACTTTGCTCGATACAATTGAAGAATTTAAATTTGATGTTTGTATCGGCGGTGCCAGAAGAGATGAAGAAAAAGCACGTGCTAAAGAGAGAGTTTTCTCCATCAGGGATGAATTCGGTCAGTGGAATCCAAAATTACAGCGCCCTGAATTATGGAGTATTTATAATGGCAGAATTAATCACGGAGAAAACGTCAGAGTTTTTCCGATAAGCAACTGGACCGAGTTCGATGTTTGGAATTATATAAGAAAAGAAAATATTCAATTGCCGGAAATCTATTTTGCACACGACAGAGATTGCGTTGTAAGAGATGGACAGCTTCTGGCAGTGTCTGATTTTATTAATATTAATGAAAATGATTTTTTTGAAAATAAAAAAGTAAGATTCAGAACAGTCGGGGATATGACCTGTACTGCTGGTGTTGAATCAGAAGCTATAACAATTGATGAAGTTATTAATGAATTAAAACTTTCAAGAATCAGCGAAAGAGGTGAAACACGGCTCGATGATAAAACCTCTGAAGCAGCAATGGAAGACAGGAAAAAAGCAGGATATTTTTGATGGACATACTGAGATTTACCACTGCCGGAAATGTGGATGATGGTAAAAGCACTCTAATTGGGAGATTGTTATTTGACAGCAAATCAATTTTAGCAGATCAATTAGAAGCAATAAAAAAATCAAAAGGTAACAATGGTAATGGTGAAATTAATCTTTCGCTATTGACCGATGGTTTACGCTCAGAACGTGAACAAGGGATTACAATCGATGTTGCCTATAAGTATTTTCAAACCCCCAAAAGAAAATTTATAATTGCAGATACACCGGGACATTTCCAATACACACGGAATATGGTTACCGGAGCTTCAAATTCAAATCTTTCTATAATTCTTATTGATGCAAGAAACGGAGTTACCGAACAAACAAAAAGACATTCGATAATTTCTTCTCTTCTTGGAATTCAGAATCTTGTTATATGTATTAATAAAATGGATCTTATTAATTATTCTGAGAATACTTTTAATCGCATTGTGGAAGATTATAAGAAATTTGTTTCTAAACTCGATGTGAAAGAAACTGTATTTATTCCGATCAGCGCTTTGGTCGGTGATAATGTTGTAGAAAAATCTGATAGAATGTCCTGGTATAAAGGCAAAAGTCTTTTACATTACCTTGAAGAAGTTCAGGTCGAATCGACAAACGGTTTAAACTTTGCAAGATTTCCTGTGCAATGGGTAATTCGTCCCGGCAATAACGGTTATCACGATTACAGAGGTTATGCCGGTAAAGTAATTAGCGGTGTTTTCAAAAAGGGTGATGATGTTTTTGTAATGCCTTCAGGTTTTAGATTCGACTATTAAATCAGTTGAAATATTTGGGAAAGATGTTGAAGAAGCTTTTGCTCCAATGTCGGTTGTTCTTCATTTGAATGATGATATTGATATTAGCCGCGGTGATGTTATAGTTAAAAAAGAAAATCAACCAATTGTCTCCGCGGATTTTGAGGCAGTTATTTGCTGGATGGATACAAAACCTTTGATAAAAGGAAATAATTATTTTCTTCAACATAACAGTAGCCTGGTTAAGTGTGTTGTAAAAGATATTAATTATAAAGTGGATGTGAATACTTTAGATAAAGAAAAAGAAATAGATTCTATTGATTTAAATGACATTTGCGAAGTAAAAATTAGAACTGCTTCTCCCATAAGTTTTGACGGTTACAAAAAAAACCGTGCGAATGGTGGTTTTATATTGATTGATGAACATTCCAATGTTACTGCAGGTGCAGGAATGATTAGGGATTAAAATTTTTTATGAAAGTAGAATTAAACAGAGTTGATGATGACTATCATTTCAAAGCAGTTGGTTCGGCGGGAGTTGCGGTAGATATCGATGGAGCCGCTTCAATTGGAGGGCATAATAGCGGTGCGAGACCTATGGAGTTAATGCTCATGAGTTTGGGGGCCTGCAGTGCAATTGATATCATACAAATTCTCAAAAAACAAAAACAGAAAATAGAAAAATTCAATGTTTCAGTTAATGGAGACCGTGACCCCGAAAATGTTCCTTCTCTCTTTACTTCAATTGATGTTCATTTCATTTTAAAAGGGAAATTAGAAAAAAACAAAGTTGAAAGAGCTGTTGAACTTTCCATGGAAAAATATTGTTCGGCTGTTGCTGTTCTAAACAAAACTGCTAAGATTCACTATTCTTTTAATATAGTTGAATAAAATATTCTTTATAATAAAAGATGCTGTCAATTCTTTTATTTCTTCCCGTTTTTTAATAAAAAATTAATCTTCCTTGCCGTTCTTTTAGAAATAAAAAACATTGAAACCCATTTAATATTCAGCTAAATTAGCTATTGTTATGGAAAATATTTCTTTTGTTAAAATGAGCGGTGCAGGAAATGATTTTATTCTTTTTGATAAGAAGAATTATCCTGCTTTAAAACTCAATTCAGATGTAATCCAAAAATTATGTGACCGCAGAAATGGGATTGGAGCAGATGGGATTATTACAATTTCAGATAACGGGAAATATGATTTCTTAATGGAATATTTTAATGCAGATGGTTCAACTGGATCTTTATGCGGAAACGGTTCGAGGTGTGCAATAAAATTCGCTAAGATTACCGGAAGGTTAAAAAGTGAAGATGTTAATTTTATTTCGAATGGTAAAGAGTACAAAGGAAAATTAATTAACGATGAGAAAATAAAATTCTTTTTTAATGATATTGAAGATCTTAAGCTGGATATTTGTATCGATGCTTACAATCAAAAATTAAAAGCAAGTTATTTAAATACCGGTTCGCCACATGTTGTAATAAATATTAATGATATTTTAAATAACCAAACCGTTATTGAAAATCTTGATAATGTTCCTGTTTTTGAGATCGGAAAAGAAATAAGATATTTAAAAGAATTTTCGCCGGGCGGAACTAACGTTAATTTTATTATGATTAGAGATAATAAAGTTTATCTTAGAACTTATGAACGCGGAGTGGAGAATGAAACTCTTGCATGCGGTACCGGAGCTGCTGCATCTGCAGTTATTGCTTCATTAAAATATGGAATTTCAGCGCCGGTAAATCTGGTAACAAAAGGCGGAGATGAATTAATTGTAGATTTTGTTTTGCATCAAAATAAGATTAAGGAACTTGCACTTACCGGTCCGGCAAAAATTACTTTTACTGGGGAAATTTCGGGAAAAGTTTTTTCATAATTATTGGAGTCTAAATGTCTAAAGTTATTTTCGTTATTCAATATGAGATAGATGTAAACAAAAGAGATGAATACCTTATTCTGGCAAGGGAATTGAAAACTCTTCTGAGTGCTGATGGTCTCGAGAACTATGCAGTATACGAGGTAAAAGGAAAACAAAATCATTTTGAAGAAATGTACACTTTTAGTTCTATGGAAGCTTATGAGAATTTTGATGATAATCAAACTGAACGAATAGGTCTTCTATTGAATAAACTTAGTGATATGGTAAAGGACAACTCAACTAAATATACAACGTTGACAGAAGTGATTGAATAATATTATTTTCTGAAGTTGAGAAGAAATCCAGCCGACTTGTCCCAAATGGGGGGATAGGTTTTGTTCCTTCCGATAATTTTTTTGATTTGGTTCTTATGATATGACAAAAAATTTGCACAGAGTATATGTCGGATCATTTTTCTTAGTCGGGATAGCTACTGTAGTTCTGCTTACCGTAAATGGATATGATTATTATACAACTCCTCTCGAAGAACGTTTCTTTAATCCAAATAATGAAATGCTGAAACCGAGCGGCGTCATTGGTCATGGCATAGGAATTTTAGGTTCACTGATGATGATCTTTGGTGTTGCTTTGTACATGCTAAGGAAAAGAGTAAAAGTATTTTTTAGGATGGGTTATCTTAAGCACTGGCTCGAGTTTCATATATTTCTTTGCACTGTTGGACCAATACTTGTATTGTATCACACTGCTTTTAAATTCGGAGGCATTGTCGCCATAAGTTTTTGGAGTATGGTTGCAGTAGTATTAAGTGGAGTAGTCGGTCGTTTTATTTATGTTCAGATCCCAAGAACCATACAGGGAAATGAGCTTGATATAAAACAAATTTCAGAAATGAGTTCCGATATTTCTCTGCGATTATCGCGTGAGCTTTCAAGGGGAGAGGAAATCGCTTATAAGATAGAACAATTAACTGCTGTAGATTATAAAAAGAAAATCACTTTTGGGAAAAGTGTTTTATTCATTCTTAAGGATTTTTTTAATGTAAGATTTGTTCTGAGAGAATTAAAAAAAGAAATGCACAAGCTTAATATTTCCAAATTAAAAATTAAGGAAGTGTTAAAGTTAGCTAAATCGAAAATGGTTCTTTCCAGAAGGATTACAATGTTAAGAACTATGCAGAGATTATTTAAATACTGGCATATAGTGCATTTGCCTTTTGCTATTACTATGTTTGCCATAATGTTGATACACGTTGCAGTAACAATAATTTTTGGTTACAGGTGGATTTTTTAGGAGATCAAAATGAAAATAAAACCAATTTATATTTATGGTAGTGTTGTAGTATTGGCAATCATATTTCTCGTCTTCTTTACCTCAAGGAATGATTCTAATATCCCGGAAAATGTTCAAAATAATCAAATGCCGGATGATGATATTCACAAAGGACTGCAACAGCCTCCCGGCAAAGACAATGTTTCTTCAGAGGTAAAACGTCATCTTGAAATGCTAAAAAAAGAAGTTGAAGAAAATCCTAAAGATACTTTAAAGATGCGGGAGTATGCTGATTTTCTTTCCGCTGCTCACCAACCAGATGAAGCAATAATTTATTATAACAATATTCTTAATGTAAATCCCAAGCGAAGCGATGTCTTATTCTCCCTTGCTTATATTTATTTCAATAAAAAAGATTATGATAAGGCTGAAGGTTTGGTAAATAAAATTCTTTTATATGAACCAGATAATACCGAAGCAATGTATAACCTGGGGGCTATAGCTGCTTCGAACGGTGATAAGCAAAAAGCAAGAACCCAGTGGGAAAAGCTTATTAAAAATTATCCCGGTTCGAATGCATCCAAGCTCGCAGAAAGCTCTTTAAAAAAGTTGTAATCAGAGTAGTTGAAAAAAGTTTAGGCGTTTATGGAAGTCTTGATAGAGCAAGTTATTTTTTATGGAGTAGCGATTTGTTTTGCAGCGATCGTTGTTATTTTTTATGTAGTAAAGCATAGGAAAAAATCCAGGGAAACTAGTACAAAAATTGAAAAAGCAAAAGAGCTTGGATTTCATGAACCCGTCTCATTACATCCAGTAGTTGATCCCGATATTTGTTTAGGCAGTGGAGCTTGTGTGACCGCCTGTCCTGAAAAAGATATTCTTGGATTAGTCAATGGTAGAGCCACAACTATTAATGCATCCCGTTGTGTAGGACATGGAGCTTGTTTTCATGCATGTCCTGTTCAGGCTATAACTCTTTGCATTGGAACAGAAAAAAGAGGAGTTGAACTTCCGCACGTTAGTCCGGAATTTGAAACAAACATTCCCGGTTTGTTTATTGCAGGAGAGCTTGGCGGAATGGGATTAATTAAAAATGCTGTAGAACAGGGAAGACAGGCGGTTGAAAATCTTAAAAGGAAAATGAAGCCATCTAAAGAAGCAAATTATGATGTAATTATTGTAGGAGCAGGACCAGCAGGTATTTCTGCCACATTAACTGCCGCAAATAATAATATGCGTTTTCTTACTCTTGAACAGGATAGTCTTGGCGGAACTGTGTTTAATTTTCCGCGTGCAAAAATTGTTATGACATCTTCAATGAATTTACCTATGCATGGGAAACTAAAACTTTCCGAAACTTCCAAATCTGAATTGCTTGATTTGTGGGTAGGCATACTTGCTAAAAATAAAATTAGTATAAACGAACAGGAAAAAGTTGAATCAATTGAAAAAGTTAATGATCATTTCCTGGTTGTTACAAATAAGGAAAAATATAAATCCAATTCAGTAGTACTTTGTATTGGCAGAAGAGGTTCTCCGCGCAAATTAGGTATCCCGGGAGAAGAAAAAGAAAAAGTCGCATACAGACTACTCGAACCGGAACTGATTCATAATCAGAAAATCTTAATTGTGGGAGGTGGGGATTCTGCAATTGAATCGGCTCTTTTATTAATCGAAGAAGATAATGAAGTTTCAATATCTTATAGGAGCGATAAACTCTCAAGATTAAAACCGAAGAATCTTGAGAAGATTAATAAAGCGGTTAGTGATAAAAAAATAAAGTTATTTTATAATTCCAGCGTTAAAGAAATTAAAGACAAATCAGTTATCCTTCAGGTTGAAGAGAAACAAAAAGAAATAGACAACGACCTTGTTTATATCTTTGCGGGAGGGGAGCTTCCCACTAAATTTTTGGAAAAGATTGGTATTAAGATTGATAAAAAATTCGGCGAAGCAGTCTTAAAACACAATTAGTATTACTAATTAATTTTTTTTTACATGAGTATTAACCGGCGTTTATTTAAAACCATCTTAATATTCTTTTTCTTTGTAGTTCAAAGAAATATTTTTCCACAGATTTCTCCCGGGGATCTTACTACTGCACATGCTGATCTTGAAGGGTTGAGCAACTGCACTAAATGCCATGTACTTGGGAAACAAGTATATAATTCCAAGTGTCTTGATTGTCATAAGGAGATCGTCGAACTCATTAATCTCGGTCGGGGTTATCATTCAAGTAGTGAAGTAAAAAATAAGGATTGCTGGTCATGTCATAGCGAACATCATGGCAGAAACTTCAGAATAATAAATTTCAATCCTAAAGGATTCGATCATAACAAAACCGGGTTTGCATTAACCGGTTCTCATTTAAAGCTGGAATGCTCATCCTGTCATACTGAAAAATTTATTACTAAAGATGATTTTAAAAAGAGACCGGAAACTTATCTTGGTTTAGAAAAAAATTGTGTGTCCTGTCATAAAGATTTTCATCAGGGAACGCTCGGGAATAATTGTTCCGGTTGTCATAATACTGAAAAGTTCAAACCCGCAGCGGGGTTCAATCATGATAAAACTGATTTTAAATTAATCGGCTCACATAAAGTTGTAGAATGTGTTAAATGTCATCCGATGGAAGAAAGGAACGGTGAGAAATTTCAGGAATTCAAAGGAGTTTCATTCAGTAGCTGCACTCCGTGTCACAAAGATGTGCACCAGGGAAAATTTGGTATTAATTGTCAAAGCTGTCACAATGAAAATTCTTTTCATCAAATAAATAAATCATCATTCGATCACAGCAAAACAAACTTTCCTTTATTAGGGAAACATGCATTTGTTAAATGCGATGATTGCCATAAGACCGGCATAAGCACAAAACTAAAGCATGAAAAATGTTACGATTGTCATGAGGATTATCACAAAGGAGATTTCGTTGAAAATGGAGTGCTGAAAGATTGTTCATCTTGTCATAATGAAAATGGTTTTACGCCGGTTCTTTATTCTATTGAGGATCATAACAAAACAGAATTTAAATTAACGGGAAGTCATCTTGCAGTTCCATGTGGGAGTTGCCATTATAAAAATGATACATGGCATTTTAAAAATATCGGGACGAAATGTATTGACTGCCATAACAATGTACATGGGCAAGAAATTTCTGCAAAGTTTATGGGTAATAATAACTGTTCGGGTTGTCACAGTTCGAGAAGCTGGAGCGCAATTTCTTTTGAACATGATAAAACTAACTTCCCGCTTTTTGGCAAACATGTTGAAGTTAGCTGCAGAAGTTGTCATTACAAAAAAAATAATAATGAAGTTTCAGGTGAGTTTAAATTTGCTAGTTTGGATTCAAAATGCCTTGCCTGTCATAATGATTATCATCATGGACAGTTTAATGATTCAGAATGCGAAAAATGCCACACCTTCGATAACTGGAAGCCAACTAAGTTTGATCATAATAAATCTAAGTTTTCCCTTGAAGGAGCTCACTCAAAAATTGAATGTTCCCGATGCCATAAGGTTGTAAATGAAAACAACGTTTCATTTGTCAGGTATAAAATAGAGAATTTCAAATGCGCTTCCTGTCATTCATAATATTTTTGATTATAGGAACAATCTTTGTTTTTCCTCAATCCCCACATGGAAAGGATTTAAAAATAGATTGCGCCAATTGCCATGAATCGACAAACTGGAAGACAATTCCTGAGAATATAAAATTTGATCACAATAAAGAAACTTCTTTTGAATTAACCGGGCAGCACGCTTCAGTCGACTGCCAATCTTGTCATAAAAGTTTAGTTTTTTCTGAAGTAAAATCTGAATGTATTTCCTGCCACAAAGATATTCATCAAAACACACTTGGGCCTGAATGTGAAAAATGTCATGTTACGGAAACATGGATAGTATCTAACATTATTCAAATACATCAAAATAGCCGTTTTCCGCTTGTTGGAGTTCATTTAAATGTTGACTGCAGAAACTGTCATTCGGGTTATGAAAATTTATTGTTTCCACCTCAAAGTATTTCATGCTTTAGCTGTCACGTAAAACAATATTATGCAACAACGGCACCAAACCATCTTCAAGCAAATTTTTCAACGAATTGTGAAGACTGCCATAGCATGACTGGCTTTGCCTGGGGTAATACTAATTTTGATCATAGCTTCTTCCCTTTGGTGGGCGGACACAATATTGCAAATTGCTTCGATTGCCACACACAAGGATCTAATTTTAAAGGATTGAGCACAGATTGTTATACTTGCCATAAGCAGCAATATATACAAACTACAAATCCCAATCACATTCAAGCAAAGTTTTCAACTGCTTGCCAGGATTGTCATAATGTTAATAGCTTCAATGATGCAACGTTTGATCATAATACAACAGGATTTTCATTAACCGGGGCACACATTACAGTATCGTGTCAATCTTGCCATTCTTCCGGTTATGCAAATACCTCAAGCGATTGTTACTCATGTCATAGTAAAGATTTTAACGGAACAACGGATCCGAATCACGTTACACAAGGATTTCCTCACGAATGTGCACAATGTCATTCAACAACAAGTTGGAGTGGAGCTTCATTTGATCATAGTACAACAGGATTTCCATTAACAGGTAAACATACAACGACAACCTGCCAATCATGTCATTCAGCTGGATACACGAATACCCCAAGTGATTGTTATTCTTGTCATAGCAACGATTATAATAATACTTCTGATCCAAATCATGCGGCTCAAGGTTTTTCTCATGATTGTTCACAGTGCCATTCAACATCAGGATGGGATAATGCAAACTTTGATCACAGTACAACAGGATTTGTATTAACAGGCGCACATGCAACAACGACTTGTCAATCTTGCCATGCTTCGGGTTATACAAATACGCCAAATGATTGTTATTCATGTCATAGTAATGATTTTAATGGAACAACGGATCCGAATCACGTTACACAAGGATTTCCTCATACATGTTCACAGTGCCATTCAACAACAAGTTGGAGTGGAGCTTCGTTCGACCACAACACAACAGGATTTCCATTAACAGGCAAACATACAACTGTAACCTGCCAATCATGTCATTCTGCCGGATATACAAATACTTCGAGTGATTGTTATTCTTGTCATAGCAACGATTACAATAATACTTCTGATCCAAACCATGCTGCCCAAGGATTTTCACATGATTGTTCACAGTGCCATTCAACATCAGGATGGGATAATGCAAACTTTGATCACAGTACAACAGGATTTGTATTAACAGGCGCACATGCAACAACGACTTGTCAATCTTGCCATGCTTCGGGTTATTCAAATACACCAAATGATTGTTATTCTTGTCATAGCAACGATTTTAATGGAACAACGGATCCGAATCACGTTACACAAGGATTTCCTCATACATGTTCACAATGCCATTCAAATACAAACTGGAGTGGGGCTTCATTTGATCATAATACAACAGGATTTCCATTAACAGGTAAACATACAACGACAACCTGCCAGTCTTGTCATTCGGCTGGATACACGAATACCCCAAGTGATTGTTACTCATGCCATAGTAATGATTATAATAGTACAAATGATCCCAATCATGTTACTCAAGGTTTCTCTCATGATTGTGTACAATGTCATTCAACATCAGGTTGGGGCGATGCAAACTTTGATCATAGCACAACTAGTTTTCTTTTAACAGGTGCTCATATAACTGTAACATGCCAATCTTGTCATCAATCCGGTTATGCAACAGCGCCTTCTACAAATTGTTTTAGCTGCCATCAGGCTAAGTATCAAGGAACAACAAACCCAAATCATTCTTCTGCCGGTTTACCTCAAACTTGTCAGGATTGTCATAATACAACTGACTGGACTCAATCAACATTTAACCATACAAATACAGGCTTTACATTAACTGGTGCACATGTGTCATTGGATTGCTCATCTTGTCATAAAGGAACGGTGACAGGTTTAAAAACTGATTGTTATTCCTGCCATAGTCAGGATTATTTAAGTACAACTAATCCACCGCACAGCACTCAAGGATTTCCGCAGGAATGTACTCAATGTCATTCAACAACAAATTGGAGCGGCGCATCTTTCGATCATAGTACAACCGGATTCCCATTAACAGGCGCACACTCAAGTGTATCTTGTCAATCATGTCATACTTCAGGTTATACAACTGCGCCACCGACAAACTGTTATGATTGTCATACAAGTGATTTTAATAATACAAACAATCCGCCTCATCAGTCAGCTGGTTACCCTACAGATTGTACTGAATGCCACACTACAACTGCATGGTCTCCATCAACATTTGACCATACTCCTTATTTTCCATTAACCGGAAGACATAATGTTTCATGCGCGAGCTGTCATCAGACTATATCAAATTTTGTTCAGCATTCATGCAATGCAACATGTCATAAAAGTGACCATCATCAAAATGAAGATTGCTATAATTGTCATAAAACTGGTCAGGGTGGTTAATAAAATATGAAGTTATGATTATGAAAATAAAAAATATTGAAATACTTTATTTAATATTTGTATTTATTTCTTTATCAACATATTCTTTCGCAAAGTCCAATCTGTTTAAAAGAGAGGGAAAGATTTCATTTATTACTTCACAAAATATTTATGTAAGATTTGAAAATACTGAAAATATTTCTGTTGGAGATACAGCATATTATGATCATAATGGAAAATATGTCCCGGCAATAGTAATACAATTTATTTCAACAACATCTTGTTCAGGTAAAAAAATTGGTGATGTTGACTTGAACATTGGTGATCAACTTTTTGTTTGGTCTGAAAAAGAGAAGACAGAAATTTTACCCGTAAACAAAGCAGGGAATGAAAAGGATTCAAACTTAGTTAAAGATACAACTAAGCAAATCATTCCTAAAAAAACTGTGGAGCTTCCTAAACATCGATCCAATTTTTATGGAAGCTTTACCGCAAATTCTTTTTCCGGATTCGCAAACTTTACTAATAATATATCAACACAAAGCTGGAGATATACATTAAATTTATATGCAGAAAATATTAATGAATCGCCATTTTCGTTTTCTAATTACATGTACTTCTCTTATTTAACTTCCGAATGGGGCAATGTAAAATCCAACATCTTTAATAATATGAAAATTTATGATTTTTCATTGGGGTATAATAAAAATAAGATAAGCATTTGGCTGGGGCGGCATATGAACAATAATATCTCAAGTGTCGGCCCGGTTGATGGATTGCAAGTTGAAAAAGGGTTTGGAAAATTTGCTTTAGGAGGAGTTATCGGTTCAAGGCCTGATTTTTCACACATGGGGCTTAATTCAAATTTATTTGAATTCGGCGCATACATAAACAGAATAGATACGATTAAAGATAGACCAATGCAAAGTTCGATTGCTATTTTTCAACAATCAAATCATGGCAGCACAGACAGGAGATTTTTATATTTTCAGCATATCAATAATTTAGTCGAGAATTTATATTTCTTCTTTTCATCTGAAATCGATCTTTTTAAATTGCAAAATAATAAAGCACACAGTGATTTCTCTTTAACGAGTTTATATTTATCAACACAGTACGCCCCGGTTAGGCTGCTTACAATTAATTTTTCTTATGATGCAAGAAGAAGTGTTATTTATTATGAAACATTTAAAAGTTTGTACGATAGTCTTTTTGAAAATCAATTAAGGCAAGGACTTCGATTAAGCTTTTTCTTAAGACCTTTAACCGGCCTGTTCTTGAATTTAGGAGGCGGGTATAGTTTTCAAAAAGGGGATGCTAAGCCATCCAGAAATTTTAATATTTCTTTAACTAAATCAAATGTTCCCTGGATAGATATTTCTGTTTCATTAACATTTAACAGAATATTCAGTAATTATCAAAACGGTTCTGTTTATGGTTTAACGTTTACCAAATATATCCCTTTTAATTCAACAAGTGTTTCTGCAGGGATTTCAAAATTGCACTACAACTTTGGCGGTTTTACAGGAACCATAGATCAAAAAATTGCAACTTTACAAATATCAACAAAAATTATTCAACAGCTATATTTCAATATTTACTATGAAGGTGAATTTGAAGATAAAACAACCTATGGAAGATTAATGGCGGGGGTTAATTTTAGATTTAGGTAAAAATATTTTAAGCAATTTTTTTTGATATACTAACGCCTAATCAAAACCTTAAGACCCAATTAATAATTTACTAATTAAAAATTTTTGGATGAGACTGTCGACCTTGATCAGACGAAAAATTTTGGAGGTCATTTATCTTATTCAACAATTCCTTTGATAGAATCCTCTATTGCAATTGACTATAATAAATCGTTTACAACTTTTGTCAATAGTTCAATAATAGGAGTAAGGTTAACAGAATATCTTTTTAATAATAATGTTGATTTTTCTTTTGGATACAGAGTTTCGAAATATGAGCTTACAAACTTTTGCTTTTGCATCAAATCAAAATATCTTTTCGATTGATTTATCAACAAGATTCAACAGAGCTATCTCCATTTCAGTTTCTTATGAAGGCATCTTTGAAGACACTCAAACTTTCACAAGATTATTTGCCTGCTTAATTACACGTTTTCAGGATTATTTCCTTTTTTTATTCCCCTGCTGTTTTAAATAGTCTTTTATTGAAAGAGATTTCTATCTATATTTTTGTAGTAAAAATAGGGATTTGAGATGTTCGAATATGTTGGCGCAATACATATGCATTCTATTTATTCGGATGGTTCCGGTGAAGTAGAAGATATAACCACCGCTGCCTCAGAAATTGGGCTAGATTATATTATTCTTACCGATCATAATACTTTAAGAGCATTGAATGAAGGTTATGAAAAATGGTACAAGAATACTTTATTGTTAGTAGGCTGCGAGGTAAATGATAAGCAAAACATTAACCATTATCTTGCTTTCGGAATTGATGAAGCTTTCTCTACAAGACTATCTGCAAAACAATATGTAAAAAAAGTTAAAGATGCCGGCGGTATTGGTTTTATTGCTCATCCTCTTGAAAAAAGAACGCACATGAAAGAACATCCATCCTATCCATGGATTGAGTGGGATACTGAAGACTTTACAGGAATGGAGATATGGAATCACATGTCGGAATGGATGGAGAACTTAACGGAGCAGAATAAATACCAGGCTTTTCTTCATCCTTTAAAATCAATTATAGCTCCTACAGAAGAGACTTTAAAAGTTTGGGATGATTTAAACATCAAAAGGAAAGTAGTAGGAATTGGTGGAGTCGATGCTCACGCACATAAATATAATTTGTTAGGATTTCTTGAAGTAGAAATTTTCCCTTACAAAGTTTTATTCAAATCTATAAGAACACATATTCTTACTGATAATGAATTAAAAAGGGGAAAGGGAATTAAAACGATAGAAAATGCAAAAAAAGAAATTTACAATGCACTTGGATCCGGTAAATGTTTTTTTGCAAATGATTATCATGGAGATTCGAAAGGCTTCAGGTTCTTTGCAAAAACCAAAGGAAAAATCTACCAGATGGGAGATAAAGTTCCTTCAGCAAGAAAAGTAAATCTCAAAGTTTTGCTACCTGTTTCAGACGCTGAGATAAGATTAATACATAATGGTAAAAAAGTAAATGAAACTGTAGGAAATGAAGGAGACTTTGTTGTTAACAGGAAGGGTGTTTACAGAGTAGAAGTTTATCTAAACAGCAAAGCCTGGATTTTTTCAAATCATATTAGAGTTGGAGTTTAATACTATAAATTATACATTCTTAATTCTAAATTCTTAATTGAAGAAGAAGCGCCCGTAGTTCAACTGGACAGAATGTTGGATTCCGGTTCCAAAGGTTGCAGGTTCGAGTCCTGCCGGGCGTACTAAAAAGTGGGAATACGAACAATAAAATAGCTATTTTACTTCCTCAGTAAGGAATGCCTTTAACAGAATTTTACCTGCTTACTTATGTTTTAAGTTATAACTTTACTAAATTTGAAGTCCAAATTTGGATAGACTTATAAGGATTTTTAATGTTAACCAAAAAGAAAAAGCTTTCAAGAAAAGAAATTAAAGAAGACAAATTAATCTCTACTTACTATAAAGCGTACGGCTATTTTGAAGAGAACCGTTCACGCGTTTTAATGGTTGGCGGTATTCTCATTGCAATTGCTGTGTTAATTTATTTTTATATAAACAACAGGGCTGAAGATAACCGCATTGCAGGAACAGAGCTTGCAAGGATTATGCAAAGCTATGATCAGGGTGCTTATCTTGAAGCTATTGAAGGCAGGGAAGGAACAAACGTTGTAGGCCTGAAAAAAATTGTAGAAGACTACGGAAGTACAGAGAATGGAGAGTATTCTAAAATTTATCTTGCGAACTCATACAATTTCTTGGGAAGGAATGACGAAGCACTAAAATATTATGAAGATTATTCCGGTAGCAATAAAGTTTTTGAAGCTACTGCTCTTGCGGGACAAGCTGGAATTTATGAGACTAAAAAAGATTATCAGAAAGCTGCTGATCTTTACCTGAAAGCTTCGCGAGTTTCCGACAAAAATGTTTTAACTCCCGATTATATACTTAAAGCCGGTATTAATTATATTCATGCCGGCAATAATGATGAAGCCAAAAATCTGTTTGAAAAAATCAAACAGGATTATAACACATCAACTGCATTCAGAGATGTTGATAAGTATCTTGCCCAGGTTCAATAATTATTTTTGCTAATCAGGACAGTTAAATCTATGCTATTAAAGAACCGGTTAAGTATATATTCTGCTGATTCTTACAACTCTCTGATATGTTGTATTTCTTGACTTTCAGACCTTATATATCTATTTTTTTTGAACTAATAATTTCCGAATAACCTTTATTTTATGGCTGATACTTCAGATTTCAGAAACGGTTTAATAATCAAATTTAAAACGACCTTTATTCTATTGTCGAGTTCCAGCATGTTAAACCGGGCAAGGGGGGAGCCTTTGTTCGTACCACACTTAAAAATTTAAAGACAGGTAAAGTCTTAGATAATACTTTCAGAGCAGGTGAATCTGTCGATATCGTAAGAGTTGAAAGAAGAAAGTACCAGTATCTGTTTCGTGAAGGAGACTTTCTTGTTTGCATGGACAATGAAACTTATGAGCAGATAAATGTTCCCATCGAATCGTTTGGTGAAGGTATAAAGTTTCTTAAAGAAAGTGAAGAAGTTGAAATTCTTTTTAACGGTGAAGAAATAATAAATGTTGAAGCGCCTATTTTTGCTTATTTAAAAGTTACTTCAACCGAACCGGGCTTTAAAGGAAATACAGCAACCGGAGCCTTGAAACCTGCTACACTTGAAACGGGATCAATAGTTAATGTACCGTTGTTTATTGATGTAAATGATTTATTAAAAGTTGACACAAGAACAGGCGATTATGTTGAAAGAGTTAAATCTTAAAAAGGTATTGCAATGGATCTAAATCTTATAAAAAAATTGGTCAAGATAGTAGATACAAGTGAAATAACAGATCTAGAAGTAGAAGAGAATGGTCTTAGAATTAAAGTTGCCAAAAAAATAAGAGGTATTCAAACCATTGCTCAACCTCAGATAATATCACAAGCTTCACCAGTTGTTGAACAGTCTAAAACTCAGGAAGATCAAACTTCAAAAACAGAAACTCAGGAAAATCTTCATGAAGTTCGTTCACCAATAGTCGGAACCTTTTATAGATCACCGGCTCCTGATGCGGAATCTTATGCAAATGTTGGAGATGAAGTTGAACAGGGTACTGTTTTATGTATAGTAGAGGCGATGAAACTGATGAATGAAATCGAATCTGATGTTAGTGGAAAGATTGTAAAGATTCTTGTTGAAAATGGAAAACCTGTCGAATACAATCAGCCTCTTTTCTTAATTCAAGTTAGTTAGGAAAAATTGTTTAATAAGATTTTAATAGCCAACCGCGGCGAAATAGCCTTAAGAATTATAAGAACCTGTAAAGAACTTGGAATTAAGACTGTTGCAATTTATTCTGAAGCTGACAGGGATTCCCTTCATGTTACTTTTGCAGATGAAGCTGTTTGTATCGGTCCTCCACAAAGCAAAGAAAGCTATCTTAAAATTCCTTCAATAATCTCGGCTGCTCAAGTCACAGGAGCGGATGCAATTCACCCAGGTTATGGTTTCCTCGCTGAGAACGCGAGTTTCTCGGAAATATGCCATGAATCAGATATTAAGTTTATTGGTCCTTCACCTAAAATGATTTCTGCAATGGGAGATAAATCATTTGCAAAAGATACTATGAAGAAAAATGGAGTTCCTGTAATTCCCGGCAGCAACGGAGTACTAAAGTCTGATGAAGATGGTAAAAGACTTGCTCATGAAATAGGCTTTCCCGTTATTATAAAAGCTTCCGCTGGCGGTGGTGGTAAAGGAATGAGAGTGGTTTGGGAAGAGAAAGATTTTGAAAATGCTTTTCAGATGGCTAAGGCGGAAGCAGAGTCTGCTTTCGGAAACTCTGATGTTTATTTAGAAAAATTTGTTGAGAACCCAAGGCACGTTGAGATACAGGTTATTGGAGACACCTTTGGAAATGTATATCATTATGGAGAGAGAGATTGTTCGGTTCAACGACGGCATCAAAAACTTATAGAAGAAAGCCCTTCTCCAGCAATTGATGTTGAGACGCGCAGCAAAATGGGTGAGGCCGCAGTTCTTGGTGCAAAGTCTGTTAATTATGAAGGTGCAGGTACTATAGAATTTTTGCTGGATAAAAATAAGAATTTTTATTTCATGGAAATGAATACTCGTATCCAGGTAGAACACCCTGTTACTGAAGCTGTTTATAATGTTGACTTAGTTCGCCAGCAAATATTGGTTGCTGCTGGTGAAAAGGTTGATACACTTCCGAGAAAACCTATTGGGCATAGTATCGAATTCAGAATTAATGCAGAAGATCCTGAAAATGGATTCAGACCTTCACCCGGTAAAATACAATCGTTACATTTTCCCGGTGGTTTTGGAGTTCGTGTCGATTCCCATATCTATCAATCTTATTCAATTCCTCCTTACTATGATTCTTTAATTGCCAAGTTAATTGTCTGGTCTAAAAACAGGCAAGGTGCCATTGCGCGCGCAAGGAGAGCATTGGAAGAGTTCACAGTAGAAGGTATTAAAACTACAATTCCGTTCCACCTTAAAGTGCTTGAAGATAAAAGATTTTTAAGCGGCAATTTTGATACAAGTTTTTTAGAAGACTTTAAATTCGATTAAATTTTAAAATATAAATTTGTTTGAGGATAAAATGAATTTTCCTGATAATCTTAAATATACAAACGATCACGAATGGATAAGAGTTGGAGGCAATATTGGTTACATCGGCATAACTGATTACGCACAAGGAGAATTAGGCGATGTTGTTTTTGTTGATATTGATTCTGGCTTGAAAGAAATTACCAAAGGCAATACTTTCGGCACAATCGAAGCTGTAAAAACAGTAAGTGATCTAAAAGCTCCATGCAGCGGCAAAGTGATTGAAGTTAATAAAGAACTTGGAAATAGTCCTGAAAAAGTTAATAACGATCCGTATGGAAAAGGCTGGATGGTAAAGATTGAGATAAAAGATGAAAGTGAATTGAATGATCTTCTCGGAGTTGAAGATTATAAAAAATTAGTAAGTCAATAAATTTTTATTTTACATTTTTATTTTTGAAAACAAAATACCAATGCTTTGGATTTTGTTTTTCTTTTTAAACCTCATTTTTGGTTATGAAAAAAGATGAATTAATTTTAATAATAGATTTCGGTGCACAATATACTCAGCTTATTGCACGCAGAGTAAGGGAAGCAAATGTTTATTCAGAAATTCATTCTCACCTTATAAAATCTGAAGAAGTAAAAATACTTTCTCCTGTTGGAATTATTCTTTCCGGTGGTCCAATGAGTGTTTACGATGAGGGCTCACCGCAAATTGACCCGGCAATACTTAATCTTGGAATACCTGTTCTCGGAATTTGTTATGGACTTCAGATTATCGGGAAAGAGCTTGGTGGGAAAGTTGAACCTGCTTCCGATAGGGAATATGGTAAAGCCATTTTAAAAATAAATAACGAAGATAAGTTGTTTAAAGGTGTCAGCGAAAGAGTCAGTAGTATGGATGAGCCACGGCGATTACCTGAGCAAAGTTCCTGAAGGATTTATAGTAACTGCCCAATCCGATCATTCTCCTATTTGTGCAATTGCGGATGAAAGCAGAAAAATATATGGTGTTCAATTTCATCCGGAAGTTGTCCATACACAGGAAGGCAATAAAATCATTCGTAACTTCCTATTTAATATTTGTAAATGCAAAGGTGACTGGACACCCCAGAATTTTATTCAATCTAAAAATATCTGAAATAAAAAAACTTGTCGGTTCATCGCAGGTTATTTGCGCTCTTAGCGGCGGAGTAGATTCAACTGTTGCTGCTGTTCTTGTTAAAGAAGCAATTGGCGAAAAGTTGTTATGCGTTCATATTGATTCCGGATTGATGAGGAAGAACGAAAGTGAATCTATAAGTAAATTGTTTAAAGAAAAATTAAAGTTAAACTATATTCATCTTAATGAAGAAGAAAGATTTTTATCAAGGTTAGCCGGAGTTTCTGATCCTGAAAAAAAGAGAAAGATTATCGGTAATACTTTTATAGAAGTTTTTGAAGAAGAAGCATCAAGATGCAATAATGTTTCTTTTCTTGTGCAGGGAACTTTATATCCCGATGTTATTGAATCTGTAAAAGTAAAAGGATCTTCCGTTACAATTAAAACACATCATAATGTTGGCGGATTACCTGAGAAAATGAATTTAAAACTTATCGAGCCATTCAGAGAATTATTTAAAGATGAAGTAAGAAATGTTGGAAGAGAATTGGGAATTCCGGATGAGTTTATTTCAAGACATCCTTTCCCGGGTCCTGGTTTAGCTGTAAGAGTTCTTGGTGAAGTAAGTAAACAACGACTTGACATTTTAAGAGAAGCTGATGATATTTTTATTAATGAAATAAGAGACAGCGGACTATACGATAATATTTGGCAGGCTTTCGCGGTTTTACTTCCGGTTAACAGCGTTGGTGTTATGGGAGATTCACGGACTTATGAAAATGTGCTGGTGCTTCGTGCTGTTACTTCTTTGGATGGAATGACTGCCGACTGGTTCAGGTTTGATAATGATTTTCTTTCTAAAGTTTCTAACAAAATAATTAATAAAGTTCGCGGTATTAACAGGGTAGCTTATGATATTAGTTCAAAACCTCCGTCAACAATAGAATGGGAATAAAAGTTAAATATAAAATATCCGGTTTAATAGTTCTTCTTTTTCTTTCTGCTTCATTTAGTTCGTACTCTCAGCAGACAAGTTCCAACAACGATGTAAACAAAACATTTAACGATGCTGTTAATTCCTTCTCAAAAAATGATTACGATCATGCACTCGATCTTTTTAACAAAGTAATAAGTGATTATTCATATAATTCCCAAACAACAGCATCTATAGTTTTTAAAGGGAAGATTCTATTATCTCTTAACAGATTACCCGAAGCAAAAAATACTGTAATCGATTTCTTAAATAATTATCCATCAAGTAAATATATTGATGAAGGAAGATTACTGCTTTCAAAAATTTATGTTGAAAGTAGTGAATATCTTAAAGCGTTTAATCAATTATTATTAGTGCTTCAATATTCCGGTTCTAAGGTTTATTCTGATGAGGCAGAACATTCCGGCGAAGATTTATCACTTCAATATCTCAGTATTTCTGATTTAAAAGATCTTTACAGATCTGCTAAAGGTGAAAAAGTAAAGTCATATCTTTTATTATTAACAGGTGAACTTCAGATTGAGAATAGTCTTTACAATGAAGCCGGGATTTCTCTTAACGAATTGATAAAAGGCTATCCAAACTCAGTTTATAAAAGTGAAGCCCAATCACTAATATCAAAAATTTCTTCCGATAACACTTCCGGTAATGAGACTATTATTGGAGTTATGCTTCCTTTATCCGGTATTGGGAATGAAGGACTTTCTGCTGCAAAAGAAATTCTTGCGGGAATTAAGTTTTGTGTTGCTGATTTTAATAAAGACAGAGAAGATAAAATAGGGTTATTAATTTATGATACTGAAAATGACAGCAGTAAAATAGTCGAGATAAAAAATCAAATAGCAGATAATCCTGGAGTAAAAATTATTATTGGCCCTTTGTTCAGTAATGAAGTTGAAATAACCCTTAAAGAGTTCAGTTCGCTGAACGTTCCTATCTTATCGCCAACAGCAACAGATAATGATCTTACTTTTATTAATGAAAACTTTTTCCAGGCTAATCCGAATTTTATTGTAAGAGCTAAAGTTATGGCTCAATACATTTATTATGTAGAGAATAAAAGAAAGATGGCAATCTTTAATTCCATAGATGGATATTCTCCTTTGCTTGCTGCTGAGTTTTCAAATGAGTTTCAAAAATTGGGTGGCGAAATAGTTGCGAAGTTTACTTATAAAAGCGGAAGCTTAACATCGGAAACATTAGTAGACTCGGCAAAGCTTGCACCTGCAGAAGGAATTTATGTTCCACTTTCTGATAAAAGAGATGTTCCTTTTCTGCTATCACAATTAGTCCAGACGAATCTTATTCTACCTTTATACGGAAACCAGGATTGGTTTTTAGCAAAAGGATTTGAAACTTCATCCGAGCTTAGTAACCGAATCACTTTTACATCTGATTATTTTATCCAATATAACGATAGTTCATTTCAGAATTTTAATAAAGATTTTCTTACACACTCAAAAACCGATGCAAATAGAAATGTTCTTTATGGATATGATGCGGCAAAATATACTTTAACAGTGTTAAGAAACATTAGTCGTGACAGAGCAAATATTAAAAATAAAATGGAGTCAGGAATTTTGGTCAGCGGTTTGCATAATAATATATGTTTTGATCAAAGCCGTGTAAATTGTTTTCTGAATATTGTCCGTTATCATGATGGAGTTTTTGAATTAGTAGATAAATTCAAAGCAAATATAAGTAAATGAAAGGAGGATAAAATGGGGGTCAAAGATCTGCCTTTGGATGACAGACCGAGGGAAAAATTAATGCTGCGGGGTCCACAAAATCTTTCCGATGCAGAACTAATTGCAATACTTTTAAGAACAGGCAAGAAAGGAAAATCGGTTATTAGCGTTGCACAGGAAATGGTGAGTGTTCACAGGAACCTTACAATACTAGCTTCTAAAACTTTATCCGATTTAATGAAAACAGGAGGTATCGGAAAAGATAAAGCAGCTACTTTACTGGCTGCTTTTGAACTAAGCAGAAGAATACAATCCCAGTCTAAATGGTTCAGTGAAAAGAAAGTTACTTCACCAAAAGATGTGGCTGATATTTTTATTCCTTTATTAAGAGATGAGGTGAAAGAAAAATTTCTTTTGGTTTGTCTAAACTCAGCAAACAAGATCATTACATACGAAATAATTTCGGTCGGGAATTTGAATTCAAGTGTTGTCCATCCTCGCGAAGTATTTAAGGCTGCAATAGATCATCGTTCTGCAAGCATTATTCTTCTTCATAACCATCCAAGCGGCAATCCGGAACCAAGTAACGAGGATATTGCAATTACAAAGAAGATAGTTGAATCAGGCATAATTTTAGATATACCTGTCTTTGATCACATAATAATTGCCGGAAATATCTATACAAGTTTTGTTGAAAAGAGATTAATTTAGGCTGTGCAATTTAATCTGAAGTTAAACGATATAATGTTAATGTAACTTGATATTAATATGCGAATTTCTTATATAGAAGGGCGTGAAAAAACAACCATTTGCCCATAAGTCTTTTCAGTTTTAATATTTATGAAAAATAGATTGACTGAAATTTTACTTAGCAATAAATTTAGTTGATTCAAAAAACCAAATCGGAGGTTATCATATGGACATAATCAAAGTTATAAAAAACACTGCATATATAGCTGTGCTGGGACTAGTTGTCTTTGCATGGAGTGGATGCGGTGGGGTTAGTGATGCTGAAATGGCACAACTGAATAGTTTAAGAGATGAAGTAAGTTCTCTTCAAACTCAGACAGATGCATTGAAGGATCAGAGAGCAAGTTTGGAAAAAGAGATTGCTGATAAAAATGCAAAGCTTCAACAGTGTGAAAAAGACAAAGCTGAGACGAGAGCTAATTTGATGAAGCTCCCCGGCATGTAAGAAATTTTTTTATTTAATAATTGAACCCTTGGAGGATAATATATATGGTTTTAAAAAAGAATTTAATTAGCATTTTATCTCTCTTGCTCTTTCTTTCAGTTAGTGTCATTGCTCAGGAAAAAGAAATGACATCTGATGAATGGCAAGCCGAGATGAGTCGTTTGACTGCCCAGAAAGCAGCTCTTCTACAAGAAGACAGTACTCTTAATGCGGACATTGACAATTTAAAGTCAATGGATATTAAGAGTTTTGAAGATTGTACTAATGAACTTTATGCTCTTGTCGGAGCTACAAAGTCTGATGTTGATAATTTCAGAAGTGCTGTTGGAGAACTCAATGGCAAGATTATGAGAAAAGAAGGTCCTAAGGCTGACAGACAAAAAGACCTTGATGCACTTAAGAGTAACAAAATAAGTGCACTTCCGGAATTTTTTGACAAAGTTCACTCCCAGATGCAAAAAGCAATGGATATGTGGGTTGAAGCACCTAAGGAAATTATGTATACGGTTGTTAAAGGTGATTGCCTCTGGAACATAGCAAAGAAAAAGGAACATTATGGAAATGGTTTTGCTTGGCCTGTTATTTATAAAGCAAACCGCGACCAAATAAAGAATCCTGATTTGATTTATCCAAAACAGGTATTCAAAGTTCCAAACTTAACTGAAGAAGAAAAAGCTAAATACGAAAAACTAAGATCAAATTACAAACCGGCTCCGGTTCAATAAGCTTTGTTTTCTTTAGTGCTGTTCATTTTTTTACAAAACCCTTATCATATTAATTATGGTAAGGGTTTTTCTATTCTTTTTATAAAGTAATGACTGCTTCTGAAAAAAGATTAACCTTAGACAATGTTGACATGCTTTCTTTGCTGGGGACAAATGACAGCAATCTTAAATTAATCGAAGACCGTTTTAATGCATCAATCACAGTGCGTGGTGAAAATGTTGTAATTAAAGGCGTAGTTGAGGAGATAGATGTTATTGAAAAAGTTCTGAAGGAGATGGTTTATGTTCTTAATACCAATAACAAACTTGAAAGAAGTGATATTGAAACAATTCTTGATCTTACTTTACAGGGGAAGGAGATTGTCAGTGATAAAGAATTTGATTCTATTATTCTTTATACAAAAAATGATTCTATAAAAGCAAGAACTCCGGGACAAATTAACTATGTTAAAATTGCAGGGAAAAATGATATCTGTTTTGCTATTGGCCCTGCCGGAACCGGAAAAACATATCTCGCTGTTGCTTTGGCAGTTGCTGCCTTAAAAAAAGGAATTGTTTCGAAAATTATTCTTGCTCGTCCTGCGGTTGAAGCAGGGGAGAGCCTTGGATTTCTTCCTGGCGATTTCAGAGAAAAAATTGATCCGTATCTTCGTCCACTTTATGATGCTCTCGATGATATGATGCCTTCCGAAAAATTGAGAGGATATATTGAGAAAAGAATCGTTGAAATTGTTCCTCTTGCATATATGAGAGGCAGAACATTGAACAATGCTTTTGTAATTCTTGATGAAGCACAAAATGCCACGGATGTTCAAATGAAAATGTTTCTAACAAGACTCGGCTCAAATTCCAAAGCAATAATTACCGGGGATATCACACAAATTGATCTTCCACTTAAAACTGTAAGTGGCTTAATCCAGGCGAAAGATATTTTAAGCAGCATAGAGGGAGTAGGTTTCGCTTACTTTGATAAGGGAGATATTGTAAGGCACAAATTAGTTAAAGATATAATAGATGCTTATGAAAAGCATAAGAACGGAAACTAAAAATCTTTCTTACTTTCTTCCCAGTAAATATCCATTTCTTTAAGATTACTTTCACTCAAGCTTCTGCCTGATTCAAGTATTTTCTTTTCCACATAACCAAATCTTTTTATGAATTTCTCATTTGTTCTTCTTAAAGCATTCTCAGGATTTATTTCAAGAAACCTTGAGTAGTTTACTAAAGCAAAAAATACATCACCGATTTCATTTTCTAATTTTTCGTTTAACTCTTCATTTTTGATATTTTCAGCCGAAGGCTGATCAGCCTCGGGCTGAGAGTTTTGAGATTTGAGATTTTCAATCTCGTGCATCTCTTCTATTTCTTCAATAACTTTTTTCCATACATCTTCTTTATTCTCCCAATCAAATCCTATCTTTGAGACTTTTTCCTGAAGCCTGTGTGCTCTTTGTAATGCAGGAAGATTTACCGGGACTCCATCAACGACAGACTTTCTTCCTTCTTGTAATTTTATAGTTTCCCAGTTTTTCTTTACTTCATCGGCTCCGTTTACTTCGGTTGTGCCAAAAACGTGAGGATGTCTTCTTATTAATTTTTCCTGTATAGAGTCAATTACATCTTCAAGATTAAAATGATTGCTTTCTTCAGTAATTGTTGAGTGAAATATTACATGAAGCAGCAAATCACCGAGTTCTTTCTTTAGTTCTCCATAATCTCTATTATCAATTGCTTCGACAACTTCGTAAGCTTCTTCTATTGTTGCGGCTTTTATGGAATCGTTGGTTTGTTCTCTGTCCCACGGGCATTCTTTTCTTAATCTTCTTACAATTGCCACAAATTCTTCAAACTTATTTTCAATCATTTACAATATTCCTTAGTTTAAAACATTAGTTATTGGATTTATTATGTAAGATAATAAAAGCGGAGCTTAAAATGATTGAAGATAAAATAAAAGATTCAGGATTTGAACTTCCTGATACGCCAAAACCGGTGGCAGCGTATGTCCCCGCATTAAAAATTAATAACCTTGTTTTTACTGCGGGACAAATTCCTTTTGCTAAAGGAGAATTAAAGTATAAGGGAAAACTTGGAAGGGATTTAACTATTGATGAAGGGAAAAAAGCTGCCGAGATTTGCGCATTAAATTGTCTAGCCGCAATTAAAGGAGTTATTAAAAATTTAGATGAGATTGAACGGGTTGTAAAGCTTACCGTTTTTGTAAATAGTGGAGACGAATTTACAAATCAGCCGCAGGTTGCAAATGGTGCATCTGAATTATTGGAAAAGATATTTGGAGAAAAAGGGAAGCATGTAAGGAGTGCAGTTGGAGTTAATGAACTGCCATTAGATGCCGCAGTTGAAGTTGAAATGATTGTTAAAATTAAAGATTAGGTTCTTAATTTCTTAAAGCCTTTTTTAGTTTTCGTACTAATTCAATTGTTTGGTTATGACTTCCATTTTCATTCATTAAAGATTTTATAACAGCACTTCCGACAATTACTCCATCACAAAATGGAGAATATCTTTTTGCATCTTCCTCATTTGAAATACCAAAACCAACAAGCATTTTATTCTTTGTTACAAGCTTTTGGTTTTTCTTAATGAACTCGATACTTTTATTTTTGTTATGTAATCCGGTTGTTCCGCTTACACTGACGCAGTAAACAAATCCGCTGCTTTTTTTATCGATTTCTTTTACTCTTTCTTCACTCGTGGTAGGAGTTATTAAAAGTATTTTATCAATTTCTTCGAAACTTTTATCAAAGAAATTATCAAATTCATCGATTGGAACATCTGGAGTTATAACTCCGTTTGCTCCTGAGTTTTTTATTTCTTCTGCAAATTTATTTATACCAAAATTCAAAACAGGATTTGCGTAACCCATAAGAATTAAAGGTTTATCACTACTTTTTCTTATCTCGTTAACAAATTCAAAAGTAGCGTGGAGATTTATGCCGTTTGATAAAGCTTTTTGGGAAGACTCTTGTATGATTGGTCCATCTGCTAGAGGATCACTGAAAGGAAATCCTATCTCAAGCATGTCAGCTCCGGCATCAAGAACATCAAGAGCGAGCTTTACAAAATTTTCTTTATCGGGAAATCCGCTTGTGAGAAATACGGAAAGTATCTTCTCATCAGCTTCATTTTTCTTTTTGATATAATCAGATATATAAGACATTTAATTTCCTATTAGTTCATTCCGAACTAGACTCGGAATCTCTTGATCTAATAATGATGCTGAAACAAGTTCAGCATGACTTATTTATAGAGACTAAGTTCTCTCTTATTGTATTCAAATCTTTATCTCCTCGTCCGCTTAAGATTCAGAATAACTATTTCGTTTTTTTTTGTTTTTGGCATTAGGTATTCCAGGTATGCAACAGCGTGCGAAGTTTCCAATGCTGGGATTATTCCTTCTTTTTCAGAAAGAAATCTTGCAGCAGACAAAGCTTCTTTATCTGTTACAGAATAATATTCTACACGTTTATCATCTTTAAGATAACTATGTTCGGGACCAACGCCTGGATAATCCAAACCTGCAGAAATAGAATGTGCTTCGCTGACTTGTCCATCTTCATTTTGTAAAAGATACGTTTTCATTCCGTGAAAAATTCCTTCTCTTCCTTTTGTTAAAGTTGCGCCATGTTTATTTGTATCTAATCCGAATCCTGCAGCTTCAACACCAATGAGTTTAACATCATCATTAACAAAAGGATAAAAAATTCCTATAGCATTACTACCGCCGCCGACACAAGCAACTATATAATCAGGTAGCCTTTTTTCTTTTTCTTGGATTTGATTTTTTGTTTCATAACCAATAACCGATTGAAAATCTCTTACAAGCATAGGATATGGATGGGGACCAACAACCGAACCGATAATGTAATGAGTATCTTTTACATTTGTAACCCAATCTCTTATTGCTTCATTGGTTGCATCTTTAAGAGTTCTGCTTCCCGAAGTAACAGGCTGAACTTCTGCACCAAGCAGTTTCATTCTAAAGACATTCAAACTCTGGCGTTCCATATCCACTTCTCCCATAAACACAACACATTTTAATCCAAACTTTGCACAAACAGTTGCAGTTGCAACTCCATGTTGTCCTGCACCTGTTTCAGCAATTATTCTTGTTTTACCTAGTTTCTTTGCGAGAAGAATTTGTCCAAGAGCATTATTTATTTTATGAGCACCTGTATGGCAAAGATCTTCTCTCTTTAAATAAATCTTTGCTTTGCTATAATGCTCAGTAAGGTTTTCTGCAAAGGTAAGCGGCGTAGGTCTCCCGCTGTATTCTTTATGAAGTTGATTTAATTCTTCATTAAAATTTTTATCATTTTTTAAAGAAAGTATAAATCTCTTCTAATTCTTTCAAAGGAGTGATAAGAGTTTCGGGAACATATTTCCCGCCGTACTTTCCAAACTTTCCGGAAGTATCCGGTAAATTATAATTATGCAATTGCGACATTCATAGCCACTTTCTTATTAACGATCGGTGCAAGCTGTTCGAGCTTGTTAAGCAATGCTTTAAAGTTTTTAGGAGTTAAAGATTGAACTCCATCTGATAATGCTTTTTCAGGATGATTGTGTACCTCAATCATAAGTCCATCCGCTCCGCAAGCAATTCCAGCCATAGCCATTGCAGGAACTTTATCCCAGATACCAATTCCATGAGACGGATCAACAATAATCGGCAGGTGAGAATTTTTCTTAATAACCGGGACTGCATTCAGATCGAGTGTATTTCTTGTGTAAGTTTCAAAAGTTCTTATTCCTCTTTCGCAAAGAATAACATTGTAATTTCCGCGTGATAAAATATATTCTGCACTCATAAGCAAATCTTCGATCGTTGCAGATAATCCTCTTTTAAGAAGTACAACATTCGACAATTCCCCAACTGCTTCAAGCAAAGAAAAGTTTTGCATGTTTCTAGCACCAATCTGAATTATGTCCGCTATGTCAGAAATAGCGGGAAGAGTTTCAGTATCTTTTGCTTCCGTAACTATCAGCATCCCTAACTCTTTTTTAACATCAGAAAGATATTCAAGTCCTTTCTCTTTTAATCCCTGGAATGCATAAGGACTCGATCTCGGCTTGTAGGCTCCTGCTCTCAAAAATTTTACTCCCATTTCTTTAAGCTCACCTGCTATATCAAAAAGCTGCTGTCTGCTTTCGATAGAACAAGGTCCGGCGATTATAGTAAGCTCTTCTCCGCCAATTGATTTTCCACCAATATTTATAATTGTATCTTCGGACTTTACTTCACGGCTTACAAGCTTATAAGGCTTTGAAACCCTGTAAACCTGTTCCACTGAGTTCATAATTAAGAATTCTTCTTCAGACAATGTAGAAGTTTGACCGGTAACACCGATAGCAAGTTTTTCCGCTCCCCATATTTCGTGATGTTTGCATCCTTTGGAATGAATTTTATTAATCACTTCTTCAATGTGTTCTTTAGGTGCATTGAGTTTCATCATTATCACCATTTTGTTAGCTCCTTAGATAATTTATTTTTTTGAAAAACTCTTTTATTTTTTCGCCGTCTTTTTTACCGGGTTCGGATTCCAATGAAGATGATAAATCAACCGCCGCAGGTTTTATGTTCCTATAAATTTCTTCAATGTTGCTTATTGAAATTCCGCCTGATAAAATTATTTTACCTCTTAAATCATCAGGGATTAATTCCCAATTAAAAGTTTTGCCGGTCCCACCATATTCTTTTTCCGAATAAGTGTCAAAAAGAAAAGATATATTTTCAAACCTTTTTAATATTGAAAAATCAAATCCATTTTTAACTCGAAAACTTTTAATAACAGGGAGATTAATTTTAGAAATTATTTCGGGACTTTCTTTTCCATGCAATTGAACAGCATTTAATCTTATTTCTTTTGCTGTTTTGTTTATTTCTTCGGAAGAACTATTTACAAAAACCCCTACTTTTAAAGTAAATGGCGAGAGTTCTGAGATTATTTTTCCTGCAGCTTCAGGTTCTACAAATCTTTTACTTCCTTTATAAAAGATAAAACCAAGAGCGTCGGCTCCAAGGCTTTCACAAAGCAGTGCATCTTCTAGATTTGTTATTCCGCAGATTTTAACTTTCAAAACCGCACCATTCTTTTAATTGCTTAAGCGATTCTTTCATATCTTTGGAAGCCATTAAATGTTCACCAACTAAAACTGCTTTTGTCTTTGTGCTTTTCAGAAAATCGATGTCATCTTTTTTACTAATGCCGCTTTCCGAAACAATAATAACATCTTCGGGGATTTCTGACGCAATTTGTTTTGTAGTATCAAGATTGACAGAAAAATTCTCAAGGTTCCTGTTATTTATTCCAATGATTGAATTAAGCTTAAAATCTATTTTAGATAATTGTTCTTTTGAATGAAGCTCGAGCAAAACATCCATCCCAAGTTCCTTTGATGCACAAGTTAACTCCTGTATTTGCTGCTCTGAAAGTACTTCACTTATCAGCAAAATAATATCTGCACCTGAACCTTTAGATTCATAAACCTGGTGTTCATCTATTATAAAATCTTTTCTTAATAACGGGCATTGTTTTATAGCTGCAATGTCTTTCAGATAATTAATATTCCCCTGGAAATAATCTGAATCGGTTAATATGGAGACAGCAGAAATATTTTCGCTAAAATAAGTTTCTGCGATTTTCAAATGATTAAAATCATTTCTTATAATTCCTTTTGAAGGACTTGCTTTTTTTATTTCGGCAATTATTCCTAAAGCATCTGGACTAATGAAATCTTTTAGTTTCAGAGCCGGCTTTTCATAAAAATCCATCTCTTCAAAAGAACGTAGTGAAAACTTCTTTTTGAGTTTGTTCACTTCGTCTTTTTTGTGCTCGATTATTTCTTCAAGAATATTCATAACATTTATTTTTTTGTTGATCCTCTTCGAGGATCCAGATTTCCTTTGCTAATAATCCTCGTAGAGGATTTATAAACTTTAAACATCTTTTAAACTGAAATTCTTTAACTCTAGTAATTTCGAATATGCTGAACGGCTTGTAATTGATTCCTCAGCCCTAGTTGCACATTTTTTAAGATCATCAGAATAGCCCGCTGCATATAATCCCATTGCCGCATTTGCAACTGTTACATAATAAGCTGAGTTCTTTTTTTTCTTATCTAGGATATCAAGAATTATTTCTGCGTTTCGTTCTGCAGAGTCGCCTTTTATTTCATCGAATATTGTTTTGGGAAATCCAAAAGTATTATTGGAGATTTTATAAACAGGAAAATTCTTATTCCTGTCAAACTCGAATACTGAAGTTTCCTCACCAAGATGTATTTCATCAAACATATCGTTGCTGCACACAAAACAGACTTTTTCCTGATCGAGATATTTTGTTGCTTCACACATTGTTTCAGCCGCTTTAAGACTAAAAGTTCCTATCAATTGTCTTTTAACTCCTGCAGGATTTGTCAATGGTCCGAGCATATTGAAAACTGTTTTAATTCCTAATTCTTTTCTAACCTGTCCTGCATATTTCATTGCAGGATGATAAAGTGGCGCAAACAAAAATGTCATTCCAACTTTATCAAGAGCTTCCTCTGATTGTTCTTTAGTTAAGTTGATATTTATTCCCAATTGTTGAAGTACATCGGCGCTGCCGGATTTACTTGAAATTGATCTGTTGCCATGTTTTGCAACTTTAACTCCTGTACCTGCAACAACAAAAGAAACTGCTGTTGAAATGTTAAATGTCCCGGAACCATCTCCTCCGGTTCCGCAAACATCAATTGTATTTTCTAAAGGAACATTAATTTTAATGCAGTTGTCTCTCATGGCTTTTGCAAAGCCTGCAACTTCGCTTGGAGCTTCACCTTTGGCTTTAAGTGCAATTAAAAGGCCTGCAAGATTGGAATTGTCAACACTTCCGCTCATTATCCGGTTCATAGCATCATAAGATTCTTCGACTGTTAAATTTTCTTTGTCTAAAAGTTTTTCGATGTAATTTTTCATAATGCTAACCAGTTTTTAATTATGTTATAACCTTCGTTTGTTAATATAGATTCAGGATGAAACTGAATTCCTTCAACGGGAAAATTTTTATGACGAATTCCCATTATTGTTCCTTCATTTGTTTCTGCCGAAATCTCAAGCGAATCCGGCAACGTTTCTCTATCAACTATTAATGAATGATAACGTGTTGCTTCAAATTCCTGAGGAATGCCTTCGAATATTTTTTTGCCATCATGTTTTATTAATGAAGTTTTTCCATGCATAAGTATTTGTGCTTTAACGACTTTTCCGCCGTATACAGTTCCTATAGCCTGATGACCGAGACAAACTCCGAGTACGGGAATATTTTTACCAAATTTTTCAATTGCTGTTAGACTTATCTTAGAATCTTCCGGCTTTCCCGGTCCGGGTGAAATTAAAATCTTATCCGGCTTTAATTCAGATATTTCACTTTCCGTAATCTCATCATTTCTTTTTACGATAAGTTCATGGTCGAACCTGCCGAGAAGCTGAACGAGATTGTAAGTAAATGAATCGTAATTATCAATTACCAGAATCTTCATCTATAACCTCTGCATATTTTAATGCGTTTATCATTACTGCCGATTTATTTTTTACTTCTTTAGCTTCAAGTTCAGGCTGGCTGTCTGCAACAATGCCGGCACCTGCCTGCCAGTAAACGATATTATTTTTTGCAAACAAAGTTCTGATAGCAATACACATATCAAGATTTCCTGAAAAATCAAAATAGCCAACAGCGCCGGCATAAACATTTCTTTCAAGATTTTCATAATCATCTATTAATTGAATTGCTCGTATCTTTGGAGCACCGGTAACAGTTCCGGCGGGGAAGCAAGACATTAAAGCATCAACTGAATCTTTATCTTTCGCAAGTTTACCTTCAACTTTTGAAACGATGTGCATTACGTGAGAATATCTTTGCACTTTCATTTTCTCTGCAACTTTCACAGTTCCATATTCGCAAACTCTTCCGAGATCATTTCTTCCGAGATCAAGTAACATTGTATGTTCTGCAATTTCTTTAGGATCATTTACAAGATCTTCTTCAAGCTTTTTATCTTCCTCACTATTTTTTCCTCTTCTTCTTGTTCCTGCAATTGGAAGAACAGTTGCTTTCCTGTTTTTAACTTTCAACAAATCCTCCGGGGAAGTGCCGGCAATTTTCATTTCATTTCCAAACTCAAGATAATACATATAAGGTGATGGATTAATTATCCTTAGTGCACGGTAAACATTTAGTAAATCACCTTTGTACTGAGCCGAAAATCTTTTTGACAAAACTATCTGGAATATATCGCCTTCAACAATGTTTATTTTTCCAGCCTCGACCTGTTTACAAAATTCATCTGAATTGAAATCGTGTGTTACTTCCTGCGAAAGTTTAAAGTCGGATAAATATTGGACAGGTTGACGTAATCTATCTTTAAGTTTTTGTATTTCATTTTTCGCTTTATTATATACTTCTTCAACATTTTTATTTTCTGTAAGATCAGCGTTTGATATTAAAATTATTTGATGTTTGTAATGATCAAAAGCGAGGATTGTTTTATATATGCCGAAGATTGAATCAGGTGAGTTAAAGGGTTGTGAGTTGAATTTTATAACTTTTTCCACAAGTGATATATTCTCATATCCTAAAAATCCTACAAGCCCGCCGGTGAAATCAGGTAACTCATCAGGTCTTGCCTGTTTATACCTTTTAATTTCTTTTCTAAGATATTCGAAAACAGAAATCTCGCTTTCATTTGAATGTCCGTTAAGAATTTCTTTTAACTGAAATCCCTTGTTTGAAAAAACTTTTTCCGGTCCTGAACCAATGAAAGAATATCTGGCTAAGTTTGCAGTTCCTTCAACAGACTCAAGAAGGAAATTGTATTTGCTCATCTCTCTAATTTTAAGATAAGCGAGCACGGGTGTGAGCAAATCCGCAGTTATGATTTCATAAACAGGGATTAAACTGTATTCTTTAGCAAGCTCTTTAAATTGTTCTATATTCATATTTTTTTCGAAAAAGATTAAAAAAAAACCCTTCCCAGTGTTCTGAGAAGGGTTTCTAAATTCTTATGGTTTCTCAATATCACTGAGTCATTCTGCTGAAGATACTAAACCACCACCAAAAATAATTTGGAATAGTGATGTTGCAATATGACACAGTATTTGTTTTCATTTTTTTGTGTTACAAATATATTAAAGATTTTTAATAAATCAAGACTGTTGAGAAAACTTTGGCTCTTTTGTTTGTAGTGTAAACAATTGATTATATAACTATTAAGAAAGCAAATTTCCTTTTGTTTTTTTCTTTTCTTTCATTATATTGAAACTTAACAAAGGTACAGATGGCGTTTTTAATAGAGAAAAAAGATTATTTTTTAGTCAAACATCTATTTCAATAATAACCTATCACAGGGAAAAATTTTAATTGTTAATTAATTCTTTTTGTTTGAGTTCCCGGTTTTATATAATTGGTAAACCGGCTACACATAAAAAATTATTTCTTACAATATGACTTTATTGAAAACCCCAGTCAGATCTTTTTAATAATTCTTTTTTTAAAAACTATCCATGGGAGATTATATGAAATCTTCATATACTGTTTCGATTAGTACAACCTTGCGGAGAATTTTCTTTGTTGTTTTTTTTGTCGCCTTAAATTCATCGTTATTCGGACAGAAGCTGACTCCGATTTCAATATTAAAACAAAATAATATAAGCGGCACATCCAATTTTTACCAAATTCAGAAAGCAATGGAGGATTATTGGGATTCAAAAAGTCTTATGAAGATTGGTATTGCAGATGAAGATGGTGAGGACGGAGGAGCCCCGGGATGGGCACTTTATAAAAGATGGGAATATTATTGGGAACAAAGAATAAATATTCAAACCGGAGAATTTCCCAAAACAAACTCAGTTATAGAATATGAAAAATATAAACAAAGTAAAAAATAGTTTAAGCAAATCAACTACATATAATGAAAGCTGGAGTAACCTCGGAACAAATTCTTCGGCAGGTGGATACGCTGGAATAGGAAGAATAAATTGTATTGCATTCCATCCCACAGATAATAATACCTTTTGGGTCGGCAGTCCTTCCGGCGGAATATGGAAAACTACAGATGGAGGAGCTAACTGGACAATCTTAAACAACGATCAGCTTGTTCTTGGTGTCAGCGCTATTGCTATTCCAAGTGATTATGCAACTACTAATACAATATATATTGCTACTGGAGACAGAGACGAGGCAGTTTATGGTCACTTAGTGGTGGACAGGCTAACAATGCTGATAATATTAGTATTGGAGTTTTAAAATCTACTGACGGCGGTGCAACGTGGAATACTACAGGATTGAGCTATACAAAAGATGTGGGTAAGATTATTTATAGTTTACGTATCGATCCAACTGATAATTCTGATACTGTTTGCAGCAACTTCCGATGGAATTTATAAATCTATCGACGGTGGAACAACATGGATTTACAAAACTCCTTAATGTTTATGGTGACATAGAATTTAAACCTGGCGATCATACTATAATGTATGCCTCCAGTGTTCCATATGGCGGAACAGTATATTAATCGCTCAACAGATAATGGAGAAACATGGTCTGGGTTGGCGGCTATCTGTTGCAACAAGTGGACGACGCGGAGAGATAGCGGTTTCACCAGATGATCCAACTGTAGTTTATTTACTTGCAGCAAACAGCGCGTGGAGGTGTTTACGGTATATATAAATCTACAGACAGTGGTGTTAGTTTTACTGAGGTTAATTCCGGGAGTCCTGCCGGGATGTTAGGTTATTATACAGATGGTTCCGGCGGTTCAGGTGGACAGGGTTCTTACGATTTGTGTATCGCGGTTGATCCATCGAACGCTAATACGGTCTTTATAGGTGGTATCACAACCTGGAAATCTACCGATGGCGGAGTTACTTTTAGCGCTATTAATAACTGGACAAGCTACAATGTTTATAATATAAGCGGTGTAGCTGTGGTACATGCGGATAAACATGTACTTGCTTATCAAAACAGCTCGACACTTTTTGAAGGGAATGACGGCGGTATTTACAAAACCACCAATGGCGGCACAAGTTATACAGACTTAACTAACGGAATGGTAATTAGCCAGATATATAGAATTGGGGTTTCACAAACAAATACCACATTAGTTTTAAACGGGCTGCAGGATAATGGTTCAAAATTGTACAATGCCGGGTTTTGGAGTGATGTAACAGGCGGTGATGGTATGGAATGTATTGTCGATTACTCTAACGCAAATTATATGTATGCTACTTATGTTAGAGGGACAATATACAGAAGTACTAATGGCGGTGCCGAAGTCTTTCCCTACAACTATTTCTACAAATATTCCCGGCGGTCAGCCAACTGGTGCCTGGGTAACACCTTATGTAATTGATCAAAATAATAGTGCTACTTTATTTGCAGGTTATGATAAAGTATGGAAAACAACCGATAGGGGAAATACCTGGACAAGTGCTTCTCAAGAGTTAAGTTCAACTACCAAGCTGCGTTCATTGGCAATTGCACCTTCTAATTCAAGTGTTCTTTATGCTGCGGATCAAACTCATATGTGGAAAACTACTGACGGCGGTGCAACTAACTGGTCAACTATTACTCTTCCATCAACTGCGCTAGTGTGACATATATCGCCGTAAAAAACGATGATCCTAATACACTCTGGATAACTTACGGCGGTTATACTAGCACTTTAAAGGTATACCAATCAATTGACGGCGGCGGATCGTGGACAAATATTTCAACAGGTCTTCCTAATCTTCCGGTTATGTGTGTAGCATATTATAAAACAGCTACTGACCGCATTGTTTTATTTGCCGGTACTGATGTTGGTGTTTATGTAAAGGACGGCACTAACGATTGGGCATCTTTCAGCAGCGGTTTGCCTAATGTTGTGGTTCCGGAACTGGAAGTACTCTATACCGGAGGAACCAATAAACTAAGAGCCGGAACATTTGGTCGTGGATTATGGGAAACTAATATAGATGTAGGATGCCCATAGAACTTTCGTCTTTTACCGGTTCCTTTAAAAATAATTCTGTTATACTTAATTGGACTACTCAATCTGAGGTTAAAAATATGGCTTTGAAATTCAAAGAAAAAACAAGGACATTCAAACAGATGATTGGACAAAAATTGGTTTCTTAAATGGAAGTGGAAATTCTAACTCTCCCAAAAATTATTCTTTTAAGATAAAAGCATTATTCATGATGGAACATATATGTATAGACTAAAGCAAATTGATAACGATGGTCAATTTACATACAGTAAATAGTTGAAACGAAGTTTCATTTCCCAAAGAATATGCTCTTAACCAAAATTTTCCTAATCCTTTTAATCCCTCTACAAAAATCAGCTTTCAGATTCCGGGACAATATTTTGTGAGTTTAAAAATATATAATATGCTGGGGGAAGAAGTTGCAACACTTGTTAATGAGAAAAAGTCCGCTGGAAAATATAATGTAGATTTTAATGCTTCTGCATTGCCGAGTGGAGTTTATTTCTATCAACTTAGTGCCGGTAATTTTATTCAAACAAGGAAAATGATGTTGCTTAAGTGAAAAGCCTTTTTGTAAAGTAGAGACGTGCAACAACGCGTCTCTACAAAATTATTGTTCGGGGGAAAATTGTTTTTTCATTTGTTTTACTATTTTCTTTTACGCATCAAAGGGAAATTTTGTAATCATATAAAAGTAATCTTATCAAAATTGAGATACCACATAGCAGTCGAATATTTTTTCACGTTGAAAAATGTATTAATTTTTTGAAATTGAAGCAATTTTTATTAGTTCTTTTTTAATAATTCTTCTTTTAAAAACTATTTATGGAAGATTATATGAAGTCTTCATTTACTATTTAAATTAGTACCACCTTGCGAAGAATTTTATTTGTCGTTTTTTTTGTTGCTTTAAATTCATCGTTATTTGGACAGCGGCTGACACCAATTTCTATATTAAAACAAAACAATATAAGTGGCACATCCAATTTTTACCAAATTCAGAAAGCAATGGAGGATTATTGGGATTCAAAAAGTCTTATGAAGATTGGTGTTGCTGATGAAGATGGAGAAGACGGCGGAGCCCCAGGATGGGCACTTTATAAAAGATGGGAATATTATTGGGAACAAAGAATAAATACTCAAACCGGAGAATTTCCTAAAACAAACTCCGTTATAGAATATGAAAAATATAAACAAAGTGAAAAAAATAGTTTAAACAAATCAAGTACATATAATGAAAGCTGGAGTAACCTCGGAACAAATTCTTCAGATGGAGGATACGCCGGTATAGGAAGAATAAATTGTATTGCATTCCACCCTACAGATAATAATACTTTTTGGGTCGGCAGCCCTTCCGGTGGAATATGGAAAACTACAGATGGAGGAGCTAACTGGACAATCTTAAACAACGATCAGCTAATTCTTGGTGTTAGCGCTATTGCTATTCCAAGTGATTATGCAACTACAAACACAATATATATTGCCACTGGGGACCGTGATTACGGTAGTTTATGGTCACTTAGTGGTGGACAAGCTTCCTATTCCGATAATACTAGTATTGGAGTTATAAAATCTACTGATGGCGGCGCAACGTGGAATACTACCGGGTTGAGCTATACAAAAGACTTGGGTAAACTTATTTTTAGTTTACGTATCGATCCAACTGACAATTCTATACTATTCGCATCAACCTCAGACGGAATTTACAAATCTACTAACGGGGGAACATCATGGACTTCAAAGAGTTTAAATGTTTGGGGCGATATAGAATTTAAACCTGGTGATCATACTATAATGTATGCCTCCAGTGTTCCATATGTCAGAACATATATTAATCGTTCAACAGACAATGGAGAAACCTGGTCAAATTCATTAGTTGCAACATATGGACGACGCGGAGAGATAGCGGTTTCACCCAATGATCCGACTGTAGTTTATTTACTTTCAGCAAACAGCGGGGGAGGTGTTTATGGTATATATAAATCTACAGACAGTGGGGCTAGTTTTACTAAAGTTAATTCCGGGAGTCCTGCCGGGATGTTAGGTTACTATACAGATGGTTCCGGCGGTTCAAGTGGACAGGGTTCTTACGATTTGTGTATTGCGGTTGATCCATCGAAAGCTAATACGGTCTTTATAGGTGGTATCACAACCTGGAAATCTACCGATGGCGGAGTTACTTTTAGCGCTATTAATAACTGGACAAGCTACAATGTTTATAATATAAGCGGGGTAGCAGTTGTACATGCCGATAAACATGTTCTTGCTTATCAAAACAGCTCGACACTTTTTGAAGGGAATGACGGCGGTATTTACAAAACTACCAATGGCGGCACAAGTTATACAGACTTATCTAACGGAATGATAATTAGTCAGATTTATAGAATTGGTGTATCACAAACAAACACCACATTAGTTTTAAACGGGCTCCAGGATAATGGTTCGAAATTGTATAGTGCCGGAACCTGGAGTGATGTGACGGGCGGTGATGGCATGGAGTGTATTGTCGATTACTCCAACGCAAATTATATGTATGCTACTTATGTTAGAGGTATTATCTACAGAAGTACTAATGGTGGTGCTGATAATTTTAATTATCCTAATACTATTTCAACAAATATTCCCGGTGGACAACCAACCGGTGCCTGGGTAACACCTTATGTAATCGATCAAAATAATAGCGCTACTTTATTTGCAGGTTATGATAAAGTATGGAAAACAACCGATCGCGGAAATAGCTGGACAGCTGCCTCTCAACAATTAAGTCCAACTATCAAATTACGTTCACTGGCAATTGCACCTTCTAATTCAAATGTTCTTTATACCGCGGATCAAACTAATATGTGGAAAACCACCAACGGCGGTGCAACTAACTGGTCATCTATTACTCTTCCATCAACTTCGACCAGCGTAACATATATTACCGTGAAAAACGATGATCCTAATACACTCTGGATAACTTACGGCGGTTATAACAGCACTTCAAAGGTTTATCAATCAACTGACGGCGGTGCGTCGTGGACAAATATTGCAACTGGTCTTCCTAATCTTCCGGTCATGTGCATAGTATATTATAAGAAGGCTACTGATCGAAATGTTTTATTTGTCGGTACAGATGTTGGGGTTTATGTAAAAGACGGCACTAATAATTGGGTATCTTTCAGTAGCGGCTTGCCTAATGTTGTTGTTCCGGAATTGGAAGTGCTTTATACTCCTGGTACCAATAAATTAAGAGCCGGGACATTTGGACGTGGTTTATGGGAAACCGACATAGATGCAGTTATACCGGTTGAACTTTCATCTTTTGAAGCCAGTTTTGATGAATATCAAAACATAAAATTAAATTGGACAACTTCTTCTGAAATTAATAATAAAGGTTTTGAGATACAAAGGGAATACTCTAATTCCAATACTTGGAAAGATATAGATTTTCTTGGTGGAAATGGAACAACAACTCAAAAAAATTCATACACTTATATTGATCCTATTCTCCCCCCTGGTAAATATTTATATAGACTGAAACAAATTGATTTTAATGGTTCATTTGAATATAGCAACATAGTTGAAATTGAAGTTATAGCTCCCGACAAATATGAATTAAATCAAAATTTCCCTAATCCTTTCAATCCTTCAACTAGGATCAGCTTTCAAATTCCGGGGCAATATTTTGTGAGCTTGAAAATATATAATATGCTGGGGGAAGAAGTTGCAACACTGGTTAATGAGAAAAAATCTCCCGGGAAATATGATGTAGACTTTAATGCTTCAGGATTGCCAAGTGGAGTGTATTTCTACAAGCTTAGCGCAGGTAATTTTATACAAACAAAAAAAATGATACTGCTTAAGTAAAAAATTATTTTTAGAGTAGCAACTCACAGAGACGTACAGTTAGTACGTCTCTGTTCTTCCAGCTTTTGTTTTACAGATTTTCTTAAGCCTTTCTTCTATCATTGATTTTCTGGATTGTTTTCGTTAAAATTCCAATCAAATCAAAGGATGAGTTATGAAAAAGTTAGTTTTGATATTGTTTTTGAGCTTTTATGCCGCAACTTTCGCACAATACAAAGATTCGGGATTCCCTACAACAACAGTTGAAGACGGAATATTAAATCATTCTAATTCTTCCGATAATAATATATTCGGGTTCCTGAACTCTGATAATTTTGAAATGCATCATCAGTTCGACTTGTCATATTCTGCCTTTGGCAACCAGGGACTTGCACTCAGCATTTACACAAACAGCATGCTTTATAATTTTTCCGATAACCTGAATGTTCAAACGGATATAAGTTTTGTTAATTCTCCTTATACAACTTTGAGCAAGGATTTTCAGAATAATCTTAACGGAATTTATTTAACGAGGGCAGCGATCAATTACAGACCATGGAAAGACTTTGACATAACTGTTCAATATAATAGAATTCCAAATGGTCTCAGTCCTTATGGCTTTTATGGAAGTTCGTTCAACAGGTACGGATTTTATTCTCCTTATGTCGGATACTGAATGAATGTAAAACCTAGTCCTCTGGGGAATCAAAGTTAAGTGAAGGAAAGAAACCTGTCCGATAAACAATCTAAAAAACCAGCCGGTAAAATTGCAAATATTTTTTTGAATGTGATTATCGTTCTTCTTGCAGGGCTGATAATTTTTATGTCTTATTCTCTCTTCACCAAAATTAAAGCATTAAGTTCTGGTGATGACATAACAGAAGCAAAACCTTCAAAGATAATTCAGCTTGAAGTTTTGAACGGATGCGGGATTGGCGGAGTTGCCGATAAGATTACAAGTTACTTAAGGCAAAATAATTTTGATGTTGTACAGGTCGGGAATTATACTTCCTTTAATATTGATAATACTCTTGTTGTTGATAGAACCGGGAAAAAAATTAATGCGCTTAAAGTTGCCGAGGTTCTCGGCATTGATCCTAAAAATGTAATACAGCAAATAAGCAACGATTATTTTCTCGATGTTTCTTTAATAATCGGGAGAGATTTTAACCATCTAAAACCATTTAAAAATTAAGAGGTACGTTTGGAATCAATTGAACTTGCAAAAAAAATAGCGGAATTAGTTTTTAACAAAAAAGGATACGATGTCAGGATACTCGACCTGAAAGAGGTAGCCACTTTCACAGATTATTTTGTTATCTGTTCTGCAGATTCCGATACACAGGTAAAAGCTATTTCGGATGAAATTGATAAAACATTAAGAGACGGCGGATTAAAAAGCTGGCATAAGGAAGGCTACAGATCTTTAAACTGGGTTCTTATTGATTATGTCGATGTCGTAGTTCACGTCTTTAAAAAAGATATGCGTGAATTTTATAACCTAGAAAAACTCTGGGGAGATGCACCTGTTATAGAAGTTGAAGACCCGGCTTTTAAAAAAACAGCACCGGTAAAAGAAAAAAAGACTGTAAGAAAAACCAGAGCAGCGAAAAAATAAAAGTCTGTTCCGTCACTCTCTTAAATAAATTTTTCATAATTTTAGAATGAAGTTTTAAAAGTCCTCTCCTTAATAAGGAGAGGATTTAGGTGAGGTTTTTATAAATATAGAATACTAACTTGAAACAATACCTAAAATCCCTTTTTGAAGAAGCCGCCGGAAGATTGGAATATCTTAAAGGAATAAACCTCGTCTTCGATGTTCCGAAGAATGAAACACATGGTGATCTTTCTTCAAATGCTGCTATGTTGCTGACAAAGCAATTAAAGAAAAATCCAAGACTAATTGCTGAAGAAATTATTGCCGGATTAAAGATTGATGATAAGATAATTTACAAAACCGAAATCGCAGGTCCCGGATTTATTAATTTTTTCTTTACACAGACTTTCGTTTCAGAAATAATAAAAGAAATTCTTGTTTCTCCCGATACTTTCGGAAAATCCGATAAACACAAAGGCAAAAGAGCAAATGTTGAATTTGTTTCTGCTAATCCAACCGGACCATTAACTGTAGGTCACGGCAGAAACGCAGTAATCGGTGATACAGTTTCAAATATGCTTGAATGGATTGGTTATGAAGTTGACAGGGAATATTATTTTAACAATGCCGGGAGACAGATGAGAGTTCTCGGGGATTCTGTTAGATTAAGATATCTCGAACTGCTTGGAGAAAAGACAGGATTTCCCAGAGGATTATTACCAGGGAGAATACATAAAAGAAATTGCCAAGAAACTTTACGATGAATTTGGTGATAAGTTGAAGAGCGAAGGACCGGAAGGTATTTTTAAGGAAAGAGCAGAGAAGGAAATATTTAAAGAGATTGAAACAACTCTTGCACGGCTGAATATAAAACATAAAGTCTTTTATAATGAAAACAGTTTGTACGAAGAGAAAAAAATTGAGTCGCTTCTTAATACTTTTAAAAGAAAAAAATCTTTCTTATGAAAAAGACGGTGCTGTTTGGTTAAAGCTTACTGAGCTTGGAAATGATTCCGATAAAGTAATTGTGAAATCAACAGGGGAGCCGACATACAGGCTGCCCGATATTGCTTATCATAAAACAAAATTTGACCGCGGTTATGATTTAATTGTCGATCTTTTCGGTTCAGACCACAATGCAACTTACCCGGATGTGCTTGCCGGATTGAGAGCTTTAGGTTACGATACTGAAAAAGTTAAAGTTCTCATTCACCAGTTTGTTACAATTATGGAAGGCGGGGAAGTTGTTAAGATGTCCACGCGTAAAGCAAATTATATAACTCTCGATGAACTTATCGATGAAGTTGGAAGCGACGTTGTGAGGTATTTCTTTAATATGAGGAATATAACTTCCCATATGAATTTTGATCTCGAGCTTGCAAAGAAACATTCTGATGAAAACCCTGTTTTTTATCTGCAATATGCTCACGCAAGAATTTGTTCAATTCTTAAAATGACTGAAAGAGAAGAACTAAAATCCTCGACAGAAAATTTATCTCTGCTTTCCACAAATGAAGAACAATTGCTCTTAAAAAAACTGCGGCAGTTTAAAGAAGAAATAGAATACAGCACAGAACTTTTTGAAGCTCACAGAATTTGTGCTTACCTTGAGGAGCTTGCAGGTTTATTCCACAGGTTTTATACAGTTTGCAGAATTATTGGCTCTGAAAAGAATTTAGCAGAAGCGAGAATAGCTCTTGTAACTGCAACAAGAGCAGTTATAAAAAATGGGTTAACAATACTTGGGGTAAGTGCGCCGGAGAGAATGTAAATTGTGTAAGAACTTTCAAGGTTAGCAAGGTGTTTATGATGTGAGAACCTTGAAGGTTGCCATATTTAATATGCTAGAAATTTCTTTCCATAATACGTTTTATACCGTTTGATATTATATGTAACCAACTGGGTGAGTACAATGAACACAAAATTAACCTTAAAGCCAAATAAACGGGCAATAGATAGAGCTAAAAAGTATGCTCAAAAACATAGACAAAGTCTCTCGGTTATAGTTGAGAATTATTTTAATACGATAGCCGGCAAAGAGAGTATGAATGAAATTGAAATTTTCAAATGTAATAAGTTATCCGAAAAATAAAGCTGTCGAAGATATAAAGTTGAAGGATATTTATGGAAGTCATCTTTTGGAAAAGAATTCTAAATAATGCAATTATTTGTTAACTCCGATATTGTTTTAGATGTACTGGCAAAAAGGGAACCACATTATATTCAAGCTGCAAAGGCTAAACATAAATAAGGAAAGAACTGTCTTAAAAAATGGGCTAACAATATTTTGGGTTAGTGCGCCTGAGAGGATGTGAGTTGTGTGAGAACCTTCAAGGTTAAAAGTGCGATAAACGATGTGAGAACCTTGAAGGTTGCGGACTTAGCAGAAGCAAGAATTGCACTTGTTACACTTATAATGGCAGTTTTAAAAAATGGATTAACAATACTTGGGGTAAGTGCCGGAAAGAACGTGAGGATTAGAAAAATAAAAAAGCCAAGCATAACGCTTGGCTTAAATTTTTTTGATATTGGATGAAGTAATTAATGATTTATAGAACCATGATTCCTTTGGATGGAATATCCAATCTAACCAAATTATCATTATTCCAAGCTTGATAAATTGCTAAATTATTTCTATTACTATCTCGAAGATAGATGATTGGATCGATTCCTTGTGACACTTCTGAATTTGCAAAAGAAATAACAACATTATCATTATCTTGAATGAGATTTATTAGATGCACATTCAATCCAAAGTTCATTCATCAGTTTGTGAACCATTTACTCACATCCTTTCTGTTAAGGTTTTTCTCTTAACATTGTAAAAGTAATTAATATTTATTTTTATAGCAAAACTTGGTATTTTAATGTGGGTCTTAAGGAGTACATACCGTAAATGGAAAAAATTATTCAAGATATCTTTACTTTCTTATACAATCTAATTACAGATATTAACTTCTATTTTCTTCTAATGGCTGTGGCAGCGGCTTGGCTTTTTGCTTTTATACCTCAGAGAAGACAAAACATTCAGCATACATTTTTTGAATTATTAAGGAATCAAAACGATATTCTTAATAGAATTAACGGCGGAATAAATTATTTTGAAAATTCAAAGGAAAGATTAATACAATTCTATAATCTAATATCATTGATTATGATAATTAGCGATGATGGAAAATATATAATAATTTCAGAGGGGAGTAAGATGACAGTAAAGAAATGGTAGAATTTTTTAAGAACAAGTTACCAAATGGGATGGGGAAAGTGAATTAGTATTTGAAAGAAGAAGGACTGAATATGTCTATATGTAATTTACTTTGAAACTGATAAAATGAATGTTGGTCATTATTTCCGGCACCTGTTTAACATTCTAAAATATATTCATAAAAATAGATGGTGGATAGATACAAAATTTTATGCTGGTTTAATTCAAGCTCAAATGTCGGAGCCAGAGTTGTTTGTTTTCTTTTATAATGGTTTAAGATTTAAAAAAGTTGAAGAATTTATTAACAAATATAATCTGATTGAAAATTTGGCGAAGCAGGATCTGATGAAATCCGAACATGTAAGTTTTATAAAGTAAAATGAAAGATAGATTTGATTATCGAATGGCAAATTTAAAATTGAGGTAGCCTGAAAAATATTCATTTTTGATTTTTTTTTGTAAGTTTTATGATTGTTCTTAACTCCCGAAACATTATATTCTATCTAAAATTATGAGAGATAAAAATGGCAAAACTATGGGTTCTCCTTCGTGATAAGTTCTTTGATAACATTATAAAAATAATTGGTTTGATATTACTATTTGTTGTGGTAGTTGTTTTACCATATCTGTCAGAACCAATTAAGAATTTTATAAATAGTATCCCAAATATTTTGTTGATAGCAATATCATTACTTATAATTATAATCGGCTTTGTTCAACTGACTTATATATCTTATTTGAAAGCAGAACGATCAAAAACAGAAAATAAAATGCAAAATATTGAAAGTCAGTTGGTTAATAAACCTGGGAATAAATTCAAAGATTGGGAATTCCTTGATAAATATGGGAAATGGAAAAATGGTGAAATTTATTATTGTCCAAATTGTAGGTCAAAAGAGATAATATTACATTAAAAGTGGAAGATAATGGTTGGTATTGTCCAGTTAAAGATTATAAGACTTTCTATCCAAATGAAAATTATATAAGACCTGAACCAATATATGTGGGTGGTAAAAGAAAAATAACTCAAATATGATTAAGAGTTCGCAACTTTTCTTTTGAAAAATTTATTGATAATATTTGTTGATTCAGTTATTTTTATTGGTATTAAAATCAAGTTCTTTCAAAAGAATATCAGGTTGTTAGTTCATTGCTTTATTAATAATTAGGAGATAATTATGAGCAACTTTAAGCTGCTAATCTCCGTTACTAATTTAGTTCTGAATATAATCATAATTATTTTATCACTATTAAAAATCCTGAATTAGAAAGTAACGATGTAAGAGGGCTGCTTTTTTAGTAGCCCTTTTTATTTTTAAACTAAACTTTCAATCCTCAATAGCCACAGAAATCGCATAAACTTTATTTGCATTAACATTGTAGACCGCAAATTCAATCCGCAATTGCTACAGAAACAGCATAAACTTTATTTGCGCTAACATTATAGACCCACCCCTTCGTCCCCTCCAAAAGGAGGGGACTATTTCCTTTTTTTGTTGAGTTAACTTTAAAAACATAATGTTGAAATGAAAATAAAGTCTCCTCCTTTGGAGGAGATTTAGAGGTGGGTAAAAGATCTCAATCAGCTATCGCTACAGAAATTGCATAAACCTTATTAGCTCCTGCTTTAATCAAAACCTTTCCACATTCTCCAATTGTGCTGCCTGTTGTAATGACATCATCAACTAATAAAATGTTTTTACCATTAAGTTCTAAATTTCTTTTAGCTTGAAAAGCGCCTTCTATGTTTTCCTGTCTTTCTTTTAAGCTCATAGTTGTTTGGGATTCTGTAAATCTTTTTCTTTTAATAAAGTTTTGTGCAACAGGAATATTCAATTCTTTGCCTAATCCTTTAGCAATATAAAAAGATTGGTTATAACCTCGTTCAGCTTTTTTAAGATGATGAAGCGGAACAGGAATTATGTAATCAATTTCCCAATTGGTTATTCTTTGTTTAAGGTTTTTTCCTAAAATGCTTCCAAGAAATTTTCCGGTTAAAAATTTTTGATTGTATTTAAGTGAATGAATAATATGTTGAAGCTCCTTATCCTTTTCAAAAACATAAAGTGAAATAAAATCAGAAATAATTCCGGATGAGGAGAATTTTCTTACAAACTCGGAATGAATTCTTTCATCTTCTGCAAGTTTTATTTTAGAGATACAATCAGGGCAAACAACAGATTCATTTGGAAGAAGTTTTTTATCGCAGGAAGGGCAAAACCTCGGAAGGAAGAAATCGAATAAGGATGTAAACGCCGTGTAATTAAAAGATTGCAAAATTACAAGATTACAAAATTTAAAGATTGTTGTTTAATAGCCACGACGCTTTAGCTCTGGAGGAAAATAATCCAAAGAAAATTGGCTTTAAGCCACAAATTATAAAATTTGGGCTAAAGCCCGATAGTTTAGTGATTAATTTATTTCCACGACATAAATGTCGGGGCTATATAAATTCTATGAAATTTAATCTTTAAATCTTGCAATTTTGTAATTATTACAGCATTCCTGCGCGCTTTCTCAAAAACCACTCAATTGCAAAAAGTAAAATAATCGCAGCCATAAGCCACTCAGTTGACCAGAGACTTATTTCGCTCGATACTAATTTTTCTTTTGAAGCACTTTCATTTATTCTTTTCAGTAAAGGAAAAAGTCCTGCAAAGTTTTTCTGATCAAAATATTCCCCGCCCGTTCTGTCAGCTAATGATTTCAGGAATTCATAATTCATTCGCGGGTTTATCATTTCAATATCAACTTCCCCGATATTGAATGAACCAGCATCAGTTCCGAGTTTTAATTTATCTAACTTTGCTTCACCGGAGAAAGAATAATCTCCCGGTTTATTTGTCTGAAAAGTTCCTTCGTACAATCCATTTCCAACAGAGTTTAAAATTATCTCCGATTTCTCGCCATCATTTGTTACATTTACTTTTACTTCAGCATCAGAAACAGGATTAAAAGTTGCGTCATAAACCTGACCTGTGAATTCAACTTCTTCTCCAAGCGAATAAATCTTCTTCGATGTTTTTATATTAACCTGTTTCTGTTCTTCACTTGTATTAAGCCATTTTACAGAACTGTTGATAAACCTGTCGAACAGATCGAGATTTTTTGTTGCGGTTTGCAATTTCCATTTCCATATATCTTTTGCAAGAACGGCAATCGATCTTTTACTGCCGAGCTTCCTTAATACAATTAATGGAATATTCGACGGCGTGTTATTCATTTTGGTTCTGGCAATAATCTCACTTTCAGGCTTGGTTGTAAATTGAATATCAGGCTGAAAAACCGGCGGCAGATTTTCCCAGGCTGCAACAGGATTTTGAGAATTATTTTGCAGCAAAGGATTATTTGTTTCATTACCGGAAATAAGAGGCTGTATCTCACGATAAAACGTTGACTTCAAACTGATATTAATTGGCAGTTCTCTTTGTAATTCATTAAGCTTTTTAAAATCAATTCCCGAAGCAAGCGAGAGAAAAAACGGTTTGCTTTCATTCAGGATTTTATTCTTTACTTTGTTGTAAAACTCTTCAGTAGTTTCATTAGATGGAAAACCGATCAGGAAGAAAATATCCGCACTATCTACCAAAGTTTGAGGATTGGTTTTTTCTAAAAATTTTCCCTGGAGCGTATTGTGTTAAAGAGTTAACTTTGAAGTTTTCATCTTTCTCCAGAGATTCTTTAATAAAAGAAATATCAGGAGAAGGGCTCCCACCAAGGACAAGAATATTGATCTTATTTCCGAGAACATTTATATAAAAGACTTTTTTGTTATTCGCCTTCGTAAATTCTCCATCTAATTCAGATGCAACAACTGTTAGTTTCTTTTCTCCACCTGATTTAGGATCATATTCAAATTCAACATTCTGAATTCCATCTTCACTTAAAGTAATTTTCTTTTGTCCCACAGGAATATTCTCTTCAAATAAAGAAACATTTATTTCTTTACCCGCAAAACCAGTATTGCTAATAGTTGCCTGGATTGTAGTTGGCGTTTGCACATAAATATATTCATTATAAAGAACATTCTTAATTTCAATATCATTTCTTCTTGAAGTATCACCAACACCAATTGTGAAAACCGGAATATGCAATTTCTCGGCAGTGAAAAGAGGATTTGTTCCTTCTGTAATTACTCCATCGCTTATAATTACAATTGAAGAGATGTTTTTGTTTTGATTACTGACAAGGGAAAAAATATTTGAAAAATTTGTGCTTCCTTCAGAGAAATTTAGATTTTCTAATTCCTCTGATTTTGGTTGAGTTACTTTATTCCCGAAAGTATAAACTTCGAATTCATTTGCAGTAATATTTTTTCCCAATTCGGAAACAAAATCTTTTACAGTTTGTTCTCTGTTTGTTCCGTCGTTAATTTTTATTGAACGGGAATTATCTATGAATACAAGGCTTAAAGGATTTATAGTAATTTTTTTTGTAAGAGTAAGCACCGGTTCAAAAATTATAAAAAGAAGAAGCAGAAGAGCAAGAAATCTAATAGCAATTAAAAGAGCTTTCAACTTTTTGTTGATGACAGGAACTGTAAACCTGTAAACAAACAAAGTGAAAAGTCCGAATAAAAGAATTGCAATAACTAAGAAAACCGGATCAATAGAAAGCGTGAGATTGATCTTTATCAATTCCGAACATCAGAAAATTAATTCTCCTTTAAGAACAGTAACAGCTTTGCCGGAGATATATAATTCATTTTTGTCAGGATAAAAAGTCACTCCTACTCTCCCGTTTCTTCCGAGAACATCGCCCTGCTCAAAAGTGTAGCTTAACTTTTCCCCATCTTTTTTTATAAAACCATTATGAATTAAAACAGGAAGTAAGGGACCATTCATAGAGCCTGTTACGGGATCTTCATTAATTCCATAGAAAGGTGCAAAAAATCTTGAATGTGCAAAACTTTCTTTATCTACCGTTTCAAGTGTGTAAACAGCTATACAGCTGAATTCATTTTTTGTAGCGGTTAAGTCATAAAGAGCTTTAAAATCAGGTTTCAGAAAACTGAGTTCTTTAAGTGTTTTAATTTTAATATACAAATATCCATTCTCAACTAAGATAAAGGGAGTTTTATCATCGAATTCAAATCTGTTACCGCCAAGTGCATTTAAGATTTCTTCTTTATCCCCGGTAAACTCTTTCATGGAATAAATGGGAATCTGCATGAAATATTTGCCATCCTCAAAGCGGCATCTTAAAATGCCTGATTGAGTATTGAATCTTACTTCCTGTCCATCTTTTAATAAATTATTTTCGTTTAGGAAGTGCAAAGATGCAATTGTAGCGTGACCGCAAAGTTCAACTTCTACTGTTGGTGTAAACCAGCGAAGGTTATAATCTGCTTTGTCTGGTCCAGAAGATTTTGTTAGAAAAGCTGTTTCTGCAAGATTCATTTCTTTTGCTATTAATTGCATTTCTTCTTTAGACAGATTCTCATCCAAAGTAACCCCTGCAGGATTTCCACGGAAAGCCTGATCTGTAAAAGCATCTATCTGAAATATTTTAATTGTCTTTGCCATTTAAGAGTCCTTCAATTTTCCATGATTTCATCATATCAAAAGTTTTATAGTCAGTCAAATCAAAATGAATTGGGGTGACAGAAACATAATTCTTTTTTATTGCTGCGTGATCAGTTTCCATTTCAGTATCAACTTCAACAAGATTTCCTGTAAGCCAGTAGTAATCTCTTCCATAAGGATCCTGTCTTTGTTCATACATGTCATCCCATTTCGATTTTCCCTGTCTTGTAAGTAAAATTCCTGCGATCTGTTCTTCAGGAATATCCGGCACATTTACATTAAGCAAAGTTCCGACAGGAAGTTTTTTACCTGCAATTTCCTGTGCAATCATCTTTGCAACTTTGGCAGCAAATTTAAAATCCGTTACTGTGTGACTTGTTACAGAAATTGCAATCGATGGAATATCCATTATTGCAGCTTCTCTTGCAGCAGAGACTGTTCCCGAATAAATAATATTGATAGCTGTATTTGAACCATGGTTTATTCCGGATATAACTATGTCGGGAGGAGTTTTCATTATATTTTTTATTCCCATCTTTACACAATCAGCGGGAGTTCCATCAACTGCGTAACCAAAAAAATCTCCGTTCTTTTTATATTTTATTACCCGCAATGGAACCTGCATTGTAATTGCGTGTCCCACAGCGCTCTGCTCTTTTAATGGAGCAACAACCATAACTTCTCCAATTTCTTTAAGTGCATACACAAGTGCTGCAATTCCTGCCGATTCAATTCCATCATCATTTGAAACTAATATTCTCAAGAAGTAACCTTTAATTCTTTGTTAAATAATGTTAAAAATAACATAAGTCCCATAGAGTAACAATGGAAGACAAATGGTTGCATGGATGCATGTTTGCATGATTTCTCTATTAAGAACATGCATTCATACATACATGCACCATGCTTCCTCGTACAGTTCTTCGCATAAATTATGTATTTTAAACCAATAATTATTTTAACTATGCTGATATTAAAACCATACATCTTTAACAGATATTCTGAAATGTTATTGCCGGAGTAAGTACAAAAATCGGAGCTGAAAGATCAGACTCCTTATTTTTTCAATATGTCTTTTTCTGTTGGCGATGATGAAAAAATTGTTAAAGAGAACAGAAATTTATTTTTTGAAAATCTTGGGAATCAGAACCTGAAAATGTAGCTTATCAAAAACAGGTTCACGAAGATAAAATATCATTTGTAAAACAAGGTGGTCAAGTCGGTGAAAGTGATGCAATGATAACAGACAAACAGGGAATTGGTTTGGCTGTAAGTGTTGCAGATTGTGTACCGATTTTGGTTTATGATCCGGTAAAAAAAATAATTGCAGGCGTTCATTCAGGTTGGAGAGGAACGGAGAAAAAAATCTTACTTAAAACTTTGAAAGAATTGAAAAAGTATGGCAGTTTGCCGGAAAATTTAGTTGCTTACATTGGTCCGTCAATCAGTAAAAATGTTTATGAAGTTGGAAAAGAAGTTGCTGAATTTTTTGATGAAAAATATCTTGAAGAAAAAGGTGAAAAGTATCTTCTCGATGTCGCAGGCATCAACTTTGATATTTTACTAGATGCTGGAGTCAAAAAGAATAATATCCAGCTTTCTTCGCTTTGCACTTATGCAATGAAAAATGTTCTTCATTCATACAGACGTGACGGAAATAAATCAGGTCGTTCTTATGCAATTATTGCTCTAAGGGAGAATTAGTGAAAGAAAAAATAAAGGATATTTTAGTCTTCTCACTGATTTGCATGATATGGGGTTCGACCTGGCTGGCAATTAAGACAAGTTTGTTTTCACTTACTCCAATGTTTTCTTCAGGTTTCAGATTTTGCATTGCATCGATAGTAATTTTCATTATCGTCAAAGTCAGGAAGATTGAAATTCATTCTGATAAAACCTCTCTTGAAAGTTATACTTGATTATGGGTTTCTTTTCTTTTGTTCTTCCCTACGGATTAATTTACTGGGCAGAACAGTTTGTTCCTTCAGGACTTACGTCGGTTCTCTTTGCTGTATATCCTTTTTTTGTCCTTCTCTTTTCATACTTATTAATTCCTGATGAGAAAATCGGGTTTTACAAAATATTTGGAATAATCGTCGGCTTTGGCGGAATACTTGTGATTTTTTCGGATAGCATAGGCGGCGATATTTCTTCTTACTTAGTTGGTATGATTGTAATTGTTCTTAGCGGAATTATGCAGGCTGCAATTTCTGTGATAATTAAAAAACACGGATTTCATCTCAATCCACTTTCAATGAATCTTATTCCAATGACAATTGCGGGAATACTTTTAACTTCAGCCGGGTTTTTAATGGAGGATTTTTCAAAGCTTAAATTTGATTCGACAGCAATTCTCTCAGTTCTTTATCTTGCAATTTTCGGAAGCATTGTTACATTCACATCATACTACTGGCTGCTGAAAAGAATCAGTGTTGTAATCCTTTCTCTGATTGCTTTTATTAATCCCACAATAGCTTTAATACTTGGTGCGATTGTGTATGGTGAAAAATTATCTTCTCAAAACTTATGGGGAAGTGCACTTGTTTTAACAGGCCTTCTATGGGCGAATCTCGGGAATTTTAAAAAACGTCCTGTTTGAAGTATGGAACATTTCTATCCGCGGATTTGGTTAATTTAAGGCTACAGGAAAAATATTTACAGGTATTTAATGCTTAATATTATAAAAATAAGGAAAGCAACATTTTACGGTTATCACGGAGTTAGATCCGAGGAACAAAGTGTCGGAGGAAAGTTTGAAGCAGATGTTGATATCTATACAGATTTTAGTAAAGCAGCAAAGGATGATGATCTTAAAGAAACAATAGACTATCACAAGGTTTATACTTTTATGTATCACCTCGCGTTAGAACACAAGTATTACCTGATTGAATCTCTCGCTATGAAAATTGCTGACGAATTGCTGAAGAAGTTTAATGAAATTGAAAAAGTTGCTGTGAGAGTAAGAAAAAACAATCCGCCGCTCGGTGGAGTTGTTGATCATGTCGAAGCCGAAGTGATTAAAGAAAAAAGTGAATTAAATTAATAGTTATTGGTTATTTAGTTATTAGTTATTGGGAAGAGGAATATCCAGAATCAAGTATCCAGTATCATCCGGCTAAGGTGAGATGAAAAACGTATATATCGGACTCGGATCGAACAAAGGAGATAGATTAAGTTTCTTAAGAAAATCTGTTGAAAAAATTAATGCCGATGGGAAATGTAAAGTTGAAGTCTCTTCATCTTTATATGAAACCAAACCGCTCGGAAACCGTAAGCAGGAAAATTACCTGAATGCCGTAATAAAAATTTCAACTAAATATTCGGTTATAGAGCTTTTTAATTTTCTTAAAAGTATCGAAAAGGAACTAGGAAGAAGTAAAACCGAACGATGGGGTGACCGCGAAATAGATATGGATATTCTCTTTTATAATGATCTTGTTTATTCAGATGATATAATAACTATCCCGCATAAAGGAATTACCAGCCGCGATTTTGTGCTTGTGCCGCTTTGTGAGATAAATTCCAGCCTTATTCACCCTGAATTAAAGCAAAAAATTTGTGATATTAATGTTGCCGATTCTGAAAAATGTATAATAAGGAAGTTGACCTATAAACTTTAAGTAAAGTGAAATAATTGAACCAGAATTCCGAAGTAAGATATATAGCAATTGAAGGTGTTATTGGAGCGGGGAAGAGCGCCCTGGCAAAAAAAATTAAGGAAAGACTTAATGCAGAATTGGTACTCGAGCAATTTGAGGCTAATCCTTTTCTTGAAAAATTTTACTCAGATAGAAAAAGATATGCTTTCCAGACACAGATGTTTTTTCTAATAAATCGTTATAAACAGCAGGAAGAACTGAAACAGGGAAATCTTTTTACAGAATATACGGTCTCTGATTATATATTTGAAAAAGACAGAATATTTGCTTATTTAAATTTATCGGGTGAAGAATTAAAACTTTACGAATCTATTTTCCCTTTGCTCGAAAGAAATCTTAATAAACCCGATTTAATTGTTTACCTGCAATCAAGTGTTGACAGATTAATTTATAATATTAAAAAACGAGGAAGAAAAATAGAGAGAAACATTACGCGCAGTTATATAGCGGAATTGAGTGAAGCTTATAACAATTTCTTTTTCAGATATAATAAAACTCCTTTACTGATTGTTAATTCTACAGAAATAGATTTTGTTCACAATGATGAAGATTTCGATGAATTGTTTAAGCAGATATTCCGTGAGGACAGAGGCGTGACAGAATATTTTAAACCGGAATCGAGGCGGCTATTATGATAAGATTCTTTTTATACTTAATTATTTTCTGGATCGCTTATGAAGTTGTAAAACGACTAATCAGCTTCCTTGCTTCTTCTTCAGAACAAAAAAATGGAAATCGTGTACACACTGAGAATATCAAGAGAAATAAAACCGAGTATAAAAATGTTGAAGATGCCGAATTTACAGAAATAAAATCAGAAGACAATAAGAAAAAAGATAGTTAAGCCGGATGGCAAAAAAAAATATCTTTTCGAAATTTACTTTAACATTATTTGAAAAGTTTTTTTCAGTAGAGGAAAATAAATCTCTTCAAATCGGGAAACCCAAAAGATTTTTAATTGTTAGGCAGCATAACCAGCTCGGCGATCTGCTTTCAGGAGTATCTCTTTTCAGAGCGATAAAAGAAACTTATCCTGAAAGCCATCTTACTTTAATTGTTAGCCCTTTCAATTATCCAGGTCTTATCAAAAATAAATTTATAGATAAACTTTTCATTTTTAACAAGAATAAAATTTACAATCCTTTTTACTTTGTAAAATTTGTAAGGTTATTGAGAGAAGAGTATGATGTTGTAATTGTCCCGGTTGTAGTTTCAATTTCTTTTACAAGTAACCTTATCGCAAGGATATCGAATTCAAAAGTAAGAATTGGAGCCAGGTATTTGAACGGGATGAAAAATGACAGCGACTTTTTCTTCGATAAGAGAGTTACACTCGATTGGAGAATGCATCCGGATTCAAATGTTTCTGAAAGAAGTCTGGATATAGTTAGACCTTTCGGGATAAACACAACTAACTATCGCTCCGAGATAAGTTTTGATGAAGATGATTTGAAAGCAGCTGATAAGTTTATTGCAAAGATAGATCTTCAGAAAAAAGATTATTTAATCGGACTTCACGTTGGTGCAGGTAAACCTCAGAACAGATGGTCGGCAATAAAATATGCGGCGTTAATGAAAAAATTAAAAGAGAATTATTCTGCTAAATTTTATCTTACCGGAAGTTCATCTGATAAAGAAATAATCAGGTTTGTAGAAGTGAACCTTCTTTTTAACGTGGCTTTGTTCTTAAATAAAAAAATTCCGGAAGTAGCAGCGCTTGTTTCCAAATCCGATCTTTTCATATCGAATGATACCGGCATAATGCATGTTGCCGGTAGTACAAGCACTCCACAAATTTCTATTTTTGGTCCCACAAATCCGTTCAACTGGGCGCCTATCGGTGCCAATAAATATTTTGTAAGAAAAAGTGAATTGATTGATGATGTTTCGGTGGAGGATGTGTACAGTCTTTGTAATATTCTGCTGGCTAAAAGTAGGAAGGAAATAAATATTGCAAAGTAAGAATTATGCCGCGATAGATATCGGCACTAATTCCTTTCATCTTATCATTGCAAAAATTAATCAGGACGGTTCTTTAATTGTAATTGATAGAGAAAAAGAAGTCATCAGGCTTGGTTCTCAGAAAGGTGAGGAATTAAGTTTAATCAGTCAGGATGAGGTTGCAAAAGGGATTAATATTTTAACAAGGTTTAAAAAACTTTCAGCTAAATATAATGCGGAAATTCATGCTGTTGCGACAAGTGCAGTAAGAGAAGCAAATAATAGGAATGAATTTATTGAAAAAGTCCTGAAGAAAACAGGAATTGAAATTGAAATTATAGATGGTAAAACAGAAGCGGGATATATTTATAAAGGCGTGAGAAAGGCGCTTCCATCCAAAGATAAAAAATTGTTGAGCGTTGATATTGGCGGTGGAAGCACCGAAATAATTCTTGGGCTTAATGATGAAATTATTTTTGGGGAGAGTATAAAAATTGGCGCTGTAAGATTAAGCAAAAAATTCTTCCCTGATTTTATCCTTACAAATGATCGAATTATTAATTGTAATAAATTTATTGAAGAACAAATAAAAATCAATAAGCAAATTAACTTCAGTGAAAAATTTGATATTGCTGTTGGTGCTTCAGGTACAATTCTCGCAATTGCAGGAATGATTCAGTACAAAAAAACAGAAAAAAAAATTAAATCTCTTAATGCTTTTGTCTTTTCTGATGAAGAACTTGAAGAAGTAACCGATGAAATTCTTAAAAGAAAAACTCCAGAACAAAGAGTAAACATTGAAGGAATGGAATACAAAAGGGCAGATATTATTCCCGCCGGTTTGCTTGTTCTGAATAAAATATTCGAGTTATTTAAAATAAAAGAGATGATAATATCGAAATTTGCTTTAAGAGAAGGAGTTGTTTTGAATATGTTGGAGAAAGACCTTAAAAAGATGACATCTTTTCATTCCGGTTAAGCTTGTAAAGATGTATCTTGATCTAGTTCTAATACTTTATCCTACCTTTAATTAGAGCCCTGCCGTAGGTATATTTACTATCCAAATTATAATGGAATAATGTTAAACATTCGTAACTTCTGCATAATTGCACACATAGACCACGGCAAATCAACTTTAGCCGATTGCCTTCTTGAAACAACAGGAACTATTTCCGCAAGAGAAGCCAAGGACCAGATACTCGATGATCTCGAGCTTGAAAGGGAACGCGGAATAACGATAAAATCTCATGCCATTCAGATGAAGTATAAAGGAAAGGACGGCAAAGATTATATATTAAATTTAATTGACACTCCCGGGCATGTTGATTTCACTTACGAAGTATCACGTTCGCTCGCTGCTTGCGAAGGTGCTCTGCTTATTGTCGATGCAGCACAGGGAGTTGAAGCTCAGACAATTAGCAATCTTTATCTTGCTATTGATGCGGGATTGGAAATAATTCCTGTAATAAACAAAATTGATTTACCGAGTGCAGAAGTTGAAAAAGTAAAAGGACAGATAATTGATCTTATCGGCTGCGAGCCTGAAGATATTTTACCTGTCAGTGCAAAAGCAAAACTTGGTATTGATGAAGTTCTTGAAAGAATCGTAAAAAAAATTCCTCCACCCAAAGGTGATCCGGATGCACCCTTGCAGGCGTTGATATTCGATTCTGTTTTTGATTCTTATCGAGGCGCTGTTGCTTTCATAAGAGTAATTAATGGAACTCTGAAAACAAATGACAAAATAAAATTTTTTGTTACTGACAAAGAATGGGAGGCTGAAGAGGTCGGTATTCTCGGACTAAAAAGAATAAAGACTGATGAACTTTCTGCCGGAAATGTTGGATACCTGATTGCAGGAATAAAAGATGTTCACGATACAAAAGTTGGCGACACTGTAACTCATACGAAAGGAGGAGTTAATGAGCCATTGCCCGGTTATAAAGCTGTTAAACCAATGGTTTACAGTGGATTATATCCAACCGACTCTGAAGAGTTTGAAGACCTTCGTGATGCTTTGGAAAAATTCAGGCTTAATGATTCTGCACTTATTTATCAGCCGGAAACTTCCGCCGCTCTTGGTTTTGGTTTCAGGTGCGGTTTCCTCGGACTTCTTCACATGGAGATTGTCCAGGAAAGATTGTTGCGTGAGTATAATCAATCAATTATTACAACTCTTCCAAACGTTGAGTATTATGTTTTCAAAAATAATGGTGAAAAAATTATTGTTGATAATCCAGCTTTAATGCCGCCCGTTGGAGAAATTGATTATGTGGAAGAACCTTATGTTAAAGCCCAGATTGTTGTTCCAAGCGAGTATGTTGGCAATATAATGAAGCTTGCAATGGATAAAAGAGGGGAATATAAAAATACGACTTATATTGATCCGACTAGAGCAGATATACAATTTGAATTACCGCTTTCAGAAATAATATTTGATTTTTATGACAAGCTAAAATCTATGACGCGTGGTTATGCTTCTTTGGATTATGATTTTATCGGTTACAGGGAATCAGATCTTGTCCGGCTCGATATACTTCTTAACAGTGAACCTGTCGATGCATTGTCTATGATCGTTCACAGGGATAAAGCTTACGATTGGGGAAGGAAAGTCTGCAGCAAGCTTAAAGAGCTTATACCACGACAAATGTTTGAGATTTCTATCCAGGCTGCAATTGGAACAAAAGTAATTTCAAAATCTGTGGTTAAAGCATTGAGAAAAAATGTTCTTGCAAAATGTTACGGCGGTGATATTACAAGAAAAAGAAAACTTCTTGAAAAACAGAAAGAAGGAAAGAAAAGAATGAAACAGGTTGGTAATGTAGAAATCCCGCAGGAAGCTTTTCTTGCAGTGTTGCAGATTGATGATTAATTGGGAACTTCAATTTGTTCCAGAGGTTCAGCGCCGCTGAACCCCTACTGTTTCTTACTTTATCAATACCATCTTTTTTGTCTGAGAAAAATTACCTGCAGTTATAGAATAAAAATAAATCCCACTTGAAAAACCCGAAGCGTTTAACTCAACTTTATATACTCCGGCTTCATACTCGTTATCAACTAATGACAAAACTTTTTCTCCAAGAGAGTTATATATATTTATTTTTACTTTCTCTCCCTGTGGTAACGAAAATTTAATATTTGTAACTGGATTAAAAGGATTAGAGATAATTCTGAGATAACTCATATTCCTTTGGCGTTATGTCTGCTTCGATTGAATTCGAGTACTCAAAGTTTCCATTTATATCTATTTGCTTTAATCTATAGTTAAATTTTGTTCCGCCAATTAAGTTTTTATCAGTAAAGTTGTACACTTTAGGAGAATTACTATTGCCATGTCCCCGAACAAATCCTATTTTCTGCCAGTGCAAATCATTTTGCTCACTTACTGAATTATCCACTCTTTTTTCGATTTCAAACCCGTAATTATTAATTTCAGTTGCTGTTTCCCAATTAAGAACGACATCTGTATTTTTTATTGAAGCATTAAATGAAGTTAATTCCACAGGTAACGGAACTATAATATTCGCATAAACCGTATTATTCTGTATAGTGCTTACCGGAGTTTCTGCCGATATATATGTCTTTGTTGGTACTCCGCTTGCATAGTCATCATACATTTCAACAGAAAATGATTCTATTATCTCTATAGTTGATGTTCCTCCATCGTATACCTGCATAAAAAATTGACAGGCAGACCCGGACATATAAGGAATAAATTCAGTGATATCAACAACAATAGGATTGTTTGGATATGGAAAATTTCCACCTTTTACATAAAAATTGTTCAAAGATTTATGAAAATCTAGAGAACTAGGATCACCTATTCCAAAATCAATCTGATTCTCCCCCCGATAGTTATGGTTAATATTAAATACAGCTACCATTTTCGGCTTATAATCTATATAATTTTGGTATAGGTATATTAATTGAATTCTATGTTTCATACACTCATAAGATATATAATAAAAACCATCGGCTATATGTTCCCAACCGCCAACTCCCCAAGAATTTGCAACTTTAAATGCACCATATGTATTCGAATTACCAGATTCGGCGTATGGTCCAAAATTATCATCATATCCTACAATAGTATTGGCATGATTTGTCCCAGATGGAGGATAATTATCCAATGTCCATAAATCTTCTGATGTCAAATGTGAGTAAAAATAATCATCATCAACAGCTATAATGGCTAAATTTCCGTTTACCAGAAGTTGTTTTAAATATTCAATGTTAGTGTCCGTATCAACCCATGTATAACCATAACCAGTTTGTGAACGATACAATGGAGCTTGTCTCCATGCGCTTTCAGTTGGCCAAGTTATGTAACTATATGGGTTACATGGCATTTTATCCCATGTACAACATCCGATACACTCTAATAAATTTATATTATCTGCGTAAAATGTACTATTGTTCCCGCCATTATTTACTTGATGATAAATAAAATCTGGACTGAATATTTTGTTTTGGTAAGATAGGGTTGGTTGTCCGCTTTCCCAAATACATCCGGAAAGATCCCAATTGTGTTCCCTTGCTTCCTGAAAAGTCTTGGTATAGTATCCACATGCCCAAGAGACACATGAGTTTTTACTGCCTTGATTACCAATTGGGGGAAACCAAATAGTTGTTGAGTTGTCGCAGCTTGATGGAAGTACTGTTGTTCCGGATTCGATTCTGTCAATTAGAATTGGTTGATTTTTCATTTTTTCCCATTGTTCCTCTGTAGGAGGTTTTAAACCTGAACCATGACCATTAATAATTTTGTTGTAATTTTTATCCTGATCGTAAGTCCCAACTGATTTTTTAAATTTAATGAATTCCGCATCTGTCATAGTTCTTTTTATTAATTTAATTTGTTGTGCAGATGCAGTAGTGAGAAGTATAATCAAAAGTAAAAATAATTTTTTCATAGCAACCCCTCTTAGAGAAATTTTTATAATATAAAATTGTCGTTATGTTATAACACTTCCGAGAAAATAAATTAATTGCGAATGATTAATCATAGGTCCTTCTTCCCGAATCCTAACCACTATTGTTTAGTATTCAGCTATATCTATAAACCTTATATCTATGAAAATAACTTTCTGAAAGAACGGAAGATACATTGTCTGCCCCTGTTTAACTTTTCTCAAAGAAGTAATATGAGGTAGGAAAAACCCATTTTTTTTCACAATCTTTTCCTTGCCATACAAAAGACGAAGTAAATATCATCTAAAGTTTCTAAAAAATCAAGAGATATAGAAAACTTAAATGCATATATTCTAACTTTAATGAATAATTATTCTTTATTTATTACTTTCATTAATATTATTGTTCAATGTAAATTATTGTTAAATGAAAAACCAAAATAAAGTTGAAAATAAGAACTTCAGGAATTAAAAGATTAATAAAAATTTTTCTCTGGACTTTATTACTTGCTATAATTCTAAAATCATTTTTTGTTGAAGCTTATAGAATCCCCACATCTTCTATGGAAAAGACACTTCTTCCAGGTGATTTTATCTTTGTAAACAAAGCGGCGTATTCTATTTCTACTCCGAGACATCTTCCTATTCTTGGGACAAAAGTCAGAAGCCTTAATCTTATTTCATTTTCCAAACCTTCCAGAGGAGATATTATAATATTTGAATTTCTCGAACACAAGGAAGGAAATAAAATAATAAGAGCGAACTATATAAAAAGAGTTGTCGGTTTACCGGGGGATACCTTACAAATTATTAATAACATTGTTTATATAAATGGAAAAACTTTTTTAGACGATAACAAAAATCTTAGCACCGAAAAGAAAAAAGATGTTATGGATAACAAAATCTTTTCAGTAAATGGAGATTGGGATGGCAAAGATTATGGTCCGGTTATTATTCCATACAAAGGGTTAAAAGTTGAAATAAATTTTAAGACTATCGATAAAATTGGTCCACTCATAAACAGAGAATATGAAAAAAAAGTTGTCAGCGTTGAGGGAAGTGTAATCAACATTGAAGGAAAGCCTGTGAGGACTTACACATTTAAACAGGATCATTATTTTGTTATGGGTGACAACAGACAAATAAGTATGGATAGCAGGTACTGGGGAACTATTCCTGAAAATTTAATAATCGGAAAAGCGGAGTTAATTTATTGGTCTATGGACCCGGATTTATCTGTATTTAAGTCTATCAGATTTGGACGTTTATTTAAGGTTATAAATTGAAGTACATAATAAAAGTGCTACTTTTTAAGTCAAATTAAACTATATTTATAGAAAAAATCGCCAAATTAATTATGCGAAATATTCTTACAGTTTTAATAATTCTGCTCCTTTCGGTTTATTCTTTTCCGAAGGATAAATACCTGGTTTACTTTAAAGATAAGGGTGTTACGTCAGGACAAACTTTAAATAAGACAAGTGCTTTATACAAAGAAGCAATGAGCAGTCTTACAGAAAGAGCTATCGAAAGAAGAAGAAAAACAATGGGTGACAATATAATATCTTATGATGATTTACCTATTGAAAACGAATATATAAATAAATTAAACTCACTGGGAATTGAAATAGTTCATAAACTCACATGGTTTAATGCCGTTTCTGCATACCTGGATGATTCACAACTAGCCAAAGTAAAAGAATTCACTTTCGTTAGTAAAGTGGAACCTGTAAAGGTAATGAAATTTAAGAAGGCCGAAGTGGAAGGATCGGGTATTCAAAAAAGTAATTCGGTTTCCGATCTAAATTATGGTTCATCGTTTACACAGCTTAATCTTATGGATGTTCCAATAGTTCACTCAAAAGGAATTACTGGGAAAGGCGTTTTGATAGGAATTCTTGACAGTGGTTTTAGATGGAAAAGTCACGAGGCATTAGTTAATGCTAATGTAATTGCAGAATATGATTTTGTGTTTAATGATTCTGTAACTGCTAATCAGGCTGAAGATAGCCCGGATCAGGATAGTCATGGTACAAGCGTAATGTCTGAAATTGCTGGTTATAAAGACAGTGTTTTGATAGGCGCTTCTTTTGGTTCTTCTTTTCTTTTAGCAAAAACGGAATATGTTCCAACAGAAACGCATGTTGAAGAAGATAATTATGCTGCTGCTTTAATCTGGATGGAAAATTATGGGGTAGATATAACGACTAGTTCTCTTGGCTATAGTGAATTTGATTCAGGTCAAACTTCATATACGTATCAGGATATGAATGGACAGACGACTATTGTAGTAAAAGCATGTGAAGAGGCTTTCAACAAAGGAGTTGTAACAATTACAGCAGCAGGAAATGAAAGAAATACATCGTGGCATTATATAATTTCCCCTGCTGATGGGTTTAATACAATAGCAGTCGGAGCTGTGGATAATTCTAATGTGGTAACGAGTTTTAGTTCACCTGGCCCAACATCGGATGGGAGAATAAAACCAGATATAGTAGCGCAGGGAACTTACGTATATGCTTCGTCAACTTCGGGATTCAGTAATTATACTGGAACTTTTGCCGGTACATCTGCAGCTACTCCTCTGGCGGCTGGTGTTGCCGGGTTGCTTCTATCTGCGCATCCTTATTTAACTAATAAACAGGTTAGAAAAATTTTAATGGAAACGGCAGACAATTATTCAACACCTAATAATGATAGAGGTTACGGATTGGTTTCGGCAGTAAGGGCAATAGATTATCCTAATGTGGATTCAAGTAATATTGTTCGTAAAATTTTTATAAATGATTATGCTATCGATCCTTCAACAGTGAAAATTAATTATTCAATTAGCGGATCCGGCTTTACTTCAGAAAATATGACTTATGACGACACACTCAGGTATAGTTTTGTTTTGCCTTCGTTAAGCAATATTCAGTCTATGGAATTCTATTTCACTTACAATGATAGTTCCGGTGTAAATTACCGCGAGCCGGTAAGTGAAAATTATATCTTAACTTATGATGGAGATGTCGTTTCTCTCAGTCCCGAAATAAACAATGTTCCTACCAATTATGTTTTAAGCCAGAATTATCCGAATCCTTTTAACGGGCAGACTAAAATAAACTTTGTCTCTACCACTCAAAGACAGGCAGAATTAGTTGTCTATAATATTCTCGGACAAAAAGTAAAAACACTTTTCAACGATGTTGCAAAGATTGGTTTAAATACTGCAAACTGGAACGGCAAAAATGAAAAGGGGGCAGAGGTTTCAAGCGGCATTTATTATTATGTTCTTAAGATAGGGGAAAACAATTTCTCCAAGAAAATGGTCTTGCTCAAATAAGTAGAAAACTTTTTTCTTCAGATAATTCTACTTTCATAATCATTCTTTCCTGAATTATTCTTAAATTTTTGTTTGTAATTAGAGAAAGGTTGATTATGGCTGGTATTCTTTTTCCCGCACAAAATAAATATCTGAATCAATTTAAAAAGGATAGCGATCCTTTAATTTCTGAAATGGAACAATATGCAAAAGAACATGATGTTCCTATTCTATCCCGGCAGTCAGCCGATTTCCTTGAACAGGTTGTATTGTTGTTAAATCCTAAAAGAGTTCTTGAGCTTGGAACGGCTATCGCTTATTCGACTATCAGAATTGCGAGAATCCTGAAAAAGAAATCGGTAATTCACACAATAGAAAAGAGCGAAGATAATGCAGCTATAGCAAAAGAAAATATTGAGAAAGCCGGACTTGAAGATAAAATTGAGTTGAAAATAGGTAACGCTCTTACAATAATGCCCCAGCTTCAAAAAAAGTATGATTTGATTTTTCTGGATGCTGATAAGGAAGATTATAAAAGATTATTTGATTATTCCATGATACTGTTGAAAAGCAAAGGAGTAATTTTTATTGATAATCTTTTGTGGCATGGCTTTGCCGCTGCTCAGAAGGTTCCGAAAGAGAACAGAATTTCTACAAAACATATAAGAGATTTCAACAAAGTATTTATGAATATGCCCAACCTTAATTCGACAATTCTTCCTATCGGTGATGGAATAGGTCTGGGAATAAAAAGATAAATTATGAATGTAGATAATTTTGTAGAAGAGATTAATAGCTTTTCAGGGCAAAAGCTGAAAAGGAAAAATGATCTAAAAACTATTATTGAAATATGCTTTAAAAATGAAAAGTCTCCATTGTTAGAAGATCTTTCTTTTACAGCGAAATATATCCGGGGTTTGGAAAGAGTTCTTAAGAAGGGAAATATGAACCTGGATATTAGTAATCTTGATCAGATAAAACAGGATTACATGAATAACATAAATAAATCAGTTGAACAGCTTAAGGAAATAGTAAACCTAACGGATGTAAATGAGAAAGGCTATTTTGAAGAAACGTATTTCAAATTAACTCAGGAAGGATTTAAAAACTTAAACGAATTACTCGAAGATCTCGAGTGGACTAAAATGTATCTTAATCAACAGAAAAGACAAACCAGTAACTAAACAGAAAATCCTATAAGAATTTTTGAACTTCACTCATATTATTGTTCACGAATCAACAACAATTATAACCTTACGTCTTTTGCAATCCACTTTTCAAGAGCAGAAAGAAGATGTGTCATAGCAGTAATTAAAGGCTTATGCTGAACCTGATCAATATCTGTGAGTATTTCTTTGTGAATATTAACATAAGCACTATTTAGCTGCTGAACAATCAAAACGCCTTGTCTTGACAAAGTCACTTTCATATTCCTGCGATCGTTCGGATCTATCTCTCTTATCAAATAATCTTTTCTAACTAATCCATCTATAATTCTGGTTAACCTGCTGGGACTAAGGTTCATCCTTTTAGCAATTTGTTTATTGTTAGAACTTTCCTCAGTTCCGAAAAGTCTCAGGCATCTGAATTCAGCTTGTGTAAGTCCTTGCTGTTCAGCAAGCCTTGCTTCTTTTTCCTGGCAGTTTGCTAATAATTTAAAAGTTAAATCAGCAAGTTGAACGGCTTCTACCTGGGGGGTTGTTATTTCGGTCATGTTTCTTCCCTGTTAATTATTTGCTAAACGCAAAAGTCGACAATATTTACATTTAAGTCAAGAAACAGGTCGTTTTTCAGCTAAAAATATATCATTTCTGTCAGATTTATATTGATGTCCCCGTTTGTAGCATCTTTCAACTTGGAAATAATTTGCTGAGTGTTATCAGATGTTATAAGGCATTCAAGTTCAATTTTATCGGAATAGCTGGTGTTTAAGATTCTGTTTTCAGATTCATTAAATATTTGATAGACTTTATTCACCATTTCAAAGTCTACTTTTATTAATACTTTTTGATAAAGTTTCTTAGTTACTTTTTCAGCTTTTTCAAGAACTGTAAACGCAGTTTCATAATAAGCTTTACCAAGTCCACCAACACCGAGTTTCGTTCCACCAAAATAACGGACAACAACAACCAGAGTATTTACCAAATTGAAATGTTCTATTGCATTAAATATTCTTACTCCCGCTGTTCCCGATGGTTCGCCGGAATCAGAGTATTTTTCTGATATTAAAGTTTTGTAAGCATAACAGTGATGCGTTGCATCATAATATTTCTTCTTTAAGTTTTTTAAATGAGATAAAACTTCATCTTCATTTTCAACAGGAAAAGCAAAGCCAATAAAACGCGAGTTCTTTTCCTTTAGTTCTACTTCGTATTTCCTATTAATTACTGTTATTTCTTTCGTTTTATTCATAGAAAAGTAACATGATGCAGTGATTATTTAGTTGTTTATCAAAGCCTCTATGACTAAAATACAATTTTAAATTTAACCCATTTTGTGATTTGGAAAAAGAAACGATTATAATAAAAGGTGCGCGGGAACATAATCTTAAGAATATAGATGTTGAAATCCCCAGGGAATCTTTAACTGTAATTACCGGTTTATCCGGCTCTGGAAAATCCTCACTCGCTTTTGATACTATTTACGCCGAAGGTCAAAGAAGATACATAGAATCTCTCTCGGCTTATGCACGTCAGTTCCTCGATATGCTTGAGAAACCTGATGTGGATTTAATTGAAGGTTTGAGTCCTGCAATTTCTATCGAACAAAAATCTACTTCCGGAAATCCACGTTCGACTGTCGGAACAGTTACGGAAATTTACGATTACCTACGCCTTCTTTATGCAAGATTAGGAACTCCACATTGTTACAACTGCGGTAGACCTGTTACAAAACAATCAACAAATCAGATTATTGATTCAATTATTACTGCTCAGAAAGGTGAGAAAATAATAATTCTCGCCCCAGTTATAAGGGGAAGAAAAGGACATTACCGGGAACTATTCGAAGAGATTGCCGCCGATGGCTTTCTTAAAGTAAGAGTTGATAACAAAGATCATGAAATAACAAAAGGATTTAGTGTTGATAGATATAAGATTCACAACATAGAAATTCAAATCGATAAGCTAACTGTCAACGAAACATCAAGAAAGCGACTAACGGAATCTGTAGAAGTAGCTTTAAATTATGGAGACGGCATTGTTACAATAAACAATGGCAAAAAAGATTTTCTTTACAGCAGGCACATTGCCTGTCTTTATTGCGGAATTAGCTATAGAGAATTAGCTCCAAATTCTTTTTCATTTAATTCTCCTTACGGTTCCTGTTCCGATTGTGAAGGATTAGGTGAGAAAAAAGAGTTAGATATTAATTTAATGATTCCTGATTGGAACAAATCAATAAATGAAGAAGGTCTTTCACCTGTCGGAAAACCCAGACAGATATGGTTCTTTAACCAGCTAAAAGTTGTCGCGGATAAATATAATTTCGATTTCGATATCCCTTTAAAAGATTTAAGCGACGAAGCGAAAGATGTTCTTCTTAATGGAACCAAAGAAAAAATTTCGTTCAGTTATTCTTATGGAAATACCAACCCGGTTTCATATATGCACAAGTTTTCAGGTTTAATTAATTATCTGAAAAATTATTATCAAAGCACAAGTTCCAACAACATTCGTGAATGGGTAGAGTCATACATGAACACAATTACCTGTTCAACTTGTAACGGCGGTAGATTAAAAAAAGAATCCCTTTCAGTAAAGTTCCAGGGAAAGAACATAGCTGAAGTCACTGAGCTTTCAATAATAAAAACAAAAGATTTTTTTGATAAAGTAAAACTTCCTGGCAGAGAAGGATTAATTGCAAAACCCATTATTAAAGAAATATCAGCAAGGTTGCAGTTCCTTCTTGATGTTGGTCTAGATTACTTAACTCTAAACCGTTCTGCCAGAACTTTATCAGGTGGAGAGTCTCAGAGAATAAGGCTTGCAACTCAAATTGGTTCACAACTTTCTGGAGTTTTATATGTGCTTGATGAACCAAGTATTGGTCTTCATCAAAGCGATAATATTAAGCTTATTAATTCTCTTAAAAATCTAAGAGACCTTGGAAATACTGTTATTGTTGTTGAGCACGACCGCGAGACAATTGAAAGCTCCGACTTTATGATTGATCTCGGTCCTGCTGCCGGAGAGCATGGCGGAAAAGTTTGTATAGCCGGTATTACAAAAGATCTTGTTGATTCTAAAAATGGTCTGGACTCTTTAACGCTTTCTTATCTTAAAAACAGAAAAGAAATTAAAATTCCCGAGCAGAGAAGAAAAGGAAATGGAAAACAGATAATTCTTAAAGGCGCATCCGGTTTTAATCTTAAGAATGTTGATCTTAAAATTCCTCTCGGCACTTTAACTTTAATAACGGGTGTCAGCGGTTCCGGTAAATCAACTTTGATGAATGAAACTCTTGTTAAAATTTTAATGAGAGAAATTTATAAATCTAAAATGGTTCCGCTTCCATATAAATCTATAGAAGGATTAAAGAATATTGATAAAGTAATTGAGATCGATCAATCACCAATTGGTCGGACACCGAGATCAAACCCAGCTACATATACAGGTTTGTTTACATTTATCCGTGATCTTTATTCACAGCTTCCGGAATCGAAAATACGTGGATACAGTACGGGAAGATTCAGCTTTAATGTTGAAGGAGGAAGATGTGAGGAATGTGGAGGAGATGGTCTTAAAAAAATAGAAATGAATTTTCTGCCTGATGTTTATGTGCAATGCGATGTTTGCCGTGGCAAAAGATATAACCGGGAAACTTTGGAAGTGTTATTCAAAACAAAATCAATTTCGGATGTTCTTGATATGACGATTGAAGAGGCTCTTGAATTTTTTGAAGAGCTTCCGAGAATAAAAAGAAAACTTAAAGCTATAAATGATGTCGGGCTTGGATATATAAAACTCGGTCAACAGGCTACAACACTTTCCGGTGGTGAAGCGCAAAGAGTTAAGCTTGCAACTGAGTTAAGCAAAGTAAGTACAGGTAAAACTCTTTACATTCTCGATGAGCCTACTACAGGACTTCATTTTGAAGATGTGAACATACTTCTTAAAGTTCTTAACAAGCTTGTAGATAAAGGAAATACAGTTGTAGTTGTTGAACATAATCTCGATGTAATAAAAACAGCAGATTGGATAATCGATCTCGGTCCCGAAGGCGGTGAAAGGGGAGGCAAAATAATTGCTGAAGGAACTCCCGAAGAAATCGTTAAGAATAAGAAAAGTGTAACAGGGAAGTTTCTAAAAAAGGAAATAAAGACTGTAGCCTAATCATAACTATGCGGATTAGGAGAGATATCTCAAACTTTCATCTAACGAGTTCAAAACCTCCATATCTTCATCGCTAATGTTAAAATCAAAAATATCTGTGTTCTCTTTTATTCTTTCCGGGTTAGAAGATTTGGGAATCACAATTGCATTATGCTGAAGTCCCCATCTCAACATTAATTGTGATTCGGTTTTTCCATATTTTTCAGATAATTCTTTAATAGCTGTGTCCTTAAATTTTTTTCCCCTTGCTATTGGAGTGTATGCTTCAATTGCAACATCAAGATTTTGGCAATACTCAACAACTTCTTTTTCATAAACAAATGGATTGAATTCAAACTGGTTTACGGCTGGTAGAACCGACGAGTTTTTCCTTAAGTCATCTAAATGATTGATCATAAAGTTGCTGACACCAATAGCCTTGCATTTCCCTTGCTTCAATAACTCTTCCATTGCTTTCCACGATTCATTTCTTCCTCTCACAGGCCAATGAATTAAGTAAAGATCAACATAATCCACATCTAATTTCTTAATACTTGTTTCAAAAGCCTTCAAAGCTTGTTTATAACCGTGATCTGAATTATCGAGTTTTGTGGTAATAAAAATTTCTTCACGAGGAACAGAGCCACTTTTAATCGCTTCACCGATTTCTTTTTCGTTGTAATATCCAGCTGCAGTATCAATCAATCTGTATCCAACATCAAGAGCCGAATGTATTGCTCTATCGATATCTTTTTTTCTTCTTATATCCCAGGTTCCCAAGCCAAGATAAGGTATCTCGACTCCGTTGTTAAGTTTTAATCTGTCTTTAACATTTGATAACATAAAAATTCTCGCAATTATTCATTAAAAAATATTTAAAAGCTTTAATGCCATTATAAAAACTGCAACAATAAGAAAAGCTTTTATAAAAGATTCTCCTTTTCTTATTGATAACTTTGCCGCCCACCATGCACCAAAAGCATTTCCTGCCCCAAGAGTAATTCCTAACTGCCAGTTTACATTTCCCGTAAAAAGAAAAACTAAAAAAGCAGGTATCGTTAAAATCAAAACTATAAAAACTTTATGCATATTTACAATTATTAGATTTAGGTTCATCAGGTAAAGAAGAACAGCCATAAGCATAAATCCCATCCCTACCTGTATAAAACCACCATAAAATCCAATCCCAAACATTGATAAATGTACTGTCCATGGAATTTTGCCTGGAGTTTCTTTTGCTCTTGTCTTTGGATTTGGAATTAACATCGATACAATAACTCCGATCATAATTATTCCAAGCATTTTCTGAAATAAATCATTACCAATGCTTAAAGAAAAAATAGCTCCGGCAATAGCTCCTGGTAACGTCATAACAGAAAGTTTAAGACTCGTACCGAACTGATGATGGTTTTCACTTTTGAAAGCATAAATAGCTGAAATGCTCTGGACAATAACGGCGATACGGTTTGTACCGTTAGCCATTGTAGAATCGAGTCCTAAAAAGATTAATGCGGGAAGCGTAAGTGAAGAACCGCCACCGCCAATTACATTCATAAACCCGCTGATTGTGCCGACGCTGAAAAGTATTAATACAGAAGTAAGATCAAACAATATTATAACCGCAAAATTTTGTAATATAATTTAGCAAATTATTTGTAGAAGCTTCTTAACTTGTTTCTTTGACACAAATTACTAAATCAGTTATTTTAATAAAAGAACAGGAATTAAAAAGAGATTAAAAACACTAAAAGGAAAAATTATGAAAAGAATTATTCCGGTCTTATTATTTATTATGATTGGTTATGCAACAATGTATTCCCAGAGAAATTTTTTTAATTATGAAAATCCGCTTGCTCATACTTTTTCAATTGTAGCGAGAGACACTGTTACTGGGGAGATGGGTGTTGCTGTTCAATCGCATTGGTTTTCTGTTGGTTCAATTGTTAGCTGGGCTGAAGCCGGGGTCGGTGCTATTGCAACACAATCCCTGCTTAATGTTTCTTATGGTCCAAGAGGACTTGAATTTCTCAAACAAGGATTGACTGCTCAACAAACACTCGATACTTTGATTGCTGCAGATACAGGAAGGGATTATCGTCAGCTTGCTATAGTTGATGCAAAAGGAAATGTTGCAGCTTATACAGGCAAAAAATGTATTCCTGAAGCGGGTGATATTGTTGGAAATAATTTTTCTGTACAGGCTAACCTGATGTCGAATAATAAAATCTGGCCTGCAATGGATAAGGCTTTCAGAGAATCAAAGGGACCACTTGCTGAGAGAATGATTACTGCATTAGAAGCTGCTCAAAATGCCGGAGGAGATATCAGGGGAAAGCAGTCTGCTGCTATTCTTGTTGTGAAAGGAAAATCAACAGGGAAAGTATGGGAAGACCGTTTAATTGATCTTCGGGTTGAAGATAATCCGAAACCTATAGTAGAGTTAAAAAGACTGTTGAAAGTTCATCGTGCTTATGATCATATGAACAGCGGTGATCAGGCAGTAGGAAATAATGATATGGAACTTGCAATGAAGGAATATTCGACTGCGGAAGAAATGTTCCCTGATAATCTTGAAATGAAATTCTGGCATGCAGTTACTCTTGCAAGTATCGGGAAAGTTGATGAGTCTCTTCTCTTGTTTAAAGAGGTTTTCACTAAAGATAAAAATTGGAAAATACTAACGCCCCGTTTGGTTCCGATTGGAATGCTGACGGTAAGTAAAGAAGATCTGAATAAAATACTTTCAATAAAATAAATTTAGATTTTATATATATTATTTGTCTTTCATATAGCTCGCAATATAAAAATTGTAAGAGTAAATTTTTTGTTGAGTCCCCATGGGATTCTTTATTCTAGGTGATATTCACTATTACAACGTTTAATTACTGAGGAATTATTTCAGAATTCTGTAGGGATTCAATATTTGTAAAGAGAAAAATACTCTGAATGTACAGAACGCCGGAGGTGTTCAATATTTAAAGATAAATCTTTTAAAATTCGTTAGCTGAAATGCTGCAGAAAAAAACAGATAATCATAAAGAGGAATTAAGCAAGTTTGCAAAAAGTTTAGTTATTCCTTTTGCTTTTATACTGCTGTTGTGGGCAATTTATTTTTCACAGGTAACATTTGATTTACCTTATATTCAGTATGGAATATTGCCGAGAAAATTATCCGGTTTGATAGGAATTCTCTCCGCGCCTCTTATTCATGCAAATATTCCTCATTTACTTTCAAATACTCCGACTTTATTGATTTTAAGTATTGCTGTGATGTATTTTTACCCATCGTCATCGTTAAAAGTTTTTGCAGTAATTTATATTTTAACCGGAATACTTGTATGGCTGTTTGCGCGCGAGGCTTATCATATTGGCGCGAGCGGAATAATTTATGGCTTACTCGGTTTTCTTTTTTTCAGCGGAATTTTTAGAAGAGATAACAGATCGATTGCTCTTGCTTTACTTGTAACTTTTATATACGGTGGTTTGGTTTGGGGAATTCTTCCAGGAGTAAAAGAAATCTCGTGGGAGTCTCATTTGTTCGGCGGAATTACAGGAATAATTGTCTCTTTCATTTACAGGAAAGAAGACCCTTTTATAAAATATGAATGGGAAAAAGAAGAAGATATAGAAGCTGACGAAGATGAATTTCATTAAAATATATAATTTATGAGTAAAATAATTTTTGCGACAAAGAATAGAGGGAAGGTGAGAGAAGTAATAGATATTTTCTCCGGCACTGGTTTCGAGATAATATCTTTAGCCGATCTTGACAACAACATTGAAATTGAAGAAAGTGCAGATACATTTGAAGGGAATGCAAAAATTAAGGCAGATGTCGTGTTTGAAAAATTTAATATTTCTGTAATAGCTGATGATTCAGGTATTTCTTTAAAGCAGTTGGGAGGAAGACCTGGAGTTTATTCAGCCAGATACGCAGGAGAAAATGCAACCGATGATGATAATAATAATAAATTAATCAGTGAGCTTGAAAATTATCCAGAACCCCATCCGGCAAAGTATGTTTGTGCATCTGTTTATTATGATGGAATAAATTTTATAACCGGGTATGGAGAAATAAAAGGAAGGATAATAAAAACTCCAAGAGGAAGTAATGGCTTTGGTTATGATCCATATTTTGTTCCCGATGAATACAGCATAACAATGGCTGAGCTTCTACCTGAAGAAAAAAACTCTATCAGTCACAGGGCTAAAGCGTTTAATCAATTAAAAGAGAACATTAAAAACTTAAAGGCAAAAACATGAAAAAAAACCTGATCTTATTTGTTTTGTTAGTCGGGGCAGTTTGCTTTATTAATTCCTGTAAAAAAGATAGTTCGTCACCTGAAAACCCTACTACGGGGACAGTCGTTGCGGATGCAAGTTACTATCCGGCAGGAGATGGCACTTCCTATAAGTATAATGTTGACAAAACTGATTCGAATGGGACGCAAAGTACTGGAGAAAGAACTACTCATTATATGGGGACACAGTTAATAGCAAGTGCAACTTACCAAGTACTGATAGATTCAATAAATATTTCAGGAATAGCCACAACAAGTTTGTCATATTTCAGAAAAGATGATAAAGGTGTTTTCTTCTTTTTAGATACAACTGGTCTCGTAGCCTCTACACCTGAATTAATTCCTTATCTGCAATATCTTACTTTCGACAGTGAAATGAAGTTACTCGCTTTGCCAATAGAGGATAACAGCAGCTGGTCGGTATTTAAAATGAATATTAACGCGACGGGATTCTCTTTCAGTCCAGTTGAAGTGACAACAGCTTATGATGGGAAGGAAACATTAACACTCAATCTGAATTCAGGAAATGTTGATGTTGAAACAATAAGACTTAAGTTCACTTTAAAGGTTCAGACAGATCCATTAAGCCCACCGCAAAGCTATTTTGCTTATGGCTGGATTGCAAAAGATATCGGTTTTGTGAAATGGGAAGGCAATGGAACTATAATCGGAGCTTTTACAGGTAACGGTATTAATTTTGCAGACACAAGCAGTGTTGTTGTACAAGTTTTAGCAGAATATAGCATTGCTAAGTAGAAAAACTTTGGAAAGGGAATAAAAAACCTTCAAGGTTTTAAAACGCATAACTATTTGCTAACCTTGAAGGTTTACTACTTAGCTGCTATTACAACCTGAGTAATACCAAAAGTTAAATTGTATACTTCAATTTTTTGAAAACCCGAATTGTTGAGCAATTCGGGCAATTTTATTTTTTCATCGAACTCTTCTACTGAAGCAGGAAGATATTTGTAAGCTTCTTTGTCACCCGATATCAAACCTCCGACAAAAGGAAGAATCTTTTAAAATAAAATTTGTAAGCAAACTTAAATGTTTTGTTTTTCGGCATAGCAAATTCAATAATTGTTGCTTTGCCGCCTTGCTTCAATATTTTATAAAACGAATCGAAAGCTTTTTGTATATCGTAAAAATTTCTCACGCCGAAAGCCACAGTTATGTTAGTTATACATTCATCTTTTATGGGAATATACTCGGCTACCATCTGGATATTTCTTCCTTTAATCCAGTCGCTTTTTTTATTAAAAAGAGTAAGCATATTGTGGGAATAATCTGCCCCGAAAATATTCTTAACACCAAGCTTTCTTGCAGTAATTGCAACATCACCGGTTCCGCAGGCTACATCAAGGAGAATAGATTCTGAATTCAATTTTGCAAGTCGCAAGGCTTTTCTTCTCCAATAATTATCAATACCAAAACTTAAAAGACGATTCAGAAGATCATATTTTACGGCAATCGAATCAAATATCCTCTTAACTTTATTTTTCTTTTCTTCCATATAATAGAATGACTATCGAATGACAACCAATGACAAATGACTAATGACCGTTATGCCTTATCGTACTCAAACTCTTCCTTTCCAGTCTTTCTTCTCCACCAGTTAAAAATAATTTTACCAGACCAAAGCGAGAAAACCATGAAAACAAATCCTGCTATAAGATCGATAACGTAATGATACCAGAGATAAACTGTTGCAAATATCAGAAGTGAACCAACGGGAACAAAGAAGTATCTCGACCTGCTTTTTAACTTTACAGAGAGATACATTAAAATTAATGTAATCATAGTGTGTCCGCTTGGAAATACATCGCGTTGTACAACACTTGCAGGATTTAAAGTTCCTGCAGGAATTGATTCACCTAGGTTAACAAATTCTCTAAGTATGTTTGTCAAAAATAATCCGGGCAGTGTTTGATTTATTGTATTGTAATCATGAAGTGTAAAACGCGGACCGATTCCGGGTAGTGCAAAATAACCAAGATATGAAAGATAAAATCCATATATAATTGAAAACACGGCATAGTCCATTGCGAGATATCTTTTTTTACGGTACAAAAATAATCCAAGTAAAATCGGAAGAAGGTAAAACATTCCATAGATGATTTGTAATATCTCTGTTAGTACCGGATTAGAAAATTTGTAAAGAAAATGTGTCGGGTCTGTGCCGAAAAGCCACCTGTCGATTTGTATGAAGAGATAATCGTAATCAGTTTGCCTTATCGGTTGTATCATAAAATAAATTTCTTTGAAGGTAAAAAATATAAGAGGCGCAGCATACCAATAATGAATAATATGCCAGGCTTTTTTATCGGATTTATGCTCAACTAAAACTATCATTAAGACAAAAAGTATTATGAAGATGTTAAGGCAAACGAATGTTAACCATTGTGTAACACGGTTATAATAAATAATATTAATTGTTGTAAGGAGGAAAAAGAAAACTACCACAACCAGGTCAAACGCACTGAGGTTTTTTAGAAAAGATTTTATTTCGTTCATCCGGTTATGATTGGTTTATATAATCTTTTTGCTTTTCTATTCTTTTTTGGACAAATCTTGCAAGGATTAAAAAGTCCGCTGAATCAAGCTGTTCGGCTCTCTTTGTTAGGTTAATTCCAGAGTCCTCAAAATTAATATTACTAAATATACTATTGCCAAGCGAATTTTTTAGGGTTTTTCTTCTATTTCCGAATGAAGCTTTAACAATTTGTATCAGGTAATATTTTAATTCTTTGTCTATATCATTCTCTTTAAAAAACAAATGAACAAGTGCTGAAAAAACATTCGGCTTTGGATAAAAAGAAGATGGAGATACTTTGAAACAGAATTTTACTTCGGCAAAAAAATTAAGCAGAACTGAAAGTATACCATAATCTTTTGTCCCTTTTTCTCCTTTTAATCTTTTTGCTACTTCATATTGAACCATTAAAACAGAGTCTTTAATAATATCATTGTATTCAATCATTTTAAAAATAATAGGCGATGTTATGTTGTAAGGAATGTTTCCGACCACTCTTATTTTCTTTTTTCCATCTGAAAATATTTTTCTGAAATCTGTTTTAAGCACGTCTTCAGAAATTAATCTTAAACCTGGAAATTTATTTTGAAGATCTTCTTTGATTCTCTTATCAATTTCTATAGCTGTAAGTGTATTTGTTTTTTCAAGTAATTTTTCTGTTAAAGAGCCATGACCAGGACCGATCTCCAAAATATTATCTTTTTTCCCAGGATTAATTTCTGAAATAATTTTGTTAATAATATTCTGGTCAAAGAGATAATTTTGTCCGAATCTTTTAAGAGGCTTTATGTTTTTCAAACTTTAGTTCATTAAATCAATATTAAACAATTATTTACATAAGGTTCACAAATTAAGAAAATAATTTCGTCTATATAAGATTTATTTATAATTTTAGTAAAGAAAAAAAGGAGTAGTTCTGAAAAGAGATTGCATTATAACAGTCGATATGGGAGGGACAAAGATTCTCGCCGCAGCTATCAATTCACAGGAAGGAATTATTGCACAGGTTAAACAGCCTACAAAGGCAGGCTCAAGTCCGAATGAATATGTAAAAAGTCTCGCAGGTATCATAAATGAAGTTGCTAAAAAAGTTAAACAAAAAAAGAAAAATGTTAAGGCAGTATGTCTGGGAGTGCCGGGCTCGTTAAATCCTTTTACCGGCAAAATCGGTTTTGCTCCTAACCTCGGAATAAAAAATTTTAATATCACAAAAAAACTTAAAAAATATATCCCATATCCTGTTCTAATTGAAAACGATGTTAATCTAGGCGCGCTAGGAATAAAAAAATTTGGGGCAGGCATAAAATCTAAAAATATGTTTGTTGTTTTTATAGGGACAGGAATTGGCGGAGGACTAATTTTAAATGAGAAGATTTACCGGGGTTCAAATTATGTAGCTGGAGAAGTGGGGCATATTATTGTTGAAAAGAATGGTCCTTTATGTGGTTGTGGTAATCATGGCTGCTTTGAAGCCGTTGCAAGCAGGACGGCAATTGTAAAAGCAATTTTGAAAGATATAAAGTCCGGCAAAAGAAGCGTCCTTAAAAAGTATATAAAATCAAAAGAGAGAATAAAAAGCCGGGCACTTTCGCTGGCAGTAAAACAAAATGATCCTGTTGCTGTAAAGAGATTATCGGAAGGCTGTGAAGTTATTGGAACTGTTTTAGCAAGTATTGCTAACCTGCTTGATGTTGACACAATTGTATTAGGTGGTGGTGTAGTAGAAGCGATGGGTGGATTTATGTTGCCAAAAATAAAAGAGTCTTTTTCAAAAAGTGTTTTGAAGGAATCAGCTAAAGGATTAAAAATTGTCGTATCTCATTTGGGTGACGATGCTGCGTTGTATGGAGGAATTGCACTTGCAGAAGAGTTCCTTAAAGTAAAAGTTTAATTAAAATTATCTTCTATTCTTTGTAGTTCTGCTGAATTGATTTCCCATTCTCTTATTAACTTCTCAAGTTCCGTTTTTACTTTATTGAATTCTGCATTTTTGTCTCGCATTAATTCCGGGTTTTGATATAAATCAGTATTCAGTAGTTCAATCTCAAGCTCTTTTTTTCTTTGTTCAAACCCTTCAATCTTTGTTTCAAAACTTTTAATTTTTTTAACAATATCTTTTGTAGCCTGATATTTCTTCTGTCTAAATTCGGCTTCAATTCTTTTCTGATTTTTTCTCGAAATACTTTCCGATTCTTTAATTTCTTTTTTAGCTGACTGCACATTTTCCTGCAGTTCTAATCTTTTTGAAAGGAAATAATCAATACCATCGGGGAAAAGGTTTATCTTTCCTTTTCTTATATAAGCCACCCTGTTAACAATTGGTCTGAGGAAATCAATATCGTGAGAAACAAGAATAAGAGAACCGGAAAAATTCTGCAAAGCTTTTTGCAGAACCATTGTTGATGAATAATCCAGATGGTTTGTCGGTTCATCTAAAATAATTAGATTTGATTGTGCAAGAAAAATTTTTGAAAGTGCAACCCTGTTTTTCTCTCCGCCTGATAAAACACCAACTTTCTTAAAAACATCATCACCTGAGAAAAGAAATGATCCTAAAAGATTTCTTAAATAAACAGGGCTTTTATCGGAAACGGCCTCTTCAAGAGTTTCTATAAGATCTAACTCAGGATCAAGAGAATCGGCAATATCCTGAGAAAAATATGAAATTACAGTATTATACCCGGTTCTTCTTTCACCGGAATCAATGCTGATCTTTTCTGCAATAATTTTAGCAAGAGTAGTTTTGCCCGCTCCGTTTGGTCCGACAAAAGCTATTTTATCTCCTCTTGCAACTTCAAAATTCAGGTTATTAAATACATGATTCTCATTAAATGATTTGGAAATATTTGTCAATTCAATATTGATTTTTCCGCTTGGCGGAGGTTCGGGGAAATTTATTTTTATTTTTCCGGTTTGTTCCGGCAAAGAAACTAATTCAACTTTTTCTAATTGTTTAATCCTGCTTTGAACCTGTTTTGCTTTTGTAGCTTTGTAACGGAATCTTTCAATAAACTTCTCGGTTTCTTTTATTTTTTGTTGCTGTTGTTCATATTGATTGCCAAGAAGTTCATCTCTTTCTTCTTTGTACTTCAGGTAAGCAGTATAATTTCCTTTAAAAGTGTTGCACTTGCCGAGATAAATTTCAAGGGTTTTATCTGTTATTTCATCTACAAAGTGCTTATCATGAGAAACAATAAGTATAGCTCCTTTGTAATCCTTAAGAAAATCTGTCAGCCATTCAAGAGAATCAAGATCAAGATGATTTGTAGGTTCGTCCAATAAAAGAATATCATTTTGTGAAACAAGAATTTTTGCGAGAGCAATTCTCATTTGCCAGCCGCCGGAAAAAGTTTCCGTAGCTTTGTTAAAATCGGATTCGCTGAATCCTAATCCTGTTAATATTTTTTCTACTTTTGAATCGGCGCTGTATGAGTCTAATTCTTCAAGACGATGATGCACTTCTCCAAGCTGGTTTATATAATCGAGTCTTTCTTCATTATTTAATTTTGAGTCGGTTAGAATGTTTGCAATTTCATGTTCTTTTTTGCGAAGGGTAATTATATCTGTAAGTGCAGAAGTTGCTTCATCTATTAAACTTTTCCCTTTGTGAGTTACATTTTCCTGGGGAAGATAGCCAATGTTAATTCCTTTTTGCTTAAAGATATTCCCGTTCTCGGGTTGAAGTTCTCCGGAAATTATTTTAAGAAGAGAAGATTTTCCCGTACCGTTAGCACCGACGAGAGAAATTCTATCGCCGGCATTAATTTTATAGTTTAAATCTTTGTAAAGATATTTCCCGTTAAACTGAAGCGAGATATTTGAAAGATCGATCATAATTATAATGGTATTTCTTTACAAAGATAATCGAATTGAGAGTATAATTGACAAGAGTTCGAGTTTAATGACTGTTTAGTCGCATTATTTTTTCTCTTGAGCTGATTTAAAATAAAATCAGCTATATGTTTATGCCCGATTCTAGAAAAATGAATCCCGTCTCCATATAAATAAAATTGTTGTGGTGTCATAAACCCATCTTCAAATGCCCCAACACAATCTATTGTCTTTACGTTGTAACTGTATAATAGTTTCGATAATATTTTCTGAGGTTTATGGAATGATTCATTATTGCCGCTTCTAATTTGATATTCGTACGGTAAAAAGAAAAGACAAAAATCTATTTTAAGTTTATTGCATATGTCTGCCATATAAACAATATTTTTCACTGATTTCTTCAAAAGTTTGTTTTCATCATTATAAAACTTACTATCAAAATCGTAATAGACTTTTGATCTATCACTAATAATATTTTTTAAGAAGATATATGCTTTGGAATTGTGTCTTAAAAAATTTACAATGTTATATAAATAGTTCCCTGGAACATAAGCTGGTTGATTCTGCATAAAAGAATTTGCATAAACGTCATTCATAGTCCAAAAAATATAAACAGCTTTATATTTGAAAACATTTGGATTTCCTACAATGAAATAATTAAAGACGTTCACATAATCAAAGGAAGAATAACCAATTAAAGAGGGATTAATTATGTCGAAATAGTTATTTAAAATTCCTGCAAATGTAGAATCATTCTCGACTCCAATCCCCATTGTTACTGAGTCACCCAATAGGAGAATTTTAGTTTTATCCTTAAACGGTTTAGAATATTTCCAGCAGTGATACTGGTTGGTTGATTTGATTACACCATTAGATAAACCTTTTACATTCGATCTTAAACCAGGGGAAGAAAAATATAAAGAATCAATTAATAAATTTTTACTTGTTCCAGCCAGTTGTATTTGAGGCACAAAAATTCTGACTAATAGTTCAAACAGAAGTAAAATTCCAACAAGAACTATAATATTATATAATATATATAATGAATATTTCTTAACTAATTTAATATCCTTATACATTCAATTTTATGAAGAAATACCTAGCCGATCCTCCTTTATTGAGACTTAGGAGGACTAGTCTTAATTAAATAATTTACTTTTTAAAATGGCATCTTTCAAAAAAGATATCACCACCATAAGTGGAAAGAATTATTCTTCTCTTAAGACAGCAATTTTGCCTTTTGCAACACTGTTTCCTTCCTTATCGAAGGCTACTATAAAATAGACGCCACTTGGTACTAACTTTCCGAAATCATCTCTCCCATCCCAAACAGCTACCCGCCCTCCCGGAGAAGAATATGCCTTAACGAGTTTGCCGCTGATAGTTAAAATCTTTATATCGGTATCCCGTATCAATCCGTCTATTGTTACAAGATTATTATTACCGTTTAGCAAAAGAGGATTTGGATAAATAGTGAGTTCGTCAAAAGCCTCTTTAGGTTTTACCGCTGTTGTTATAAAAGAAGTTAAGCCTTTATCGGTTCCTACATAAACAGTGCCTGTATTTTCGTCAATTGCTAAGCTCGTAATTTGATCTGAAGGTAAAGGACTATTTGTTGTATTTAAAGTTGCAAGTAAACTTGTCCCATCGGAATTAACAAGTATCAAACCCTGGTTTGTTCCAACCCATTTTTGATTTAAAGGATCTACTGCAAGTGCTGTAACAGTTTGCTGTCTTAAAGAAAAAACAGAAGTAATTACCAGCTTGGGAGTACCTGTTGTAATTGAATATGTGTTGGTAATTATATTTACTCCTAAACTGGTTCCGATCCATACATCTCCGCGCCTGTCAACCTGAACACTAGATACAAAATTATTGTTAATATCGGGGGTACTTATAAATCCTGATACATCATCCTGTGAGCTCGATATGCTGTTTCCTTCATTAAAAAAGTATAAACCCTGTCTGCCGCCTTGTGACTGTGAGCAAAACCATTTTGTATCGTACTGATCTATTGCTAAGTTAAAAAATTGATCGACATATTGGGATCCTATTTGCGGGATTAAGAAATGAGTCCACTGCCCCTGAGTGTCTTCCATACTTAAAATTTTATGGTCGATTGCGCCGTGGTTTAATACCCAGAGATTGTTTTTAGAATCCTTACCGAAACCGTTAATAACCAAGAAATTAGGGTTAACGTTTATTCCCTGCATGCCGGTGTTTTGCCCATTATAATTAGTAATTGTCCCGTCGGGAGAAATGGTAATAAACCCGTTGCCCCAGTTCCCTAAATAAATTGTATTATCAGGGGAAACATAAACTGTGTGATAAGCGTTTGTCGGAAGTTCAGGTGTATTTGAAAGATTATAATTATACCAATTTGTGCCATCGAACTTATAAAAGCCTACTCCAGAAACATCATCACCGCTTGCCGACCACAAGTTTCCATTTGCATCATCAGCCATACTTGGGAATAGATTTGCATAGGGACCATTCGGATAAATAAAAGAGTTATCGCTTAATTTTAATATACCCCTATTTGTTCCTGCAAGAATACCTTGAGACACTGAATAATTAATTGTGGAGATATTATAATTTTGAGTAAATAAAAGTTGAGTAAGAATATTGTTTTGATATAAAAAAATATAATTGTTATTTGCAACGATAAGTAGTGAATCGCCTTTAGGAAATATATCGTTGATAAACATGTTATTCAGATCAGGTATGTAGCTTGACCAGGAAGTTCCATTAAAAGATGCCAGCCCGCGGCAGGTTGCTGCAATAATAGAACTGTTAAAAGGAGACGATCTTTTAACATTGTTTGAAGGTAATCCATTGGCAGTTGTATAAACGTTCCATGATTCAGGAGCGGATAAATTTGTAGCTCCTGCTTTTTGTATGGCGGCACCCTGATCTGTACCAGCGTAAAGTACAGAAGTTTTTAAGGAACCGTTTACCCTGATATTTGCAGGGAAGTCTCCGAATTTGAAAAAAGTATCAAAGAATAAATAGTTATCAGCATTAATAAGAGAAATCCCAAAGTCAGTTGAAACAATAATTGTATCACCGCTAGAAGAAAGTCCATTAATTCTCTTGGAACTTTTATCTGAATTATAAATATCTAATATTGTTTTAAAATCATTTGTTTCAGGATTATAAACATCAATAATACCGCTGCTGCTACCAAACCAGATTTTTCCAAATTTGTCTATAGTTACTGAAGTAAGTGATACTCCATTTAATCCGTCGGTTTTATGAAAAGTTTTGAAAGAATTTTCTGAAATGTCGTATTGAAATCCTCCTCCGTCAGTAGCACCAAATATCGCTTTGTCTGAAACAGAGATGCTCTCTATATTTTTCATGTCTGTGTAATTATGCCAGTTAGAAAACTGCTGGGAAAGAGAAAGAGATGAAAGTAAAGTTATAAATAAGATAATTTTCAGAAGCATTTTTGTTTTCCTCAAATTTGAGATAAGTAAGTACACAGTATAAATTATCTTATTGAACCCTTATTAATTTTTTTTGCAATAAATAAATTTAAGATTTTTTTAGTAATCAGAAAGTACAAAATTCAGGATGTGATTAACTCCCTATTTTTTTAACAAGGCTTGCCATTTCTATAGCAACATGCAGCAGCTTCCCAGCCTTTGTTATTTTCTTTTTCTACCCGATCTTTCTTCAGCCTGGACTTCATCATAAGTAGTAAGCACTCCAAAGATTACCGGAATTCCGTATTTAAGTCCAACTTGTAATATACCATCTGCAGCAGCTTTTGAAACATATTCAAAATGTGCAGTTTCACCTTTTATTACTAGCGCCCAAGCAAATTATTGCATCATATTTTTTTGGGGAAGCTAATTTTTCAGCAGCGAGTGGAATCTCGAAAGCTCCCGGAACTTTAATTACAGGGATATTGTTTTCGTTATATCCATTCTCTTTAAGACAGCTTAATGCCCCAGCAAGAAGCCTTTCGCCAATCTCTTCATTAAAACGGCTTTGAACAATAGCAAAGTTAAAGTTCTTTTCTTTTTGATTTCCCTCAATAATATTCATCTTTTTAGTCTTTGAAAAGTTATGCAGAGAATTTCATCAATCTTTTCCGCATAGCAAATATTGCAGATGTGCTCGTAAAGTATTGTCCTAAATTAGACTCATCTTCTCTTTTACCACCGTGATAATCCGAGCCTCCACATTCTAAAAGAAAATAGGAATTTACAATCCCTTTATAAAATCTTTGCTGCTGCGCTGAATGTGAAGGATGTATTACTTCAATTCCATCTACTCCAGATTCTATTAAATCCTTTAGTAAGCTTTCCTGCAGGTTGCCAGGGTGAGCTATGAAAGATAATCCGCCCGCATCACTTATTATCCTGAAAGCACTTTGCGGTGAAAGATGAACCTTTTTTTCATGAGCAGGGGAACCATTTCCTATATATTTATTGAAAGCTTCGTAGTAAGAAGAAACAATACCTTTTTCAAGCATAACCTGTGCAATGTGAGGACGACCAACTGCAGAGTTCTTAGCTTTGTTAAGTACATCTTCAAGAGTAATGTTAAAACCAAAACTTCTAAGTTTATTTACAATTCTGCCTGCACGTTTGACTCTTTCTTCTCTAAAGAAGTTTAGATAATGTTCCAGTTCCTGGTTATCTATATCAAAAAAATAACCGAGAATATGAATTTCCCGGTTACCAATTTCGGAGCTTATCTCAACCCCAGGGATTATTTCAATTCCAAGACTTTTTCCAATTTGAATAGCATCCTTAATTCCATTTATATTGTCGTGATCAGTTATGCTTAGTATATCTATTCCTGCGGCTTTGCCCTTTTGTATTAATTCACCCGGAGTATTGGCTCCATCAGAATGAGTTGTGTGAGTATGTAAATCAACTTTACCGTTCATTACATATCAGTTAAATAATTCTTTAAATTTTTCATAGTTTAAAATTCTTAATCTTGAGCCGTCTAACTCAACCAATCCTTTTTTTGCAAAAGTATGGAGGGTTCTCGAAATAGTTTCTCTTGAAGTCCCTGCCATATTAGCAAGGTCATGTTGAAAGGGGAGCCTTTCAATTTCCACGGCACCCTGTCGGATTTTTCCGATATCATCAGCAAGCTGAAGAATAACTATAGCCACTTTTCCTTCTGCATCTTTAAGAGATAAAGATTTTAATTTCATATTTGCTGCTCTCAGTTTTTGAGTTAACTCTATTAAGAGAGCAATAGAGATATCCGGATCGGAACGCAGAAGATTAATAAATTCTTTTCTTTGAATAATCAACAGTTCAGAATCTTCCATTGCTGTAACTGTTGCCAAACGTGAGGAGCCATCGAGAAGAGACATTTCACCGAAGAAATCAGATCCAGATAAAGTAGTCAATATTACTTCATTACCATCTTCACTAACGCGAGAAAGTTTTACCTTTCCACTTAAAACAATAAAAAAAGTTGAACCGGTTTCATGTTCAAAAAGAATAACAGAATCCTTATTGAATTTCTGTCGTGAACTTAAATTTGAAATTTGCCCCAGTTTATCGTCACTAAGCTGTGAAAAAATAGGTATTTGTCTTAAAAAACCGTCAATTTCGTTCATTTTATAGTCCTCAAATTATTTTTGAGCGGAGCAATATAGTTTCGTAGCGTTCCAAAGTCAACTTAAGCAACTGCGCCTTTCTTTTGTAATCATTACTATGAATCGAGATAGATTGCGTTTCTGAATACTTATTCTTGTCTTATTGCAATCACTAAACATCAAATTATATTGCTTTTGGGTGACTATGTCTATATTTTTAATGCTCTTAAAAAATATCACCGGAGATTTATTATTATGGCAATGATGGCGAGGATGAGGAGTCTGGCTCCTGCTTTTATCCTTTCTATAGGTGTTCTTTTTGTTTTGTTTATGGTTATTTCAGACTCAAACGTTATGCAGGCTTTGGGAGGGAGATCCAATGATGTCGGCTCTGTTAATGGAGATAAAATAAGTTACCAGGAATTTGCAAGTGATGTTGACAAGGAACTGGAAAATATGAAATCTCAATCCAACAAAGAAGTTGATGCGGAACAAATGCCGCAAATACGTGACCAGGTTTGGAACGCTGTTATAACTCAGAAGCTTGTCTCCCAGCAAATAGAAAAATTTGGAATTACAGTTTCGGATGACGAAATAAGAGATATTATTCTTGGAGATAATCCACCTGATTTTCTGAAGCAGAATTTTATTGATTCAACAGGGAAGTTTAACCGCCAGTTGTATGAATCTTCTCTTTTTAACCCCCAAAACAGTAAACCTTTAATTCAGGCTGAAGAGTATGTAAGACAGCAGCGGTTAAATGAAAAATTACAAAGCTTTTTATTTGCTTCGATAACTGTTAGTGATGCCGATTTAAAAAGAATATACATAGATCAAAATATAAGTATGGATGTTGAGTATGCATTGGTAGGGTTAAATCTCATTCCTGATTCAACAATAAAAGTTACTGATGATGATCTGAAAACATATTACAATAACCATTCTGATGATTATAAGGTGCGGGCACAAAGAAAACTGAAATATGTCTTATTCCCAGAAAAAGCAACTGATGGTGATTCCTTAAACGTAAAGAAAACTCTCGAGCTTGTAGCTTCCAATCTTAAATCGGATACTGCAAGCTTTAAATCATATGTGAATATATATTCTACTCAATCTTACAAAAAAGATACTGTGGAGATTTCAGCTCTTTCGACCGAAGGTGCCGATGCAATATTGAAATCGACTCCCGGGTCAGTCATTGGTCCCGTTGCTGCACCTGAAGGATATGTGCTTTACAATCTTGTTGCTACTATACCCTCTCAGGAAACGTTTGCACGTGCCTCTCATATTTTAATCAGTGGAAACAGTGATAGTACTAATTATCAATTGGCAATGAAGATTTATAATGACCTTAAAGCAGGTGCTGATTTTGAAAAGTTAGCGATGGAATATTCTAAAGATCCCGGAAGTGCACAAAAGGGTGGTGATCTTGGCTGGTTTGGAAAAGGAAGAATGGTTAAGGAATTTGATGAAGCTGTATTTAAAGGTAGTGTTGGAGTAATTCAAAAACCTGTAAAAACAAATTATGGATATCATATAATTAAAGTCACGGGAAAAACTGATAAAAAGTTTGTAATAGAAAAAATCGTTAATCCTGTTGTTGCTTCTGCTACTACCAAAGATGAAATCTATAATAAAGCCAAGGATTTTTCTTACATAGCGAATAAAAACGATTTCGAAAAAGAAGCAAAATTAATGGATTACAAAATCCAGGAGACACCCCCGTTTACAAAAGATGCTTATATGATACAAGGATTGGGGACTAATAAAAGAGTTCTTCAGTTTGCTTTCGATAATAGTGTAAATACTGTAAGCGATGTTTTCAGGCTACAGACAGGAGATGCTGTAGTTATGGTTTCTGATATAATAAAAGAAGGCATAAAACCCTTCGACGAAGTTAAGAACTTAGTTAAAGTTGCAGTTATAAGAGAAAAGAAATTTCAGAAAGCAGAAAATCTTGCCGAAGAAATCAGAAAAAAAATTGGTGATGATATAAATAAAGCTAAGGGAATAGATAGTAATATAATTACAAATAAAACGGGTAAGTTTACGGCTGCGAATAGTTACGTTCCCAATGTAGGACGTGATTTTGCTTTTATTGAGAAAGCCCAGAATCTTGAATTAAATAAGGTATCGGAACCGGTTAAAGGGTTAAGAGGTTATTATTTGATGAAAGTTGTTGACAGAACAAGCTTTGATTCATCTGCTTTTGCATCTCAAAGAAATTCTCTATTGGCTCAGACACTTAATGAGAGAAAGAATGCATATATTAGTCAGTGGATTGAAACGGCAAAAAAGAATGCTGATATAGTTGACGACAGGTATAGGTTCTACGAACAGTAATAATATATTATTATAAGAACTATCCCCAAAAATTCATTAGGTAATTTTTGGGGATTTTCTTTTAAAAAAATCCTAAAATTGCTTAACAGATACTAAATACATTACAGATTAACTGAGCCTTTAATCATCGGGCTAAATATTGTGGGAATGAGAAAGACAGCTTTTGGGCTTTCTCAGGGAGCTTTTGATTCTAAAATTAATGTTGACGGAGTTACCTTTATTCTTGGAGCGGCAATAAACTTCTGATCAAAAGCTTTTCAAAGTTTTTTTTTATCTTCCAAACGTTTAAATTTCTTAAAGCTTTTAATTCAATGAAGAACACTATTTATCTTACAGGTTTTATGGGCTCCGGAAAGAGCACAATTGGACCAATTCTAGCAAATACACTTGGTTGGGATTTTTTCGATCTTGATAGATTAATAGAAAATAAAACCGAGAAAAAGATAAGAGAAATATTTGAACAGGAAGGAGAGAATTATTTTCGAAAACTTGAAACGGATACTCTTAAAGAAATCTCGGAATCACAAAATGTTATTATCTCATTAGGTGGTGGAACTGCAGCAAATGAAGAAAATCTTGAAATATTAAAAAAAACCGGTAAAATTATTTACCTGAAAGTTTCTCTTGATACAGTTTATCAAAGGCTCAAGTATAAAAAAGACAGGCCAGCGCTGACAAAGAGCAATTCGGAAAGTTTAAGCAGGAAAGAGATGACTGACAGAATAAAAAAATTAATGGAGAGGAGGGTAAGATATTATGAACAAGCCGATTATACCATTGACACCGATAGCAATTCAGTAGGCAAAACTATTGACAAGATTGTCAAAATAATTTCTCAAATAAGATTTTATAAACAAGAGTAAAAATTGAAAAAAATCAACATTCATACTAAAGATAAAACATATCCGGTATTTATCGGAAATACAATTTTAAGTTCATTACCAGATCTGATAAATGATCTTGGCTTAAATAAAAATGTTTTCATTGTAGTTGATGAAAATGTTGTTAGGCTTTATAAAGAATATATGAGGAATGCTTTCAAAGATTATAATTCCAGAATCCATTTTCATAAACTTGATTCTGGTGAAGGTTCAAAATCTTTTGAACAGCTAACGAAGATTTTTTCATCACTGATTGGGAAAAAATTTGGTAGAGATACTCTGCTTATTGCAATTGGTGGAGGTGTAACCGGAGATCTGGCTGGATACGCTGCTGCATCTTATATGAGAGGCATCCAGTTAATTCATGTTCCAACTACTATTATTTCAGCTTCTGATAGCTCAATTGGTGGGAAAACGGGAATAAATTTTAACAAGCTTAAAAACATCATTGGCTCATTTTATCAACCTGAGCTTGTTTTAATTGATACAAAATTTTTGTCAAGCTTACCTGTAAAAGAAGTTAACTCAGGTGTCGGAGAATTAATCAAGTATGCCTTTTTAACTAACAGGAATTTCTATAATTATATAAATGATAATTTTAGAAAGATTTATTCATTTGATACGAATGTTTTGAACAGAATTATTTATGAATCTGTTTTATTTAAAGGCTCAGTAGTAGAAAAAGATGAAAAGGAAAGTGGACTAAGAAAAATATTGAATCTAGGTCATACCTTTGCTCATGCGTTTGAGAGCCAGGCTAATCTGAAATTAAAACATGGGGAAGCTGTTGTTGCAGGAATTATTTCTGCTTTACATCTTTCAAATAAAAAAGGTTTACTTTCAGGAAAAGATTTAATGAAATTAATGGAACTTCCTTTAAAAGTTAAACTGCCTGATGATTTTTTATCAAGCGATCTTGATTCAATTATTAATTTTATGAAAGGAGATAAAAAGAATAGGGGCGGACAAATCAGGTTTATTTTATTATCCGGTATTGGGGAAATAATTACAGACGTTGAAGCGAAAAAAGAAGATATCTTTTATGCTGTTGAAGAAACCCGAAAAACATTAATGGAGCTTTATAAAACAAAACTGCCGGATTAACTAAATAATCCGACAGTCTTATACGTCATCTTCAGGAGGTGCTATGCTTAAAACTTCCCACCATAATTGACAATTACCATGCCATCCTGAAATATTTTTTTAGCTCATACAATTTTTCTGCGAAGATTTTCAGTTCGGTTTAAAAGAGGAAAACTGTCGAGCCATGAGGGCAAAGACTCGACAGTTTGTGTGTCATTTTGGAGGGTGCTATGCTTAAAATTTATTTCTACTCATTTCTTTAATTATCTAATAAGGTGCCACCGATTTGTTTATCGCTTGTAAGAATATCTAGATTATTTGGGGTTTTTGAAGTAAATAATTCAAGGCAAGTTACTTAATTACCGGAAGTATTTACAAAATCCCTTTTTGAGATGAATAATAATAAATTGTAGAAGTATTGACAGAGAATAGAATTAAAAGTTCATGCTTTCTTGAGAATGATCTTAAATGTTGTACCTTCTCCTTGAGCGGAATTCTTTACAAAAATTTTTCCTTTGTGATAACCTTCAATAATTCTTTTTGAAAGACTTAGCCCGAGCCCCCATCCCCTTCTTTTAGTACTGTATCCAGGACGAAATACATCTTTTCTTCTTTTCATTTCAATACCTTTACCGTTATCCGAAACATCAATCTCAACAGTTTTATGTCCCTGAGAAACAGAAATATTAATTTTTCCTTCTTTATGATCGATAGCATCGAGAGCATTCTTTACAAGGTTTTCTATGACCCATCCAAAAAGTTCTGAGTTTAGCTGTGCACTGGCTTCACGGTCCCCATCAATTTTTAGTTCAACACTTTTTCCTGACTGTGGAAGTCTTCTTTGAAAGTAGTCTGTTATTTTTCTTATTTCATCGAGCACTGATTTATTTTTAAGCTCCGGTGTCGAACCAATCTTTGAAAACCTGTATGTAATTCTGTTTAACTTTTCTACGTCGTTAGTAATCTCTTCTGAAATATCAAGAACTTTATCCGGATCATTATAATGGAGTTTAAGCATTTCCAGCCATCCCATCAGGCTTGAGATTGGAGTACCAAACTGGTGTGCGGTTTCTTTAGCCATTCCGACCCAGATATTACTTTGTTCGCTTCTTTTTACATTGCTGAAGCCTATATAGCCAAGCACAATAAACAATGCTGCAATTACTATTTGTACGTAGGGATAAAATTTAAGTTGAGTAATTAAGCTTGAATCTCCGTAATGAATTTTTGTTAGTACAAGAGTATCCTGGTAAATAACTGAGATAGGACTATGCTGATTATCCATTTCCAAGATCTTTTTGCTAAATAACAATTCCAGATCTTTGGGGGACAGTGTCGTATCATAAGTTACGTTGCGTACGTCAGTTATGTTCTTGAGATTAACTTTATCATTGGGTCCGGTAAGAATGAGAGGGAAATCAATTGGTTTTATTATATTATCAAATAGAAATGTTATATCAACATCCATAGAAGTTGTATTTGCAACGTACTCTATTCCTTTTGCGTATAATTCTACTATCTGCCTTTCTTTTTCCTGAAGCTGCTGAATCAGATTCCGGGTATAAAACAGTGTAGCAACTGCAATTAAAATTGCAACTATTAGTAAAGTGATTTTTAAATTGAGTGAAGCAGGACCGCCGGACATCTTCATCTTAAGTCAGCTCGGTTGAATTAAAATATTCATTATAACGAATCAGTTAACTTTCTTTTTTTAGATGAGAAAATCCAGTCAATATTATTCACTTTAGAGTCGAAGATTTTCAATTCACATAAAAAGTTTGGCTGCGTTTAGGACCAACAGACACAATATTGATCTTAATTCCCGCCGATTCAGAGATAAAATTAAGATAGTCTTTTGTTTTTGAAGGAAGTTCCTGAAAATTTCTACAATTGGAAATATCTTCTTTCCAGCCTGTCAAAGTTTTATAAAGAGGCTTAACATTGGAAAGTCTGTCAACATCTGTCGGAAACGCTTTTAATGTTTTTCCATTAATTGAGTAACCAATACAGACTTTTATTTCATCTATTTTGCTTAACACATCTAACTTAGTAATAGCAACCGAATTGATCCCATTGATCATTGATGAATATCTAACAAGAAATGCATCAAACCAGCCGCATCTTCTAGGTCTTCCGGTTGTGGCTCCATATTCTGCTCCTGTTTTACGAAGGTTATTTCCATCGTCATCTAAAAGCTCTGTTGGAAATGGACCATTACCCACACGCGTTGTATATGCTTTAACTATTCCAATAACATCTGTTATTTTATTTGGTGGAATTCCTGAACCTGTACAAGCTCCCCCGGAAGTTGGGCTGGATGACGTTACAAAAGGATATGTTCCAAAATCCACATCGAGCAGAGCTCCCTGTGCACCTTCAAGCAATATCGATTTACCTTCTGAAATAGATTGGTTTAAGAAAGTTGGAACATCTTTAATATATTTATCGATTGTTTTATCGAACTCGAGGTATTGTTTTATTATCTCTTCAACATCAAGTTCTTCGTGTTCATATACTTTTTTAAGAAGATTATTTTTCTCTTCAAGATTTTTCCTGATCTTTTCCTCAAGAGATTTTTTATTTAAAAGATCAACTATCTTTATTCCTTTACGGGCGTATTTATCAATATAACAAGGACCAATGCCCCTGCCGGTTGTTCCGATTTTATTATCGCCACTTTCACTTATTGTATCCAGAAGCTTATGATAGGGCATTATAAGATGAGCATTCTGACTTATAAACAATCTGCCGTCAACTTTAATATTGTTTCTTTCAAGCAGAGCAATTTCTTCGAGTAAAGCAGTTGGATCTATGACAACTCCATTACCAATGACGCAGATAACATTTTCTCTAAGTATTCCCGAAGGAATTAAATGTAAAATATATTGCTTATCTGCAATAACAACAGTATGACCAGCGTTAGCCCCTCCTTGATATCTTGTGACAATATCATATTTTGCACTTAGCAGGTCAACAATTTTACCTTTTCCTTCATCGCCCCATTGACTTCCAACTAAAACTGTAACTTTCATTTGATTATTTAAGAAATGTGATTAGAAGATTTTGGACAAAATAAAAACTCCGAATTCATATAATCCGGAGTTTCATTTTCTGAGTTAAAAATTTTCATTTTACTTTGGGAAACTGTTTACAGCCTCTTCAACAGTGTCATAAGATTCAAAAATTGTAATTAGCTTGGTTATTATCAGTAGGCTTTCAATTTTGTCGCCCACGCGTGCCAGCTTTAAGCTGCCGTTGGATTTCTTCATTGTTGTTAATCCACCGATCAACATGCCGAGCCCTGAACTGTTCATAAACTTAACGTCACTTAAATCAACAATGACATTTAGCTTATTTTCTTCTACCAATTTGTGCAATAAATCATTGAAATCTTTAGTATCGTCACCGCCCATCACATTTCCCTTTAATTCTATGACTGCGGCTCCGTATTTTTCCGTGGTTTTAATTTTCATAACAACTCCTGAAATTTCGTGATCAATTTAAGGAGATGCTCAAATTAAAGCAAGTTTCGCTGATTATGATGTGATGTTGCTTTATATTAGTAGTGATTTATATGGAACAATATTTTTAGGATTTCGTCTAAAAAATGAGTTTTAAAAGAAAAAAGAAAGTGTTGCAACAGTCTCCAAGAATTCTTGAAATAGATGACGATTTTTCTTTGATCAAAAGATTTATTGAAGGTGATGAATCAACCTTCAGAACGCTGGTTTACAGGCACAAGGAAAAGGTTCGTAATATCATCTACATGACCATGAACTATAATGATTCTGTCGATGATATTGCACAGGAAGTTTTTATCACCGTTTACAAAAATCTAAAATATTTCAGGTTCGAATCGCAGTTTACAACATGGCTTTACAGGATAACGATTAATAAATGCAGAGACCACCTGAGAAAAATGAAAATCAGGAATATTTTTACACCGGTAAAAGATAATGACGAAGCTCATGGATACAGCCACATAAATGAAAACATGGATATTCCGGGTATTGTCCAAAAAGCTATTTCGAAACTTCCGGAGAAACTGCGGGTACCACTTTTGTTAAAAGATATTGAAGGATTCAGTTACCAGGAAATTGCCGAAACAGTTCAATGTGAAATAGGAACAGTTAAGTCGAGAATATTCAGAGCAAGAGAAAGCCTTCGCAGTATATTGAAGCCTTATGAAAGAGATTTGATGGCATGAAAAATATAGATAAAGATATTGAAATTTTATCAGCGTATATAGACGATGAACTATCTCCCGATGAAGTACGGATACTAGAAGAAAAGATTAGCATTTCACCGCAGCTTCAGAAGAAGCTTGCAGAGCTAAAACGGCTTAAAGAGTTAACAACTTCATCAGTAAAGAAACTTCCCGTATCTCCTTACTTTGAAACGAGACTTCTTGCAGTTCTGGAAGGAAATTCTTTCAAAAGAAAGATAAAAAAATGGCTGCCTGTCACAAGCATTGTTGCTCTTACACTTTCCCTAATGCTTATATTAAAATTTAATCCTGGGTTTTTGGAAAATATAGTTGAGGAACAGAGTTCTAATTTAGTCGGATTTTATAAAGAGAATCTAAAGCCTCTTCTTTTTGCTGCCGATCTTAACAATGAAGACATTTTCAATTTTGCTTTTTATAATAAGTTACCGCTTGATAATAAAAAGAAGCAGTATTTACAGCTCGGATCCGATTCTTCAGGTAAAGAGTATTTTGAAATAAGAACTGCTGGAAATGAAAATGATAATGATAATTTTCAAAAGTTTGTTCAGACTCTAAACATGAATAATTCTCAAAAGAGCAAGTTCGATTCGATAATGAGTGGTTACGCAGAACAGCTTCAATCTCAGGTTCTTGTAAATAATAAAAACACTGTTGCAATTAATCATAACTTGTGGAATTACCGTAAGGCAATAGCTGCCGATATTCTTAACTTCGCAAAACTTTCAAATGTAAAAGCTGTTAACGAAGTTATGCCTGCTCTTTTAAATTCGAAACACCCGATGTTGAAAAAATGGTAAGCAGTGTTAAATCGGCTGACGACAATGAATATATATTTGTTACTCCGGACTCGCTTTTTGTAGATACTTTTGAGTTCAATAAAAAAGAATTTCAAAAGGATATGGATAAATTCAGAGAAGACATGCGGAAGAATATTGAAGATTTCAAAAATAACCGGGCAGAAATGCAAGAAGCCAGTGTAAAGTTAAAACTCGACAGCACTATTGCCATGTTGAAGAAAGCTCCAAAGTCTGAAAAAAATATTAATATTTTTGTAGACTCTAATTTGTGCCGGGTTCATCTCAACAATATTTTTATTCCAAAAATTAAATTGCCTGACATGGATAGCTTGGAAGGGATGATTAATGAAGCTACAAAACAGGTAAGAGCGTTTTCCTTTATGATTCCGAAACTCGATAAAAACATCAGCAAGTTTAAATATGATGTAAAAGTATTCCCCGGCGATACTGTCAGGTCATTTAAGTTTTATGGAAATGGTCCTGATGCCGATTCGCTTGGTCGTCTTTACATGAAACAATTTAAAAATAATAACTGGAGTTTCCCGTTCAACCAAGATTCTTTAGCCGAATGGTTTAATCAAAATTTTCAGGGAGATAGTTCTTTCTTTGGCAAGTCCAATGAATTTGGAGAAGAGGATGAAAGGGTTTGAGAAAGAGATGGAAAAGTTTAAGCACGAAATGGATAACTTAAAGAAAGAGTTGAAAAAGGATTCTGTTCAGGAAAAACCTAAGAAATCTGTAGAAGTTTGATATAACAGACCAATTCAATTCTTTTAAGGAATTGGATTAGTGTCATTTGTTCAGCCATCCTGCCAAATACCCGCTTATCTATCTTTTCTTTACAACAATCATTTTTTAACCTAATTTAACATTAGATTCAGCATCTTAGGCTGTGATTATTATTCTTTGTAAAAGTTATAAGATAAAGCGTCTTAATGAATCTGAAAACTTTAAAGATAGGACATAATATTAAGCTTCAGTTATTCCTGTTGTGCGCGGGAATTCTGTTTGTTTATAAAATCTTCTTCTACTCAAGCGATTCTTTCATTCTAACTACATTAAATGAAGTAATAGTTTTCTTTGCCTTTTTGTTTCTCACGTTATATATGAACGACGTTTTTGCAAGTAAAAAGTTTAATCCAATGTCGCTTGTGATGAACCTTGGAATACTTACTGCAATATTATTTCTTGCAATTACTTTTTCAGATTCATTTCTCTCTCTTATTTTTGGAAAGATAAGTGACACCTTAAAAAGTCCCGGTGTAATTTTCTCGATCCTATCTTTTGTTTATGTAACTATTTTTGCTGCAATAACAATACAGATTTTTTTAATCTTTAAGGAATTTTATTTCCTTAACCAAAAAAGAAGCAGCAGCGTTTACTTTAATACGATGGTCGTTTTTTTTCTGCTTGCTTCAGTTTCTTCAGTGTTTAATCTGTTTCCACATCTTTCTTACATAAAAAATACTTTTGTAATTATATCCGTCATTTTAATTGTAATTAATTCAATCAGGATTTCCTGGATTGCCTTTATAGTTAAGAAAGAAAAAATTTCGTTGCTTTTGCTTTCAGTAATTATCTGTACGTTGTTTATTGTTAATCTTGTAAACAGTACCGATACAAATACACATTACAGAATTTTTTCGGAATTTTCCGGTTCGCTCGGTTCGTTTTTTAGAATACTGATGATTTACGGCTCGGTTTATTTTGCCGTACTTTTCTTTACAACTTTATTTCATATTCCTACTGCGGAAGCATTTGACAGGAAAGCGCAGGAGGTTTCATCATTACAATATTTCAGCAAACTTATTACGCAGGTTTTAGATTTTGATGATCTTGCTGAAACTGTAACAGATATCGCACTTAAGGTAAGCAATGCAGATGCTTCCTGGATAATCTGGAAAGAGGAAAAGACCTTAAGACAGCTTGCACATAAGAATATCGGTTATCTCGATGCTGAGCTTATTACCGGATATATATTCAGGGAAAGGCTTTTTAAAGATACAGGAACATTGTTTACAGAAAATCTTAAGAAGTTTGAAAAGAGAGCGCAGCTTAATGAACAATATTCCGCTGGTGCAGTTACTCCGCTAAAAACTCATAACCAAATAAGAGGATTTCTTGTCGTTGCAAAAAAGGGAGATTTTATTTTTGATGATGAAGATAAATCTGCAATTAACACTTTTTCTGATTACGCTTCTGTCGCAATAGAAAATTCAAGATTGCTTGAAGAATCAATTGAGAAAGAAAGACTTGAAAAAGAACTCGATGTTGCAAGAGAAATCCAGAGAAAAATTCTTCCCGCAAAAGATCCTGTCTTTGACAGACTTAATATTTCATCAGTTTTTATTCCTGCATTTGAAGTCGGCGGCGACTATTATGATTTTTTTGAAATAGAAAAGAATCAGGAGGGTAATCCAACTAAGTTTGGTTTTATCATAGCGGATGTTTCCGGCAAAGGAATTTCTGCTGCATTTATAATGGCAGAAGTTAAGGGAATTTTTGAATCTCTTTCAAGAACTAATGAAAGTCCAAAAGAGATTTTAACAAAGGCAAACCAGATATTAAAAAGATCGCTCGACAGGAAAAACTTTGTAAGTGCAGCTTACGGTATAATCGATTTTGAAAAAGAAACTCTTTCAATTGCAAGGGCAGGGCATTGTCCTGTCATTTTAATAAGAGAAAGCAAAGTTAATAATATCCGTCCAATGGGCATTGGCTTAGGATTAGATTTTGGTACACAATTCGGATCATCGCTGGAAGAAACAAAAATAGACTTGAAAGAAAATGATCTGATAGTACTTTACACAGATGGAATAACCGAAGCTAAAAACCTTGAATTAGAAGATTTCGGTGAAGAGAAATTTGAAAATGTTCTTCTTAATCATTCAGACAAAAGTGTAGATGAAATTTCCAACGAAGTTATCAAAGAGATTACTCTTTTCAGTAAACAAGGCACTCAGCATGATGATATAACTTTAGTTATATTAAAATGGAAACATAATTTTAATAATGATGGAGAAAAAGAATGGCTGAATTCAGCACATCAGTTAAAGACCAAAGCGGTGTAAGCGTAGTTTATTTAAATGGTTATCTAGACGCTCACACGGCTCCAATGCTGGAGAGTAACTTCTCTGATTTAATATCAGGCGGCAGGTTCAAAATAGTTGTGAACTTCAAAGACTTAGTGTATATCAGCAGCGCGGGCTTAGGTGTATTTATGGCTTTTATTGAAAAGATAAGAGAGAATGCGGGCGATATAAAACTTACAACTATGAACGATAAAGTTTATAACATTTTTGATCTTTTGGGATTCCCTTTGTTGTACGAGATTTATAAGACAGAGGACGACGCTATTAAAAAATTTCAAGAGTAAGAACTTGGCAAATAATAAATCTAAAATAAAAGAAAAGAAACTGGTTGTTAAAGGCAAGACTGAAAACCTTGCTAAGATAAGAATGTTCATTCAGGAAATTGCTTCGTCGGTTGGGTTTGAGCAGGAATCAATCGATAATATGATGCTTGCTGTAGATGAAGCCTGTACAAATATTATAAAGCATGCATATAAAGCTTATCCTGATGGCGAAATCTTAATCAAGATTAAATATGAAGATAAAAAACTGTTGATAACAATAATAGATTACGGCAAATCTTTTGCACCCGATTCAATACCTGAACCGGATATACAGGAATATTACAAGCAGCATAAAGTTGGAGGACTTGGAATGTACCTGATGCGCACTCTTATGGATGATGTTGAGTACATTTCTATTCCGGGAAAATATAACCAGGTTCTCCTCTCAAAAAGTTTAACTACACAAAATTAAAATGGATACTTCCGAAGGTTTCAAAGTAAAAAGGAATCTAACTGCCCTTGTTGAGTTCAGCAGGGTAATAAATTCCAGTCTCGACTTTAAACTTTATTTTGAATAATATTCTTTTTACATGCATGGGAAAATTTCTTGCTGTAAAAGGTTTGATTGCACTTAAAGACTAACGGTATCTTTCGAATTAAAATCTTCCAAAGGTATTTCACAGGAACTTTTGGCAAAATTTCCAAACATCATTTCTAAAGAAAATTTTCTCGAGAATGATTTGATGAAATTCTTATATGAATGAAGCAAGGCTGCAGGCTGTAGAAAAGATAAGATCTTCCGAAGAGTGCCTTGGATTTATTTGTCTCGGCGAAAAATTAAATCAGTCTCCTTATTCCGATGACGATAGAGAATTCTTAAGAACAATATTAAATATATCTGCTACAGCAATTCAGAATTCACGTGTTATTGATGAATTAAAAAAAGTTAACAGGGCACTCGATTCAAGAATACAAAGGCTTAATGCTCTGTTTGAATTGAGTAAGGAATTTGGTTTAGTTAATGAAAGTACAAAAGTCGCAAGGCTTTTGGTTTACTCTGTTATCGGGCAATTCCTAGTTTATAAATTTGCAGTAGTTACTTTTGAAGATGATAAAATAAATTTTCTTGAATCTAAAATTAATAACCATGAGTTGGAAAAATTATTAAAAGATTCTGACCTACAAAATCTGAATGCTCCTCTTACAAAAGAAAATATACAGGATAAATTTCCGGAAATAGATAAACTAAAAATAGAACTTATTATACCTATGCAGATACAGGGAAAAACAAAAGGATTAATTTTCCTTGGTAAAAGAATTAATAATTTACTTTATACAAATGATGATATAGAATTTATTTCCTCTGTCGGAAGTCTTGCTATAATTTCACTCGAAAACCAGAGACTTTTTCTTGAAGAACTTGAAAAACAAAAAATCGAAGAAGAACTTGAAATTGCAAGAGAAATTCAGGGTAACCTCTTGCCTCAGAAAAAGCCGTCGTACAAACATTTTGATGTGGTTGCAGAGAATATAACTTCAAGACAGGTTGGCGGCGATTATTATGATATAATCTCTCTTGATGAAAAGAACTTTTGCATAGCGATTGCGGATGTTGTCGGTAAGGGAGTACCCGCAGCTTTACTTATGGCAAATCTCCAGGCATTCTTAAAAGTGATTTGTAAACAGGGAATGAAGTTAGATGAAGCGACTGCTTTGATAAACGATCTTGTATCTGAAAACATTACAGATGGAAAATTCATTACCTTTTTCTGGGCTTTACTGAATGATGAAGAAGTTTCAATTCATTATGTTAATGCTGGACACAATCCTCCTTTATTAATTAGAAATGGAAAGATTATTAAATTAGAAAAAGGAGGAATAATACTTGGTGTAATGAAAACACTAAGACCTTATATTTCTGAAACTTTAGAGTTAAAGAAAGATGATATAATAGTTATGTTTACAGATGGTATTTCCGAAGCAAAAAATATTAATGATGAAGAATTTTCCGACGAACGTCTTGAAAAATTTGTAGTTGGAATTACAGAGAAACCTGCTGCAGAAATATTATCTGCAATTAAAAATGAAGTACACAAATTTACTTACGGTGCTGTTCAGTCTGATGATATTACTCTGATGATAGTGAAAGTAAAATAATAAGATAATCAAAATTTAAAATGAAAAATCTGAAAGAATTTTTTATAAAGAACCGGAGCAAATTTATAATTGTTGTTTCGGTCGCTCTAATTATTCTTTCATTAGTTGACCTTTATTACGACGTGAGCGTTATACCTAATTCTAATGACGAATGTTTATGGGTTACTAAAAAAATATCGAAAGACAGTACAGGAATCTTTTTCGATTTTGTTAAAGTTAACGGTGTATCATGGGATGCAGGAATCAGAAACGGGGACCGACTGCTGGCTATAAATGAAAACCACGTCCCTAATATTTTTGTTGCGCAACAGACATTGAATAAGGTGAATTCCGGCGAGTATGCAAAATATACTGTAATGAGAGATGGGAATATATTTACTGCAAAAGTTTATATAAAGAAACTTGTCCGGTTTGATATTCTTGCATTCGGATTACAGAGCTTTTTCTGGATAGTAATTGGTTTTATCGTTTTAATGGCAAAGCCCGATGGAATAGTTCAAAAATTATTTTTTGGTATTGGTGCTCTTGCAGTTTTGGCGAGCAGTTTCGTACTCATTCAGAACAGCTTAAGTATGCTCAAAGAATTCCAGTTACTTCCTATTTTAGTAGCATATATATGTCTGCTTAGTATCTGCTTTCTTCCTTTTCTATCCCTTTATTTTTTCTGGATATTCCCCAGGCAATTTAAATTCATGGAAAAGAAGTGGATAAAGTCTGCGATATTCATAATTCCCGGATTAATATTCCTGGCTTTTTTTACGATGATTCTTTTAACATTTGCATTTAATGTTATTCACAACACAGTATTTTTCGGTATACTTGGCTACCTTAATCTTTTTATCGGAGCTTGTAATATTGTTGCATTTATTTCTTTAATAATAAACTACAGGCGGCTAAAAACTAAAGAAGAAAAGAAACCTATAGCAATTATTCTGGCAGCGTTTGTTCTCGCAATACTTGCTTCTTCTTATACCGCTTATATTGCCCCGGTTTTAGCCGATACAATGTTTAATTACCCTGAATATTATGCTCCTATTATTCTTGTTTCAATTTTCCCATTGGCTTTCGGATATGCAATTTTTAAATACCAGCTAATGGATGTTAGTGTTGTTATAAGAAATGCGATAACATATGGAACTGCAACAATCAGTGTTCTTGCCGTTTATTTCCTTATTATTTATTTGCTCGGACAAACGATAAGCAAAGCTATTGGTACAGAATACCAGGGAGTAATTGCCGGAGCTGCGTTTATTATTTTTGCTCTGGTATTTCAATCAACAAAAAATAAATTCCAGGGATTTCTTACAGAAAAATTTTATCCAGAACAATTTGCTTACCAAAAGATTCTTTTAAGCTTTAGCAGCGAGGTTTCTACTTTGATTGGTCTGGAGCATATCCTGGATTCAATGAAAGATACTTTTGTAGAAGGACTGAAGTTAAAAACATTTGGTATTCTTCTTAAAGATAAATCGGGTAAAATGCAGTTGGCAAGAAATGTTGGTTTGTCTGTTGAAAAGCTTACGTTGAATGCGCCGGGTTTAAATCTTTTTATAAAAGAAAAATCTCTTGTCTCACAAAATATTTCTATCGAGCAGCAAAATTTTACAAATGTGTTTCCTGAAAATGCAGAGCTTCTTATAAGAGAAAATATTTATACTATTATTCCGATGATCGTTAAGTCGAATGTAATAGGTCTCGTATTATTCGGGCTGAAACATTCGGGTTCACAATTTTCAGGTAAAGATATTGAACTTCTTTCTGCTGCTGCAAATCAATCTGCTATAGCAATTGAGAATGCACAGGCTGTATGAATCCGAAGCTGAAAAGGATATGATTGAGAGAGATCTCGATCTTGCAAGAAAAATCCAGGAAGGACTTCTGCCGAAATGTATTCCCGAAATGAATGGACTCGATATTTGTGGGGAAATGATTCCGGCACAGCAGGTTGGCGGAGATTATTATGATCTCATTCCTATTGAAGATGGTACAACGAAACAAGGTACAAAACTTTATGTTATAGTTGGTGATGTTTCGGGCAAAGGACTTTCTGCATCTTTATATATGACCAAGCTGCAGACAATGATGAAGCTTGCATGCAAAACAGAACGTTCGCCTAAAGATATTTTAGTAGAAATAAATAAAAGCTTGTATGAAGCCATTGAAAGAAATTGGTTTATAACATTAACACTTGCTTTGTTCGATACGGAAAAGAGAACTGTAAGATTTTGCCGTGCCGGACATATGCCGATTCTCACAGCAAAGAATGGAACTGTCAATAGTTATAAAACACAGGGACTCGGGCTCGGACTTGAGTACGGATTAATCTTTGAACGCACATTAATTGAAGAAGAAATTTCTCTAAAGGAAGGGGAGTTATACGCATTCTTTTCAGATGGAATTACAGAAGCAATGAATGAAAAGAAAGATCTGTTCGGGGAAGATAAACTAACCGAGCTTCTTAAAAACCAAACCTCCCGCAGAAGCTCAGAAATTATGGATTTAATCTGGGATGAATTAAAAACCTTCCGCGGACAAGCACCTCCTTCAGACGACATGACAATGGTGTTGGTGAAGGTGAAGTAATAAATTAACTTTGTACGTCTCACTTTGACTTCCCGATAATTTAGTTGTGGCTGCACGATTGGCAAATAAATAATCTAATTGAATTTCCTCAATTACTTGTCTAATTATTTGAATAATCTATTGACAAAGACTGCAAAAAATTTTGATATATTAAAATTTTGTTTTAGTGTTAGCAGATTTGAATTATTCAATCAAACCAAATTCTTTTAATTACTTTTTCATAATGCACTTGTATTAATCGGAAGTAGATTTATTATTTTCCCATAATGCATTATCTTCCATTCTGTACGGTAATAAATGAACATATAAGAATTAATCCTTTTTCATATTAAAATTTTTATTTCGGAAATATAAATAAATAAAATAAAATAAGTTCTTGAACTATGTAAATATCTGATACGATTTAATATAACATTTTCTTTTTTAATAAGATTAAAGATACTTATATTAACACTTATCGGGATGATTGACCCTTTTTATGAAATTATCTTAACAAATGGGAAATTATTAGATGGTATTAAAAATGAAATATTTACTCTTATTAATATTTTTAATTTTTGCAGGTTGCAAAGGAAAACATTCTCAATTAGAACTAAATGATGCTCAATCAAAACTAGATGATTATATAAAAAATAATTATAATGAGAACAAAATAGTAACCGATGCATTCCTAGGGTTAAATTTAAGAGAGAACAAAGATAGTATTTGTTTAAAGATTAATAATCTTTTTGAAAATAAAATAGTTTTTGCGGAGATTTATTCACAATATCTGTATGGGGCGAAGTTTTACCTGCGAAGCTTAAAATACCTTCGGATAGTTCTAGATCAGTTAGGTTTGAATATAATTTTCAAACACCTTATGGCCAAATTAAGACTAATGTTCAATTAGCCTTCACCTTAGATTATTTACTATATGATATTCTTATTCTTCCTGAAACAGATGATGTCATAAATATAAATGCCGTTAAATTTTTATATGATCTATATAAAGAAAAATATTCCTATGACTCATCATATACCTCAGAATTCCGTAATAATAATTTATTTATAAGTGTAAATGGTACAAGAGAAATATCGGCAAATTATATCTCCCAGATTATTTTAATATTAGCTATAAAGATATAAAACTTTCTAGACAGAATTATAATGATGAAAAACAAATGGAAAAAAATAAGAAACAAATGGAAGAGAAAATATTAGAGAAGAAAATTCAGAAAACAAAAAGGTGATATATAATACTAATAAAGAAAACGAACTTTTAACACCATCTCCAATGGTCTACTGAATTCTGAAAATGAAATTGAATTGGTGAAAAGAAAATCAGAAAAGATAAATAATATTAAAGCCGATACATTAAGTTGAACCTTCAGGTTAAGAAGTAAAAATTCAGGCTTTTAAAATATCCAAAAATGTTTTTTAAAACTGTACTTTTTTCTTAGACCTGTTTGCGTAATCAAGCACAAGTGCGCTTGCCACAAATATTGATGAGTAAGTACCAATTATTATTCCGAAGAATAATGTAAAGGCAAAAGCTCTTAAAACCTCTCCACCGAAGATCAGTAATACTAAAATTGTAAGAAGAGTTGTACCGCCGGTTAATATAGTTCTGCTCATTGTTTTGCTTATACTTTGATTCATTACATCTATCAATGGGGTGGTCTTATGGATTTTCATATTTTCTCTGACCCTGTCAAATACAATTACAGTATCGTTTATGGAGTAACCAATCAGCGTAAGAAAAGCTGCAACTATTGTAAGATCTATTTCAAGATTTAATCCGGGTATAACACCATAAAGCAGGGAATACAGCCCAAGTGTTATAAGTGTATCGTGGAAAAGAGCTACAACTGCACCGAAAGCAAATATAAATTTGAACCTGAAACCGAGATAAATAAGTATTACAATCAGTGAAAGAATAATCGCTACAACAGCATCTTGTTTTAGCTCTTTTCCGACTTTAGGACCAATCTTCTCTTCTTTTAGTAACGTAAACTTATTACCGGACATTTTCTGTTTTAAATTTTGTTTTATCCAGTCTGCTATACCAACGTTTACTATTAATTGCTTGTTATCCGGTTCAGCAGAAACTTTACTTGTCTGGAAACCTGCGCTATTAAGAATATCAATAAGCCTGTTGGTTGTATCTGCGCTAAGCAACTGGTATGTAATAGAATTTGCTGTCGTATCAACAACTTGTTTCTGAAGACCTGGAAAATTACTTTCTATTGTTTGATCTATATTCTTTAAGACAACAGGATAAATATTTGCAGGAACTTCCTGAAGTTCTGTCCTGATAAGAACCCCGGTTTCACTTCCGAATGTTTTTACTTCTACATTTCCAAGTCCGATATTTTCAACATGATTTCTAACCTGTCCTACCTCGACCGGTTTATCAAATTGTAAAACAATTTCAGAACCACCTTTGAAGTCGATTCCAAACTCAAGTCCTCTGAAAATAATATTTGCAAAACCCAGCACAAAGAGAGTAGTAGAGACAATATAAAATATTTTTCTCTTTCCGAGGAAGTCATAATTTAAATTTTCAAAAATTCTCATTTATCAAAAAACTCCTTTATCCTTAAGCGAGTGAAACCGAATAATTAACCAATACTGATTTTTGCACCTTTTGAAATCATATAATCAAAAATTAATCTTGCTATTACCAAAGCGCTAAATAAGCTTGAAACTATACCTATCATTAATGTTAACGCAAAACCCTGTATTGGACCAGTACCGAACTGGTAAAGAATAATACCTGTAAAAAATGTAGTTATGTTTGAATCAAATATTGCTGAGAATGCTTTCGCAAAACCACTGTCAACGGAAGCCTTCATAGTTTTGCCTGTGGCAAGTTCTTCTCTTATTCTTTCATATATAAGAACGTTGGCATCAACAGCCATTCCTATTGTAAGAATGATACCTGCAATACCGGGGAGAGTGAGAGTTGCACTGAATCCGGCTAAAACACCAAGTATAAACAGTACAGTAAAAACAAGTGTAGCTGCAGCAATACCACCGGCTTTCCGGTAATAGATGATCATAAACAGTCCAACTAAAATATAGCCTATAACAACTGAATTAAATCCGCTGTTTACTGAATCCTGTCCGAGTGAAGGACCGACAGTTCTTTCCTCAATAATATCAACTGGGGCAGGAAGTGCACCGGCTTTGAGAACTATCTCTAATAACTTTGCTTCCTCCATGTTTTCCTCCCCCTCAATCTGAGACCTGCCTCCTGGAATTTTGCCCCTTACATTCGGAGCAGAGAAAACAACACCATCAAGCATAATTGCTATTCTTTTTCCAACGTTGGCTCCGGTTATTCTTGCCCATTGTGTTGCACCATCTGCGTCCATAGTCATGTTCACAATTGGTGATGAAGTAGTAGGGTCAATGTTGGCACTCGCATCAGTTATTACTCCGCCGGTTAACTCAGGGGTTTTATTAACAAGATATAATACATAAATTCCTTTACCATTCTGATGTGCATAGGGCTTCGCTGAAAAAACAAATTCAACATTATTTGGTATAACTTTCTGAACATCAGGCCGGTTCAATAAAGCAGTCAATCTGCTTCTGTCATCTTCCTTTACGTAAGCGTCTGCCATCTTTGATTGTGGATTAATAAGAGCTATTGAAAAGAATGGATGCTGCTTTTTGAATTCTTCTTCACTGAGTTGTTTTGTGGTGTCCTGTGCAGTTGTATCTTTTTTAACTTCGTTTGATGCTAAAGATGAATCTGTTTTTGAACTATCCAAATTAATTTTCCCTGCAAGTACTTTATCAATATTTTGCATAACCGAGATTGTGAATTCAGGATCCTTAACAAGTCGAAACTCAAGCAGAGCTGTTCCCTGCAAGAGTTGTTTAGCCTCTTCTTCATGGGCAACACCCGGAAGTTCGATAATAATTCTTCTGCTGCCCTGTCTTTGTATTGATGGTTCAGATACTCCGTATTGGTCAACCCTGTTCCGGATGATTTCCATAGCTCGCGAAACGGCATCTTCAGCATCTTTTTTCAAATTGCTGATTATAGTCTTATCATCATCTCTTACACTTCCGAAATATCTGCTTAGTCGAATACCTTTTTCCTCAAACTTTCTAGCTAAAATATCAACAACAGATTCGTCGGAAAGTGAAGCTTCCTTTTGAGCAGAATTAAGAGCATCTTTAAAAGTTTGATCAGGATCTTTGGCAAGCTTTTCAAGCAGTTTTCCTGTGTTTACTTCAAGGACAACACGCATACCGCCCTGCAAATCGAGACCGAGTTTTATTCTCTTCTGACGCGCTGCCTGTATTGAAGGATCGGCGGCTTTTATGCTGTCATCAATAACTCTTATTCTTGTGTTAAGTGCATCAGTGGTAATTTGCGGATCGGCTGCTTTTATTTCTTCCCGTCTTTTATCAAGGACTTTTGAGACTTTTTTTGAATTCTGATAATCTGTGTAGGTCGGGTAGAGTAAATAAACACATAGTGCAATTGCTCCAAGTATAATGATTATCTTAAACCTGTATTCTTTCATGCCGTTCTTTTTCTTTTGGATTTTCTAAAATTATTAACTGCTAAAATTACCAGTATAGGCTTAGAAAGTCAATTAAAAGAGAGGTTAATAGATATGACTTTTCTGTACTAAATTGTAATAATAATTCTTTTCAGCAGTCTTTCGAATTTTTCCCTTACCATATTTGCGGTTTCTGTTACTTCGGAATGTGAAAGCTTTGATTTGGAAATACCTGCACCATAATTGGTTATGCAGGATATTGCTGAAGTGGTAAGACCCAGATAGGAGGCAAACATTGCCTCGTGTACAGTCGACATTCCTGCAGCATCTCCTCCAAACTTTCTAGTCATTCTAATTTCGGCAGGTGTTTCATAGCTTGGACCTTTTGAATACCAGTAAACTCCTTCCTGAAGTTTTATCTTTTCTTTGTCGGCAGCTTTCTTAATAATCTTATTAAAAGATAGTGAAGGCAAATCAAGAGCTTTGTCTTTTCCTTCAATTCCGGAAAGTCCAATCAACCGTGTTAATTCTTTTATAATATTAATTCCGTTAAATGATGTTGCGAGCATAAGGTCTCCCGGATGAAAATTAGCATTAACACTTCCGGCAGCATTTGTAAGAAGAATTTTTTTACAACCTGTTTTGTAAGTAATAAAAACAGGCAGAATGCATTCCGATAAAGGATATCCTTCATAAAAATGAATTCTTCCCTGAAAGAGCAATAATTTTTTCTCTTCATATTCGGCAAAATGAATTTTTCCCGCATGTCCTTCAATTGTTGAAGCAGGATAACAGGGAATTGAAGTTGTTAAAATTGTTTTATGGATTTTAACGCCTTCTGCGAATTGTCCCAATCCGCTTCCGAGAATTATTGATAGTTCTGGTTTGAATGGAGTGTTCTTATTAAGAAAGCTAATTAAGTTTTTGTATTTAAAATTTAAATCAAGCAAGAGGAATTTTTAATTTTGAGTTTTTAATGTTGAATTATTTTCAAATACTTGTTTGAGATGTTTTCACAATAGCGGTTAATATACCGATTATTTCATCTATGCTTTTGATACAATTGGCAAAATCAAAACTCTTTTTCTGTATGATATTATCATTTTTCATTTAATTAAAAATTCAACATTCATAATTCAAAAGAGTATTCCAGCAAGCGTTGCAGTTGTTAAAGTAGCAAGTGATCCGCCAATGACTGCTTTAATACCAAGACTTGCAATATCAGATTTTCTGCTCGGTGCAAGCGGTCCAATGCCGCCTATTTGAATTGCGATTGAACTGAAGTTTGCAAATCCGCAAAGAGCATACGTTGCCATAAAAATTGCTTTCTCACTTACTAAAGCTTTCGCTTCAATTAATTTGCCCATATCAAGATAGGCGACAAATTCATTTAAGACTATTTTTGTCCCAATAAGACTTCCAAAGTGAAGTGAATCGTGCCACGGAACTCCGATACCGGCTGCAAGATATTGCAAAACCATTCCAATCAATAATTGAAAATTAAGAGGCTGTCCATAGTTTGCTTTCAGAGTTTCATTTATGCCGATCATATCACCAACTCCCTGAAGTATATAATTGATTAAAGCTATAAGAGCGATAAAAGCTATAAGCATTGCGCCAACATTTAATGCGAGAGTTAGTCCATCTCCTGCACCAACCGCGGCAGCTTCAACTACATTCGATGCATTCTTTTCAATATTAATTTTAACACTTCCTTTTGTTTCAGGTTCAGTTGTTTCAGGAAACATAATTTTTGATATAACAAGAGCTGCAGGTGCAGCCATTACACTTGCACCTAAAAGATGTGTCGCAAATAAATGTCTTGCCTGGTCAAGCGGAATGTGCAATGCCTCTGAATATGATTGCCCGAGTATCTGTATGTATGCTGCCATTACGCCACCAGCAATTGTTGCCATACCTCCAACCATGATTGTGAGTATTTCACTCTTTGTCATTCCTTTTATATAAGGCTTGATCATTAGTGGTGCTTCTGTTTGACCGACAAAAATATTTGCTGTGCAGGATAAAGATTCGGCGCCGCTTGTTCCCATAGTTTTTGCCATCACCCATGCCATCGCCTGAACTATTCTCTGCATAATTCCCAGATAATAAAGAATAGACATTAAGCTTGCAAAAAATATTATTGTTGGCAAAACCTGGAATGCGAAGAATGTTCCAAGACTTCCATCTGAACCAGGATTTTTGGCAAGATCACCAAAAACAAATTGTGCACCTTCTGATGTAAAGTTTAATACAAGAACAAAAAATCCACTAACCCAACTAAAAAAATCTTTTAGCCAGCCAAGAGGGAAGAAAAATGCTCTCAGGTCATCTCCTTTGATTATAAAAATTGCAAAGACAAGCTGGAGACTTAATCCCGCAATTACCAAACGCCAGTTAATATGCTTTTTATTATTTGAGAGAAGAAATGCTATTGCAATTATGAGAAGAATGCCAAAAAAGCCTCTAAGAATATCCATGTACTACCTCTTAATTTTCGCCGGGAATATAATGACAATTTCTGCAGCGAGCTTCGTAAATATCTGCAGCGCCAACTACTACTCTATCAGATGAATAAGTTTTTCTTTGTGTTTTATCGGCAGGGTTTCCGCAAACGACACAGATCGCAAGTGTCTTAGTTATGTATTCAGCTATTGCTAAAAGCTGCGGCATTGGTTCAAAAGGAATGCCTCTGTAATCCTGGTCCAGACCTGCAACAATTACTCTTTTACCATTATCAGCGAGTTTATTACATACTTCAACAATATCTTGTGAAAAGAATTGTGCTTCATCAATTCCAATAACCTTAGCATCTTTGGAAAGCTCAATAACTTCATTTATATCTTTAATGAGAACCGAAGGTAGAGATTGTTCGCTGTGAGATACAATTGAATCGCCTGAATATCTTACATCTATTTCAGGCTTAAAGATTTTTACATTTTGTTTTGCAATTTGTGCACGTCTTAATCTTCTAATTAATTCTTCAGTCTTTCCACTAAACATACAACCTGCAATTACTTCTATCCAACCAGTATCTTTGGGCAATGAGTGTGGTGTAAATTCGTCCATAAGATTTTGAATTTTGAGTTTTTAATTTTGAATGTTGATACTAATTAAAAATTCAACATTCAAAATTTATAATTATTTAAGCTTGTCGTCTCCAAATGGAAGAGGAAGAAGTTCAGATAACTTTAAAACCTTCAATTCATTTTTTTGATTTACCATTATCACTTCAAGCTCAGGTCCACACAAATCGTTTAATACTTGTCTGCAAGCTCCGCAAGGCGAACAAAAACTTTCATCATCACTTGCAATTGCAATTGCCTTAAAATTTCTTTCACCTTCCGATACAGCTTTAAATACTGCAACTCTCTCAGCACAAATTGTTAGACTGTAGGAACTGTTCTCAATATTTCCGCCGAGATAAATCTTATCTTTGTCAGTTAATATTGCGGCTCCGACATGAAAATGAGAGTAGGGAGGTAGTGCTTTTGATTTTGCTTCGACAGCTTTTTGGGCTAATTCTTTATAATCCATATCTATATAATTTAATTATTATCAAAATATGTTATTGAATTCTAATTTCAAAGAACTTAACACTTCCTTTCGTAGGTCTTCTTTTTTTACATTTTTATCTTGACTTTACGTACATAATCCCGTACGTTTGGAAAAAGGAAACGGAATATGAAAACAATATCAATAACTGAAGCTAGAAACAATATCTATAAATTAATAGATATGGCTAATGAAGACGGGGAGCCGATTCAGATTACAGGTAAAAGAGGGAATGCAATTCTTTTATCTGAAGAAGATTGGAGAGCTATCAGGGAAACCTTATATCTTGTTTCAATTCCGGGTATGAAAGAATCGATTATTAAAGGATTGAAGGAGCCTTTAGATAAAACTGTTTCTAAAATTATATGGTAAAGTGGAAAGTAGTTTATACCAAACAAGCTTTAAGAGATGCTAAAAAGGTAAAAGCTGCCGGACTTAAAGAACGAGCCGAAAAAATTCTTAAAATATTAGAAGCCAATCCTTACCAAAAACCTCCCTCATTTGAAAAGCTTGTTGGTGATTTAGCGGGTGCTTTTTCTAGAAGAATAAATATTCAACACAGAATTGTTTATCAGGTTTATGATGAACTAAAAACAGTTAAAGTCATAAGAATGTGGACTCACTATGAGTGAGTTGTTGTTGTAATTCCTTCCAATCGCTTTTTCCGAAAAGAGAATTAACAAAATTTATGATAAGAAAGATTTCGTACGTTATCTGCAAATAAAAAATTTTCGTGGGACTAAAACTATATTCAAAATATTTCTGAAGATTAAATACGATAATTATATCTGCAATTATCTTTATAAGAAAAAATGAAAGAAAGATCGAATCGATAAAAAATAAAATGGGAGAAAAAAGAAAAAATAAATTCAGCAAATGCCAGAAGCCGAGAAATAATTTATGTTGAGTCAAGTAATGCAGAGAAGTTTGTGTGTGTCTTGCTTTTTGATTTAGATATTCTCTTAAAGTGTTTTTAGTTTTTGAGTAAACAAAAGATTCTTTTCTTGTAAGAAAACCGACCTTCATTTTATTTTTAACTGCTTCTCTTAATAAAAGATCATCGTCTCCACTTAATGTTTCTGTTGTATTAGAATAGCCTTTAATTTTTTCGAACGCAGATTTCTTAAATCCAAAATTTCTAGCCGCTGCTGAATAAGGAAACCCAATTATAGCTGCTGTAAAAGTTAAGATGTTACTTCTTATATTTTCAAAACAGGAAAGATTGTTTATAAAAGAATTTTCTGTGTAAAAAGGAGCAACGCCGAAAATAAAATCGTATCCTTCTGAAAATTTTGCTGATGATATTTTTATCCACTCCGGTTGAGGAATGCAGTCAGCATCCGTGATAAGAATAAAATTATATTTTACTTTTTCAATTCCTTTCTGCAATGCTCCTTTTTTCCCTGAAAGATTTTTTGTTTCTGCTTTTATTATTGTAAAATTTTTGTTTGATGAAGTCAGTTCATTTACAAGATTGAAAGTATTGTCAGTTGAAGAATCATCGACGATTATGACTTCATAATTATCTTTGTTATAATTTTGTTTACTCAATGCTTCAATTAAAGCAGGAATTCTTCTTTCTTCATTCTTTGCTGCGATAACAACAGAAATTTTTTGTTCAACGTTTTGATTTGATTTATTAACGAAGGCTTTTTTTATTGAAATGTAAAAGAGAAGATTCAAAGAAAGAAATAGTAAAATCAGAATAAATAAAATGATCGATAACATAAAGTTTTTATTTTACTGATGTTGACCATTTGCCGTCTGCCTTTTCCCGTTTTACAAACGTAATGTTTACATCCCATTAGAAATCTTCGTCAATTAGCCAGCCTTCAGCAAGATCTGTATTCATTTCCGAAATGAAGCGCGATGGTTTTGAAAGTGTAATACCTGCCTCGCGATCATATAAATTCATTGGGTAAGTTACTATAAGATTTTGTTTTGCTCTTGTTGAAGCAACGTACATCAATCTTCTTTCTTCTTCAAGTGAATCGATATTGTCATAAGACCTGCTGGATGGGAAGTAACCTTCTACCGCGTGAATAACAAACACAGAGTGCCATTCCAATCCTTTTGCAGAATGAATTGTAGATAAAGTAAGATATTCTTCTTCATTATCGGGAGCTTCAACATCAATCACACTATCTATTATTGGTTCAATTGCCATATCAGAGAGTAAAGTATCTAAAGACTTATAGTTCTCTGAAATGTTTTGAAAAATTTCTAAGTCTTTATTTCTTTTGTTGAAATCATCATAAGTATCTTTGAAAATCGGGTAATAGTAATCGAGAACCATTTGTAATTTTTCCGATGGCAGATCATTGTTTGTATGAATTTTATAAAGAAGCTGAAAGAGTTTCGCAATTTTATCACTATAGTTAAACTTTGTAACAGTTTCGGGATTTGCTTTAATGGTAAGCCGTGCAGTGGCAAGTTCATCAAGAATCTTTTGTGCTGTTTTTGGTCCGACACCTTCATGCAGAAGCAAAACTCTGTACCAGCTTACAACATCTTTTGGGTTTGCAGCTATTCTTAGAAAAGCCAGCACATCTTTTATATGAGAAGATTCAACGAATTTCATTCCACCAAATTTTTGAAAAGGAATATTTGCTTTTGTTAATTCAATTTCGAGATCAAAAGAAAAGAATGATGATCTGAACAGAACAGCAATATCTCCAAGAGGAACTCCTTCTTCACGAAGTTCAAGAATTTTTTCAACAATAAATTTTGATTGAAGATTTTCTGTAGAGGCTGCAACAATGAATGGAAGTTCTCCGCCGTTTTTTATACTATAAAGATGTTTGACATATTTTTCAACAGCGCCTTCATTTACACGGTTTGCAAAATTCAGAATTTCCTGTGTGCTTCGGTAATTCTCTTCAAGCTTTATAATTTTTACATTATCAAAAAGTTTTGGGAAATCTATTATGTTTTTAAAGTCGGCTCCTCTGAAGGAATAAATCGCTTGTGAGTCATCGCCCACAACCATAATATTTTTGTTTAATTGAGTTAATCCTTTAACAACATCAGACTGCAATTTGTTTGTATCCTGGTATTCATCAACCATTACAAACTTGATTGAATTAAGTAAAGACTTTGTTCCCGGATTTAATTCTTCAAGGAAATTTCTTAGATAAACGAGAAGATCATCATAATCGAGAAGATTGTTTTTCCTTTTATATTCTGCAAATACTTTTTGAATGTCGAGTATTTTATTTAAGTGTTCAATAAAATGTGGATAATCCTTTTCAATTATTTCTTCAATAGGTTTTCCGGTATTAGTGCTGAGACTGTAAATTTTATTTAACGTTTCTTTCCTGGGAAATCTTTTTTCTTTTGTAACATAACTTCCCTGGTTTCGAATAAGATTAATTACATCAGTTGTATCTCCCTGGTCGAGAATAGTAAATGAAGGATCAAGTTTTGCCGCCTTGGAATATTTTCTTAAAACAGAATTGGCAAATGAATGGAAAGTTCCTCCAAGAATTTTTGAACAGCGATTATCAAGAAGCAAAGCAGCCCTGTTCATCATTTCATTTGCGGCTTTTCGAGTAAAGGTAAGCAGAAGAATTGATTGCGGGTCATAACCTATCTCGACTAATCTTGCGACTCTGTAAACAAGTGTTCTTGTTTTTCCTGTCCCCGCACCTGCAATTATTAAATAAGCTCCATCAACAGCAGAAGCTGCTTCATATTGTGCAGGATTCAATTCATTTTTATAATTAATAACAAAACGGGCTTCATCAACAATAGGTTTTGCAAAGCCCGTTTCATAAATTCTTTTAAGCTTATATTTTTTCTGGATCATTCCTGAAATGCTTTAGGCTTTCCCAAAATTTCTGATATTATAACATACTCTTTTAAAGTAGAAGGCTGTTTAAGCTTCTTTATCAAATTTTTTCTTACATCAACAACCTGGCTTTTTTTTGCAAGATTTTTTTCAAACATCTCTGCTTCTCTTACAATCTTTCCATTAAGTGTTTTCCTGTACTTTACTTCAGCTTTCTTTCTTTTATCATCCCAGTTCTCGAGTCTATGTTCTGATAAAGTAGTCGTATGTTCTGATAAAGTAGCTGTATGTTCAGATAAAGTTGATGTGTGTTCAGATTGTGTTTCCTCATGCCATTCCGGATCTTCAGTATGTTCTGATGGTTTATATTTTTTTTCTTCAATAGAAGTTCTTGCCTGTTGTTTTTCGGGCTGCGGAGATTGAGGCTTAAACATTTTCTCAATCTCCTTCATTATATCATAATCTTCTTGTTGAGAAGACCGCTGAGGTTTTGCCGGAGGATCAGGTAATGGTCTTTCCGGTTTGTTCTCAGGCTTATTTTTCTTTTTGAAGAAAGAACTGAGCAAACTTATTATAATAAATAAGAAAAAAAGATATTGAAAATAATCATCCATTATTGATTAGGCTCCGTCTTTTTTTCTTTCAGGTTTTGCTATTGATTCTCTCATATCAGTATCGGACTGAATATTTTTCATTTTGTAATAATCCATAATTCCGAGGTTTCCACTTCTGAAAGCTTCAGCCATTGCGCGCGGCACTTCTGCTTCTGCTTCAACAACTCTTGCTCTTTGTTTTGCAACTTCTGCAACCATTTCCTGTTCAAGCGCAACTGCGGCAGCTCTTCTTTCTTCTGCTTTTGCTCTAGCAATTTTAAGATCGGCTTCCGCCTGGTCTGTCTGAAGTTTAGCGCCAATGTTTTCTCCTACATCGACATCAGCAATATCGATTGAAAGAATTTCAAATGCAGTTCCGGAATCCAATCCTTTTGCAAGAACACTTTTGGAAATTCTGTCCGGATTTTCCAAAACATGTTTATGGCTGTCGCTCGAACCGATTGTTGAAACAATTCCTTCACCGACTCTTGCCAATATTGTTGCTTCTCCGGCTCCACCAACCAAACGTTCAATGTTGGCTCTTACAGTAATTCTTGCAATAGCTTTTAATTGAATTCCATCTTTAGCAACTGCAGCAACTAAAGGTGTTTCAATTACTTTTGGAAGAACTGACATTCTTATAGCTTCAAGCACATCTCTTCCGGCAAGATCAATTGCTGTAGCTCTTTCAAAAGTTAAACCGAGGTTTGCTTTATCTGCAGAGACTAACGCATTAATAACTTTAATTACATTTCCTCCAGCAAGATAATGAGCTTCCAATTTTCCCTGTTCAACTTTAATACCTGCTTTTGTTGCTGTTATTAAACTTCGCACAATTTGTACAGGTGGTACTTTTCTCAATCGCATTCCAATCAGATCACGAAAGATCTTTACTTTAACTCCTGAGAAGTATGCTGTTATATATAAACCGAGCGGAACGAAATAAAGAAAGAGAATAAGAAAAAAAACAATTCCAATAATAATTATGAGGGAGACCCCTGTTATCGCTTGCATATTAACTCCAATAATTTAGATCTGGTTTTTAATTTTACCACTAATTTAGTTCTTTAGCAAATTAGGTATTTGTATTAAATAAAGGTGCAATAAATGTACTCTTTCAGTACAAAATTCATTCAAAAGTACAACTAAATTTTTTAAGACAAGTAATTTCTCTAACCTTCTTTTCTAAAATTGACTGAAATATAACCCTGCTTTGGTAAGTCATAATTCCGGCTTTTGGTATAATTATTGTCCTTCCATAAAATATAGTTGGGGAGGTTATTTCGTAATTAACGTGTGATGACTTTGTTAAAACCTTTTAGGATATTGGATTTTGAGATGCTTTTTTGTTAATATGATTAAGTTAGTATTATCATTATCAATGAAAAGAAGCATTTTTAGTTATCTTGATTGCGCATGTGTCTCTTTTTATATTTGATCATCTAATGATAGTGTGTTTTTACTATAAATCTAATTAAGGCAAGTTAAATGGATGGAAATTTTTCGGATAGGCTGCAGGATGTTATTAGACTAAGCCGTGAAGAAGCTTTAAGACTTGGTCATGATTATATCGGTACCGAGCATTTGCTGCTCGGAATTATTAGGGAAGGACAAGGTGTTGCCGTTAGGATTTTACGCAATCTTGATTGCGATTTAATAAAGTTGAAAAAAGCAATTGAAGATACTGTAAGAACTTCCGGCGGTACTTTAACAATTGGAAATATACCTCTTACTAAGCAGGCTGAAAAAGTTTTAAAGATTACTCAGATAGAATCTAAAATTTATAAAGCTGATGTTATTGGAACAGAACATTTACTGCTCTCTCTCTTAAGAGATGAAGACAATATCGCTACACAAATATTACATCAGTTCAGCGTAACTTATGATGCTGCGCGTGCAGAGTTGAATGCAATGCTTTCCAGCAAAGGAGCTAAAGATGCAGGTTCATTGCCTCCGGTTCCTGATAGAAAAGTTGAGCGGACAAAAACTCCTGTACTTGATAATTTTGGACGTGATCTTACAAAACTGGCAGTAGAAGATAAGCTTGATCCGGTTGTTGGGCGTGAAAAAGAAATAGAGCGAGTAGCTCAGATTCTTAGCAGGAGAAAGAAAAACAATCCTGTTTTAATTGGCGAACCAGGTGTTGGCAAAACTGCTATTGCTGAAGGTTTGGCTTTAAGAATTGTTCATAAAAAAGTTCCGAGAACATTGCAGGATAAAAGAGTTGTAACTCTTGATCTCGCAGGTCTGGTTGCAGGAACAAAGTACAGAGGGCAATTTGAGGAAAGAATGAAAGCTCTTATGAATGAGCTTGAAAAAGCAAGAGATGTAATTTTATTTATTGACGAACTCCACACAATAGTTGGAGCAGGCGGTGCTTCGGGTTCACTCGATGCTTCCAATATGTTTAAGCCTGCGTTAGCTCGTGGCGATATACAATGTATTGGTGCAACCACTCTTGATGAATACAGAAAATATATTGAAACTGATGGTGCACTCGATAGAAGATTCCAGAAAGTTATGGTTGATCCGCCGAACTACGAAGAAACTCTTCAGATATTGAATAACATTAAATTCAAATATGAAGAACATCATAGAGTTAAATACTCAGATGATGCAATTGAATCTGCAGTTAAGTTAAGCTCAAGATATATAACAGATAGACATTTACCTGATAAAGCAATTGATGTTCTTGATGAAGCCGGTTCGAGAGTTCACATGGGAAATTTTGAAGTTCCGGCGAACATACTTGAACTGGAAGAAATGATTGATAAAGTTCGTCTTGAAAAAGCAACTGTTGTTAAAAAACAGGATTACGAAGAAGCTGCAAGATTACGAGATAAGGAAAGAAAATTCCAGGCTGAACTTGAAGTTGCTAAAAAAGATTGGGAAACCAATTCAAAAGATGTTGTTCATGATGTTAGTGAAGAAGATATTGCTACTGTTGTTGCTATGATGACTGGAATTCCTGTTAATAGGGTAGCTCAGACTGAATCTGAAAAGCTGCTTAAGATGGAAGATGCTTTGAAAATGGAAATTGTTGGACAGGATGAAGCAGTAACTAAACTTACAAAAGCTATCAGACGTACTAGAGCCGGTTTGAAAAACCCTAACAGACCTATCGGCAGCTTTATATTTCTTGGCCCGACAGGTGTTGGTAAAACTGAACTTTGTAAAGCACTTGCAAGATATTTATTCGATACTGAAGATGCTCTTGTAAGAATTGATATGAGCGAATACATGGAGAAGTTCTCTCTTTCAAGATTGGTTGGAGCGCCTCCGGGATATGTTGGATATGAAGAAGGCGGACAATTAACTGAGAAAGTTAGAAGAAAACCATACTCCGTAGTTCTTTTTGATGAAATTGAAAAAGCGCATCCGGATATTTTCAGTTTACTTTTACAGGTTCTGGATGATGGTGTTTTAACAGATTCTTTCGGAAGAAAAGTCGATTTTAAGAATACGATAATTATTATGACAACAAACATCGGAGCCCGCGATATAAAGAACATTGGTTCCTTTGGTTTTGGTTCTGAGAAAGCTGAAGATAAATATTCTGCACTTAAAAATACTCTTGAAGATGCAATGAAGAGACTCTTTAACCCTGAGTTTCTTAACAGGGTTGACGAGACAATTGTATTCAGAAGTTTGGAGAAAGAAGATATCTTAAAGATCATCGATATAGAGCTACGTGATCTTTTCAAAAATATTAAAGATAATAAAATGCACTTTTCTCTTGATGACTCTGCAAAGAATTTCCTTGTTGAAAAAGGATTTGACCAGAAGTATGGTGCAAGACCTTTGAGAAGAGCAATTCAAAAATATGTTGAAGATCCTATTGCGGAAGAAATACTCAGAGGAAGCTTTAAAGACGGATTCAAAAATAAGTGCAAGACATTATCCTCCTTCTGAAGATCTTGTTTTTGTTGATGAGAACCTCTTGGAAGAAATTGCAGGTGAACATGATAAAAAAGATTCAGGTGAAGGTTCCTGATTCGGTTCTTAAATTATTTGAACATTCAAAAAAAGGCGTCCCACTTTACGAGACGCTTTTTTTTGTTTAAATTTACTTCCAGTTCCCAATAAAAATCAGGAATAAAAAATGCCTATACTAAGTTCTGAAGAGATTATGCAGAATCTAAAAAAAGTTGATAACTGGAGTTTTGATACTAACCAGATTCATAGTGAGTATCAATTTAAAGATTTTAAAGAAGCGCTTGGATTTGTTAATAAAATTGGCAATGAAGCTGAGAAAATGAATCATCATCCGGATATGTTTTTGCATTCCTGGAATAAAGTAAAAGTCACTATCTCTACTCACAGTGAAGGCGGCGTTACTGAGAAAGACTTTAAGCTTGCTGCAGTTATTGATAATCTCTCACATCATTAAGAGTACTTAATGGCTTTAACCGAAAAAGAAATTCTTGAGATTTTCGAAAAATCGGGTGCTTTATTAAAAGGACATTTTCTTCTTACATCCGGTCGTCACAGCAATATTTATTTTCAGTGTGCAAAAGTTTTGCAGTATCCTGAGTATGCAGAAAAAATTTGCGGAATGATTGCTGAACATTATAAATCAGCAAACATCGATACTGTAATTGCACCTGCAATTGGTGGAATAGTTGTAGGACAGGAAGTAGCCCGCCAGCTTAATAAAAGATCGATCTTTGCAGAAAGAGAAGATAAATCTCTCACTTTAAGAAGAGGTTTTACAATAGAAAAAGGTGAAAAAGTTTTAGTCTGCGAAGATGTTGTTACAACAGGAGGTTCAGTATTTGAAGTCATTGATATTGTTAAAAACTTTGGTGGAGAAGTTGTTGGAGTTGGTTTTATTGTTGACCGAAGTAATGGAAAAGTAAACTTTGGCTTGTCCCGGCCCGCTTAGCGGGGACGGACTTTCCGCAATTTAGCACGATGATGCTTGATGTAAAGTCTTTCCCACCGGAAGAATGTCCTTTGTGTAAAGAAGGAATTGAGCTTGTCAAGCCGGGTTCGAGAAAAATTAAATGACTATTCAGTTTTTACTTTCTTTCAAAGATTTCTAAGATAGTATTCAAACATTGAACGAAATTTAAAAAGTTAAAAATGACCTCACCCCGTCCCTCTCCTTAGTAAGGAGAGGGCGAGGGAGAGGTTAAGTTAAAAAAGAAAACAAAATTCTATTCATGAAAAAATATATTCCTCTATTTGTACTATTCATTTCCTTTTTATCATTTGCTCAAATAAAATTTGATGATTACTTTCTCAACAAATCTTTAAGAATTGATTACTATCATTTCGGCAATGCAGATAGTGATTCCTATGCAATTGACGAATTAATTGAAGAACCGTACTGGGGTGGTTCTAAGACAAATCTTCTTAGATATTTTTAATTACGGAAAATATATTGTAAAAGTTTTTGACACAGGAAGTGATTCACTTATCTTTTCAAAAACATATTCAACACTTTTCAGTGAATGGCAAACAGTTGATGAAGCCAAAAAAATCACCAAAGGTTTTAGTGAGGCGGTTGTTATACCTTATCCTAAGAAAAAAATAAGAGTAGAGTTTTACAGTAGAGATAAAGAAAACAATCCCGTAAAAAAGTTAGTGTATAATATCGATCCTTCGGATTATTTTATAAAGAAAGACAACAGGAATAAATATCCTGTATTTGATGTTTTGAACAATGGAGATCCCTGCAGTTAAAGTTGATATTGTTATGATTCCCGATGGTTATACAAAAGATGAAATGGATCAGTTTAAAAAAGATTGTGAGAAATTTGCCAACTATCTTTTTAACACTTCTCCGTACAAAGAGAATAAAGATAAATTTAATATAAGAGGTGTCGAAGCTCCTTCCGAAGAATCGGGCACAGATATTCCTGCAGATAATGTTTGGAAGAATACATTATTAAATACAAGCTTTTATACTTTTGATCTGGAAAGATATTTAATGACTGATGATTACAAAACTGTTTGCGACGTTGCAGCAAATGCGCCTTATGATCAGATTTATATTATTGTTAATTCAGATAAATATGGAGGAGGAGCTATCTATAATTATTATTCTTTGTGCATTCATCAGAGTCGTTTTGAAGAATACATTTTTACACACGAATTTGGTCATGGTTTTGCCGGACTTGCGGATGAATATTCTTCAGATGTAACTTATGAAAATTTTTATCCTCTTGATGTAGAACCTCTTGAACCCAATCTTACAACTCTTGTGAATTTTAAATCTAAATGGAAGGATATGGTGAATGATACTATTCCTATCCCTACTCCAAATGATTCTAAATATAAAAATGTAGTCGGGGCATTCGAAGGTGGTGGTTATACATCAAAAGGAATTTACCGCCCAAGCCTGGATTGTACAATGCGTTCTCTTTCTGTCAATAAGTTTTGTCCTGTTTGCAAGAGAGCGATTCAGGAAATGATTGACTTTTACTCTAAATGATAGAAAGAAGATTTATCTTCTTAAAATTTGATGTGCGGATGCATCTTTTTCTAAAGTAAAGAGTATCTTTAAGGCATAAAAATTTTTTTACCTATGGATCAAAGAAAATTATATAAAACAGTTGAAACTATAGCTAACCGGGATTTCGCTTCTGAAAAAGATATGCTTATCGAAGTACTGAACCAGATTGTTGAAAATGAAGAGATTGGGGTTACAGGCGGCAGGGTGTGGAAGCTCAATCAAAGAAAAGCAGCTTATGAATTACTTTATCAAACGGGAACTATAGAGAAGATAGAAGAAAAATTTAGGCTGAAACTTGCTGGTTATCCTATATTTGATCTGATTGCAAGAGAGAGAACAATTCTTGGTGATGAAACAAACGAAGTTTTACGAAAGAAAGGCATATTCAAATATTCGGCTTCGGGGGTAGGAGAAAAATTTAAGATAGATAATAAACCTTATTATGAATACCTATTTGCTCTGAACAGCAATTTTATTAATGAAGAATTCCGTATTACTTTAAATATTATTTCTACGGCGCTTACTTCTCAGATCAAACAAAGAAGATTCAGGATAAATGCAAGAGACCTTAAAGCTGATCTTGATAAAGCAAGAGAGTTACAGAAAAGTATACTTCCCGAACACGAATATAAATTTCACGATTACACAATATTTGGTGTTACTCATCCTGCAGAGATAGTCGGCGGTGATTTTTTTGATTATCTTGAAATAGGAGACGATCATGAAAGACTCGGTGTAACTGTAGGCGATGCTGCAAGCAAAGGAGTTGCTGCTGCTGCAGAAGCTATGTACACTTCCGGTGCTCTTAGAATGGCAAGCAATTTTGAATTGAGGATAGCACCTTTGATGAAAAGAATGAATCAGCTTGTTAATAAAATATTTGAAGATGATAAATTTGTTTCGCTCTTTTATGGCGAACTTTCAACAAATAAAGGTGGACTTTTTCTTTATTCAAATGCGAGGTCATAATCCCCCATATTTTCTTAAAAGTAATTCGGATAAAATATTTCTTCTTAATCCTACCGGACCGGTTTTGGGACCAGCGCCAAATGCAAGATATACTGTGGAAAATATTAATTTCGAACCTGGGGATGCTCTTTTAATTTATTCAGATGGAATAACAGAATCCGCAAACCTTGAGTTTGAAGCTTATGGAGAAGAGAGGCTTATCGAGTGCTTCAAAAAAAATAGAAATCTGAGTTCAAAAGAAATATGTTATGCTATTCTTGAAGATGTTTTAAAATTTTCAAAAGATGGTAAATACGCTGATGATAAAACCCTTGTAGTAATTAAAAGAGAAAATTAAACTTTTTCTTGTTTTTCCCCTTGCTTTAAAACATATCTCTTGAAATTTTAATATAATTAAATCATAATCGTACTCTTAATCTTAATCGGGCAATTTTGTTTTAGCTTTGATTACGATTAAGAGTAAGAAAATAAAAATTTCAGAGGTTAATATGATTAAATCAATAAATCCTGCAACAGGGGAAGAAATTAAATCTTATAAAGAAATGTCTTTATTGGAAATAGATTCTGTAATTATTAAAGCGCAAACATCTTTTTTAGCCTGGCAGAATAGTGACTTCTCTTTAAGAAAATCCTGCATGAAAAAAGCTTCAGAGATTTTGAAGGACAGGAAAAATGAATATGCTAAACTAATGACGTTAGAAATGGGGAAACCGATTAAGCAGTCTTATGCTGAAGTTGAAAAATGTGCCTGGGTTTGTGATTACTTTGCAGATAATGCGGAGACTTTTCTTTCAGATGTTATTATTGATACTGAAGCGTCAACAAGCTTTGTAACTTTTCAACCGCTTGGAGTTGTGCTTGCTGTTATGCCATGGAATTTTCCTTTCTGGCAGGTATTCAGGTTTGCTGCTCCAAACTTGATGGCTGGCAATGCAGGAATACTTAAACATTCTTCAAATGTTACAGGTTGTGCACTTGCTATTGAAGAAATTTTCCGGGAAGCCGGATTTCCTGAAAATCTTTTCAGAACAATTGTTGTCTCTTCCAAATCTGTCGGAGAAATTATTAATAATAAAAATATTATGGCAGTTACGATTACCGGAAGTGTTCCTGCAGGAAAATCAGTTGCAGAAAAAGCCGGTGCAGTTTTAAAGAAAACTGTTTTAGAACTTGGCGGCAGCGATCCATATTTAATTCTTGAAGATGCCGATTTAGAAAGAGCTGCAGCGACTTGTGTAAACTCACGTTTAATAAATGGTGGACAAAGCTGTATTGCCGCAAAAAGATTTATTATTGTTGAAAATGTTTATGATAAATTTGAAGAATTATTTATCGAAAATATGAAAGCAAAAAAAATGGGAGATCCTTTTGATGAAGATAATGATATTGGTCCACAGGCAAGTGAAAAGTTGAGGGATGAATTACAGCAGCAGGTTAAAGAAAGTATAAGAAAGGGGGCAATACTTTTATTAGGGGGGAAAATTCCTGAAGGAGATGGAGCTTATTATCCTCCGACGGTTCTTTCTAATGTAAAAAAAGGAATGCCTGCTTATGACGAAGAACTTTTTGGTCCTGTTGCTGCACTTATAAAAGTAAAAGATGAAGAAGAAGCAATTGAAATTGCAAATGATACAAATTTTGGTTTAGGTGCCGCGGTTTTCACAAAAGATATAAGAAGGGGAGAAGAAATCGCTGCCAAAAAATTAAAAGCTGGCTGCTGTTTTGTTAATGAGCTTGTTAAATCGGATCCTCGATTGCCATTTGGTGGAATAAAAGAATCGGGTTACGGAAGGGAACTTTCCGAATTTGGAATAAAAGAATTTGTAAATATCAAAACTGTGTATGTGAAGTGATTAACTTTTGAGGTTAACACCTTGTTTGTCACTTAGTGGGAAAATAAAACCGGGTCATAAATTTGCTGAAGGTGATTCTAGAATGATACATTTTATTTTACGGATGAGAATATTTTTAAATTTAATTACTTAACAGTAGTAAGTTTATCAAATTTTGTTTCCGGGAACAGATAGCTCTTTAAGATTTCATCTTTACGATAAATATCATCTCTGAAATTTATATCCCCGTTTTCATCGACCCATGCTGTATAGTAATCTACAAAGAGCGGGATTTTTTTATCAAGAACAACATTAGTCGTTTTACCATAGCTACATGTTTTTTCTCAGCTCATTTCTCTTTTGATTATACTCCGAAATTTTTGACTGGTCATCCGGCTTTTGTCCTATCTCGATTTTAACAAAGTCTATATTCCAATTTGAATTATCTTTTAATATATATTCCGCAAACGTTAAAGGCTTTTCAACTCTTATACATCCATGACTTACTGCCCGGTTTGAATAAGAGAATGGCGCTCTTGTTGGCGTGTCATGAAGATAAATACCAAATGGATTTTTAAACATAAATTTTATTTTACCAAGAGCATTTCCAACTCCCGGATCCTGAATAATTGTATATGGGATATTTTCAGATGCAAGCTCTTTTAGCCTTACCTGATTCGGATTCACTTCGACACCATATTTAAAGACTTTGAAATTTTTTGTAAAGAGATAAGTAGAGTCCTTCTTTATTCCTCTTAAAATTTCTTCTCTGATTATATTTTGGGGGACTGTCCATGTAGGATTAAGAACTAAGTAAGAAATCTCTCCATAAACACAAGGAGTTTCCCAATCATTCGGTTTATCTTTTATCCGTTTGCTTTTTTTATAAGTCTCGAACCATTGATTAAAACTTGCAGAACGTTTTGATCCCGTGCAAACTTTTATGTTAAATATTTCTTTTCCGTCTTCAATAGCATATAATTTAAAATCAGGAATATTCACAAGAATATATTTTGATGAATCCGTGTAATTGTTCCATCTGAATCTTTCAAGATTAACTTTTATTTTGTAATATATTCTTCAGGTGTAGTATTTAATTTTTCAATAGTTGATTTGCCTATTACTCCATCATCGTTTAAGCCATTTAATCTTTGAAATTTTTTAATTGGTTCCAGGAGAAGCGAATCATAAACCGGGAAATCGTTCTTACCAATTTTTGTTGTGTCAAGAAAGCCAAGAGTAATCAATCGATCTGCAATCAGAGAAATTGTAGAATCCTGGCTTCCGATTTCCATTTTTTTATCGGGAATTGGAATAGTTTTCCATTCAATATTTTTATAATTATTATAATGTTTTAAAGCTGTCTGCAGCTTCTTATATCTTTCACTTTTTGGCTGAACTTCATTTAAATAATGGACTATATCACTTTGCTTTAATGGTTCAAATAAATCCCGCTTTGACGAATCAATAACAGGCAAAGCATAACTTACGGGGAAAAGTTTTTTGGGATTCACAACACCATACCGCATATGATATGAGTATTTTAGAACGGCATCAGCTATAAATAGTTCTGAGTTCGCGAGCTGTCTTAAACGGTCAGGGTTTTCGATTGTATCATTTATTGCTTTATAAAACTCTTTTGAAATTAGATTTACGTGATATAGTTCAGGATCCAGACCATGCTCATCAGCTTTTTCAAGAATACTGATAATTGAACCGGCAAGATTTTTTTCTTCAAAACTTTTTATAAAAACCGGGTTGTAATTTCTTTCTGAGTAAAAATATTTTAGTGTATCGAGATATTGAAATGAAGAATCTGTTAAATAAGAAGAAAAAGCTTTATCGGTAAATCTGCTTTCTAAAGTTTTTTGGTATTCTGTTACATTAAACTTGAATTTTTCATTTAAACCAGGTTCTGGCTTTGGTGGAGTTGTTTCCTGTTTACATCCGTAAAAAATTAATAATATCGAGTAGAATATTATTACTCTTTTTAATATCAAGTTCATTCACTTTCCGGGGGATATTTCTATCAAGAAGAAAATAAAATCATTAAAATCTGTTGTTAAAGTTAGCAAATATTATTAACTAAAAAATCAATAGTTGAGAAGATTCAAGGTGAGAGTTTTTTTAATTAGAATCAAAATCTTAAAGTAAAAACTGTTTCCCCCGGTTTTGAATTTACTCTTATATTTCCTCCGTGAGAACGCATAATTTGTCTTGATAAGCTTAATCCAACTCCCGAACCGCTTTTCTTTGTACTGAAGAATGGAATAAAGATCTTTTCAACTGCTTCTTCAGGAATGCCCGGACCATTGTCGATCACTTTTATTAAAACTTTTCCTTTCTCATCCATATTTGCAGTAAGAGAAATAACTGGGTTTTTATTTCCTTCTAAAGCATAAATTGAATTAATCATAAGGTTTATAATTACCTGCTCGATTTGTTCAGAGTCGGCTGTTACTTCGAGCGTTTCCGGATCGACTTTCCTTAAAAATTTAATCCCTTTTTCACTAAACTGCTGAAGCATCAACTTTTCAATATTTCTGAATAATTCTTTTACCTGGAAAATTTTGAAATCGGGCTTTGGAACTTTTGTAAGAGTTCTGTAATTATCAACAAAATGAATAAGTCCTTCACTTCTTTTTTTAATTGTACTTATAGCTTCTTTTATATCTTCAACTACTTCCTCATCAAATTTATTGTTGTTTGAAAGTATAGTTGTAACAGTTCCGGCAAGTGAAGAAATGGGAGTGATCGAATTCATAATCTCGTGTGTTAAAACTCTTATAAGTCTCTGCCACGCTTCCATTTCTTTTTCTTCAAGTTCTGTTTCGATATTCTGGAGAGATACAAGAGTATATTTCTGATCTCTCTGTTTAAACTCTGTTGCATAAACTATAAGCTGTGTAATTTCATTTTCAGTTACAATTTTTATTGTTGCTTTTTCTCCGGAACCGAGATTCAAAAACTTTTCTGCAAGTCCTTTATTTATATCATTTAAAGCAGTGATGTTGGCTAAATGCCCGATGTTAAATAATTTTTTTGCCGCATTATTTACAAACTCGATTTCTCCTAAAGCATTAAAAGATATTAAGCCAACTCCGACATGCTGCATAACAGTTTGAAGAAACCTGTAATTTTCTTCTTTCTCGCTTCTTGTTGAAAGAAATTTCTGAATTACTTCATTGAAAGATTTGTTCAGATCTTCGAATGAAGAACCGAGAGTTGTATTTACAAATGTTTGTGAAAAATCAGAATGCTTAACTGAAAGCAGAAATCTCGATAGCTGCCTGTTGGTTATGCTTACATAATGTATCAACGAGTAAAAAGTAAATATTGTAAATATGAAAACCACAACAAGCGTTGCATAGAGTTGAGTGTAAATCATTATATAAAAAAATAAAAGGATGCCGCCGGTAAAAAGTAAAACCCGGAGAACAATGTTAAAAGTGAAATTCTTAAAGATTAAATTGACGGGACGTTTCATTATTGACGCTTTACTGCAATTAAAGTCATATCGTCGTACTGCGGAGCATTGCCGGAAAATGTTCTAACATCGAGTATTGTTTCGGTTACAAGTTGTGTAATTGGCAAGTTCTTTATTTTTCGCAATAAAATCTTTTATTCTTTTGATTCCATAATTGTTTAATGATGAATCACGCGAATCGGAAACACCATCAGTGTAAAAGATTATAAGATCTTTTTCATTCAGTTTTATTGTTTCTTCTTCAAAACTCGATTCAAAAATTTTCCCTTCCTCAAGTCCAAGCCCAAGTCCTTTTGGTTTAATTTCTTTTATTGTAGAATCGTTGCTGTTTGCATAAAGAAGCGGCTCGTGTCCGGCTCTTGTAATTGTTAATTCATTTTTCTGATTGTCGAGGACAGCAAAACACATTGTAACAAAAGAACCTCTTCTTAAAGATTGATAAAGAAGTTGATTAACCTTTATTAAAGCTTCTCTCGGAGAAATATTTGTCTTTGCAAATGAAAGGAAAATTCCTTTTGTAAGTGTCATATAAATCGCAGCAGGAAGACCTTTTCCCGCAACGTCGCCGATTACAATTCCAAGTTTGTTATCCGCAAGTTCTATAAAATCATAATAATCTCCGCCGACTTCCTTTGCAGGCAAACAGAAACCCTGTATTGCATAACCTTCGACAGAAGGATTCTTTTCAGGTAAAAGTCTTAACTGAAGTTGTCTTGCGATTTCAAGTTCTCTGCCGAGTCTTTCTCTCTCAAGTTCATTTCGGATATCCTGGAGCGAAACAAGTTTGTACATATCTCCACGCAGCTTAAACTCGCTTGCATAAATGGAGAGATTCATCTCTTTTCCATTTGAACTGAACTTGAACAATTCGTGTTCGCCGGTTCCAATTTTATTAAGAATATTAACAAACTCAGGATTTACATTTGCGAGAGTGTGCATATTTTTTATTTCACTAATGTTAAGAATTCTCTTTGCCGATTCATTTAGAAGAGAAATTTCTCCTTTATCATTGAAAGAAATTAATCCAGTGCCGACCTGCTTAACAATTGTCTGTAGATATTGAAAATGTTCTTCGGTCTCGGAACGCGTTTCCCGGAATTGATTTATAACATTTGATAAAGCTTTATTAAGTTCTTTAAAAGATGAGCCAAGCTCTTTCGGCATTATTACTCTGCTAAAATCGGAATGCTTTACAGAATTGAAAAACTTTGTTAATTCATAGTTGGTTGTGTTTACATATCTTATTAAAAGATAAACCTGGATAATTATTAATGCCGAAATGATAAGCTCAGTTGCTGCCAGATGATCATTAAAATAAATATAAGCCAGCAAAAAAATTGTTGCTGTTAAAACCAAAACTCTTATTATTAAACCGATCTGGAATTTTTTCATTGAACTTAATCATATCTTTGTTTAGTTCATTTCAATCATCTTTGTTGATTACTTATATGAGTTTCTCTCTTTCCATTCCCAAACTTCATTTATGAACTCTTTATTTTAATGGAGAGAATCTAGGAACTTGGTCAGCGTATTTTGAGAGAATTATTGTTAAACCATTTGTCATCTGCATTTAAACAAGTTTGTTGGTAAATCTTATAGAAAATTTTCTATTGGATATATCTGATATATTTTACTTATATGAATCTACCATTGTTAACTAAAATGACATATTTTCATCTTTCCCAACGTCACTATTCTTGAATGTTAGTATGACACAAGGTTCAACAAAACTTATTATACTTTTTGAAGTCTGGAACTTTCTTTCTCTTTTAGTAAGCAGGTTACTGTTCATGGACAATGTAACGAATTTTGCTTCTCGTTTCTTTTATAATATGATAAGTTTCAATATGTATAGCCCGATAATACAATTAGCAATTGCTTTAAGAATTTCTAAATAATTATCCTTTGAATCATTAAAAGATTTTCAGAATTTTATCATTGATAATATTTATATTTAATCGCGATTCTTTCATAAAGCGCTTTTATCTACTAGAAATGAACTATAGGTTTGCATTGGATCTAATAATTTCTACTTTCAGTTCTATCTCCTAATATTATCTATTGCATCTGCGCCAATTTCCTTGACTTTTTCTTTCAACATTCAAAACTGAGTTTCTTCATTAAATTTTTTTATTTTAAGTCGAAAGTTGCACCTAATTCAGATATTTTCTTTTTCAACAGGTATTTGTTCTAAGAACTTCAATCAGAATTTATTGATAGATAATTTTATCTTCAAATATTTCATAAATTATCTGCTTTGTTTAACATATTAGAAACTAATTTGTAAACTATTACAAAATCTATATAATAAGACCAATTATTTAATTTTTCATCCCAAATATTTTACTTCACAACCCATACTTCTCCATTCTCCTATAAAGAGAAGTTCTTGTTAAGCCAAGTTCTTTAGCTGCCTGAGTTATGTTGCCGTTATGTTCTCTCAGCACTTTCATTATAACTTCTTTTTCTACATTCTCAAGATTGTAATTGCTAAGAACAAAAGTTTCATCTTTGTTGGAAGCAGTTGTAAAAAAGAAATCGGACGGCTGAAGTTCATTTGCTTCGCTCATAATTGCACTTCTTTCAATTGCATGCTGAAGCTCTCTTACATTGCCGGGCCAATGATAATTTTCTAATCTCTTCATTGTAAGTACAGGAAGAAACAAATCCGGCTTGTTATATTTTTTCTTGAAAATATCTAAGAAATATTCTGCAAGAAGCTGTATGTCTTCTTTCCTTTCACGCAAAGGAGGAATCCTGATTTCAACCGTATTAACTCTGTAAAGAAGATCCTGCCTGAACTTTCCTTCTTTTACCATATCATAGATTGAATGATTTGTTGCACAAATTAAGCGAATATCAATTGGGTGATAAGTATTAGAACCGACTCTCGCTACATTTCTATTCTGGATTACAGTTAAAAGTTTTGCCTGTAATTCAAGAGGAATATTTCCAATTTCATCGAGGAACAAAGTTCCGCCCGAAGCAGCTTCAAACCTTCCGACTCTCTCTTCTTTTGCATCTGTAAATGCACCTTTTACATGTCCGAACAATTCGCTTTCAAAAAGTGTCGGAGTTAAAGCTCCCATATCAACATTAATAAAAACCTTTTCTGCGCGAGGAGATTGCCTGTGCAAAGCTCTTGCGACCAATTCTTTTCCAGTTCCGTTTTCTCCAAGAATTAAAATATTCGCATCAGTTTTTGCAACTTTCTCAATAGTTCTGAAAACTTCCTGGATAGGATCGGAAACTCCGATAAGCTCCTGGAATTTTTTATCGAGATCATCGCTTAAATATTTTTGTTGAGAGCGGAGATTATTTACTTCAAGTTTTGATTCGTGCAATTTTATTGCTGCTGAAAAAGTTGCAATAAGTTTTTCATTCTGCCATGGTTTAAGGATGAAATCGGTTGCACCTTCTTTTACAGCTTTTACAGCCATTTCAACATCACCGTAAGCTGTAATCATAATTACAATAACTGTCGGATCAATTTTTAAAATCTGGTTAAGCCAGTAAAAACCTTCTTTCCCGCTCGTCATATCCTGCGTAAAATTCATATCGAGGAAGATCACATCATAACTATTTTTGCTTAACAGTTCCGGCAACTGATTTGGATTTTTTTCAGTTTCAATTATTGAAGCATAAGGCTTAAGCAAAAGCTTGGCAGCTACAAGTATGTCTTCGTTGTCGTCAACGATAAGAACTTTTGTATTTTTTTTAGTCATAATGTGTTTTATTAATTTTTGACCTCACCCCTCGCCCCTCTCCTTATTAAGGAGAGGGGAATCATCGTTTACAATTTAAAAGTCTTCTCCTTTAAGAAGATGATTTAGGTGAAATTAGAATGTTCTCTGATTAAATCTAATGTTCCTTCTATATTATTAATTACTGCTTCGTTTTTAATTCTTAATATTTTTATTCCAAAATCCTTTAAGAAACTATCTCTGTTTTCATCATGGTTCTTAATATCCTTTTTTAAGTGAATTTTGCCATCTAGCTCAATACCGAATTTCTTTTCCGAACAATAAAAATCAATTACAAAATGGTCAACGCTATATTGTCTCTTAAATTTGAGCTTAAGAAATTTTCTATCTTTCAAATATTCCCAGAGAAGTTCCTCAGCTTCGGTAGCATTTTTCCTTAGTTTTCTTCGGTTGCTTTTTTCCGATGTTTTATTGTAATGTATTGTCATTCATTTTTATTTTTTGACCTCATCATAGTCCTTTATTTTAGCAGAGAAAAGCCTCTCGCGTTTCAAAGTCCTCTCCTTTATAAGGAGAGGATTTAGGTGAGGTTAAATAACTCAATATTCCTTTCTTCCTTTTATTTCTGGCATATTGATTGTCCCTTAAAATTGAGGGTTATTCATTTAATGTGCCTGAACCGGATTTGTAGGTTGAAAAATTATTAAAAAATATTTTCTTAACCTGTAACAAAATTGCTCTTTGTAAAGTCTAATTAGTAAACCAAATCATAAAACATGACTAAACAAATACAAAAGATAGAAACAAAAATCTATTGCACACACTGCAAAACCACAGTTGAGAGCGTTTGGCTTTGCAAGGTTGAATCGATGATTGGACTAAGGTACATTTGTATTTGTTCAAACTGCAAAACCAACCTCGGCACTTATCATTCAGAAAATCTTTTCAAAGAAAACCCGGATTTAAGAGTCAGTCCGGCGAATTAATCCGTCCGAAACCGTACACAATTGTAACACTACCGTGCACTATTATCAAGTGTTATTAAAATATTTTGGCTGATATTACTGATGTGTGGTTCTATTTTTTGATGTAAGCATAGGCAAAAATAAAGTAAAAGGGCATATTACTTGACTCAGGCTTACTATTATTTTAGAAATATCTTTATTGAAACTGTGCTATGGATAAAAAAATTGAAAAGAAAAAGTGGACTCCTAAAAGAATTTTAACTTACGGCGGGGGCGGGTTATTGTTCATCTTCATTATCTACCTTTTAATTTTTGCAGACAAAAGTTCAAAGCTTAATGTTGAATCAGATAGAATAACTGTCTCAGAAGTTAAGTATGGTCCTTTCCAGGAATTCATTCCGATTACAGGAACTGTTCAGCCAATAAAAACTTTTTTCCTTGATGTTTCCGAAGGAGGGCGGGTTGTAAAGAAATTTGTTGAAGAAGGTGATTTTGTTAATGTTGGCGATCCGATCATCAAGATGGATAATGCCGAACTTACACTCAGTGTTATTTATAACCAGGCAAATGTTTTCTCACAGATAAATAGTCTTCGCAGTACACGCCTTTCTATGGAAGAGAGCAAGCTTAATCTCCGTTCACAGATTCTCGATATAGAATATGATCTTATGGATAAAAGAAGAACTTATGAGAATGACAAAGTTCTTTTTGAAAAAAATCTCATCTCCAAAAATGAATATGACAGGGCTAAGGAACAATATGATTTCGCAGTTCAGAAAAGAGATCTTACACTCGAGACATTTAAACAGGATTCCTTGTTCAGAACGCAGCAAATCTCCCAGCTTGAACAATCGGTAGAAACTTTGCAATCAAATTTAGGTGTTACAAAAACCCAATTAGAAAATCTTACTGTACGTGCACCGATTAAAGGTCAGCTTACGGCACTTAATGCAGAAATAGGACAATCAATTGCAAGAGGAGAAAATCTCGGACGAATCGATGTTATTGATTCCAACAAAGTTCGTGCATCTATTGATGAACATTATATTGCACGCGTAATGCCGGGACAAATGGGTGAGTTTACTTTTAATGGAAATGATTACAAGCTAATTATAAAAACTGTTTTTCCACAAGTTACAAACGGCAGGTTTGAAGTTGACATGCACTTTGTCGGTGTAGTACCGAATGGAATCAGGCGTGGACAAACGCTTCAGATAAAGCTGGAGCTTGGTGAACCGGATAAAGCAATCACAATTGATCGGGGAGGATTTTACCAGACTACAGGAGGTCAGTGGATTTTTGTTGTTGATAAATCAGGTGACTATGCAACAAAAAGAAATATAAAACTTGGAAGACAGAACACAAATTCTTTTGAAGTACTTGACGGCTTAAAACCAGGCGAAAAAGTTATTACTTCTTCTTATGAAACATTTGGTGATGTAGAAAAACTTATTTTAAAAAATTAAATAATTAGAGGAGTTAAAATGATCCGTACAGCTAATCTTAGAAAACTTTATACAACTGATGAAGTTGAGACCACTGCTCTTAACAATGTAAACATTGAAATAAAGCAGGGTGAGTTTGTTTCAATAATGGGTCCGTCCGGTTGTGGTAAATCAACATTGCTCAATATTCTTGGTTTACTCGATAATCCATCAGATGGAGAGCTTCACTTTTTAGATCATGAAGTAGCAAAATATTCTGAAAGACAAAGAGCTTTGTTGAGAAAAGAAAATATCGGTTTTGTTTTCCAGAGTTTTAATCTTATTGATGAATTAACTGTTACCGAAAATGTTGAACTACCTTTGTTATATCTTGGAGTAAATGCAGCAGACAGAAAAAAGAAAGTAAATGAAGCTCTTGAAAGAATGGAAATAATGCACCGCGCAAATCATTTTCCGCAGCAGCTTTCAGGTGGTCAGCAGCAAAGAGTCGCAGTATCGAGAGCAATTGTAGGAAATCCAAAATTAATTCTTGCAGATGAACCTACTGGAAATCTTGATTCAGCAAGAGGCGATGAAGTAATGAGCATTCTTACAGGATTAAATGAAGCAGGAACAACGATAGTTATGGTTACACACTCACCGACTTACGCAGAATATGGTAACAGGATAATTCATTTGTTTGATGGACATGTTGTAACAGAAAATTATAAAGAAAAATTTCACGTTTAATAATTTAATGTCATTCTGAGGAGCGTAGCGACGAAGAATCTTTTTTAAGACTCTTCACTTCGTTCAGAGTGACTGGAAAGTATTTATGATCAAATTAAAAAACATAGAAAAATATTATTCAGCCGGTCCCCTCAAATCTTATGTTTTAAGAGATATAAGTTTTGATGTAGATGAAGGTGAATTCATTTCAATAATGGGTCCTTCGGGTTCAGGAAAATCAACAATACTTCACATTCTTGGAATGCTTGATACACCGACAGCAGGCGAATATTATTTTTTTGATGAACCTGTTCACAAAATGAAAGAGAAAAAACTTTCAGAGCTTCATAAAGCATATATAGGATTTGTTTTTCAGCAATATCATTTAATTGATGAACTGACGGTGTTTGAAAATCTTGAAACACCTTTGCTTTATCAGAAAATAAAAGGAGATGATAGAAAAGGAAAGATTGCCGAAGTGCTGGACAGGTTTAACATAGTTGCAAAGAAAGATCTTTTTCCAAATCAGCTTTCCGGTGGACAACAACAGCTTGTTGCAATTGCAAGAGCAATTATCGCGCAGCCAAAACTTATTCTTGCAGATGAACCGACAGGTAATCTTCATTCAGAGCAGGGAAAAGAGATAATGGAAATTCTTAAAAAGCTTAACAATGAAGGAACAACTATAATCCAGGTAACCCACTCAGATGAATTTGCAAAGTATGGTAGCCGTATTGTAAAGCTTAAAGACGGCTGGATAGAGAAATAATTTTTAACCTTCAAGGTTAAAGTGCCTATTTACATAGGCTAACCCTGAAGGTTCACAACCTTAAACAGGAGGTGTTATGCACGATATTTGTGTACCGATTCCACATTTTAGTGATAACGAAATTGCTGAAGTTCAGGTTAAAATAGGAGATAAAAGATCCAGCTTTAATTTCAGAGTAGAATCATTTTTATGGGAGTCCAGCGATTCTGCATTTTCAGAACTGACCATGGTTCCAATGGAACAAAAGATTGCACATCTTAAAAATAATATTGAGAGTTATGATAAAGAATGGCAGTTAGTCCAGATTTTTACTCCGCCCCAAGGTTCAAAATATATTCACGTTTTATTCAGACAGAAAAAAGCTGTAATGCAGGATTGATAAAAGGGAAGGTTCTTATTGTAAAATCATTGAGATATGAATAATAAACATGGAGTACATAAATGATAAGTAACTACATCAAAGTCGCATTTAGAAACCTTGTAAGGTTCAAAGCATATTCGACAATAAATATTACCGGACTTGCTATAGGAATGGCTTGCTGTATTTTAATTCTCCTTTATGTTTATGATGAAATGAGTTATGACCATTTCAACAAAAACTCCGATAGAATTTATAGAATTGTTGTTGATGGATCCTTAGGAGACAATTCATTTAAGGCGGCTGTAACTGCTGCTCCTTTAAGAACTGCGCTGATGCAGGATTATCCCGAAGTAGAAGCAGTAACCAGAATAAGAAACTTCGGCTTTCCGGTTTTAAGATATGAAGATAAAGTTTTTAGTGAAGAAAAATTTTATTGGGTTGATTCTACATTCTTCGATGTTTTTACAGGGGACTTTATTAATGGTAATCCAAAAACTGCATTAACACAGCCACTGAGTGTTGTATTGACGGAAAAAATGGCAAAAAAATATTTTGGTAATGATGACCCGATGGGGAAGCTGCTCAACATGGATAACAGAAGAGATTATAAAGTTACAGGCGTAGTTAAAGAGTTTCCTGAAAACTCACACTTCCATTTTGATTTTCTCGGTTCGATGTCTTCTTATGATTTTGTGGAACAACAAAGCTGGTTGGACAATAGTTACCATACTTACTTATTACTTCGAAAAGGTTTTCCCGCAGAACAATTTGAAGCAAAACTTCCGGCACTGGTTCAGAAATATGTCAATCCTGTAATAGAAAGATTCCTGAACGTGCCGATGGCAGAATTAAAAAAGAGAGGAGCAAAATATCAATATGTACTTCAGCCTTTAACTGATATACATCTGCATTCAAACTATGATGCAGAACTGGAACCGAACGGAGACATAGCTTACGTTTATATTTTCTCACTAATTGCTCTGGGAATACTTCTTATTGCCTGTATAAACTTTACTAATCTTGCTACGGCACGTTCAGCAAACCGCTTAAAAGAAATCGGGGTAAGAAAAACTCTTGGATCTAGCAGGCAACAATTAATTAAACAATTTCTTACCGAATCAATTTTGATGACTTTTATTGCCGTTATTATTTCTTTACTGCTTATTGAAATTGCTCTCCCATATTTCAGCGACCTTGTAGGAAAGCAGCTTTCAATTAATTACCTGGAAAACGTATTCTCCATTCCTCTTTTATTATTATTTATTCTTTTAGTAGGAACAATTGCGGGTGCATATCCTGCTCTTTATCTCTCTTCCTTTAATCCTGTCAAAGTTTTGAAGAAAGAGACAGGTAATTCAGGAAGAAATCCATGGTTAAGAAATAGTCTTGTAGTTTTACAATTTGCTGTATCAACTTTTCTTTTCATAGGAACTATAATAGTTCATAATCAGCTTAATTATATAAGTAATAAAAAACTCGGCTTTAACAAGAACCAGGTTCTGGTTGTTAAAAAAACTGATGACGTAGGCATAAAACGCCCGCACATTATAGATAGCTTTGTTGATGATTTAAAATCTGTTCCGGGTGTAATTAATGCAAGCAACAGCACTCATATTTTTGGTGAGGACTTTGGAAACACTCCTTATAAAATATACGGGACAAACGATAATCATATTATGAATATAATGTTTGCCGATTACAATTTTGCATCTGTGTATGGAATTCAGATGGCTAAGGGAAGGTTTTACTCCAAGGATTACGGCTCGGATACTACTGCAATAGTAATAAATGAAAGTGCAGCAAAAGAATTTGGAATTGCCGACGACCCTATCGGGAAGCAAATTGAACATGCACACACAAACGATCGGGCAGCAGATGTTTATACTGTAGTAGGCGTAATGAGAGATTTTAACTTTCAATCTTTACATCAGAAAATTCAGCCTTTGATTATCCATCTCTTTAATTCACAAGGATTTGGAAGAAATATTTCAGTTAAACTTTCTGCAAACAATGTGAAAAAAGAAATTAGTGAAATCGGCGATGTCTGGCATAAATATGCAGGCAACCAGGCATTTGAATATGTCTTCTTCGATGAAAATTTTGCGAAGGCTTATGCAGCAGAAGAAAGAACAGGTGTAATTGTTTCTGTCTTCTCAGTTCTTGCAATACTTATTGCTTGTCTGGGTTTACTTGGTCTTGCAGCATTCACAACAGAGCAAAGGACAAAGGAAGTTGGTATAAGAAAAATTCTCGGTGCTTCTGTTCCGGGTATTGTTGTGCTTCTTTTAAAAGATTTTGCGAAATGGGTTCTCATTTCAAATATTATTGCGTGGCCTATTGCATACTTTGCATTAAGCAAATGGCTTGAAGATTTTGCTTACAAAATTAACATCAGTATATGGGCATTTGTTACAGCGAGTATAATTGCATTATTAATAGCAATATTCACCGTTGGTTATCAATCAATAAAAGCAGCTATTGCTAACCCGGTTAAATCATTAAGGTATGAATAATTGAAGGAAAGGGGATTTATCAATGTTAAAACATAATTTTTTAATCATCTTTAGAAATTTTGTTCGATCTAAAAGTACATTTTTTATTAATCTGATTGGATTGTCAACTGGTCTTGCCTGTGCATTATTGATTTACCTTTGGGTAAATGATGAATTACACGTAGATAAGTTTAATAAGAATGATAGCAGGCTTTACCAGGTAATGGAGAATGCTCATCTTTCTGATAGAGTTATAACACAACCATACACACCCGATCTTCTCGCTGAAACTATGGCTGAAGAAATACCTGAAGTTGAATATGCTACAGGAGTTACGCCTTCTTCCTGGTTTGGTTTTACACTTTCGGTTAATGAAACAAATCTAAAAGCAATTGGTCAATTTGCCGACAAAGATTTCTTCAAAATGTTTTCCTTTAATCTTCTCCAGGGAAATCCTAATCGGGTATTAACAGATAAAGATGCTGTTGTTATATCAGAAGAACTTGCAAAGAAATTATTTAATACCACTGAAAATGTGGTTGGAAAAACTATAAGCTGGCAATTGCTAAACTATAAAGAGCAGGCAGTTATTTCCGGGATTTACGAAGGAGTTTCTCAGAATTCCACAATGCAATTTCAATTTGTATTGACATACCAGGCATGGAAGGATATAAGCAAAAAAGTAGGCAGAACAATTAATTGGGATAACCACGGACCCTGCACGTATGTTACACTGAAGGAAGGAACAAATATTAATAACTTCAGTAAAAAAATTGCGGGGTATCTTAAAAGCAAAAATAAAAACTCAAATACAACTTTATTTGCAAGACCCTATTCTGATGGTTATTTGTTCAATAAATATGAAAACGGAGTGCAGGCAGGGGGAAGGATAGAGTATGTTAAATTATTTTCTATCATTGCTCTTTTTTTAATTTTAATTGCCTGCATTAATTTTATGAACCTTTCTACGGCAAAAGCATCCGCCAGATTGAAAGAAGTAGGAATTAAAAAAACAATTGGGGCGGGACGTAAGTCATTGATTATTCAATATATGAGTGAGTCAGTTGTCATCTCTCTCATTTCACTTGTTTTTGCAATAGTAATTGTCGAGCTACTGCTTCCGCAGTTTAATAATATTACAGATAAACACCTTTCTTTAAATTCTGATATTATTCTTCCATTCTTAGGCATTGCCTTAATTACCGGGTTAATTTCAGGCAGCTACCCTGCATTATATCTGTCAAGCTTCAGCCCGATCACTATGTTGAAAGGAAAACTAAACAGGCTAACAGGAGAATTATGGATTCGAAAAGGATTGGTGATATTTCAATTCTCGTTATCAATTTTATTTATTGTAGCTGTGCTTGTAGTTTATAAACAAATTGATTTTATCCAATCTAAAAATCTCGGCTACAACAAAGACAATGTGATTTATTTTGACAAGGAGGGAAAAGCCGCAGAAAATCAGGATGCATTTCTTAGTGAACTTAAAACGGTTCCGGGTGTTGTAAATGCTTCAAGTATTAATACAAATTTAGTGGGGAGTTTCAACACTACAGGTGGTCTTAGCTGGGAGGGAAAAGCCCCCGATGAAGATATAAGGTTTGAAAGCGTCAATGGCAATTACAATCTGATCGAAACCCTGGATATTCAATTAAAAAAAGGACGCTCATTCTCCAAAGAGTACGGTTCTGAGGATACAAAAATAATTTTTAATGAAGCTGCCATTGATGTTATGGGACTTAAAAATCCTGTTGGCAAAACAGTTAGGCTTTGGGGTAAAGAAAGAGAAATTATTGGAGTTGTAAAGAATTTTAATTTTGAATCACTTCACGAGAATGTAAAACCTTTGTTTTTTATTCTTAACCCGGCTCGAACAATAAAAATTATGGTTAAGATTAAAGCAGGAGATGAAAGAGAAACAATTAATAATATCAGGAAATTTTATAGCAGCTTTAATCCTGGTTTTATATTCGATTATAATTTCCTGGATAAGGATTATCAGGCACTTTATGAATCCGAAGAAAGGGTTTCTACATTATCAAAATATTTTGCGGGATTAGCAATATTAATTTCCTGTCTAGGTTTATTGGGATTAGCAACTTTCACTGCTCAGAAGAGAAGAAAAGAAATTGGTATAAGAAAAGTGCTTGGTTCATCAGAGTTCGGTATCATTTATCTTCTTTCTGTTGACTTTACAAAACTCATCTTTGTTTCATTAATTATTGCTTTACCTGTTAGTTATTACTTAACAAAGAGTTGGCTGGATAGTTTTGCCTATAGAATCGATTTGAGTCCCTGGTATTTTGTTATTGCAGGACTAATCACATTAATCATTGCCTGGCTAACAGTAGGGATCCAGGCAATTAAAGCGGCTACAGCTAATCCCGTTAAATCATTAAGGTATGAATAAAAGAAAAGGGATACACAAGTGTTTAAGAATTATTTAAAAATAGCATTTAGAAACCTGATCCGGTTTAAGGTTTATTCATTAATAAATGTCTTCGGATTAGCTATTGGGATAGCAGCCTGCATTCTCATTTTGTTTTTCGTAAGAGATGAATTGAGTTACGATAAGTTTAATGATAAAGCAGAGCGGATTTATAGAGTTCACAGCAGGGGAAAGCTCCTTGGAAATGATTTGAATATGGCAGTTTCACCGGCTCCTTTAGGTGAGACTTTGGGAAGGGATTTTCCTGAAGTAATCCAATCTACAAGGTTAGTTTATAATGCCAACGTGCTTATTCGCTATAAGGATAATGTATTTAATGAAACAAAATTTTTCTGGGCAGACTCGACGATCTTTGATGTTTTTACAATTCCATTTATAAAAGGCAATCCTAAAACAGCCCTGGATGAACCACATGCTATTGTACTAACTGAAACTGTGGCTAAAAAATATTTTGGTAATGAAGATCCGATTGATAAAATAATGAATATGGAAGATGGTACTCCGTATACAGTCAGAGGCGTTGTAAGAGATTGCCCGACAAATTCTCATTTTCATTATGATATGTTTGCTTCATTATCAAGCTGGGGAGGTTCTGAAAGAAACACTTACTGGGTAAGCAATAATTTTTATACATATATCTTGCTTAGAAAAGGAGCTTCTGCTTCCGATCTACAGAAAAAGCTTCCTGAGTTTGCAAAAAAATATGCCGGTCCCCAGCTTCAGCAATTCCTTGGTATCACTTACGACGAAGCAAAAAAGCGCGGGTATGTTTACGAATTCCTGATGCAGCCACTTTTGGGCATTCATTTGAATTCACATTTAGATTATGAATTAGAACCGAACAGCGATATAAGATACGTTTATATTTTTTCCATAATTGCAGGATTCATTTTACTTATTGCCTGTATTAACTTTATGAATCTCACAACGGCGCGCTCTTCAACGCGTTCTAAAGAAGTTGGAATACGTAAGGTTTTAGGTTCAAACAAAGCAAGACTTGTTAAACAATTTTTAACCGAATCCATTCTGTTAACCTTTTTTGCTGTTTTAATTGCTGTCGTACTCGTTGAAGTTTTCCTTCCGTCTTTTGGGCGGCTTGCCGGAAAGGATCTTCATACTAATTTTATTGATACTCTTATAGCTATTCCTGCATTACTTATTACAGTGTTGTTTGTGGGTTTTCTTGCAGGGAGCTATCCTGCATTTTTTCTCTCTTCATTTCAGCCGGTAAAAGTATTAAAAGGAAAACTTGGAGAAACTAAAGGCAGCTGGCTCAGAAGCGGTTTGGTCGTTTTTCAATTTGCAATTACTATTATTCTATTTGCATGCACACTAATTGTCTATAACCAGATGAAATTTGTTCAGGATAAAAATTTAGGGTTCGATAAAGAACATGTTCTTGTTATTCAAAGAGCATGGGCTTTGGAAGATCATGCTCAAACTTTTAAAGATGAATTATTACAAAACTCAAATATTGTGAGTGCTTCAAATACGGATAATCTTCCGGGCAAAATATTTGGACAGACTGTATTTAAACCCGAAGATGCGCCTTTGAGCCAGCAATATCCTCTCGCCATAATGTCAACTGATTATGATTTTCCTAAAACTCTTGGGATTGAGCTTTCGAGTGGAAGATATTTTTCAAAAGACAATTCAACAGATACGTCTGCAATTATCCTGAATGAAGAAGCAGTTAAATTAATGGAACTTAAAGATCCTTTGGGTAAAAGATTAATGATGCTTGATAATGAAAATAATAACAGATTTTTTACGATTATTGGCATCTTAAAAGATTTTAATTATGAATCTTTGCATCAAAAAATAAAATCATTAGCAATTTTTCTGGACAAGGGCAAAACTACTTATTTGCCCGTTAGAATTCGTCCGAACGATATCTCAAAGACTATTTCTTTTATACAAGATAAGTGGAAGAAATATGTACCGGGTAAACCATTCGAGTATTTCTTTCTCGATGAAGACTTTGACAGGCTTTATCAATCGGAACAAAAAACAGGACAAATATTTACAGCATTTTCTGTACTGGCGATATTCATTGCTTGTCTCGGTCTTTTTGGTTTAACTGCTTTCACGGTCGAAAGAAGAATTAAAGAAATTGGGATAAGAAAAGTTTTGGGTGCTTCAATCTCAACAATTGTTTTTTTAATCTCAAAAGAATTTTTAAAATGGGTTTTGATTGCTAATATAATCGCCTGGCCTGTTGCCTATTATTTTATGAGTAACTGGTTAGACAACTTTGCTTATAAAGTTGAAATAACAATCGGTGTATTTATTTTGTCCGCTGTAATAGCTTTGCTAATCGCATTAATAACAGTCAGTTCTCAAACAATAAAAGCAGCAACAGCTAACCCTGTAAAATCATTAAGATATGAATAAGTAAATGATAATAAGGAGAGTTTATGCTTAAAAATTATTTTAAAATAGCGTTCAGAAATCTTGCCAGGTTTAAGATTTATTCTTTCATAAATATAGCTGGACTTGCTGTTGGAATGGCAGTGAGTATCCTGATAATACTTTATATACAGGAAGAGTTAAGCTATGATAAGTTTCACAAAAATGCTGACAGAATTTACCGGCTTTCACGTGAATGGTTTAATGAAGACGGAACCTCAAGTTTGCATCTTGCAAGAGTAGCTCCGCCAATTGGTCCATTGCTAAAAAATGATTTTCCTAACACAATTGAAGAAGTAACAAGAGTTATTTCGGATTACAGCACTTTTTTGCGGGTTGATAACAAAACTTTTGTAGAAGACAAATTTTTTTGGGCTGAAGATAATTTTTTCAAAATATTTTCTTTTAAGATGATAAAAGGAAACCCGGAAACCGCTTTAAAGGATCCATATTCCGTAGTACTCACAGAATCTATGGCTAAAAAATATTTTGGTAATGAGGATCCGATAGGTAAAACGATTCTTTATGAAAGACAAAACAATTTAAAAGTTACCGGTGTTATTGAAGATGTTCCAGAGAATTCACATTTCAAATTCGATTTTCTCGGTTCGTTCATTACACTAAATGATTACATCGGAGTAGAGAATCTTACAACAAACTGGGGAAGTAATAATTATGTAACATATCTTCTTCTTCCAAAGAATTTTCCTGCAAGCGAACTTGAAAAACAATTCCCATCTTTCCTTGATAAACATCTTACCCAAATTTATACACAGGAAAGAGGAACTCCACCTTCAGTTAAACCGAGCAAAGTTAATCAACTTCATCTATGGAAACTGACTGATATCCATCTTCATTCCCATTTAACAACTGAACTGGAAGAAAATGGAGATATTAATGATGTTTATATCTTTTCAATAATTGCTCTCTTTATTCTTCTAATAGCGTGTATCAATTTTATGAACCTTGCAACAGCACGTTCGGCAAAAAGAGCAAGAGAAATTGGCATGCGAAAAGTTCTCGGCGCGTATAAGAAACAACTTATGCTTCAGTTTATTGGTGAATCATTAATGATTTCTTTTATAGCAATGCTTATTGCAGTCGTAATTGTTGAGGCGGCACTTCCTTTTTTTAATAATTTTATTGATAAGCATCTCAGTTTAAATTATTTCGGAAATCCGATAGTTATTATTGGCCTTTTAGGATTAACATTGATTGTAGGTTTGATATCCGGAAGTTATCCCGCATTTCTATTATCATCTTTTAGCACGATAAAAGTTTTGAAAGGAAATAATTCCTCATCAAGAAAATCAACATTCAGAACAGTTCTCGTTGTTGCACAGTTTACTATTTCTATTGTACTTATAATTTGTATGGGAATTGTCTATTCGCAGATGCAGTACTTTAAGAATAAAGATCTGGGTTATGATAAAAACCGTATAGTTATACTTCCTTCTAACCAGGATATGAGAAAAAATATTGAGTCGGTTAAATCCCAGTTATTTGAGAATCCGAATATTCTTAATGTTACTTCATCCCGTCTTGTTCCTTCGGACATGCTACTAAATTCGTGGGGAGGTCAGCTTGTCGGTGGTGATGAAACGATCCCGCTTAATTTTCGTTTGGCAGTTGATGAAGTTGATTACGATTTTATTAAAACCTACGGGTTACAATTAATTGCCGGAAGAGATTTTTCAAGAGAGTTTGGAACAGACGATACTGCTGCTTTTATTTTAAATGAAGCCGCTGTAAAACAATTAGGCTGGAATCCACGTGAAGCAATTGGTAAGAAAATGATTTATGGGCAAAGGGAAGGACAGGTAATCGGAGTTATAAACAATTTCAATTTTGAATCTCTTCACAATAAAATTGTTCCCATAATTCTTCTTATTTCTAAAACGGGCAACTCACAATTCTCAGTAAAAATAAGTGGGAAGGATATTTCCGGCACTTTAGGTTTTCTAAAGAGAAAATGGACAGAACTCAGACCTGATTATCCTTTTGAATATACTTTTCTCGAAAGCCAGCTTGATGAATTATATACACCCGAAAAAAAGCTGGGAGAAATATTCGGAGTTTTTTCTTTGCTTGCTGTTATAATTGCCTGTCTTGGCTTATTTGGTCTGGCTTCATTCGCGGCGGAACAAAGAACTAAAGAAATAGGAATAAGAAAAGTTCTTGGTGCATCGTATCAGGAATAGTAGTTCTTTTCTCGAAAGAATTTTTAAAGCTTGTTGTTATTTCAAATTTAATTGCATGGCCAATAGCCTACCTTGCAATGAACAAATGGCTTGAGGACTTTGCATATAAAGCCGGCATAAGTCTCTGGATATTTGTTTTAGTCTGGTCTGGCTGCGGTTCTTATTGCATTACTAACAGTGAGTTTTCAAGCAGTGAAGGCTGGATTTTCTAATCCTGTTAAATCATTGAGATATGAATAATCAAAAGGAGTAGAAGTATGTTTAAAAATTATTTCAAAATTGCGTTAAGAAATTTTATTAAACAAAAAGGTTATTCATTTATAAATGTATTTGGTTTGTCGATTAGTTTGGCAGCCTGTATGCTTATAACGCTATATATTTTGCAGGAATTAAGTTTTGACGATTTCAATTCCAAAGCCGACAGAATTTACAGGGTTACTTCGCACTTCAAAAACCCTGCAGAAAATAGAGATGGTGCCGAAACGCCGTGGCCTGTAGGAACTCATATTGGTATGGAATTTCCCGAAATTGAAAAGACGACAAGAATATATTTTGATGGAACAGATCTTCTTAAATACAACAACAAAAAATTTTTAGAAGATAAAGTAATATTTGCGGATTCCACGTTCTTTGATGTTTTCGATTTCAGAATCCTGGAGGGCAATAAAAATGAAATGCTTTCTGCTCCTTTTTCATTGGTGCTGACAAAAAAAACAGCAGAGAAATACTTTGGTAATAATGATCCAATCGGACAGCAAATAGAGATTGAGAACAAAAAGTTATTTACAGTTACAGGAGTAGTTGATAATCCACCGGTCAACTCTCATTTCCATTTTGATTTTATAGCATCTTATTCATCATTAACGCCTGAATTTTTCGGATGGGATCCTTCAAATCAATGGGGAGCTTTCTTTGGAAATTATACATATGTCCTTTTGAAAAAGAATGTTTCCATAGAAACTTTAAGAGAAAAAACCAAAAACTGGATGAATGAAAAACAAAGCTTCCCGGGGAGTTTTGTATGGATAGATTTTGAACCTTTAAGGAAAATTCATTTGAATACTGAGCTGGACGGTGAAATTGAGCCTTCCAATAGTGTAAAAAATTTAGTTATAATTTCTATCATTGGAATTTTCATTTTACTTATTGCATGCATTAATTTCATAAATCTTTCTACTTCCCGTTCAAGCAAGCGCGCGCGCGAAGTTGGAGTAAGAAAAACGCTCGGTGCACTCAGGATGCAACTAATCAGGCAATTCACAGTTGAAGCCTTGATTATTTCTTTAGCTGCACTTTTTCTTGCTCTTGTACTGGTTGAAGTTTTTCTTCCTGCATTTTCGGACTTAGTTGGGATAGAAATTGAAAAAGGTGCTTTATCAAGTCCTTTGCTTTTGGGATCAGTATTTATTATCACTTTATTCATTGGTATAGTTTCAGGTTTTTATCCCTCTCTAATTCTCTCAAAATATAGCCCCGCTTTAGTTGTAAAAGGAAAACAATTTATTTCTCAGGGTACGTTAGGCATAATACTTAAAAAAGTTCTTGTCGTTTTCCAGTTTACCATTGCTATAGGATTGATAATTGCAACTCTGGTAATAAACAAACAGATTCAGTTTTCTGAAAATACTTATCTCGGGTTTAATAAGGATCATATAATTGATATTACATTGAATGATCCTAAAGTCGCTGACAAAATTGAAGCATTTAAATCTGAATTAAATGGGATTCCTGGAGTTATAGGGCAGACCGCATGTTTTAAGTCACCATTAGGTCATGGAAATTTAGACACTGATATTTTACCAAACGGAAGAAATGGCGGGGGCAACTTTTCGATATATATGAATTTTGTCGATACAAATTATGTAAAACTTTACGGGCTGGATCTTATTGCTGGTAGAGATTTTATAAAAACTACAACTGATACAATGGTTGAAATGATTGTTAATGAGGAAGTTGTTAAGAAACTTGGTTTCAGCGATCCTAAAGAAGTTCTTGGAAAGAAATACCTTATAGGGATAAACCATATTACAGGTGAAGTAGTGGGAGTCGTTAGGGATTTTCATAATGAGTCTATGCATTCTGAAATTTTCCCTATTGTTTTAATGAATCAAAAATCTTTTACTTATAATCTTTCAGTAAAATTAGCATCTGCTGGAATAAGTGGAACTATAAGCAAGATAAAAGATAAGTGGGAACAATTTTCACAGGATTATCCATTCACGTTTTCTTTCCTCGATGATCAAATTAATTCTTATTACAAAAGAGAAGACCGACAACAAACTATTATAATTACTTTTTCTGTTTTAGCAGTTCTCATTGCATGTCTTGGTCTTTTAGGTTTAGCATCTTTTTCAATCGAACAAAGAACTAAAGAAATAGGAATCAGAAAAATATTCGGAGCTTCGATTAATGGAATTACATTTATGCTTTCAAAGGATTTCCTGTTGCTTGTTATTATTTCAGGAATAATCGCTTCGCCCATTGCTTATTATTTAATGAATGGCTGGCTTGCTGATTTTGCATACAGGATAAACATAACATTCGACTTATTTATCTATGCTATACTTATTTCACTTTTTATAGCACTTTCAACGATCTTTTATTATTCAATTAAGGCTGCGGTAACAAGTCCTGTTAAGTCTTTAAGGTATGAATAAGAGGAAAAAATATGTTTAGAAACTATTTAAAAATAGCGTTTAGAAACCTAATCCGGTTGCCGAACAAAGAATGGGCGACATTTTCAAATACTTTTCTATTCTGGCGATCTTTATTGCATGCATTGGGCTTTACGGATTAACTGCTTTTATGATTGAACGGAAAATTAAAGATATAGGAATACACAAAGTGCTGGGCGCCAATGTAGCAGAGATTGTGTTTATGCTTTCAAAAAAATATTTGCTTTGGATTGTTATATCCAATTTGATTGCGTGGCCGGTTGCGTATTATTTTATGAATAAATGGCTGCAGGATTTTGCGTATAGAATCGATATTGGTTGGTGGATGTTTATACTTGCAGGTGGAATTGCCTTATTGATTGCAGTGGCAACCGTAAGTATCCAAGCAATTAAAGCTGCAACTGCAAATCCTGTTGAGAGTTTACGTTATGAATAATAACGCAAACTCGAAATCCCGCTGTGGCGGGATTAAATCATTAAGGTATGAATAAAAGTTAGAAGTGGAGTAATAAAATGTCAATTAATTTTTAAAAATTCTTTCAAATAGAGGAACTATGTTTTTAAATTACATGAAAGTTGCTGTTCGCAATCTGAAGAACAATAAGTGGTATTCTTTCATTAATATTTTTGGTCTGGCGGTAGGGATTGCCTGCTGTATTCTAATCTTGCTTTATATTCAAAATGAACTAAGCTACGACCATTATAATAAAAATATAAATCAAATATATAGAGTCCGCCTGTCTGCGAAAATTGGAAATAATGAATTAAATTTGGCAACTTCTTGTGCACCCTGCGGACCCACATTCGCCAATGAAATTCCAGAGGTAATAAATTTTACAAGAATCAGAAACTATCGAATATCCTTTGATGAGCTATAAGGATAAAGCTTTTAGCGAGGAAAGATTTTACTGGGTGGACTCTACGTTTTTTAACTTATTTACGATTCCATTCATTGAAGGCGATCCTCAAACTGCATTGACCCAGCCAAATTCCGTGGTAATAACAGAATCAACAGCCAAAAAATATTTTGGAAACGAAGACCCGATGGGAAAGATCTTAAATGCAGATAAACGTGTGGATTATATGGTAACCGGAGTAATAAAAGATTTTCCCCAAAATTCGAGTTTCCATTTCGACTTTCTTGGTTCACTATCTTATTACAAACCTTGGAATGACCAGTCGTGGTTGAGCGATAATTACTATACTTATTTGCTGGTGAAAAAGGGGATCAATATAAACGAGCTTGAAAAGAAAATTTATGGGATTACAAAAACATACGCAAGTCCTCAACTACAAAAGGCAATTGGACTAACCTATGACCAATTCCTCGCTGGAGGAAGCCAGTTCAAATATGTATTGCAGCAGTTCTCAGACATCCATCTAAGGTCGCATCTTTCCGAAGAAATAGAGCCAAATGGTGATATAACATATATCTACATCTTCTCCATAATTGCTTTTGCTATTCTTCTGATAGGCTGTATTAATTTTATGAATTTATCCACTGCACGTTCTTCAGGCCGTGGAAAAGAAGTGGGGATAAGAAAAACTCTCGGTTCAAGCCAGGCTTTACTCATAAAACAATTTTTATCGGAATCAATTCTTATGAGTTTTATCGCCATGATTCTTGCAATTTTGCTTGTTGAACTTTTTCTTCCAACTTTTAATTTTATAGCAGGTAAACAACTTGCTTTACATATTTTTGGTAATTTTTATACTTTAGCTCTTTTAATTGGTTTTACACTTATCGTTGGTTTAATCGCGGGAATTTATCCTTCATTTGTTCTATCATCTTTTATCCCAGTGAAAGTATTAAGAAGCGGCTCTAAAAAGTCCTCTTCCAGCACATGGCTTCGAAATACTTTAGTAATAACACAATTCTCTATTTCCATAATATTAATTGTTGGAACTTTCATAATAAAAAGCCAGCTCGATTACATTCAGAATAAAAAACTTGGGTTTGATAGAGACCAAATATTGATAATAAAAAATGCTGGCAACGTAGGAAAAGATATACAATCTTTCAAGAATGATTTGATGCAAAACAGTAGTATAATCGATGCCACAAATTCAGTATCTGTTCCGGGGGGACATTTTAATCAAACCTCCGACAAACAGGACGGAGCCGGATCGGAGGATATAAAGGATATAATGTTCCTTTACACCGATTACAATTTTGTTAATACTTATAAAATTAAGATGAAGGAAGGCAGATTCTTCTCAAGGACTTTCTCCAGTGATACAAACGCTGTAGTGTTAAATGAAGAAGCTGTTAAAGCTCTCGGCTTAAAAAATCCTATTGGAAAGTATATAGTGAGGGTCGGAGAGACTCCGGAAAAAACTCTAAAATTTAAAGTCATCGGTGTTACAGGCGATTTTAACTTTGAGTCGCTGCATCACAAAATTGAACCATTAATAATGAACTTATTCGGTCATGACGGTTTTGGCATGTTTGTTTCCGTTAGGCTTGCGCCCCAAAATGTTAAAAGCACAATACAATATATATCTTCTGTCTGGCAGAAATATGCGGGTGACCAGGCTTTAAATTATTCTTTTTTCAATAATGATTTTGCAAAACTTTATGCCTCAGAACAAAGAACCGGACAAATATTTTCTATCTTTTCTATACTGGCAATTTTTATAGCCTGTCTCGGACTTCTGGGATTAGCGGCGTATACTGCAGAACAAAGAACAAAAGAAATAGGAATAAGAAAAGTCTTAGGCGCTACAGTACCGGAAATAATATTTATGCTGACGAAAGAATTTACTAAATGGGTACTTATTGCAAACCTGATTGCATGGCCTGTCGCTTATTATTTTATGAATAAATGGCTGCAGGATTTTGCATATCGAATCGATATGAGTTGGTGGATTTTCATATTTGCAGGATGCACTGCTCTTGCTATCGCACTTATTACAATTAGTTTCCAGGCTATAAAAGCGGCAACTGCAAATCCTGTTAAGTCATTAAGATATGAATAAAAGAAGGTATACAATGCTAAAAAATTATTTAAAAGTAGCCATAAGAAATTTTCTTCGTTTCAAATATTTTTCAATTATTAATGTAACAGGTCTAGCAATAGGGTTTGCAGCAGTAATACTCATCGTTCTCTATATAAAATTTCAATTGAGCTTCAACGACTTTCATGTTAATGAGGGTAAAATTTTTCGTGTATCAGTAAAAGCTAAGCAAAATGGTCAGTTAGAAGGGGACTCATTTATATTTACTCCTCCAATCGGTCCGGCTATGAAAAATGATCTTCCTGAAGTAAAAAATTATACACGTTATCGAATACCGCAAACAGAATATTTCACTTACGATGACAAACCTTTTAAAGTTGAAAATGTTATTTACGCCGACTCAACTTTCTTAACAATGTTTTCATTTCCTTTAATAAATGGTAATCCTCAAAATTGTCTTACTAATCCCAACTCTATTGTGTTAAGTTTTTCCTTGTCCGAAAAAATATTTGGCGATAGAAACCCAGTAGGAAAAACCATAAAGAACAATAAGGGTGAATTGTTTCAGGTAACCGGGGTTGTGAAAAACCTGCCGCCCAGCTCCGATATTCAGTTTAATGCTATTATTTCTTTTGAAACGTTATATATAGATACAAGCAATTATATGGATTGGAATGGCGGGAATCAATATATAACATATATTGAATTAAATAACGCTTCCCTTAAAAAAGAAGTTGAAGCAAAGCTGCCTGACTTTATGTGGAAGTATATTAACAAAGATCAGGCAGCAATTAATGTTTCTTATCTTCCCTATTTACAGCCGATGAATGAGATTCATCTTCACTTCAACCCAGATTCTCAAAACAATTTGAACAATATATATATCTTTTCAACAGTTGCTGTTTTCCTGCTTCTTATTGCCTGTGTTAATTTTATTAATCTTAGCACTTCACGTGCTAAAAGAAGAAGCATGGAAATAGGGATTAGAAGAGTATTGGGCGCAAAGAAGAAAAGTATTATCATTCAATTTCTAACTGAATCTGTTCTTATAACATTTATATCTACGATTATTGCGCTATTTCTTGTTGAAACTCTTTTCCCTGTTTTTAAGAAATTAGTGGAAGAAAGGATTGATTTTACAACGTTCTTAGATTTTAAATTTTTTATTGAGCTTGCAATAATAATATTTGTCACAGGCGTCCTCGCAGGAATTTATCCAGCTTTTGTTCTTTCATCTTATCAACCTGTCAAAACAATTTCTAAACACGTTACTTTTGAAAAGACAAAAGTATTTTCTAGAAATTTATTGGTTTTATTTCAATTCGTTATTTCAATTGGGTTAATAATTATTACTTTGCTGATAAATTCACAGATGAACTTTATTAAGAACAAACGCTTAGGTTTCACTAAAGATAACCTTGTTATCCTTCCTCTTAATAATAATGATTTGCAAAAAAATGTCGAATCAATTAAATGGGAGTTACAAAAAATTCCTGGAGTTAAATATTCAACCGCATCTTCTGATGTTCCGTATAATGATTTTACAAGCAATGGGTATTTTCCTGAAGGAATCAACACACCTATGATAATTCATGTTGTTGATGTAGATGATGATTTTATTAAAACCTTTGGTTTGAAAATAGTAAATGGCAGAAATTTTATGGAGGGCAGTAAAGCCGATAAAAACTCTTATTTGATTAACGAAACATTAGCAAAACAGTTAAGGTGGAAAGATCCTATTGGGAAAACCATAACAAGGAACGGTAACCATACCGTGATTGGGGTAGTTAAAGATTTTCATTTTGCTTCCTTGCATCAAAAAGTTCAACCATTAATTATAACAAATTCACCGTGGAGAAATCATTTTAGTGTTTTATCTGCTAGCTTAATTACGCCGGATATTTTTAACACGATAAATATCATAAAGAAAGTCTGGGAAAAATATTCACCCTCTCAGCCCTTTGAATTTCACTTCTTAGATGATGAAATTGACAAACTTTATAGGAGTGAACAGAAATTCCGTAAATTGTTCTTCTATTTTTCAACACTATCAATTATAGTGGCATTGATGGGATTGTTTGGGTTGACTACTTATTCTGTTGAGCAACGCAAGAAAGAAATTGCAATTCGAAAAGTTCATGGTGCAACTGTAAAAAACATATTGACTATAATAACTTCTCAATTTATAAGGTGGATATTGGTAGCGAACATAGTTGCTTATCCTGTAGCCTACTTATTTGTAAAAAACTGGTTGGGAAACTTTGCTTATCAAACAGAAATAAGCTGGACTTTATTTGCAATAGCAACAGTACTTACGCTTTTGATAGTTTTAATTACAGTAAGTTTCCAAGCAATAAAAGCAGCAACTGCAAACCCGGTTGAGTCTCTTCGATATGAATAGAAATGAAGACCGAGTTTCTAAAAGAAGTGTACAATAAAAAATTGGAGATATTATCATGAGTAAGTATTTCTTCACGAGAATTCTCATTCTCATCGCATTTTTATCTACAAGTATCTGCATTACTGCACAGACTTCCCTAAAAGATGAAACACGCTTACCTTGGGGAACAGCAACCGGGGGATTTATTCAGGACTGGCTTGTAATCGGTGGGTTTCCAAATCAGGACGATAAAGGTTACGATACTGATTTTCTTCAGGAGAATGGCGGTGAATTGGGAATTAAACCTGAACCTGGCATGACTCACAAACTTCCAAACGGCGCAACGCTTGAATGGAAAAGCTACCACTCGCCTTACAATTACATTAATTTTTTTGATGTGCTTCAGGAAGGGGAATTTAACAGTAAAGTTATTTATGCATTTACTAAAGTGAAAAGAGAGAACGACGGAAAGGTAGTCTTATCATTTGCTCAAAACAATAGCAACAAACTGTGGGTCAACGGAAACCTTGTTTATGAAAGCAGAAAGGATTATCAAGCCGCTCTGGAAGACAATCAAATTGAAGTTGACATGGTGAAAGGAGAAAATTCAATTCTGATTAAATCCGTTCATGACAGATGGACATGGGGATTTAGATTCCGAATTATCGAACCGGACAAGTTTTCACTTATCGATGATTTTAAATTATCGCCGGGTATTATAAAAACCGGCGAAAAAGATAAGTTGATTGTAAAAACGGATAGAACGCTCAATCCTGAAATTCAAAAATTTGATGTTAATGTAAAAGTTGTTGCTGCCGGCGGGAAAGTAGTTGCTGAAAAAAATGCAATGCGGGGAGAACAAATTATTTTCGATACAAAAGAATGGTCCGAAGGAGTTTATGATATATGTTTGAAAAGTCATGACACCCACGGGGAAATAGCAACAGCTTACCTGTATTGGTATAAAGGAGATGCCGTTCAAAAAGCTAAAGAACTTATATCAAACGTTCCGAAAAATCTAAGAACACCAGATGATTATCATCATAAGATGCTTGCCGAAATGCTGACTCAAAGATTTAATTTCGATCCAAACAAAGTTGACTCGTCAATTATAGAGAATCTATACTCGCCGTTGATGGAATATGAAGAATTATTACTTGATAAAGTCGGTAAAAAAGGAAGCGTCCGTGCAAATGGATTTGTCAGGTTAACTTATATAGACCCTGTCGATAACACACCGCAATTTTGTCGTGCATTTCTTCCGTTAAATTATAATCCAAAACAAAAATGGGCACTTGTGGTAATGCTTCACGGGTATAACGGTGATAACCCGGTTTATGTTAAGTGGTGGTCGATCGATCAAAGGCATAACGAAGTAGTTGATAAATATCCTATTATTTATATTGAACCGCACGGCAGGGGAAATACCAGTTATTTAGGAATTGGGGATCAGGATATACTCCGCTGTATAGAACTTGCTAAACAAAAATTCAATATTGATGATGACAGGGTTTACCTTAAAGGCGAATCCATGGGCGGCGGCGGAACGTGGAATGTTGGCACAAGGCATCCGGAATTGTTTGCTGCAATTGCACCGGTTTACGGCGGATGGGATTATCATGTGGGAATGAATGAAAATGAAATTGCAAAACTTACAGGTCGTGCTCTTTTTCAAAATGAAGCAAGCAGTTCTCTTGCCCATGCAGATGCATTATTAACAACCCCGGTATTTGTTTCCCACGGCGATATTGATAAATCGGTGGATGTTAACAATTCAAGATACCTGGTAAAAACTCTTCAAAGATGGGGATACGATATTCGCTACCATGAATATCCGGGTTTCGGTCATGAAGGAATTGAATATTACGATCAATTAATTCCCTGGTTCCTGGAACACAAAAGGAATGCGAATCCAACAAAGGTTAGAGTTAGATCGGCGGATTTGAAATATGCATCCGCACACTGGGTAAAGGTTACACAGTTGGCTGATCCGAATTCATTTGTTGCGGCAGAAGCCGAAGTGCTTATCAATAACACGATTAAATTATCAACCGAAAATGTTTTGGAAATTGAACTCACCCCTTCGCCTACGTTGATTAATCCTAAAAAGCCCGTAAAGGTAATTTGGAATGTAAGTGATATTCGTGATACAAAAGTTGTAGACGGAAAAATAACGTTAAGAGACAAAAACTATAAACCGGCACCTTTACATAAAACTCCTCAAATAGCCGGTATGATTTCCGATTTAACTACCACTCCTTTTGCAGTTGTTATCGGGACCATATCGAAAGATTCACTTATGACAAAAATGATAAATATCAAAGCGCAGCAGTTTATTGCCTATTGGAAAAACTGGCAAAAATATGAACCTCGTGTTTTTAAGGATACGGAGCTATCTCAAGAGGATTTGGAAAAGTACTCCTTGATTCTTTACGGCAGCGCCGATGATAATTTGGTAACAAAAATTCTAAGCGGGAAAATCCCGTTAAAAATTTCATCCGACGAAATAGAATTAGGCGGAAGAAAATTCCAGGCAAAAGACGCATTCGTTCAAATGATTTATCCCAACCCGTATAATCCGGAAAGATATATTTCGGTAATCGGTGCAACCTCAAGTTCGGGAATGTTTTTATACAACAGTACCAGCTCAAATTATGATTTTTATATCCAGGACGGATGTATTCCGAATAATTATCTTGGCCGATCTATAGAAAAACTTTATATAGCCTGCGGTTTCTTCGATTACAACTGGCAGATCAATGATAAGCTGCTGAATGTAGGAGACAAAGAATTAAGAAGAACTAATCCAATCCGTAAAGTTGTATTGCCCGGTTTTACAACTACGGTAGAAAATATTCCGGCAATAGATTCGCTCGTTTGCAAAACATTTGTAGGCAAGTATGAAATACCATCAGGGATGAAAGTAAGTGTATTATTTGAGAACGGAAAACTTTATGCCACAACACCCGAAGGAGTCAAACTTCAACTTTTTCCGTCATCAGAAACAGAATATTTCCTTGACGCAGCGGATGTGCAAATAACATTTAACAAAAATGCAGACGGGGCTGTTGATAAAATGATTGTTCATCAAGGCGGCCAAGATATGGAATTCAAAAAGACGGAATGATGATAATATAAACGTTGAGGGGATAAAATTATGTTACAAAATTATTTTCTTGTAACTATAATGCATTTTCAAAATGCAGAGTTAAAATATTAATACATAGGCTCTCTATATACTTTTACTAGAAGCGGGTTTCTCTTTTTTAATAAAGAGATGGAAGATAATTGTATTATTTTTTCAAAAAATCCCAAGGAGGTATCATGAAAATTTTATTGTTATGTATTTTGATTACCGCCAGTTTGACTTTTGCTCAAACAGGAAATAAGAAATTGAATGTTGCAATTTTTATTTATGACGGAGTTGAAGTACTTGATTTCAGCGGTCCGGGCGAGGTCTTTGCAGCTACAATTTTAGATAATGATAATGCATTCAATGTTTACACAGTCGCTGTAAAAAAGGATCCTATTTTAAGCCAGGGATTTGTAACAGTCACACCTCAGTACACAATTGATAATTGTCCTAAACCCGATATTCTTGTTTTGCCAGGTGGCAGTACCGGAAATTCGGTAAGGAACGAGAAGTTAATTAAGTGGGTAAAAAATATATCTGAAGATACAAAGATTACTATGTCCGTCTGTACCGGCGCGATGCTTTTATCAAAAGCGGGGTTGTTGATGGCAAAGAGTGTACAACCTGGCATGGAGCAATAGACAGGCTGCAGAAAATAACGCCTAAAACAAGAGTCCATAAGAATACTCGTTTTGTAGATAACGGTCACATAGTTACAACTGCCGGAGTTTCTGCCGGAATAGATGGTGCATTGCACGTTGTTAGCAGATTATTCGGCGAAGAAAAAGCTGAGGAAGTTGCAAAGTATATGGAATACGATAAATGGAAACCTGAAGACGGATTAATTGTTTCAAAATAAAATTTTTTTTATCAACATTAGCGGGCATAATTAACTCAGTGAAATTTTTTATGAGAGAAATTTATGTTTAAAAATTATTTCAAAATCGCTTTAAGGAATCTGCTTAACAATAAAACTTATTCCTTAATTAATATTTCGGGACTTGCAATCGGGATTGCCTGCTTTATGCTAATCTATCTTTATGTTAAAGATGAATTAAGCTATGATAGATTCAATTCAAAAGCCAACAGAATCTACAGGTTGACAGAAAAAATAAATCTTAGAAGGAGAGGGAGGAGAATTTTCTTCGAGCAATCCTTTTCCTGTTATGAAGGCAATGTTAACAGACTATCCGCAATACATAGAAGAGGGAGTAAGGTTATTTAATTTTCAACAGCCGACATTAACCCTGCAATATGAAGATCAGAAATTTAACGAGAAAAAGATTTTCTTTGCTGATTCAACTTTCTTTAAGGTTTTTGATTTTCCACTTTCACAAGGAGACAAGAATACTGCACTCGCTAATCCAAATTCAATAATACTTACAAAAAATCTTGCACATAAATATTTTGGAAATCAAAATCCAATGGGGAAAACTCTTTTATATGACGGTAGAACTAATCTTCTTGTTACAGGAGTCTTTGGAGATTTACCGACTCAATCTCATTTAGATTTTGACTGCCTTATTTCTTTTTCCACAGTTAACCAGTTAGTTGGACCGGGATTATTGCAGAACTGGGTCTGGAATCCTAACTGGACTTATTTCTTGTTAAGAAAAGGAGTTGATCCAAAAGAACTGGAAAAACAATTTCCTAAGTTTGTACAAAAATATTATCCCGATTTTTTAAAGCCTCAGATAACACATTATCTACAACCGCTGACAGACATTCATCTTAAATCTAATCTTGATTATGAAATGTATCCTAATAGCAGTGAATCCAATATCTATATTTTTTCTGCTGTTGGAATTTTAATAATCCTGATTGCCTGCATCAACTTTATGAATTTAGCAACGGCTCGTTCAGCAAAACGTGCACGTGAAGTTGGAATGAGAAAAGTTCTCGGTGCCGACAGATTTATGCTTATAAAACAATTTCTTGGGGAATCTTTATTGCTCAGTTTTTTTGCAGTTATTGTCTCGATCTTACTTATTGAATTGCTTATGCCTTTGTTTAATAATCTTGCGGGGAAACAACTTTCATTTAAGATTTTTGCAGAGCCTTCGAATTTACTTTTGTTATTAATTGTCGGAGTATTTGTCGGGCTTTTGTCTGGCATTTACCCGGCATTTTTTCTTTCGGCATCCGAACCTATTAGAGTTGTAAAAGGTGGAATTGTAAATCAGCCGAAGGGAGGATTACTTAGAAAAGGACTTGTCGTTCTTCAATTTACAATTTCTCTTGCCTTAATAATCGGAACTCTCGTAATTTATCAACAACTTGGATTTATGCAGAATGCCAATCTCGGTTTTAATAAAGAGAATGTTGTGCTGGTTTCTTTCCGGCCGGCTGCTGCTAACCGTTACCAGCCATTTAAGGATGATTTGCTGATGAATAAAAATATCTCTTCAGTAACAATGATGAATGAAATTATCGGCGAACATCACAATACTCACGAAATTAATTACGAAGGAATGGAAGAAGGGAAATGGGTTTACTTCCCGGGTTTGTTGGTTGATGAAGATTTTGTTAAAACTTTCAACCTTAAAATAATTGCGGGCAGAGATTTTTCAAAAGAATACCCTCGTGAAGATTCACTTTCGATTTTAGTCAATGAATCTATGCTTAAGGAATTACATTGGGGAGATCCTGAAAGCGCAATCAACAGGAGATTTAAAACTATTTTCGGAGGTGAAAGGATTGTCGGTGTTGTTAAAGATTTCAATTTTGTATCGTTGAAAGAACCGATTGGTCCTTTCTTTCTTGATATTTCGCCTGCATCTGTTCGTCCGTTCTTTCTAAAATATGCCGCTGTAAGAATCAAACCTGGCGATGTTAAAAACACAATTTCTTATATAGAAAGTAAATGGAACGAGTTGATACCACAATATCCTTTTGAGTTTTCCTTTCTTGATGAAAACCTGAATGGAATGTATAAAGAACAGGATAACCTTGGAAGCCTTGTTGGATATTTTTCAATACTTGCAATTCTTATTGCCTGCCTTGGAATGTTTGCGCTTGCTTCGTTTAATGCTGAGCAAAGAACAAAAGAGATTGGAGTTAGAAAGGTTCTCGGTGCTACCGTATCAGGAATAGTTTTTCTTTTTACAAAAGATTTCTTGAAACTGGTTTTGATAGCTGTAGTTATAGCTTCGCCGCTTGCTTATTTTATTCTTAACAAATGGCTCGAAGATTTTGCATACAGGGTAAATATAAGTCCGTTAGTTTTTATTACCGCAGCCGCAGTAACTTTTTTTATCGCTTTAATTACTGTTGCTTACCAGGCTATTAAAGCTGCAAATGCCAATCCGGTAAAATCATTAAGATATGAATGATAATAACTGACAAATAAGAAGTGATATTTAAATAAGTGTACGATAATTAACACCTATATACGATATCGTACATTAATTATTAATAATGCCTTGCTGACAAAGTTCATAGCGAGTATTTTTTTGATTTTCAGAAAAATCAACCGTCAGGCATAAAAGTTGGCAAAATGAATGAAGGTTAAAATCAACTTAGGGTAATTATGTTTAAAAATTATTTTACAACTGCTTTCAGAAATGTGAGCTATAAATCAGTAAGAGCTGCTCTTGCAAACCCGGTTAAATCACTAAAGTATGAATAACATCAAAAGGACGTAGCATAGCTAAAAATTATTTTAAAATCGCTTTAAGAAATCTTGCCAGGTTTAAATTTATTCATTTATTAATATTGCCGGACTTGCTGTCGGAATGGCTGTAAGCATCCTTATAATTCTTTATATACAAGAAGAGTTGAGATATGAATAGGAAAGATGATTTAGCTTTTCAAAGCTTCAGAAATAGTTCTTATAAGCTCTTCTTTTTTGAAAGGTTTTGCTAAATAGTGTGTGCAGCCTCCGGCAAGAAATCTCTCTTTATCACCGCGCAGTGCCAGGGCTGTTACTGCTATGATTGGTTCGTTAGTATAATTTGGCAGTGTCCTAATATTTCTTGCAGTTTCCAGTCCACTAATTCCAAGCCCAAGGTCAATATCCATCAAGATCGCATTATATTTTTTTGACTTTACTAATTCAATGCCTTGTTCACCCGTTGGAACGATATCAAGTTCATATAAACCATCCAGAAAGAACCTTATTACACCTGCATTTGATTGATCATCCTCTATAAGAAGTAGTTGAGGCAATTTATTAGCACCATATTTTGGAAGTTCGGTTTGCATTTCAGACAGACCGGGCGTACTATCAATCGTGTTAACATTTGCTTTATGAAGGATAGGGAACCTTACAGTAAATGTTGAACCCTTGCCCGATTCGCTTGCAATTTCTATTTCCCCGTTCATCATTTCAATAAACTTTTTAGTAACAGTTAGACCTAAACCTGTACCTTCAAATTTCCTGGCAAGTCCTTCGCTGATTTGTCTGAAAGCCTCAAATATTACCTTCTGGCTGTTCTGAGGAACACCAATGCCTGTATCACTTATCTTAATAAGAACATTCTCCCTTTCATCTTTTAATTCTTTCTTAATTGTCAGTACTATTCTTCCTACGTCAGTAAACTTAACAGCATTACTTGCAAGATTATTAATAATCTGTCTCAACATTCTTTCATCTAAAAGTGTTATGATAGGCTCTGCAGGTTTATTAACACTATAAAATAGGTTTTTCTTTTTTGCCAGTCCTTCATAAATAGCAAACTCTTCAGCAGCTACAGCTCCAACATCTATTTCAAGATAATGAATAGTTTCCTTATTAGCTTCGATTTTAGATAAATCTAACAGCAGGTTTAAAGTATTCATCAACCTTTTGCTGCTGTCATAAATTTCATTGGACATTTCCTGCAAGTTCGGGTTGTCTGATTCCTTTCTAAGTATATCCGAATAACCAAGTATTGCAACCATTGGGGTTCTTAACTCGTGACTCATATTAGCCAGAAAAACGGATTTTAGTCTGTTCATTTCTTCGGCTTTTTCTTTGGCTAATTTTAATTCTTCTTCACCTCTCTTTCTTTGTGTAATATCTTCTTTTATAATCAGGTAATGTGTTATTTCACCTTCAGGATTTTTTATAGAAGAGATAGAAGCGAGTTCCCAAAAATCTTCGCCGTTCTTTTTCTTATTTAAAAATTCGCCGCGCCACTCGTCCCCACGTTGAACAGTTTCTAAAAAATTTTTGTGGTCGGTCTCTGATGATTCAATATATTCTAAACATCTGGGCTTTTTGCCGGCGACTTCTTCAGCGGTATAACCAGTTAGATTGCTATATTTTGGATTTACATATTCTATCAGCCAGTCAGTATTGGTTATAATAATTGTAGCAGAATTTTGTTCAACGGCACGAGAAAGTTTTCTCAACTCACTTTCTGTTTTTTTCCTTTCGGTTATGTTTTCCTTTACTGCAAGGAAATTAGTAATAATTCCCTCTGCGTCTTTAATAGGGGAGATAGAAGCAGATTCCCATAAAGGTTCTCCGTTTTTCTTTTTATTATGAAATTCACCGCGCCATTCATGTCCTGATTTTATTGTTTCCCAGAGTTCTTTATAGAAGCTTTCCTGGTAGTTACCGAATTTAAGAACCCGGGGATTTTTGCCTAAAATTTCTTCCTGCGAATAACCTGTTATATCACAGAATTTTGGATTCACATATTCAATGTTTCCATCAATGTCAGTTATAATAATCGAAGCGGAACTTTGTTCAACAGCACGTGAAAGCTTAGTTAATTCTTTTTCAGCTTTTTTTCTTTTGCTGACATCAAGCATTGTCCCAATAATCGCCGGTTTTCCATCATACATAGTAAACGAACCCATAACTTCCAGGTCTATTATGGTATTGTCTTTTTTCTTTCCTCTGAAAGAATAATGTAAAGTCTTAATTTCGCCAGAAATTCTCTTACTAATATTCTCCTTAGCCAAACCTAAGTCTTCTTCATAAGTAAGATCGGCTATGCTTTTTGAAGATAAAATTTCATCAGGTGTATATCCAAGGATCTCTGCAAGTTTTGGATTTACATAAGGAAACTTACCATCCTGAATTATATATACTCCTACTAATGATTCTTCCACAAGAGAACGGAATTTTGCTTCGCTCAATTGAAGTGCTTCTTCAATTAATTTTTGTTCTGTTACATCATTAATTAATCCTTCTACATATAACAATTCGTTATCGGGAGAAAAAATTCCATTTCCTTGTTCCCATACCCATTTAATTTTATTATTTGACGTGAGTAAACGGTAAATTAATTTAAATGACTTTCTTTCATTAATTGCCTCCTGAACTTTTTCCCAAACTAAATCTTTATCTTCAGGATGAATTAAATCAGCATAAGAAATATTATTGTTGTTAACAAGCTGATCCGATGTATACCCCGTAAGATTTAAGCACCCTTCGCTAATAAATTCCATCGTCCAGTTTTTATCGTTTTTGCATCTGTAAGCAACTCCGGGAAGATTTCGTAAAAGAGAGGATAAAGATATTTTGCTTTCTTTTAATGCAAGCTCTGCCTGCTTATGTTTTGTAACATCTCTTACAATTGACTGAATGTATGTTTCACCGTTTAATACGATGGAATTTATACTTACTTCAGCATCAAAAAGTGAATTATCTGGTCGTTTGTGTTTCCATTCAAAAAATTGTGGTCCGTTGTTTAAGGCTTTTTCTTTTTTCCTTTTAGTTTCTTCTATCGATCTGGTACCGTTTGGTTGGAATTCCGGGGAGAGATCATAAGGAGTCTTATTAAGAATTTCTTCTTTAGTACAATGGAACATTTCCAATGTTTTTGCATTAAAGTCTACTATTGATTCATCTTTTATTAAGAAGATAGCATCATTCGCATTATCAAATAAAATTTTATATTTGTTTTCACTTTCGTCCACTGGTTTTTCAATAATAATCCGTTGTAGTATTTTCATTTTCCTTTTTAGAAATTACTTCTAAAAGCAATACAGAGCCATTTTCTTTTATCAAACCTGTTTCAATATTTATTGGAATTTTATTCCCTTTGCTGGGAATAATAAATGAATCAGTGGAAACAGCATCCGAATTAACTTTTTTTCTTAACTGAAGATTTAAATCCTGGATAGCTTTAAGAGGGAATATATCGGTCCGTTTTAGATTGGTAAAGTCATCTTCTGTTTTACAGAAGAGGCACAAAGCTTTTTCATTTATATCTATAATTCTCCCGCTCTCCTTCTCGGATAGAATTACTGCCTTATCAAAATTATTAAAAAAGTATTTATAGTTTATCACATCATTTTCACCCCCCTATTGTTAATAAAAACAGAGAATTAACAAGAATTGAGCCAATAAGAGGATATTAAACGATAAAGGTAACCTTTAATTTTTCATTTATTTTTTATTAAGTTGACCAATGAACCGGTATAGAGTCAAAAACTACTTACGAAACAGAACTTATCGGTAAAAATCAGTCCTTGATTTGTAAAGCTCTTTTAGCTTATAAACTGCATAATTTTACAGTGAACCAGCCTTGGTTGGATTTTAAAATCTCACTTGACACTAAGGTTAACTTATTATCTTTGGTCTCCTCAATACAAATGATTAATTTTAGAAATAACAAATGTCACGATGAATAATTACAAGTTAACTATACAATATGATGGAACTAACTACGCCGGCTGGCAAATTCAGGCGGACTGTAAAACTATACAACAAACTATAACTGACGGAATAAAAATTATAACTGGTAAAAATATTAATCTGATCGGGTCGGGAAGAACTGATTCGGGAGTTCATGCTTTTGGACAAGTCGCTAATTTCAAAACAGAATCTGAACTTGATATTTATAGGTTTAAATTTTCACTTAACTCGGTCCTGCCCAAAGATATATCTGTTATTGATGTTGAAAAAGTTTCTGAAGAGTTTCACGCAAGATATGATGCAAAGAGCAGAAAATATATCTATCTTTTCATAAGATATAAATCTCCGTTTTATGAAACTTTTGCTTACAGGTATTTTTATAATCTCGATCCGGCATTTCTGAACAGGTTAAGTAAACGTTTGATTGGAGAAAAAGATTTTACTTCTTTTGCCAGGAAGTCTTCTGAGCCGGAAGATAAAAATTGTGTTATTCACGATGCCCATTGGAGTGAAAGAAAAGGTTTTGTTATTTTTTCTATTGAAGCGAACAGGTTTCTTCATGGAATGGTCAGAACTATAATTGGTACTCTTTTGAACGCGCAAAAAAATAATTACGATGAAGAATATCTTGAAAAAGTTTTATTGGCTAAGAATAGAGAATCGGCTGCAGAAGCAGTTCCCGCAAAAGGTCTCTTTCTGTATAAAGTGAAATATTGAATCTGATAACTTAAGTTCGAAAAATATTTAAAAAGGGATACATCATGGAATTTCTTGCCCAGTTTCACCCGAAGGTGGTTCACTTCCCGATTGCTTTGTTATGCTGCTATGTCCTTCTTGAGGTTTTAACAGCAATATTTAAAAAAGAGTTTCTGGTTAAATCCGCTTTACTGATTTTATTTTTGGGAATTCTTGGAGCGCTTGCTGCTGTTTTAACAGGGCATCAGGCAGAAGATGCATTTGATTACTGGAACAAGCATGCGAGTGCACTTATGGACGAGCATGAAATGTATGCTAATATTACAATCTGGTATTTTTCAGCACTGCTTGTTGTAAGAACTTTTCTTGTATTTAAGAAAAAGTTTACTAATGTTTTCAAATATGTTTTTGTTGTGCTTGCTATTGTAGGATTTTATTTTGTTTACCAGACCGGAGATCGCGGCGGGAGAATGGTTTTTGAAGATGGCATTGGCACACAATATAAAGTAAAAGTAATGGAAGATAATTGAATTTCTGTGTCAAGAGATATTAAATTTTTTCATTTAATTGCCGGCATATTGATTACTAATGTTGCCGGTTTTTTTTTACGCTTCTATAAGCTCGATACTTATTTTATCTTAATTGGTTTTCGTTTTCATATCAGTTTATTCTTACCTTTTTTACTTCTTCTTTATAAAGCCGATCTGCATTTTATAAAGAGTTTTTTTGTTTCCCCACTTTATAAAAGATATTACAACATTATCCTTATAGTAATTATTCCATTATTGATTATTTATTTGTCATTATATTTTTCTAAAAACATTAGTATCGGTGATCCCGACTATTTTTATGAATTCGGTCTTTCATCAATTGTTGATTATCCAGTTTATCTGATTTGGAACCTGCCTCAGCTATTTATGGTTTTTCTTTTTCTAAATTCGATGAAACAAAAAAATCAATTTATAAAAATAAGCTTGCTGGTTATTCTTTTATTTGCTTTTGAGTTTATCCCGATACGTGAGAAAATTAATTATATATCATTAGCTGATTTATTTCTTTCATCATTAATAATTGCTTTGCTCATAACTAATTTCAGAAACATCTATTTGTTTGCGGTATCTGTTTTTTCAATTTTTTGGTTTAGTATTCTGTCTTTTGGAAGTAGTTCTAAAGAATTGATAAATATACTATTTGCAGCCCGGTATCAAGCCTGGGATGGCTTCTTTGAGGTTAATAAGAAATTTACAGACTACGTAATTCCAGCTTATTTAGGAATTGTTCTTCTCACTTTATTTTTATTACGATCTAACGCGTTAAAAGACAAACCCGTTCCTGCTAAAAATTAATTTTATCTTTTTAACAAAAGACTAATTTCGTATTTTGATAATAGATGAAAAGAATTTGTATTGTTATAATATTATTCTGTTCAGTAGTTGGCTATTCTGGTAACCTGCCTGCTGATAAAGCAAGAGGGATTTTTCTTGCAGTAGGAGTGGGTCCCCGCTTACCTGTTGGAACATTTTCAAATCAAAGTAATCTTGGTTACGGATTTAATCTCGAGTTATCATACACCGATAATGAATACCTTCCTTTTTTTATTTATGCCAAAGCCGGGTTTGAGCAGTATCCGGGATCGCCTGAGTTTTATCAAACCACCGACCATAATAATCTTTCAACAACAATTTTTCCAGTAGTTATGGGTGCAAGATATTATTTCCCACCGATTATGGAAAATGTTGTCCTCTTTATTCCAATTGTTGAAGCATCTGTCGCATATTCTTTTCTCAGCAGAGTTCATCAGTTTAAGCCTTCTTCTGAGAAAAATAATTATACTGAAGAACTTTCAGAAGTAGGATTTAATGTTGGGGTGGGGATCTCGATGTTTCTTGTTGAAGTTGTTTTAAATTACAATTATTTCAAAACAGTTCAGTTTGTTGGAGTTGATGTTAAAGTGCGCTTACCTTTATTTGTAAATTATTGAGGTAAAATATGAATTATCAAAATCTTTTAGTTGAAATAAAAGAGAACATTGCCGTCGTAAAAATTAATCGTCCGGATAAATTAAATGCACTAAATGCAGTGACGATGGAAGAGCTAAAGAACGTTTTTACAGATTTAAATGTAAATGAAAATGTTTATGTAATTATTCTTACAGGGAGCGGCGAAAAAGCTTTTGTTGCAGGAGCTGATATTTCCGAACTCAAAAAATTAAATATGATATCCGGTAAAGGGTTTTCCGAAAAAGGACAGGAAATATTTAACCTTATTGAAAATTCAACTAAGCCTGTTATAGCTGCAGTTAATGGATTTGCACTCGGCGGCGGCTGCGAAATTGCTCTTGCTTGTCATATAAGACTTGCATCTGAAAATGCTAAATTTGGACAGCCTGAAGTTAACCTTGGTATTATTCCGGGCTATGGTGGTACTCAAAGATTAACCCGACTAATAAACTCAGGAAGAGCAATTGAATATATTCTTACTGGAGATATGATTGATGCAAACGAGGCTTACAGAATTGGTTTGGTCAATCATGTTTATCCGCAAAAAGAATTAATTGATAAAGCTTTTGAGATGGCTCACAAGATTATTTCGAAAGGACAAAATGCAATAAGAGCAGCTATAAAAGCTGTAAACATTGTTGATGAAGTTAGCGGAAAAGAGGGACAAAATTTTGAAGCCGGTCTTTTTGCAATATGCTGCGGAACAGAAGATTTTAAAGAGGGAACAAGTGCATTTCTCGAGAAACGAAAACCCAAATTTACGAACGCGTGATTATTCTTAGATGAATAAAACATTTGATAAGAAAAAAATTGTTAACATTCTTTTCGGTGTTGCTGTTTTTATTTTGGCGGCAACCCTTGTTATAGGAAAGCTTTCAAAAAAAAATAATCAGAATAAAAGTGAAGAAAATTCCGAAGTAATAGAATCACAATTTAAAAATGCCCTTTTCAATCTTGGAATTAAAGAAGATTGGATCTCAAAGCAAAAAGGGGATAACAAACCGCTCAAGTTTTCTGTTAAAGTTCCAAAAGATCTTCCGATTGTTTTGATCCTGCAGGAAATGAATTATGTTTTTAACAATAAGAATGTGGAAATAAAATCTTCGGAAAATAAAATCGGGGGGAAGACTTTATTGGATTTTATTTCCGGAGGCGAAACAAAACTTGAAACTGCATTTAATTATGATGCAAATGTAGTTAGGAAAAGTGTCCGAGTAGGTTTCCTGGTAAGCAGATTTAAGGGCAATACTGAAACTGATTCTCTTCTGCTGGATTTCCCGGAAAATTTTGCAGTAGTTTTAATCCCTTCAAAATCTTCTGCTGAGTTTGTTAAGAGAATTATTCAGAACCGAAAAGAATATGTAATATACCTCAATGATAATATAGATGAGCTCGAATATAAATTAAAGAGTAATTATTCAATTCCGCGATTAAAGAGCGCGATTCGAACAATTGTTGGAGCTTTTCCACAATCAGTTTTTTTCCTTATTGATGATAAATCTGATTTGTATAATTCACCGGCTTATCGTTTGATAAAAGAAGAAATGGGGAAAAGGAAAATCAGGCTTATAGATAAAAACAGCTTTAATGAATTGGCAGAAGTGGATGGCAAAAATATTAATTATGTTTTTGATAATTCACTTAGTAAGCTACAAGGCGGTGAAGATAAAATCTTTATGACTTCTGCAGAAGATTTTTTATCTCTTAAACCGGAAATTATAAAATATAGAAAACTTGGTTACAGGTTTACTAATCCTTCAGCACTTCTTCATTAAATTTTGTTTCCGTAATTATCTACTTCAATAAATATAGAGTTAGCAAACTCCTTCAATTGTTGTTGGACTTTACTTTTGTCACCGACTACTGCAATAAAAGTTTCTTCTGCTAATATTTCATTTATCGCAGCTTCGTTCACATCATCTTTAGAAACTTTTCTTACTTCATCAATATAAGTGTTAAAGTAATCATCGGGCAAAGAGAAAATGACTTTGCCTGTTAAATTTCCTGCAACTTGTGAATACGTTTCAAAATTGGATGGGAACTTTCTTATCAGAGATGACTTTGCAAATTCGAGTTCATCATCCGTTACACCTTCACGTATTTTCTTTAATTCGGAAAGGATCTCTCTAATTGCATTACCGGTATTCTCCGTCGATACAGAAGTTGATACATAAAAATGAGCCTGGTTTTTATAATAATTAAATCTTGAAAAAGCACCGTAAGTATACCCTTTGTTTTCACGCAGATTGAGATTTATCCTGCTGGAAAATTGTCCACCCAGAATCATATTTAAAATAAGTTTTGCAAAATAATTTCCTTCGTTTCTTTTTGAAGATAAATGGCCAACTCTTATTTCACTTTGCATCGCATTTTCTTTATTACAGAATACAATTGAACTCCCTTTTCTCGTAGGGTCAGAAATTTTGTTAACCTCCGGCATATGATTTCCCCATTTACCGAGATAGCTGTCAACAAGGTCATTTATTTTTTTTTCTGAAGTATCACCAACTACAATTAAAGACGAGTTACCGGCAGTCAAAAACTTATTATAAAAATTTCTTATATCTTTTGTCGTAATAGAATTGATATCTTCTTCTTTTCCGATAGGAAGGTTTGAGTACGGATTTTCCTTACCATAAATGTTATGTTCAAAAATATACTCGGCTATTTCGTCAGGATTATCTTTTCGCTGAAGAATTGCTGTTAAAACTTTTCTCTTTTCTCTCTGAAAATCTTCATCATCAAAATGAGGCTGAGTAATTATTTTACTTAAAAGTTCAAAAGATCTCTCGGCATTTTCTTCCAAAGTTTGCAAGCGAAATAATAAAATTATCCTCATCACTTCTTACATTTAACTGAGAACCCAGCATATCAATTTCATCACTTAATTGAAGTGCGTCATATTCTCCTGCTCCTTCATCAAGCATCATTGCAGTAAGATTTGAGAGACCATTTCTTTCTGAAGGATCGAAGATAGAACCTGCACTGCACAAAAGAAGAAACTGAACAAGAGGAAGATTGTTCTTCTTTACAAAAAGAATTTTCAATCCGTTCCTGTGAGTAAACTCTTTAATTTCCGGAAGTGAAAATTTTATTTCGCCGAAACGGTACCGGTTTTGTTTTTCTATTTAGCATTTATACATCTAAACATTTTTCCAAATTCTTTCCGGAACGATTCTTAATTCAACATAAGGTTTTGTAAGATATATTTTGGCAGCTTCTTTTATAAGTGAAGAATCTGTTTCTTCATATCTTTTAAATCATAGTTAAAAGAATTTGGTTCATTCAAATAAAATGAATAATAATTAAGCTGGTTTGCAAGTGAATCAACATTCTGAAGAGAATGAATAAAACCGGATTTAATTCCATTTTTGGATCTTGTAAGCTCTTTATTGGTAACGCCGTTTACCTCAATGTTTTTCAACTCATTGAATATTTCATCTTTAATTTTATCTAACTCAACGCCCGGTTTTGCCGTAGCAATAATCATAAAAATTCCTCCATATTTGCCTGAGTGCTGATAAGCAGTTACGTCCTGTGCATATTCTTTATCGAATACAAGAGTTTTATACAATCTTGAATTTTTTGATCCTGATAGAATATCTGACAGCACTTCGAGTGAAGCATCATGTTTACCAAAAATATTTTCAGAGTGCCAGGCAAAGTAGATTCTTTCTAACTGTACATCTTCTTTTTTTTCAATCAGAACTTTTTTTGCCAGACTTGCCTTTTCAGGATTTGGATTTTTATGATCCTCACTAGATTTTATTTCTCCAAAATATTTTTCTATCAATTCTTTTGTTCTGCTTTTATCAAAGTTACCTGCAACAACAAGTGTTGCATTTGATGGGGAGTAGTAAGTTTTAAAAAAGCTTTTCACTTCATCAAGCTGATAAGAAATATCTGGCATAAAACCTATCGTAGGCCAGCTATAAGGATGATCTTTCGGATATAAATTTGAAATTAGAGTTTCCCATGCTAAGCCATAAGGTTGATTTTCGTAACGTTCCAGTCTTTCGTTTCTAACAACATCAAGCTGGTTATTTAATTTTTCTTGAGTAAGTGCCGGTAAAAGCAACCCCATCCTGTCGGATTCAAGCCATAGAGCTAATTCTAAATAGTTTGAAGGAACCTTCTCAAAGTAATTTGTTCTGTCAAAATTTGTCGAACCGTTTAATGTCCCGCCGGCTTCCTGAATATATTTGAAATGCATTTCTTTAGGAACATTCTCCGAGCCCTGGAACATCATATGTTCAAATAAATGGGCAAGCCCTGTTTTTCCAATCCTTTCATTTGCCGAACCCACCCTATACCAGAGATTTATAGCAACAATTGGCAAGGAGTTATTGTTGTGCAGAATAATTTCTAGCCCATTAGGCAAAGCATATTTTTCGTAGAGAATATTTAAGAGTTCCATTGCGTAAAAAACAAACTTGCTTCGTGTTTAAGATCACATTTTTTAAGATTCGGATACCTAATATATATATTTTAGAGGACATAGAAATTTTTTAAAAGGATAAGGGAAAATTTTCTTGCTCAATAAAAAAATTTGCTTATTTTTGGGTGGGATTAATGTTAGCAGATTGTTAAATATTATTAAATACTTGCAATCATTCTGAATAAAATAAATATTTGATTTGCTAAATTATTGGATATGTGAGAGGGCATTTTGCAAACTTTATTGCATACCAAAATAACTTATACTAAACAAAAAAAAGGAGAGTCACATGCATAAAATGTACAAGTACATTTTAATTTTTGTTGCTTTGTTTGCGTTTACGGTTTTTGCACAGACATATAAGATTTCTGGGAAAGTTACAGCCGCAAGCACAGGCGAAGCTCTTGTTGGAGCAAATGTTTTTGTAGAGGGAACAACCTGGGGAGCTGCCTCTGATGAAAGCGGGAACTATTCTGTTGTAGTGGAAGGGGGGAAATATACTGTAAGATGTAGTTATATAGGATATACAACTATTGAAAAAGAAGTTGATGTTACCAAGGATATAACGGAAAACTTCAGCATGGTAGAATATCAATATTCTTTGTCAGTTACAGTTTTATCAGACAGGGCAAAGGACAGAGAGACACCTGTTGCATTTACAAATATTGAAAAAAAAGATATAGAATTTAATCTTGGTTCCAGGGATATTCCGCTGGTTTTAAATTCAACACCTTCTGTTTTTGCTACAGCTAATGGCGGTGCTCCTGGTGATTCCCGTATAAATATGCGTGGATTTGATCAGCATAACATAGCTATTTTGATTGATGGTGTTCCTGTCAATGATATGGAAAATGCTTGGCTTTACTGGTCAGACTGGGACGGTATGGGAGATGTTACTTCTTCTATTCAGATTCAGAGAGGACTTGGTGCGACTACGCTGGCTACCCCCTCCATCGGAGGTATAATTAATATTATTACCGACCCCACACAATTAAAATCAGGTGTATTTTATAGGAGTGAAATAGGCTCTGCCGGTTTTAGTAAACAATCATTATATGCAAATACAGGTTTAATCGATAACAGATTTGCATTGAGCTTTGGGGGTGTGCATAAAACGACTAATGGAATGGTTGACAAAACTTATGAAGACGCGTGGGCTTATTACTTCGGGGCTTCATATCAGATCAATGATAAGAACAGATTAGAACTTTATGCATTTGGCGCTCCACAGGAACATGGTCAGAATCTTTATAAATTGAACGTGGCAACGTATAGTCACAAATTAGCAAGAGAACTTGGTTATCCGGAAATGGCCCTCAATGATAAAAAATTAAGAGAGCAAGGTGTTCTATATAATTCAAACTGGAACGGTGTAAATTCATCTTATCAGGGATTACAGTTTGAGAAATCTTATTGGAATAGTGATGTCAATCAGCGTCACGATGGCACCTATCTTCATGAAAGGGTTAATTACTTTCATGAACCCCAGATTAATTTGAACTGGTACTCCCAGTTTTCACCGGTTACAAGTTTGTACACTACTGCTTACTGGGCAGGTGGACAGGGTGGCGGAAGTGGAACTTATGGAAGTATTATGTATAACAGAGATTTAATGCAACAGGTAGTAGACTGGGATGCAACTATTGCCAATAACAGAACACATGTTCAGAGCGTCAATTTTGGTTATGGAGCAAATAATTATATTGTTTCAAATAATATTAGCGGTGATCCTAACCGTGGCGGTATATTAAGAAATAGCGTTAATTCCCAATGGAAAATTGGTTTAATTTCCAAATTATTCTGGAAAGCTACTCAAAATCTAAATGTTTCTGCCGGAGTAGATTGGAGAACTGCTTCAATTGATCACTACAGAGAAGTCAGGGATTTATTAGGAAACGATTATTATTATTATACTGGTAATCAGTTCGCAACAAATCACTATTTGAGTTTAGGTGATAAGATTGATTACTATAATACAAATACTGTAAACTGGATTGGTGGTTATTTGCAGGGAGAGTATACAAAAGATAGATGGACATACTATGCTACTGCAGGATACTCGACGGTTAAATATGATTACAAAGACCATTTTCATATGGATGCTTCCGGTAATGAAAAATATGTAGCATCGAATTGGATTAGTGCTTATCAATTTAAAGGGGGTGCAAGCTTCAGAGTAAATGATAAGGTAGATGTATATGCAAATGCTGGATATGTAACTAAAACGCCTATTTTTGACCAGGTTATTGATGATGTTACAGGCACAGCAGTTACGGACCCCAAGCCTGAAAAATATTTATCCTTTGAACTCGGTGTAAATTCAATGTTAATTGAAAACAAATTAAGCTTAAAGGTAAATGGTTATTTCACGAATTGGACAGACAGGTATGTTGCAGTTAATGTAACTAACTCAGATGGCAGCGATGGATTTGTAAGATTAAGCGGTATCGCTTCACGGAATGCGGGTATTGAACTTGAAGCTTCATATCAACCGATCAGGTTTGTTGTATTCAATGTTGCAGCAAGTCAGGGTTTCTGGGTATATACTAAAGATGTTAGTGGTTCGTACATTCAGGATGCAGGAGATCCTAATTCTGTCGTAGCTTATAATTATTATATTAAAGACTTAAAAGTTGGTGATCAGCCCCAAACTTCTATTCAGGGCTCAGTAACTTTCTTATGGCCAGCTGGGCTTCAGGCTGAAGTTGCTTGGAGATTCTATTCTAATTACTATGCCAACTTCGATCCGTTCAGCAGGAATAATCCTAATGATCTCGCACAGGTTTGGAAATTGCCTTCTTACAACTTAGTCGATTTACATATATCTTATAAAATTCCCGGACAAATCGCAGGTTTAGACGTTACCGTTTTCGGACATATCTTCAACTTATTAAACGAACTATATGTTGAAGATGCAACTGATAACAGTCAATACAATGGATACAAAGTTAATGGAGCATATTACCAATCACACTCTGCTAGTTCAGCAGAAGTTTATGTTGGATTGCCCACAACGTTTAATGCAGGCTTTAGAGTAGGTCTGTAATAATTTAGGGTTTGCAATTATTCTTTAGGCTGCCTCAAAAGGGCAGCCTTTTTTATTTTAATGAAGCAATAGAAGTACTCTATCCAATCTTATAGAACCGAGCAATCTAAATAAATCAGAAAAAGGAATTTCTCTATCCCATGAGAACAATGTTATAAAAGCTTGACCGACAACCATATCTCTTGCAACAAAACCCCAGAACCTGCTATCAAGACTGTCGTCCCTGTTATCTCCCATCATAAAATAATAATCTTTTTTGAATGTATAAGTAGAGACCGGTATTCCTTCTATTGTAACAACATTATTTTCAACATCCACAACTCTTTTTCCATATTCTCTGTCTATTATTATTTCCCATTGCTCAACATTATAGCGATTCAGATTTATTTTATATCCTTTGTAAGGAACAACAAGAGGACCATAATTATCTTCATTCCACTGCATTCCTCTTGGGAATATCCGCGGCTCTACAACTCCTTTTGGTTTTGCGTAAGGGCTTAAATATTTGATATGCGGCGGGATCCAGGCTTCTTTTCCATTTACATAAACTACTTTGTTGACTATTAGAATTGTATCCCCCGGTGTTCCGATACATCTTTTAACATAGTTTACGCCTCTATCGGTTGGATATAAAATATCCTTGTCTCCGGGAAATTCAAATACAACAATATCTCCATGGTGAGGATCTTTTAAAGCAGGAAACCTGAAATGAGGTATTTCAACATTAGTAAATGGTAAATATTTTGGGGAAGAAGAACCATATATAAATTTGTTTACAAGAACGAAATCTCCAACGAGAATAGTATCTTCCATAGAACCTGTTGGAATCCGGGTGTTCTGTATTACAAATGTTATGATTAGAAACGCAGCTATGACTGCAAAAAAAAGCTGTTCGAAAAATTCTTTGGTTTTTTCTTTAGGGGTTTTTGGTTTGTTAATTTCTTCTTTTGATTTAATCCCAAGAAACTTTTTTAATCCGCTTTTAAAAGACAAAATGTATCTCCGTATTTATTAGTTATTCTTTTATTACACTGTTTTTAATTCGTTTAGTTTTTTATGCAATAGCTCATTTACAAGTTTCGGATTTGCTTTCCCTTTCGTCTCTTTCATTATTTGTCCAACAAAAAATCCCAATACTTTTTCTTTCCCTTCTAAAAATTGTTTTACTTCATCCTGATGAGATTCAATTATCTTCTCAACAATATTTTCTATCGATGAAACATCAGTTATTTGTATAAGATTTTTTTCTTTAATTATTGCTTCAGGATCTTTCTCTTCTGAAAGCATAATTGGGAAAATTTCTTTTGCAATTTTACCGCTTATTATTCCATCACCAATCAGGTTGATTAGCTTAGCAAGTTTATCCGGCGGAACAGGAAAATCTTTTATATCGATCTTTTGTTCATTAATAACTTTTAAAACATCTCCCATAATCCAGTTGCTAGCAGATTTAAAATCATTTGTAAAGGATACTACATTTTCAAAATAATCAGCTACGGATTTAGTTTGAGTTAATATCTCTGCATCATATTCCGGGAGAATGTATTTGCTAATAAGCTTTTCTTTTCGTTCATCCGGAAGTTCTGGGAGTCGTTCGGCAATTTCTTTCTTCCATTGTTCAGAAACAACAACAGGCAGAAGATCAGGTTCGGGAAAGTAACGGTAATCGTGGGCTTCCTCTTTTGAACGCATTGAAAAAGCTTCATTTAAATCTGCATTCCATAGCAAAGTTTCTTGTACTATTTCTCCTCCTTCTTCCAGAATCTCAATTTGTCTTCCTATTTCATGGTTGATTGCTCTTTCAACGCTTTTGAAGGAGTTCATGTTTTTTACTTCGGTTTTTGTACCGAGCTTATCTTCTCCTTTTAATCGCACGGATATATTCGCATCACATCTCAATGAGCCTTCTTCCATGTTGCCGTCACAAATTCCAAGATACTGAACAATTTGCCTTATCTTATAAAGATATGAATAAGCTTCTTTTGCGGTTCTCAAATCAGGTTCGCTAACAATTTCCATCAGAGGAGTTCCGCACCTGTTTAAATCGACAAGAGTTTCATAACCTTGGTCGTGAATTGATTTGCCCGCGTCTTCTTCAAGATGTATTCTCTTTATCCTGATTTTTTTTTGTGAACCATCTGAATCGACAGCGATAAAACCATCTTCACAAACAGGCAATTCATATTGAGAGATTTGGTATCCTTTTGGGAGATCGGGATAGAAATAATTTTTTCTTGCCAGCACCGATTTTTCATTTATTCTGCAATTTACTGCAAGTCCCATCAAAACAGTAAACTCAACAGCTTTTTTATTTAGGACCGGCAAAACTCCCGGATGTCCTAAACAAATCGGGCAAACATTAGTGTTTGGCGGCTTTCCAAATTCAGTAGAACACCCACAAAAAACTTTTGATTTTGTCAATAGTTGAGCGTGAACTTCCAGACCGATTACAGCTTCGTATTTGTTTTTGATTTCCATACTAGAGATTCGAACATCAAATATATAAAAGAAAACCAAAATTAGGAATGTAAATTATTGTTCTACAATTGTTTTTTAAGATTATTAATGTTAACTTTTTGTCAAAGATTCGGGTATTAAAACAAGGGAGGATAAAAAAATGGTGAGGAATCTTTGGGAAAGTTTACTTCTATTACTTCGTGGATTTCTGTTATCCAAACCTTTTCAAGAAACCAAATTTGTAAGTTCGATTAAAATCTGAGACTTTCTATGCAGATGCATCGCAATAGGTAAGTTATTAAAAATGTATTTATATGAAGCTATTTAATTTATTTATATCATTTGTCTTTTTGTTTTTCATCGGTTGTTCAACGACCTACAAAATAACAGATTATCCTTCCGAAGAAAAATTTCACGAGGATATAAATAGTTCTATAGAAAATAAAAACTGTGATGTTGTTACTGATGATAGTTCCTTTACTTGTTTTGAAGGTTCAAAAATTACAGATGATTCTTTATATGCAGTTACAAAGATCCTGAATGATAAAGAAACGTTGTCTTCGGGAGATATTAAAAAAATCGAATATTTTGAAAAAGGTAATAAAAAACTTACAGCTAATATATGGTTAAGAAATGGTGAAGAACTGAGAGCAGAGAATGTAATGAATTTATCTGGTTCAACATTGCAGTTTACAAATGTTAAGATAAGTAGTGATTATTTACTGATTAGTAAAATCAAAGAGATTAATTACAAAGCTAAATGGAAGGGCGCTTTAATTGGTATTCCACGGGGTTTTGTATTTGGTATTGTAGTAGGTGGAATATATGGGTGTCCCAGGGCAGGATAATTAACGTTACATAGTGGAGGAATGCCACCTTTACAATTTGATGCAGCAACCTCAATTGTAGAAGGAATTTTTTATGGTGCAATAATCGGAACAGTTGTAGGACCTATTATAGGATATATAACTGGTTGGAATAATATCTTTCAATTTAAACCATAACTCCAGAAGAATAATTACAAGTTTAATCTTGAAGAGAAGTCAGTTCGGTTTTGTTTTGGGAAGGTAGCTTTAAACTATCTAATTCGGATAAGATTTCTGCTTTTCTTTTATTGTAAGCTTCCAGTAGTTCGGGTTTAACAGGATGTGAGGAAGGTATTTTTTCTTTAAGCGGATCTACCTGTGAACCGTTTTTCCAGAACCTGTAACAAACGTGTGGACCTGTTGCTTCTCCGGTCATTCCTACATAACCGATAATTTCTCCTTGCTTAACACTAACTCCTTTGTGTATTCCTTTTGCAATATGCGACATATGAAGGTATTGTGTGGAATAAACACTGTTGTGTCTGATTTTTACATAGTTTCCGTTAAATGTTGAATAAGTTGCTGCGATCACAATTCCGTCTCCAGTAGATAGTATAGGGGTTCCAATCGGAGCGGCATAATCAGTACCCAGATGAGCTTTTACTCTATGTTCTATCGGGTGATACCTGTGAAGTGAATACCGTGAAGTGATCCTGCTGAATTTAACCGGCGCTTTCAGAAAAGCCTTTCTTAGGCTTTTGCCATTCTCATCAAAGTACTGATCTTTATCATTCTGTTGAAATTCAATTGCATAAAAATCTTCTCCATCGTGATTAAAGTATGCGCCAATAATTTTTTTAATCCCGATTGACTCATCATCTACAAAATCTTCATCATAAATTACTTTAAAAGTAGTCGCCTTTCTGGATCCTGTAAAAATCTATCTGCCATGCAAAAACTTCCGAAAGATCAATTACTAATTCTGGGCTTGCTTCATTATTTAACATTGCTGTGTATAATGAATGATTTATAATTCCAGCCACAGATTCCTGTTTGGTCGTGACTTCCTTTTGTCCGGAATAAACCTCGACAGAATCAGTAAGATTAAAAACTACATAGTTAATAGGATCTTTTTCATAAACGAAATATTCAAGTCTGCTTAAGGAATCATTACTTAAGTATGCATAATAATTATCCCCGGAAATAATTTTACGGTAATCGAGATTAGTTTCAGAACTGTAGAGGATTTTATCGATTTCGTTTGCCGAAAGATTATATTTTGAAAGAATAGCGGAGAGTGTTTGATTTGGTTTCACACTTTCTTTATCAATAAGGAGCGAATCATCTTTAAAACCGAATTGATTTAATTTTATAACCGGTTTTTTATCAGCTATCTTTTCTTTGGCGGGTGTACCGGAATTATTTCTGAACAGAATTATCGATAGTAGTACTAATACTGAAGTGTAGAATAGTATCAAAAAAATATTTTTTTTCTTTTTAGAAGTCATTAACCTCTTAAATTGATTGAAAGAATTTTTTGCAAATGTAACTCAATAGTTAAAGTAATGCAAATTTTTACATTACTTGGCTGCCGCGAACCATTTCGTGGCAGCAATTTCTATCCAATTTCATTTCACTCAAATCACGAAACGGTTCGTGACTTACAAGAAACTCGTTCTTATAACTCTTAACAAATTAATTATTTGCTTCTCATAAAAATTTTCTATTAGTTTCCACTGTGTTCTTAAAAAGTTTTTCCCGGAAACACTCTAAGGGGAGCGCTTCAGTGGGGCAAAATAAAGTGGGTTTTGATTATGGGCAGTTTCGTTAAATATTTTCATCTCTTTCTTACTCCCGAAAATTATTTCATATTCCTGAATCCTAATACCTATGCAAAACATTATTTAAAACGAAATGGTAGATTATATATTAATTGGCAAACTAAAAATGAAAACAAAAAAGATAATAATATACTCTTTAATACTAATAGTACTATTTAGCCTATCCTGTCATAACAATCCTGTCGCACCGGAAGAACCCGGCAGAAGAGACTACGCATGGACAGTAGATACGCTCACCGTACCGAACAATGAATTGTTTTACCTGTTTAGTTTATGGGGCAGCAGCCCGACGGATGTTTGGGCTGTTGGCTCAGGCAGTTCCTCTCTTGTAACGTTATGGCATTATGACGGCACAAGTTGGAGTAGAAACACCTCTTCGCTTTCCAGCAATTTAATGTGTGTGTATGGCTTTGCGCAAAATGATGTGTATGCGTGCGATGCACCGGGAAACGGAGTCTATCATTATAATGGATCACAATGGTCAAATGCCTATTCCTACAATGATTCTAAAACTTATCTTGGATTAAATAGTATTTGGGGAGATGCAAGAAATAATATTTTTGCCGTTGGTGGTATCGATACAGTAGAAACAAGCAATTACAAAGGTGCTATTCTATATTATGATGGAAATACTTGGAGTGTTGTATCTATATCTGATTATCGGGTTGGATTTGCAGGCATGCGTCGGGGATCAAATGCAAGTAATAAATACTATTTAATGGCTACACGGTTTGAAAGCACTGGCGATACAAATAAAATATACGAGTATGATGGAAAGATTAAAAGAATTTTACATTGGTCAATTGACTGCAAGTGTAAATGATATTAACAATAATGCCTATGTCTGCATTGGTAAAAATATATATAAGTATCAGGATGATACATTAGTGGTATGGAAGGATTTTAGTAGTACTGCCCACGTAGGGCGTGTGTGGGGACGCAATGAAATAGATTTCTTTACGGCTGGAACAAATGGCTTGACACATTACAATGGGACAGATTTAATTACGTTATATCCAACAAGTATGTTCATAAACGAAGTTTTTGTTTTACCTAAAGATGTCTTTATGATTTGCAATAACAAAATCATCGTTCACGGAACACTCAAATAGTCGAAAGGGAAAAGCGGACTCATAACTTCTGCAAACATCCTAAAGGGAACAAAAACAGTAAGGCTGAAGATTACACTTACAACAAATATTACAGGAATAAAGGGAATGTTTGTGAATGAGTATAACACGATTACTAAGGAAACATTGTCGAAGATCGCTGTAGAAGAATTAACTCTCAAGGAAAAAGGAGCAATAACTACTTATGCTCTTTCCCAAAACTATCCTAACCCATTTAATCCATCAACGATAATAAATTATCAAATACCTGAAGATGGCTTAGTAACATTGAAGATATATGATGTGCTTGGCAGAGAAATAAAGACTTTAGTTAATGAGCAAAAGACAACCGGAAGATATGAAGTAAAGTTTAATGCAAGCACTCTTGCAAGTGGAGTTTACATCTATCAGTAAAAGTAAATGATTTTACATCTTCAAAAAAGATGTTATTGATGAAATAAATTATATTCTTTCAGGGACAGGTTAACGAACCTGTCCCTACATTTTAGATTAAGGAGTTGTTTCTCTGTTGTCAGTAGGTCTTACAGAACTAAGCTTATCTTTTGCTTCCTTAAATTGTTCGATTGCTTTTTCGAGAACAGAATTAACTTCATCGATATAACCGTCAGCAGAAGCTGACCAGACCCTGTTTAAATATCTTTCACCTCCGGCAAAGTTGCTCATAACATCGGCATAAACCTGCAGGTTGTAAGCATGTCCTATTGTTTCTCTCGCATCAACAAAAGTATTCAGATCATCAATTAAAAGTTCATCAATTCTATGTCTCATATCGTAAGTATTTATACTTTCTTTTTGTGAGTTTAGCTGAGTCAGTTTTTGTACAATGTTATTAAGACTTGATTCTATATCGGAAAGATTTTTGGAAAATCTTTCTTCAGTATGAGTGATTTTCTTACTGCTTATTTTTATTAGGGTGACTCCTATAAAACCGATTATTAAAAGAGGTACAAAATATTGCCACATTACTTTTTGAGGATCGAGAGATGTAAGATAAGCGCCGCCAAGAAAAGCAATTGTTATTAAAATATATCCGGCTTTTTTCATCACATACCTCCACTTAATACCATTGCGAGAGCAAACCCTACACCAACAAGTGCTTCACCAACTATAAAACCGGCAGCTACTGGTATTCCAATCTCTTCACTGAATTTTTTCCCTTTACGCCAGTCGATAATTAGTCTCAACGCAGTTCCAACACTATATGTTAAAACGATATTAAAAGGAAGATAAAATCCGAGACCGACAAGAATTCCAAGTCCGCCAATACCACTTGAGCTAAGCAATGCTCCAAGTCCTGCACCGGAAATATATTTTGCGATTGGAACATTGCCGCCGAGTATTCCATTAATCATGCTTGCAAGAGCTTGTCCTTGCGGTGCCGGCAGCTTGTTGCTTCCTATAACATAAGCTCCGTTCAAAACATAGATGAGAGCCATTACAATGAACGGTCCAATCCAGGAACCGAGAAATTGACCGATCTGCTGTTTCCTTGGCGAAGCTCCAACGAGATAACCTGTTTTTAAATCCAACATTAAATCGGTTGCTTGTGCCATTGCAACGCAGGCTGCAGCTCCAACCATTACAGAAGAGATTATCGCCGCACTGTTTCCAATTCCGCTGGCAATGAAAATAAAAATAGTTACGGCAATCAAAGTCATTCCGCTTAAAGGAGACCAGTTGGTTCTTCCAATACATTCGGATAAGATAACGCCTGCGACCCAGATCCATAATGTTCCCATAACTGCCATTAGTATTCCGCGAACCAAACCAATTTGTTCTGTAGATAAAACTGCAATTACCATAAGAAGTATTGTTGCGCCTGCTATTCCTATATAAAGCAGTTTGATCGGCATTTCATCCTGCGATAAAGAAGTTTTTAATTTTGATGCAGTCTGCATGCTTTTAATTGCACTAACAATTAAAGGCAATGCCAACACAATACCTGTTAAGGCACCGCCGATAAGCATACCGATTCCTACAGGTCTGAATAGTTGAACTCTTAAAACATTTGGATCAGTTGAAAGAAGCATTCCGCTTGCAGAAAGAATAGGTGACAGGATCCAGTAACAAACATACCCGCCAATTATAAAAAATATTCCTCCTCTTCCTGCGATGTAAGCCACTCCAATCGTAAGCAAGGAAATATACCAGGTGCCGTTCATAAAAGTTGGTAAGCCGATTTGCTTTCCAAGTTCCCAATCAGTAACTCCTGTTGATTGACTTATATAATTGACCAGCCCGCTTAATACCATTCCTGATAAAAGATAGATTGCTTTTTTAACTCCCGCACCCGGAGACTTTAAAATAGTTGCAACAGCAATACCACCCGGGAAGGGAAGTCTTTCAAAATCAATCATTTGTTTTCTTAATGGAATTATAAATGCGATACCAAGCACTCCACCGGCAATTGCACCAAATACCATTAGTGCCGGACTGAATTCTGTTTCATGTAAAATAAAAAGTGCCGGAACTGAAAACATCATACCTGCTGAGGCGCCGTTTACAGCACTGGCAATTGTTTGATTAATATTATTTTCAATAATGCTTGATCGTCGGAGTATTCCGCGTAAAATTCCAAAACCAAGAATAGCTGCAAGCTCCGATCCTTCAATAGAAAAACCGAGGACCAAGCTTGCATAACCAATGCTCAAAGTTATAATTGCACCGAGAAAATATCCGACAAGTATTGCTGGAAGGGTTAATTCGGGATAAGCACCTCTTCGTATTAGCCTTTCTCTGGAAGATGTTTCTTTGCTCAAGAGCGCCTCCTTATTCTATAAGAGGAACAAAAATTTGATTTACAAAATATTGTAAACCAGCCTGATTGTAAAGCAGATAATTATATTTATTCTATTAAAGATAAAAGTTTCATATTATCATTTTAGAAGATGGTGATAGATTTTGTTTAATAAATAGTATAATTTAAAACTCAACTATTCGACCAAAAGAATTGAAACTATCTGCAAAAATAGGAATCTTTGCCGGGCTTATTGTTTTATTCTTCTTTTTATTTTTTGTAAATCTCGATCCTTCTAATCCCAAAATAACTTACACTGCGGGTGTTGCTTTACTAATGGCAATATTTTGGATGACTGAAGCGATTCCATTAGCTGCGACATCATTAATTCCTCTAATACTTTTTCCTTTATTCGGAATACTTACCGGAGAAGAAACAGCAGGAGCTTATATCAATTCAATAATTTTCCTTTTTCTCGGTGGATTTTTATTAGCACTCGCAATGGAGGAATGGGGATTGCATAAAAGAATTGCTTTAAGAATTATTACACTTTTCGGAGGAAGTCCTGGCTCAATTATAACAGGGTTTATGATCGCCACTGCTTTTCTTTCAATGTGGATTTCAAACACTGCCACTGCCATAATGATGTTGCCAATCGGTTTAGCTATAATTCAAAAAATGGAAGCTGAATTTGGAGATGAAAGAGTGAAGAATTTTTCTATTATACTTATGCTTAGTATTGCATACTCGTGCAGCCTTGGTGGAATAGCAACTATAATTGGAACACCACCAAACCTGGTTTTTATAAGAATATCTAAAATAGTTTTTCCATCGGCTCCTGTTGTATCATTTGCTTCATGGATGTTATTTGCAGTTCCTATTTCAATTTTGATGCTTGTATTTACTTCTTTTATGCTGACAAAAGTATTTTTTAAGTTTGATAAAAAACTAGTGATCGATCCCGGCTTTATTAAAGAAGAATACAAAAAACTCGGTCGAATTACTTTTGAAGAATTAACAGTCGGATTAGTTTTCGGAATCACTGCTCTATTGTGGGTATTCAGAGCCGATCTTAATCTTGGTTTTATAAATATTCCCGGCTGGCAAAATATTTTACCTTATCCAAATTTTATAAATGACGGTACAGTTGCCATCACAATGGCTCTTATTCTGTTTTTTATCCCTTCGAGAAATAAAGAAAAGAAAAAAGGAAGTCTGCTCGATGCAAAAGTTTTTGCAAGAGTGCCGTGGAGTGTTATACTTTTATTTGGTGGAGGTTTTGCTCTTGCAGAAGGCTTTACAAAAAGCGGGCTATCTGAATTTATCGGGACGAGTTTTCATGGTTTAAGCAATCTTTCTCCTCTGATTATTGTTATTGCAGTTGCTGCTGTTATAAATTTTCTTACTGAGCTAACTTCGAACACGGCTACTTCTCAAATGATTTTGCCGATAATGGCTTCTGTTTCTGTGGCGCTTGGCATTCATCCATTTTTACTTATGATTGTGGCTACTCTTTCTTCATCAATGGCTTTTATGCTGCCAGTTGCAACGCCTCCAAACACAATAATATTTGCAAGCAACAGGCTAAAAATATCAGATATGATAAAGGCTGGTTTTGTCCTTAATATTATGAGCATTATTTTAGTCAGTATACTTGTATATCTTCTAGGTAATATCTTATTTGATTTCAGCTTCTTCCCCGAATGGGCGAGAATTAAGTAATAATTTTTAATGATCATTTACAACGTTACAATTTACATAAGGAAAGACGTTGAAGTCGATTGGCTTGAATGGATGAAGAAGACTCACATTGGTGATATCATGAAAACCGGTCATTTTAATTCTTTCAGGATATTTAAAGTAGTTGTTCCTTCAAATGGTTTAGACGAAACAACTTACTGCATTCAATATGATTGTAAATCTTTAGAAGATTATACCGTTTACCTTGAAACCCATGCTTCCCGTCTTCAAAAAGAGCATACCCTAAAATTTCAGAATAAGGTTAAAGTTGCGCGTTCTGTTATGCAGGAAATCTAATCCGATAAATTAAATTCCCAAGAGAGCAATTTTTCACTGTTATTATTTTGTTTATTTAATTATACTGGACTTGGTAAAACCACTAATTGATTTTGTTTAAAAAAATATCTTAGGAGCTATTATGTTTAAGAAGATGTCTTTTATTTTGTTGACGCTCGTCGCTTTAGTATTTTTAACCTCAGCTTTTTATCCGGGATTTTCATCCGGCATGACCGAAGCAGCCACTTCGAAGGTAGAAAACTTTACTTTAAAGGATATTTATGGGAACAATCATTCTTTAAAAGATTACGGCGATTCAAAAGCAATTGTGATAATATTTATAGCTACACAGTGCCCTATATCCAATTCATATAATACAAGAATGGTCGATCTTTACAATGAATATCATAGTAAAAATATTGAGATACTTGGCATCAACTCAAATAAGACGGAAAGTATCGAAGAGTGCAAAACCCATGCTGAAAAACATGGTTTTAAATTTCCTGTTCTAAAAGATGAAGGAAATGTTATAGCTGATATGTTTGAAGCACATCATACACCGGAAGCTTATGTACTTAATCCCAAAACATTTGAAGTCCTTTACCATGGTAGGATAGATGATTCGATGGATATAAATAATGTTGAAAGTAAAGACCTCGCTAATACGCTTGATGAAATTCTTGCAGGCAAAAATGTTTCAGTTAGCGAAACAAAAGCTTTTGGCTGCAGTCATTAAACGGATATAGAATGAGAATATTCAATTATGTGTTAATATTTTTATTGGCTTTAACCGGCTTTACAAAGAACGTTGGAGGAAAGGAAGCCGGGATAGAAAAAGCCAAAAAATATTCCGATCAAATTCCTGTTGTAGATGATGCTTGGCTGAAAAACAAAATCGAGAACAGGAATGGTAAAATATTATTTATTAATTTTTGGGCTACATGGTGTGAACCTTGTGTCGAGGAATTTCCTGATCTTGTAAAAATTTATAATGAAAATAAAGATTCAAGCTTTGAGTTCCTTAGTGTTTCAGTAAATCTTCCTTCTGAAATTGAGGATAAAGTAAAACCGTTTTTAAAGGAACAATCGGCAGATTTTCCTGTTGTTGTAATTGAAGAAAAAAGAAGTGAAGAAATTATAAACCTGGTTAATCCAGACTGGGACGGCACTGTTCCCGCAACTATAATTTATGACGAGAATGGAAAGAGAAAAGAATTTTTTGCTGAGGCTAAAAATTATGAGATCTTTAATAAAAGTATAGAAAAGGTGAAAGACATAAAATAGAGAACCAGAGAAATTAGAAAAGTTTCCAACCGGAAATTTTACCGGCAAACTCCATGTAACACTTTCAGACTTATAGAAATCTTTTTGAGAGATTCTTTTTTACTTCTTTTTAATCCTTCGTTATATTTAAAGATAAATAATTGCAAAAGAATAAGAGGAAAGTATGTCATTATTGAACATTTTAAGAAAAAAGCAGGGAATGTCGCCGGGTACACTGATTTTTACCGGAGAACAGAAAGTTGAAAAAATTAAGATTGACATCTTTCAGTATAACTCAGCATCTATTACAGAAAAGAATATTGATAATATTGAAGAATTAAAAGGATTCGTTAATTCTGAAAGTGTTTTATGGATAAACATCTGCGGTCTTCACGAAGTTGAGAAGCTTGAAAAAGCGGGAGAGATATTTAATATTAGTTCACTTGAGATGGAAGATATTCTTAACGTAGCACACTCTCCTAAGCTTGAAGAACTGGAAGATCATATTTTTATGATTTGTAAAATGCTAAGCTTTGATAACGGTACTAAAAAAATATCTGTCGAACAGGTAAGCTTTATACTTGGGAAAAATTATCTGATAACCTTCCAGGAAAGGGAAGGCGATGTTTTTAACTTTGTAAGAGAAAGAATAAGAAACGGAAAGGGGAGATTGAGAAAACTCGGTTCCGATTATCTTTTGTACAGTCTTCTTGATTCTATTGTTGATAGCTTATGCAGTTATAATACTTGAGCTCGATGAAATGATGGAGAATATTGAAGATGAACTTCTCGACGATCCCAAACAAGATACTATTGAAGATATTTACAGTTTCAGAAAAGAGGTTAATAAGCTTAGACGATCAGTCGTTCCACTTAAAGAAATTGTTTATACAATTGAAAAAGATGTTCATCCGTTAATTCAGAAATCTAATTTGGTTTTTATAAAGGACCTTGAGGATCATATAAGAAGTGCTACCGATACACTAGAAAATTTCCGCGAACAGGTTAACAGCATGATTGAAATTTACAGGTCCACATCCGGCTTAAAACTGAATGAGGTTGTAAAAGTTCTTACTATAATTTCGACCATTTTCATTCCTCTAACATTTATTGTGGGTGTTTATGGAATGAACTTTAATACCAATAAAAGTCCATTTAACATGCCGGAATTGAACTGGTATTTCGGGTATCCTTTGGTTTTAATGCTTATGGTTATTATTGTGGTTTTACTGCTTGTTATTTTTAGAAAAAAGAAATGGATGTAAATTTTTATTCAATGAATTTTTATCTGATATTGTTATCTTTAGTGCTGTCATATTAAATATTTTGCAAACTGTAAGAAGCGGGGGTAATAACGTGTTTTATAGAAAAATTCAAAGCTCAATTATGCTTTCAACTACTGAAGTGTCATCTTTACCTGCAAGAGATAAAATCGAAGATAAATATAAATGGGATCTTACTCACATTTATAAAAATGACGATGAGTGGGAAAAAGATTTTAAGTGGGTAGGAAATAATATCCCGGGATATGAAAAGTTCAAGGGAACTCTTTCTAAAAGTGCAGATCATCTTTTGAAGTGTTTTCAGTTTGATGATTCAATTGGTATGAAGCTGGAAAAACTTTATTTGTACGCAATGCTTTCTAAAGACAGCGATATGCGCGTCACAAAATATCAGGCTATGGAAGAAAGAATTAAAAGCCTTCATTCAAAATCCGGAGCTGCAAGTTCATTCATTCGCCCCGAACTTTTGCAGATACCTGATAAAACTCTTTTGCAAATGGTTGAATCGAATAAAGAACTTAATCTTTACCGCCAGATAATTGATGACCTTTTAAGAACTAAAGTTCATACGTTATCAAAAGAGCAGGAAGAACTTTTAGCTTTATCTTCCGAGATAACACAAGCTCCTTACAATGCATATTCGATGTTTACAAATGCCGATATAAAATTTCCTACAATTAAAGATGATTCCGGCAATGATATAGAAATTTCTCATGGAAGATATTATGCATCAATGTATTCTAAAGACAGGGAATATAGGCAGAGAGCATTTAAAAATTATTATGCGCCTTTTCAGCAATATTCTAATACGTTCGCTGCATTGTTTAATGGTAATCTGAAGACAAATATTTTTAATTCTGTTGCAAGAAAATATAAGTGTGCAATTGAAGCTGCTTTGGACAGGTACAATATTCCTGTTTCAGTTTATGATAATGTAATTGATACGGCAGATAATAATCTTAAACCTTTGCACAGATGGGCGGCTTTAAAAGAAAAAACTTCTTGGAATAAAAGAGCTCCATCCCTATGATACTTATGTTACTCTTTTCAATAATGTAACGGAGTTGAAGTATCCTTATGACAGGGCTAAAGAAGTTGTTCTCGACTCACTTAAGCCTCTCGGAGAAGAATATCTGGATATTCTTAAAACTGCATTTAATAATAGATGGATTGATGTTTGCGAAACTCAGGCAAAAAGAAGCGGTGCATATTCATCAGGAACTACATTTGGTGTGCATCCTTACGTGTTATTAAACTGGACGGATCTTCTGAACGATGTTTTTACTTTAACACATGAAATGGGACATAACATGCATTCTCATTTTACAGGAGCTTCGCAGCCTTATCCTTATGCAAACTATTCTATTTTTCTTGCAGAAGTTGCATCTACTTTTAATGAATCTCTTCTTCTTGATTATTTGATTTCCAACACTTCAGCAAAAGAAGATAAGCTTTATTTTCTTGAAAAATATCTTAATAACATTACACTTACTTTTTACAGGCAGGTAATGTTTGCGGAGTTTGAAAAGATAGTATATGAAAAGACCGAAAGTGGAATTGCTTTAACGCCGGATACTCTTTGCGAACTTTATGGTTCTTTATATCAAAAATATTGGGGACCTGAAATGATTGTTGATGATGAAGAACGATATACGTGGGCGAGAGTTCCACATTTTTATTATAATTTTTATGTCTATCAATATGCAACTGGTTTTTCTGCATCGGAAGTCCTTGCTAGAAAGGTTAAAACAGAAGGGAAACCTGCTGTAGAGAAATATCTAAGTTTTCTTAAAGCGGGTAGTTCCGATTATCCGATTAGTATTCTCAAAGGTGCAGGGGTAGATATGAGTTCACCCGAAGCCGTATTAAGCACCACACAGAAAATGAATGAACTTCTTAATGAAGTTGAGGCGTTAATTTAGTTAAGTTATTAGGTTAATTGGTTATTGAGTTATTAGGTCAATAAGTTATTAGGTAAATGGGGGGATTCTCAAATGAATTTTGTAACATTTGAAGAACTTGAAGTCTGGAAATTAGCGAGGCAGCTTAAAAGAGAAATTCGGGAATTAGCAAAGAAATTTCCCGCTGATGAAAAATATAAATTAGTTGACCAGATTGTTAGAAGCAGCAGATCTGTAGGAGCAAATATTGCAGAAGGATTTGGGCGATTTCATTTTAAGGAAAATTCTAAGTTCTGTTTTAATGCAAGAGGTAGTTTATTTGAAACACTTAACCAAATAACTTAAATATCAATGAAAATTTACACACGAAAAGATCTGAACGAATATAATTATTCTTTGACTTATGATGATATAAGTTTAATTCCAACAAAAGTATCGAGAATCAAATCGAGAACAGAAGCATCAACCTCAAGTGATTTTCTTAATCTTAAATTAAATGTTCCTGTTATTTCGAGCCCGATGGATACGGTAAGCGGACTTGAAATGACAAAAGAGCTTTCGCAGATTAGGATGCCTTGGAATTCTAAACAGGTTCGATTCATCTCTAGATGAATTGCTTAATGGCAAAAATGAGGATAGGCTTGTTAAAGCAGTTTCTGTCGCTTTGAATACACCCATAGAAACAATCGAAAAACTTGCTGAGAGTAAGTATATAATTTGTATAGATACTGCAAATGCGAACAATTGTGCTGTGTTAAGTAAGACAGAAGAAATAAAAAATAAATTTAATGTTCCTGTTATCGTTGGAAATATAGCACACGGCGCGACTTTGCAGCAGCTTGAAAATTCCGGTGCCGATGCTGTAAGAGTTGGAATAGGAAGCGGAAGTGTTTGCACAACTTCGATACAAACCGGAATTGGAATTGGACAGGTTTCTTCTTTGCTGAATGTTTATTACTCAAGAGAGAAATCTAAGCTTAAAATAAAAATTATTGCGGACGGCGGAATTAAAAGTCCCGGTGATGTTGCAAAAGCTCTTGCATTAGGTGCCGATGTTGTTATGCTCGGAAGAATGCTTGCGGGCACAAGAGAAACTCCCGGAGAAGTAATTAAATACCAGGGACAGCTCTGGAAAAAATACAGAGGTTCCGCTTCTTTCGGAGTTAAAATGAGAAATGAATTTATAGAAGGGGAAGAAACGATGGTTGCGTACAAAGGTCCCGTTAAAAACGTGATTGATAGTATCTCAGACGGATTAAAAAGTACAATGAGCTATATGGATTGTTTTAATCTTGATGAACTTAGAAGTGCAGATACTTTTGCAGTATTGAGTAATAGTTCTTACTTGGAAAGATTGCCCAAGATTTAATTTTACAATTTATAATTTTTTAATCTTAAAGAATTACTAACTACCGAAACTGAACTTAAAGACATTGCAAGTGCGGCAAACATTGGGTTCAGCATTCCTAAAGCTGCAAGTGGAATTCCGATAGCATTGTAAATAAAAGCCCAGAACAGATTTTGCTTGATTACTCTTAAAGTTTGCTTAGATAATTTTATTGCTTTAACTACATTTCTCAAATCACCATTAACTAAAACTATTTCTGCTGTTTCAATTGCTACATCAGTGCCTTTGCCGATTGCAATTCCAATATCGCTTTGAGCAAGAGCAGGAGCATCATTTATTCCATCACCGACCATAGCAGTAATTCCATATTTCTCCTGTAATTTTTTTATGGCGTTCGATTTATCCTGTGGTAAAACTTCTGCTTCAAATTCATCTATCCCGATTTTTTCTGCAACAGATTTTGCCGCTTTCTTATTATCACCTGTAATCATAATTGTTCTTATTCCCATTGATTTAAGGGAGTCGATTGCTTCAGCAGAAAATTCTTTGAGCTCATCGTCGATACTTATAAAGCCTTTTAACTTACCATCGATCGCTACATAAACAGATGTTTTCAAATCATTCTGATCATCTAAACCGTTGAGCAAAGAAAGATCAATATTATTTTCGAGCATCAGTTTTTTATTGCCGGCAATAATTTTTTTTGAACCGATGTTTCCTTCAATCCCTTTTCCTGTTATGCTGTTAAAAGATTCGGGTTCACTTATATCAATTTTCTTTTGCTTTGCGTATTCAAAAATAGTTTGCCCGATAGGATGTTCGGATTTTTTTTCAAGAGACGCCGTATATTTTAGTAATTCATTTTCGTTTATATCAAAAGATTTTATTTCGCTTACAACAGGTTTTCCTTCAGTCAAAGTTCCGGTCTTGTCAAAAACTATTGCTTTCATTTTGTGAACTAATTCAAGTACCTGCCCGTTTTTTATTAAGATTCCGTGCCGTGCGCTTTTGCCTGTTCCTACAATTATTGCTGTCGGAGTTGCAAGCCCGAGAGCGCAAGGGCAGGCAATTATCAACACTGCAACAAAGTTTATCAAAGCAAGGTTAAAAGAATTATTTCCGCCAACAATTAACCAGGCTATAAAAGTTATAAGCGCAATTCCAATAACTACCGGAACAAAAATTCCGGCGACTTTATCTGCAAGCTGCTGTATTGGAGCTTTTGATGATTGTGCTTCTTCGACAAGTTTTATAATTTGACCGAGAACGGAATTATCTCCAATAGCTGTAACTTCAAACTCGAATGAACCTGTTTTATTTATTGTCCCTCCGATTACTTTAGAATTAACTCTTTTCTCAACAGGAAGACTTTCGCCGGTAACCATAGATTCATCAATTGTTGAAATGCCAGTGATGATTTTTCCATCTGCAGGAATTTTTCCTCCCGGTTTTACAATAACTATATCGCCATTTTTTAACTCTTCAATATTAATAATCTTTTCTTCATTATTAACTTTTATTAAAGCAGTCTTAGGTTGAAGCTCAATTAGTTTTTTGATTTCACTTCCGGTTTTACTTTTTGCTTTTGCTTCGAGCCATCTTCCGAAAAGTATTAGAGTTATAATTACCGCGGTGGTATCGAAATAAACATGAGGAATTGTGTTGGCAGATATAAGCTCTGGAAATAGTGTTGCTAAAGTGCTGTAAGTAAAAGCTGTCCCGGTTCCGATTGCAACAAGAGAATTCATATCGGCACTAAAATGTAAAAGCTCTTTCCAGAAGATTCGGAAAAATCTTTTGCCGGAAATAAAAACAACAGGGATTGCGAGAACAAATAATATTTTATTGATATTATCTTGAGATAGTGGAATGAGTTTAGAAAACCCATCGAATAAACTTCCCATACTCAAAATTAAAATCGGGATTGCAAGAACAATAGAAAGAATTAAATCATTTCTTAAATTTCTTTCAAATTCATTTTTTGGGTGCTTCTCTTCATTCTTTTTGCTATTGTCGTTTTTATTAAAAGAAGAAACATCGATTTTGTACCCAGCATCTTCAACTACCGATGATATTTTGTTTACATCAACTGATTCTGGGTCAAAAGTAAAAGAAGCTTTTTCAGTTGCGAAGTTTACGGCTACATCTTTAATTCCTTCTACTTTACTCAAAGCCTTTTCAACTCGCATAACGCAGCTTGCACAGGTCATTCCTTCGACTGGAAGGCTTATTTTTTCGAGTTCTATTTTTTTGTTTATCTCATTCATGATTTTTTCCCTAACCTTCAAGGTTAGCACTTAAGATTATGCAACCTTAACCTTGAAGGTTCTCAGCTACTGAATACCCAGCATTAGCAATTGCCTTCTTAATCTCATCATAAGTTACTTTTGCTTCGTCGTATTCAATCTCAGCGGAACCGATTGAAACATCTTTTATCTTTAACGGCAATCTTGATAATTCTTTCCTGACTGCCATAACACAATGCCCGCAGGACATTCCATCAATTTTAACTTTTTCATTTTTCATTGTTATATCGCCTTTCATTTACAATGTAAAAGTAGGAAATGTTCCTAGAAGGATGTATTACACTTTTTTAAGTAAATTGTTCAGAATTTTAATGCGTCTATTTTACTTTATCGAGAGAAAGACGTTTTTTAACTCTTAGTTTTTTGAATTCGGAAGGTGTAAATCCTGTGACTTTTTTGAATTGATTTGAAAGATGCTGAACACTGCTGTAACCGAGCCGGTATGATATTTCACTCAAGGTTAATTCATTATAAACAAGAAGCTCTTTTGCTTTTTCTATTTTCTGATCGATGAAATATTTTTCGATTGTTATTCCTTCTTTAGAAGAAAATAGTGAACTGATATGCTGGTAGCTCTGATGAAATTTTTCAGCAAGGAATTTTGAAAGGCTGATTTTTTCCAGTTCATTTGCAGATTTGTGATGTATAAGATCGATCAACGCAATTTTTATTTCTTCAATGAGTTTTGCCTGTTTATCATCTATTAATTCAAAACCATTTTCTTCCAGAGTTTTTTTTATTTGATTAATATCAACCATTTTTTTATCGGAAGTTATTTGAGCCTCTCCCAATATTATATTTTCAGTTTTGTAGCCGAGTTTTTCTAATTCTTCCCGTACAACCCTGATGCACCTGTCGCAAACCATATTTCTTATATGTAAGATTTTACTGCTCATTCTTCACATTCTGGCTAAAAAGGATTATTTTTAATTAATGTTAAGTATATAATATCAAAAAATTTTGTAAGGAATTAGTCAATGAAACGGAATCTTTTTCTGGCTGTAATTTTGCTTTTGGGAATTACAAACCTATTTGCACAAAAAAAAGCTTTTACAATTGAAGATCTTTATAAAGTGAAAAATGTAACTTCTCCTGTTGTCTCGCCTTCAGGAAATAAAATAGCATTCACAGCTTACAGATTATAATTTAGAGCAGGGCAAATCAAATACAGATATTTATATTTTATATAAAGATGGTGCAACAGAAAATATTTCTAGTAAAGATGTAAGTGAAACGGACCCTTTCTGGTCTTCCGATAGCGAACTTTATTTTCTTGAAGACTCTCAGGTTTACCGTTATAATTTTAATAACCGGAAAACAGAAAAGGTTACGGATTTTGCTACGGGAGTTTCAAATCCTATTCTATCACCGGACAAAAAGTTTATAGTTTTTGTTTCAGATGTTTTTCCACAATGCGGTGCGGATAATTTCTGCAACAAAAATTTACTTGAGTCTTCCGAAAATGGACCTGTCCAGGCTTATATGACAGATAAGCTTATGTTCCGGCATTGGACAGAATATAATGGCGAAAAGAAAACCAGCCTGATTTTATATAACATTGAATCAAATTATTATCAGTTACTTGCACAAAGTGAATTGCTTTCTGAAAACTTTATGCTTGGCGGCGATGTTAAGTTTAGTATTTCTCCCGACAGCAAAGAAGTATGTTATGTCTCCAATCCCGACCCGGACATCGCTTCTTCCACAAATTCCGATCTTATGGTTTTAAACATTGCAACTGGAAAAACAGCCGATCTTACAAAGGATAATAAAGCTTGGGACGGTAATCCTGTTTATTCTCCAAACGGATTTTTTATTGCTTTTAATATGCAAACTATTCCAGGCTATGAATCTGACAGAATGAGACTTGCCATTTACAATAGGTCAACTAAAAGTATAACAGTTCTTACAGACAGCTTTGACAATTGGGTCGAAAATTTCAAGTGGGGGGACGATTCTGAGACACTTTATTTTAACGCTGATGTCGAGGGATATTTACCATTATATAGTATTAATGTTCATACTTTAAAAATAACTCCTCTTAGCGGCAAGCAGGCTGTTATCAGTTTTGATGTTACTCCTGATCAAAAGCAGGTTTACTATACTGCCAGCGCCGTACAAAAACCAACGGAGATTTACAGAGTTAATACTTCAGATAATCTTATCCAACAGATGACTTCATTCAATCAAAAGCTTCTCGATGAAGTTGATGTAAGACCTGCAGAACAAATGTGGGTTGAAGGAGCTGATGGAAAGAAAGTTCATGTATTTGTTGTTAAGCCGCATGACTTTAATGCGAGCTAAAAAATATCCTTTAATCTTGAATGTTCATGGTGGACCGCAGCAGCAATGGATGGATTCTTTCAGAGGAGACTGGCAGGTTTATCCCGGCAGCGGTTATATAGTTGCTTTTCCTAATCCTCATGGTTCTAATGGTTACGGTCAGGATTATACTGCAGAAATTTCCGGGAGACTGGGGAGGAAAAGTTTATGAAGATGTAATGAAAGTTACTGATGCTCTTTCAAATCTTCCTTATGTTGATAAAGACAGGATTGGCGCTATGGGATGGTCCTTTGGTGGATATATGATGGATTGGCTGCAAGGACACACCAAAAGATTTAAATGTCTTGCCTCGATGATGGGAGTTTATGATCTGAAATCTATGTGGGGTGCGACAGAAGAGTTGTGGTTCCCGAACTGGGATTTAAAAGGACGGCCATGGAATTCCGAAGATTATCAGAAATTTTCTCCTTCTAATTTTCCACTGAACTTTTCAACTCCGACACTTGTAATAACGGGAGAAAAAGATTACAGGGTTCCTTACACACAAAGTATTCAATTTTTTACAACTTTGCAGGAACGCGGTGTTGATTCCCGGTTAATCATTTTCAAAAATGATGGACACTGGCCAAATTATGTTAAATCCATGCCGCTGTATTACAATGCACATCTTGAATGGTTTCATAAATATCTCGGCGGCGATCCGGCTCCTTATGATTCGCATAAGCTGATATTGAATACACAGTTTGAAGAAAAAGAGAGCAGTAACTAAATTTTAGTTTACATCCCAATTTTATTTTGAAATTGAAATATAAATCGTCATTCTGAACCTGCCTTTGCCGGCAGGCAGGTTTATTTCAGAATTTTATTTATTCAGGAGATCCCGAATCAACTGTTCGGGATGACGTCTTTTATCAGATTGATTTTGCGGTTAATCTTTGATAATTTAAGCCCTTGAATCTTAAGGAGTTATAAACTTTTTTAATTAAAATAAAGGTGTAATTATGACCAAGGCTGACATCGTTGATAAAGTTGCATCAGGAACCGGATTAACAAAACTTGAGACCGAAGCAATTATTGAAGGATTTTTTAAAACTGTAATTGAAGCTTTGAAAGAAGGAAAGGGAATCGAGATAAGAGGTTTTGGCAGTTATAAAGTAAAAAAGAAAAATGCACGCCAGGCAAGAAACCCAAAAACAGGCGAACAGGTTTTTGTGCCGGAACATTTTGTTCCGTCATTTAAGTTTTCAAAAGAATTTAAAGAGATGGTTGATAAAGGAATGAAAGGAAACGAAGGCTGAACAAGCAATGGAATATTGTCCTAATTGCGGCGAAGAGCTAAAAGGTAAATTTAATTTTTGTCCTTCCTGCGGATTTGATCTTCAAAAGATAGGGGAAACAAAACAGAGTTCTCCTCCGGATTCTACAGAAACAGAAATTATAATTTGTGATAACTGCGGAACAGAAAATCCTGCAGGAACTAAAGTTTGTGAAGGCTGTGGAATCAGATTAAGCAGCAGTTCAGAAAAGATTGTAAAAAAAGAAACACCGGCTAAAACTTTTACTGAGAAAAAACAATCTCAGCCTAAACCTGTAAAGGAAAAATCTTCCGGGAAAAAAGATGTTCCCAATCAAACTGTAAAAGAAATTGATTCGAAAAAGATTTTAATTATTGCGAGCTATCGTAATTGTCGGCGGATTTATTATTCTTTTAACTGCTGGAGTTTTTGATAGACCTCCTTCATCAAACGTAAGTTCGAATGTAACACAAGGTCAGGGTTCAGGAGTTGATCTGAATGCATTACAAAGAATAAATGAGCTTGAAGAAAAAGTAAAGAATAATCCTAAAGACAAAGAGAGTTTGCTTGAGCTTGCACATCTCAGGAATGATTCGGGGATGTATGAAAAAGCAATCGAGGATTATGAAAAGTATTTAAAGATGGTACCCGGATGATGCAGATGTACGAGTTGATATGGGTGTATGCTATTACAGCCTCAGGAATTTTGATGAAGCAATTAAGGCAATGACTGAAGCGCTTAAATATAAACCTAATCACCAGATTGCACATTTGAATTTAGGAATAGTAAATCTTGCAGCAGGGAATATTGATAAATCAAGAGAGTGGCTACAGAAAAGCTGTCCAGATAGGATCCTGAAATTCGAGATGCAGGTAAACGTGCACAGGAATTATTAAGTTCACATTAAAAAATAAAAGGAGTAATAATGCCAAGCGGAAAAAAACGCAAGCGTCATAAAATGTCGACGCACAAAAGGAAAAAAAGACTCAGGAAAAACAGGCATAAAAAGAAGATAAGATAACAGACATTGAATTGATTTTTGAGAACTCGATTGAGAATGAATGACATGAATGTATGCAATGATGGAACGATCCATTCAATCATTCAGTCCAATCAATCATTCATTTTTTGTTTTCGCCAACTTAGCTCAGCTGGTAGAGCAGCTCATTCGTAATGAGCAGGTCGCCGGTTCGTAATAACTCTATAGAAATGACATAGATACGACTCGATAGAAATGTCAGTAAAAAACATCATAAAATTAAGGTTCTCAGAAAAAGGAGAACCGGCAGATGGAAGGAATACTGACAATGAGTCAAAGGGAACTTGATAGATTACAGGTAATCAAAAAGATAGAAACAAAAGAACTGATAGTAGAGCAAGGAGCAAGTTTGATGGGGATTAGTCCCCGACAAACCTATCGTGTTCTAAAGAAAATAAAGGAAGAAGGCAGTAAGGGGATTATCCACAAACTACGAGGAAAAAACTCTAACCGCGGATATTCTGAAGAGATAAAGAGACAAGTTATAAGAATATACAGAAGTGATTACAATGATTATGGCCCAACATTATTTTCAGAACAGTTGGTAGAGAATCATAATATCTCGATAGATCACGAGACAATAAGAAGGTGGCTGAGAGCCGAAGCAATTACAACCTCGATGCGCAGGAAAAGACCACACCGGAAAAAGCGAGAGCGAAGAAGCTGCTTTGGAGAGATGCTACAGTTTGACGGTAGTCATCACGATTGGTTTGAAGGAAGAGGAGCCGAATGCTGTTTACTGAACTGTGTAGATGATTCAACCGGGAGGGTATATCTGAGATTTGCAATATCTGAGAACACTCAGGATGTACTGAAAACGCTATGGAATTATGTAAATAAATACGGTATTCCAAGGAGTATATACACTGACAGATATAAGGTTTACAAGGCAGAGGGCAAGTTAACGGATTTTGGACGAGCAATGAAAGAACTAAACGTAGAGACAATATATGCAAACTCTCCACAGGCAAAAGGAAGAGTTGAGAGAGTTAACCGGACGCTTCAGGATCGTCTTATCAAAGCATTAAGAGGTGAAGGAATATCGAATATTGCAGAAGCAAACAGCTATGTTCAGAAGAAGTTTATAAAGAAATACAACTCGAGATTTGCAATAAATCCTGATGTGCCAGACGTACACAGAATAGTAAAGGGTTATGACCTGAAAAATATATTCTGTTACAAAACCTCCAGACAGGTAAGAAATGATTATACGATAAATCTTGCAGGTGGGTACATTCAACTACTAAAAGGTTCTTCTCCATTGCCAAGACCGAAGCAGAGTGTAACTATTTGCAAATGGTTGAACGGGGAAATACATATTTATTTTAACGGGCAGGAAATCGACTTTAAGCATCTTGAGGATAAACCCGGCAAAAAAGGATATAAGGTTCATGCAGTAGCAAATGACCATCCCTGGAGGAGACTAAATCAAAAAATAAAAGATGATAAACATAGGAGGTACCTGGCAGCGGTTCTGGGGTAACTTCAGTCGGGCTACGCCCTCCTTTCGTTACCCCAAGTATTACTTTAAAAGAATGTTAACTAAATTATTACTGACATTTCTATTGAGTTTTAAGTACTGACATTTCTATTGAGTTATAACAACCTAAGAAAAATATTTCTGTGTCTATTGATTTTTAGAAACTAATTAAGCAAGTTGATAAAGGTTTTTAAGAGGGCAGGAAAAAAGGGAGATACGAAATGGGATTTCCTACCAGCAAATAAAAAATAATTTTGGAATATCATCCGGATTGCTTATGCATAATTCGGTATAAGTAATAATTATATGTACAAAGGATATTCAAGATTGTAACAAATCAAGTAAAAAAATCTACAGAAGAAATTAAAACCATTTTTGAGGAGTTCATATTAAAACACTCGAAAATTTATTGTTCGAATCCCCGTGATCCGGTTTTTTTATATCCTCGGGAGATTATAGTTGGCGTGAATTGGATAACGAGGGTAAACTGCTTCAATCAAAATTGAAAAGTAAGTATACAATATATTATTCTATACTTAAAAGTCTCTGAAAAAATCAACCACAAGCTGAAATTAAAAAGTTAGAGGAGTCAAACAAAGATATTACCTCGGCCATTGAACAAAATGAATCTACTTGGGATTATAGTTCAGAAAAAGTATATGATAAAATATGTTCATCATTATCATCAATTACAAAATTAGTTAATAATCTTTACTCTCATAATGATATTAGTTTGTTAATTCCGGATACAAACGCATTACTCTATAATCCAGAAATAGAAACCTGGAAGTATTCAGGATTTTCAAACTTTACCATAATTTAAACTCCAACTATTTTTCCGAATTAGATCAACTTAAATTAATCACCGAAATGAAGAAGTTAGAAAAAAATCTTTAATGCTGATTAATAAATCAAAGAATATCGTAGAAGAGGTAAATTAAATGAGGGTGTTCCAATTATAAAAAATATAATTTATTTACAAACCATTGCTTTTGAACCAAATATGAAAGAAAGTTTCCTTGGTTTGAAAGAAAATAATAATGATGATAGATTCTTGGCGTCAATATTAGAAGTTATGAGATATAACATAAAGTCCGAAGTGTATTTAATTACAAGTGATATTAATTTACAGAATAAGGCGGAATATTCAATGATACCCTTTCTTGAACCGCCTGAGAAATAATTGTACATATAACCCCGCTAAACCGGACAGCGTTTTTCAGTGCGGCAATTGTGTAATTAAAAAGTTGCGTTTACAAAACTAAGTTGCTCTTTAAGGTAGGTAGTTCTAAGAAACATTTTACTAAATAAAGGTTGTTGCAGCTATTCAGCATTCCTATTTAGGGTTGCCGGTAGCGGCAACGTCGTTAGGCTGTATAATTTATGAAAATGATAAATATTAAAATATTATTTTATTCTTTTTCTTACTTCTCTTTGCTAATCAATTTTTCTGTGTACTTACAAAAGCGCAAAATTTCAAATTCATTTGAACAAATAGATACTTTAAGACTATGTGATTCCACTGAATCTAATCTATTCATTCTTAACATAAATACTAATGAAATCAATACACAAGAGGGTGCAGATTCGGTAACAAATATTGAAATTCATAATTTTCTTGATGATTCATTAATCAAAAATTTAGCGATACTTCAAATTCCGGGATAATGTCTGGAGAAATCGAATATGTTGATATTAATTCAGATGGATGTAAGGATATAGATATTCATACAGGTGGTTACAATTTGGTACCAACACATTCATTTTGGCTCTTTAATAAATTAAATAATAGATTCTACTATTCTCCTGAGTTTAGTCAGCTTAATGAGTTTAGTATAGTTTTTGGTAAAAAAGAAATTGAATCATATTCTCAATCAACTGGGGGTAGAGGTGGTTCCTCAGAAAAATATAAGATTGAAAACGGAAGTTTATCATTAATGGAGACTGAGTATTCAAACTATTATGATTATGAACGTCAAGAAGTTATCAATGGTGTATTAAGAACGGTTGAACTTGAAAAAGAAGAATGGATAAAAGATGATGAGGATAATCATATGTCGGTTATTAAAATATATAATTTAGTTAACGATTCTTTACTATTAACAGAAAGAAATTGGTTGACGGGAGTTAATATGCCATATTCTAGTGATATATATGATAATGAGATTTATAATTGTGGACCTTGGGGCGGATGTTTAAAATATCTACGAAAAGAAGTTTATTCTTATGATATTAAAGCCGGTGATTATGCAATTAAAGATACATTAAGATTTGAAGTTATTAATAATAAATGGGAGAAAGTAAAAATTTTTAAAAAGTAACGGACTAACATCTTTAATAAGTAAAAAGTCAGCAAAGCAATAAAAAAATATTATTCATAAAGAAATGAGGGATCAGGCAGAAAAGCAACTCATTTGTAATGAGAAGGTCGCCGGTTTACCTTGCCACAGGCAGGTTCGATTCCGGCAGTTGGCTCTGATTTTTTGGAGGGCAGGAAAAACAGGGAGACACGAAATGGGATTTCCTACCAGTAGTACAAGAAAAATAATTCGGGAATATCATCCGAATTACAAATCATTAATTCGGTATAAGTAATAGTTTGCTACCAAAGAAAATATATATGAAACTATCAAATTTAATTGTTTCAATATTGTCTATTTTTTTTCCATCATTTATAAGTAATCTCAGTAAAAAAGATAAGGTAACTTTATAAGGGAAAATGTAGGAAAGATAAGAGGACAAAATATCAGCGAACTATAGAATAAGAAAGGAAAAATATTATGTCAAAACCATCACAATTTGGGTGTAAGAAATGTGGAGCAGTCGTGACTGTAGAAACACAATTGTCGCAAGATAAAGGGTTGACATGAAATTAAAAGATGGTAAAGTTCATCAGAAATTTGAAGAAATCGAAATATTGTGTAAAAGATGCAACAATCGTGTCGCTCTTCTGTCAATTAGATACAGATAACTAAGAAAAACAGAGTGTAAATATGAAACAGTTAAAGGGTAAACTTAATGAGTAGTAAGAATTTATTAAATGAGATTAATTCAGATTTAAGACTTTTTGAAAAAAGCAGGGATTCTTATAAAAAAAAGGTTAAAAAATTAAATAGCCTCTTCAAACTTAAGAATCCACTTATAACCTCTCTTTTGCCCACATACATTGTTGGGGATTATAAGAATACAAATAAAAAAATCATGTCGTTTTCTTTTAAATCCAGGATATGTAAAAAAATATAATAAAATAGAGGAAAAATGGAAGACGAATAATTATTATGATTTTGTAACCAATTTCTTTGAGAAAAGATATAATAATGGTCTTCCGGTAAGGTTTTATTCTAGGCTTGCCATTTTGTTAGGAGGAATTCTTGATATAAAAATCGAGAACAAAAATGACAAAGTAAGATTAATGAAAGACCATTTATTAGGTGTTGATATTATACCTTATCATAGCAATTCAATATCTTTACCCCAAAATCTTGATTGTTCACAAATAGAATATTTAAAGACTCAATTCTATATGTATTTAGATTTTGCTAAAGATGTAAATGTTTCTCTAATAATTTTAAATGGAAAGATATTTGAAAATTTTTTGTTGAAAAAATATTATCTTCGATCTTGCACAATTTCTACTCCAATAATTAATCCAAAAAATAAATATCAAATATCGCGACAACTAACTGTATATTTCTTTGTAATAAATAAGATTTCTATAGTATTATTTAATAGTTTTTTAACAGGAAGATATGCACATCTAACAAATGAGGAGTTGGGGAATAATATTCCAAGGATATTAAAAGATCAATTTGCTATTTCTCTATAGATATTAAGTTAATTCATATTGAATAATCATTAAACTTCGCACACTCATTCTGTAAAATTTAAATGCTATTTAAACTGTGTAATCAGTTTTTCCCGGGCTTTGTTTTAAAGACATAATGTCTTCTTAAGGCAAATTCAACTATTTTTCCCAGGGTTTCTCCAAAGGTCAATCCATATTGTTCTGCAGATTCCATAAAGGACACGCCTTCGGTAAGATCAGGGTTTGGATTCACTTCAAGAACAAAAACTTTGTTATCTTTTGTTAAACGTAAATCGAGACGCGCATAATCTGTACAGCCGGTTACTTTGTATGCTTTAAGCACGGCTGACTTAACTTTCTTTTCAATTCGTTTGGATAAATTTGCAGGACAGATAGAATGTACTCTGTGAAATGATTCTTCGAGGGGATTCCATTTTGCATCATAACTTATTATGCTCGGGTAATCCGAAGGGAGCTCTGAAAAATCGAATTCAATTATTGGCAATACTTCAGGCGGGTCATTACCTAAAACAGAAACATGCAATTCTCTTCCTTCTATAAATTCTTCGACAAGAACCGGGGAATTATATTCTTCAAAGGTTTTCTTAATTCTCTCATTAAGCTGGTCCAAATTATAGACGACAGACCCTTTCTCAACTCCGGAGCTTGCATCTTCACGCGATGGTTTGACAATCATAGGGTAATGCAATCCATGCCTGCCCGGTAACTTTGGCTCTGTTAATAATTTATACCTGGGAGTCGGAACATTATTGGCAAGCAATAATTGTTTTGTCATTCCCTTTCTTTGGCAAAGCGCAAGTGTAAATGGTCGTGCGCCTGTATATCGAACCCCGTACAAAGCAAACAATCCTGCAATGAGGTACTCAAGATTAGGATCATCGCGATAAAATTCGATGAGATTAAAAATTACATCGTGTGGGTCGTTTCTGATTAAGTCAATAAGAACCTGAATATCATCTTTGATATTTAATAAAGTTACTTTATAGCCTTGTGTCTGAAGAGCTTTTGCTATGGCTTCATATTCTTCAGTAACAGTTGCAACATTGATATCATATTCGGGTTCAAAGCCGAGTGAATCTGCATCAACTTCACGGATCTTTTCATAAATATCATCTCCCGGATGATTATAAACTACTGCAACTGAAATTTTTCTCTTTTTATTCATTAAGTTATAACTTAAAGATAAACATTATAGAAAATTTAGATTAGATTTTTGCATTTAGCAAATAATATTCATTAAGAGAAAAGATTTTTATTGTACAGGTTAAGCAGTTTTGTTCGTAATTATGAGGTGTTACCAATTGGTGGGTAGAATCGAGAATTATTCTTAATAAGCTTGCCCGGGGCTTATATAAGTAATAATAATAACAAAGTAACCAATAACAGAGGGTAAACAAACAATTTAATTATGGTTACCAATTGCTGGGTAAACAGTTCCAGGTCTCCGTATGTAATTAAATGATCTATGATTTAACCCTCTCTGAAAAATCACAAACAAAAAATTTTTAAGCCGCTGCCTCCTCGAACATTTCTGCCATAAGAGTTTTATGAACGGAAGCTGCACATTTTCTTCCTTCGGAGATTGCCCAAACGACAAGCGATTGTCCTCTTCTCATATCTCCGCAGGCATAAACTTTATCAAGATTGGTTTTAAAAGTATCTTCTTCGTCTCCGAATTTTGCATTTACATTTCCTCTTCCATCAAGCTGCATTCCCAATTCAACAAGTTCAGAGATCAAACCTTTTTTAACAGGATGAACAAATCCTGCAGCAATTAAAACCAGGTCCGCAGGGAGCTCAAAATCTGAATCCGGGATATCTACAATTTTTCCATTCTCCATCTTAACCTTAACACAATGTAAAGCAGTAACTTCTCCTTTATCGTTTCCTTTAAATTCTTTTGTGTTGATGCTCCACTTTCTTGTAACACCTTCTTCGTGGCTGCTGGAAGTTCTAAGCATTAATTCCCAGTAAGGCCATGGAGTCGATTCTGCTCTTTTTGCCGGGGGCTGTGGAAGTAATTCAAGCTGGGTTATTGAAAGTGCGCCCTGGCGGTTTGAAGTTCCGACACAATCAGAGCCGGTATCACCGCCGCCGATAATAATAACATTTTTACCTTTTGCAGAAATCTGATCGGATAAAACGTCTCCTGCATTAACCCTGTTTTGCTGCGGCAGGAATTCCATAGCAAAGTGAATTCCTTTTAAATCTCTTCCGGGTATAGGTATATCACGCGGTTGTTCGGAACCACCCGCAAGTATAATTGAATCGTACTGGTTTAGTAATTCTTTAACAGAGATATCTACTCCAACATTACTACTTGTTATAAAATTAACGCCTTCCGCTTTCATTTGCTCGAGACGGCGGTCAATATAATGTTTATCAAGTTTAAAATCTGGAATGCCGTATCTTAATAGTCCGCCTATCCTGTCATTCTTTTCATAAACTGTTACTGAATGACCGAACCTTGCAAGCTGTTGTGCTGCTGCAAGTCCCGCAGGACCCGACCCGATAACAGCAACTTTCTTTCCCGTTAATTCAGCAGGAGGATGGGGAGTAACCCAGCCTGAATCGAAACCCAAAATCAATTATTGTTCTTTCAATTGCTTTTATAGAAACAGGATTAGCATTAATTCCAAGCACACATGCAGATTCACATGGAGCCGGGCATAACCTTCCGGTAAATTCTGGAAAGTTATTTGTCGAGTGAAGATTATCGAGCGCTTCTTTCCAGTGTCCTTTAAAAATAAGATCATTCCATTCAGGGATAAAATTTTCAACAGGGCAGCCGGTATCGCCATGGCAAAATGGAATACCGCAATCCATACATCTTGCACCCTGAATTTTTGCATCCTTCTGTGTAAAAGGAGATTCAAATTCTTTGTAATGTTTAACTCTTTCTTCAACAGGTTCTTTGTGTAAAGAAAGTCTTTCATATTCCATAAATCCGCTTGGCTTACCCATTTGCCACCTCAGCATAATTATCTACTGTCAGCTCTGTTTCTCTCTGTTTTTCCTCTTCGAGAGCTTCGAGAGCTTTTTTGTATTCTGCAGGCATTACTTTTATAAAATTATATTTTTCTTTTTCCCAGTTATCAAGTATTAACTTTGCTCTTTTTGAAAAAGTATACTTGAAATGGTTTTCAATCAATGAATACAAAGTTTCAAATTCATTTTCTTTTTCTATCTCTTCAAGATCGACCATTCCTTTGTTAACTAATTTTTCAAACATATTATCCGGGTTCCAAACATACGCGGTTCCGCCGGACATGCCTGCCGCAAAATTTCTTCCTGTTTTACCAAGCACTATAACCGTACCTCCGGTCATATATTCGCATCCGTGATCTCCAACTCCTTCAACAACAGCGATTGCACCGGAGTTTCTGACAGCAAATCTTTCCCCGGCGATACCGTTGAAATAAGCTTCGCCGCTTGTTGCACCGTAAAGACAGGTGTTTCCTGTAATTATACTTTCAGCGGGATCGATAAATAATATTATCAGGAACCTGTACAATCAATCTTCCGCCGGAAAGTCCTTTTCCAGCATAATCATTAGTGCCGCCCTTAAGATGAATCTCAATTCCTTTGGCAAGAAAAGCGCCGATACTTTGACCTGCCGTTCCTTCTAATTGTAATTTTATAGTTCCATCAGGAAGACCTTCATCGCCATATCTTTTAGCTATTTCATTTGAAAGCAAAGTACCGATCGCCCTGTTCACATTCCAGATATCTCTTTTAATCACAACAGGTTCTTTTTCTTCAAGTGCTGACTGAGCAATCTTTATAAATTCATTATCAATTTGTTTTTCGATTTCATGATTCTGAGCTCTAGTTCTGTAGAGATCAGTTTTATAGATCGGTTCAGGTTTGAAGAATATTTTTGTAAGATCGATACCTCTTGCTTTCCAGTGATTGTATGTTCTTCTCTGTACAATTTTATCAGTCCTTCCGATCATCTCGGTAAATTTCCTGAAACCCATTATCGACATATATTCTCTTACTTCTTCTGCAACAAAGAACATATAGTTAATTACATATTCCGGTTTGCCGGCAAATCTTTTTCTTAATTCAGGGTCCTGAGTTGCTACCCCAACGGGACAAGTATTCAAATGGCATTTCCTCATCAGGATACATCCTTGAGTAACAAGTGGTGCTGTTGAAAAGCCGAATTCTTCTGCACCTAACAATGCAGCAATCGTTACGTCTCTCCCGGTTTTCATTTGTCCATCTGCAGCAAGATAAACCCGGTCGCGTAGTCCATTCAAAACAAGTGTCTGATGTGTTTCACTCAAACCTAATTCCCAGGGAGATCCCGCATATTGAATTGAAGCAATAGGACTCGCACCGGTCCCCCCATCATGACCGCTGATTAATATATGGTCTGCATGTGCTTTTGTAACTCCTGCCGCTATCGTTCCAACACCAGCTTCCGATACGAGCTTAACACTTATCCTTGCTTTAGGATTAATATTTTTAAGATCGAAGATTAATTGTTTCAAATCTTCAATTGAGTAAATATCATGATGGGGAGGAGGACTGATTAAAGTTACTCCCGGCGTACTATGCCTTATGCGGGCAATGATTTTATCAACTTTAAATCCGGGTAACTGTCCGCCTTCTCCGGGTTTTGCACCCTGAGCCATTTTAATTTGTATATCGTCTGCGTTAACAAGATAATTGGCTGTAACGCCAAATCTTGCTGAAGCAATCTGTTTGATAGCAGAACGCATACTTTCGCCGTTTGGAAGAGTTACGAATCTAACGCTATCTTCGCCGCCTTCTCCGGTATTAGATTTCCCGCCAATCTTATTCATTGCAATAGCTAAAGAAGTATGCGCTTCCCACGAAATAGAACCAAAACTCATAGCTCCGGTAGAAAATCTTTTTACAATTTCACTTGCAGGTTCAACTTCTTCGATAGGAACTGGCTTTTCACCAATTGTCATTTCGAGCAGACTTCTTAAAGTTACTCTTTGCTTGCTCTGGTTATTAATTAGTTCGCTGTATTCTTTGAAAGTTTTATAATTATTTTGCCATGTGCTTTGCTGCAATTTTGAAATAGATAAAGGATTCCACAAATGTTTTTCACCGTCTCTTCTATAATGATAAAGTCCGCCGGCAGGAAGTAAATCTATTTCACCTACCTGGAATGCAGCCTTATGTCTCTTTAAAGTTTCCTGTTCAATCATTTCAAGGCTCATACCTTCAATTTTTGTATGAGTGCCTGTGAAATAATTTTCAATAACTTCCGTATCGATCCCAACTGCCTCGAAGATTTGCGCGCCGCAATAAGATTGTAATGTACTTATTCCCATCTTACTAAAAATTTTGAACAAGCCTTTTGAAACAGCTTTTACATAATTCTTCTTAGCTTCCTGGTAATCTTTAACTTCAGGTATAAATCCGTTTTCACACATCTGCCATAGAGTTTCGTATGCAAGGTATGGATTGATTGCGTTGGCGCCGTATCCAAGAAGAAGAGCATAATGTGATACTTCCCGCGGTTCACCACTTTCAAGAATAATTCCTGTTTTAGTTCTTAGTCCGGCTCTTATTAAAGCGTGATGAACTCCAGCTACAGCAAGCAGACTCGGAAGTGCGGCTGTATCTTCCTTAACTCCTCTGTCGGAAAGGATTAATAACCCGGTACCCTGTTTTACAAGTTCAACGGCTTGTTCACATATTTTATCGAGCTCTTCTCTAAAGTCGTGTCTTTCATGGGCGTTAAACAATAATGAAATTGTTGCCGATTTGAAATGTCCTTTAGTAATGCTTCTGATTTTTTCCAGTTTGGAATTACTAAGCAAAGGATGGCTGAGCTCAATTCTTTTTGCATGCTGTGGAGTTTCATCAAGAAGATTTTGTTCGGGACCAATGTACGTTGTCAACTCCATTACTAATTCTTCCCTGATTGCATCTATAGGAGGATTAGTAACCTGTGCAAAAAGTTGTTTGAAGTATCTGAAAAGCGGCTGCGGTTTTTCAGACAAACAAGCTAAAGCAGCATCGGAACCCATTGAGCCAACGGCTTCCTGGCTGCTTATTGCCATCGGTCTCATAACAGTCAAAAGGTCTTCTTTAGTGTAACCGAATATCCTTTGTCTTTTAGTCATCGTTAGAGAATCAGGCTTGTAAGTAAATTCCGGGTTGGGTAAAGAATCAAACTTTAAGCATATTCTCTTCGACCCATTTTTTATATGGCTTTTTACTTACTAATTTCTTTTTTAACTTCTTCGTCATCGACTATTCTTTTTTTATTCAGATCGATAATGAACATTTTTCCCGGCTGCAATCTTCCTTTATATAAGAATTGTCGATTGATCAACCGATACAGTGCCAGCTTCAGAAGTTAATACTACCATATCATCTGTGGTTACTGCATAGCGGGCAGGACGTAAACCATTCCTGTCAAGTGTAGCCCCAATAATGGTTCCGTCTGTAAAGAAACGGCTGCTGGACCATCCCATGGCTCCATCATTGTTGCATGGTATTCATAAAATGCTTTTCTGTCGGGATCCATTAAATCGTGTTTGGACCATGCTTCAGGAATCATCATCATCATTGCATGTGGAACAGATCTTCCCGACATAACAAGAAGTTCAAGTACAGAATCAAAAGTTGCGGAATCACTCTGTCCTTCCATAATTATCGGAAGCATTCTCTTTAAATCTTTACCATAATAAGGAGAATTCATTACAACCTGACGCGCAGCCATCCAGTTTTTATTTCCACGTAAAGTATTTATCTCACCATTGTGTGCAATCATTCTGAAAGGATGTGCTAAATCCCATGTTGGAAATGTGTTTGTAGAAAAACGCATATGAACCATTGCAAGCGCCGACTTCAGATCCGGATCTTCAAGATCTTTATAGTATCTCGTTACCTGGTCTGCGAGAAGCATTCCTTTATAAACTACTACCTTACTTGAAAAAGAAGGAACATAGTATTTGCTTCTATCGCATTTTAATTCTGCCCTGACTCTTTTATCAATAATTCTTCTGATTAAATAAAGTTTTCTTTCAAATTCATCCTGGCTTTTAGTTCTTTTGTTCGCTGCAATAAAACATTGTCTGACAAATGGCTGCGTTAGCTTTGCTCCATGACCTGGAACCGATGGATCAACAGGTACATCTCTCCATCCTAGAAAATATTGGTTTTCATCAATTATTATTTTTTCTACTATAGTTTCTACTGCTTTACGTAAGTTTGGATTCTGGGGAAGAAACATCATACCAACACCGTATCTTCCTTCTCTCGGTAAAATAATATTTAATGGAGCAGTAACTTTTCTCATAAACTGATCAGGCATCTGGATAAGCATACCAGCGCCATCTCCGGTTAAAGGATCAGCACCAACTGCACCACGGTGCCTTAGGTTTTTCATCATCTTTAAACCGATATCGATGATCTTACGGGATTTCCTGTTTTTGATATCAACAACAAAGCCCATCCCGCATGAGTCTTTCTCAAATGAAGGATCGTACATTCCCTGTGCTTTTGGAGGGAAAGATATATTTTTATTTAATTCATTCATTTCTGTTTTGTCGACAGCCATGACATCTCCGGACGTAAATTGAAATTCTGAACTTAATTTTTTTTGTATGATAAAAAGAGATTTTGTCCTATCCTATCATCTGAGGAGGCTTCCTAAATTTACCAAGGGTAGCTTAGTAATAAGGAGAATTGTTTTTCAGAAAAATATAATTTTTAATGAAAAAAACAAGCATATTAAAGTTATTCATAAAATTAATTTAACCTTCGACGACTTCCATAAGCTTCGATTTCCATTTCTTTAGCTGACCTTTTATCATTTCGGGATTTGGTGAACCTTTTGATTGCTTTCTGTCAAGTGATTTTTCCAGTTTAAGATATTCGAAAGCCTCTTCATTAAATATCGGGTTTATCTTTTTCATTTCGTCAAGATGTTAACTTGCTGAAATTTTTTCCCGATGTTTCTAAATATTTTACAAGCTCTCCAACTATCCTGTGTGATTCCCGGAAACTTATTCCTTGCAGAACAAGCCAGTCAACAAGATCGGTTGAGAGAAGGTAATCACCTTTTAATTCGTTCGTAAATCTTTCTTTATTGATTTCTATTGTTTCAATTATTTTGCTCAAAATATTTAAGCTGTTTAAATAAGTTGTAAAAGAATTAAAAGCAGGTTCTTTATCTTCCTGGAGATCACGGTTATAGCTTAACGGAAGAGCTTTGAGCACTGAGACTATATTAACATAATTTCCTAAAACTTTTCCTGATCTTCCTCTTATTAGCTCAGCCATATCGGGATTTTTTTTCTGAGGCATAAGAGAAGAACCTGTGGAATATTGATCACTTATTTTTACAAATTTCCATTCAGCAGTTGACCAGAGAATTAATTCTTCAGATAACCTGCTTAAATGAATTTGTCCAACAACACAGGAGTTTATAAAATCAATTACAAAATCTCTGTCGGAGATTGCGTCCATTGCATTGGAAAAATATTTTTCAAAGCCGAGTTTCCATGAAGTAAATTCAGGATCAATTGGTAATGTTGATCCTGCTATTGAACCTGCACCGAGAGGAGAAACGTCTGTTTGTTTAAAAGCAAAATCAAATCTCATCTTGTCTCTCTCAAACATTTCAACATAAGCGAGAAGATGAAAAGCGAGTGAAATTGGTTGAGCTCTTTGCAGATGAGTATAACCAGGCATTATTGTTTCAACATTTTTCTCTGCAAGATTTATTAGCGTTATCTGAAAATTATTTAAGGAAGAAATAATGTTACCGATAGCTTTCTTTAGCCATAGTCTTAAGTCAGTTGCAACCTGGTCATTTCTGCTTCTTCCTGTGTGAAGTTTACCGGCTGTATCTCCGATTAATTCAAAAAGCCTCCCTTCAACAGCAGAATGAATATCTTCATACTTTTCAGGATTCGGTTTCCAGATTCCTTCTTCAAATTCTTTCTCAAGGGTATCTAAACCATTAATTATACTTTTCATTTCATCATTAGAAATTATTCCAATTTGCTCAAGCATTTCCGTATGTGCTTTATTAACAAGAATGTCTTCTGCAAAAAGATTAATATCTATTGGCAGCGAGGAAGAAAATTCCATCGCGGAATCATTTAATTTTGTTTTGAACCTGCTGCCCCACAACATATGCTAAGCCTCTTCTAAAGTTTTGTTATTAACAATGTTCAAAGTTTTGTAGGGAAGACCGTAAATTTTTAGAAAACCCTCAGCCGCAGTACGGTCGAAGGTATCTTCCGGTGTATAAGTTGCAAGATCTTTATCATAAGAACTGAACGGAGATGTTCTTGAAAGAACAGTAATGTTTCCTTTATAAAATTCGAGAGTTACTTCACCAGTAACATTTTTTTGTATTGAATCAACAAATGCCATCAACCCCTCCGAAGAGGGGAGAATACCATAAGCCGTCATAAATAAGATTTGCAACTTTGTCAGATACTAATTGTTTAAATCTGAAAGTCTCTCTGTCCAAAACAAGCTTCTCAAGTTCGTAATGTGCTTTATGCAAAATAACAGCGCCGGGAGCTTCATATATTTCTCTTGATTTAATTCCAACAACTCTATTCTCTATAAGGTCCATTCTTCCAATACCATGCCTGCCGCCTGTAAAGTTTAAAACACTCACAAGTTCTGCTGAAGTATATTTTTGTCCATTTAATTTTTTTGGCACTCCATGTTCAAATTCAATTGAAAGCACTTCCGGTTTATCCTGGGCTAACTTTAGGATCAACTGTAATCTGGTAAGCATCATCCGGAGGCGGAACAGTCGGATCTTCCAAAACTCCGCATTCAATTGCGATGCCCCAGAGATTTTCATCTATAGAATAGGGAGAAGATTTTGTAACCTTGATTGGAATATTATGCTTCAGTGCATAATCAATTTCTTCATCTCTACTATTGAATTCCCATGTTCTTAGAGGTGCAAGAATATTTAATTCCGGTGCTAAAGATTGAACGCCAACTTCAAACCTTACCTGGTCGTTTCCTTTTCCTGTACATCCGTGAGCTACTGTATCGGCACCTTCGGCTAAAGCGGTATCTACAAGAAGTTTTACTAACAGAGGTCTTCCAATTGCAGTAGCGAGAGGATAAACACCTTCATATAAAGCTCCCGCTTTAAGAGCTTTAAATGCATAATCGGTTACAAATTTTTCCTGTAAATCAACTATAATAGCTTTTGAAGCTCCTGTCTTATATGCTTTTTCTTCGAGTCCATCTAATTCTTTTGTCTTACCCAACATTCCTGTAACAGTAATTATATCTGCATCGTATTTCTCGCTTAACCATTTAACCATTACCGAAGTATCGAGACCACCGGAATATGCAACCGCAATTTTTTTTCTGTTCATTTTATATTCCTCTTTATTTTGATGGAAGTTCCGTCATAATTTTTTTAACTAAAGAAACTATAACCGGAATATTTTTATGTGTATTCGGGATAACCATCACGGTGTCGTCTCCTGCGACAGTTCCGAGTATTTCTTCCTTATTAAGCCTGTCGATATAATAAGCAACACCCTGTGCTCTTCCCGATAAAGTTCTTACAATTACCATAGATTCATTATGTTCAATGTTGAGTATTTCAAAACCAATTAATTTTGCAATTTGTTTCCCGGATTCACTGGCATTTAGTATATATCTTGCAGAACCATTGAACATTGTTCTAATTACTCCGAGTTCTGCAAAATCCCTGCTTAAAGTTGCTTGCGTAACAACATATCCTTCTTCCTTTAGCTTCTTGCTCAGATCTTCCTGGTTCGAAATTACAAGATCATTCAGGACTTCTTTTATTCTCGTTTGTCTTCTTAGTTTAAGCGACATTTCTTTTATTTTTTCTTATTCAAAAATTGACTGCTACTGGTAACCTGTTAACAATCCAGCTTCCTTTTGTGTCGCTCCCGGAAATATTTTTAAAATTAAAATTCGATAAATCATTTCCTATCCAGACTTTGTTGATACCCTTTTCGATAAGTTCAAGACAGCTTTGCAGTTTAGGAATCATTCCACCGTAAATTTCCTTTTGTTCGATACCTGTGATTATTTCATCGTAAGTCAGTGGATTTTTCTTTTCACCGTTCAACATCACTCCTTCAACATCAGAAAGGAAAAAGACTGTATCGGCATTTAAAGCCAGCGCAAGTTCTTTTGTAAAAAGGTCAGCATTAACATTCATCAGGTTTCCGCTGTTGTCTCTGCAAATACTTGAAAAGACAGGTACAATATTTTCTTTTAAAAGAGAAGCGAGCCAATCAATTTTTCCTGTAAACTTAGGATTTCCAACAAAACCCAGATCTTTATCAAGATAATCAGCAATGAATAATCCTTTGTCAATCCCTGTTAAACCGATTGCATCGATTCCATTTGAATGAAGAGTTGCAACGATTTTCGTATTCAGTAAACCGGACTGAACAGCAGCAACAACTTCCATTGTTTTTTCATCGGTTACTCTTTGCCCGTTTACAAATTCAGATTTAATCTCTAATGCAGACGACCAGCTTGTAATTTTATTTCCGCCGCCATGTACAATTACAACTGCGTCATAATTTTCCCGAACCTCTGAAAGATTGTTCATCCATTTAGGATCAGTACAAAATGTATCGAGGGTTTTTCCACTAAGTTTGATAATTACAGTTTTCATTTTTACGTCCTATAGTTTGCGTTAATTTTAATATACTCTTCTGAAAAATCGCATGTCCACCATGTGGAAGATTCCTCCCCTTCATTAAGATCTAAAGAGACAGTAACTTTATCTTTTGCTAAGATTTTTTTTGCTTCTTCTTCATTAAACCCGTTTGTATAATTTGGTTTAAGGATTGAAAAATCATCAAACTTTATTGTAACTTTTTCAGGTGAAAAATCAGCGCCGCTGTTTCCTGCAGCAGAAAGTATTCTTCCCCAGTTAGCATCATTTCCATGCATTGCTGTTTTGAACAGGGGAGAGTTAGAAATAGCTCGAGCGATAACATCAGCATCTTTTTTTGTCTTTGCATTATTAATAGAAACAGTGATCAGCTTTGTAGCTCCTTCACCATCGGAAGCAATTGATTTCGCCATTTCCTGGCAAATTGTAATTAATGCAGAACGGAATATTTCGTAATCTTTTTCTTCTTTATTAATCTTTATTCCTGATTTACCATTTTCAATAAGAACAACCATATCGTTTGTACTTGTTTCACCATCAACAGAAATTTTATTAAAAGATTCATTCACAGCCTCGCTCAATAATTCCTGAAGAAGAAACTGTTCGATTGAAGCATCGGTAGCCATAAAAGCAAGCATAGTTGCCATGTTCGGCATAATCATTCCACTTCCTTTACAAATTCCACCAATAACAACTTCGCCTTTAAGCAACTTGATTTTTACTGCAAAAGCTTTTTTCTTTTTGTCAGTAGTCATAATTGCTTCGGCAGCATCATTTCCCTGGCAATAATTAACAACGCCTGAGATCGTATCAATTCCCGATAAAAGATTTTGCATCGGCATTTGCTGTCCAATAACTCCTGTTGAACTTATAATTACTTCGTCCTGTTCAACACCGAGTTTTTCAGCGCAATATTCCTGCATCTTAAATGCATTTGCCAAACCAAGTTCTCCGGTGCAGGCATTTGCATTTCCTGAATTAACAAGGATTGCTCTTACTTTATTCTTTTTATTTATTATCTCTTTTGATATAACTAAAGGTGCAGCAACAACTTTGTTAAGTGTAAATGTTCCGGCAGCATTGCATGGAACATCGGAATAAATTAAAGCAAGATCTTTTTTCTGTCTTTTAATTCCACTATTAATCCCGGCAGCTTTAATTCCTTGCACGGAAGAGATTGAACCATTTTCAATAAACTGCAGCATCTTTAATCTCCTTGTTTAAAATTCCAAGTGTTTCATCCCAGCCAAATATTTTGTTCATATTCTGAACAGCCTGACCGGATGCTCCTTTAATAAGATTATCTATCGCTGAAGTTATAATGATTACTTTATCTTTTACTGTTACATTTATATCGCAGAAATTTGTATCAACAACCCACTTTAATTCAGGCGGTGTATTTCTTAACCTGATGAAAGAAGAATTTTTATAAACATCGTTATAAATTTCTTTTACTTCTTCTGGATTAACTGATTCATTCAGATGAACAGAAGCAGTTAAATAAATTCCAGTTGCAACCGGTAAAAGATGAGTTGTAAATGAGAACGAAGAATCGAATCCTTTTTTAGCAAGCTGCTGGAGAATTTCAGGTTCATGCTGATGTCCGCCAACTTTATAAGCTTTTACATTTCCATCCATTTCAGAAAGCATTAATTCTGTAGAAGCTTTTTTACCAGCTCCGCTCGTCCCGGAATAAGCAACGCAACTTATTGTCGAAATCTTTTCGGATAAATTTTCTACTAAAGGAAGTAGAGAAAGTAAAACTGCTGTAGGATAACAACCGGGGTTAGCAACAAGCTTAAAGTCATCATAATTAGTAGTTGGATAATCTGCTAATCCGTAAATTTTTGTTTTTAATAAGTAAGATGAATTATGAGAATATTTATACCATTTTTCATAAAGTTCTTCAACATCAAGTCGGTAATCGCCGCCAAGATCTATAACATATTTTCCATTTGATATTAATGCAGGAACATAATTAAGCGATTCGCCATGAGGCAAAGCTATAAAGTAAAGATCGTGTTCATAAGAAAGATCATTTACAGAATTTATTTTTGCATTATTAATTAATCCAACTAAGCCTGGGAAATAATCGTGAATATTTTCACCAGCACTTTTACCGGAATATATTTTGTAATCTTCAACGAAAGGATGACTGTTGCAATATTGAATTAGTTTTTTCCCAGTGTATCCGGTTCCACCTATTATACCTACAGAAATCATTTTACTCCTTTAATTTTTAAAATTTATTTTTAGAAAAAATGAACAGAATGTATTTTGTACCCCTCATAGGGGACGGCGGATGACTGGGCGAATTGAAGTTAAAAAGGCAGAAACTATATTTGATTTTCTATAATTCATTATAACTTTATAGTTGAAATTTACACGTAAATGTAAATTACAGGATTGTCTATGTCAACAGATAAATGAATATATTTTCAGAAAAAAGTTAAAATATTGAATATTCTTACAGCGATAGTCAATATTTATGCAATTTTCTGTTCTAGTCTGTTTTTTGTTGTCGGATTTGTGGTATTTAAATAATTTGAAGTTCAGGCTGTCGCTCAGAGCCTGAAAACTTGCTTCGATAATATTTTCTGAAACACCAACTGTTGTCCATGTCTCGGTTCCGTCGCTCGATTCAATCATAACTCTTACTTTTGCAACCGTTCCATCGCTTCCATCAAGCACACGAACTTTGTAATCGACAAGCTTTATTAATGAAATCTTCAGGATAGAATCTCGTCAAAGCTTTTCGCAAAGCATTATCAAGAGCATTAACAGGACCATCACCATCAGAAGCAGTATGTTCAAGCTCTCCGTCAACAGTTAGTTTTAGAACAGCCTCAGAATATGATCTGCCATGGTTATCATAAACAACATTTACTTTTGAATCCTGTACTTCAAAGAAAGGTGTGAACTCTCCGATTTCCGAACGAAGCAGTAATTCAAATGAAGCTTCTGCGCCATCATATTGAAATCCACTATGCTCAAGAAATTTGATGTGATCAACTAATTTCCTGCTTATCTCTTTATTATCCGAAAGATCGATACCTAATTCTTTTGCTTTATATTTAATGTTACTTTGTCCGGAAAGATCAGATACCAAAACTCTCTGTTTGTTCCCGACTTTTTCCGGTTCGATATGTTCATACATCTTGCTGTTTTTCAGAACTGCACTAACATGTATTCCTCCTTTATGAGCGAAAGCTGATCTTCCTACAAATGCAGCTCTTGTGTTTGGTACAAGATTCATCAACTCGTAAACATAGTTTGAAAGGGAAGTGAGGTTGTCGAGATTAATATCCTGAACAAATCCTCTTTTTAATTTAAGAATAAGATTCGGAATTATACTGCAAAGATTTGCATTGCCGCATCTTTCACCGACACCATTTATTGTTCCCTGAACATGTACAGCACCGGCATTTATTGCCGCTAAAGAATTTGCAACTGCAAGTTCACTGTCGTTGTGAGTATGAATTCCTAGTTTTGTCTTAAACATTTTTTTAAGATCTGTTACTATTTTGAATACTTCATCAGGAAGGGAACCCCCGTTTGTATCGCATAGGACTAGAACATCGGCTCCGCCTTTTTCGGCAGCACGCAGCATCCTTAAAGCAAATTCTGCATCATCCTTGTATCCATCAAAGAAGTGTTCGGCATCGTAAATAATTCTTTTTCCATGAGATTTTAAGAAACTAACAGATTTGAAAATCAACTCTTCGTTTTCATCATCTTTTAATCCCAATCCTAAATCTGAATGAAGTCTCCATGTTTTTCCAAAAATAGAGATTGTCGGAGTTTCTGCTTTTAACAAAGCCTGAAGATTAAAATCGGTTTCTATATTATTTAAAGAACGTGCAGTTGAGCCGAAAGCACACAACTGTGCATTTTTTAACTTTAAAGATTTTGCTTTCTCAAAAAATTCTTCATCACGTGGATTGCTTCCAGGCCATCCGCCTTCAATAACATCGACTCCAAATTCATCTAACTTTGAAGCGATTAAAAGTTTATCCTGCACAGAAAGATTTATTGCTTCTCCCTGCGTTCCGTCTCTTAACGTTGTGTCGAATAATTCAATTTTATCATTCATAATTTTTTAACCTGTCATTCCGAACTTGTCCCGCCTTTTGCGGGATCCCGCTAAGCGGTGATTTCGGAATCTCAATTGTATAAAAAGATGCTGAAACCTGCCTTGCCGTCAGGCAGGCAAGTTCAGCATGACGTAACTACTAAGCGATCATTCCCGATTTTCTCGCATACTCAAATAGATTTCCTGCTTCAAGAATCGGCAGAATATCTCCAAGAGGATTTAATGAATATTCTTTTTTTGTTGTATGATTAATCAACTTGTTTTCATCAAGTTTAATTTCGAGTTCATCATTTGTTGAAATAACGTCATTTAATTTTTGTTTTGCTTCATAAGGAATTACAAAGCCGCCGTCAACGCTGTTCCTGTAATATATTCTCGCATAAGATTCTGCAATGACAACTTTAACTCCAGCCTTCATCAAAGCGTAAGGAGCGTGTTCACGTGAAGAACCACAACCAAAATTTGAACCGCCAATAATTATTGAATAATCTGAAGTTACTTCTTCTCCATTGATAAATGGCATATTGCCTTTTGGAAGTCCGGCTTCTTTTAACGGAACACCCGATAAGGCATATCTTCCATAAAGTTTTGCTTCATTCGGTTCGTTCATACTATAAACAAATGCTCTGCCGGAATTATCTGATCAGTATCGATATTATCCCCGAGAACAAATGCTTTTCCTTTTATTGATTTTTCCATAATTGATTTTCCTACATATAATCTCTTGGATCAGTTATTTCTCCGGTTAAAGCAGAAGCAGCAACAGTTAAAGGTGATGCAAGATAAACTTCAGCTTTTTTGCTTCCCATTCTTCCGGGGAAATTTCTGTTGGTTGTTGAAATTATAACTTCATCTATCTTGTGCCCTTCCGATTGTATCCATTGGTCCACCGAGACACGCCGCACAAGAAGATTGTGCAACAACACAACCGGCTTTTTCAAAAATATTTTTTAATGTTACACCGGAGATAGTTTCAACTTCAAGTTGTTCTGCAACAGAAGTGCTTGCCGGAACAATGAAAGTTGGAACTCTGACTTCATTTCCAAATAAGAATTTTGCAGCAGAAACAAAATCACTCAACTTTCCGCCGGTACAAGAACCGATATAACATTTGGTAAGTTTTCTTCCTTTAACATTTTCTACAGTATCTATATTATCAGGACTATGCGGTTTAGCAACAAGAGGAACAAATTCATTTACATTGTATCTGTACTTTGCTTTGTAATTTGCATCGCCATCACTTTTAAAAATCTCGTATTCTTTGTCTGATCTTTCTTTAACATATTTTTCAACAGTTTCATCAGCTTCGATAATTCCATTCATTGCACCTGCTTCAATTGCCATGTTTGTTAAAGTCATTCTCTCATCTATTGATAAAGAGAAAACTCCATCGCCGTTAAATTCCAAAGCTCTGTAAGTTCCGCCGTTTGTGGTAATATCGCCAAGTACTCTAAGAATAAGATCTTTTGCAGTAATATATTTTGGCAGTTCTCCATCAAAAGTGAAGAGAAGAGACTCAGGAACTTTTTCCCAGATTTTTCCTGTTCCAAGAATAAAAGCAGCATCAGTATTTCCAACTCCGGTTGAGAACATACCGAATGCACCGGAAGTACAAGTATGTGAATCAGTTCCGAATAAAACTGTTCCGGGGATATCATAGCCTTCTTCGGCAAGAGCTATATGACAAACACCTTTATATCTTTCTGTTCCAACATCATAGTAGTTGGGAATATCATATTCTTTTGCAAATGATCTGAGTATTTCAACATTCCTGTTTGCATGCGGATTTTTTGTAAAGATATAATGATCAGGAAAGATCACTAACTTTTTCTTATCCCAGATTTTTGCTTTTTCTCCGAATTCTTTTTTCCAGATGCCGATTGTCGGTGGTCCGCAAACATCGTGTGTCATCAGAACATCAACATTAAGCCAGAGATTTTCTCCGGGCACAACAGCATTTTTCCCCGATGATTTCGCTAAAATTTTCTCAGTTATGGTCATTCCCATCGTTGTACCTTATATCGCTTGTGAAATATCTGAAAGTGAAGATTGGTTCATCATATCTTCTTCTTTCGTTTTTAAATAATTTTGATAAACGTTAACAACATTTATATAAGCCTTCGCGCTTGCTTCAATAATGTCTGTAGAAATTCCTCTTCCTGAAAAGTATTTTTCATCTTCTCTTATACGAACAATAACTTCTCCTAAAGCCTGTCTCCCGGAAGTAATCGATCTTACCTGGTAAGACTCGAGATTAAGCTTTGTATCCAGGGCGCGCTCAATTGCTTTGAAGCAAGCATCAACAGCACCATCACCTGTTGCAGACTCCTGGTAAACTTTATCAGCTTTTTTAAGTTTTACAGTTGCAGTAGGAAGATGTTTTGTTCCCATAGTTACATAAATGTAATCCAGTTCAAAATGATTACTGCTGATTCCTGCAAAGCTGTCTCCCATTATAAAACGGAGATCATCATCAAATATTTCTTTCTTCTTATCGGCAAGAGCTGTGAATTTTTCATACACTTCATTCAGTTCGGCTTCACTGAGCTTATAACCGATTTCAAATAATCTTGCTTTTAATCCATGCTTACCGGAGTGTTTCCCGAGTACAATTTTTGTTTTAGGAAAACCAACTGTTTGCGGGGACATAATTTCATAAGTGTTTCTATCCTTTAGCATTCCATCCTGGTGAATGCCTGCTTCGTGAGCAAAAGCATTATCTCCAACAATAGCTTTGTTCGGCTGAACAATTAATCCTGTAAAAGAAGAAACCATTTTGCTTGTATTATAAATTTCTTCTGTCTTAATGTCTGTATAAAGATCGAGCAAATCTTTTCTTACTTTAAGAGCCATAACAATTTCTTCAAGAGAAGCATTACCTGCTCTTTCGCCGATTCCATTTATTGTCCCTTCAACCTGTCTTGCGCCATTAATAATACCGCTCAAAGAATTTGCAACAGCAAGTCCAAGATCATTGTGGCAATGGACACTGAGAATAACTTTATCAATGTTCTTCACTGTTTGTTTAATGTGATTGAATATCTTTCCATATTCTTCCGGGAATGTATAACCGGTTGTATCCGGAACATTGATTGTTGTTGCACCGGCTTCAATAGCTGCTTCAATAACATCACATAAATAATTGATATCGGTTCTTCCCGCATCTTCAGTAGAAAATTCAACATCATCTGTCAGGGTTCTTGCTAAGGATACAGCATCCAGTGGTCATCTTAAAAACAATTTTTCTTTTATCTGATAAAGATCTTCCATAAGATTCATTCGAGAATTTTCCGAGTATATGTATATCGGATGTACCTATAAAAGTATGTATCCTGAATTTCTCAGCGTCTTTCAATGCATTGTAAGCTGAAAGAATATCCTGCTCTTTAGCCCGTGCAAGTCCGGCGACAACACAAGTCACTTCTGAAGAAATTGCTTTAACCGCATCGAACTGTGAAGGGGAGGAGATTGGAAATCCTGCTTCAATTATATCAACGTTTAGTCTTTGTAGTTGTTTAGCTATTTCTATCTTTTCCAAAACATTTAATGATGCGCCCGGAGATTGTTCTCCGTCTCTCAAGGTTGTGTCGAATATGATTACTTTTTTGTTGTCCATTTTACATCTGTTATTTTTAGTTAAAGTGTAAAGACACCGAGTGCCTGTTCGTCATAAATTGTATTAAAGTTCTCGATTACAAGATCTTTCATTTTCGTAGTTGAAACTATTTGATCGCCGGGTTGAGAAATATCTTTAGTCCTGTATCCGGCGTTAAGAGTTCTTGAAACAGATTCTTCAATTAATTCCGCTGCTTTGTTCATCTGGAAAGAATGAATGAACATTAACGCAACAGAAGAAATAGTTGCAAGAGGATTAGCCTTATTTTGTCCTGCAATATCTGGCGCACTTCCATGTACCGGTTCATAAAGTGCATAATCACTTCCAAGACTTGCGGAAGGAAGCATTCCGAGACTGCCGGTAATCATTCCTGCTATATCACTAAGAATATCGCCAAACATGTTTTGAGTTAAAACAACATCGAATTGTTTTGGATCTCTTACCAATTGCATTGCAGCATTATCTACATACATATGTTCAAGAGATACTGCTGGATAATCTTTACTGATATTATTTACTAATTTTCTCCAGAACTGTGAAGTCTCGAGAACATTTGCTTTATCAACAGAATGAAGTTTCTTTTTTCTTTTTGAAGCAACTTCGAAAGCATAACGCGCAATTCTTTCAACTTCATTCTTTGTATAGATCATCGTGTTAAAACCTTTTTCATCATCAATGCCGCGCGGCTCACCAAAGTAAACATCTCCCGTTAATTCTCTTAAGATTAAAAGATCAGTTCCTTTTATAACATCAGCTTTTAAAGAAGAAGAATTAAGCAAAGCTTTATAAACTTTTGCAGGACGAATATTAATAAACAATCCGAGTGATTTACGAAGCTTAAGCAAAGCTGCTTCCGGTTTCATATTACTTTGTAAGAGAATCCCACTTGGTTCCGCCTACCGCACCAAGAATAACAGCATCTGAATCGTAACAAGCCTGAAGAACTTCATCTGTTAATGGAGTACCATGTTTATCATAGGAAATTCCGCCAACGAGATATTCTTTAAGTTCGAAGTCAACGTTAAATTTTTCTCCTGCAGATTTTAAAACATCAACTGCTGCAGCAACAACTTCAGGACCGATACCATCGCCTGGCAGAAGAGCTATTTTGAAGCTCATACACCGACCTCTTCTTTTTTAGGTTTCTTAAAAAGCCAGCTCATCATACTTCTTAATTTAGCTCCAACAATTTCAACAGGATGATTTTTATTTTCATCTCTCAGCTTGTGCATTTCTTTCTCTCCGCTGTAATATTCTTTTAGCCATTCGTCTGCAAATTTTCCGGATTGAACATCAGCTAAAATTTCTTTCATCGCTTTTCGTGATTCAGCATTTATTACTTTTTTTCCTCTTGTCATTCCACCATATTCAGCCGTATCACTTACAGAATAGTTCATTCTCGTTAAACCGCCTTCATAATAAAGATCGACAATGAGTTTCATTTCATGCATACATTCGAAGTAAGCAAGTTCAGGAGGATAACCTGCATTAACCAAAGTTTCAAAACCTGCTTTAATTAATTCTGCCGAACCGCCGCAAAGAACAGCCTGTTCGCCAAAAAGATCGGTCTCAGTTTCATCTTTAAAATTAGTTTCGATAACACCTGCTCTTGTACCTCCGATTCCTTTAGCCCAGGCAAGAGCAACATCTTTTGTATTTCCTGAATAATCATTATGAACTGCAATTAAATTTGGAACACCGCTTCCTTCCAAAAAAGTTCTTCTTACCAAATGTCCCGGACTTTTCGGAGCGATCATCATTACATTAATATTTTTTGGAGGAACAATTTGTTTATAATGAATATTAAAACCATGTCCGAATGCAAGTGTCGTTTCAGGTTTCAGGAATGGGCCAATCTCCTTATCATAAACTTGTTTCTGAACCTGGTCAGGAAGAAGGATCATAACGACATCTCCCCATTTAACTGCTTCGCTTACAGTTTTCACTTCCAAACCTGCATCAGCTGCCATTTTCCATCTTGCACTATCTTTTCTTAAACCGACACAAACATTTAATCCACTGTCTTTAAGATTTAATGAATGAGCATGTCCCTGGCTCCCAAAACCAAGAACTGCAATTTTTTTATCTTCCAAAAAACTTAAGGAAGCATCATCATCATAATAAACTTTCATTTCATTCGACATTTTTATACCTGTATATTATTTTTTACTGATTCTTTTTTATCACTTTTAGTTTGCTCGCCTCTTTTTAGAGCGACAGTTCCACTGCGAGCCATTTCTTTAATTCCGTATGCTTCAAGAACATTTATTGCAGCATCAATTTTGTCGGGTGGTCCTGTAATCTCCAGAGTAATTGTTTTGTTATTTATATCAACAACATTTCCGCGAAAGATTTCACTGACGCCAATAATATCTGCTCTGTTACCTTTTTGGTAATAAACAGTGATTAAAGCTAATTCTCTTTCAACTCTTGGTTGTCCGGATAGATCAACAACTTTAATTGTATCAATCAGCCTGTTTAATTGTTTAACAACCTGCTCGATGATTTTTTCTTCACCTTCAGTTACAATTGTCATTCTCGAAATTTCAGGAATTTCGGTTTCACCAATGGAAAGGCTGTTAACATTAAAACCTTTTCCGCTGAACATTGTAACAACACGGTTAAATGTTCCGAACTGGTTTTCTACAAGGACAGAAATTGTATGTTTCATTTTTATGTCATCTCCTTTGGATCGAGACGTTTAGTCATCATCTCTTTCAAAGTTGCACCTGAAGGAATAATAGGGAATACCATATCTTCTTTTTCAACTTTGAATTCAATTAAAACAGGTCCGTTATTTATCGAAAAAGCTTCTTCAAAAATCGGATCAACATCTTCCGGTTTTGTTGTAGAAAATGATTTTAATCCGAACGCTTCACCGAGCTTACAAAAATCAGGATTACTGTCTCCGAGATCTGTGAAGCTGTATTTTTCTGCATGGAATAATTCCTGCCATTGTCTTACCATTCCCAGGAAACTGTTATTGATGATAATGAATTTTATAGGAAGTTTGTTGTAAACTGCTGTTGTCAACTCCTGAATATTCATCTGGAAACCGCCGTCTCCGCTAATTGAGATAATAGGTCTGTCTTTTATAGCGAACGCTGCTCCAATTGCAGCCGGAACAGAGAATCCCATTGTTCCTAATCCTCCACTTGTAATGTGAGAACGCGGGTGATTAAATTTATAAAATTGTGCTGTCCACATTTGATGCTGACCAACGTCAGTTACAATAACAGCTTCGCCTTTTGTAAATTCATTAAGGCGATCAAGAACATACTGTGTTCTAAGTTTACCGTCATTGTGTTCAAAAGTCAATGGACATTCTTCTTTCCATTTTTCTATTTGTATCCACCAGTCATCGAGATCCGGTGGGGAAGTTATTTCTGCTGCAAGTTCTGCCATAACATGTTTTACATCTCCCACAATAGGAAGATCAACGACAACGTTCTTATCTATACATGTGGGATCTATATCAACATGAATCTTATAAGCTCCTGGCGCAAATGCATCTACTTTTCCTGTAACCCTGTCATCAAATCTTGCCCCTAAAGAAACAAGAACATCGCAATTATTTACTGCCTGGTTTGCCCAGTATGTGCCGTGCATTCCAAGCATACCAAGTGACTGTGACTCAGTCATAGGAAAAGCACCAAGTCCCTGGAGTGTCATCGTTACAGGGATATTATTTTCTCTTGCTAAAAGTTTCAATTCACGGTTGCCGCCGGACATTATAACTCCGCCTCCAACATAGAATAAAAGACGTTTAGCATTCTTTATTATATCAGCAGCTTTTTTAATCTGGTTCTGATGTCCTAAAATAGTTGGTTTGTAACCGCGCAATTCAATTTTATCAGGATATTCAAATTCACAAAGAGAATTAATAACATCCTTAGGAAGATCGACAAGAACAGGTCCTGGTCTTCCGGTATTTGCTATGAAAAATGCTTTCTTAATTATAGTTGCTAACTCATGTACATCTCTTACAAGAAAATTATGCTTGGTTATTGGTCTTGTAATTCCAACTATATCTGCTTCCTGGAAAGCATCATTTCCAATCATATGAGTTGGGACCTGACCTGTGAAAACAACAATTGGAACTGAATCCATGTATGCATCAGCAATTCCTGTAACAGTATTTGTAGCACCCGGACCTGATGTTACTAGCACAACACCGGTTTTACCGGTTGCCTTAGCATAACCTTCAGCCATATGAGTTGCTCCTTGTTCGTGACGAACAAGAATGTGTTTCAGAAAATCCACATCATATAATTTTTCATATAGCTTTAGTACGGCTCCTCCCGGATAGCCGAACACAATTTCAACTTTTTCGCGTCGCAAGCATTCAAAAAATATTTCTGCCCCTGACAAAAAGGGTTTATGTTCTTTCATACAGTTTCCTTTCTTGTTTCTTTGGTTCCTGGTATTTTTACTATTGCTCCTGTGTTTGCCGACGTTACCATTTGTGTATATCTGCCGAGGTAGCCTTTTGTAATTTTAGGCTCGAAGTCGGGAAGCAAATCAAGTCTTGCATTGATTTCTTCATCACTAAGGTTTACTGATAATTTCTTATTTGGAATATCTATTGTTATAAGATCGCCGTTTTGTAAAGCGGCAATCGGTCCTTTCTCTGCTGCTTCAGGAGAAACATGACCTATGCAGGCTCCTCTTGTTCCGCCGGAAAATCTTCCGTCTGTTATTAATGCAACTTTGTCTCCGAGTCCCATTCCCATTATTGCGCTTGTTGGAGATAACATTTCAGGCATGCCGGGACCACCTTTAGGTCCTTCATATCTAATTACAACAACATCACCTGGTTTAATTTCTTTATTTGAAATTCCTTCTAAAACTTCATCTTGGGAATTATAAATTATTGCTGGTCCAGTGTGAACAAGCATAGCCGGATCAACTGCTGCAGTTTTTACTATTGAGCCATCCGGTGCTAAGTTGCCGAATAATATAGCGAGTCCACCTTTGTTTAAGAAGGGATCTTTAATGCTTCTTATTACATTTTTATTTTTAACTTCGGTAGATGATATATTTTCTCCGAGAGTTTTTCCGGTAACAGTAGGACGTGAAAGATCAAGAACTCCATCGAGTTTGGAGAGTTCATGTAAGATTGCAGAAATTCCTCCTGCTGCATCAACATCTTCCATGTGAACATTTTTTGTTGCCGGACTAACTTTACAAATATAAGGAACTCTTTCAGCAAGATCATTAAGTTCACTTAATTCAAATCCCATTTCCGCTTCATTTGCAATTGCAAGAGTGTGAAGAACAGTATTTGTACTTCCGCCCATTGCCATATCTAAAGCAAATGCATTAAGAAAAGTTTCTCTTGAAAGTATATCTCTCGGTTTAATATCCTTTTCAACTAAATAAATAATTTGTTTACCTACTTGGTTTGCAAGCTCTTTTCTTTTTGGATCGATTGCTAAAATAGATCCGTTGCCGGGAAGTGCAAGTCCCAAAGCTTCCATTAAACAGTTCATAGAGTTTGCTGTGAACATTCCTGAACAGGAACCGCAGGAAGGGCAGCTAAAATCTTCAAGCTCTTTTAATTGAGCATCATTTATTTTTCCTGATTGATGTTCTCCGACACCTTCAAATACAGAAATAAGATCAACTTTTTTTCCTGAAGGTGTAAGCCCCGCTTTCATTGGTCCGCCGGAAATAAATATTGTTGGAACATTTACACGGACAGCGCCCATTAACATTCCCGGTACAATCTTATCACAGTTAGGAATACAAACAACACCATCGAGGCGATGAGCTTCAACGACAGTCTCAAAACTATCGGCAATAAGTTCACGGCTGGGAAGGGAATATCTCATTCCGATATGTCCCATTGCAATTCCATCATCGACACCGATTGTGTTAAACTCGAAAGGAACGCCGCCTGCTTCGCGCACAGCTTCTTTTACAATTTTACCGAATTCCTGGAGATGAACATGACCGGGGATAAGATCTATATAAGAATTGCAGATACCGATGAAAGGCTTTTTAAAATCGTCATCGCTTTTGATGACACCGGTGGCTTTTAAAAGACTCCTGTGCGGAGCCTTGTCAAAACCTTTTTTTATTAAATCTGATCTCACTTTTTCCTCTAAAGATTAATTAACTTAATCTTCAGATATAACCTCAGGGATTTGGTCAATCCCATATCTTTTTTTCTTTATTTGATTTTTCTTTATGCCAGATTCAGGGATTGACCATTATGTATTAACCTAGGATCACTAGTCCTAGGATACTAATAATGATAGAAATCCCTAAAATGATATCTAAAGAAAGGACACCATTTGAGTTCAGCACAACAATGCGATTGCCGTTATGGGGTGAAACAGCTATTAGACTTGTGGCTCTATTTTTTATCAAATTGTACATGTGCTATTCAAATGTTATAAACGAATATATAAGTGAAAATTTCTTTTGTCAAGCTATTTTGGGAAATCTTACAATTTTTTAATAGTGTATGGGCAATGGTAAAAAGAGTAATTCAAAGAAGAATTTTATAAATCCTTTAGTGGTTTGCCATTCGTGCAAATGCTTTGCTATTTTAGTATAAATTTAGAAAAAATATGAAGAGAAGTAAAAAGACTTTGCATAATGGGGGAAGACAACTTCCTATATTTATAGAAAAAGATGAAGATGACTTTTATGTAGTTGAATGTCCGTTGTTTGAAGGATGTTATACTCAGGGCAAGACACTCGATGAAGCACTAAAGAATATTCGGGAAGTAATTGAACTCATCTTGGAGGAAAAAGTAAACAGGGAAATACTCCGTTCATATAGACCTCGCGAAATTAGTTTACACACAATTACATTGTAATTATGACACGCCTGCCAATTCTCAAAGGTCAAGGAAAATTATTAACGCTTTGGTAAAGATCGGCTATTCAAAGTCACGCCAGAGAGGAAGTCATATCCGGCTTGAATGCAAGGGAAGGAAATCCATAACTGTTCCTAATCACATTGTCGGTCGTGGTCTTCTGAGAAAGATACTGAGAGATGCAAATTTAACTGTAGAACAATTTCAAAAATTATTGGATTAAGTCGAAAGCATAGCGTATAGAATGTGGTATTAAACTCTCCCGATTCTTATCCTTTAATCCTTTCCCTTTATATCCGTATACCAATATTCCAGCATTCCAAAATTCCACTGTTCCAGTATTAGGCTATGCCACAATATTCCACTATTCCAACATTCCTTTTTCCCCATTATACCCGTATACTCACATAGTGATAGGCTATGCCACCATATTCCCTATATCTAACTCCTTATAACGTTTAAATTTTTCCACCCTCTTGATTTTAATACTGAGATTAAGCAAGTTTGAAATGTTTTTGTAGAGGGCGGGAAAAACAGGGCGACACTAAATGGGTTTTCCTACCAAAATGAATATCAACCGGATTGCAATCATTAATTTGGAAAAGTAATAGTTAGGTGGGTACAAAAATCAGAGAAAATATTATGAATAATAACGAAATTAGTCCATCAGAAAAATTATTTGATAAAAACGTTCTTCCATATCTCTATTTACTCAGAAGTGAATTTTGGGAAGTTAATGATTTTATAAACACTTTAAAAAGTTATCAACCTTTTGTACTGGATGTTAGAGAATCAACTGCAGATTCAAAACGCACTAAATATAGCTGTCGTTATTTCGTATGCTAGAAACTTTAAAAAAAGTTTAGGTTTCACCAGTTATAATCTTATTAACAAAGAATTGATTAAATCTTTTTCCGCAGAAGAAAAAGAATTTCATCAGATTGTAAAAGATTGGCGGGACCAAGAATATGCACATTCTGATGCTTTACCAAATGATATCCAGATTGATGAAGATGGTGGATATAGCAGAAGAGTTGTTCGTCAATTGTTAGATAAAGATCAACTAGAGATTTTAAAAACGATGGTAAATAAAATACGTGATGAAATAGAAAACATAATTAAGAGTATTAAATAATTAATTAATAATACGCGACCCGAAATTAATGTAGTCGTTTGATGTAAAGAGAAACTCCTACTGTATCCTTCTATAATAGAATACTACTAAAACAACAAAGCAAAATAAAATTAAAAAAGGTTCCATTTTCATTTCTATATTTTTCCCTTTTCTTAAGCCAACTAGCATGCCATTGAGCTAATATTGCATTACAAAGTTTTTCCCACTTTTATTCACACACATAATTAATTCAGTTAAGATTAATCGGGACACTTTCATTCCGTTACTATAAAATGCTACTTGTATAAAACTGTTAAAACAGTTAACAATAGTATTGTTGTATATCACCGGGATAAATCCCGGTGTTAACCTGAAAGTGAAAGACGCTTGGGACCGAGTATTAATGTTATATCTAATTAGATTAACCTTCAGATAAATCTTTGTGTTAACCTGAAGTGAAGAGATGTTTGGAACCGTTTAACAATGTTGCATCTATTTAGATTAACCTGGGATTTCACGAAGGGATGACTAAGCCACATCCCGATGTAACATTAAAGTGAGAAGATGATCGCAACTGTTTCTCAGAAGTTCCATAAGAATGCCTATAGCAGTACTTTGAACAACAGTTTATTCATAATCAATATAAAAGAGTACGTACAAAAAATTAACATCGGGATTTATTCCGATGAGAATAACAAAGATGAAAAGTCATTAACCGTTTTAACGGTTTACCAACTTAGCCATGCACCAAGATAGCTAAAAATTCTCCCCACAAAAAAAATTATTATTTGAAGATTTTTCTTGACTTTACATCATATTTTAGCTTATTTTTGGGACACAGTGGGGAAAAGTGGTTGATTTTCCCATGAAAGACCAAAATATGTTTAAAGGACAGTTTACATATTCAATAGATTCGAAAGGCAGAATAAGCATTCCCGCCAAACTGCGCCGCCATGTTTCTGCCGAAGCCAACGATACTTTTGTTATGACAAGAGGAACTTCTCCCTGCATAGATATTTATCCTCTCGATCAATGGATTCTTATTGAAGAAAAATTAAGAAGCCTGAACCAGTTTAAACCAGACGATGTAAGATTTATAAGAACGATACTTCAGCATGCAGCGGAAGACACACTCGACTCGCAATCGAGAATTAATGTTCCGCAAAATCTTATTGAATATGCACAGATAGAAAAGGAGGTGCTCATACTCGGGGCATTGAAAAAAATTGAAGTATGGAATCCAAAAGTTTTTGATGAGTACTTAAAACAATCGGAAGAAACCTACGAACAAATAGCAGCAAAAGTTATGTCGTGACGAATGAACAATTTCCATACGCCGGTATTATTAAAAGAAAGTATCGAATATTTAATAACAAACCCGTCCGGCGTTTACTTCGATGCAACTTTGGGTTTCGGAGGTCATTCTGAACAAATACTGAATAAAGATAAACCGAGAGGGAGTATTGGTAGCCACAGATGTTGATAAAGATTCTTTTGCGTTCTCAAAAAAGAAATTTCAGGACGATAAGCGTGTAAGACTTTATAACTTCAATTTTTCAATGATCGATTCTATTTCCAAAATTGAATCCGTTCCTTACTTTGATGGCGTAATAGCAGACCTCGGCGTTTCTTCTTTCCAGCTCGATAATCCTTCATCAGGATTTACTTACAGAACAGAAACAAAGCTTGATTTAAGAATGGATAAAAGTAAGGCAATCAGCGCTGCCGATATCGTTAACTCTTTTTCAGAAGAAGAAATTGCAAATATTATTTATCAATTCGGTGAAGAGAAAAATTCAAGAAGAATTGCAAAAGCGATTATCAATAAAAGAAAAATCAAAAAGATAGAAACAACTTCGGAATTAAGAGAAGCAATTGAAGAAGTAACTTCTCCGAAATATTTAAGCAAAACTCTATCACGAGTTTTCCAGGCTTTAAGAATTTATGTAAATGATGAACTCGAGATGTTAAAAAGTTTTTTAACAAAGTCTGTCGATCTTTTAAAAGTAAACGGAAGAATTGTAGTTATCTCTTATCATTCTCTCGAAGACAGGATAGTTAAAGAACATTTTAAATATGAAACTCTCGACTGCATTTGTCCGAAAGAGTATCCTGTTTGCAAATGTGATAAAGAACAAAGATTAAAAATATTAACTAAAAAACCTGTTACACCTTCGGAAGAAGAAATAAACATTAATACGCGTGCAAGAAGTGCAAAACTAAGAGCGGCGGAAAGAGTATGAAGACAGGGTCTAAGCCACTCATTTTTTCTGTACTTTTTTTACTTGTTATCTATTCAATGCTCGCACTCGGTTACGTTGCGGTAAGACAGGAATGTGAACGCCTTACAAAAGAAAAAGTTGAAAATCAAAAAGCTCTTGATTCAAAGTTAACTGAACAGGTCAACCTGATAGCCGATGTGCAATCAAATTCTTCCGAAGAAAGAATTGTAAAGATTGCAACCGAAGAACTTGGAATGGTAAAAAGGACAGAACCTGAAATACTATTAAAAGTAAGCAAAGAAAAAATAGGTGAGGTGGAAGAAGCTTTGAAGGAAAAGTATGAGTAATTCTAGGACGAAAACCTTCGAGGTTAGTGTAGTTTTTAAGGGAATAGTAACCCTCGAAGGTTCTAAAAGTGTAGCAGAACCTTCAAGGTTGCAATATGAAGAAGCAACTTTAACCTTGAAGGTTGGAGAAGGAAAAGTATGAGTAACTCGCGCGCATTGGTTGTAATAATTGGAATTATCGTTTTCTTCTTTGCACTGCTTTTTAAACTGTTTGATGTTCAAATAATTAAAAGTGATGAGCTAAAGTATTATGCCGAAAGACAGCAAACAAAGCTTGAGAAAGTCGAGCCTGAACGAGGTTTGATATATGATAGAGATGATGTCCTTCTTGCATACAATAAGAATGATGTTTCCTTTTTCCTCGATCTCAGGATGGCGGATAAAGCCGATAGACAAAAAATTGCAGAAAAGTTTTCATCGGTTTTTGTTAAAAGTAAAAGTTATTATTTGAAATTGATGAATCAAACTTCAAAGACTTTCTGCATCGAGAAAAAGGCTCCTGGAGAAAAAGCTTTACTTCTTAAAAACTTTAAAGCAGACGGTTTATTCTCCGTAGAAGATCCAACTAGAGTTTACCATTATAAAAATCTTGCTTCTCATATCCTCGGATTTACAGATCAAAAAGATTATACAGGAGTCAACGGAATAGAAAAATCATTTAATGATTTATTAAAAGGTGAAGAAGGTGTAAGACTCGTTGAAAGAAACGCTGTCGGTGATGTAATGACTTTTTCCGAAGATGAAACAAGAGAAGCTGTTCCCGGAGATAATATCTATTTAACTATAAAAAGATCTTTCCAGAGTGTTCTTGAAGAAGAATTGCAAAAAGGTATTTCTGATTTTGATGCTTCTTCCGGGGTTGGAATTATTATGAATCCAAACACAGGGGAGATACTGGCGCTGGCTAACATAAACGATTATGATCCTAATAATTACTGGGATTTTAGTGACGATGCAAGAAGAAATAGAAGCGTAACTGATACTTATGAGCCGGGATCTACTTTTAAATCTTTTACAATGGCAACTTTGCTCGATCAGAATCTTTGCAAAGAAACTGAAAGAATAAATGTAGAAAACGGAAAATACAGATTCAAAAATGCAAACATCAGCGACACACACAGTTTTGAAAATCTTACTGTAAGAGGAATCATTGAACAATCGAGTAATGTTGGTATTTCAAAATTATCGCAGAGAATTGACGACGAATTATTTTACAAATACCTGAGAGGTTTTGGTTTTGGAAATTACACTGCAATAAATCTTCCAGGAGAAGTAAAAGGGACTCTTAAAAAACCAAACGAATGGTCCGGAATAACAAAAGCATTTATGTCTTTCGGATATGAGATTTCTGTTACACCAATTCAGCTCGCTACTGCTTACTCCGCAATTGTTAACGGAGGGATTTTATATAAGCCTTTGATCGTAAAAAAAATTACAAATGAAAATGGGGAAGTTGTTGTTAATAATGAATCGAAAGAAGTGAGAAGAGTTATATCTGAAAAAACTTCTGAAAGAATGAAGTCATTATTAAAAGGTGTTGTTGATAACGGAACAGGAAAGCTTGCAAATCTGGATATCGTTCCTGTTGGAGGCAAAACAGGAACATCGCAAAGATTAGTTGATGGTAAATATACCAGGAATTATAATTCTTCATTTGTTGGTTTCTTCCCGGTAGAAAATCCTCAGATTGTTTGTCTTATTCTTCTTAACTCTCCGAATGTAGGAAAGTATGGCGGTCTTGTTGCGGCTCCTATCTTTAAAAAAGTTGCTACAAGATTGATCGAGCTTGAACCTGGATTGATAGGAAAGCCGGAAGATTTGCCTGTTAAAAAAGATTATGATTTTGTTTCAACAAGTAATCATCCGGATGAAGATAATGTTAGTGCAACTGTAAAGAAACCGGAAGAGATTCAAAAGTATAATTCAAAAACCAAAGTTATGCCGGAGTTAAAAGACTATTCGTCTGCGCGATGCAATTATGATTTTAACAAGACTCGATATGAAATATAAAGTTAATGGATCAGGTGTTGTCGTATCACAAAGTATTTCGCCCGGCGATAAAATTTTAAAGGGAAGCACCTGTGTTCTATCGAGTGCAAAGAAATAACTGTTCCGGGAACTATAGTTTATTGATGGAATTAACAAAACTAATTAATAGTGTAAATGCAATCCAGGTTGCGGGCGAAGTCGAGAGAAAAGATGTTTCTTCAATTTGCTATGATTCACGTAAGGTTAAAAGGAATTCGGTTTTTGTAGCTATAAAAGGAGTAAATACCGACGGACACCGTTTTATTCTCGATGCAATTAATAATGGCGCTATGGCAGTCATTCTTGAAGACAACAACTCGGTTCCCGATGATATTTTCGTTCACGAAAAAAAGGCAAAGATACTCGTTGCAGACAGCAGAAAAGCGCTTGCTGAAATTTCATGTGCCTTATACAAAAATCCTTCTGAAAAAATAAAGTTGATTGGAATTACAGGAACGAATGGAAAAACAACAACAACATATTTTATTAAAAGCATTCTTGAAAGTGCCGGAGAAAAAACAGGTTTGATGGGAACAATAGCAAACTACATTGGCGATGAAGAGATAAAATCGTCTCTCACAACTCCTGAATCAAACGATTTGAATGAACTTCTCTACAGAATGTATAATGAAGGCTGCGGTTATGCAGTTATGGAAGTTTCATCACACTCGCTCGTATTGAAAAGAGTTTACGGACTTAATTTTAGTACTGCAGTTTTTACAAATATAACTTCGGATCATCTCGATTTTCATGTCACTTTTGAAAATTATTTAAGTGCAAAGAAAATTCTTTTCGATTCACTGAGCTCATCATCTTTTGCGATTTATAATTCTGATGATTCACACAGCAAAAAATTAATAAGTAATTCTAAAGCAAATCTTGTTTCTTACGGAACTTCATCAAACTCAGATTTTGTTTTGAAAAACATAAGCTATGATTTATCAGGAACTACATTTATAGTCGAGCATAAAGGCGATTCATTTCCTGTTTCTACTTCGTTAATAGGAAAGTTCAATGCTTACAATGCCTGTGCTGCTTTTGCTGTTGGGTTCACTTCAGGAATTAAGGAAGAAAAAATAATTGAAGGAATTAAAAACACAAAGCAGGTTCCCGGAAGATTTGAAGTGATCAGCAAAGGAAATAAAAAAGTAATTATTGATTATTCTCATACGGCAGATAGTCTTGAAAAAGCTCTTCTTGCTGTAAAAGATATAGTAAAAGATTCGGCGCCTGTTTACACAGTTTTTGGCTGCGGCGGAAATCGGGACAAAACAAAAAGACCCATAATGGGAAAGATTGCTACGGAGTTAAGCAATTATGTTTTTGTCACTTCCGATAACCCGAGATTTGAAGATCCTTTTGATATCATAAAAGATATCAAAACCGACATCACAAAAGACAATTATAAAGTTATTGAAAACCGTGAAGAAGCAATCTCTTATGCAATAAAAAATTCTGAAGAGAATGCGGTTATACTTATTGCCGGGAAAGGTCATGAGAATTACCAGGAAAAAAAAGGAATAAGAAATCACTTCTCCGATAGGGAAGTGGCAGAAAAATTCCTGGTTTGATTTAATGAGTGTTGTCAGGATTACTCTGGAAGACTTGTTCAATTTACCGACTTCAGAGATTATAAATCCTGATAATTATAGAGCGGTCTCAAAGATTTCGATTGATTCGAGAAAGATAAATAAGGGTTCTCTTTTTATTGCAGTTAAGGGCGAAAAATTTGACGGACATAATTTTATCCGTGAAGTTATAAAGAATGGAGCATCAGCAGTTGTCATTGAACGAAAAAAATATTCACAGTTCAGAGATCTCGATGTGCCGGTTATTCTTGTTGATAACTCAACCGAAGCTCTCGGGGGACTGGCGAAAGTTTGGAGGAGTAAATTGAACGCAAAAGTTGTAAGCATTACAGGAAGTGCCGGTAAAACAACTACAAAAGATATGATCGGCACTTTACTTTCTGAAAAGTATAAAACGAAGAAAACTTCAGGAAATAATAATAACCATATCGGAGTGCCGTTAACAATACTTGATACAAATAGTAATGATGAAGTTTTGGTTCTTGAACATGGAACGAATCATTTTGGTGAAATCGATTATACTGCAAACATTGCTCAACCTGATTATGCCCTTATAACAAACATTGGCAATTCTCATCTCGAGTTCTTAAAGAACAAACGCGGTGTTCTTAAAGAAAAGAAATCTTTATTTGATGTAACTGCAAAAAGAAACGGAACTTTATTAATAAATGAAGATGATAATCTTTTAAAGAATGTTTATCCGGATTATAAAAACAGGCTTACTTTCGGCACAAAACAAAATTCAGATGTAAAAGGAAAAGTATTAAGCTATTCAGAAAATGGAAAACCTTTTGTCGAGTTGAGATATAAAGGAAAGACGATAAAAGCTCACTTCAATCTTTATGGGGAACAGAATTTCAAAAACTTTCTTGCTGCCGCAAGTGTTGCGTTCAAATTAGGACTGAATGAAAAAGAAATTCTCAGCGGAATGAATAAACTTTCTTCTCCTGATAAAAGATTAAATGTAAGCGAGTATTCCGATTTTCTTCTAATTGATGATACATACAATGCAAATCCCGAATCAATGAAAGCTTCAATAGAATTGCTTGGAAGAATAAGTCTTTTCAAAAATAAAATTGCAGTACTTGGAGATATGCTTGAGCTGGGAAATATGGAGTTGTTATACCACAAAGGTCTCGCTTCGGTTATAAGGAAGAACAAAATAAATACTGTTTACACAATTGGGAACAGAATGAAAGTGTTGAACGAAGAGCTGGAAGACACAGGAATCGATTCGAAACATTTCTTAAGAAGAGATGCTTTATCTGAAATTTTAACAAACGCTGATCTTTCAGATTCTGCAATTCTTGTAAAGGGTTCACGCGGAATGAGAATGGAAGAATTTGTAACAATAATCAGAGAGAAAATATAGCGGATGCTTTACTACCTGTTTGACTATATAAATAAAGCTTACAACCCGCCGGGGTTCAATATATTCCGGTTCCTAACATTCAGGTCGGCCGTTGCTGCAATTACAGGGTTGTTTCTCTCCTTGTACCTTGGGCCTAAAATAATTAATAGACTGAGGAAAGATCAGATCGGAGAAGCAAAAAAAGTTGATGCGCCACAATCACACTGGTCGAAAGCCGGTACTCCAACAATGGGAGGATTGATAATTATTATTTCAGTTTTTATTCCTGTAATTCTCTGGGCAGATATAAAAAGTTTGTACATCATACTTATTCTTTTTGGAACAATCTTTCTTGGTGGCATAGGCTTCCTGGATGATTATTTAAAAGTGGTTAAGAAATATCCTAACGGACTTATTGCGAGATACAAATTAATGGGACAAATATTTATCGGTTTGGTTGTTGGTACGGTAATTTATTTTGCTCCGCAGTTCGAAGGAATAAACACAGTTACAACAGTTCCTTTTTTGAAGAATGTTAATTTTGATTTTTCATATCTCTACATACCTGTTGTAGTTTTTATAGTAACAGCAACAAGCAACGCCGTTAATTTAACTGATGGATTAGATGGTCTTGCTATAGGAATAATAATAATCGTAATGCTGACACTCGCATTAATCAGTTATGTAAGTGGTAACGCAATTTACTCTGATTACCTGAACATAATTTATTTGCCGGGCTCAGGAGAGTTAACGGTTTTTGTTTCTGCATTGGTCGGCGCTGCACTTGGTTTCCTTTGGTTCAATTGTTATCCGGCGCAGATATTTATGGGCGATACTGGTTCGCTTGCACTTGGCGGCGCATTCGGAATCCTTACCGTTTTAATAAAGAAAGAATTGTTGATCCCAATTCTTGGAGGAATTTTTTTCGTCGAGACACTTTCAGTTATAGTGCAAAGACTTTATTTCAAATACACGAAAAAGAAATATGGCCAGGGAAGAAGAGTTTTTAAAATGGCTCCGCTACATCATCATTTTGAAATAGCAGGCTGGCCCGAGCCGAAAATAGTTATAAGGTTTTACATAGTTGCAATAATACTGGCAATAGTCAGTTTAACATCGTTCAAGATACGTTGATGAATGTTTCGGGTAAGAGGATTTCTGTTATTGGTGCAGTTAGAAGCGGAGTTGGCGCTGCAAAGTTGGTTAAGAAATTAGGAGGTGTCCCTTTTGTTAGTGACACGGCAGCTGAAAGTAAAATTAAGAATTCGGTTTCTTTATTAAAGGAAAATGAAATTGAATATGAAACAGACGGACATTCGGAGAAAGTTTATAAATGCGATTTAATGATTGTAAGTCCCGGAGTGCCATCGGACGCACCCGTTTTGAAAGTTGCAAAAGGAAAAAATATAAAGGTAATAAGTGAACTTGAATTTGCATCACGATTTTGTAAAGGGAAAATAGTGGCGATAACCGGAACAAACGGCAAGACGACAACAACCTCTTTGTGCGGACATTTATTTAATGTTTGCGGTCATAAAACTTATACTGCCGGCAATATCGGTTTAGCATTTTCCGAAATCACAACAGAGGTAAAAGAAGATGAATTTGTTGCGCTTGAAGTTTCAAGTTTTCAGCTGGATCTGATCGATGAATTTAAACCTAAAGTAGCTATGATTTTAAACATTACGCCCGATCACCTTAACAGGTATGAAAACAAATTTGAGAATTATATCGCATCCAAATTCAGGATTTTCAAGAACCAGGATGGAAATGATTATCTCATACTCAATAAAGATGATGAAGCAATAAACAAAAATATAACTGGTTACAAAAGTAAAAGTTTTTACTTCTCTTTGAGTGGAAATGTCAGCAACGGCTCTTATGTAAGTAATGATCAGATAATATTTTATAGAAATAATCAATTGGAATTTTCTTTTCCTATAAATGAAATGCAGATAAGAGGTGAACACAATATTGCAAATGCAATGGCGGTTACAAACGCAGCTAAAATATTTGATTTCGATAATGAAAAGATAAAAGAAGGTTTGAGAACATTTAAAGGTGTTGAGCATCGCCTCGAGCTTGTTAGAGAAATTAGTGGAGTTAAGTATGTAAACGATTCAAAAGCTACAAATGTTGATTCAGTTTGGTATGCTTTGAAAAGTTTTAATGAACCATTGTTCTTAATTCTTGGCGGACAGGATAAAGGAAATGATTATGAGAGAATTAAAAATCTTGTTGAAGAAAAAGTAAAAAAAATATATGCAATCGGTTCTTCTGCAGAAAAAGTTTACAATTTCTTTCACAACATTGTTAAAGTAGAATTGAAAATATCAATTGAAGAAGTAATAAACAGTGCAAGCAAAGAAGCAAGAGACGGAGACGTGGTTTTGCTATCTCCTGCCTGTGCAAGTTTTGATATGTTCGATAATTACGAACACAGAGGAAAAGTTTTTAAGGAAGCTGTGAACAATCTATAAATAAACATTCTCCCTTTTCTTTGTAAGGAGAGGGAGAATGAAATTAAAAAACATGAAAAAGTTAGCTGCTACAATATTTTTTGAATCAACTGCACTCCTGTTACTAGGATTGGTTATAGTAATGAGTGCAAGCAGCGCTTACAGCGAATTTAAGTTTGACAGCTTTTATCATTTGTTCAATTCACATTTATTTAAAGTAATATTTGGGTTTGGGTTAATGGTTGTGTTTTCTTTTATCCCTTATGAGATTTATAAAGAATACAGCAAGCCTGCAATAATTCTTACAACAATTATTCTTTTTCTTACACTTTTTTTAGCTCCCGTAGTTAAAGGAGCCGGCAGATGGATAAGCCTCGGGTTCTTTTCATTCCAGCCTGCAGACGTTGCAAAATTGGTTCTTATAATTCACCTGGCAGCTTTATTAGAATCCAAAAGGAATATTATTTCTGATTTTAAAAACGGTTTTATTTATCTCTTTATCTGGGTAGTTGCTATATGCGGATTGATTTTAGTTCAACCAAACATAAGTAACGCAGTTCTGCTTGCTTTTATGTCTATTGTACTTCTTTATGTCGGCGGAGCAAAGTTAACTCACATACTTGCTTCTTCATTCGGATGTTTACTTGCAGGCGGAACAGGAGCTATGTTATTTACTCACTCAAGAGAAAGAATATTTACATTTATTCATAGTTTAAATAGTGGTGGAGACATAAACTTACAGGTTAAGCAGGCTTTGCTTGGGCTTGGAAGCGGTGGAATTTTTGGAGTTGGAATCGGGCACGGACAACAGAGTAATCTCTTTTTACCCGAGTCTTACGGTGACTTTATTTTTGCTGTAATGGGAGAAGAGCTTGGATTTATTGGATCCGTTGTTATAGTATCAAGCTTTCTTGCTCTTTTCCTTGCTGGGATTGTGATTGCAAAAAAAACAAAAGACAGGTTTGGGCAATTGCTTGCATTCGGGATTTCTTTTTCAATTATTCTTTATGCTTTTATAAACATTGCAGTTTCAGCAGGACTGCTTCCGACAACTGGTCTTCCACTTCCGTTTATAAGTTACGGTGGAACGTCAATGACGTTTTTATGTATATCGGTTGGTATTCTTATAAACATTGCTGTTTCAAATTCCGTAGATAGAAAATCTAATATCGAGGTTGTTTCAAATTCAAATGCAAAACCATGATAATGAGAAAAAGAATTACAGATTTTTATTTGCTGGTGGCGGAACCGGAGGACATTTATTTCCGGCTATTGCTGTTGCAGAAAAGATTAAAAGTAAAATTCCGGATGCAGAAATTCTATTCGTCGGTTCAAAGTCAAAGATTGAAGGAAAAGTTGTTCCTTCACTTGGATTTAAGTTTCGCCCGATATGGATTAAAGGATTTAGCAGAAGGTTCAGTATCGAAAACATTTTATTTCCGTTTAAGGTAATAATTTCGATTATGCAATCAATAGCAATAAATATGAAGTTCAAGCCTCAGGTGGCAATCGGTTCCGGCGGTTATGTAGCTGGTCCTGCGATTTATGCTGCTTCGCTTTTAGGATCTAAAGTGATCTTGCTTGAACAAAATAGTTTTCCTGGTGTAACAACGAGACTTCTCGAAAAATATGCTGATGAAATTCACATAAGCTTTGAAGATTCTAAAAAGTATTTCAAAGATGTTAAGAAAATTTATACAACCGGAACGCCTGTAAGAGAAAGCCTTAAAAGTGTTGATAAAATATCAGCTTTAAAAAATTTCAATCTTGATTCTTCTAAGAAAACATTGCTCGTAATTGGCGGCAGCTTAGGCGCTGCATCAATTAATGAGGCAGTTTCAAACACAATTAATTTTTTTAAGGAAAAAGATATACAAGTTATCTGGCAGACAGGGAAATATTATTATCCGAAATACAAACACTTGTCTTCCAAAAACATAATTGTAAAAGATTTTATTGAAGAAATGAATTTTGCTTACTCGGCTTGTGACCTTCTCTTGGCTCGCTCTGGTGCTAGTACCATAGCCGAGTTGCTGACGCTGGTGATTCCTGCGATATTGGTCCCCTCTCCCAATGTGGCGGCGAATCACCAGTATTTTAATGCGAAATCTCTTGCTGATTATAATGCGGCGATACTGGTAGAAGATCATTTGTTAAAAGTTAAACTGAACGAAGTTCTCTCATCTGTTCTTTTTGATGATGAAAAGTTGAAACAATTGAAAATGAATGCAGCAAAGTTGAGTAAAGCTGATGCTGCAGAAATTATTGCAGATAGAGCGATAAAATTTGCGGAAGAAATATGAATGAAGAAAAAGTAGACAGGAAAGTTTTTAAGTATAACATGTCCTTCTACTATCAGTCAACAATAATTTATTTCGTTGCTTTTGTGTTGTACATATTGATAAGAGGAGAATTTATCGAGGATTCATTCACTTTAATAACGAAGGACCCGATAATTTATTTTTTTGCGTTCATTGTATTTATTTCAGTTATAAGCCTGTTATACAATCTTTATAAAAACAGGTATATGGAAATTTCTAATGAAGGAATTTCTTTTATAGACAGGTTCAAAACAAGATCGTTTAAATATGATGATATGATCAGGATTAAAATTTCTAAAAAGAAAAAACAATCAAAGAGAAGTCCATTAAGACTTATAAGATTGAAATTAAAAAACAGAAGGAGATTGGTAGTTATTCGTCCTTCAGATTATGAAAATGCAGACGAGCTGTTAAAAGTTTTTAATGATCTCAGAATGCGGATAGAGAAAGTTTAATGTTTAAAAATGTAAGGAAGGTGCATTTTGTTGGAATTGGTGGAATCGGAATGAGCGGTATAGCTGAAATACTTCTTAGCCAGGGATTCGAAATAAGCGGATCGGATAAATCTTTATCTGAAGTAACAAACCGTTTATCTGATTTAGGAATTAAAGTGTACGAAGGACATTCACGCGAGAATCTTAAAGATGCCGATGTTCTTGTTTATTCATCCGCTGTTACGATTGATAATCCCGAAGTTCAGGAAGCAATTTCAAGAAAAATTCCTGTGATTAAACGTTCCGAGATGCTTGCTGAAACAATGAGATTAAAATATGGAATAGGCATAGCGGGAACTCACGGCAAAACAACTACAACTTCTATGGTTGGTTTAGCTCTTACAGAAGGGAACATCGATCCTACAATAATTGTTGGTGGAAAGTTAAGCGGACTTGGCGGAACAAATGCTCGCTTGGGCAATGGAGAATTTATAGTTGTTGAAGCTGACGAGTTCGACAGAACATTTTTGAAGCTTACACCTGTAATAGCTGCAATTACAACCCTGGAAAGTGAGCATCTCGATACTTACAAAGATCTTGATGATATAAAATCTGCTTTTATCGAGTTCGCTAACAAAGTACCTTTTTACGGATTTGTAGTTCTTTGTATGGATGAACCGGGGCTTCAGGATATTATTCCCCATATAAACAAAAAGATTTTTACATATGGATTAACTGCTCAGGCTGATATGAGAGCGATTGATATTACACATGAAAAATTCTTCAGTTCTTTTACAGTTGAATATAAAGGGAAAGAATTAGGAAAAATAAAACTTAGAATTCCCGGTGTTCACAACGTTAAAAATTCGCTTGTCGCTATTTGTATAGGAATCGAACTCGGAATTGAATTCAATGTTATAAAAAGAGCGCTTGAATCATTCGGCGGCGTTTACAGAAGATTTGAAGTTAAGTATGATAAAGAAATACTTGTAGTTGATGATTACGCTCATCATCCAACTGAAACAAGTGCAACATTAGCCGGAGTAAGAGCCGGTTGGGATAACAGGCTCATTGCTGTTTTTCAGCCTCATCTTTACAGCAGGACAAGAGATTTTTACCAGGAATTCGGAAGATCATTTCTTAATACTGATGTATTTGTTTGCACTGATGTTTACCCGGCAAGGGAAGAACCGATTAGCGGTGTTACCGGTGAGCTTATCGCAAATGCAACAAAAAGTTTTGGGCACAAGAATGTGATTTATGTTCAGGATAAAAATAATATTCCCGATGTTTTAAAAAAATTAAAACAAGACGGCGACATAATAATTACAATGGGCGCCGGAGATATATGGAAGTTCGGCGAGAAGTTTATTGAAATGATTAAGAATTGATTATGGAAAGAGAAACTAAAATAAAATTTTTCGGAACTGGGTTTTTTATAATTCTTTTGGTTGGATTAGGATACTTGGTTTATAAATCAAATGAATTTAAAGCGACAAGATGTGATTGAAAAGGTGCAAGTAACCGGGAACAATCTTCTTTCAGGAAATGATTATCTGAGTTTTGCAAAACTCGATGATAAATCTTTGTTAAAAGGAGTAACACTTTCAGTTATAAAAAGTAGGTTTGAAAAACATCCTTACGTATCGAGAGCCGATGTAAAATTTGTTAATGAAAAAGAGGTGGAGGTTGTTCTAACGGAAAAAGATATTTATGGAGTGATTTTAAAAAATCCTAACCCCGTTTTTATTACAGAAAATTTTGAAGTACTTCCGATTATTCCTAATACGAAAATAAATGAAATTCCAATACTGAGTAATGTGAGCGAGAGTTCTAAGCTGAAGCCTCTCTCCAAAGTTAAAACAGAAGATATCGTGGAAGCATTTAAAATAATTGATGCAACAAGATTAACAAATTCTAAAATGTCAAAAAATCTTGCAGAGATAAATCTCAGAAACGGTGGCGATGTTTTACTAATGGTTTCCGGGTTAAACTTTCCGGTGATTTTTGGAAGAGGAAATGAGGCGGAAAAAGCCGTTTGCCTCGATGCAGCTTTATCAAATTATTTTGATGGAAACACTTTGCTTCAAGGATGCAGTTATCTCGATCTCAGGTTTAATAATGAACTTTATGTTGGAAGAATGAAGAAAACGGAATTGTGAAAATGAAAAAAGATATAATAGCCGGACTTGATTTAGGAACTACAAAAGTATGTGCAGTAATTGCCGAAAAGTTTGAGGATGATCATTTTAACATTCTCGGTTTTGGAATTGCACCATCCGAAGGTTTACACAAAGGTCTTGTAGCAAACATTGGCAAAACTGCCGAGGCAATAAGAGAAGCTGTTTCTATAGCAAATAATCGTGCGGGATTGGAAATAAATACAGTAAATGTCGGTGTTGCCGGCGAGCACATTACATCTATCAGGCATAGAAATTATGTTACTATAAGCAGTGAAGACAGGGAGATTACTAAGGCTGATCTGGATAGACTCGAAGCCGATGTAAGAACAATTCGAATCCCGTCAGACAGACAGATTCTGCATATAATACCGGAAGAATATTCAATTGATCATCAGGCTGGAATTGAAAATCCGATTGGTATGTCCGGGTCAAGACTTGAAGCAGCAAATCATATTGTGCTCGCTTCTATTCCTGCAATTCAGAATATAAAAAAATCTGTTGAACGTGCCGGACTCTTAGTTAAAGATTATATACTTCAGCCTATTGCGTCGAGCTCTTCAGTTCTTGAAAGTAGTGAAAAAGATTTGGGCGTTGCTTTAATTGATATAGGAGGAGGAACAACCGATATAGCAATCTTTCACCGCAAAGCGATAAAGCATACAAAAGTAATTGGTGTTGCCGGTAACCAGGTAACAAACGACATAAGAGAATCACTCGGTGTTGTAACAGAAGAAGCAGAACATCTTAAAAAAGAATTCGGATATGCAACGGAAAGTGCAATAATAAGGGAAGAAGATATTCTTATCAGGGGAGTTGGTGCAAGAGGGAATACAAAAATTCCGATTAGTCTTTTAACTCAAATAATAAGTCTTAGGATGAAAGAACTTTTTGTTTTGGTTGATAACGAAATTAGAAGTGCCGGATTTAAGAATAAAATAAAAGCAGGAATAATTTTAACAGGTGGAGGGTCCTTATTAAAAGGATGCAGCGAACTTGCCGAAGAAGTTTTCGGTTTGCCAACAAGAATTGGAGTTCCGCAGGAACTTGGCGAAGGTTTATCAAATGAAATTGAAAGTCCTGAATTTGCTACAGTTGCAGGTTTGATACGAGGCGTGCCCGGAGGCAGGTCAAGCGAGTATCAATCTTTGATAAAAATAAAGCGTAGAGGAGAGAAAAATAAAATAACTCAAATAGTAAAAAGAGTTCAACAGTTTTTTGATGAATTATAATTAAAAAGAAGGAGGAACAATATGTCCGGATTTGCAACTCTTGATAGAGGAAAACCAATGTCGGCAATTTTGAAAGTAGTAGGAGTTGGCGGTGGCGGTTGCAATGCAATAGAGAGCATGATTGCAAAAGGTTTAACGGGTGTGGAATACATTGCAGTAAACACAGATGCGCAGGTTCTCAATAGTAGCAGTGCCTCACATAAAATTCAATGTGGTGCTAATGTTACGCGCGGCTTAGGTGCCGGCGCTGATCCTAATGTAGGTCGTAAATCAATCGAGGAAGACAGGGAGAAGCTTTCTGAAGTCCTCTCTGGATCGGACATGGTTTTTGTTACCTCCGGAATGGGAGGAGGTACAGGCACTGGAGGAGCACCTGTAGTTGCAGCTATCGCAAAAAGTATTGGAGCTTTGGTTGTTGGCATTGTTACAAAACCTTTCAGATGGGAAGGTAAGAAAAGAATGCTGAATGCTGAACAGGGAATCCAGGAATTAAAACAATATGTCGACAGCTTAATTATAATTCCTAACGAAAGACTTCTGAGTGTTCTTGATAAAGAGATCAATGCATTTGATGCTTTTGATAAACCAAATGAAATTCTTTATGAAGCAACAAGAGGAATAGCGGACATCATTACAGTCGAAGGCTTAATAAATGTTGACTTCGCTGATGTTCGTGCTGTAATGAATTCAAGTGGCGAAGCTTTAATGGGCTGTGGAACAGCTGATGGTGCAAACAGGGCGATAGAAGCTGCACAGAAAGCCATTTCAAGTCCATTGCTTGAAGGAGTAAATATTAAAGGAGCTAAAAGTGTTTTACTGAATGTTACAGGTTCAAATAATCTTACAATGCAGGAAATTAATGAAGGAAACAATGTAATCTTCGAAGCTGCAGGAGAAGAGGCTAACGTAATATTTGGTTGTGTAAGAAGAGACGAGATGAATGACTCAGTTTCATATACTGTTATTGCAACCGGGTTCGATGGAGCACAAAAAGGATTCGGTGGGAAGCATTTCAAAATTTCGGCACAAAAAGAACCCGACTTCAGAGGCGGCTTTAATTTTATGACCGAAGGTGAAATAGATAAAGAAGATCTTGAAGTTCCTACTATACTTCGGGTGAAGAAACCGAATACTGTTTTAGGAAGTAAAGAAGATGATCCTCAAACCGGTTTTAGTTTTGAATCTTCAAGATATAACTGGGCAAAAGAAAAAGCTGAAAAGAAAGAAGAAGAAAAAGTAACCCAGGACAAAGGTGACGACGATGAAGACAGCTCTTCATTCCTCAGAATGATTATGGACTAATATTTAGTTTATTAATTAAGAGTGAAAGCGAAGTAATTAACCACCAAAAGAGGTGAGTATGAATCTTCTCGAATTATTCGGTATTGTTTTTCTTGTCATAATTATCCTGAATGTAATTATAGCAATCTGGGCAATTAAGACAACGTTTTTTGGGAAAAAAAATGTGGAAGCTTATCCCAAGCAGGAAATCATGAATTAATTATTCATCTGTTATTCGGGATTCAATAAGAACATTTTCTTCATCACAGAACTTTTTGTTATGATAATTCTGTTCGGGCGACAGCAGATTCTGCAATCTTCAATAAAATCCTGCTTATCATCTATAGTTAAATCAACCCACACAGTATTTTCTACTCCACAATATTGACATCTCCATATAAGATCATCATCGGTTTGCATTTTTTTCTTTCGAAGTACTATCTTTTCTTATTTTATTTAAAATTGACAAACTGAGTAGGGAAACTAAGATCAGCTTCCTTTATCATTTTAATTAGAGCTTGCAAGTCGTCTATCTTTGGTCCTTGAACTCTTATCTGTTCATCCTGTATTTGAGCATTAACTTTAAGTTTAGAATCTTTTATCATTTTAGTAATTATTTTTGCATCATCTTTAGATATGCCGCTAAGCAAATTTAATTTTTGTCTTAGCCTTCCGCCGCCTGCTGTTTCTGGCTCTTCCATTTTTAATGCTTTAATGGATATTCCTCTCTTAATAAATTTTGATTGAAGAATATCTATACTTGCTTTCCGGGAATAATCATCGCGTGTATTTATAATAATGTTTTTATCTTTTTTATTTAATTCTATTGTGGTGTTGGAGTCTTTTAAATCATATCGCTGATTTATTTCTTTCACAGCCTGGTTAACGGCGTTATCCGCTTCTTGTAAATCTATTTCAGAAACAATATCCATAGAATGATTTTGCGGCATTTACACTCTCCTGATTTATAATTCAGACATTAAAATAATCATTACCAGACTACTGCTCAACAGAAAAAATGATGAATCAGTCTCTTTAATTTTTTTCTTCATTATCATTTTGTTTAAGTATAGTAGTATTTAGATTGAAAAGCTCTTCAAAATATCTTTTACTTTGAAGTGACAAGAAACCAAGACTAAGAAACTGCAGCGAAACAATTAGCGATATTCCTCCTACAAAAAAAGCATAAGGCTTTCTTCTGAATATTTCTGCTACAGCAACTGAGAGTCTGTCGTCGAAGAAATTTTTAGATGTTACAATTACATGTGGGTAAATTACAAAAGTATTTACTATCAGCCATACTATTATATAAAGAGCAACCATGAATAATACTACACCAATTATCATGAAAAAGAAATAAGGTCTAAAAATAAAGCCCGACATTAAACCCGAAAGTATTCCTCGGGTAAAATGTATTTTTGATTTACGGCCGGATGTAATTATTTTTTGACTAGTCCAGTCCAGATGGCCAGGTATCTCTACAATTCGTCCTCTTACTAAAAGTGTTTTATAAATGATTTCCGGATTTATCTCGAAATCCTGTGCTTTAAGACTAAGATTTTTCAGAAATTTTCTATTATAGACTCTTACCATTCCCGTAAATGTGTGAATTTTTTCATGTGATAGCGATGAAAGAAATTTATTTACAAGCTTACTAAGCAAGTTCCTGATAAAAGGAACACCGGTTACTTTTCCCTCTTTCATATATGGTGAAGCTATTACGACATCTGCGTTTGTTTCTACAATTGTATCAAGTAATTTTTTAATATGATCTACAGAATAGCTCAGGTCAATATCCAAAGTCACTATATAATCCCCCTTGCAAGCCTGGAACGCCCTTCTTAATGAATTACCAAGATAAATATTCTTTTTATTGTGTAATATTTTAATATTTTCTTTTCCTCTTCCTAATTCATCTGCAATTTCTCCGGTTTCATCTTTACTGCCATCGTTTATCAAAACAAGTTCCCACCTGTAATCTTCAAGGGAGTTCATATAATCACAAAGTATTGTAACATTTTCTTTAAGTATTTCTGCTTCATTGTAAGCAGAAATTGCAATTGATACAAAAGGTTTTTTATTGTGATTATCCATAAAAAGTATGTTTTATATCTTAAAGATATGAAATTCTGAGTTTAGAAATTCCCATTAATTTATTACAATCATTCGAACTTTTTTTTGATAGTAAATTGAGGTTTTTTGTTTTGTGAAATAAATATTCTGCCAATGTACTCACCAATCATGCCGATTGCCAAAAGTTGAATTCCGGCAAAAACAAAAATAGAAATTGCTAATGAAGCAAATCCTATAGGGAGAGTGGGATCGTTTAGTTTTTCAATGAGTGTTTTTACACCAAGTATTAAACCCACAATTGAAAATACAAAACCCAAAATAACTGCAAATCTCAGTGGAAGAATAGAAAAATTGGTAAACATATTTAACCAGAGTGAAACAAGTTTACTGAGATTATAACCCGATTTACCTGTTTTACGTTCGTCATGAAGAACCTTTAAAGTTCCAATGTTATTAGTAGCTCTTAAAATTAATCCATCAAGGTAGGGATAAGGAAGATCATATTTTATAATTTCTTTTACAAGGAAGCTGTTAATTATTTTGAAACTGGACAAATACAAATTCTTCGGTTTATGAAGCATATAATTTGCAACTTTGTCGTTAAACTTACTGCCGAGGTTCCTGAAGAAATTATGTTCTTTTTTATCATAATATGTATAAATAACATCAAAATTATTTTCTACAGCGTAATCGACAAGCTTTATCACTTCATCAACAGGATTCTGAAAATCATCATCCATGATAACAACATAATCACCGGTAACTTTATTAAGACCAGCCATTACTGCATTATGTTCGCCAACATTTTTAGCAAGCGAATAAAACTTAATAATGTTTTTATGACTTTTGAATAAGGCTATACAAACTTTCTCCGAATTATCTTTGGAAGAATCGTTAACTAATATAATTTCAAGTTTGTATTGATTACTTAATTCTTTTATAAGTAACTCAACCAATTTACCAATCGTGGTTTCACTATTATACACCGGAATAACAATTGATAAATTAATTTTTTCTTCCATATCAAAAACTAATTATTTGCTGTTGAAAATTTTATTAATGTGATTTTATCAGAGCGAATTATTCCCGTTTTGAACAGAGCAACGGTCATAAGAAAAATCCAAAGTACAAGATGCGAAATAAAAGGATTAAAAAACATTATTGAATAGATAAAAGAAATTATTATGAAAGTCAGTGGGTAATTTATTTTTCCTAAACTAGTATAACTAATAAGAAGTCCAATTAAAGGAATTATTAAAGGGCTGTATGAATTTATCGAACCCGGATATAACAACAATGTTGCTATAACAATAATTGCGAATGCTAAATCAGAATCTTCTTTATTCAATTTAAAAACTAAATAGAAAGTTGATGTAGAGATTATCCCGGCGGTTAATAGAAATATTGGATGCAGCAGCGGACTCCCGGAGGCAAAATCAAAGGAGGTTAATCTTAATATGGTTGCAAGCAATGATTGGTTAACCCATTCAGAATAAAGAAAATCAGGAAGATTTTTAGCTACAGGATTTTCAGTAAAAAAGCTGAAGAAAGTATTTGTTCCAAAAACTGCGATAGTTATAAGGCTAATAATAATTAGAGAAACTATTGAGTAAATAAAAGCCTTCCATTTCTTTCTAAGAATTGGATAAATAAAAAGTAACACCAATAATGGCTTCAAACAAAAACCTACAGCAAGCCATATCCCGGAAGACGATTTTTCCCGGTATTTCCAAGCCAATAAAAGAGGTAGCATAAAAATAAACGTGTTGTGCTCAAACCTAATTGCAGTATGTGTCCCTGGTAAAAGCAAAAATAATCCTGTAGTAATGGTAATGCCTAGTATCTTTTCTTTCTTTAGAAAAATTTGCCATACAAGTAAAATGCAAACAGAAAAACAGATAGCATTTAAAATTATCCACAATACATGGGCAGTGTTAAAATCAAAATAACCTAAGAACAGAAAATTAAAAATATTCGCGGGAAAATATTGAAATCCGACATTTATTGTTTCCGAAATAAAATCATTTCCAGGAATAAAAGGCAAACTTAAATTACTTAATACCGAGGCATAATTTTGTGGGTTATAAAAATTTAGTCCGTTAGCAGCTACATTTCCATCCATAAAGAAACATAAAAAATCCCATTCTCCGGGATGCAGAAAATTACTTTTAACAATTTGGATTATAACTAACAAGTTCACAAAGACAATTGCAGTAATACAGCCAATTTCAAGTGAACAAAGAAACTTTGAGGATTTTTTGAATTTTAGATAACAGAAAAAGAAAAGTAAGACTAAAAAAATCAGTGTAGATGGATTCCCAAGAACTTTGTACAAAATTATTTTCAAACCATAAGTTGCTAAAAAACCGATAGCTAAAAAAACAATAAGAGCAGGATCTTTTTTGTAATCTTTAAAATTCATCGTAGAAATTACTTTAGAATGATTATCTATTTCTTAAAAACTGTTTTTAATCAGGCTAGCGTGTTTACTCATATTGACCAATTCAAAATTCTTTGAGAGAAGATTTATCACATCCAAGAACAAATTGGTTTTAGTTTCACTTTTAACATTCATACCGGGGAAGAATTTTAATTCGGGAACTAGATCTCCACTAATTAAATCGAGAGGGTGTAGAAGAAAACTGGGAGACGTATTAGTTATTTTGCAGAAAGCTATAGCTGTAGTTAAATATTGCTTCATTAAAAAAGGAGAAATATTATTAAGATAAATTAAGTAGCTTAAATGGAAAGGTGTTTTAATAAATGGAATAGTAGTAACAGGAATTTCAAGAAGTTTTTTGTTTCCGTTAACATTCCAGAAATATGGTTTGACAGATCTGAACCCGTCTTTGAATGCACCGAACAATTTTTTCCTTTCTTTCTTTTCTTCAACGGTAAGATTTGTTGTTCTCATATAATAAAACCTTGCTAAGGGACCAATAAACGTTGGAAGTGTTGAAGCATCGAATTGATAACCGAGTTCGGATAAAACATCAAGCAAATTTTCACTCCAGCTAAAACCTGGTCCTCTAAAACCGACAGGCTTTACTCCCGATATTTCTGTTATATATTTTTCTGCTGTAAGAATTTCATCTCTGATTTTTTCTTTTGGATATAAATGAAGCCACGATTCATGGTTAAAAGAATGGTTCCCAAGTTCGTGACCGTTTTTAACAATCATTGAAAGGGATTCTTTATTTTTTTCCAGAGCCGCATCTTGTCCCACAATAAAAAAAGTAATTTTCAGATTTAGTTTATTTAGCATATCAATAACTATTGGAATAAACTTATCAAGGTATGATGGAAAAATTTCCCATCCTGTATCACCATGGATCTTCATATAAGACCATTGATTGTCAAGATCGAGAGATATGCTTGCAATATTTTTTTTGTCTTCTTTAATCAATTATGGTTTTATCTTTTTTAGATGTAAGAAATTTTTCCTTAAGACTTTTAAAACCGGGAAGTAAATCATCAAGAATAAGATTATAAAAAGTGCTGATAAAACTACAGATATATCTGCACCGAAATAACCATGAACGAAAGGTTGCTCACCGAAAAATCCGTAGAAAAGAAACATATTCAGATTAAATGCAAAAATGATTCCGATCGTTTCTATTAAGAAATTTCTATCATAATTTAGAATTAGTAAGGAAAGAAGTGATGCAACAAAAAGATGATTTTCATGAACAGCGGTATTAAACATAAAATAAACAAGATATCCTATAACTGAAAACTTTAACATATTGACGAAACTTTTTTCCTCTTTGAAAAAAGCAATAAGAGTTGAAATAAAAAAAGTAATAAATAAAAGCTTTCCCGGATAAGTTATTTTGCCTCCTTCGACCATAATAACTCTCATAATGCCGAACTCGAAAAATTCCCTTCCGGGCTTTAAGAAATAATAAATCCTGGTGAGTATCCAATTTAAATTTAAAGCATAGCCACTCAACATATACCCATTTAAGGCCCTTTCAAAAGTCCAGTAAACTTCCCATCCAAAGGCTATAAAGGTTAAGATAATTAATATGATTGTAGGAAAGATAATTTTACCGGCAATTGTCTTCCATTCAATGTTTTTGATTTCTTTGAAAGACGACACATTTAAAATATATAGTAAAATAAAAGGCAGAATTATAAGTGCCTGCCATTTTATCATAACATTAATGAAATAAAAAATTGTAAATATTAATAAGTTTTTCTTATAAAGAGCATATAGTGAGATCAATAAAAATGGAGCGGTGAAAATATCTGTATATGAAAGAGCCATTGTATTTAAAGTAAAACCAATCAGCACTGCTATTGCAAAAAGCCAATTTTTTGTCCAGGCAAGAAAGGTGAATGAGGTAAGAAGAAGAAAAATAAAAATAAATAACTTGAGTGAGACAAAAGTTGAAATGTTAGTTAAGACCGAAAACTTTAAGACTAAATAGAAAATAATATTAGTAAGCGGAGGATATACATCTTGATTAGCTGCATATCCATTAACTAACCCGTATTTTGAAATATTATCTATCCATTGAAGCCAGGAGTCTATATCAACTTCGCCCCTTGAATTTAGAAGACTAAATGAAAATACACAAGTTATTGTAAAAATTATATATAATAGTTTTTTTTGTTTAGCCTGTTCCATTAAATAAAACTATTTTTAATTGTTTACAGGATTATTAAAAGATTATAAAATAAACGGCAATTGTTTTTTAACCAAACCCAGAGTCTCATTTACATTTAAAGTACCATTCACAATATGTGATGAATTAAGAATATAAACTCCCTGTAATGAAGTTTCAACAGGTGGAAGATTCTCACTGTAATTTATTGTTGAAAGTGCAAAAACGTATTTTGCCTTCGCAATATTAAAAGATAAAATATCATTTTCACTTATATGAGGATACATTTTTAATAAAGCATTTATGAATTCGTTCCTTATTTCGTTATCCTGCTCTGGCAAAAATCGGGTCATCAGGTAAGACATACTTAGGAAGATAAACAAGATTTTTTCCTTTAAACTCTTTCTTATCTACAAGAGCGGACATTTCTATAACACCTGTAAAAGGAGCAAAAGAATCAGTTATATTTGTAACGTAATATTTATCTAAAGGTTTCCTTAACACTACTGAGGCACAAACTACTCCAAGATATTTTATATTTTTTAATTTTTCTTTTTCTATCTCATTGAGATCGGGACAAATCTTTTCTATCATTGTTGATGGTATTGTAAGAATAACATCATTAAAACTTTTTGTCTCACCATTTTCGAATTCAATAATAACTTTTCCTGACTCGGAAGAGGAAACCTTCTTTGCAAAGTAGCCGGTTTTAATGTTTACTCCTTTTTTCTCAAGTAATTGATAATATCTATTTAGGACTCTTGAATAACCACCTGGAACATACCCAAACATTTCTTTCTTAAGCCCTTCTCTTCTTGCGGAATACATCCGTTGGATTGTTGCCCAGATAAAAGCAGCTGAGACGCTTTTATAATTTTCACCAAGTTTTGCCCTTAATAAAGGTAGCCAAATTTTGTTGAATGTTCTTTTCCCAGACCATTTTTTAAGCCATTCTTCAACAGGGATTTTCTCTAATCTTTTCCAGTCTCTTATTTTTGATGCAATGTAAATTGTTATTCCTAATCTAAATCTATCAAGAAGATTTATAGGGGGAAAAAGTAAAAACTCAATTGCATTCGACATCGAATATAATTTCCCATCTGTGTAGAAACCAGTTTTAGTTTCAACCCAGTTTATTTCTTTTTCTAAGTTTAGTTCCTTTAGTAAATTTCTCAAATTCATATCTGATAATAGGATGACGTGATAAAACTTATCCCACGTAAAATCATCCAACTTCCATGCAGTTGTCAAACCGCCGACTTCTTTAGCAGCTTCAAAGAGTGTTACTTCATATCCTTTTTGCCTAAGACGGTAGGCAAGAGTCATGCCCAGCATCCCACCACCAATAATTCCCATCGACTTTGTTTTATCGGTCATAGTGGAACGCTTGTGGTTTCGTTGTTCAATGCATAATTAGAGAGAGTGGAATAAAAATTTTTATAAATGGGCAGATTTTGAACTGGTTTTGGATCAGCAATTAAGCAGCCTGTGCTGCAACTTGCAGCCAAAGCCTGAACTTCACTAAAGTTTATTTTATTAAACTCACTTTCACAATAATTTTCATTAAAGAAGTTGATCAAATCCATAAGCTCGTTTGCGACACCTGTCTCCATGTTCTTAAAGCTATAAAATACAAAGTCTATAAATTCACTATCAGGAGATTTATTGCCTCTTCCAATTCCAGTATAAATATTGTTGTTGATTTCCCCCATAAAAATATTGCAGGCGTCAACAATACCTTTTAAGGATTTAGAATTAAATATTTTTTCTTTATGCCTAGAATAAAAATTATGTGCTGTGCATATAAATATATATTCAGCAGACACAATTGCTTTATCAAAATCCCGGGTGAAAATATTTTGGAAGTTATATTTCAATATATTTTGATCTTCTTCTTTTACAAAAGGATCATGAATAATAACTTCACAGCCTTTCTTTAATAATAAGTCGGCAAGAACTAAAGTTGGTGAGTTCCGTGTATCTTCAGAATTAAATCTGTATGCAGCACCAAGTAAAGCAATTTTTTTGTTTGATAAAGAGCCAAATTTTCTTTCACCAAGCTTAATTGTTTCGGAAGGGGATTCATCATTAATTTTTCTTGCATTTAATATAAGACTTAATGAAATGTCTTTACCCGATTCAATTTTTCTCCACCATAAAAGAATCCCATCTTTCGGTAGGCAATGCCCTCCAACCCCGATTGTAGGTATTAATAAACCACCGCTCGGAACAGAATTATAATTTTTTGTTGCATTATCTTCTTGTCCCAACTTCTTATTTACTTCATCTCTTACTTTATAAAAGTCAATATTGTTTTCATCACAATATCTTACTATCTCTGCAGAGAAAGCTATCCGCACGTCCCGGTAAGCATTTTCAAGTGTTTTAACAATTTCTGCAGATAAACTGTTCGTTTGAAATAATCTTCCTTTGGTTACAATATTAGAATAAAGTTTATGAATTAATTGTGGTGTTACAGGGTTTATTCCCGCAACTAATTTATCCGATGTCGTAACTCTTTCTACCAAACGACCCGGCATAACTCTGTTGGGACTGTTTCCCAATAATATATTCTCGCCATCAATCAAATTATATTTCTCAAAATGCTCTTTGATTAATGTAAGCATTGATGAAGGAGCTAATGTAGATTCGAAGATGATAAGTGGAACTTTATACTTTGACTTATCTTTTAAAACTTCTGCAAGGTTGGCTAATGATTCGAATAACGGTCCATAATCAGGGGCGAACCCTTTCTTATCAGTTTGAACACAAACTAAAATTACATCTGCGTCTTTCAATTCTGAATAATTATGACTGGCTCTGAGAAGTTTTTGTTTTACAAGTTCTGAAACTATGGAGTCTAATCCCGGTTCAATGCCTCCAACAGTTGATTGACCGGAATTTATTGCGTCTACTTTCCATCCTGAGAAGCGGGAGTTTCTCTGAATTACGACTACCTCTGCAGGTTTATTACTTCCAATTTTTATTCTGGCATTTGCCAGTAGGGCAGCCATCGGCATGCCCACTATGCCCGGCCCAATCACACCAATTTTGTTGACCGACCATTTATGTAAGAATTTCTGCGTTATACTCATTATCTGCTGTATATATTAACTCCTTATCTATAAATGTTCTAAACCAAAGCTCCAGGCTAAGCATTCCCCAAAGTGTTCTTCCAAATTCTCTTTCATTGCAAATCTGATGTTCCAAAGCTTGCACATTAAATATACCTCTTTCTTTGCATTGTTTGGACAGAAGAACATCTTTCAGAAATTGCTGTGCTGAACCTTTAGCCCATAAATGGAGAGGAACAGGGAAACCCATTTTATCTCGTCTATCAATAATAGTTTTAGGAAGCAGACCTCCTATGCACTTTTTTAGAATGTACTTCATTTCTGCTCCCTTGAATTTCATTGAAGCAGGCATGGATGCAATAAGTTCGACTATACGGTGATCAATAAGAGGAACACGCGACTCCAGTGAAAACGCCATGCTCACTCTGTCTTCAACTTGTAAAAGCGCCGGCAAATTATTAAGAATATCGTAGTGAGTCATTTTATTGTAATAAGATTTAGTGTCAGGATGATTAAACAACTTCTGAAATTTTTGAAACAAGAATCCTCTGTCATAATTTTCTTGATATTCTTTAGTAAAGAGATTATGAGATCCATTTTTTCTATCTACAAGATGAAAATATCTTTTATCCATTGGTTCAAAGCGTTCCATTTTTGTGAACTCTTTAATCATTGGGATATAGTTTTTTAAATAGGGAAGGTTAGGAATTATAGATTGAAGAGAAACAATGTGCTCTCCTTCTTCATTATTTTGGAAAATCGCACCTTTAAGCGCTTGTTCAAAATAAGCTACAATATAGCGTGCATACCCGCCAAATATTTCATCACCGCCCTGACCACCTAAAATAACTTTCACTTCTTTTGAAGCCAGTTTTGAAACCATATATTGAGGAAATACACCTGGCCCGGCAACAGGTTCATCAAGATGGTAAATCAGTTTGGGCATTAAGTCTATAAAATCGTTAGCTGTTGGATAAATTTTGAAAATCTCTGCATCACAGTTTTCTGCCACAATCTGAGCATATTTAGATTCATCATATTCTTCACCTTCACTAAAAGCGCCTGTGAATGTTTTAAGTTTTGACGAATATTTTTTTGCAGCGAGCGAAGTAATTATGCTGGAGTCCAAACCCCCACTTAAATGAGTTCCAACAGGAACATCACTTCGAAGTTGAATTTCAACAGAATTCTCTAATAAATTTCGCAACTCATGAATAAAATATTCTTCAGTATGAAATGTGTCTACTTTATATGATGGATCCCAATACTTTGTCGATTTAATTTCATTTGTATCAAGATCGATTATAAGCATTTGACCTGGTAACACTTTAAATATGTTTTTGAATAAAGTCTCATTGCCAAGAACATATTGAAATGTGAAGTACTCGTTTATAGCGTTAAGATTTGGTTCCGCATGGACAGAAGGGTGGGGAAGAATTGCTTTTATTTCCGAAGCAAAGATAATATTCTCTTCTGTGTTGGCATAATATAATGGCTTTATTCCAAAATGATCTCTTGCAGCAATTAGTTGTTTTTTTCTCCTGTCATAAATAAGAAAAGCAAACATTCCATTTAGCTTTTTAATGAAATCATATCCATAAGCTTCGTACATAGCCAGGAGAACTTCCGTATCAGAATTTGTGCGAAAACAAAAACCTAGTCTTCTTAAGATCTTCTCTTAATTCCTTGTAATTATAAATCTCGCCATTAAAGACAATTGTAATTTCTCCTCGTGACATTGGCTGATGACCGAGGGCAAGGTCTATAATAGAAAGACGCTTATGTGAAAAGCCAATATTACCTTCAATAAGAAAACCTTCGTCATCAGGTCCGCGGTGATTAATTGTCGAAGCCATCTTTGATAAAAGAACGGCATCAACATCAGCACCGGATTTATTATTTATTCCAACAAAACCGCACATGGGTAGTTATCCAATATTCTAATTAACGTATTTGCGTATTCTAAATAAAACAATAGTAATGCCATTTAAGTTAGCTCAATAAAGACTAATGTTGTTTCCTTTTTCATCAGGAAGCAATAAAATGAGAAAATAACTTTAACGTGCTTCGAAACATTACATTTTTTTTATATTCTGGTACTATAGTTAAATAAAATCTTTGATTGTTATAAGGGGTAATTAAATAAGTGATTGTGGATGGTTATATCAAGAAACCAACACAATCTTAAAGGATAACGTAAGAGTTCTAACTAAATAGTATAAGATCCCAATGTCGATGACTAAAAAGCAGTAAATAAATCTTGCAAGATGTGAAATTTGAATTCTGGTAGAAAGTAAAAGATAAACAATTGAATCATTTTATTACATTTTTACCTATTTCAAAATGGTGCAATAATTGATAATATTAGCAAAATGAAAAGTATTAGGACTCGTTATGATACACTTAGATAATGAGTTGAATTCATATAAACCGGAAAGAGTGTATAGTTAACCTTTTATATGAGATTTGAGCCCTTAATCTTTTTGTGGCTAAAAATTATTAATACTAATTTAACTTCATAAGTTAAGTAGTTTTTTGATAAAATTATTTTTCGATTAACAAACAATAAAGGATTTTTCGGATGCAAGTTCCCTTTCTTGATCTCAAGGTACAATACCAATCTATTAAAAATGAAATTAACCCTGCTATTCAAAATATACTCGATAATACTTCCTTTGTCCTTGGTAAAGCAGTTTCGGATTTCGAATCAGATTTTGCTAAGGCTCATAATGTTAAACATTGCATTGGCGTTAGTTCGGGAACAGACGGGAATCATTTGACTTCTTGGGTATTAGGGGTTGGTGCGGGTGACGAAGTAATAGTTCCTGCTAACACTTTTATTGCAACAGCCTGGGGAGCCACCCTATGTGGTGCCAAGCCAGTCTTTGTTGACTGTGAACCAGATAGTTATAACCTGGATCCAGAAAAAATAACTCGGGCAATAACCAGAAAGACCAAGGCAATTGTTGCGGTTCATTTATATGGACAACCAGCCGATTTGGATCCAATTTCTGAAGTAGCAAGGAAGAATAATTTGTTTTTGATTGAAGATTGTGCGCAGGCCCATATAGCAGAATACAAAGGGAAAAAAGTAGGCGGCTTAAGTAATACTGCTTGCTTTAGTTTTTATCCTGGTAAAAACCTTGGAGCTTATGGTGAAGGTGGGGCAGTAACAACAAATGATGATAATATTTCTGAAAAATTAAAAGTTTTAAGAGATCATGGTGCACAAAAAAAATATCATCACGATTCATTAGGACATAATTATAGAATGGAAGGTATTCAGGGAGCGGTATTAGGTGTGAAACTAAAGCACCTGAATAAATGGACAGATGCCCGAAGGAAAGTTGCCTCGAAGTACTACGAAATTTTGGGAGATCTTGAGCAAATTATTCTCCCAAAAGAGATGCCTTATGCGAAACACGTTTATCATTTATTTGTAATTCAGGTAGCGAATGGTGGAAGTGAAAACAGAGATAAACTTGCTTCGTTTCTTAATGAAAATGGTATTTCAACCGGGCTACATTATCCTATTCCATTGCATTTACAAAAATGTTTTACTGAGTTAGGCTATAAAAAGGGAGATTTTCCGGTTTCCGAAAGATTAGCAGAAAACGGGCTTTCATTGCCGATGTATCCGGAGCTAAGCGATGCCCAAATAGAGTACGTCGCTGAAAAGATCAAATCTTTTTTTAGTTAGTAGATTCAAAGTATTTCAGGACTTATAGAATGTTTAGAAATTACTTATTGGCTGGGTTTTTCAAGACTTAACCCGTAGGGGATTTGTTTTAACACCATTCTTATTTATTCTTATTATATGTTTGGTGTGTTTTTGCGTAATTAAGACCGGTTACAGTATGGAATTTTGTCTCATTATAACAGGAAATAAATATTTTTTATCTCATTTTGAAACTCTGGTTTCTACACCTCGTTCACGTAAATTACAATTTTATAATCTTTTTATTGGCATAATTTTAGCCAAATATCCACAAATAAAATATTTGTCAAAACTCTCAAATATTGATGAATTTACCTTGTTAAAGGAATAAAATTTTGGGAAATATGAACAGACTTGAGAGAACAATACTAAAATCATGAAAATCTTAAATATGAAAAAGACACCAAAATATAAATACATATTCGGTATTTCGGATGTCTTTGTAATATTTGTTTCCTTCTTTTGTTCAGTCTATGTTCTCAGACAGGATCAAAGTTTAGGAGTTATTGATTTTTTTATTCAGTCGAGACAGATATTGATTCTTTTCCTTTTTCTTTCTATCTCCTTTATATTCGTTTTTCAATTTAATGGTCTTTACAGAGTCAACATAATTTTAAACAGAGCAACTCACTTAATAACTGTGATAAAAGCGCTTTATTATGGTGCTTTAAATATTGTTCTTATCTCATTTTTGATCAAATCCACTGACATTATTGATTCACGTTTAATCATATTTACTTTTATACTTTTCGCACTTCCTTCACTTTATATTATCCGGATTGAGTTATTGAGGCAACTTTACGTTAAGCTTAAGAATAATCAATTTAAGAGGAATGTAATAATTGTAGGAGATGGTAACTCAGGCAGATTACTAGCTGCCAAGTTGATGTTTGAAAATCCAATAGGTATTGAAGTAATTGGATTTGTTGATGATGATCTTCCTGTTGGTGAAAATGTTGTAAGCGAAAAGAAGGTACTCGGTGGAACACTGCAACTTCCTGAAATCATTAGCAAATACAAAATCGATGAAATTCTAATAGCAATTGAAGATGAGACCTATGAAAGATTTTTACAGATTTTAGATGATTGTAAGAGGCTTAATGTAAGTATTAGGTTAACTTCAGAATTATTTGGAGTTGTGGCCCGCAAAATTGGTACTGAGAAGTATATAGATATTCCTGTTATTGATATTGCTCCACAATATTTTAATAAAGTAAATCTATTATTTAAGAGAATTTTTGATTTATTGATTGCCTCTTCACTTGTGATATTATTATCGCCTTTGCTTATTATAATTGCAATTTTAGTTAAATTATCTTCGTCCGGTCCGATACTTTTTAAAAGCGTAGCAATCGGCAAAAATGGTAAGCCTTTTATATTCTATAAGTTTAGATCTATGTATGTTAACCAAGGTGAGGATGAAGAGAGAAAGAAAATGATGATAAGTTTTATGAAAGAAAGTGAACAAAGTAATAATAATGGTAGAAAAATTATTAATATTAAACGAGTTACCTGGATAGGTAAAATATTAAGGAAGACTTCTTTAGATGAGCTTCCGCAGTTATTTAATGTTATTAAATCAGATATGAGCTTGGTCGGACCACGCCCATGCTTACCTTATGAATATGAAAACTATGACGAGTGGCATAAAAGGAGAGTTAGTGTATTACCGGGGTGCACTGGAGTTTGGCAGGTCTGGGGACAGAAGTTCTGTTTCATTTAAAGATTCCGTGGTATTAGATCTTTATTATATAAACAATATGTCTCCCTGGCTAGACTTACAATTGATTCTTCAGACAATACCTGCTATATTCTTTTTCCGAGGTGCTAAATAATGAGTTTTATATTGTGAAACTAAAGTTCGGAGAATATAAATGATTATTGGAGTTATTGGTTTAGGATATTGGGGTCCTAACTTAGTTAGAAATTTTTTAGCCCAGGATGGAGTCTCAAAAGTTATAGCTTGCGATACTTTATCAGAACGCTTAAAGTTTGTGAAAATAAAATGTCCTGCCGCTGAGTTGACAAACAGCAGTGATGAATTAATAAATGGAGAGGCAGATGCAATCGCAATTGCGACTCCTGTGGATACTCATTTCAGCTTTGCTAAAAAAGCTTTATCAGCTGGTAAGCACATTTGGGTTGAGAAACCATTTACTTCTAACTCTGCCCAGGCTGAAGAGCTAATTGAACTTGCGGATAAAAACAATCTTAAAATTTTTGTTGACCATACATTTATATACACTGGTGCGGTCAAGAAAATGAAAGAACTTGCGGATAACGGGGAACTTGGTAAGATACTTTATTTTGATTCCGTTAGAATTAACCTTGGAATTTTTCAGAAAGATATTAATGTGGTTTGGGATTTGGCTCCACACGATTTATCGATAATGAATTATGTTCTTGGAGAACGTCATAAAATTGTTGCAGTCTCTGCAAATGGTATAGCAAATTATAATGGTAAGGAAAACATTGCCCATCTTTCTGTTTATTTTGAAGATAATTGTTTTGCTCATTTTCATGTTAATTGGACTTCTCCTGTAAAAATTAGAAAAATGATAATAGGGGGTGACAAAAAGATGCTTGTATTCGACGATATGGAAAACTATGAAAAAATAAAAGTATACAACACGGGCGTCGAAATGAAATCTATGGAAAGTATTCACGAAGCTCTTGTTCAATATAGAACAGGCGATATGTACTCGCCAAAGATTATTCAGACAGAAGCACTATCCTTGGGTGCCAAGGAGTTTATTGATGCTATTAAGGGAAATAGGCAACCACTTACTAATGGTATAGATGGATTAAATGTTGTCAAGATTCTTGAAGCAAGTAATAAATCAATTAAGAAAAGGGGCAAAGTAATAGAAATTAATTCCGGCAATCTTATAGAAGCATAAATATTATATGGAGAAAAAAAATATTAATGATGTAGTACTGGGAAAAGATGTAAAGATTTTTGATTTTGTTAATTTATATGGATGTTCAATAGGGGATAATAGTAAAGTCGGAACCTTTGTCGAGATTCAAAAAAATTCCGTAATAGGAAAAAACTGCAAGATATCTTCCCACACTTTTATCTGCGAGGGAGTTGAGATCGAGGATAATGTTTTTGTAGGTCACAATGTAACTTTTATTAATGATAAATATCCCCGTGCTACAAATACAGATGGCTCAATGCAATTAGAGAAAGATTGGAAAGTTGTTAAGACTTTTGTAAAAAGGGGAGCTACTATAGGATCTTCTGCCACAATTTTATGTGGAGTAACCGTAGGAGAGAATGCTGTTGTTGGAGCCGGTTCAGTTGTCACAAAAGATATTCCCCCTAACACTGTTGTAGCTGGTGTTCCTGCTAAGATTATTAGATCAATAAAAAATTAAACTTTAAATTATTTTCTTTAAAATATAAAAGCCCCAGATTTCTCTGAGGCTTTTGTTTTTAGTTTATCTTAGTTTTAGTTAAGCTAATATAAGTTTCGCAATAAAAAACGTGAGTACAATAAAATATGCTATGCTCAGGTTGAATTTAATCATATCCTTAATTTTTATGCGTGGTAATAATTCTGCATTCACATCTTCAATCGCTTCGTTCACTGTCTGAATCTTTTGATACTCTAACATATTTATTCTCCTCAGTTTTTATATACATGTATAAACAATTATGCCAGTATAAAGCTCATATTTGGAGTAAAATAGAGGTTTGTCTATTAGAAAGGATTAATCTTATTGAAAGAGTTACCGGTAAAAAGTCTTTCTAAAAAAGAGACAAAAGGTAATTCGTAAAACATCTGCTAAATAGAGTTAATTCTCTCTTACCAAAACAACTCTTCTGTTTTTCTTCCTTCCAAATTCGGTATTATTATTTGCGATAGGAAATTTATCTCCCATGTCATATACTCTGAATTGAAATGAAGGTAGCCCTTTCGAAATGAAATAATTTAAGATTGCTTCTGCTCTTCTTAACGATAAAGGACGGACCATTAAGTTCTCAGTTTCGACTTTATCAGTATATCCTTCAATTCTCCAGTTTATGTCAGGATAAAGCTGAAGTATCTTTACTATTCTATCTAGTTCGGTATGTGCTTCAGGTAAAATTTCTGCTTTGCCGGTAAGGAATGTAGCTTCGCCTTCAATAACTATTTCTTTTGGAGCTGTAGTATATGTCGAATCGTTTTGCGATTCATCAGGGCATCCCTTGTTTGCAATTGATCCTGGGACGTTAGGACAATTATCTACAGAATCAGGTACTCCGTCTGAGTCATTATCCAGATCAGGGCATCCATCGTCATCTTTATATCCATCAATATCTTCGGCTTCATTTGGGCATTGATCCAATGAGTCGGGTATTCCATCCATATCATTATCAATATCTGGGCATCCATCGTTGTCCTGGAAACCATCAAAGTCTTCAGGAGTGTCTGGGCATTTATCCATTATATCTGGAATTCCATCACCATCATTGTCTAAGTCCGGGCATCCATCATCGTCCTGGAAACCATCAAAATCTTCCGGCTGATCAGGGCATTTATCTACATCGTCCAGGATACCGTCGCCATCTGTATCTTTTTTACCAAAAAATGAATATGATATCCCTATTATTCCGGTTGCATAAAAGTCTTTGTTTTTTCCGGTCGTAATATCATCTATATTATCTGTATTAGGAAAGTGGAGACCCCCTTCTAATTTTACACTTAAGTTATTAATTATCTGGTATTTAATTCCCATATCGAAATCATAAACTAAGGCATTTCTTTTATACTTATCGAGCGCATTAAACGGCGCCCTATCTCCATTTTCAGTTTTGGGACTAAACCAAATATTGCTAAGCCCTCCGGAAATATAAGGGAACAACCTATCCTTTATTGAAACTGAATATATTACTCCGATGCCTGCAATATACATTTCTGTTTTTATAAGATCGGGAAGAAGTATTGAACCCATATCAGGTACATCAACAATTTTACCTGCCTCCTTACTATAAACCTGCTGGCCACCTCCAAATGCTCTGAAGCCTAAAATATGTATGCTTGAGGTAGGTAAGTAATATTCAACGCCCATTGTAAGCCTTCCACCGAGTTTTGTGTATTTGTAATCGCTTTTACTTAAGGTGAATCCGCCGTCGAGAGAAACAACCATCGTTCCTGAAAAGGCATGAAGCTTACGCGTATTATTTATTTGACATAATCCTTGAGAGGCTACCAATAAAATTATTATGAATGACCAATAACTTTTCATAATAAAATTTTCATATATCTAATAAATTACAATCGATAATATAGATAATTAAATACCAATATATTTTTCGTTGATATAACAAAAAATTTGAAATAAAGTTAAGAGTTTAAATCTTAAAATGAAATTTTGTAAAAAAAGTAAAAAATTTCAATCCTGCAATTAAGAACATTTTGATGTTAATTTCATTATGGCCGGGAATCAAACAGATTTGAATTAACTGGAAGTAATTGTAAATATTATTTCTTCGATTTATATAATTTTTTTTGAGCTTCTTCCAGAATTCTAAGGACGTCCAAAGCATGATTTCCATTTGTCAATGGCTCCTTATTATATAATACGCTTTTAAAAAAATGTTTTTGTTCTTCTTTAAGTGGTTCACATTTGTCGAAGTTTATTGTTTTAAATTCTCCTTCAAACTTTGCCAATTTTCCATCAATTTGAATAAATCCTTTCGGATAATATTTTAATTGATTCTCACCTTTTGAATCTTCAAACACAAACATTCCTTTGCTTCCTATAACAACGAGCCTGTGTTCTTTGAAAGGATGTAAGCCAGCTGACAAAGATATGAGCATGAATATTATCAGGATATTTTAAATAAGTCAGTGTAGTGTCTTCAATATTCTTTTGTAAAAAGTTTGCCCCGTATGCATCAATATAAATTGGTTTGCGCTCAAGCAGGTATTGTATAATTGATATATCGTGTGGGGCAAAGCTCCATAATATATTTTCTTCACTTTCTGACAGATCCTAAATTAAGCCGGTTACTATAAATATATTGTATTTTCCCAATTATCCCTTCACTTATCATTTCTTTTAATTTAGTTATAGCAGGATGATACAGCAAAACATGACCAACCATTAATTTTCGTCTTGTAGTTGTTTCGACAATTTTATCAATTCTTTAGCTTCATTAGCAAACAAGGTAATTGGTTTTTCAACCAAGTATATGTCTTCTTATTAATTAGTAACTTTTTAGCAACATCATAATGTGTCTGGGCAGGAGTTGAAATTATAACCGCGTTGATTTGCCTATCTGATAGTATAGAATTCAAATCGGTTGTAAATTTAATTGATTCTGAAATATTTTTTATCTCTTTTTCTTTTTGATTATTAGAATCACAAACGATTCTCAAATTATGTTTTAATAAATCGTATGCAGTCCGAACATGATTTATTCCCCACTTACCTGTACCTACTATTGCGAGCCTTATTTCTTTCATTTGGTTTTTATGATATTGTTTTCATTATATGATTTTTTGCTGAGCTTAAGGTTAAGCACCAGATATACTTAGATATTTTTCTTATAATTCGCCTATATGATAGAATCTTTAAACAGAATATATGAATGCTGAAGTTGCTTGGCGATCGATTACCTAAAATGTAAACTTTGCTATTCGTATTATGAAAAATTTTTATGCAATATCCTGGATATCTTTTCCGACGCTTTACCATTACCGTATAAATTTTTACGCACAGGAAATTTCATAATCTGAGTATTTTTTCAAGGCAATATTAAATTTTTTAACATCCGCTCCGGTAAGGATATTACAGCCTTTCCGAACAGTTTCTGTCCATTCTGTCTCATCTCTTAATGTGATGCAAGGAATCCTGAGAAAATATGCTTCTTTTTGAATTCCGCCACTATCCGTAATAACAATTTGTGAGTTTTTTTGAAGTGCCAGGCTTTCAATATAATTTACAGGTTTTATAATGCAAATATTTTTTGGAATCTCTATTGAATTCTGGTTTATTGTTTTACGTGTTCTGCGGGTGAACTGGAAAAATAACTTTCAATCCTGCTAAGCCTATCATATTAAGAATATCTGATAACCTTTTAAGATCATCAGTATTTTCCTGCCTGTGCATAGTGTAGAAAATAATATTTTTCCTTTGTGTTTGATATTTACCTATTCCAAGGATCAGTATTAGAATCTAATTTTTTTTATATTTTGTCTAAGAGCATCTTTCATTACATCGCCGACTAAAAAAACATTTTTTTTTATTCCTTCTCTTTTCAGATTATTAACAGCTATTCTGCTCGGACAGAATAAAATTTTTGAGTAATGGTCGGTTACAATTCTGTTTAGTTCTTCCGGCATATTCTTATTAAAACTTCTTAAACCGGATTCTATATGAGCGATCGGTATTTGTAACTTTCCCGCCGACAAGTGAACCTGCAAGAGTGCTGTTTGTGTCGCCATACACAATTATTAAATCCGGTTCTATCTTTTTTACAACCTTCTCCAGCCTTAACATTATATTTGCAGTTTGAACTGAATGGCTACCTGAACCGATATTCAAGATTATAGTCCGGTTTTTGTATACCAAGTTCTTCAAAGAATACTCTGGACATATTGTTGTCATAATGTTGCCCAGTATGTACAAGCACCTCCTCAAAATGATTTTCTTAATTGTTAAGGATACTGGCGCACATTTTATAAACTGAGGTCTGGCTCCGATTATAGTCAAAATTTTTTTCATTCTTCAAAAGGAGAAAATTATGGAAGAGTTATAAAGTTTTTATTAATGATAGTTATTATAGGGCCAATATGAAAATGTTTTAAATGTTTACTGTTTTTCCCTGGTGATTTAATTATAGTTCAGCTACAATATTCCTTTCGAGTTTATACCTTTTACCGCTTTTTTTACAAAATGCAACACCATTTTCATCAAAGTTTAGTTTAATTCCTGCTTCGCTCATCCAACCAATAATTCTTGAAGGATTACCAACTACAATTGCAAAATCGGGGACATCTTTAGTAACAACAGCTCCTGCACCTATCATCACAAACTTACCGATTGTGTGCCCACATAGATATTGTTGCATTTGCTCCTATTGAAGCTGCCTTCCTTAACAAGAGTTTTTATATAGTATTGAGTACTTGCCTGAGGATATTTGCATCTCGGATTGATAATATTAGTAAATACCATTGAAGGACCGCAAAAAACGTAATCCTCAAGAGTCACTCCTTCATATACTGATACATTATTTTGTATTTTGCAGTAATTTCCTATAACTACATTGCTGGCAACATTAACATTTTGCCCAAGCACACAATTTTTCCCTATTTTTGCACCTTTCTGAATATGACAGAAATGCCAAATTTTTGTTCCCTTACCAATTTCAACCCCATCTTCGACCACAGCATGGTTATCAATATAATAATTTTGACTTTTCATGTTCTAAAATTCTCTCCCCATAAATTGTAGGATTTAATAATTGAGGTTTAATTTTACATTACTTATAACTCGAAGGGTAACCAGTCTTAATGTCGTAATTTTTTGAAAAAACAAACTCATCTTTCTTACGAATTGTTTTTGTGTTTCTTACTTTGTTTTTTCTTAGTTGATTCATCGGTCGAATAATAGTAATCATAATATTTATAGTTAGATGGATACCCGAACTTAAAATCATAATTATTTAACACGACACCTAACAAAGTGCTTTGCTCGTGTGATAAAAGACTGATAGATTGTTTAGCCCATTCAAGTTCAGTTGTGTTTGCGGAAACAACCAAAATACTTGCATCTACAAAGTTAGAAAGAACTTCAGTATCGGCTACGGCTAGAATTGGAGCAGAGTCTATAATTACAATGTCATAATCTTCTCTCAACTTTTGAAATAATGTTGCTGTCTTTATCGAATTCAAGACTTCAGAGGAATTACTTTGAATTGTTCCAGCAGTAACATAGTCTAACTTAGCTAATTTTGATGTTCTAACAATATTTTCTTTGGTTGTTCTACCAAATAAATAGTCGGATAAACCAGGTGTTACAGAATCTCCCATTATAGAATGGAGGCGAGGTTTTCTAAGGTCGCAGTCAATTATAATTGTTCTCTTATCATCCTTAGCAAAGCTGCTTGCTAAGTTAATAGCGACCATAGTTTTGCCTTCACCTGGAGCTGAAGATGTCATTAAAATAGCTTTTGCATCAGATTTATTTTTTGAGAATTGAATTCTGGTTCTTAATGCTCTGAAAGACTCAATAGTTGAGAAGTCACTATTATTAAATACAATTAATGCCGGGTCACCTGTATTTTTCTTTGCTCGTGGCACCCATGTTAACAGAGTTGAACCTAATTCTTCAATATCTTCAGAGGTTTTTATTTTCTTATTAAGAAAATCTTTTAGATATATAAAACCAAATCCAAAACAAAAACCTATAACAATCCCGAAAACAATTATTAAAGGACGATTCGGCTTATTTGGCTTTGGCGGTGGAAACGCATAATTCATTAATAAAAACATTTCCGGGCATCGATTGTTCATTAATTAAGGCTTCCTGGTATTTTTCTTCTAAAGCAAGATATAATTTTTCATATACTGAACGTTCTCTTTCCAACCTTGCAAGATCCAGAGTTCTTCCTGGTAAATTGTTGAATTTACCTTCATAAGTGGAAATAATTTGTCCTAACTGATTATATGAAGATAGCCCTGCCTGATATTTTACTTCAGTTTCAAAAACTTTTTGTGTTAATTCTTTTATTTCTTCGGGACTTGAGGATAATATCATAGTTTTATATTTAGAAACACTCTTATCCAATTTTTCTTGTAATCCATCTATTTTGTTATTGTATTCAGTTATAACATCTTGATTAACTTTTGAGCCTGAAGCCCCGGCAAGAGCCATATCCCGCTGAGCTTTCAATTGTGCTATTTGTGTTTCAAGTTGAGTTAAGTATGGTTCAGAGGTTTTAGATTCGAGGAAATCAATTAATGAGGGATCTCTTTGCTTTAGTTCACCTTTGTATTTTTCCAGTGATCCTTTAAGAATAGATAAATCTATCTGTGACGCATTCCTTTGTGCTTCATAATCTGAAAGTTTATCAACTAAAAGTTTTGATTGCTCATCTAATTGTATTACGCCACCCTTTAGCTGGTATGCTTTTATGTTATTCTCGGCGTTAATAAGATCGCCTAATTTTTCTTTTCTCTGTTCCTCTAATGTTTTTCTGATTGTCGTAAGTTCATTTCTGTTAACCATTAAATTGAAGGTTCTGTATGCGTCAGCATAAGCATTCGCTATAACTGAAGCTTCTTTAGGAGATGGTGACTCAACAGAAATCGAAATGAAATCTAAATTCCCAATTTGTGTTACTTCAATGTGATTTTCAAGAATATCAACTATATCGTCAAAATCTTTTAATTTTCCTTTAGATGTAGGATTCTCATTGTCAACAATTAAAGGAAAATCAGATGGGGATTCCGATTTAGCTGAGTCAATTATATCATTTGCCACCTGTTCTCTTATAGTATAATTAAACTTAACTGTTTGTATCTCATTAGCAATTAAAAGGTCACTCCCAAAACCTAAACCTGAAGAAGGTATAAGAGGAGCGGATAAAATGCTTCCTTTTGGCTGAGTGATTTTTAAGTCAGTTGTAGCCGTGTAAATATCCCTTGCTGTAAGTGCATAAATTGTTGCAACCAAAACAATTAAAATAGTTATGATTAATAAAGAACTAAGATTAGATTTTATTAATCGTAAATATTCTTTTAAAATACTTTGATTTAAACTTTTACTGGAATTATTGTTTTTATTCATTTTAATATCAGTTGTGCCTAATATTTATTATTAAAATTGTTAGCGAAACGATGGCCGAAAAAATAGATAAAGAAATATTTAAATAATCCCTGAAATAAAATTTTGGAGAACCGGGAATTATTAATATATCACCAGCTTTTAAATTAGGGTTAACTTTGTTTTTACTTAATTGATCATCGTGTAATAGATCGGTATAATTTAATTTTATTAACTCTTCATTTCCGTTTTTATCAACTCTGTATATTCGTACGTCATCTAAGTTTGATTCATCAACTGGTCCACCGGCATATGATATTAAGTCGGGTACAGTAGTGTAAATTGGAACAATATACTTACCAGGAGATCTTACATAACCCCAGATAGAAACTTTAACATTTATTGTAGTTGCATCAGAGTAATCAAAAAAATTACCGTAGTAACCATTATATTGGTCCCGTGTCCTGCCAATTTGCTGATCAACTTGGGCGGAAAGTGGTATTGCAAATATTATAAAACAAAAGATAAATATTTTCTTCATTTTATTTCCGAATTAGTTAAAATTAAAGAGCAATTATCAAGCCAATTATACTCAAAAACAAATCTTTCGAATCTTGTTATCATTAGTAAAAATAATTAAATATCATTGTTGCAGGAAACCCAAAAACTCTGTACTAAAGTACATATTTTCACAAATCATAATCTACGTTTCTAAATTCATTGTGTCAAATTTGTAAAGCCTTTTTTGATAAATCGGTAATGATTACTCCGGTTTCCAAAGGTTATTCTAATAATAGCAAACCTTTTCATATTATTTGGATATACAAAAGGACTTTCGTTTATACAAAACTTTGTTATCTGCTTTTCGCATAAGGCAATTTTAAAAAATTCTTTACTTTAATTTTTCTTCACAATAAAATTTATAGATTAAGATCTTATTGCTATAATATTTACAAAGAAACTATAAAAAAGGGTAGTACAGTACCACTACCTAAAAAAGAAAAGCTAAAAAGTTTTGAATCTATTATTTATTTCTTAAACATTTTTCCAAAATACTCTTTAATGAACTTCATATTATCTTTGGAACTTATCAATACTATTCCGAATACAACGATTGTCGCTAAGAACTTTACCGTAAAAGAAACAATCATATTATTAATTTTAATTCCGGATAAGAGCCATAATACAATCGCAATGCTAAGAGTGAGAACCAAAGGGAAAATAAGTACTTTAAGGAAATTTAGATATGATTGATTTAATGATTTAACAATTAATAAATATAAACCTTGAAAAAAATTTAAACTAAAAGCAATAGTTACACCATAACCGACGGATACTAAACTTTTACCAATAAAAACTCCATAAAGTATTCCTCCAATTGTTAAAATTGTACTAATAAAACCGGATAAAAACATTAGATCCGTTCTGTTTGTAGCTTGAAATATTGATCCGGTGCTTGAAAGTACCATTTGAATTCCAATGCTTAAAGCTAGCAATTTAAATACAGGAATACTTTGCTCCCATTGCATTCCATACACAATTCTTATGATTTCAGAAGCACTGAAAAAAGAGAAAAACTGAGAGAGGGAAACCAATAATGGCAAGAAATTTTACAATTTTATAATAAGCATTATAAATAACTTTCTTGTCATTCTGATAACTTGAGAGAACGGGATGTAAAACGGGAGTAATTACGAAAGTTAGATTTTCTAATGGCTTCTTCATCAATTTATATGACCGGTCGTAAAGTCCAAGGGCGGAGGGACTAAAATATTTTCCAATTAAAAGATTATCTGCATTACGTGCGAAATAGTTTATAAAATTGAAAGAGAACTGAAATATAGAGAATTTGGCAATCTTCCGTAACGAACTAATTTGTATCCATAATGATGGTTTAACAGGAGACAAAATATAGTATATAATGAAGGTAAAAAAACCGGTTAGGATACTATTTATTACCAGGGCATAATAACTGAATCCTGCATAGGCAAGTATAATTGCAATAATGCCGCAGACTAGATTCACTACAACACTTATAATCCCAATTTGTTTGAATCGTAGTTCCTTTAAAATTTGAGCATTTGGAACTACCTGAAGTGAATAAAACAAAATGCCAAGTGCCATTAGATGAGTCAGGTTAATGAGAACCGGTTCATTGTAAAAGATGCAATAAAAGAAGCGGCAAAATAGAAAGTTGTGGATAAAAACAGACCAATTGCTATTGAAAAAGAAAAAATAGAAGATATATCTTCTTTTGTAAGTGACTTAGTCTGCACAATAGCCGGAGCAATACCAAAATTACTTAGCAAATAAAAAAAGGAAGTAAAAACTGAAATAAGGGCAACTATACCGAACTCTTTTGGAGTTAATAAACGGGCAAGTACTGCACTTACTAAGATACCTACAAGAACATTACTGTATTTTGAAAGTGCTGTGTAAATGATACCCGATCTTATTTTTTTACTAATATCGGTCAAATTGTTATCTCATATAAGTATAAAAATTTCCTCTATTTAATTTTGCCAATGGAACTCTTTTTAGGATTCGCTTTGGTTTGTATTCAATTGGTCAATTAACCTTTGATTAAAACTAATAAAGTTTGATATTATAGGAATGAAAGGATAATGGAAATCACCTTATTTACTATGCCTTCATTTTTAAAGTTTGTGTAATAGTATTTAATTAGCTTCATCTTTTGGAAACTTAAAGACTTTTATCACTCCATCTATTCCCTCATAAACTAAATTATTCTTATATCTGTTATAAAAGTTAAGTTCAGTAAGCCAATTTTCTGGATAAGCTAAGAACCAAATTGTAGTTTTTCTATTTTCAATAAAATTTATTAAGGCTTCATCTGTATAGATTAACTTAGCATTGGACCATTTTTCCCTTGTCCCTTTTTCAACTGATAGAGAACTGAAAGCCCTATGTTTATAATTAAAATTAAAATAATCAACTCGGGGAAGATAGAATTTCATGCCGGTTTCATTAATCATAATCAAGTCTTCTTTTCCTAAGTTCTTTTTAACATAGTCTGTAGGTGTAAGTATATCCCATCTTCTGTATAAATGTTGTTTATAATTCATATTATTATATATCATTCTATAATTAACATCCTGTCGGTCGATATGAATCAGATGGTAAGGATTAAAATCCTTAGATATTATAAAGGCCATTAATATTAAAGAAATAAAAAAAACATTTACCAAAAGTTGTCTGGTAAATATTTTACTTAATATGTAATGAACTGAATAAAGCACTAGCATTAAAACGATAGGAGCGATAAAAAATGTATATCTTGTTTCCCTATACATAAGATCCGGAATTGTAGCCCCAAGGCTCATAATAATAACAACCCCTATTAAAAATCTGGTATTTTCATTTTTGTCTTTATCAAATAAAAGAAATACAAAATAAACAGAAAGTGAAATTCCTGAAAATATAGTAAGCAAAGGTAAAGTTTTTATATATAGTATCAATGAATAATAATTATCTGGAAAATTAAAGAAACCTATCATCAGCCTTTTTGTTACGCCCCACAATTTAAAAGATGAGAAATCATTAAAAAGAACGTACCATTCCTTTGAAAGCATTCCGTAGGTATACCAGTATATTATATTGATTATGAAAATTAGTCCAAGAAAGGTTATATTTTTTTTATTTAAAATTTTGGACCGGTCAAATTCCAAAAAACAAATATTAGAAAGGTTAGAAAAAATAAACCGAACTGATTCAGTGCTGCACAAATACCCAAAAAAATTATCGAAAATATTGAATAGAAATTTTTTACAGATAAGTTTTTAATTATTAACCATATCAGCAATATTGTTATTCCAACTATTACAAGGGTTAAAAAAACAAAATAACCTGATTGAAATGAATATGGCAGGAGCACCTGGGGTAGTTTAATAATAGATTGGGATGCCTTTTGACTTATATAACTTAAATATTCAAGCGGAAAAGAATTTGATATTCCGAAGCTGTATAGATTTGAAAAAAGTGATAGCGCAAATATTAATACAGAACCAATTAAATATTTATAATTAATTTTTCTATATAACACAAAAGGAACAAAATTTAAAAGAACAAGAAATATATTCCCTTCATAAACAAATATGCTTACTAAAGAAAGAAATAATAACCATTTAAAATTAGAGAAACTTTTATAATAATAGTCTTTCAGAGCAAAATAGATGTACCAAAGAAAAATTGTCTGAAAGGGTGTATACATACGAGCAAACCTGGAAAACTCAATCTCCCATATTGAAAGAGAAAAAATTACAACGGCTATTGTTGCAATTAATTGATTGCCAACTCTTTTTGTTATCAGATATACTGCAGGAATAGCCAATAAATTTGATAATAAAGGAAAAATTCTACCGGCAAACTCTGGCTTAACTCCTAATGAAAGGAGTGGAACAATCAGGTATTGCAATAAAATTCCTCTGTCATAATAGCCTCCATTTGGAAATTGCGGCAGGCCATGCTTAAGAATATTTTCAGCAGATTGAACTATGTAATATTCATCAGTTGCCAGGGGCCAGGTACCTAATCCTTTCAAACGAATATAGATTCCTATTATTACTGCTATAAATATTATTACCCGGTAATAGAATTGGTTATTTTTAATATCAGGTAACAATTGATATTCCTTTACCTGGTAAAATCATCAAATTTAATACAACTCGTTGCAGCATTAATAATTGATAAAATATCCTTTTATATAAAATATTAGTAAATATCATTTGATACAAGAAATTAAAAGAAATATAAAACAATAATTATGCCGGGGAATCCAAATGTCTACTATAAGTTCATCTAATTCAATTGTTTTGAATAGATATGATTAATATATTCTTACTACAAATCCTAACATTTAATCAATAACAATTATTTTAGTTTACTATATTATAATTATGATTTTATATATTGCGAAAGATGTCGAAAGATATAACACGTATTTAAAAAATCTTTTGGAAACCTATAAATTGATGGGAGTAAAGATTATTGTTGGCTATGAGACATTTATATATGGAAATATGATCCCGGATATTATTCATTTCCACTGGACTGAAGGCTTATTAAAGAATATGAATTCTGACCAGG